>NZ_AMSG01000080.1 GCF_000300875.1 Galbibacter marinus | reverse complement strand
ATAGAACTCCGAACCTTTTGCCGATGCTTGCGGTAGGTGTTAAGCCCATCAGCAGAATGCTTAACACCATCAGAGGTTACAACGATATCCGTGATTCCAAAATCGCAACCTATAAAATCATCCACGTCTTTAGTTTCTTCCTGGCAAACTTCAATGGTTTGACAAAGGAAAAACTTTCCTTTTTTGTAAACCAGATCCGCTTCTCCCTTG
>NZ_AMSG01000079.1 GCF_000300875.1 Galbibacter marinus | reverse complement strand
CCGAACAAGCCTTGGAGTGGTTCAAGGAGATGTATACCATCGAACGAGAAATCAAGGAAAACACTCAAGGGATCAGCGGATAAAGCCTATTCTACAAAGGATAAGAAACTGGATTGAAGAAAACTCCCTTCAAGTATTACCAAAGAGTGCTATAGGAAAAGCAATGACGTATTTTGTGCTACAGTGCCCCAAGCTTGAAAACGTATTAATAGACGGG
>NZ_AMSG01000078.1 GCF_000300875.1 Galbibacter marinus | reverse complement strand
TTTGTTCAAAAGTCCCGATATAAGCTTTCAGGACTCAAATCCTTAGCCAGAGGTTTAAAAAATGACCTTGCGGCCGTTACCAATGCCATTAAATGGTCTTGGAACAATGGCCCGGTAGAAGGCCATGTGAACCGTATCAAAAACATTAAACGCCAAATGTATGGTAGAGCTAGTTTTGAGCTATTGAGAAAGAAAGTCATCCTATCTCAAACCGGGTAATCCCCAAATTTGACGAAGAACCAA
>NZ_AMSG01000077.1 GCF_000300875.1 Galbibacter marinus | reverse complement strand
ACCAAGAATTACAAGCCCAAAACGCTGCGCATTTACGTGCTCTTGAACTTTCTCAAAAAGAGAATCAGGAGCTAAAAACCAAGGTTGCATCCTTGGAGCATCAAATGCAGCAGCTTTTGAAGCTTATTCAGGGTTTCAAATCAGAAAGGTTCGTCACTCAGACTAGTAATCACGCACAACTGGAGCTCTTCGCCCCTGTAGAGGCTCCTACTGAGCTTCCACAGCAAGAAGAAATCTCCTATACCCGA
>NZ_AMSG01000076.1 GCF_000300875.1 Galbibacter marinus | reverse complement strand
ATATAGGTTGATTAAATTATATTCTTAAAAACAGTAAAAACCCAACTTTTGAGATTGATCCACTTTTTAGGTGGTTTTGATTTCATTTTCCATGACTTTGGTTAAACAATAAATTGTAAAGACGAAAGTCAAATCGTACTCTAAAGTCCTTTCAAGTTAGTACATTCCGGATTAATCACTGTACACCGAATTGCACACCTTTTATTTGGCTTTAAATGAAATCAAACAAATGCATAAAAAACAAAAAACACTGAAAATCAAACGATTAACAGTGTTTTGTTGTGACCTATTTCTAGGTTCGTCGGGGTGGCAGGATTCGAACC
>NZ_AMSG01000075.1 GCF_000300875.1 Galbibacter marinus | reverse complement strand
GTGGTATGAGAAGTAAAAAGTGTCTCCAACACTTCTGTGTCACACGCTAATAATTCTCTAAGGGTATGAGAGCTAGCCTTAAAAACTCGCATGTAATTGTTTACAGTATTGCGTGCTATTCCTAGTGTAAGGCTGATCTTACGATTGCTAAAGCCATCTAGATGTAGTGAAATAATTTGTTTTAAGTCCATAGAATCAAGTGTGTTTGCCATATCGCTTTTCTTTAGCGACAAGGTAATTATTACTTGATCTTTCAAAGTGGCGCAAAACGAACCGAAATGATGTCCGAATTAGCAAAAATGGCGCAATTCAAACCGAAACCACTGGCGCAAATCGAA
>NZ_AMSG01000074.1 GCF_000300875.1 Galbibacter marinus | reverse complement strand
GAAACTTGGCATTGCCACGAAAGAAGTTAACCTAAGCAGTATCCAAAGACCTTAATGAAAATTACAGCGTTTGGCTGTTTACTTCTTTGAGCCATTGAGTTGATTCCTGCTTTTTTAGCTTGGTCAACGTAGATGCCTGTGTATAGTAATTATCCGTTTTTTTGTCCCCTTGGTACTGCGCTTTCCTTTCGTTCAAAAAGAAGTTGTAAACAAAACGGGTGCAGCCAAAGTGCTTTGAAAGAAGTATTTCCTGCTCTTTGTTAGGCAACAACCTAAATCGATATGTCTTGTTTACTGGTTTCACTTATCCAAATATATGTGATTTATGTAAAACATAGCCGCTTTTGTG
>NZ_AMSG01000073.1 GCF_000300875.1 Galbibacter marinus | reverse complement strand
ATGGATTGGGCTTCGGGGGTCGCAGACTCGCCTAATGGCAACGCCTCATCCCGTTTTTGTTTAGAGTCCGACTGCATCCCACAACCAGACAATATGTTTATACCTTGCTTTAATATATTCTTTGCTGCATTTATATCCCTATTGTGGGCTTCACCACAAGATTCACAAGTCCACTCTCTGATAGAAAGTGTTAAATCTTGTTTTATCCATCCACAACTTGAACACGTTTTGCTTGATGGAAAGAATCTTTCAATCTTAACAAATTGTCTATCATTCCAATTAGCTTTATATTCAAGCATTGTGTAAAATGCACCCAACCAAACATCACTCATTGCTTGTGCTAAACTATGATTTTTCATGATATTCTTTACAGCTAAATCTTCGACTGATATTACATCGTGGTTTTTGATGATTTCAGTAGATATTTTGTGTAAGTAATCTTTTCTGAT
>NZ_AMSG01000072.1 GCF_000300875.1 Galbibacter marinus | reverse complement strand
CTGACCTTATGTAAGGTGTCTAATCTACTGTTAGAAATTTTCTCGTGTATTTTAGCCACTTTGCGTTTTTGTTTTTCAAACCCATTGCTGCCTTTTTTCTTACGAGAAAGGTGCTGTTGTGCTTTTTTTAGTTTACTTGCATATTTTTTAGTGTAACGATTGTTTTTGAATTTCTTGCCATCAGAGGTAATTACAAAATCTTTAATCCCTAGATCAACACCAACAGCTTTGTTGTTTTTTGGGAATTGTTGAATTTCCTCTTCAGTAAAAATACAAACAAAGTATTTACCGGTAGGTGTACGGGATATGGGCATTTTACCAATCTTCCCTTTGACCTCTTTATGGATCTTTACTTTAATACCTTTCTTGAACTTTGGGATTCTAATACTAGAATCTTCAATCCTGCCAGTTTGAGGTACTGTAAAAGTATTCTTATGCCTTTTTGATTTAAATCGTGGAAATTCAGAGCGGTTCTTAAAGAAGTTAACAAAAGCTGTATCCAAAGATTTTAAAGCAAATTGTAACGTTT
>NZ_AMSG01000071.1 GCF_000300875.1 Galbibacter marinus | reverse complement strand
AATGGAGATAGAGGAAGAGATGCGGGAATTAATCAATGAAAGTTCTGAGTTAAAAAGGAAATTGGATTTTATAATGAGTATCCCTGGAGTTTCTTTTATATCAGCAGCTACCATAGTGGGAGAAACCTTAGGGTTTGAATCCATAGCTAACGCTAAACAGTTAACCAGCTATGCTGGTTATGATGTTGTTTTAAGGGAATCGGGTACATTTAGCGGAAAGTCAGGAATCAGTAAAAAGGGAAATAGCCATATTAGGGCAGCTTTACATATGCCCTCAATGACCTGTGTGCGATGTAACCCGACTTTAAGGAAGTTTTACCTGAGACTCAAACCTAATAAAGTAAAACCATTGGTTGCCCTGATAGCAGTTCAAAGAAAACTTTTAATATTAATGTTCACCTTATGGAAGAATGAAACGCTCTATGATGCTAGATATGAAGAAAAAAAGCAGCAAAGATCAAGACCTTTGCTGCACAGAATAACAAATTGATAAACCAAATTGCTTCCTAAAAATTTTATCAAAAAACTTGTTTTTTAACACAGTACCTAT
>NZ_AMSG01000070.1 GCF_000300875.1 Galbibacter marinus | reverse complement strand
GCATAGTGATTACAAGATCGTTGTTTACTGTTACTGGAGCAGCTGCAAATGCTGTCAATCCACCTAATGCTAAAGCTGCTACTAAAACTACTTTTTTCATGATTTCTTAATTTTATGATTAAACTTATATTTCTATATATTCTGCTTAGTTAATTGCGATTTTTATGCCAACAGGAGTGATTTGGATTCAAAGCACTGTAAATAAAGTGGTTATGTGTTTGTGCCAAAATTCCATTATGTGTTCTAAGTGTGTAAACTGTGTAATCCATTGTGTCATTCTTTCCCAAAAACTATCAGAGTGGTCTTAAAAGATTATACAGCTTTGGTCAGTTATGCTATCTATAAAATTCACTTTTGACTTAAAATGGATTTTGTTGATTTGAAATTAAGTGTCAGTTTTAAAAAAGTGTACAATACAATGAATCTGTATTTTAGTGATGAAGGTTTGAGAACATTGGAAAAAATGGAAGAGATGACACGGGGGATGTTGCCCTTATATAGTGAAGTTCAAACGAGGTGTTTAAACTTATAGGTAGATAGGAGGAATTGGCAGAATGGGGGATAGGAGAAAAAAGAAAGAGGGCTCATTATGAACCCTCTTTACTTGTATACAACCTAAAACGCTAATGTTTATTCAGTGATCCACTCACCATTTTCGTTAGCGAAAAGAGTACCAGCTTGTTCACCAATTTGAACGTCTAATTTATAGGTAC
>NZ_AMSG01000069.1 GCF_000300875.1 Galbibacter marinus | reverse complement strand
CATGGACAAGACATCCGGCTAATACAATTCCAGGCTGAGCGCCAATGTTGTCGTACACGGAATAGCCATCACATTGCAAAATACCTTGATAATCAGACAATAGTCGTTTTGGACCATTCTGACCTCTTCCCTTATTGTAATTAAAGAGCACAAGTTTATGCACCGGGTCGTGATAAACCCACTGCTAACCTTGATGTGCACTTCCTTTTTTGTCTTTGTCCAGCACCTTAATCGGAGACTCATCCACTTGGATGTAACCAGATTCCAGAATTTTCCGTTTGAGCACATTGTAAAGTGGCTCCAATAGGATAGCGCATTCACGCATCCAATCACTAAGGGTGCTGGCGGCAGGATTCCAGCCAAAATCGCGACCAAATCCTTGAATTTGACGGTAGAATGGCATGTGTTCTACATACTTCCTCATTATGATGTAGGCCAGTAGGCTAGCTTCTTCAATACTTTTATCTAAAGGGCGCTCAGGTAACTCCCCAATAATTATTTGCGAAGTTCCTTTCTTTTTATATTTGGGACGGATCACTCGTCTTTTGACAAGAGAAGCAGGTGTATATTCCAAAGTCTCTGTAACCTCTTCCCCAATTTTATCCATTCCAGTGGTGTTCTGTGCTGGTTCGATAATCTCTTCTCTTACGGGAAGATTCTCGGGAAGAGCATGACGGCCTGGGTGTTTCTTCTTGTTTCGGGTATAGGAGATTTCTTCTTGCTGTGGA
>NZ_AMSG01000068.1 GCF_000300875.1 Galbibacter marinus | reverse complement strand
AACGGTTTGGGTATTGCCGAAGGTGGGGAAATCGAAGCTGAAAGTTCGATTTTGCACCAAGGCGAGCCAAAACGAATTTATATGAGATAAATTTACTAAAAAAACGAATAAAATTCGTTTTTGGCGGTGATAGAATTACCAACTTTGAATTTAGCACTTTAGCCCCGCTTTTGGCAATACTGTGTTAGCTGACGTACTGTTGTTTGTATTATTTATCTATTTCAGTTTAAGTTCCAAAATTTCTCCTGGTAACCCGTCAAAATCCTTAAACTCCTTTGATTCGAAACCATTATTTATCAAAATTTTTCTTGATGGTAGGTTTTTAGGATCGATTATAGCAAAAAGTCGTTCTATTTGATTTTCTTTTTGTACAGATTCTATTAATTGTTTTCCAACTTTTCCAGCAATTCCTTTTCCCCAATATTTTGGCAAAACCATATATCCAAGTTCAGCTTCGTTGTCTACACTATTCTTAATTTCTAGTTTTGCCAAACCAACAAATTCATTGTTTTTGGTTTCAATGATTTTAAAGTTTCCAAAGTTTTCTTTTAGCTTATTGTTTTGAATTAGTTTATTAAAATTAGTTTTTGCTTCATCTTTTTCAATAGCTCTTTCCGTAATCATTTCCATTACTTTTTCATTATTCACTAACTCAAAATAAAGAGCAAAGTCGTTTTCGGTAAATTTTTCAAGTTTGATGTTTATTTCTTTCACGTTTTCTGTATTTTGTTTTTGCAAACGCTTTTGTCAAAGTATGTCAGCTAAC
>NZ_AMSG01000067.1 GCF_000300875.1 Galbibacter marinus | reverse complement strand
AATAGAATGAAGTTAAAACACAAATCATATCTCTTTAGAATTTACCCCTCCAAGGAACAAGAATCTTTGTTGAGCAAACATTTTGGGCACTGTAGATTTGTGTTCAATAGGTTTTTAAATGAACGTATAGAGAGATATCTAAATGAAAAAACTTCACTTAACTATTATGACAATGCGATAACTTTAACTGAATTAAAGAAGGATGATGAATTTGTTTGGTTGAAAGAAGTGAACAGCCAATCATTACAAGCATCTATTAGAAACTTAGATATTGCCTATAAGAATTTCTTCAATAAGCAGAATAAGTTTCCACGTTTTAAATCAAAGTTTGATAGACAAAGTTTTAAAGTACCACAAAATGTAAGTGTTGAAGATGGTAAATTAGTAATTCCTAAATTCAAAGAAGGAATTAAATTGATTCTTCATAGACAAATGGAAGGTAAGCTTTTGTTTGCAACTATATCAAAATCTACCACTGGTAAATATTATGTTTCTATCACTTGTGAAGTGGAACATAAACCTTTTGGTAAAACCAATAAGTATGTTGGTGTTGATACTGGTATCAAAGAACTTGCCACACTTTCAGATGGTAGTAGTTATGAGAATATCAAACCCCTGAAAACCAAATTAAAAAAACTCAAATACGAACAACGACAACTTTCCAAAAAACAAAAAGGAAGTCAGTCCCGAAATAAACAAAAAAGAAAACTTACATTAGTATACGAACAAATCACAAACATCAGAAAAGATTACTTACACAAAATATCTA
>NZ_AMSG01000066.1 GCF_000300875.1 Galbibacter marinus | reverse complement strand
CTACGGCATCTTCTATAATTTCTTTTAATTCTTCTTGATTTTCTTTTGAATAACTGTCCGTATCAAAAGCTTTAAGAGAAACTACCAATTTAGATCCAGCTTGGGCTGCTTTTTTGGTGTCATCTGCAACCAAAGCATTTTTTAAATTAAAGTAATCACTTAAAATTGTTTCTGTTTTTGCATCATTTTTCATAGTTGTCATTTTGCTATGATCCATTTTCATATCTTCGTGATCGTGGTTCATTTTTTTCTTTTCCTCTGCGTTGGTAAAAGAAACTGCTAACAATAGCACTGCTGCTATACTCATTTTTAAATTTTTCATTTTTATTATATTTAATTATAGTTTATAAATTGTCTTTTAATTGTGTCATAAAATTAATTACCTCTTTCGCTTCCTCTTCTGAAAAGGCTGCCTCTTTATGTATCAAAGTGTAAGAATCCAAAGGCATTTCGCCAGCTTCAATCTGTTTGACAATAGACCTTAGTTTACTGGCTTTTCGTCGGTTAGACAAGGAATCCCATTTACTGAAGTTAAGCTCGGCCTTTCCTTCTTTGATATGTTCTTCCAAAAACCAAGCAACGGGTTGAATTTTATTGTACCAAGGGTATTGCGTATTATTACTGTGGCAATCATAGCAGGAAACTTGTAACTTATTTTGAATGTTCTCCGGAACATTGTTAACCAACATAAAATCAGTTACGGGTACCGTATCACTTTGATTTCGTGTTGTGGGAATAAATTGAATTCCCACAAACGCCACCAATAGTATTATTGCTATTATTTTTACAATCCTCATTAGTTAATCTCTTTTTGTACCTTCCCGCAATTCAACATTTGACTTCCGTAATAGGGATTCTTAATGTCTTTGCTCAAACTCAGCCAAGCACTACCGCCATCGTACATTGGGCAAAACTGTTGGTAAAGGGTGTTTTCAGTTCCTGTAA
>NZ_AMSG01000065.1 GCF_000300875.1 Galbibacter marinus | reverse complement strand
CCCGTCTATTAATACGTTTTCAAGCTTGGGGTACTGCCTAACAAAATAGGTCATTGCTTTTCCTATAGCGCTCTTTGGTAATACTTGAAGCGAGTTTTCTTCAATCCAGTTTCTTATTTTTTGTAGAATAGGCATAATCTGCTGATTCCTTTGTTGCCTTCTCAGATCAAAGTCTTGAGTACTTCCCTTAATGTCTCGTTCAATGGTATAAATCTCCTTGAACCACTCCAAGGCTTGTTCGGCTCTGGCAGGGTCACTATCCTTAGCATCAAAAAATTTTCTTCTAGCATGGACAAGACATCCGGCTAATACAATTCCGGGTTGGGTCCCAATGTTGTCGTACACAGAATAGCCATCACATTGCAAGATACCTTGGTATTCGGACAATAGTCGTTTTGGGCCATTCTGACCTCTTCCCTTATTGTAATTAAAGAGCACAAGCTTATGCACTGGATCATGATAAACCCACTGGTAACCTTGATGTGTACTTCCTTTTTTATCTTTATCCAGCACCTTAATCGGAGACTCATCCACTTGGATGTAACCAGACTCCAAGATTTTTTGTTTGAGCACATTGTAAAGTGGCTCCAGTAGTATTGCACATCCACTCATCCAATCACTAAGGGTGCTAGGGGCAGGATTCCAGCCAAAATCGCGACCAAATCCTTGAATTTGACGATAGAATGGCATGTGTTCTACATATTTCCTCATTATGATATAGGCCAATAGACTAGCTTCTGCAATACTTCTATCTAAAGGACGCTCAGGTAACTCCCCAACAATTATTTGTGAAGTTCCTTTCTTTATATATTTAGGACGTATCACTCGTCGTTTGACAAGAGAAGCAGGCGTATATTCCAAGGTCTCTGTAACCTCTTCACCAATTTTATCCATTCCAGTGGTGTCCTCTATTGGTTCGATAATCTCTTCTCTTACGGGAAGATTCTCGGGAAGGGCATGGCGGCCTGGGTGTTTCTTCTTGTCTCGGGTATAGGAGATTTCTTCTTGCTGTGGA
>NZ_AMSG01000064.1 GCF_000300875.1 Galbibacter marinus | reverse complement strand
TATGATTAAAACAGACATATTAATTATCGGAGCTGGACCTACGGGACTCTTCACAGTTTTTGAGGCAGGATTGTTGAAACTAAAGTGTCATTTAATTGATGCTTTACCACAACCTGGTGGGCAGTGCTCGGAGATTTATCCTAAAAAACCAATTTATGATATTCCTGCATACCCAGAAATCCTCGCTGGAGATTTGGTGAAGAACCTACTGGAACAGATTAAGTCTTTTAATGCGGGATATACTCTAGGAGAACGTGCAGAGACTTTAGATAAATTGGAAGATGGAACTTTTATAGTGACCACCAATAAAGGAACCAAGCATCATGCCCCTGTAGTTGTTATCGCAGGTGGTCTTGGTAGTTTTGAGCCTAGAAAACCACAATTGGAAAACATCGACAAATATGAAGACAAGGGGATTTCTTATATGATAAAAGATCCAGAGGTCTTCAGGGGTAAAAAAGTACTGATTGCCGGTGGAGGAGATTCGGCCTTAGATTGGTCAATTTTTCTTGCAGATGTTGCCTCAGAGGTTTATTTGGTACATAGAAGAAATGAATTTAGAGGAGCGCTTGATTCTGTAGAAAAAGTAGCAGAATTATCCAAAAAAGGAAAGATTGAACTTATCACAGAGGCTGAGGTTACCAAATTACATGGTGATCAAGGACTTGAAGCCCTGACGGTAAAACATCTTAAAAATGGAGAGTCTCATATTGAGGTCGACCACTTTATTCCACTTTTTGGACTCTCACCAAAACTTGGACCTATTGGAGATTGGGGTTTAGAGATTGAAAAAAATGCTATTAAAGTTGATAATTCTTATGATTATCAAACCAATATACCAGGGGTTTACGCCATTGGGGATGTAAATACTTATCCTGGAAAATTAAAATTAATCCTTTCAGGATTCCACGAGGCTGCTGTGATGTGTCAGAGCGCCTATCAGCGAATTTTCCCTAATAAGAAATACATCATGAAATACACCACCGTAGGTGGAGTAGAAGGTTTTGATGGAACCAAAAAAGAAGCCAAAAAAGAAGTGGTTAAAAGTATCGTTTAAC
>NZ_AMSG01000063.1 GCF_000300875.1 Galbibacter marinus | reverse complement strand
TTTCCCCACCTTCGGCAATACCCAAACCGTTGGCGGTAATTTGAAGAAACAATTAACAACGAAAAACATTCAAGAAAATGAAGCTATAAGTAACTGTAAGATAGAATAAGAATTGAAATATCCTTTAATACGCAAAGTAGAAAGGGCGATTGTTAATATTAAAAAATTAGAAAATGACACAGTTACAAATGATTGACAAAACAAAGTCAATAGCTCAAAATGATAAAAATATTTCTGCCGTATTTATGTACGGGTCATTTACCAAAAATGAAGGGGACAAATATTCAGATATTGAATTCTACATCTTCTTGAAGGATAAAGAAAATTTTTCCGCTGAAAATTGGGTAAGCCAAATTCATCCTTTGGCATTATATTTTACCAACGAGTATGGAAGTGAAGTTGCCATTTTTGAAAATATGATAAGGGGGGAGTTTCATTTTTTGACAAACGACCAAATGGAAGTTATCAAATCGTGGGACGGTTTGGTAGAGTTTAGCGACTTTGACAAGATGATTTTAGTAGATAAAGAAGATTTATTGACTAACACGCTCAAAGAAATAAAAACTAAAGTACCTGATCGAACAACAAATGAAAATATCCTGTGGTTGAGCCAATCATTGTTGAATGTTTTACTTACAACAAGCAACTTAATTAAACGACAGGAATTTGCTCACGCTTACCAAAGCTTATCAAATGTTCAAAAATATTTACTTTGGTTAATAAGAATTGAAACATACCAAACCAAACATTGGGAAAGTCCAACAAAAAGCTTGGAAAAAGACATAGACCCAGATTGGTATTCGTTATTTCAGGAGACAACATCAGAATTAGATCCGACAGATATTAAAACAGCTTTCAAGAAGACATTAACATTGACTGAAAAACTTTTTGATAATCTTGGAGTTGAAGCAAAATTAAAGGGGGTATTAAGGAGAATTGAATAAAAAAAACTACCGCCAACATTGTATAAGCGTAATGCGGGCTGAACTGCTAAATTTGAGCATTTTTGCTCCTAAGAAACTTTGTGGTGGGCGGACAGTGAATTGCTCCGAAATCCCGCACTACGCTTATACTTGACCGTTAGCGGTCAGGCAATAAAACGACCCGAG
>NZ_AMSG01000062.1 GCF_000300875.1 Galbibacter marinus | reverse complement strand
ATAAGCATGGACATTTTGGTAGCACTGATCGGTTTTATATAAGCGAGAGGTTCATTGTAAACGGCGCGCAAATCCGGCGTCTTAATACCCTTTTCCTGCTTTATTTTATTGATGTGATGGTACGCTTGAGTTTGGCTCCCGTCATAACCAAGGCTTTTTATTTTTTGAATAATCTCTTTAATAAGATATCCCTTTTGCTGCAGCTCATTTACAATAAATCCGGTAAAGAGATCAATATTTGTAGCGTTACGGTGAATTCTTGGGGGAAGGTGTTCTAATTTAGAATAAGTCCATACCGTATTTCGACTGATTCCAAGCTCCCTGGCAATTTTACGGGCAGGATATTTATGCTGTTGTAATTCTTTTACTTTTTGAAAAACAGCTTGTCTTGGATCTGTGGTGAGTGACTTATTTTGTGATACTATAATCTGTGTCTTCGGCAAATCTGTTTGTTGGCGCTTATAATCCAATAGTTTCTCTTTATGCGCATTAAGAATGGTTTTGATCTTACCGGAAACGCTTTTAAAATATAGGGTCAGTGCATCGGAGAGGTTCATCAGTAAATGGAACCGATCCGCCACCTGATGTGCTTCCGGATGTATTTCCTTTACTGCTGAGGCATACGAGCTGGCTCGATCTCTGGTCACAATTTCAATCCCTGGATGTTTTGCTAACCATTTTTTTAATTGACTGCCTTCACGGGAAGGTAACAGATCAATTACGCGGGATGTTTCCATATCAACCAGTACGGTGCCATAATTTACCCCTTTGCGAAAAGCCCAATCATCAACCCCTAATACTCTTGGCGTATATACTGTAGGTAAGTAGCTATAATGGGCTTTACGCAACATGGTTGAACGACTTAAGGGAACTGATACTAATTTAGTTATGATCTTTCCTTGATGAGCATTGGTCTCCAAGGCTATGGTGTCAATAATTTTATCCAATCGGTTGGTTCTCCGGGCATAACGTGAAATCTCAGGAGTTTGTTCTGAGAAAACTTTTCGAGGACACCCGTTGTTCTTGCATTTGAATTTTCGGGTTCTTAAAATCAAGTGCACAGGATGTTCCAATACGCTCAGATCATTTAAATGACGCTCATAGCGATCATGAATTTGTTTGCTGTAAACCTTACAATGAGGACAACGTGCCCCTTTTAAAGGAATGAGTCCGTATAAAGTAAGTTTTGAATCCCTATAGTGTGATTTGTATATTTTAATTTTGGGGAGGTTTAATAGCTGATTTATTCGCATAAGTATTTGATATTTACATACTTAAATATACGAAAATTTATAC
>NZ_AMSG01000061.1 GCF_000300875.1 Galbibacter marinus | reverse complement strand
AGGGAGTATCCCATAAAGTGTGTAAAGTTTAAAATATGGAGGGTTAACCCTCCATATTTTTTGAAGCAATTTTTAATTTTACACACTTATGAAGAAAGAAGATCTTATTACTGATGAGTTTTTAAAGCAATTTAAGTCTGGGGACGAACTGACCTCATTTTTAAAAAACATCCAAAAACGAGGCATTGAGAAGATGCTAGAAGGAGAACTTGATGCTCATCTTGATTACGACAAGCATCAGCAATCACCTAATAGTAATGCCCGTAATGGGTACAATTCTAAAAAGATAAAGACGGCTCTTGGAGAGACCAACATTAAGGTGCCTCGTGATCGAGAGGCTAGTTTTAACCCTATGCTGGTTCCTAAAAGATCTAATATGGTAGATGGGTTGGAAAATGTTATTATAAGCCTCTACGCCAAAGGAATGAGCAACTCAGATATCGAAGAACAGGTTCGAGAGGTTTATGGATTTGATGTCTCTACATCTACCATATCACGCATTACAGACAAAGTAACCAATGATATTGTTGCTTGGCAGAACAGACCCTTAGAACCTGTGTATTTAATTACTTGGATGGATGGGATTGTCTTTAAAGTCCGAGAAAACTCAAAGGTGATTAATAAGACCATGTACATTGCTGTAGGTCTTAGAAGGGATGGAAAAAAAGAGGTCTTAGGGCTTTGGTTAGGAAAGAGTGAATCAGCTGCTTTTTGGATGAGTGTGCTGACAGATATCAAGGCCAGAGGTGTTCAAGATTTATTGATTACTGCAACCGATAATCTCAACGGTTTTACCAATACCATCAAAAATGTTTTCCCAGAGTCTAAAACACAAATTTGTGTAGTACACCAAATCCGTAATGCCACTAAATACGTGGTATGGAAGGATAAGAAGGAGTTTACCAATGATATGAAAAATATCTATGAAGCCCCCACCAAAGGTGCTGCAGAGGCCGCTTTAGAGGACTTTGCTAAAAAATGGGACCACAAGTATTCTTATGCTATAAAAAGCTGGAGAAACAACTGGGATGAGCTTACAGTGTTCTATGAGTTCCCTGTTGAGATTAGAAAAATTATTTACACCACAAATCTCATTGAAAATTTAAATGGAAAAATAAGAAAGTACACCAAAAACAAACTATCATTCCCTACAGATGAGGCTGTTATGAAGGCTACCTTCTTAGCTCTAAGAGAAGCTACCAAAAAGTGGACAATGCCTATTAGAAACTGGGGGATTATATTGAATCAATTTTTAACTATATTTGAAGACAGGGTAAGACTTTAAACGAAAGTCATACCCTCCAATTTAAAACTTACACACTTCCTGGGATAGTGTC
>NZ_AMSG01000060.1 GCF_000300875.1 Galbibacter marinus | reverse complement strand
GGATCAATCTCAAAAGTTGGGTCTAAATTGAAAATTAACTTTCTTTGTGCTTTAAATTATCTAGATGAATAAAGACACTGAGTTATCCTTATTAAGTTTACTGTTGCCAGCCGGAATATTAGATTATTTTGATGTTGTTGGATTCGATAAGAAAGCAATAAAACACGTTTTATACGAGAACCGTCTAACGATATATTTAGCGGAGAAAAAACAAATACCATCTAAATACAAGGATTGCAAATACAAAGCTAGTGGCTTTATGGAGCCTCGTATAATCGAGGATTATCCCGTTCGAGACAATCTACTTTCATTAAGTCTTAAACGAAGGCGTTGGGACGTTCTACAGGATGAAAAGTGGATTAAAGTAAGTCGTGAATGGGATGAATTTATAGCACAGGGAACTCGAGTATCAAAAGAGTTTGCTGCTTTTTTAAAAGAAATCCACTGATAATACTGCATTGAGTAGCCAACAGCTTGGACATCTGTATGGTATGTCTGGGAAAAGACTTCAAAGGCATTATAAAGATCACTTAAGTGACTTTAAACAATGGGAATGTAAGAGCCATGCTAAACAGTGGCTTATTTATCCTGAAAACATAGGTTCCTATTTATCCATTGATGAGACAGCGCTATCTAAGGGAGAACTCTACACCATCATTACCAATAAGCGGGCTAAAGGAAAGAAAGGTGCTTTAGTCGGGATATTCCACGGAACTAAAGTAGAGCCTATTATAGAACAGCTCCTGAAGATCCCTGCTAAGAAGCGATCTAAGGTCAAAGAGATCACCTTAGACATGGCAAACTCTATGAAAACGATCTCTAGTAAATGCTTCCCCCAAGCTATCCAAGTAACAGATCGGTTCCATGTACAGAAGCTGGCAATAGAGGCGCTACAAGATCTTCGTATCAAATACCGGTGGGAAGCTTTGGATCATGAAAATGAACAGATAAAGCTAGCTAGAGCAGCTGACAAAGAATTTAAACCTGTAACCTTTTCTAATGGTGATAGCTCAAAACAACTCCTGGCCAGGAGTAGATATCTACTGTATAAATCCCCAGATAAATGGACTTCTACTCAGAAAGAAAGAGGACAGATATTATTTAATGAATACCCAGATCTAAAGAAGGCTTATGGTCTTGTTCAAGGCCTGAGAACTATATTTAACCAAGCTATGGATATAAAAGTAGCTTATACCAAACTAGCTCACTGGTACAAAGATGTAGAGGAATCAGGATTTAAGAGCTTTCAAACAGTAGCCAATAGTATTACTTTAAATTACCGTTCTGTGCTCAATTATTTTTTAAACAGAAGCACAAATGCTTCAGCAGAATCCTTTAATGCCAAAATAAAGGCTTTTAGGTCACAATTTAGAGGTGTGAGGAATACGGAATACTTCTTATATAGGTTGATTA
>NZ_AMSG01000059.1 GCF_000300875.1 Galbibacter marinus | reverse complement strand
CGTTAGCGGTCAGGCAATAAAACGACCCGAGAAACAAATCGGGTTATTTTTAAAATATTGTATTTTAGCATTTGCTTAAATAAACAAGTTGACCATCTTTGTGTTTATGGAAAACAATTCTTGCATAAGACAACAAGCGGACATTAAACAAATCAACCGTTGTAAAGACCGAGTTGCAGAACTCAACGGCTCGTTTGACTACTTATCGAACGGACTTGAATTGGCGGGTAACAACGTCAGACTGAAAATCCTGTTCCTGCTTTATGAAGAGAAACAACTTTGCGTTTGCGACCTGAGTGATGTTCTTGGAATGACCATTTCGGCAGTTTCTCAACACCTGCGAAAACTCAAAGACCGAAAACTCATTGAAACAGAAAGGCAAGCACAGACCATTTTCTATTCGCTGACAAACGAATACAAAAACTTGCTTGAACCGTTTTTCATAATACTTGACGAAAACAAAATTTTGGAGACAATATGAAAAAGGACAATAAACTAATCGGAGCAGGAATTTTAACGGCATTCGCTGCTTCTCTATGCTGTA
Organism: Galbibacter marinus; assembly: GCF_000300875.1. Classification (GTDB taxonomy): domain Bacteria; phylum Bacteroidota; class Bacteroidia; order Flavobacteriales; family Flavobacteriaceae; genus Galbibacter; species Galbibacter marinus. The sequence continues at coordinate 889 of NZ_AMSG01000059.1, read as the reverse complement.
TTACACCAGTTTTGGCACTAATTGCAGGAACAAGCGGACTTGCTGCCTCTTTTTCGTGGCTTGAACCTTTCCGACCGTATTTAATTGGTTTGACAATTTTGGTTCTTGGTTTTGCTTGGTATCAAAAACTAAAACCGAAAAAGGAAATAGACTGTGATTGTGAAACTGATGAAAAGCCAAAATTCATTCAGAGTAAAAAGTTTTTAGGAATTGTTACAGCATTCGCAATTGTAATGCTTGCCTTTCCTTACTATGCACATATTTTCTACCCTAAGACAGAAAAACAAGTAATAGTAGTTGACAAATCAAATTTACAGACCGTTGAGTTTACTATCAGCGGAATGACTTGTGCAGGATGCGAAGAACACGTAAACCACGAAGTGAACAAACTTTCAGGAATAATCAAATCAACTGCTTCATACGAGAATGGAAACGCAATCGTTGAATTTGACAACTCAAAAACTAACATAGCCGAAATCGAAACAGCAATTAACGGAACAGGATATTCAGTAAGAGACAAAAAGGAAAAATAAAATGGAAATAAAATTGCAATCAACAATCACTTGCCCCAACTGCGGACACAAAAAAGAAGAAACAATGCCGACAGATGCTTGCCAATACTTTTACGAGTGCGAAAACTGCAAAACTGTATTGAAACCACAACAAGGAGACTGCTGTGTTTATTGCAGTTATGGGAGCGAGAAATGTCCACCAATTCAACAAGACGAGAAATGTTGCTGACCGAAGAAAAAAAGCCCGAACCGCTAACAATGTATATACAAAATAGGCGAAATAGCAGTAAATTCAACGGTTGTAGCTCGCTTCAACTTCATCTCGGTTTGATAAGTTTGAAGCCCGCAATCGCCTACTTTGCATATACTAAACGTTA
>NZ_AMSG01000058.1 GCF_000300875.1 Galbibacter marinus | reverse complement strand
AATCGAGTAGACGGCCGTGAACGAAGAGTCCACGGTGCGCCTCTCACACCACCGTACGTACGGGTCGCGTATACGGCGGTTCGAAAATGATACTAACCCTTATAGTATGTTAGCATACTTAAATAACCTCTTTTCTGTAATTTAGATTGCGTTATTGTCGTTCGTAGAATAGGACTTTGAGCTACTGCCCAACCTCCCATATTGGTTCGACTCCATGCATAGGCTTGTCCTTGGGGTATGCCCAAACGAATTAGGTTTTTCCGTTTGCGTTCGGGTTTCTTCCAATCGTGCCAAATGCAGTACCGTATTCGGTTTCGCAGCCATTCGTCCAGCTTTTTAAGTTTACCTTTTATGGATGCTGGTTTAAAATAATTAACCCAGCCACGTATAAGTAGATTTAACCGCCCTATACGCTCATCAAAGCTCATTGGTAGCGTTTTCTTGGTCAGATATTTCAGCGAACGCTTCAAACTTTGCCATTTACTCTTGGCTACCACCGCTTGATATTTCCCTTTTTCGTTTTTCTTGTAGGTAGGTACAAAACCAAAACCTAGCATTTCGAACTTTTGAGGGCGACACACCTTACTTTTGCTGCGGTTGATGGGTAATTTTAATTCGTCTCGCAGGTATTTGTAAATATTATTACCTACTCGTTTTGCACTTTCCGAACTCTTAACGTAAATGCTAAAATCATCGGCATAGCGTACATAACGCAGTCCACGTTGCTCTAATTGTTTATCCAGTTCATTCAGTAGAATGTTGGACAGCAACGGACTCAATGGCGAACCTTGCGGTACACCTTTCCTACGCTTGTGTAATTTGCCGTTAATTTGAATTGGTGCTCGCAGAAACTGACGAATTAATTTTAGTACATAAACACATTTTACCCGCTTGTATAGCAATTCTAAAAGGATGTAATGTTCTACATTGTCGAAGAACGACTCTAGGTCGATATCTACAATGTATTGATACCCTTGATTGATATTAGCTAAAGATTGTTGCATAGCTTGGTGGGCATTGCGCTTGGGACGAAAACCATAACTGTGTGTCTGGAAATCTTGCTCGAATATGGGTTGCAGCACTTGTTGTATGGCTTGCTGAAACACCCTATCTACCACTGTGGGAACGCCCAAGAGGCGAGTCTTTCCGTTAGATTTAGGGATTTCAATACCCAGTATAGGAGCGGGCTGGTAATTTCCTTCTCGAATACTTTGAATGTACGCCTTTTGGTGCTTCTGTAAGTCGGGCAGTAAATCGTTTACCGTTTTACTATCAACCCCTGATGCCCCTTTATTAGCATATACCCGTTGGTACGCTTGTTGTAGGTTTTTGTTCTTTAATACGTTTGCTATCATACTAATTTGTTAACTGTTCCGCTTGTGCTATGGCTACAAAATATCTAGGTGACTACCATTAACAACATCATGCTCCATAGCGCATTAAGAACCATTTTCGTTTGGTCCTTCGTACCCTTCCAGCAAATAGTACTACTATGACCGCTGCTGACTTCTCCGCTATGCCAACTCGTAGCTGCGGAGACCTCCCCAGGTAAGAACATCTTCTTTCTTTCGATTCCTGCCATATCTACTACTTCGGTGCTTATCTATATAAGATATTTGGGACTTCGCAGTTATGTGCCTACTCATCCGACCTCATAGCCTCGGTATATGGTTCGTGTTCCTCAGTACCGAAATTTGTAGTCTCGCTTCTTTCAGTCCTAGCTTCACAACTAGCAACCTTGCGACTTACTAATGGTTCAAGGCGTTACCCCTGCCCATAAGGGACTTGCACCCTCAAGATTAATATTATATCTTCGATATAATAAAGATGCCCATGCTGGGCACACACAAG
>NZ_AMSG01000057.1 GCF_000300875.1 Galbibacter marinus | reverse complement strand
CTTTTTTCAATTTATTTTCGCTTGTAACGAGTTGGTTGCCAAGCGTATTAAAAATAAGTGATAAATAAAGCTAAAAAAGATTTGGAATAGAGTAAAAATAGTTTCTATATTTGCACCCGCTTTAAGGGACAACAATGGTTGTTAGGAGAAGCGGAAAGTTCTTTAACAGAGGGTGATTTGGGAAGATTGGGAAGGCGAAAAAAGCCGCTCAAAATTTTTTTTAAAAAAAGCTTGCCAATTAAAATAAGAGTTATTACTTTTGCACCCGCTTTGAAAACGAAAGTTTAACCAAAGCACTTTTAATAAAACAGAAGACAAGTTCATTGACATATTGTTGACAGCATGATTTTTGAAATAGGAGATAGGAATTTTTTTAAGTTTTTATTTTTTTAGGACAAAAATCACCTAGTAAGAAATTAAGTAAAATCATTTTTGAGTAAGATATCTTCGGTATTGTAGATTAAGGCAAAAGTCATTAAGAGACAACAATGAAGAGTTTGATCCTGGCTCAGGATGAACGCTAGCGGCAGGCCTAACACATGCAAGTCGAGGGGTATAGAGTAGCTTGCTACTTTAGAGACCGGCGCACGGGTGAGTAACGCGTATGCAACCTACCTTTTACAAAGGGATAGCCCGGAGAAATTCGGATTAATACCTTATAGTATTGCGATATAGCATTGTATTGCAATTAAAGTTTTAACGGTAAAAGATGGGCATGCGTCCTATTAGTTAGATGGTGTGGTAACGGCACACCATGACTACGATAGGTAGGGGTCCTGAGAGGGAGATCCCCCACACTGGAACTGAGACACGGACCAGACTCCTACGGGAGGCAGCAGTGAGGAATATTGGACAATGGTCGCAAGACTGATCCAGCCATGCCGCGTGCAGGAAGACTGCCCTATGGGTTGTAAACTGCTTTTATATGGGAAGAATAAGGGCTACGTGTAGCTTGATGACGGTACCATATGAATAAGCATCGGCTAACTCCGTGCCAGCAGCCGCGGTAATACGGAGGATGCAAGCGTTATCCGGAATCATTGGGTTTAAAGGGTCCGTAGGCGGGCCAATAAGTCAGGGGTGAAAGTCTGCGGCTCAACCGTAGAATTGCCTTTGATACTGTTGGTCTTGAATGTGTAGGAAGTGGCTGGAATGAGTAGTGTAGCGGTGAAATGCATAGATATTACTCAGAACACCAATTGCGAAGGCAGGTCACTACTACATCATTGACGCTGATGGACGAAAGCGTGGGGAGCGAACAGGATTAGATACCCTGGTAGTCCACGCCGTAAACGATGGATACTAGCTGTTGGGTTTTCGGACTCAGTGGCTAAGCGAAAGTGATAAGTATCCCACCTGGGGAGTACGTTCGCAAGAATGAAACTCAAAGGAATTGACGGGGGCCCGCACAAGCGGTGGAGCATGTGGTTTAATTCGATGATACGCGAGGAACCTTACCAGGGCTTAAATGGGAGTCGACAGGGGTGGAAACACCTTTTCCTTCGGGCGACTCTCAAGGTGCTGCATGGTTGTCGTCAGCTCGTGCCGTGAGGTGTCAGGTTAAGTCCTATAACGAGCGCAACCCCTGCCGTTAGTTACCAGCATGTTATGATGGGGACTCTAGCGGGACTGCCGGTGCAAACCGTGAGGAAGGTGGGGATGACGTCAAATCATCACGGCCCTTACGTCCTGGGCCACACACGTGCTACAATGGCCGGTACAGAGAGCAGCCAGTGGGTGACCACGAGCGAATCTATAAAACCGGTCACAGTTCGGATCGGAGTCTGCAACTCGACTCCGTGAAGCTGGAATCGCTAGTAATCGGATATCAGCCATGATCCGGTGAATACGTTCCCGGGCCTTGTACACACCGCCCGTCAAGCCATGGAAGCTGGGGGTACCTGAAGTCGGTGACCGCAAGGAGCTGCCTAGGGTAAAACTGGTAACTGGGGCTAAGTCGTAACAAGGTAGCCGTACCGGAAGGTGCGGCTGG
>NZ_AMSG01000056.1 GCF_000300875.1 Galbibacter marinus | reverse complement strand
ACAGTAGATTAGACACCTTACATAAGGTCAGCTATGAATTGGTTAAAAACAATCAAGTAATAGCTATTGAAGACTTGAACGTAAAGGGAATGGTCAAAAACAGAAAATTAGCCAAACACATTTCGGATGTAAGTTGGGGGAATTTTGTAAAACTACTTCATTATAAGTGCCACTGGTATGGTCGTGAACTTATAATGGTAGATAGGTACTTCCCTTCATCAAAGACTTGTAATGCCTGTGGATGGATAAATAAAGAATTAAACCTTTCTGATAGAGAATAGACCCAGCAGCAATGGTCATCACTTAGACCGTGATTTGAATGCTGCAAAGAACATCCTAAAAGAAGGGTTAAAACTATATCGGCAGGGACTGTCGATTACAAAGGTGGAGGATGATTCAGTCTACTACGGTAGCACGTCCGTTGAAACCCGAAGCCTATCTATCGCATTAGCGTAGATGGGTAAGTTCACATAGCATTTTATCATGAAATAGTACTAGTAAAATTATTTAATACTCTCTTTTTAGAGATCTGCCTTATTGAAAAAAATGATCATCAAGCATTAAATCACCACAACAACAAGATGATTTCTCAAAATGAAGCATGTCATTCATCGTAGAAATCGGCCCATATATCCAGTTAATTCTAAGCCAATTACAAGTCAACGAAAATAAGAAGCCATTCATCACCAAGTTGCATTTCAAGGTTAGACTCCTACTTAATTTTGATCTCGATTAACCAACCCTACATCGCCGATAATCTGTAAAGCACGCAGGTGCTTTGCAGATTATTATTACAACCTCTTATGCTAAAATAAAAGATAAATGCCCTAAATATTTATCATGACTAACTGCTTACAGTAAAACCAACCCTGTAGCATGAAAATTATTAATTTATTCCTGTTTTGTAGCTTTTTTATCGGGTTTTCAAATCCCGTAGATAACAAAATAACGATCTCTAACCAAGCAACTCAGTGCACTGTAACGGTCAGTGTTACTCATTCGAGCTGTACCATTAATGGTATTTCATCAGAGGACGGAACCATTAAGGTAGAAGCCTCTGCAACTTCAGGTAAAACTGCAATTAAGTGGAGTAGTAATACCAACAGTAACCTTAATCAGGATAAATGGGAGCAAACTAACCTAAAACCCGGCGAATATGACATTGAGGTTTTTCATAATGATAAGTCAGTTTACCATCAGAAGCACATTATTAATGCTCCTGATAGTTTTGATATAAGCATCGAGAAAACTGACAACCGCTGTTTTGGGGATAAGACAGGTAGTATTTCGATTGATGCTACTGGCGGAACTCCACCGTATCAATATTCTATTGACGAAGGAGAAAATTTCAACAATAATCCAATATTTGAAAAACTTCCAGCAGGAAATTATCCAGTAATGGTAAAGGACGCTAATAATTGCATAGTTTCTGCAACCATCCGAATTGGCCAAGGAAGGTACTTTTCCATTTCACACCCCGAATCCATAGAAATAGAAGCTTGTACAAGTCAAAAAGAAATCAACGAAGCCTTCACCTCTTGGCTCGCTAAATTTAAGCATTACGGAGGCACCGAACCATTAAACGAAAATCTTGAACATGATCCCATTCCCGGTCCATGTGGAGGAAGCTCAAAGGTGACCTATACGGTAGTAGACGATTGTGGTATTGAAAAAACATGTGAAGCAACCTTTACGGTACTTGAAAAGGATGATCTAGAGATTATCACCGAAGCACAACCATTGACAGTCTCATGTGAAAGTGATCCACAGACAGCATTCCAACAATGGTTAACCAATAATGGAAATGCGAAGGCTACAAGCACCTGTGATATTGTCTGGTCAAATAACTATTCTGAGGAACTTTGGGATAATACCTGTGAAAACTCCAAAAACATCACTGTAACCTTCACGGCATTTAATGGATGCGGGGAATTAGAAACCACTGCAATGTTTTCCATTGAAGACACCACTGCTCCAGTACTAAGTGATACCCCAGAAGACATCATTGTAGCTTGCGATAATATACCCGAAGCAGTAATACTGACAGCTATAGATAATTGTGATGACACAGTTAGTGTTGAATTTGAAGAAAAATCAACCACAGATGGGTGTAAGAGTACCCTAGAGCGTATATGGACGG
>NZ_AMSG01000055.1 GCF_000300875.1 Galbibacter marinus | reverse complement strand
TGGCTATTTCGGAGTAATGACGCCACCTGTTTCGGTCAAACTGCGCCACTTTGAAAGATCATACAATGATATAAAAAATTTAAGCTTTAATACTATTCAACTTTCCCTTTCTTAAAGATTCTCCAGTATTTAAATCTATTCGATGTGATGAGTTTACAATTCTGTCGAGTAATGCATCAGCTTGCGTACCATCTCCACCAATGATCTCATACCAAGCAGAGACTGGTATCTGGGTGGCTATTATTGTTGATTTTCTGTTATACCGATCATCAATAATATCCATTAAAGCGTCTCTGGCATGGTTATCAAAACCTTGGAGACCAAAGTCGTCCAAAATCAGTAAATCGGTCTTTAGTATTTTTTCCAACTCTTTTAAATAAGTCCCATCTACCTTACTAAGCTTTAGTTTTTTAAGTAATCGAGCCGTATTGGTATACATGGTTTTATATTCCATTATACAGGCTTTGTGTCCTAAAGCTTGAGAGAGATAGCTCTTTCCAGATCCACATAGACCACAGATGATGATATTCTCTTTTCTCTCTATAAAATCCAAGGTTGCAAGACGTATGAACATATTTTTATCCAAGTTGCGGTTATGGGTGTAATTTACATCTTCCAAAGTGGCTTGTTGGCGGAAGTTCGCTTGTTTTAATAGTCGATCGATCTTCCGATTTTGTCGATCCTCCCATTGATGATCAATAAGTATTGCTAAGTATTCATCAGCCGTCATGTCACTATGCCCGTTACTTTTCACATGTTCATAGTGCAGCTCGGCCATGGCTCTTAGCCGCATTTGTTTTAGTTTTTCAATGGTCTGATTGTTATTCATATTGTGTGATTTTAATTAATTATTTATTTATCATTTGTAATAGGAAGCTCCTCTTATGTTTTCATGTTCTGGTATATGGGGTCTATCTTCTTCTAGATCTTGATAAAATAAGGAACTTTTATCCTGATTGTTTTTTAAGATATTTTGGATATGCCTATAGCTAACCGCACCAGCCTCTAGTGCTCGTTTACAAGCATTATCCAATCTTTGGGAACCATAACCCTTATGGAGTTGGATTACACCCATTGCACGCTTATAGCCAATCTCAGGGTAATCTCCGTTTTCAAGGATTTTTTTGACGCAACCAAGAACATGCTTACCATGGACACTAGCTTTCTTTTTAAAAAAATCAGGACTCCAGTCAGAGTAAAATTTATGGGTGCTGCTAAGATGTTCTGAGTTGGTGTTATAATGTCCGATAACGGGGTTTCGTCGATGGATGGCTATTCGCTGATGGTTATAATACACTTCCACTGCACTGTTAGTGTAATGGATCATAGTCTCCTTTCCGATATACCGGTATGGAACGCTGTAGTAGCTTTTATCAGGAGAGAAGTACACATAACCCATCTTTTGCACCTTAGCTCTTCGGTAATCTTTAAGTTCATAGGTAGTAGAAGGCAAAGGCTTTAAATAGGCTCGTTCTACCGACTGAAAAAGCTCCTGCCGACTGGCCTGTTTTCTTTTAAACAATAGGCTATTGTAGCTTTCAAGTAAACGTCTTATTTCTCGATTTAAATCCTGCAAAGAAAAGAAGGTTATATTGCGTAAAGGATAGTAAATCCGTTGATAGGCAAGTTGTACCGCGTTCTCAACAAGGGCCTTATCTTGCGGTGCATACCCACGGGTAGGATTGATTACACAATTATAATGATGGGCAAATTCCTTAAAACTTCGGTTAATATCTGCTTCGTATTTACTAGCGCGTTTGACGGCTGATTTGAGATTGTCAGAAACAATGGCTTTAGGAACACCCCCGTAAAAGCTCAAAGCGTTGGCACAACAATGAATTAGATCACCGCGTTTCTGGCTTTTACAAGCCTCGACGTAGGTGTAGTGGCTATTGGGGAGGATGGCGACAAACACCTCTACTTCCTTGATTTCTCCAATATCCCGCTCAACAATATGAAGTTTTTTACCAGCAAAGTCAATGTATAATTCGTGGCCAGGTTCATGATTAAGCTTCATAGAACCTTTAACCTTTGCGTATTTACGATGGTAATGTTCCATAAATTGCGTGTAACTATAGGGGTTCTCTACTTGTTGAACATATTCTTGGTAATGAAATAGAAAAGTAAAACCAGGATGATGTTCAACATCTTTCATTCGCTCAAAATAACGAGACAGATCATCAAATCGCTTATTATCAATTGTGGTATGAGAAGTAAAAAGTGTCTCCAACA
>NZ_AMSG01000054.1 GCF_000300875.1 Galbibacter marinus | reverse complement strand
ATTACAATCCTGCAATAGGTAGGTGGATGAATGTTGACCCGTTGGCGGAGCAGATGAGAAGGCACTCGCCCTATAATTATGCATTTAATAATCCTATTTACTGGATTGATCCTGATGGAATGTCACCTGATGATATATGGAAATTGGAGCAAAGTGGAAAATTGGTTTGGGTGGCGGCTGATGACACAAAAGATGTTATATATAGCACAAATGCCAATGGAAATATAACAGAGAACAGTAGCAGTCTTGTATTGGAAAAGGGAAGTATCACAGGAGAATTTTCCACGGATAAAGCCATGGGAATAGAGGTTGAAAATCAGGAGACTGCAGATAAGGTATTTGAATTTACTTCAAATAATCTAGACGGGAAAAACGGAAATCCTGTTGAGATGGCTACAGTTACGGCAGCCAACGATTCAGGGACTGAAAAATCAGTGGTTATCAGTTCAGGAAGCAAAGAAAAGGTGGATACAGTTGGGGCTGCCAATAAATTAAATGAGGAAGGATATACCTCGCTTAAGGAAACTAATCATTCTCATCCAGGCGATGGTCCATTTTCTGATATCCCAAGCGGATATGCATCGGATGGTAAAAGATATCCGGCTCAAGATTTGGGTGGAGATGGAGCAGCAGCGGAGTATATGAATGAGAAGAGTAAGACCAAAGCAACACACAAAATGTATCATCCCCAATCAAAAACAACTACCATTTACGATGAAAAAATTTATAAAAAAGTTAATTAGAATAACGGTCTGTATATTAGTTCTGTATTCTTGTAGATCAAAGGAAGAGGGAGCTGGTTTTGAATCCGAATTTCAAAAGGTAGTACTAAATGAAGAAATACAGAAGTTACTAAAAATTTATCTTGAGAGTTTAGAGAAAGTTAATCCTGATGAATACGTATTAAGGTTTGGAATCAATGAATACGATGAACAACATTTTATGATATTATTGAGCAATTTTCACAAAAGCCAAGATGCCTATGAGAAAGGTTATGAACAAAAGTGGAAGATAAGCGATTTTGAAGAATTTAGGATTTATGTGCATGATGAGAGAAATAGGATAAGTAGACCAACGAAGGAAAAAATCATACTTCATTATGAAAAATCAAAAGATAGTATAGTTCCTGATGGCTATGAGGGTAATTTATGGGAAATTCATTTTAGAAACGATACATTAGCTGAGATTCACTTGATGCGCACACCAAAATCTATAGGAGAAAAAGCTGAAGAAAAAATAAAACAAATTGAATTTTAATAAACTATTCTTGGATAGAATCCAGATGATTGAATTAAAATACGAAACCGCCCAAAGGGGCGGTTTTTCATGCCCTTCTGTTGTTGAAGAACTCGGAAAAAGATTTGGTGCTTTGCTCCACTGCGTGTGCACCGATGGCCAGTTTGCCCTTCTCCGGCAGCAGTAGGCCGCGAATCCTGTTCTGGTAATTCTCTCCTATAGCACATACTAGGGTAAACGGTTTTTTGGGAGATCGTTTAAAATCCTTGTGCCTGAGCAGTTTTTTGATATGGGAGATAACGGTATTCTCGTCAAGGGACAGGGAAGTCCCCAGATTAATGATGTACTCCGAATAGGCATCCATAGCACTGAAGAAATAGGCCATGCCCTGTTGGGCCCGGACGGGGACATGAAAAAAATAGAGAACCTCTTTGGGCCTGGCAGCTTCTATCACAGATATGCTTTTTTGGCCTTGGTATCCCTTAGTACGGTATCGATAAGACGGAAGCTTGCTGTCGCATACCCAGTGCACCTTGGGACTACAGACCTGGATATAAATACAATGTCCGCGGATGGTTAAATCCATTAATGACCCGGCCGATCTGGGCGATGCGCTCTTCGGCTATGGGATAAGGTACAACGATATCGCGGATCCTACCAAAAGGCTCTACAACGGGAATATAGGCCAAACGCTATGGAACAGCCAAAGCCCGGTAACGGGCAGCAACCCCATAAGCTCAGTCTACACTTATACCTACGATGCCCTGAACCGGATCACTTCGGCTACCGACAACACCACGAACTACAACCTGGACCTAGTGGAATATGACAAGAACGGGAACATCCAAAGACTAAAAAGGAAGGGGCATACCAATGTAGGAGCCACCACGTTTGGGCTTATGGACGATCTTGACTATGCCTATGACAATAATAACAGGTTGTTGAGCGTTACAGATGCCGTAATCACTCCTGCACTCATGAAGGGTGAGTTCAAGGACGGGAACAAGGTGGGGAACGATTATTATTATGACCCCAATGGCAACTTAACATCAGATGCCAACAAGGGAATAACGAGCATACTTTATAATCATATGAATATGCCAACAAAGGTTACCTGTGCAGATTTCCATCGACGGAAGTGGGAACAATGGTACAATTTCCTATATTTACGATGCCACCGGGACCAAGTTGCGCAAGATCGCCACGGACATCGGGGAAAGTTCTATGACAACAACTGATTATGCGGGTGCTTCGACAGGCTCAGCAACCTTGGTATATGAGAACGGGCAATTACAGTTCTTTGGCCATCCGGAAGGGTATGTGATCCCAGACGGACAGGGAGGAATGATTATGTGTACCAGTACAGGGACCACTTAGGGAATATCAGGTTGAGTTATACCAATGACCCAAGTAATCCTGACACTCCAACGATCATTGAAGAAAACAATTATTATCCTTTTGGTTTGAAGCACAAAGGATATA
>NZ_AMSG01000053.1 GCF_000300875.1 Galbibacter marinus | reverse complement strand
ATCACTCCGATCTTATTGGGGGCTAAAATACTTGTACATGAGCGTACAATGTTGAAAAATCAACTGCACGCAGAACGTACTTCTGCAACTTCAAGTGAAAGCTCAGTTAATCGAACTAAAAAAAGAATAGCTCTTATTGATTTGCAGGAAAAGGAGATTAGAGGCGAAATTGCTATCCTCATCAAAGGAGATAAACTCTAGTAGAAAAGATGAAAATAGTATCTTCAATTCCGGGAATAGGAAATCTGACTGCTGTAACAATTATCGCCGAAACCAACGGATTCGAGTTAATAAAGAATAAAAGACAGTTGGTTAGTTATGCAGGATTAGATGTAAGAGAAAAGACATCTGGAACTTCAGTAAAATCCAAACCCCGAATATCCAAGCGTGGTAATCGGAATTTAAGGAAAGTAATGCACTTTCCTGCACTGGCTGCAATAAGAACCGATGAAAGGTTTAGAAATATTTTCTTAAGAATAGTTTCAAGGCATGGAATTAAAATGAAAGCTATAGTTGCCATCCAAAGAAAACTGCTGGAACTGACTTTTATCTTATGGAAAAATAATTCCTATTATAATTCAGAGCACGAGTATCAAATTATTCCATTTCAGGAAGTATCATTATAAAAAAGGGGAAGTTTATAAGTCACTCCCCCTGTAATCTGTTTAAGAGGTTTAGCTTTTAGCTCAAGCCCTAAACTCTTTTTACATTTTATTTATTTGTAATATTTCTTTTTAAGCCACAAGCTTATCTTTACTAATAATATCAGAACGGGAACTTCTACCAATGGCCCAATTACGCCTACAAATGCCTGAGGTGAATGGATTCCGAATACAGCTATGGACACTGCAATAGCTAGTTCAAAATTGTTTCCAGTGGCGGTAAATGCAATTGCTGCATTTTTGTCGTACGGAACATTCAAAGATTTATTGATAAAGAAGCTTACGAAAAACATTAGTACAAAATAGATGACTAACGGTATAGCCACCGTAATGACATCCATTGGCAACTCTATTATTTTATCACCTTTAAAACTGAACATTAATACTATGGTAAACAATAATGCGTATAATGTAATCGGCGATATTTTGGGTACAAATTTACGGTTATACCATTCTATGCCTTTGGATTTAACAAGTAAGTAACGGCTAAGAAAACCAGTCAAGAAAGGGATCCCTAAATAAATCATTACACTTTCAGTCACGTCTTCTATAGGTACGCTTACATTGAAACTTGCCAAGCCTAATCTGTTTGGCAGTACATTGATAAACAGCCAAACTAAGAAACTATAAGAAAATACCTGAAAGATGCTGTTTAATGCAATTAATAAGGCTGCATATTCTCTGTTACCTTTTGCAAGGTCATTCCATACTATGACCATTGCAATACATCTTGCCAAGCCTATCAATATCAAGCCAATCATATAATCAGGCTCATTTCTTAGAAAAAGAATGGCTAATCCGAACATTAAAATAGGCCCGATAATCCAGTTCAATAATAAAGAAATACTAACAACTTTTTTATCCTTCAATACTATAGGCAGTAATGAATAATCCACCTTTGCCAGTGGCGGGTACATCATCAATATCAAACCTATTGCCAACGGAATATTTGTAGTGCCGACAGATAGTGTATTTGTAATATTTGAAATACCCGGAAAGAAATATCCTAAGCCTAGGCCAAGAGCCATAGCTAGAAATATCCATAAAGTTAGATATCTGTCTAAGAATTTTAGTTTTGGTTGCATCGGCTATTTAGTAATTTTTGAAAAAACATAAAACATTTCCGATGCTATCTGTAAGCTTCTTTCTGAATATATCTTTGTCTGTTCGGAAGTGTTATCTGAAATTTTAGGATCTTCAAATGTGATGGGAATTCTTTTTTCCGCACCAGCGATAAATGGACATCCACCATCTGCTTGTGAACAGGTCATTATAGCTACAAAAGCAGATACTGGATTAAAAGGATTGTCATACTTTTTAGAAAATCCAATTATCGGTTGGGAATTATCACTATATTTTATAGCATAAACAGGATTGGAGCCATCATTTATTTTGAAAATATTAAATCCCTGATCGGATAATGTTTCTGCTACTTTTGGAAATAATGCGGTTTCTTCAGTACCTCCTGAATAGCAAATCACATTCTCAATACCGAAATGAGAGGCTGCTACTTGTGCCCAAACCTGTGATAAATGACTCCTGCGCGAATTATGGGTACAAATGAAATTTATATTTATTTGCTGCTTGCTATTTATTTTTAATTGAATAAAATCAATCAACGGCTGCAAGGTACTTTTACGCTCATCGTTATTGATTTTCTCCCATTCTAACTGTTGAATTGTCTCTGATAATGTTGGATACATAGATATTCGATTTAGGGTTTAGCAGCATCCTGAATTTGGAGTGCATGAACTTGATTGATTTGCTGTTAATTCGGAAAGGCTTTTGTTTTGTTTTTCAGAAGGAATTCCGCAAGCATCCTGAGCCAAGCAGGCAGTCGCTTTGTTTTTCAGTACAAATGTATTTCCATTGAAATCCAAATCGTATTTACCAATAGTATCGCTTTGATATTCCACTTCTATCTCCGCATCTTCAATTTCTAATTTATCTTCTGAAAGTTTAATTATACTTAATAGCTTTCCTGGTTTCAACCTATGCTCATAATCATCGGCATTCCACAATTGAAAGTTGACTACTTTTTCCTTACGGATTACGCCGCCACAATCAATAAAATTTTTGATTATTTGCCCCACTTCAGTAACGTGAAAGTGTTCAGGAACAAATGTTCCATTTTCTAATTGAAATTCAACATTTTCTAATGCTGGTAAAATTTCCTTGATTTCTGATAATTTCATAATACTAACTTTTAAAATGATAAAATAAATAATTAAATAACGTTATATAGCAATATAACGATGTTAAAGTATAAAAAAATGCCTTAGCAGCACTGCTTTACGTTTACATCCTGATTGAAAAAGCCATTAAATTCCTCTTGAAATTGTTTCCATACCAGTTCGTCAATACAATAACATACAGATTTACCTTCAATTGAACCTTGAATAATTCCTATGGTTTTTAATTCTTTTAAATGTTGTGAAATAGTTGCCTGTGCTAAACCTAATTCCTCAACCAGATCATTACAAATACATGTTTTTTGGTTGATAATATATTGCAGGATTGCTATTCTGGCTGGATGCCCTAAAACTTTAAGAAGCGATGCAAGTTTATTTTGCTCGTCTTTATATATTTCTGTTTTTGTTACTCCCATTTCTAAATTTATTTACATCGCAATATTACGATATTAAATTTAAATACAAAAGATTTTTATTTTTTTTATTTTTGAAAGCTCACTATTATTCCCTTTACAGGATAAAAGTAAGAAAATATTCAAACTCAATCCTGGCGGTTAAGTTATCACCAGTCATAGAGCCATATTTCCTTTTTTGTCGCAAATTTAAGCCTGTTTATGCGGCTTCCCAAGCCATTTGTCGCAAAATTGGCTATAAAAGATTAATATAATCACCATAAACATCTAAAAATGAGTTGAATAAAAACTGGTAACATCGCTCTGCGTGTTACCCTCTTGCTACTCATT
>NZ_AMSG01000052.1:0-2500 GCF_000300875.1 Galbibacter marinus | reverse complement strand
GCCGCCGTTTACTGGGGCTTCAATTCAATGCCTCGCCGAAGCTAACATCTCCTCTTAACCTTCCAGCACCGGGCAGGTGTCAGGCCCTATACATCATCTTTCGATTTAGCAGAGCCCTGTGTTTTTGATAAACAGTCGCCTGGACCTTTTCACTGCGGCCCCGCCGGAGCGGGGCGACCTTTCTCCCGAAGTTACAGGTCTATTTTGCCTAGTTCCTTAGCCATGAATCTCTCGAGCGCCTTAGAATACTCATCCCAACCACCTGTGTCGGTTTGCGGTACAGGCTGCATATGTCGCTTTTCTTGGAAGTCGCTACTATGGATTATCACCGCAGCCGAAGCTTTAGTGTACTATCCCATTCTTGAAAAATGGTTCAACGTACATTTCCGTCAGTACGCACCATATTCACGCCTTCGTCACTTTTAATCATATGCAGGTACAGGAATATTAACCTGTTGTCCATCCACTACCCCCTTCGGGTTCGCGTTAGGCCCTGACTAACCCTCAGCTGATTAGCATAGCTGAGGAAACCTTGGTTTTTCGGCGGCGGTGTTTCTCACACCGCTTATCGTTACTTATGCCTACATTTTCTTTTCTAAACAGTCCATCATACCTCACAGTACAACTTCAACCCAGTTTAGAATGCTCCCCTACCACTTATATAAAGTCCATAGCTTCGGTGGTATACTTATGCCCGATTATTATCCATGCTCGATCGCTCGACTAGTGAGCTGTTACGCACTCTTTAAATGAATGGCTGCTTCCAAGCCAACATCCTAGCTGTCTAAGCAATCAAACCGCGTTTTTTCAACTTAGTATACACTTGGGGACCTTAGCTGATGGTCCGGGTTCTTTCCCTTTCGGACATGGACCTTAGCACCCATGCCCTCACTGCTGTAAATCATTTGTTAGCATTCGGAGTTTGTCAGGAATTGGTAGGCGGTGAAGCCCCCGCATCCAATCAGTAGCTCTACCTCTAACAAACTAATACAACGCTGCACCTAAATGCATTTCGGGGAGTACGAGCTATTTCCGAGTTTGATTGGCCTTTCACCCCTACCCACAGGTCATCCGAAGACTTTTCAACGTCAACCGGTTCGGTCCTCCATTTAGTGTTACCTAAACTTCAACCTGCCCATGGGTAGATCACACGGTTTCGCGTCTACCACTACTAACTAAAGCGCCCTATTCAGACTCGCTTTCGCTACGGCTGCGTGACTGAATCACTTAACCTCGCTAGCAACGGTAACTCGTAGGCTCATTATGCAAAAGGCACGCCGTCACACATTAAATGCGCTCCGACCGCTTGTAAGCGTATGGTTTCAGGGTCTATTTCACTCCCCTATTCGGGGTTCTTTTCACCTTTCCCTCACGGTACTGGTTCACTATCGGTCTCTCAGGAGTATTTAGCCTTAGCGGATGGTCCCGCCAGATTCACACAGGGTTTCACGTGCCCCGCGCTACTCAGGATACTGCTATCGATAACTATTCTTACTTATACGGGACTATCACCCTCTATGGTCTGTCTTTCCAAACAGTTCTAATTCGTTTAGCATCAAATGTCGCAGTCCTACTACCCCGATTTTGCCGTAACAAAACCGGTTTGGGCTGTTCCGCGTTCGCTCGCCACTACTAGCGGAATCACTCTTGTTTTCTTCTCCTCTGCCTACTTAGATGTTTCAGTTCAGCAGGTTCGCCCACCTTACGGTGTACTATACCTTCAGTATAGTGGGTTGCCCCATTCGGATATCTATGGATCACAGTGTGTGTGCCACTCCCCATAGCTTTTCGCAGCTTATCACGTCCTTCTTCGCCTCTGAGAGCCTAGGCATCCCCCATACGCCCTTATTTAGCTTATTGTACTTTTTGCTCTTTTATTCTTTCGTACTCTAATGTTGAGCCCCTATTATTCGTGCAAATAATAGAAACCTTTACTTTTAGATTCTAATATTATTCTCGTATTATCTTATCTCAATATGTCAATGAACGTTTACTAGTGGAGAATATCGGAGTCGAACCGATGACCTCCTGCGTGCAAGGCAGGCGCTCTAGCCAGCTGAGCTAATCCCCCATGTATGTTTTAAACGAAATGCCTTAGCCAGCTGAGCTAATCCCCCATGTATGTTTAAAACGAATATGCCCATAAAAGCATCCCGCTATAAACCAGGAAAAACTCTTGTTATGCTTCTAGAATTTCCGTTTCTTTTAAATTCAATCTATTCTCAATGAACGTGTCTCTGTATCCTTTTTTACCCGAATACGACTCTTTTAAAGTAGTCTCGGGCAGACTCGAACTGCCGACCTCTACATTATCAGTGTAGCGCTCTAACCAGCTGAGCTACGAGACTGTCTGTGTTCTATATTTATTGACAGCTTAAGTAAAATCACCCCCTTATAAGACTCCTCTTAATAAATGGTCTGTAAAGTATAAGTGTAACGACACTTCTAGGCGTTTCTCTAGAAAGGAGGTGTTCCAGCCGCACCTTCCGGTACGGCTAAC
>NZ_AMSG01000051.1 GCF_000300875.1 Galbibacter marinus | reverse complement strand
CAATCGCCTACTTTGCATATACTAAACGTTAGGTGTAATGCCAACAAAACACAAATAAATAATGACAACAGGAAAGAATTTACATAAGAATTTAGAGAGTTTCTTAAGGCATATTGATGCTATTAGAGACACGCTACCAATGACTATGCTTCTAATTCAACCATATAATAAAAAGGCAAATGACGATTTTTCAAAGTTTCTTAATGAAAATGTTGAAGAAATCGAAGACGACAATGGAAAGAAAAGACTTCTTGTCAAAGCAGATGAATCAAAAAAATTTGAAACTCTTGAAAGAAATGCTTCTACTTCAGCATTAGCCGGCAAAATTATTCCAGAAAGTTTATTTGTGTCTTTAATTTCTCAATATGATGCCTTTCTGACCCGTTTACTTCGTGCTATTTATGAAATCAAACCTGATGTGCTCAACGGTTCAGAAAGAAATTTGACTTTCTCTCAGCTTGTTGAAATGGATACAGTTGAAAATGCAAGAGACTATATAATTGACAAAGAAATTGATACGGTTTTAAGGAAAAGTCATTCTGAACAATTCGACTATCTTGAAAAACTGTTAGGAATGAAACTTCGAGAAAAACTACCAATTTGGCAAACTTTTATAGAGATAACTGAACGCAGAAATCTACTTGTTCATTGTGATGGTGTTGTCTCAAACCAGTATGTAAAGAATTGTAAAGAACATAAATGCCAAATAGATAAAATTAAAGTCGGTCAGCGATTAGGTATAGAGCCAAAGTATTTCACTAATGCATATAAATGTCTTTATGAAATCGCTACCAAACTGACACATACAATTTGGAGAAAACTTCTTATTTCTGACTTAAAAGATGCAGACAGAGAGTTGAATGATGTTTGCTTTCATTTGATAAATACAAATTCTTTTGAGCTTGCTGACATTTTGCTTGAATTTGGGTGCAATCAAAAAAGACACTTTAATGATTCTTTAAAGAATGTTTTTATAGTTAATGGTTCTTTATCAAAATATCTTCAAGAAAAAAAGGAAGAAGCAAAACAGATTCTTGACAAGAAAGATTGGAGTGCGAGTAGTGATGATTTCAAATTAGCCTATGCAGTTTTGACTGACGACTATGAAATTGCGTACGAAATGATGTTAAAAATTGGAGATAATGGAGATGTCGATAAATCAGATTATAAACAGTGGCCACTTTTCAACAAAATACGAGAAGAAGAAAAATTTAAAGAAACGTATAAGGAAATCTTTAAAGAAGAATATTCTGTAATGGAAACACCAATGAAACCAATTCAAGAACTAATTAATAAAGAGATAAAGAAGAACAAAGAACTGAAAGAGAAAACAGTAAAAAAAGTAGACTCAGCAAAGGAATTGAAAGAAAAAGAAAGCACTACACCTAACAATGGCTATAAGCAATTGGGGGCAAAAGGGAATAAACAAAAGGCTAAACCTAAAGCAAAAGTAAATGCTAAACCGAAAAGTTAGGTTTTAAAACCCCAACTGCTCATAGCCGAGCCGTTATGCGTCACCTTATCACAACCGTTCGAAAAAACTAAAAATGAAAAACGATAACGTAAGAAAATTTTTACAGTCCTTTAATATATTGACAGATATTGAAATTGACGATTTTCTACAACTTTTATCTTATAAGATCTTCAAAAAGGCAGATTATTATATTAAAGAAGGAGAAACTTGTAAACAAATAGCATTTGTTTTAACAGGTAGTTTGCGATCATATTATATTTCAGACAAAGACGAACAAATTACTTACTGTATCACTTTTCCAAACAGTTTAATGACAGCATATTCTTCATTTTTGACAGCACAACCAACTATGGAAAATATACAAGCCATTACAAAAACTGAATTGTTAATCATTCCTAAAGACAAATTCGAAAAATTAGTACAACAAAATCCTAATTGGGTATATTTCTTAAAAACAATAGCAGAACAACAATACATTGAATTAGAGAAAAGAATATTTCAATTGCAAAAAAGCGATGCCTCAAAACGCTATACAGACCTAATGAAAAATCAACCAGAGTATGTTCAAAAAATTCCTTTACAATATTTGGCCTCTTACTTAGGTATTTCACAACGACATTTAAGCAGAATACGAAAAGAATTTTCTTTTTAGACATTTGTCCTATTCTGAAAGTTTGATAGGATTTAGCTTTGCACATCTAAACTTAAACTAAAGAGATGAGCAAAACAATTTTAATTATAGGTGGAACTGGTTTGATTGGAAATACTATTCATGAAATGCTTTCGAACAGAAACCCAGCTTTAAAAATTTTAATCGGAACAAGAAATAAGGGTACCAATCAAAATCATGTACAAATTGATATAAATGACAAAAACTCTTTTGAATCATTATACAAGCATTCAATCAATTTAATCATACTTTGTGCAAAAGACCCCAATAATAATGCTTTAGATTATGCCATAAAATCTAAAATTGATTATATCGATATTACAAAACCGACAAGTGAACTAGTAAAATCTTTAGATTTTGCTGAGAAAAGAACCATTGAAAGTAAAATTGTATTTAGTTCCGGATGGATGGGTGGTATTGCACCATTGCTATTATATTCAAAAGGTGTTTTAGCAAATGATGTCAAAAATGTTGAAATTTTGGTTTATTATTCTACTAAAGATAAAGCTGGGAAAAGTTCAGCAGATTTTATGGCTGAAAATGTAAGCAAACCATTTAATTTCTATAAAAATAATACTAAGGTTAATACCAAGCATTTTTTAAATTCAAAGTATCATGTTTTTAATTTTGACGGTAAAAACAGGAAAGTTTATGATTTTGATATTCCAGATTTATATATTTTTAATCAAATAGAAAAGATACCAACTGTTTCAGCCAAACTGACCTTTGATTCTAAACTCATTACTTCTGCTTTAGGCATCATGCAAAAAATAAATTTCTTTAAAATTTTAAATTTTAAAGAACGAAAATTAATATTTGGAGGAGGCGGTAGTGGAGATGTTTCAACCTTTGAAATTTTTGTCTCACACAGTAATTCTAAACAAGAAAAAGTTATTTTAAAATGTCCAAAAGGTCAATCGGAATTGACCTCTTTTTCCACTGTACTACATGTTGAAAAAATACTTGAAAACAGTTTTCAGAACAGCATCTATTTTAGCCATCAACTACATAACCCAAAAGATTTTACAGCTTCATTAACTTCAAATAGCTCAATATCTATACATTAAATAATTTATGAAAAAAATATTAATTATAAATGGTCACCCAAACAAAGAAAGTTTGAGCTTTGCATTTGCAAAAGCCTATAATAAAGGTGTTACAAATTCAGGGGCAGAAGTCAAAGAAATAATAATTGCAGACCTCAATTTCAATCCAAATCTGCAATTTGGGTATCAAAAAAGAACAGAATTAGAGCCAGACCTTTTGAATGCTTGGGAAAAAATTAAATGGGCAGACCATTTAGTTTGGATTCATCCTGTTTGGTGGGGTGGACTTCCTGCGAATATGAAAGGATTTATTGATAGACTTTTTTTGCCAGGCTTTGCATTTCAGTATAGAGAAAACTCAATGTTTTGGGACAAATTGTTAAAAGGTAAAACAGCTCATATTATTACAACACTTGACCAACCGAGTTGGTATTATTGGTTGGTTTATGGCAGACCAAGTATAAACCAACTAAAAAAAGCAACTTTAGAATTTTGTGGAATTGGTCCAGTTAAAGTTTCGTACTTTGGCATCATTAAAAACTCAAATGAAACAACAAGACAAAAATGGATTTCAAAAGTTGAAAAATTGGGAAGACAAAATAAATAAAGGCGAACGCATAACACTGGCTATAAGAAATTTGCGATTTTTAGGTAGTTGAAACATCATGGTCACGAAGAAAGTTTTATTTTGCCGACTGTACTCGGTTCGCTATGTCGCAAACTTCCCATAGGTACTGTGTTAAAAAACAAGTTTTTTG
>NZ_AMSG01000050.1 GCF_000300875.1 Galbibacter marinus | reverse complement strand
GGACTCTTCGTTCACGGCCGTCTACTCGATTGTGCCTTCGTGCTTTTTTATTCTTTTCTTTTTTATCATCCCGAGTCAACTGTTTTTAAGTCCTCTGTGTTGTCCGTCAGTCGTCTTGTTTGTCAGTCGAGCGGTGGCGAAATTTTTATTTGATTTTATACTCTTTTGCGCTGGCGGTTTTACGCTTTGGCGCGCACAGGAACGAGCACGACAATGGGTAAAACAGCGTTGGCTCTTTCATATTCTGTTCATGTTCCAAGCAATTGTTTCCTTTAATCTTGTGTCAAGTTGTTCGAAATTATTGAGTGACCAAAATGGTATTTCCATTGCGGTTACATTGATTTTTTCACTTTCATTAAATCCAGAGCTTATTACAAAACGGTCAGGCGGCATTACGCTCTCAGAAATATTGGGATAAATTAATATTATGTCAGTACAGCCTCTTTTGAACGCATAACTTACCATTTGATAAAGGTCATTTTGCGAAACCCCTTTCTTAGGGTCGTCCTTGAATTTGGTCGGTCGCAATTTGTATTTCGTATCAACTATGATTTTTCGTTTGGATTCGTCTTTGGCAGTAAGAAAAATATCGTGTTGCATATTAAATACATTGTTCCCTTCAGAAGTCTCTGCTAAGTACATATCCGACTTTTGATAGTGAACTTTCCAATCTTTTGAGAACCAAGTTTCCAAGAAACCTGCGAGAAAATCCTCAAATATGTATTCCATCGGAAATAACAAGCACCATTGAGATAAGTCGTAAGTGTTGTTTGAGTACAACTGTTGGTTGAGGATTAACTTGCAACTGTCGAGTACCAGTTTATATTCTTCAAAAAATGAATTGATTGATATTTTTTCAATATCATGCACGGAACACGGCAAATCATCAACTTCGTCCAATATGAAGATTACATCTTGTAGTATTTTCTGGTTCTCATAAAACCTCGTTTGGTTTAGCAGAAGTCGGGAACAATACTTGATTGCTCGGTTCACTTTATTGTCAAACAGAAAAGGCTCGTAATCACATTCTATGCTTTGATAGCTACCATAGGAAATGCTATTGGTGATGTACCTTTTGAAGTTAATAGAACCTCTTGGTGTTTGCATGGCTTCCTCTAACTCTTGATACATGGTAAGAGGTTGGTTGGCAACTGCTTCTAAGAACTGATTAGCAATTAAATTGATGATGAGTTCAGGAAATTCGGTCGTTTCTGAAGTATCAAGAGAAGCTTGGCTAAAAGGGAAACGCCACTTTCGACAATAGCGGAACCAATAAAATATGTGTTTGAGCATTAATTCCTTTGACCCAATTGCAGTGTCATTGGATTTGAAAACCTTTGGATAAATTTCAATTATCTCCGCTCCATTTTGGATAAACCCCACATAATTCTTTGCTCGTATGCTGTTTCCGTCAAATTGTAAAAATGGTTGATACCGTTTATCCTTTTCATTATCGGAAAGCACAAAATCATGGGTGAAAATGCGGCTTTGCCAAATGGATAATAATATATCTTCAAGAGTTTTTCTTTCTGAAATCGTTGACCATTTTCCGTATTCAAATAATGAAATCATGCACCACCTTTAGATATATTCCAGGAATAAGATGAAGAGTCATAACTTACTGTCCACCCGGAACCCTCAAAAATGCTGCTCACTATATCGGTTTTACCTGAGAAGTACTCCATAAGTAAAGGGAGAACCTTGTTTTCCAAAACGGTTTCAATGGGCAGTTGCTTCATAAAATAGGCATGCCCTATTAGGTAGTCTGCTGACTTTTTCTTCTCGAAAATTGATGCATTTACAGCTTGCAACAATTTAATTGCATTTTCATCATAACCTTCATACTGTGGGTAATAACCAATAAATTCAAATCGCCTGCGTAAAGCTATGTCAATAAGGGCAATAGACTTATCTGCGGTATTCATGGTGCCGATAATGAACAGGTTTGGTGGAATTCCAAAATCTTTTTCGCCATTAGGCAATGTTATTTTAAGTTCATTTTCTTCTCCTAATCTTTTGTCGTCTTCCAGTAAAGTGATTAACTCACCAAATACTCTTGAAATATTTGCTCTATTTATTTCATCAATAACCAAGACAAAGTTCTTGAGTGCAATTTCTTCTTGAATTGGTTCGAGCGTTTTTGCATGCTGTTTTAACTGATCCACTAAAGGGTTGTAATAAACACCCAATCCTTGTTCACCATAATCTAAGGTTTCATCATAAATTCCTTTTGTGTTTTTTACTAATAAATCATGGCCTGTGCCTCCGCTTTGCTTAGTGAACTTAATTCGACCATTTTCAACATCTATCGCGGTAATTTTGAACTTGTAACCTTTGCTTCGCATTGGAATTTCAACTTCTTCAACTTCTTCTTCGATGAGCTTACTGAAGAAACTATTGAACACATAATCAAAGTCAATTGTCTGATCTTGTTTTTTTGTAGCCGTTGACCAATTTTGTTTGGCTCTTTCACATAGTTGTTTAAAGATGCCATCTTTTTTATCAAATCGTAGTGTTCCAGAGGTAGTGTCAGGGGCGATACCTACCATGAAATCTTCATAGGAATAACTCTGATGGAATGTAACGAACTCAATTTGACCTTCTTTTCGTAACCTGTCAAATTCAGCTTTATTTTGGGTGTGACTGCCTAACGATTTTCCTAATGCGATTTCTACAGCATGGTCAACGCTGTTAAAGGTTTTACCAGTTCCAGGCGGACCGTAAAGGATAATATTCTTCGACTTCATATCATAGTGTTCGTGTTTACTTTGCATTGCATTTTCGGCAAGGGCTTCTATAATTCGGTACTCTTGTCGTGTAGCAGAAAAATTGGTCCCTTGATTTCCAACTTTTAGATTCTCAATGCCCTTTACTGATTTGATATTCTTCCAAAGTAAAGGAGTATCAATAAGGTTGGCCTGTATCTTAATCCCCGCTTTCAGGTCGTTTTTATCTTTTGATTTCCATAGATGATCATCAGGGGAGCTTTTTGTTTCTCTTGGACTGTTTGAAATTTGAGCTAACGCATAGCAGCCAGCATTTTTTCCAGTAATCCAGAGAATTACTTTATCGCGCTCTTTGATTTTGTCTTTGTGAGCAGATACAGTCCAGTCGTGCAATAGGTCTTCTTTTATCGCTGTCTCAAAGTCAAAGACACTTGGATTGCCTTGAAAAATCCAAAATGAAACATTGCGCTCATCCCAGAGCTGTATTGTTCTATCCCGAATTTCACGGTTGTTTACTTTGCATATTCCTTGTTGAAGTTGATAATTAAACTGCTCTTCTGCTGTCAACTCATACCATTCAACTTCCGCATAGGTAACCCAGTCTTCATATTCTATTTCATGTTTTTCGAAATCCGATTGTAATTCCGTGTTTGTCGTCACAGGTTGCGGACTTTCCAAAACTTTCGCAATAGACCTAACTTGATGTCCTTCTGTGACTATCACCAAATCATTTATGTTGTATGTTTTATCACTTACACCAATTACAATTTGTAGTTCTTTGATATACTCATAGAAGCTTGGTTTTCCGCTTCCCCAATTGCACCCTAATTTCCAGATTCGTCCTGTTGTCTGCTCGATATTTGGATTGCCGTTACTTGACTTGGATTTTATCTCAAATCCGAGATTTGATAGAAATTTATTTGTTGGTTCTCCACCGCCTTTATTCCAAATATGCTTTCCATTCATTTGCTCATGAGAAAATCGCATAATCTCTTTTGGCGGATACGCTTTACCCTCAATAATGACATCATATCCAGTTGAAGGTCTTAGTTCAATTTCTTTACTTTCAATTTCCTGTACCGCTTTGAGTACATGCTCCTTTGTTATTTTGTCTGGTTCAAATGCCATTGCAGTTAGTTTAATTGAGTGCGTGGGCAAGAGCAAGCTCTTTGGCGCGCGCAGGAACGAGCACGACAATGTGCTTGCTGTGTGCTGGCGAAAATCAAATAAAAATTTCTCGCGCGCAGGCTTTTTTCTTTTTCGTCCACCGTCATTGTCTGGTTTGTTCTATGTCTGTCTCTGTATGTCAATGTTTCCAATTGCACTGTCGTCTTTTTGCATGAGGCACAACGGTTCTGGGATTGGCGTAGTGGCGGCTTTTTACCACAAATGTTGATACGAAGCACTAAAGTTCAAAGTTAGCAATAAGTTTCATACGAAGCACTTCACCCGCCATTACGCCAAACCCTTGTGTGTGCCCAGCATGGGCATCTTTATT
>NZ_AMSG01000049.1 GCF_000300875.1 Galbibacter marinus | reverse complement strand
TAAACTTTACACACTTTATGGGATACTCCCTAATATTTACAATTCGAGAGTCTACTCCTCCCTATATTTTTATAATCAAAAAAGTCGGAAACTATATGCCCCCGACTTTAGTATATTAAAATAATATATTTTTCTTATATAACCATCCCAGCAGCTACCGTTTGATTAGTTGTTGGATCGATTAGAATAAGACTTCCTGTATTTCTATTCTCTCTATAAGAATCAAAATGCAAAGGCTTGGTGGTTTTAAGTTTCACCTTACAGATGTCATTTGCATGGAGCTCTGTATCCTCACTACTTCGAGTAAGGTTGTTAATGTCAATTTTATAAACCACCTCTTTTATCATGGCTGTTTGCTCATTGGTGGTATGTCGTACAAGATACTTCGTTCTTGGTTTTGCCGATTCGTTATTTAACCAACACAGCATTACTTCTACTTCCTGAGAAGATTCTGGTTTGTTTTTAGTTCTTACAATCATATCTCCCCGGCTAACATCAATATCATCCTCTAAAGTGATCGATACTGACATCGGCGCATGAGCTTCCTCTAAAGTGCCATCGAAGGTGTCGATAGACTTTATTTTGGAAGTAAGACCAGTGGACAACACGGTAATCTCATCCCCTGTTCTAAATATCCCACTAGAGATTCTACCAGCATAGCCTCTATAATCTCTGTGCTGATCAGATTGTGGCCGAATAACAGTTTGCACTGGAAAACGGGCATCTATTTTGTTAAAATCACTACCGATATGGATGGTTTCTAGGGTATGAAGTAGCGGGGCACCTTGATACCAATCCATATTCTCAGAACGCTTAACCACATTGTCGCCTAATAATGCGCTAATTGGGATGAAGCGTACATCTCTAACGGTAAGTTTCGAAGAAAATCCTTCAAATTGTTTTATAATATCCTCATAAACATCTTCTTTAAAATCTACCAGATCCATTTTATTGATACATACAATAATATGTGGAATCTGAAGTAAGGACGCTATAAAGGCATGTCTTTTTGTTTGTTCGATTACACCATGACGTGCATCCACTAAAATAATGGCAACATTAGCGGTTGAGGCTCCCGTAATCATATTTCTTGTATACTCAATATGACCAGGAGTATCGGCAATAATAAACTTTCGTTTTGGAGTGGTAAAATATCTATAGGCTACATCAATGGTAATCCCCTGCTCTCTCTCATCTCTCAACCCATCGGTAAACAAAGCTAAATCAACACCTTCCAAACCTTTACGTTTACTGGTACTTTCTATAGCTTCCAATTGATCTTCAAAGATTGATTTAGAATCATACAACAATCTCCCGATTAGGGTACTCTTTCCATCATCCACACTTCCGGCTGTGGTAAATCGTAATAATTGGTTGTTATCTATTTGCATTTTTTTCCTTATTCTCTAATTAAAAATATCCTTGACGCTTTCTATCCTCCATGGCGGTTTCTGATCGCTTGTCATCTGAACGATTTCCTCTTTCAGTCTGACGCATGGTCGATACTTCATTGGCAATTTTCTGAACCGTATCAGCATCACTTTCAATACCACCAGTGATGGTAATATCACCAAGGGTTCTAAATCGGATTTTCTTAGTCACCACTTCTTCTTGATCTTCTAGTATGAGGAACTCTGAATTAGGTATCCAAGAGTTACTTCTCCAAACTACCTCTCTTTCATGTGCAAAATACAATGATGGTATTTGGATGTTCTCACGGCTGATGTAATTCCAAACATCCATCTCCGTCCAGTTACTTATTGGGAATGCTCTGAAGTGTTCTCCTTCAAAACATTTTCCATTAAAGATATTCCAAAGTTCTGGTCGCTGATTTTTAGGATCCCATTGTCCAAAATCGTCTCGGTGAGAGAAGAAACGCTCCTTAGCTCTTGCTTTTTCCTCATCTCTTCTTCCTCCTCCAATTGCACAATCCACCTTATTATCCTCAATGGCATCCAAAAGTGTTGTGATCTGAAGGGCGTTTCGGGTAGCATTTTTACCTTTTTCCTCGGCAACTCTTCCTTGATTGATGGATTCTTGAACGGATCCAACAATGAGGTTTACACCCAATTCTTTAATCAGGTCATCTCTGAATTTAATAGTCTCTGGAAAGTTATGCCCTGTATCCACATGCATAAGAGAAAATGGAATCTTTGCAGGGTAAAACGCCTTTTTTGCCAAGTGCGTTACTAGTATGGAATCTTTTCCTCCGGAAAATAAAATAACCGGATTATCAAACTGTGCCCAAACTTCGCGTAGCACATAAATAGCTTCCGATTCTAATTCGTCTAAATAATTTAAATAATACTTACTCATTGTCTTTGAGTTCTAACTTGTCTTTAATCCTTGTATAAATTTTGTCAACAGCCATTTCGAGGCTGTCATTTTCTGTAATTTCCACATCAGGGTGCTGGGGTTTTTCATAAGGAGCTGAAACTCCCGTCAAATTATTTAACTCGCCCTTTTTTGCTTTCGCGTACAATCCTTTTTGATCTCTCGAAGCACAAATTTCTACACTAACATTTACGAAAACTTCGACAAAGGTATTAGGTTTTATGGTATTTTCTACATATTCTCTATCTTTTTTGTAGGGTGATATAAAAGTTGCAAGTACAACAACTCCCGAATCCAAGAGTATACGTGACATTTGAGCGACTCTCTTTATATTTTCCGATCGATCTTCAGGAGAAAAACTTAGCCCTTCACAGAGATTTCCCCGCACATTATCACCATCGAGTACTATGGTTCTAATCTTCTTATTGTGCAATTTTTGTTCAAGTGCATCGGCGATGGTAGATTTACCACTACCTGATAGACCAGTAAACCAAATAAGCAGTGAATTATGTCCATTAAGTTGGTTTCGCTGCTCACGAGTTACCTTATAGCCATATGGAAATAATTGAACATCCATTTATTTAAGTTGTTTATTTTTTCTGTCATCCAATCCAAAATTGATTTGATACCATGCGCGTTCGTGCAGGTAGTATAAAACCATTTTTGTTAACACCTCAGTAATACCTATCTGTAATCCAGTATACGGATCCCCCGTTATGATCCATGCCAGAGTCATGGTATCTAAAGTTCCTAATACCCGCCAACTTACTGCTTTAAGCAGGTGACGTGTCTTACTGTTTTTGACTTTCGCTTTAAACCAAACCCGCTCATGCGCGTAATACAATACCATTTTTGTAAGTACCTCGGCAAATCCTATTTTTAGTCCCGTAAGGGGGTTTCCGGAAATGAGCCAAGATAGCATAAAAGTATCTACAGAGCCAACAATGCGCCAGGTGATGGCTTTGGCTATATGTCGTTTTCTTGAATTATCTGCCATTAAATTACGATAAATGATGGATTTATCAATTCCTTTTTATTATATCTTAAGGGTTTGTTGGTTAACGTTTCTACAAGCTCTATCCCCACCGCTTTGCAAAGTGCGTGACCTGCAGCAGTATCCCATTCCATAGTAGGCGCAATTCTTGGATATAGGTCGGCTTTCCCTTCAGCTATGAGACAGAATTTAAGAGAACTTCCTACTGAGGCAACTTCTATATTTGGCTTGGTCGCTCTAAGTTCATTAATTAGAGCATCTGTCTTAATATTAAGGTGTGATCGACTCTTGAGAACAACGACTTTTTGATTGGTTGATTTCCTTGGTCTAGAAAGTGGTACTTGTTCAGAAATAGGCCTGTCTTGTACGATCATCTTTTGCTTCCAAAGATTTTTACGAGGTACAATAGAGGCGTACATCATTTGAGTAACAGGTACGTAAATCACCCCTAAAATTGGTATTGAGTTTTCGACCAAAGCTATATTTACGGTGAACTCATCATTTCTATTTATAAACTCCTTAGTACCGTCTAGTGGATCTACAATCCAACAGCGATTCCATGTTTCTCTTTGGTTAAATTCTATTTCTTTATTTTCTTCACTGATAATAGGAATACCAGTGGGAAGAAGAATCTCATTAATTACAGCGTTTGCACGTTTATCTGCTAGAGTAACAGGGGAATGATCTTCTTTGCGCTCTACTCCAAATTCATTGGAGTGATATACTTCCATAATCTCCCTACCTCCTATTAAAGCGGCGTCAACAGCAATCTGTAGTAAAACTTCCAGCTCCATAGCTTGAATCTCTTTTAAATAGCCTTCAAAAGTACTATAATTAGAAAAGACAACAAGTTTTATTTTAAGTAGCTTTCTAGAATAAATGTTATATGTGATGCACGGGAGTGGTTTTTTCAAGGAATGGAAGGATCATTGTTTAACATTTACTACAAGTGAAACAATGATCTGTGTAGTTTGCTTTTAAGATTGAAATGGAAGCTACAACCAAAAAATCTTATATATAGAAAAGCATATTCCTTGGAATAAGGAACTAGCGAATTTTAGTTTCTTTTCTGCTTCAAGAATTTGGTCAATTTGAAATTTATTATCAGATAAATAATTTGTAATTACTTCCCAAATCACCTCATAATCAATCCCAAAGTATTCGTGTGAAACTTTGTTCCTCAAATAATACATCTCTTACCAAGGAAGAATGGGATACTTTTCTTTTATACTTGGATCCAAATTTTTTGAAGCTTCTCCTATGGACTTCCTATATTAGACTGGACATAAAGATGAGAGAAAATGTTAGTTAGTTTTTATCTTAGCAATTATGAGAAGAAAATCTAAACATTACACCTTAGAATTTAAACAAAAAGCAGTCGAATTAAGTTATGCCAAAGGCAATGTAAAACAAGTATGCGAGGATCTGGACATATTCCCATCAGTACTTTACCGTTGGCGTAAGGAGTTAAAAGATTATGGTAAGAACAGTTTTCCAGGTCGAGGAAACCCTAAAATGACAGATGAAGAAAAAGAGATAGCTCGATTAAAAAAAGCTTTAAAAGATGCCGAAATGGAACGCGACATCTTAAAAAAGGCCATCAGCATCTTCTCCTCGAGCGACAAGAGAAATACAGGTTTATAAAGCAACACCTTATGAAATTTCCTGTCGAGATGATGTGTCAAATATTAAAGGTAAGCAAAAGCGGTTATTACCATTGGCTACAATCAGGACCAAGTAAATTATGGTTAGAAAACCAAAAGGTAACAGCGCTTATTAAATCTATATTTAAAGATAGTTTTGAAAGCTATGGTTCACCCAGAATAAAAACAGAGTTGGAAACATTAGGCTATAAAATATCAAAGCCCAGAGTGGCGCGCATTATGAATGCTAATTATTTGTTTGCAAAACGAAAACGTAAGTTTAAAGCAACCACAGATAGTAAGCATAATTACCCAATAGCACCTAATTTATTAAACCAAAACTTTGAAGTAAGCAGGCAGAATCAAGTTTGGGTGAGCGATATCACCTATATCAAAACTAAACAAGGTTGGTTATATCTTACTGTCATTATTGATTTGTTTAACCGCAAAGTTGTTGGATGGGCTCTAAGCGATAATCTAAGTACAGAAAACACTATTATTAAAGCTTGGCATATGGCTGTAAAGAAAACAACTTTGACCCAGCCTTTAATTTTTCATTCCGACCGAGGTATACAATATGCCAGCCATAAGTTTACCTCTTTAATTAAAAGTTACAATAGCTTAGTAAACCAATCCATGAGTCGTAAAGGTAATTGCTGGGATAATGCCGTTGCAGAATCGTTCTTTAAATCATTAAAGGTAGAGTGGGTTTATAGGCATAATTATAAGTTGAGATCTGAAGCGGAGTTATCCATCTTTGGATGGATAGAAACCTGGTACAATAATAGAAGAAGACATTCCTTTTTAGGAAATAAAACTATAAGAGAATTTGAAATAGATATGTATAACCTTAAACTAGCGGCGTAGTCATTCAACTATTTGTCCAGTTTTTTGTTGCAGGGAGTATCCCATAAAGTGTGTAAAGTTTA
>NZ_AMSG01000048.1 GCF_000300875.1 Galbibacter marinus | reverse complement strand
CTCGGGTCGTTTTATTGCCTGACCGCTAACGTGTTATATCAGATACAATATACTTTTTTAATCAGAAATGTTTCGGGATAAACATACGTTTTCATCCCTTTTATCAAATTAAACGTAGCAGGAGTGTGAATGAAATCAACTCTTTCCGATAGTACTCCAGGAACCTGGGAGTACACAGCAACAATGTCAGATTCCAATACTGCGATACCTATAAATAGGCTTTAAACAATTCTAAAGATGATATTAATTTTTTATTTTCATCGTATAACTTATAAATTCACCAATCTATTGAGTTGGGATTAATACTATCCATAAAATTTCTAATTCCTTCTTGAATATGAATAGGCTTTACCGATAACGATGATACCTTTGGACTTGGATAAATTTCTTCAGTCGGTACTAAAACTAAATATAAATTATCATTTGATCTTTCCCACAGAGCAAACGAATATTCTATTCCGGGTTCAATTATAATACGTTCTGAAAAAGTGGTAGCGCCTGTATGCGTGGGATCATCAGGATGTTTCTTCCTTTTATTTACGGGGAGTTTAAATTTTAATGATTGAATGTTGTCAAATTTAGATTCCGTAGATGTAGATTTCTCTTTGACAGGTGGATTATAGGCGAAATTTTCTTTTAACCGATGGCAAACTGCATAATCAATAACATAATAATTATTTGTGTCGGTCTCAAGTAGTATTAAGTCCAAGGCGGCCAAACTATGTAATTCCTGAAATAATTTTTTGTAATGATCCTTTCCTAGCTTTGACCAGTAGTGTTTCTGTAATTCTTTAAAATTTTTGGATATGCAATGATCAAGTAATTTGTATTGGAAAGAATTAAGATTTTTCCAACGTTGCTCATTAACGGCTTTATCTAATCTTAAGAGCGTTTTTTGTCTATCTATTTCTTGTTTTCTTTGGATCTCTAAATAGTCTAGTTTTTTACAATGCTTACACTTAAATATATCTCTTGGAGAGTTATATTCTCTGAGTAGTTTATTGAAAGCTGATTGACTGTTTACTTCATTGAATTCAAAAGAATTGCAGTTTTTACAATGAAAATAAAAAGTAAGTTTTGAATATGATTGAATGATATTATTTAGTTCAGGCTGTGCAATTTCATATTTTGTTTTAACTCTTTTCGGAGTGTTTCTAAACTCCAGAGGATCTGCATCGAACTCCCAGTAGAACTTTATAATTTCAAGATATTGGTTAGGACATAATTCTTTAATCTTAAGCTGAGTATTTTCCATAATTTTGTTTTCTAATTAGCGTTTAAATATTGTTCCAGGGCTTTATTAATAAGGTTTTTGATACTTTCATTTTCATTTAAAGCTTTCAGTTTAATTTCCTTCAAAAGCTTTTTCGATAGATAAAAAGAGAATTGTACTTCTTTATCTTTGGTGGATTTTACCGGAGATACTTTCTGTATAATTTTTTGTTGATTGCTTGATTTAGCCCTATTAATCAACGCATTAAAATTCTGTTTTGCCATAGGATGTATTTTTATATGATTCTATAATTATAGTTTTATATAATTATATAAGTTGGTTTAAGATTTCTCTGGTAAGAGTATCTAATTGCTTTTGAGCGTTCTTATCGGCATTAACCCCACCTATCAATATAGATCGTGTAAAAGCAACTAAATCTGAAATATGCGTATCTGCAATTTTTACTTGATACTCAGCTATTTCAATAAGAATATCTAAGGTTAGAGTAGTATTTGCTTTAACCATATTAAAAACAACCATAGTCTTATTTAGCTTGTCTTCTTCTTCAATCAAATCAATAGTACTTTTAATAGCAAAAAGATCCAATATTCCGGCTTTGGTGGGAATTATGATTAGGTCTGCTATGTTTATCAGTTCGCTAAGATGATTGGAAAGGTAGGGTGGGGTATCGATGAAAATAAAATCATAATTCTGCTCAGAAATATCTTTAAAACGTTCCTGATAGGGGAGTATATCTATATTCTCGACATATCCTACTAGCTGTGAAAGGCTACCTTGAAGATCCATATCTAAAATAGCAACTCTAGCATTCTCAGATATATTCTGTGCTAAATTAAAAACCAATGTCGATTTTCCAACACCACCTTTTTGATGCGTGATTAAAATTATCTTTGCCATATGCTTATTATCTTGACATTCTATTGTTAAATCTCTTTTCCTGGTTTTTATAGCTCAGTAATTTCTCAATACCTTTTAAAGACAATTTTCGGTCAATTTCAGACCCCTTTTTTCTCACGCCATTGGCATCAATAAACGAAATTCCTCTTCCTATTTTAGTTTTAATTTTTTGGTTTTTAAGATGAAAGGTTAGATCCTCCATAGAGTCAGAAATTTCTATGGCCTTAAAAACAGCCGCTTTCAGTTTTGAGGTACGATGATCAGTTGATATAAAAGTCTTCTGCTCCTTAATATGCTCAAGTTTGCGTTCTACTTCTCTTAACTTGTATTCTTTCTCGATGGCGCGGCAGAAATCCAAATTTTTATAATGGGTGTAACTATCAGTAACGGCGAGGTTGTTTTCCATAATCCGACTGGTCAAAATATGAATATGTTCTTTGGCTGAACCCTCTTCGTGGATATAAACAGCGTAGAGATTCTTATCAAAACCTATTTTCTTGGCATAATCTTTTGATATATCTATCCAATCCTGGTTGGTCAGTTTTGATTGGTCTTCAGGAGCTATTCTTATTTTAATATGAAATGATTTTTTTTCGCATCTATCATTACGATTTTCCCTTATTTTCATTTGATCATAAATCTGTTTGGCACTGCCTAAACATTCATTGGAGTATAAAATTTCTCCTCCTCTTTCACAATACTGCAGGGCATTACTGGTATATGATATAGATTGTAGTTTTGCAATCATTTCTCTAACTTTTGTAGTTCAGCTTTAAGACTTTCCTTTTTCAAGTGAGTTTTATACTTAGTACCAAGACGATCCACATAATTTGAATAGGTAGAATCACCTGCTTTAATTTCTTTGAGCGTTTGTAATACATCAGTAGGTGTTGTTTTTCTATTTTCAAAAGCATTGAAAAAAACGTAGTTATAGAATAGTTTATAATTGTCCCGTTCTTCCTTTAGTGCGCTTCTCTCATTTAGATATGGAGGTACGTATTTAATAATTGGTATACATATTAGTAAGAAAGCAATTAGGAATAGTAATAGCTTTGAAGAAAAAGGAGAATCTTTACCAAATACCGTATATTCACTATTATGGGTATGCTGTACTATTGGTGGATTTTCAGATATTACTTTAGTAAGCATATTATTAGTTGCATTCAGATTTCCAATAAGCATTTTCTTTTGCCTTTCCAGCAATTCATTATCTTTTTCTTTTGATCGTTCTAGATCATTTACTTTTTTATGAATGCTCTCTAACTCATCCGAGACATTTTGCATAAGATTCATAATTATTTCTTCATTAGTTGCCATAATTAAAGCTGGGATTTAATTTCCAAAATGTGATTTTTCAGAGCTTCAATGTCTTCCATAATCTTTTTTTGATCTGCGATTATAAATTTGGCTCCTGAGTTTAATTTTTTTGAAATTTGGTTAAGGTTGACGCCTATTTTGATGAGTTGAGAAGAATATTTTTTAACGTCCAGATCTTTTCTGCTCACATCAAAAATTGGTTTCCCCAATTTTTCTAACACGCAGTTTCTTACGAAAAAGGAAGTTTTAATTTGAAGTATTTCACATTGATTATTTAAGTGTTCTTTGTCTTCGGAAGACAAATAAAATATAACTCTACTTTTATTTTTTGAATTCATTGTTTCGAGGTATTTATATGTTTAAAATTCTATGAGCAGCTTTTGCTGCGAATAGCCAGTCGTGGGTAAAAGTGGGCACGAAGTGTGCACGTTACCCACGACTGGCTAAGCTCAGCACCCTTCATTTCACAAGCTGATTAAATATTCGTTCAAATCTTTAAAATCTGCGTAGTGAGCACTACAATTAATAGCCTTATTAGGAGCTTGCTTTTGTATATGTTCGAAGGCTAATTTTCCTGAATTATCATTATCAAAGAAGATTTTTAGGTTCTTGTAATTTTGTAACAGCACCTCTGTATTTTTAATGAGGGCAGTGCTGTTCAGAATAATAAAGTCTTCGTTTGGGATTCTCTTTTTAAGAGTTAAGTAGGATAGGAAATCAGACCAGGATTCAAAAAAGCAAGCCGTTTCGGAATGGTTTAAAATCGTAGTAATATTCTTTTTTACCAGACAGCATTTGAAATTATGATACCTAATTTCAAAGCCACCGGAATCATTTTTAAAACCAACTCCTTGATAAATTTTCTGTTGATCAAAAGTATAATGTACCTCTTTGCAAATTTTTTGTGCAAAGTTGGGATTGATTTTCCGGTCTTCTACATATCGTATTAGCTTTGGAGATTTCAAGTCACCTACTTCTTTAATAGAATATTCTTCCTTTTCCCTAATTTCTTTAGGTTGCTGGTGAAAAGAAAAAGAAAGGGAACTATCGCTTAGGAATAAAAGAGCTTCTGGAATACTACAATTCTGAAGCTTCATTATTAAATCAATAATAGTTCCTCCAATACCGGCTCCATGATCGAACCATACATTTTTGCGTTTACAAACTTTAAATGAAGGTTCTTGTTCCAATCTAAAAGGACTGTGAAACCATACTTCAATAGGTTTATCTTTTTTTGGTTTATATCCCCTAGATTTTAGGAAATCTGATATCGTTATTTGCTTAGCTTCGGCGCACGAGATTATATGTTTTCTTCTTGTTTTCATTGTGAGCTTTTGTTTGAGTGATTTTTTGATGACTTGATGACATTTCTCTCGTATCGCAAGTATATCAAGAGATTCCAATGTCATCACTTTGTCATCAAGTCATCACTTTTTATTTTTCATTGGTTAAAATTGTCATCACTTTTTATTTTGATGACATACTGATGACATTTTTGATGACAAGCTGAGCCCTTTGTTTACAAGGGTTAAGCTTAATTGTCATCAAAGTCATCAAAATTTTCAATAAGAAATTTCTTAGTTATGGTAAAATACCGTCCTTTTGCCTTTTTCGATTGGATATCACCATCGGGCCAGATGGTAAATTTCTCATACCAACTGGTATTATTTTGATTGGTTAATTTCCAGTTCCGTTTTAAAATTTTACGCATTTCCGTATGGCTGGTTTTAATCCTCGATTTGGAAACAAGACTGACAGCATCATAAGGACAGAGATTGATTTCTTTGAGTTCAATTCGTTCCATAATCATATATAGAATGCTGGCCAGTTCTTTTTCAACACGGCTTTTATTATTTTGAACAAGTTTGGTGAATGCTTTTGTCTTGATTTGCTCAAACGAGAACCACATTCTTGATTGCTTTCGTGTAGAAAGTTTTCTTTTTGTTAGATAATACATGAATGCCGGAATTTCTTGGATGAGCTCTTCCAGCATTTCTGAGTTTGTACTATTTAAAGGCCTTATTTTTCTTACCCAAAAGCGTTCAGAATATTCATCTATCTTAATAAAATTGTCTTCGTTGTTGGTGCAAATAATAAACTTTATAAAAAGATATATTTCTATACGATCCTTACCTTTAGCTTCTAATTTTTGAATATTTGAGGTGCTTAAATATTTGAGCTTTTCGGTAATCTCTTCCTGGTTAAAAAGAGTTTCATCCATTAATCCAAGTAATTTCCCTGCCCAATCGGAATTAAACTGGCTCTGAAAACTATTACTCTCAATGAAAGTAGCATTAGCTTCAAAAAATGCTTTCAGGAATTTTAAAAATGTACTTTTTCCTGTATTTCTTTCATTGGACACAAGACATAGGATAGGGAGATATTGTGTAGGCTTAGTGAGTAGTAACTGCAAATAATCTAAACCCTGTGGTAGTTGTTCCCCAAAAATATGACTTAGGAAATTGTATGTCTTTTCAATACTACCCTCCTTCGGTTTGTGGGATATTGGATGATATTCATTAAAGCGTTTACCTATTACTTGTTTATAATTTAGATGTGAAGGAACACAGGTAAAGCCATTATATTTTGGTATCTTATCTAAATACTTCTTGCCGAAGTCATCGATAATGGCTTGTTTATTCCATTTTATAAGTTTGGTGATACTTTTTCCGGAAACAGTTGGAACATCATCATCTATTAAATAATAGTCCCAACTAATTCTCATGGATACTTCGGTTCGATTTGCGCCACGCAT
>NZ_AMSG01000047.1 GCF_000300875.1 Galbibacter marinus | reverse complement strand
AACCAGTGGCTTCTGTAACAGCATCCCATTGCAAAACGTTATGATTTCCCATTGTAAAACCGCATTCAAAGCAACATCAGACTCACCATCGATTGGACTAATAAACTGCGTACAGGATGGGGCTTCTAATAACTTTTCAGTTGTAAATTGTTCTTCTGAGCATGTTGTCGCATCGCCAGCCTCATTATATGGAGTAATGCTCACATAAATAGTAGTATCCTCTGGAAAGTGAATTGGATGCGAATAA
This sequence comes from Galbibacter marinus, assembly GCF_000300875.1. Classification (GTDB taxonomy): domain Bacteria; phylum Bacteroidota; class Bacteroidia; order Flavobacteriales; family Flavobacteriaceae; genus Galbibacter; species Galbibacter marinus. The sequence continues at coordinate 6,536 of NZ_AMSG01000047.1, read as the reverse complement.
CTAGTTACATTTCCAACATCCAGATTATCCGCAATATCAGTTCCTCCAGAAATAGTTCCTATAGAGATTCGATAACCAGTGGCTTCTGTAACAGTATCCCATTGCAAAACCGCATTTAGAGCAACATCAGATTCACCATCGATTGGACTTATTAACCACGTACAGGGTGGGGCTTCTAATAACTTTTCAGTTGTAAATTGTTCTTCTGAGCATGTTGTCGCATCGCCAGCCTCATTATATGGAGTAATGCTCATATAAATAGTAGTATCCTCTGGAAAGTCACTTGGATGCGAGTAACTAGTTACATTTCCAACATCCAGATTATCTGCAATATCAGTTCCACCAGAAGTAGTTCCTAATGATATTCGATAACCTGAAGCATCCGTTATGATTTCCCATTGTAAAACCGCATTCAAAGCAACATCAGACTCACCATCGATTGGACTAATAAACTGCGTACAGGATGGGGCTTCTAATAACTTTTCAGTTGTAAATTGTTCTTCTGAGCAAGCAGTCGCATCGCCAGCCTCATTATATGGAGTAATGCTCACATAAATAGTAGTATCCTCTGGAAAGTCACTTGGATGCGAGTAACTAGTTACATCTCCAACATCCAGGTTATCCGCAATATCAGTTCCACCAGAAGTAGTTCCTATTGATATCCTGTAGCCAGTAGCTTCCGCAATGGCTTCCCATTGTATATCTGTATCTATGGCAACATCAGCGGAATTATTTAAAGGACTAGAAAGCTTCGTGCAATTCAAAATGCTACTGTATTCATAGGCTCCTATATCAATATTGTTGGCTGTTAATCGGTTATTTCCTGCTAAATCTTCGGATATTCCAGCATTCACATCTGAAACACTATTATATAACAAAACTTTGCCTGCGTCTATGGCAGGACTAGCATGTTGAAGATTAAAATCACCTGTAGACTCGTCAATAAAATATGGGTCTATACCTATTAAGTTGTCATGATAAATTCCATGGATAGGAGACTCTTGTAAAATATTTTGAACAATCTCTAAACTGAGCGAATTAGGATTAGCAAATTCTTGTAACGCAATATCTGGAGCAGCACCTGGCAAACTCTCCAATGAGGTGTTGTTATAAAATATAGAATTATACAACGTATTAGTAGTGAAAGGGCCTATTAAAAAGGCTGAGTTATTGTTCCCAATAAAATCAATATTACTCAAGGTGATGATCTCCCCATTGTAAATTGCGCCTCCACCAGTTGAAGCTTTGTTATTCCAAAATATAGCATCTGTGATTGCTATGGTGGAAGAACTACAGTAGATAGCGCCTCCTTGAAGTGAAGCCTGATTGTTTTCAAAAGAGACTTTCGATAAACTTATTTCATTAAATTTACCATATAACCCGCCACCATAAGAGGATGCTGAATTATCTTTTAAAACACTCTTTGACACCTTTAATTGCCCATTGTTATTGAATAAGGCTCCGCCATTTTCACTAGCTGTATTATTTGTAAAAACACAGTTAGTCACACTTAGATCATCAAAATTTATATAAATAGCACCCCCATCTTCCTGGGTGTGATTGCCAGCAAATAAACAATTTTCGATACTGGTATTTGGTCCCCATGAACTAATTGCACCACCAGAATAATAAGATGTATTGTTTATGAATTCACAATCTACAATACGTGTATTGTCATGGTGCCTAATATGAATTGCCGCTCCTCCCATATTTCCCTCAGGACGATCTTTACGGATTACTTGATTATTCTCGAATAAAGAGTTTTCAATCAGTACTTCATCTGCTCGAATATTTACCGCCGCAGAACCTATGGTGCTTTCAGAAACGTTATTTCTAAACACACAGTTTAAAACCTTCACCCTGGATCCATAAATTGTTAATCCGCCTGCATAAATAGTACCAAATCCTTTCTCAAAATAAACACCATCTATTGTGGACTCATTAGATTGAATAGTCATGTGTACCATACTCACCTGATTTCCTCCGTCCAGGATACTATTATAGGTATGGGGATCCCTTGCATTTCCAATCCCGGAATATCCACCCAAAATATTTAATTGGTCTTCTATATTTAAGGTGGTAGATATCATATAAACGCCTTCCTTTAGCTTAATTGTATCATTAGTTGAAGCGTTCGAAATGGCATCTTGAATATTACTGGGATTTTGCCAACTAGTACCATTTCCACTTGAATTTGGGGCCACGTAGATACTATTTTGAGCCATGGCTCCGAGAACACAACACACAATAGACAGTGTGCTTAAAATCAGTTTTAGCTGCATACGAATTAGGATCAGGTAGTAGACTTGAGTTAGGAGTAAAAAGCAGTGTTGAAAAGTGCTCTTTTAAATTCAGGGGTAAAATTAGAATTCAATTACCTTAAAGCCTATTGAAAGCCACATACTCAGCGTCTACAATAAATCATAAAAACGTCTACAATGCGTCTACAGAAAATTCAAGTTTTCTCAAAAAGGCATTAAATGATTATATTTACCATATGAGGAAAACCCTGACAATCGTAATCACCCTCCTAACCCTACTACCATTTTCAAATATTCAGGCACAATCACTAATCATTGATTCTCTGAATACGATCATTAAACAAGAAAAAAGTCCTAATTCTAAACGGATTGAAGCTTTTGCGGATCTAGCCAAAATAACAGCTAGAAACAACCAAAGAGATCGTGCTATGGAATTGGCTCAGAAAGCACTTAAATTAAGTTACCTGGAAGATGATCCTGGATATACTGGTTTTGTTCAAGCAACCATTAGTTATCTATATTCCCAACAAGACAGCTTAAAACAGGCCTACAATATCATGGATAGTGCCCTTGTTAATGCCACCAAAACAGATGATATCATATTAAAAGGTAGGGTACTCTTACAGCAAGGTTGGCTTGAGAATCTTGTGGACAACAGGGGTAAGGCTTATCAATATATGCTAGAGGCCCTGCGTTTATTTGAACAAAAAAAAGAACAGACCTGGTTATTTCAAAGTAATTTATACCATCACTTAGCATCCATTCAAGGCTACTGGAACTCTCCAAAGCAACAACTGCAGTATACCCAATTATGCCTAGAAACCGCTCATAAAAGTAAAGACCCAGATGCCATTGCAAATGCTTACTTAAGCATGGGTTCCTATTACCTTTATCAATCCAGAAACAAGGAAACTAAACAACAGTTAGATTCCGCTAAGTATTATTACACGTCCATTTTAGATCTTACAAAGGCGAATCAAAATCGTATCAGGTCTAAAAGCATCCAAGGTATTGCTGCTTTAAATATGGCCAATCTATATTTTGAATTCTATCCAATCGCATTCAAAGATAGTGCATCGCATTACATCAATTTAGCCCTTGAAGGTGCAAGGAAATTTGATCAACCACAAATTCTAGCCAATAGTTATGGAATCCTCAGTGAATATGCCCTAAAACAAAACGACTACCAAAGAGCAGAAGAACATCTCCAAAAAGCTATGACAGAAATTATCGCCAGTCCATGGGGAACAAACAGAACCAAATCAAGAATAAGCAACGCCTTATCACGAGTAGCCGAAAAAAGAGGAGATCCTGCTAAAGCATTGGAGTATTACAAGCAGTACATGAGCTATGACCGAGAGCTTTTTGATCAAGAAAAACATTCCATTACACAAAAGCTAGAAGTGGTCTACCAATCTGAGAAAAAAGAATTGGCCCTTGCTACAGCCAAACAAGAGGCAGCTTTGAATAAGAAAATGAACAATCTGTACCTTATTTTAATTAGTATTGTACTGATTGCTATATTCTTTGTATTTAGGGCCTATCATTTTAGACTGAAAACCGCTAAACAAAAGCAGTTACTGTTAACAGGACTTAAGAACGAAGCTGAATTACAAGCAAATCTTAAGGAGGAAGAAACCGCACGATTAGAGGTTGAACAGGTGCTGCTACAAGAACGCTTAGATCGATTAGAAAAAGAACTTTTAGCTGGTACCTTACATGTAGAGGAAAAGAACCAGCTTCTAAGCAGTTTAACAGAGAAACTCAATTCATTAAAAAGTACGGATCCTATGTATCAGCAAATCAAAAGATTGATTTCTAAAAATATCGAGGTGGATAAAGGCTATGATGAAATTAAGACGGAGCTAACTGAAATACGCCCTGAATTTGTCGAAGGACTGAAAAAACAAGCCGAGCAAAAACTCACCCGACTCGATCAGAAATATTGTTTTTACATCCTAATGGGTCTTACCAATAAGGAGATTGCAGCCAAATTAAATGTGGATCCTAAGAGTATTCGTATGGCTAGGTACCGAATAAAGCAGAAATTACATTTAACCAAAGATCAGAGCCTAGATGAGTTTATACTCAGCCTAGGAACCAAAGATGATTAAACCACATTACTTTAAGTAAAAAGGCCAGAGACCGGATCAATTCATCTCCAATAACTCTGGCCAGTAGCAAGGTTAGAATGCTGCTTAGTTAGCTTAATAATTTTAAAGGGAATAGTTTTGCTAATTTAAATCAGGAATAATAATATCCCTTATATTTCCCTTATAAGCACCTAGGATCTCAAGAATAATTTCTTTTTGATCGTTAAAAAATGTGGTTTCATTACTAAATAGGTTCTCGTAATAGCTAATTCCTTCCATGAGATTACTTTTAAATGAATTCCATCGTTTTAGTTTTGCCCTGTTAATTCCCTCTAGATTGTTTCTAATATCATCCATCAAGAAATCAACATACAATTGCAATTCTTTAATAAACATGTGAGGACGGTTTGCGTTTCTTAATACGTTGGTATATCCGTATATATGCCGTACCATTTTTGAGAGGGAAATTTCTTTATCGAAATAAGCCAAATTAGGCCCTGGACATATGACTACACCTTGTTTTTCTCCCTTGATTTCCATTTCCTTTTCCATATAAGCTGGATTAGCAAGACCTACACACAAACAAGACTTCACAGTGATGTCATCGCGTTTGCTTTGTAGCGCTTGGGCGCTGTACTGTGATTTGGACTCTTCTAATTCTTTGAGTTTAATTTCCTGATATTTTCGAGAAGCAGTACAGATTCCTTCTTCCCCAAATTCATTACTTAAGGCAAGAAATTTTTTAGGACAAGAACTTCCTGGTCGTCCTTTATCAATCCGCATTTGCTTAAATGAATCATTGCTACTTCCTCTAAGAGTATTAAAAGGTACTCCTAGTGGTGATAGATCACTTCGATAAAGATCATCCTCTTTTGCTCTTGCAAGTAGCTCACGTGTTTGTTTATCTGTAGCAGTTGCTTCTGGAACTAATAAAAATGGACTACCCCAGCCAACAGCGTCCGAGTTATAGTGATCAAGAAGGAAACTGTGTTCCTCAGCAGTACCTACACCACCTTGGACTGTTATCTTAGTTTTTAATGGATGGTCGGGAACAAAACAACCTTTATCTTCCAATGCTTTAATTAGTATAGCATGAGTATTGTCTAATAATTCCTTACGTCTTGATTTAAATTCCTCCATTATAGGACCTAATAATAAACCATCAGTAGCAAAAGCATGTCCACCGCAATTAAGTCCTGACTCAATGCGATATTCTGATACCCACACACCCTTTTTAGCTAGGAAACTACCCTGAATCATAGCCGACCTAAAGTCGCTAACCTTTAAACCTACCTTCTTCTTTAATTGGCCATTTTCATCCGGTAGAAAGTCACTAAAGGTTGCTATGTAACTATACAGTGATGGATTCATTCCCGCAGAGAGGATCAAAGTGGAGTTTAAGTTGCTTTGAGCAAATCCTCTAAGGGAAGCATGTGCATCATTATAGATAGTATCTAAGGCTACTTTATTTCTAAAGTTTGTTTTATCTACCTTGGTCATTATATTAACATCAATAGCCCCAGGAGAAAGATACTCTTTAATAATCCTACTGGATTGATGTAAAAAATTCTCCGAAGAAAGTTCCTTTATCTTTTCTAAGATAACAGATTTAGCAGGTAACATTCCGATAAACTGATCCAATTCCTTTCTATTGGCTGAGATCTCATCAAGAAAGTTGTGATACTTTTGTTTTACCAGGCGATCCAAAACATTGAGATAAGCAGTAATTCTTTTGGCTCTATGGTCTATAGATTTTGAAGAAATAGAAGTATATGGGAGTTGATGCTTTTTACAAAAAAAAGCGCGCATTTTTTCGGCTAGATCATCATCTACGATGGACACCACAGAATCAATTCCTTTAGAGGCAACTCGTAAGGGTGTATCAATGGTGTACGCAAGCCCCATTACTGGGATATGAAAATTATGTGTCATACAAATAAATTACATTATAATGTTAACACAAAGATTCATATTGTAAGAAGTTTAAAAAATGATAATTATCATTAAAACCAAATTTAAAAACCTGAGGATTGCAATAGTTGCGCAGAAAGAGAAAAAGTTACATTAAACACCCTTTGGAGATGCATTGGGGCTTTAAAATTAATGGATATTTGGGATCTATCCACAAAGACAATATAACCTTCACTTCAGGGCAAAAAAAAATCCTAATGCTAAAAAACAC
>NZ_AMSG01000046.1 GCF_000300875.1 Galbibacter marinus | reverse complement strand
ATATGAAAAAGTTATGAACATTAACGCAGAGAGTAATTCTATAAAGCCTATTTTTGATTGAAATACTTTATGTGATATTGGTAAAGCGCCCTCGAACACCACTAAGGAATACAAACCGAGCACAGTTAACAGAAGGAGCTTACATCCCATCGACACGCCGTAATCAATGGGTTTTACGCTCTGGTTTATAAATAAAAGAATGGGATATTGTAATTTGTTGATTTAAATTATTAATTTAGCCATGTCTAAAAAATTATTTTAATAATACGAACTGTGTTTTTGACACACCATAAACTATGACGTACTCGGAGGAGGATTATATAAAGGCCATATATCATTTATCGAAAGACCTTAAGAGTTTTGCTTCAACAAGTGATATCGCAGCACAATTGGATACTAAAGCATCTTCTGTTACAGATATGATTCAAAAGTTGTCTGATAAAAAGGTCGTTCATTATAAAAAGTATCAGGGTGTTCGCCTGACTGAAAAGGGTGAAATCTATGCCGCTTCAATTGTTAGAAAACATCGGTTGTGGGAGTATTTTTTGGTTGAGAAACTGAACTTTTCATGGGATGAGGTGCATGATGTGGCAGAGGAGTTGGAACATATAAAGAGTGAAAAACTCATTGAGCGTTTAGATGTATTCTTGGGCTTTCCAAAGATGGATCCACATGGAGATCCTATACCAGATCAACACGGTCAGATACCCGATATTAAAAAGATATTGCTCTCAGCTATGAAGGATGAGCAAAGGGGGATCGTTATCGGTGTTAAGGATTCTTCTTCTAAGTTTCTAAGGTATTTAGATAAACTTAATATCGCTTTAGGAACTGAAATTAAGGTGCTCGAAAAGGAGGCGTTTGATAATTCAATGGCCATAGTGATCGATCATAAAACAGTGCATATTTCTGCTATAACAGCGGCAAACATTTATATAAAGACATAATTTAGAAAATTATATGTTTGATTCTATTATCAAATTTTTTGAGGAAATTGATCCTGTAGTTGGAGCTTTATTGGCCACTACCTTTACTTGGCTGGTTACAGCTGCGGGAGCATCTGTTGTTTTCTTGTTTAAGGAAATGAAACGCGCTGCTTTAGATGGGATGTTGGGGTTCACTGGTGGGGTAATGGTAGCGGCAAGTTTTTGGAGCCTCCTAAGTCCTGCTATTGCAATGAGTGATGGTGAAGGTTTTGCTAAAGTCGCTCCTTCTGCTATTGGTTTTGGCCTGGGGGCATTGTTTCTTTTTGGCTTGGATAAAGTCATGCCGCACTTACACATAAACTTTAAACCAAATGAATCCGAAGGGGTACCTACTAAGCTAAATAGAACCTTGCTGTTAACCCTGGCTATAACGCTTCACAACATTCCTGAAGGACTTGCAGTAGGAGTTCTTTTTGGTGGTGTTGCTGCAGGTATACCAGAGGCTTCTATCGCCGGAGCAGTAATACTGGCAATTGGTATCGGTATTCAGAACTTTCCTGAGGGAATTGCTGTTTCCATGCCTTTGCGTAGGCATGGCCTTAGTCGAAAGAAAAGCTTTTTCTACGGACAGCTCTCCGCAATTGTTGAACCTATTGCTGGGGTGGTAGGTGCTTTGGCTGTTACGTTTTTTACACCTATTTTGCCATATGCACTTTCTTTTGCTGCTGGGGCTATGATTTTTGTGGTAGTTGAGGAGGTTATACCTGAGACGCAGCAAGATCGCTACACAGATATTGCTACATTAGGCTTTATGGGAGGCTTTATCGTTATGATGGTCCTAGATGTAGCTTTAGGTTAGTTTAGGTCAGAAGTGTGACTGAGACTAAGCTAGTTTTGGTTAAATTTTTCTAGATTAAGGTATAATAATCAATTTTACCTTCAACATTTCTTTGCCGTTGAAATGCACTAAGCTTTTGGATAGAACCTACTACAATGTGCTTAAACCAGGAATGAGTATTCTTTACAATGATCGGGCTTGATTAATCGAGTAAATCTAGGGTGCGTTCCATAGCGTATAGTTCTGGCCAATTTTGAAGTTTTGCGCGCTTATAAACTTCTAATAAACGATGTTTATAGTCTTCTATAAGTCCGTTGGTAGTACTGTATTTTACAGCCTCATCAAATGAATTAGCCATGCTTTTATAAAAGGCTGGTTGTTTTAATTGGCGATGTTCATTGAATGTTTGTGCAATTTCTATATTAAACCACATCACATCCGAAATATTTGTAGGACTTACCCCAATATCGATAAAATGTTTGATGAATTTTTGTGCCACTGACCTACGCATTCTGGGTTTTCGCCTCTTTACAGGAAAATATTCGTTTGCGATCTTGGCCTTTGCTTGATCCACTAGTTTATCTTCCTGAGGATTAAACGCAAAATCATAGAAAACCTTAACTTCTTTAAATCGCTCGTAGAGATCGATAATTTGAAGTTCAAGTTCTTTCTTTTTGAGCGTGGCTACATACTTTTTTAATTCGCGTTTGGACATATTATTAATGACAACCGTTGCAATCATTTCCTCCACAAGAACTACTCCCTTTCTTACCCAGGATTGCTGCTAGTGCTTTTGGGAATGCATATTTTAATACCAAATATCCAAATGCTAGTAAAACGATTATATAGACTAAAATGGTTTGAATATCCATATGTCAATTATTTTAAAAGTTGATATGCTATTAAAGCAGTAATATAAGCAAAACCAGTCATAAATACTAATTGGTAAATTGGCCATTTCCAACCGTTGGTCTCTCTTTTTACAATTGCTATAGTACTCATACACTGCATGGCGAAGGCATAAAACAGTAATAATGAAATCCCTGTAGCTAGGTTGAAGACAGGTTGTCCAGTTTCTGGATTTATCTCTTGAGCCATGCGGTTTTTGATCGTGTCTTCTTCTTCGCTACCAACACTGTATATTGTTGCAAGAGTACCTACGAATACCTCTCTAGCTGCAAATGAACTAATTAGAGCAATTCCAATTTTCCAGTCATAACCTAGTGGGGTAATCACAGGTTCAATAGCGTGTCCGGCAATTCCGATATATGAATTTCGAAGTTTGTAGGAATTAATATTGGTTGCTAGTTCATCCTCAGTTAAGGTTTGGCTTTCTGGTTGTGCATTTACAATAGACTCCGCATTATGAAAAGTGTCTCTTGGGCCATTAGTTGCTAAAAACCATAGTATTATTGAGATAGCTAATATGATTTTACCCGCTCCAAATACAAAGCTTTTGGTTTTTTCTACAACCGTAATTACTACATTTTTAAGTAGTGGAACTTTATAATTAGGCATCTCCACAACAAAAAAGGATCTGCTTTTTACTCGCAATACTTTATTTAATGCCCATGCGGAAAAAACAGCTGTTAAAAACCCAAGTACATACATGGCCATTAATGTCAGACCTTGGAGGTTCATTCCTAAGAATTCTTCATCTGGGATAACTAAGGCAATAATAATAAGGTATACTGGTAGTCGGGCAGCGCATGTTACAAATGGTGTTACCAAGATGGTAATCAATCTTTCTTTCCAGTTGTCTATGTTTCTAGTAGCCATGACCGCCGGAATAGCACAAGCAGTACCGGAGATAAGTGGTATAACACTTTTTCCAGACAAGCCAAATTTGCGCATAATTTTATCCATCAAAAATACTACCCTACTCATATATCCAGATTCTTCTAGTATCGCAATAAATAAGAATAGAAATGCAATTTGAGGGATGAAAATAACAATACCTCCAAGTCCAGGAATTATCCCTTCTGCAATGAGATCCGTAAGTGTACCAGGTGGAAGAGTATTACTTGCCCATTCACTGAAACTAGCAAATAGACTATCAATATAGTCCATTGGATAGCTGCTCCATTCATAAATGGCTTGAAAGATAAGCAACATGATTAAAAAGAAAACAACATATCCCCAGACTTTATGAGTCAATATTCGGTCGAAGGATGCCCTTAAGCCTTTTGCTGAGGTAGCGTCAATGATATATCCGCCTTGGAGAACTTTATTTATAAACTGATAGCGCTTGACCGTTTCTTGGTGCTGCATTTTTTTAAGTTCAGATTCCGATTTAGTCGAAAATGCTGAAGTATCATCTACTAGTTTACGGTCTAGATTCACAAAATTGACATCCTGGGTAATTACAAGCCACAATTTATATAGATTTTGGTTTGGAAAAGCGTTTTGTAATCCTCCAAAATACTCAGGATCAATTGTGCTTATGTCTATGCACTGTTCTGTGGGAAGTTCTCTGTAATTTGTGATTAATTCTTTTAGCTCATCAATTCCAGTGTTTTTACGGGTACTGATTACAGCTATTTTGGTATGAAGTTCTTTTTCAAGATGCTCTATGTCAAGAGAAATTCCTTTACGTTTCATACGATCCGCCATATTTATTACAAGTATGGCAGGTATTTTTAAATCTTTGATTTGAGTAAAGAGTAGTAGATTTCTTTTAAGGTTTTCTACATCACTAATCACTACCGCTACATCTGGATAATTTTTGTCGTTTTTATTGAGTAATAGCTCAATAACGATATTCTCATCTAAGGAGGTTGCATTTAAACTATAGGTCCCAGGTAAATCAATGATGTGTGCTTTGATACCACGAGATAATTTACACAGCCCTTCTTTTTTCTCTACAGTTATTCCAGGATAGTTACCTACTCGCTGGTTTAAACCTGTTAGGGCATTAAATATAGAAGTCTTACCAGTATTAGGATTCCCTATAAGGGCCACATTAATTTGCTTACTCATAAGGAGTCATTTTCTTTTATCATATCAATTTCAATCTCAAGGGCGGTTGCACGACGGATCGTTAAAAACGAGCCGTTGATATTCAGGTATAAAGGATCTTTAAATGGTGCAATTTGTAGGAGTTCCACCTGGTTGCCAGGTAGACAACCTAGCTCAAGGAGCTTAATTGGAATAACATCGGTGGAAAATCCTTTTATGACGGCGCTTTGGCCCTTTTTCAGATGTGCGATTGTTAATTTCAAAGCCTTATTTAGATTGAATTTAAGTAAGCAAAAATAGTATAAAAAAAAGGTTTAAAGAAATAAAACAAACTTGTTTATACTTAGCGGAAAGTTAAAAAATTCTAAAATCAGCTCTAAAGGCTATGTGAGCAGGTTCTAAGGAGGTTATGATTTGGATTTTTTATAGTGATTTTCAAGGATTTCTATGTCGTGAAGTAACTTTTCCATTTCATCTGGATTGGTTCCGTCATAGAATCCTCTTATTTGTTTATCTTTATCTACTAAAATAAAGTTTTCGGTGTGGATCATATCAAATGGTCCTCCATCACCAGTAGTTTTAACAGCCAAATAGCTTTTTCTTGCTAATTCGTAGATCTGTTTTTTATCTCCAGTGACCATGTTCCATTTGTGATCCAAGACTCCTTTTTCTTCTGAGTACTTTTTTAACTGCTCAACGGTGTCAATTAATGGCGTTACAGTATGGGACAGCAGCATTACATCTGGATTATTTTTGATTTCTTCTTGTAAACGCACCATATTGTCCGTCATCATTGGACATATAGAAACGCAAGTGGTGAAGAAGAAGTCTGCTACATATATTTTGTCTTTGTAATTCTCTTGGGTGATGGTGTCTCCGTTCTGGTTAATCAATTTAAAATCTGCAATTTTATGATCTTTACGGATGTATTGGATACTTTCATCCACGAGCTCGGGTTGAACCATGGAAGGTTCGTAAATAGCTAATTTTTCTTCTGGTTTAAGAGCTTGGTACATCAGGCTTATTATGATCGCGGAAAGAATTAATAGCGTAATAAATAGGCTCTTATATTTACTGAAAAACTGTAGCATATTAGGAAATTTAACTGAGTACAAAAATACAACATTCCGTATACTTTATGGAATTTATGTCTTAAAAGCGTCATAAATTGTCATTGCTAAAGTCTTTTGATTGTGCTAGATAATTTGAAAACGTTACTTTTGTGCGATTTGAAAACGAAACTGTATTTATGAGTGAAATTTTAATAAAGGCGGTCCAGCTAGTTTTAAGCTTGTCTATATTGATTGTTTTACACGAAATGGGACACTTTATCCCAGCCAAAATTTTTAAAACTCGTGTTGAAAAATTCTTCTTGTTTTTTGATGTGAAATTCGCATTACTTAAAACCAAGATAGGTGAAACTGTTTATGGTATTGGCTGGCTTCCACTTGGGGGTTATGTTAAGATATCTGGGATGATTGATGAGAGTATGGACAAGGAACAGATGTCTCAGCCACCTCAACCTTGGGAGTTCAGATCGAAGCCTGCTTGGCAACGTTTAATCATAATGATTGGAGGAGTGACTGTCAATTTATTGTTGGGATTCTTTATCTATGCCATGGTGTTATTTGTTTGGGGTAGTAATGAACTCTCCAATAATGCCTTCCCTAATGGTTTTAACGTAGCTGAAGAATTAGAGCAGTATGGATTTAGAGATGGAGATAAAGTACTTGAAGTTGATGGTGAAACCCCTAGTAATATTTTAGATGTAAGTCGATTATTAGTAGTAAGAGGAGTAGAAGAAGTAAAAGTTCAACATGCTGATAACACCGTAGAGGTATTAAAACTTCCAGATACGTTAGGAACTCATTTATATGTTTCTGGAGCCTTACGACCATTTGAGCCTAGAGTAGATGCAATTTTAGATAGTATATTTCCTGGTGATCCTGCTGATATTGCAGGTCTTCAAAAGAATGATAGGGTGGTATCGGTAAATGGAACAGCCATTACATTTTGGGATGAATTTACTAAAGTGATCAAGTCAAATCAAGGAACTCCGATAGATCTTGTTATAGAACGTAACAATTCCACTGATACACTATCAGTCACCCCAAAGGATCAGAAAATTGGTGTAAGACCGTTGTTTGATTTTTCAAATGTAATTCAAAAGAAAGAATATTCATTAGCTGAGGCTATTCCAGCTGGTATTACTTTTGGATACTGGACTTTGATGGACTATGCAAGTTCAATGAAATTCCTTTTCACTAAAAAGGGTGCTACTGAGGTAGGCGGATTCGGAACTATTGCTAAACTTTTCCCTGATTCTTGGGATTGGCAAGGATTTTGGCTTTCTACGGCTTTTTTATCTATTATTTTGGCCTTTATGAATATACTGCCCATACCAGCATTAGATGGAGGACATGTGATGTTTTTGCTGTATGAAATGATTACTGGAAGGAAGCCAAGTGAAAAATTCTTAGAATATGCACAAATGGTTGGTTTCTTTATATTAATTGCATTACTTTTGTACGCCAATGGAAACGATATATATAAGGCGATTTTCAAATAAAATAAAAATTAATAATTTTTGTTTGGCTTAATGAAAAAAACATATATATTTGCATCCGCAAAAAAGGGATAAATCCTTTCAAAGCCTCCTAAATAAGGGAGCTCACGAAAGTAAAAATATAAAATTCCTCCTTAGCTCAGTTGGTTAGAGCATCTGACTGTTAATCAGAGGGTCCTTGGTTCGAGCCCAAGAGGGGGAGCAAAATTTGAATCCAGTCTACAAAATAGGCTGGATTTTTTGCTTTTATAAGCTTTTGTAATGCAGGTTTAGCTACAATTACTGTATTATACGTATTTCCATTAAAAAGGGATCAATCTCAAAAGTTGGGTCTAAA
>NZ_AMSG01000045.1 GCF_000300875.1 Galbibacter marinus | reverse complement strand
TAGATATTTTGTGTAAGTAATCTTTTCTGATCATCTAATTTTTTGCGGCCCTTGATAAAGGAAAATTTCTCTAACTCCATATCAATGTACATTATATGCGCCTCAGAATATCCGGATTTAACCTCAATGATAATAAGCTTAAGCTTATAACTTTTACCCACTCGAGGTTGACCAGTGAGGATCTTGATAATAGGTTTACCTGTGAAAGGCCTTAACTGTTCAGATAACTATCTCTACTAATAATTTCTTCCATTATAATTGAAGCTTTATTCAAATACACTAAATTCTTAAAGTATACTAGAGGGATTATACAAATAATACAATTTTATAAAGCATACTTTACAAAATATATGGCATACTATTCTAAAATAATGCCTTCGATAGCATTAGCTGCGAATGAATTGTTTTAAAAATTATGTTTCATTTACCTGAAGACAAGTTGACGCTTTTGTACAAAAACCATAAAAATATTTGCCTAACAATACCAATCCTGTAAATTTACAGTTCTAATTCATATAGTTTTAAAGAATTTTACATGGAAGTTTTAGGGATTGACATTGGAGCAACAGGAATGAAAGGTGCAGTTGTGGATATCGATAAGGGTGAATTAACCACTGAACGATTCCGAATAGACACTCCAAGACCTGCAACTCCCCAAGCAATGGTAGAGGTTGTAAAAGCGATCATCGCTCATTTTAAATGGACTGGACCTGTGGGATGCGGATTTCCATCTTCCATTCATCACAGTGTTGTGCTTACCTCAAGTAATCTAAATCCAAAATGGGTAGGTGTAAATATTGATGAACTATTTGAAAAGGAAACTGGCCTTCCCTTTGTCGTGGTCAATGATGCCGATGCTGCAGGAATTGCCGAAATGAACTTTGGAGCAGGGAAAGGAAAAAAAGGTTTGGTTCTTACCATTACCGTTGGTACAGGATTGGGAAGCTGCGCATTTTTTGACGGTAAACTCATTCCAAACCTTGAACTAGGACAGTTGCATTATAAAAAATATAACAAAGTAGAGAAGTTTGCCTCCAATGCAACACGTAAAAAGCACAACATGAGTTTTAAAAAATGGGGCAAGCGCTTTAATAAAGTGCTTAATTATGTGGATTTAGTACTTTGTCCAGACCTTTTCATTATTGGCGGAGGAGGTAGTAAATACTTTGATGAGTACAAAAAGTACTTAAAACTCAAAGTACCGGTTATTCCAGCAGAGTCACGAAATGAAGCTGGGATCATTGGTGCAGCTTATGCCGCTAAATCACTAAAGACATCTAACGAGACTACGATTAACTAAACTCAAAATAGTAATAAAAAAACGAATGATTTTTCAGGTCATTCGTTTTATTTATTATCAAATTAAGTCCAATCTAGGGTTAACCAATTTGTTTACCCATTCGTTTGCGATCTACTTCTTTTAGATAAATCTTACGAATACGCATGGTCTTAGGAGTCACCTCAACATATTCATCCTTTTGGATGTATTCCAAAGCTTCTTCCAATGAAAACTTAATCGCAGGAACAATTTTAGCTTTGTCATCCGCTCCTGAAGAACGTACGTTACTCAATTTTTTAGTTTTTGTGATGTTCACGGTCATATCGTCAGAACGTGAATTTTCTCCCACAACTTGACCCTCGTAAATTTCTTCGTTTGGATCCACAAAGAATTTACCGCGATCTTGGAGTTTATCGATAGAATAAGGTATTGCTTTACCAGTTTCCATAGAGATTAAAGAACCATTATTACGTCCAGGAATTTCCCCTTTATAAGGTTGGTATTCTAAAAAACGGTGGTTCATAATAGCTTCTCCTGCAGTGGCAGTAAGCAATTGGTTTCTAAGTCCGATAATACCTCGTGATGGAATATTGAATCTTATATTCATACGCTCTCCTTTTGGTTCCATACTGAGCATCTCTCCTTTTCTCATAGTCACCATCTCAACTGCCTTACCAGATACCGATTCTGGTAGGTCAATGGTCAACTCCTCAACAGGCTCACATTTTACCCCATCAACTTCTTTGATAATCACCTGTGGTTGTCCAATTTGAAGCTCATAACCTTCTCTACGCATGGTCTCAATTAAAACTGACAAGTGAAGTACTCCACGTCCAAACACCATGAATTTATCGGCACTATCTGTAGGCTGAACACGCAAAGCAAGATTCTTCTCCAACTCTTTGTCCAAACGTTCCTTTATGTGTCTTGAAGTTACAAATTTACCGTCCTTTCCAAAGAATGGAGAATCATTAATGGTAAATAACATACTCATAGTTGGCTCATCGATGGCAATAGTTGGAAGCCCTTCTGGATTTTCAAAATCCGCGATAGTGTCTCCAATATCAAAACCTTCCAAACCAGCAATAGCACAGATATCTCCAGACTGTACCTCATCCACCTTTTTACGACCTAAACCGTCGAAAACGTGTAATTCTTTAATTTTAGATTTCACAATAGTCCCATCTCTTTTAACCAAGGAAATGTTCATATTGGATTTAAGGGTACCTCTTTGCAATCTTCCAATTGCTATTCGACCTGTGAAGGAAGAAAAGTCTAAAGAAGTAATGAGCATCTGTGTAGTACCTTCTTCAATTTTTGGAGATGGTATATGCTCAACCACCATATCTAAAAGTGGCTCAATATTCTCAGTTTGCTGTTGCCAGTCTTCTGACATCCAGTTATTCTTAGCAGATCCATAAACAGCAGGGAAATCTAACTGCCATTCCTCAGCTCCTAATTCAAACATAAGATCAAAAACAGCCTCGTGTACCTCCTCTGGGGTACAGTTTTCTTTATCCACTTTGTTTACAACCACTATTGGTTTTAACTTCATGGATATGGCTTTTTGCAGCACAAAACGTGTTTGTGGCATTGGTCCTTCGAATGCGTCAACTAGAAGTAGAACACCGTCGGCCATATTAAGTACACGTTCAACTTCACCTCCGAAGTCGGCGTGACCAGGGGTATCGATAATGTTGATTTTAGTCCCTTTGTACATTACCGATACATTCTTAGATAGAATAGTAATTCCGCGTTCCCTCTCGATATCGTTATTATCCAGTATAAGTTCACCAGATTCTTGATTATCTCTGAACAGTTCGCAGTGATGTAAAATTTTGTCCACCAAGGTTGTTTTTCCGTGGTCAACGTGTGCAATAATTGCAATATTTTTTATGGTTGTCATATAAACCCTTTATTTTGAGGGCGCAAAGGTAGAGTTTTTTTAGCTGGAATAAATACAAAATTTTAATTAATTTTGAGATTTTATGATAGTTTAATAAACTATTAATCAATTAATTATATATCAGAGCATTTGAAAAATTTGCCTTGGGTTGCTCTAAATCTATTAAAAATCCATTGGTAATTAAATAGCGTAAACGCCCGTCTTTTTTAAGAAAAAAGCAAGGATTAGCTCCTAGATGAAGACTAAAATTAGGTGCTTTATGTTCCTTTAAAATATTTAACGGTACCCCAATTGATTCTTGATCTTCAGGAAACTCTTCAACCACCACGTAGCCATAACCTTGGCTTAAAATTTCTTGAAGGTTTGATTTTAAAACCTTTTCGATGGTAGCGAAGCTTTCTGGATATACCTTAGCGGGCACTGTGGTGTACTCCGAGGCATCCAAAGACTCATATCCGTAATGAGTCGTTAGATCTCCTAAATCGGCAATCCTTCCTTTTTGATAATACCCTTTAGCGTTTTCAGCGGCAATCTGGGGGGTGTTTATGCCTAGATCAATCATATAGGTCTCTCCTAATAACTCATACGACACTTTACTTAATTTTAGATCAAATAGCTTTCTGTCATTTTCTGGGATTGTAAAATATTCCTCGGTGGTATTCTCTAAATATTCTGTGCTAGCAATGGCTTGCATCGCCGATAAAATGGATACAAAATTGAGCTTTCTAAGAAATTGTTTGTCAGGATCATTTGGATAACCTCCGGATTCGATCAATACCGTACTGGTGCCCCACTTTTGGATATTATCTCCAAAAGCCCGAGGTTCAAAGTCATCATTATAGCGTCCAATATGACCTGGAACAAAATTCTCAAGCACTTCGTTCATGTATACAATTAATTTCATGGATCGCTCTCTAACATCATTGACATCTTTTTGGTAATTATAGGCAGGTGCTAGAAACGAAATCGCGGCGGATTTAGGACTTTGACTGGCATTGTAATAGGTACTTTGATCGTGGAGATTAAACCCAAAATCGGCCTCTAAGCTATCGCGAACCTTTTTGAGAGTTTTACTCTCTGGAGATTGAAGACGTATCGCATCTCGATTTATATCAATATCTAGCGCGTTGCGGCGAGTAAACCGCTGGGCACCATCTGGATTTAACATGGGTAGAAAATGAATGCGTAATTTAGAAAGCATTTGGTCTTTCTGATTTTGAAAGTCATCACCCTGAAAAAAGTTGATAATATCAAATAGCGCCATAGTAGCTGTGGATTCATCCCCGTGCATTTGGGACCACAACAGCACATCGATATCCCCTTCCCCAAAGCTTATAAGATTAAGACTCCTTCCCTTAATTGACTTGCCAACCTGAGCAACTTCAAACATTGCATCACCTTTTAGCTCATCGATTAGGGGCATTATTTGATCGTGGGTAAAGCGTCTGGTCTGAAGTGCATGCTCTTTGTAGTGGTCATAGCTTTCAAACAGTTGGTTGTAAAACTCTTGTGACTGAAGGTAAAAACAAGACCCGAATAACAACACTGTTATCAATATCATTTTACGCATTTGATTCATGAGTTTTATTTTAAAAGATTGCATTTTATAATTATTTAGGAAGTGGTTTAAAATTTAAATCTTTAAGGTTAGCCCTTAGATCTTGCATGAATTGCTCCCCTGGATCAGATTTCTTGGTGCGATACCCTGCATCTAACTCCTTCCATAGATCAGTAGATTCAAAGAGGGTGTACTCATAATGTCCAATAACGTAATCTATAGGATATTTCTTTTTTAGTTGCTTAATTAATTTGGTATTAGCCTTGAGTTGGGATTTGGTAAGTGGCGCCTTAGGGCCTCCTATATTTTCGATTCCAATAGCGCAATGATTAAGTCCTATAACATGACGTGCCATAAGTGTATCTGGCATAAGTTGGTATATACTTCCATCGCGATCGATAACGTATTGTGAGGAAACATTTAATGCACTTGCACCTGAGATTGCTGTTCGATGTGAAGGAAGAAGGCTTTGATCAAATACCTCAAATGTCTTCTCATAAGTAGGAACCGCCGTCCAATGAACCACGACCATTCTCGGGATAATCGTTGGCTCAGGTTGCTGTATTTCATAATGGCTTTGCATATAGTCCAAACTGAGCTCTTTACGCTGCTGATCAAAAACAATAGGATCTTGGATAATTTTGGGTCCACAACTAATCAGTAGCAACATCGATAAAAGGAATAACAGAGTGTGAGATTTCATCAGCATTTAAGGTTGTTTTGATCACTAAAAATACTGATATGTAAACAGCTTTTATAAGCTTTGCAGGTTTTATTTTTTCTTACATAAAACTACATATTAATTTAAAAAAAAGAAGCCGAATTAAAGCGCACTAAACGCTCATTCGGCAACTTTCCATTATGCAAAAAAGTGTATTGTTTATTGGATGTGCAGACCGCACTCCCTGTTTTCTAAAACTTTAGTAGGATCAAAATATTTAAATTCATTTTCCAATTGATTCTCCTTCAAATATATATCCAGCTCTTGGTCACTCCAATAGAAAAAAGGACTCACTTTCAAAACACCGTCTTCACCTTTACTAACAATATCAAGAGTATCTCTAAAGGCGGTTTGACCTTTTCTGAGGTTTGTAAACCAAATATCGGGTTGATTTTCCTTCATAGCTCTTTGGAAGGGTTCCAATTTT
Organism: Galbibacter marinus; assembly: GCF_000300875.1. Classification (GTDB taxonomy): domain Bacteria; phylum Bacteroidota; class Bacteroidia; order Flavobacteriales; family Flavobacteriaceae; genus Galbibacter; species Galbibacter marinus. The sequence goes on along the minus strand of NZ_AMSG01000045.1, from coordinate 2,663 downwards.
ACTTGTTGGGTAAATTCTTTATGTAGAGGATCATCAATCCCAGGTATTCCGCCCATAACAGCATCTCTGTAGGAGGATGTTTGTTTAGGAACATATAATTTCACCTTTAACCCCAAAGCTTCAATTAGGCGATTAGCGTGCAAGTAAGTCTTGTTGGTATTGTAGCCCGTGTCACACCATACAACCGTCACATCTTTATTCTGTTGTGTGACTGCGTGTAATATCGCAGCCTCATAGGGACGAAAGTTAGTTGTTACAACTGGTTTATCACCTTGAGCCAATGCCCAATTTACAATCTCTGCTGGTGACTTTGTTTTTAATTCTTTATTTACAGCTACTAAATCCATAACACATTTTATCAAATCGATAGGACAAATATATTAATAGTCTAGTAAACCTATAGGCTTTTAACAAAAATATTACATAAGTTTTTTACCTAGTAAAGAAATACAACAATTTACAGATGTGGTAATGTGGTATTTGTGAGGTCTTGTAGTGTTTTATTTTCTAGTATTTTTAAGGTGCTATCGCGAACTTCCATCATAAGAATACTGATGGAACAAGTTTGTTCATCCTTACAGTCTTCACATTTCTCATAGAAGTTCAAACTAACGCAAGGTAACATCGCAATTGGACCCTCAAGTATGCGTATCAGTGCTGCGACGGAAATATCTTTGGGTTCACGTATAAGATAGTAACCTCCTCCTTTTCCTTTTTTAGACCCTAAAAAACCACTGTTTTTTAATTGTAGTAAGATAATTTCCAAAAACTTTTTGGAGATATTCTCTTCCTCGGCAATTTCAGAGATCAACACTGGGTTTTTTGATTCTTTTCTTGCCATATAGGTCAAGGCCTTCAATCCGTATTTTGTCTTTTTTGATAGCATAATTCCTTAATCTGTGTTTGTAATATACTATTTTTTTGGCAGAAACACTTCAGCCATCATACACCGTGCGCTTCCTCCTCCACAAGTTTCAATAGTGTTAAGATCCGAAGATAGTATTGTGGTGTAACGCTCAAGTTTAGTTCGTTGGTCGTTTGTGAGACTCTTTTGTGCCGTGGCACTCATAACCACAAAGGTTTCTCCCTTATTATTTTGAACCTGAAGCATGTTTCCTGCAAACTCATCGAGCTGTCCTTCGGAGATTTCAATAATTTCCTTCCCATTATCTTTAAGGTGCTTTACTACATTTTTTCGCTCCTTTTTATCATCGATACTATCAAGACAAATCACTGCAAAATCAACTCCCACACACATCATAACATTGGTATGATAAATAGGTTTACGCACTCCACCTACACTTTGGTAGGCAGTAAACCAAACAGGGGTGTATTCCATCTCTTCACAAAAGTAGATAAACAAATCTTCATCTGCTCTATCCGATAAGGCGCAATAGGCCTTTTCATGAACACGATCTAAAATAACACTTCCTGTACCTTCTAAAAAGTCCCCGTCCATTTCAAAGGACGTAAAATCTGCCACTTCATCAATATAAAACCCCTCGCTATCCAATAATTCTAGAACATCCTCCCTACGCTCTAATCTTCTGTTCTCTGCAAACATAGGGTATATAACTACAGTTCCATCTTCATGAGTAGAGATCCAGTTGTTCGGAAATATAGAATCCGGGGTATCTGGTACTAGATCATCCTGAAATACAATCACATTAATTCCAACTCCTCTAAGGGTATTTACAAAGTTATCAAATTCTTTTTGAGCTTTTATCGTAATAGCATCTTGAGTCATATCAAGATCCTGTTGAAAGAAATTGTTAACTGCAGTCTGCTCGTTCATTCTAAATTGAGCAGGACGCACCATAAGGATAGAGTCTGTAATTTGTGTCATATTGCTTAGGTCAAATTTTTCACAAAACTACAAATTAAACCCCAATCTTATAACAAAGCTTGTAAATAACTATTGGGGTTGTAAACCTGTATATTAGCGCTTATTATTAAGGTATTTCTCTGGATGGCAATACTCTATTGCAACCCTTAATTTAACACCTACTTGCATTAGCGAGCACCCACCCAATGGGGGTAAATGGGTGTTGTCTCGGTAAGATTATCTAAATTTTTGATATGCTCCTGTGACATGGTCCATTCAAGGCTGTTTAAATTTTCAATAAGCTGCTGCTCATTCCTTGCGCCAATAGTAACATTACTTACAGTTTCTTGATTTAAAAGCCAATTAATGGCTACCTGTGAAATACCCATCCCAGTCTGTTCGGCTATATCTTCTAAAGCATCTACCACGGTAAAAAGATACTCATCCCTCACAGGAGGTGATCCTACCGCGCCCCCTGATTGTATTCTCCCCTTTTCAAGGGGCTTATTTCTTTTTATTTTCCCAGTAAGCCTCCCCCAGCCCAAAGGGCTCCATACCATCAGTCCCATATTTTGGTCTTTAATCAGTGGCATTAGTTCTTGTTCGTAATCCCTGCCAATAAGAGAATAATAGCCCTGGTAGATAACATACTTCTCTAAATTGTGTTTTTCTGAGATGGACAAGGACTTCATCAGCTGCCATGCAGCAAAGTTCGAACAGCCAATATATCTAACCTTACCACTAGAGACCAAATCATTCAAAGTTCGTAATGTTTCTTCCACAGGAGTTACAGGATCAAAACCATGCGTGAACTACCCACCCACGGCAGAGCCAATGG
>NZ_AMSG01000044.1 GCF_000300875.1 Galbibacter marinus | reverse complement strand
TTCCAATATGGAGACCTTAACTTCGATTGTAAATAATGGTGATGGTACGTATACATATACAAATGAAGACGGAGTATTAATTGATTTAGATGCTAACACAACCAGTGTAACATCAATCGATGGTGTTTATACCTTCACAGATGCATCAGGAACTGTAATCACCAGTGTTGACACTAATGCTAAGTCACTTGGATTTGATAATAGTACGAATGGATTTACCTCTACCAATGTTCAGGATGCTATTGACGAACTGTCGCAAACCATAGAAGCTAATAAGGGAGACTTAATTGTTTCGGAAGGTATAGAATTCACAGGAGGTTTAGATGGAACGAATATTTTATTAGCTGATTCTGGAATAGGTATTGCAGACAGTGGTATATCAACTGATAAGTTAGCTGATGGTTCTGTAACCAATGATAAAATTGATACAGATGCAATTACATCTGACAAGATAGCCAACAGGGAAGTACAAGCTGAAGATCTTGGAGCTGCCATAGCAGACCAAGGCAAAGTTGGGGTAGTACAACCCGATGGTAGTATAGTATATCAGAACGTTGATGCTTCTGCAGTAAACGGGAATGATTTGACTGCTGGTGATACTTCCATTACCGTAGTTGATGGTACAGGAGCTACACTTGTGAATGCTAATGTAAGTGTTGCTGCTGATGGAATTACCAATGATAAGTTAGCAGATAATGCAGTAAATACAGAAAATATAACTGATGGAGCAGTAGAACCGATAGATCTAAATGCTAATGTTGCGGGAGCTGCGCTGTCTCAAGATGGTGATACCATGGCTTTAAATGTTAATGCTAATAATGGTTTGTCCATAAGTGATGACAATGTGCAGCTTGGAGGAGTATTAATTGAAGAAACAGCCATAACTACGGATGTTGATAATACACTTGCAATTGTAGGACTCCAAACTGGAGCGACCCAAGACAACCTAGTTGTTGTAGATACAGTTAGTGGAGTTCTTAAACAAACTAGAGCTGCCATGCCTAAATTCTTTTATATGCCATCCATTGTTTTTGATGTTTCAACCACGGGTATGGCTAGCCGAAACTTGCATGAAGAATATATTAAACAATTCACAGGTACTGGGAATCCAACACTCGTAGGAAGTGAAGGAGCTCCTACAGATATTCCAAACTTACCGAATCCAAAAGATTTATATTACTATGTGACCTATTATGATGATGAAATTTTTGAAGCTGTATCAATTTCTGAAACAGGGATTATGACCTATAATGTAAAAAGTACAAGCCCCACCGAAGCTTCTTTCATGAACATAGTTTTCGTTGTAAAATAAACCAGGAATGTTAGAAAGATTAAAAGATAATAAAATGCGTAATGGTGCCTTTTGGAGTCTATTGTTTGTTTTGATAGCAATTCAACCTTTAAGTGCACAATTCACCATAACAGAAGATTTTAGAGGTAGTGGGAGTCCCGATATTATTATTGGAGATAATGCTTATTTAACTTCAGGTATAGATGATCCTGTTGGTGCAGGTTGGTTACGTTTAACTAAAGCTTTAGGTGACCAGAAAGGATATGCATATGTAAATAAATCATTCCCGTCTACTCTAGGTGTACTAATTGATTTTGAATATACAATGTGGCGTGACCTTGCGGACAATACATATCATGGAGCTGATGGATTTACGATATTTCTTTTTGACGCTGCCTATGGTCCTGGTAATTTTGCCTTGGGCGCTTACGGGGGGTCGCTTGGGTACGCTAATAGTACTAACTCCAATCCACAAACCGCAGGTCTTACTGGAGGGTATTTAGGGATTGGTTTTGATGCTTATGGTAACTTCGTTAGAGCCTCAGAGGGTAAAAATGGAGGCTCCTCAAACGTTAGCCCAAATTCAATTGCCCTAAGAGGACCAACTACTTCCAACAGTGCATCAGATACTAATACTAATAGATATCTTACGGGAACTACCTTGTTTCCTGATGGAACCACTGATGATGCGCTCAATAGGACAGGAGATCCAGAACAAAACGTAATTGATTATAACACAACAACAAGTACTCGTCCATCTCAATCAACATTTTATCGTCGTGTAAAAATAGAAATTGAGCCAACCAGTGACGGTAAGTTTGAGATTACAGTAAGATGGACCAAAGAATATGGAGGAGCATTTACTGATTTAATCACTTATGTTACTGAAGACATTCCGCCTTCTCTTTTAAAATTGGGATTTGCTGCATCGACGGGAGGTGGTTATAACAATCATGAGATCAGAAATATTTTGGTGAGTACACCAGGGAATTTGCGTGTTTATAAGCTTGCTTCAAAAGATATAATGCGATCAGTTCCTGGAGCTGGAACCGAAAATGAAGTATCATTTAATATAGAAGTTACCAATGATACCGATGCCGCTCTTTCAGTTATTAATATCACTGATCAATTTACAGATGGAGAAGGAAACCCTATACCAGATGGAATGTTTGTAATTACTAGTATTACTACAGCAGATTTTTCTCCTGACTCAGTTAATTTACCTACTTCTTTCCCTTTACCTAGTGGTTCCTTTACAGGCTCGGTGGGCTTGCCCGCAAATTCGACAGGAATCATAACAGTGACTGGATATTTGGATGGACAAGTTCCTATTGGGAATGTGTTGAATAATACCGTAACAATTTCCAACAATGAAATTACAGATCAGGACTTGGAAAACAATACTTCTACTGTAAGTGTTCCAGTATTAGCAGAACAAGTTGATATGGTTATTGAAAAAAAATTGGATGATTATTGTTTAAATGCAACTTCAGGAAATACCATAACTCTCATTGTCGGAAACATGGGAACTTTAGAGGCTAATTACAATAGTACAAGCACAATTAAAGTGATTGAAACCATCCCGTCTGGCGCAACTTTGGATATGACGCCAAATTCAGATTGGAGTTTAAGCACATCTGGAAACACATATACATTTACAAAAACAGGATCAGGTACACTTAGTTCTGGAATGAGTCTTCCACCTTTAGTTTATACCATTCAAAACTCTACATCTTTTGAAAGTACTTCGGAAGTCCAATTTGTAAATCAGACAAGTAATGAGAGTATTGAACCTGTCGAAAATAGAGGTAATAATATAAAAGTTGTGTCCATTGCTAACCAGCCTAATATGCCAGTGCTGTTAAACACAACTGTTTATTTTTGTGAGGGAGAAGGTGCAACTTCATTGGAAGATTATGTTGAGGCGGATTCTGGAAATACTCTGCTTTGGTATTTAAATGAGGGTGGAACTCCTTCTTCGATTGCTCCAACTCCACAAACAAGCACTCCAGGAAGTACAGTATATTATGTTAGCCAGTCAAACGGGAACTGTGAAAGCGAAGTCCAAGAAATAGAAGTGGTGGTATTAAAAACCCCAACCCCCGGAAGTATCTCTGGTGGGGGTGAGGTATGTGTCAATTCAACTCCTGAGCTTATAACAAATAATGAATCAGGGACTGGTTTTGGGATACTGACTTATCAGTGGGAGTATTCCAATGATAATGGTACAACTTGGGAAGAGGTAATCGGTGAAAGTGCAGCTACACTCCAGCCTACGGTTATTCAAACTGAAACCCAATATCGAAGATATGCCATCGCTACAAATTCTCAAGGGTATTCATGTATTTCTCTACCAAGCAATACGATCACTTTTGCCACTAAAAATTGTATGGTAATTACTAACCCAATGCTACCAAGTAAGGCTAAATAAGAAATTATGAGTTATAAAGATTCGTATTTGAAATTGCTATTTGTTTTGAGTTTTCTACTCTTGTTTTCAGAATTAATTCATAGTCAAACGGTGAATACTGGAACGATGGTAATCATGGAGGGCACAGAGGTTTCTACATTATACAATTTCGACAACAAACAAAGTGGAGATTTAATAAACGATGGTGCCTTTTACATTTATGGAGATTGGAATAATGAAGGACTAGTCAGTTTTACTCCAGATCTGGGAAGTGGTTACACTTTATTCCAAGGAAGATACGGGAAACAAAAGATCACAGGGAGTATGCCATCTGATTTTTATGATATTCTTTTGGATAATCCAGCTGCTCAACCAGCTTTTCAACTCTCAGGTGATATTATTATCTCTGGAAGAGCTGAATTTAAGGATGGTATTATAGATGGTAATGATTTTGGTGGACTCGTTAGTTTTCAACCTGATGCCACACATAGGAAAGTTGGAGATCACAGTTTTGTTGATGGTCCTGTACTTAAGACTGGAAATGAAAATTTCACATACCCTATTGGAGACCATGAGATGTATAGAATGGCATCCATAGCTGGTGGTGGCGAAGTAAATGATGGTTTCAAAGCACAATATTTTTTGGAGAATTCCAATTCCCTACATCCACATTTAAATAAACAAGTCACTATCGATCTGATCGATAATGCAGAGTATTGGGTAGTGGATCGAACCGTTGGAAATTCAGATCAAGTGTTGACCCTCTCATGGGATGAGCGAACTACGCCTTATGAACTTTTAGAAGATAAAACTGGACAAGAACTACATATTGTTCGATGGGATGATGTCAGTCAAATGTGGATTGATGAAGGTGGTGTTTCCAATGTTGATCAACAGATAGTAACCACTGCAGTAAGTGGGTTTGGAATGTTTACCCTTGCGCGGGTTCTAGTAGAGGATACTCCAGAGGAGAACCTAATTGTTTATAACGGACTCTCACCTAATGGAGATGGACGTAATGATTTCTTTTATATCAAAGGAATTGAACTTTTCCCCGACAATACTGTTGAAATCTATAACCGTTGGGGTGTAAAAGTATACGAAACTAAAGGTTATGATAACAATGCTTCTAGATTTGATGGATATTCTCGTGGACGAGCCACATTCAATAACAATGAATTATTACCCGTAGGAACCTATTTCTATATTATAAAGTACAAGGAAGGTAATTCAATCAGAGACTTATCAGGATATCTCTATATCAATCAATGATAAAATAAAAAGATTAAAGATGAAAAAAATCATACTGGTGTTGGGATTGTTGGTGGCAGGGATGACATATGGACAGCAAGAACCACAATTTACACAATTCATGTATAACACAATAAGCGTTAATCCTGGATATGCTGGCACACGTGGGACTACAAGCATGTTTGGACTTCATCGTCGCCAGTGGATAGGTTTGGAAGGCGCTCCAACTACATCACAGTTTTCTATTCATGCCCCTGTAAGTTATAGAGGACATGGAATGGGTCTGACAATAGTAAATGATGAGATTGGCCCTGCAACTGATACCTATTTGAACGCTTCCTTTGCTTATAAGGTGCGTGTAGGTAATAATATTTGGCTTAATATGGCAGTTATGGCAGGTGGCGGTTTTCTAAACGTAAACTATAATAAATTAGATATCTACGATAAAGATGATTTATTATTAACTGGTCAATTAAGCAAGTTTTCCCCAAACTTTGGAGCAGGATTGTACCTGTATTCCGATAAATGGTATGCAGGACTATCCATTCCTTCCATATTAGAGACCCATTTTTATGATGATGTACAACAGTCTGTTGCTAGAGAACAGATGCATTTTTATTTCATGGCGGGATATGTATTTGATTTAAGTTCGGAACTAAAATTCAAACCAGCAACAATTGTAAAAGCCGTATCTGGTGCACCGATAGCGGTAGATCTTACTGCCAATTTCTTGATCCGAGAACGACTTACATTAGGAGTAGCTTATCGATGGGATGCAGCAGTAAGCGCATTGGCCGGATTTGAAGTTAGTCCTGGTTTGCAAATCGGTTATGCTTATGATCATGACACTCATAGTCTAGGTAATTACAACTCTGGATCACATGAAATTTTTATCAGATTTGACTTTATGTCTGCAAGAGGTCGAATGGTCAACCCAAGATTCTTCTAATCAAAAAGAACTAACAATGAAAAGATTTTTACTTACTATAATATTGATTGCATTTTCTGTATTCGCTTGGTCTCAAGAAGGTCGAAAAGAAAGAGCTGACAATGCTTATTCTAAACATGCTTTTATTACAGCGGGTGAAATGTACCAATCTTTAATTGACCAAGGATATGAATCAGCAGATCTTTATGGTAAACTTGGGAACACTTTTTATTTTAATGCCCGCTATCAAGAAGCATTGGAGGCCTATGAAAAAATGCTGTCGTTTAAAACAGGAGTTCCTAAAGAATATTATTTTAGATATGGACAATGCCTAAGAGTTGTTGGAAAAGATAAGAAGGCTGAAAAATACTTAAAAAAGTTCTACCAAAGTTTAAGTGTTGATAATCATACCCCTTCACAACTCATCGGTGAAATCAATACATTAGCACCTCAGGATTATGTTTTAATAGATGCGCGTATCAATAGCGAAGTGGCAGACTTCGGTACCGCATTTTACGGTGAAGACAAAATCGTGTTTTCATCCGCTCGTGATACTGGTTTATTTGTTTCGCGAAAAGACAAATGGAATGCAATGCCCTTTTTAAAACTTTACACCGCCACCATTAACCCAGATGGCACATTAAGTGAAGTAGAAAAATTAGAAGGGAGTGTGAACTCCAAATTCCATCAATCAACAGCTGCCCTTAGTAGCGATGGAAAAACATTATACTTTACTCGAAACAATTTCAATAAAGGAAAATTTGGCAAGGACGAAAGAGGTATTAATCATCTTAAAATCTATAAAGCCATTTTAGATAACGGTAGTTGGAAGTATATAGAAGAACTATCTATAAATGGTGAAGATTATTCTACTGCTCATCCGGCACTGAGTCCCGATGGGAAGTATCTTTACTTTGCTTCAGATAGATCTGGAAGCCTAGGAGATTCAGATCTCTTCAGGGTGGAGTTAAAGAGCGATGGAGAATTTGGTGCCATAGAACACCTAGGAGATCGTATTAATACTCCTGGCAAAGAATCTTTTCCATTCATTGATCAAGACGGAAACCTTTACTTTTCATCTAACGGACATAGTGGTTTTGGAGGGCTTGATGTGTTTGTAGTTGTTTTTGATGAATTTGGCAGAGAACAAATTGTAAATTTAAACCAACCTATTAATAGTGCATTTGATGATTTTGGCTTTGCAACTCGAAAGGATGGAATAGGGTACCTGTCATCTAATAGAGGTCAAAAGGATGGTTTTGATAATATCTATAGTGTCCAAGGGACCAAAACTAAACTACAAGCAACATTGTGTGGTCAAGTTTTGGATAGTATTTCAAAACAACCAATCATAAGCGCTGTTATTGAATTAAGAAATTCAGATAACCAGGTTTTAACAACTGTTACTGTTGATGACCAAGGTCAATTTTGTCTTCCAGTTTGGCCTTTAGAAGGATATAACCTTAGGGCCGTTGCTAGTGGTTTTGAGCACAAAGAAATATGGATTACTCCAATAGCAAATCATGGAAAAAGGAACGTCACTTTAGAGCTTGTAAAAGATATGGCCGTATTTAAAGAGGGTGATGATCTTGCGAAACAATTAAATTTAAACCCTATATATTTTGATTTTGACGGTTCAGGGATTCGTAAAGTCTCAGAGATAGAACTTGCAAAGGTAATTGCTGTCTTAAAGAAATACCCTGAATTCAATCTTAAAGTTAACTCTCATACCGATAGTAGAGGAAGTCGAGAGTACAATCTTTCGCTCTCTGAAAGACGCGCTAAATCCACTGTAGACTTTATTATTGAAAAAGGTAAGATCAACCCTAACAGAATTAAAGGTCAAGGCTATGGAGAATCGAGACCTCTTAAAGATTGTGAAAAAACAAACTGTAGCGGACAAGAACACCAGCTCAATAGAAGAAGTGAGTTTAAGATAGTTCTTGGTAAATAATATTTCACAACAGATGAATTGGATACAGTTTCTACCAATTATCGTAACAAACTTAGATTAGAAATACTATCTGTATTGACTAAATGGCATAGGCATACTATAATTGGAGGAATTTTAAATTTATGGATGCTTCCGTTAATAGATTTTGAGTATAAAAAGATTGAATTCTGCATTTGTGGGAAACGGTAAAGAAATCACGTTAATCCATTGTAGTTTTGATAAATGAGCACTTTTACTGGTAATTTGCTCGATAGCAGCATTAATCAATTTAACCTTAAATATCAATACTACAATGGAATTATTCAATCAACTCAAAGGATTCTGATAAGATCGAACAGCTAAAGGATAAAATCGATACGGAGGAATCCACAAAGCATGCTTTCACCCTTCCTTTTATTAATATACTTCGATATGATACGTTTAACCCTACAGAAGTTGTTCCCGAATTTACGGCTGATTTAGGAATTAAAAAGGGTGAAAAAGTGGATTATGCCATATTTCAAAATGATGTCCCGATTTTAATTATTGAGTGTAAACACTGGAAACAAGATCTAAATGTTCATAATTCTCCGTTGTTTAGATATTTCCATGTTACAAAGACTACGTTTGCGTAATTGACTAACGGAATTATATACCGTTTTTATACTGATTTAGAGGAACCGAATAAGATGGACAATAGACCTTTTTTAGAATTTGATATCACTAAGATTAAAGAGAACACAGTTAAAGAAATTGAAAAGTTCCATAAATCAAAACTTGATATATCAACAATTGTAGACAATGCAAGTAATCTTAAATATACAAGGGAGGTCAAAAATTTGATAGGCCAAGAATTGGCAAGTTCCTCTCCAGAGTTTATTAAACTTTTTGCAAGTAAAACATATAATGGACGTTTAACATCCAAAGTGATGGATGAGTTCACAGAGATAGTAGGCAAGGCTTTTAATCAAATTATTAGTGAAAAGGTAAATGAAAGATTAAATGCCGCGCTAAATAAAGAACAAGAAAAGCAACAAGAGGAGAATAAGGATCAGCCGCCATTAAGTAAGATAATAACAACTAATGAAGAAATGGAGGCCTACCAGATTGTCCTTGCAATCCTAGGAAGAAAAGTAGACAAATCTAGGATAGTGCAGCGAGATACACAGTCATACTTTGGGATATTATTGGATAATAACAACAGAAAACCAATCTGTAGACTTCATCTAAATACAGGGGTGAAATACATAAGTTTGTTTGATCGAGAAAAGAATGAGATTAGAGAGAAAATTGAAACTGTAGATGATATTTATAGTTTTGAGGATCAACTTCTAAGAACAATTGACTATTACCACAGTGAATTACAAATATTGTAATTTTGAGCCGAATCCATCATAGAGGCAATTTCTATATGTTACGCAATTTAATTAACTAAAGAGTCGAGAAAGAAGGTGATAACGGACGATTATCACTAGATATTGTAATTAAAAAAAGCATGTTAGGTTTATATGATTACTGCAGAAGACATATTGGATAAACTAAGAGTTCTAGGGCCAATTTTAACTAAAGAATATGCTGTAAAGAGAGTTGGGTTATTCGGCTCTTTCTCTGATGGAATAAATACGGACTCAAGTGATATTGACTTACTTGTTGAATTTGAAGGACCTATAGGGTGGAAATTCTTTTCCTTAGAAATTTTTCTTGAAACAATTTTCGAGCGCAAGGTTGATTTGGTGACCAAAAATTCACTCAAGGATCAAATTAAGGATGAAATATTAAAGCAGGTCAAGTACGTATAAAGGAAGAATAAAAGAAATCTGGACTTGCAACAAGACACTATCCCAGGAAGTGTGTAAGTTTTAA
>NZ_AMSG01000043.1 GCF_000300875.1 Galbibacter marinus | reverse complement strand
GCGAGTCTGCGACCCCCGAAGCCCAATCCATCGGCTCTGCCGTGGGTGGGTAGTCACTGATGAAGTACAAGAAATTGAGGATTTTCAGCGCTGCTTACTAAGCCTTCTCAATCAGCAGCTTTGTGATATTTATGGCAATAAGAAAAAGATTAACTTTAGGAGGTAATATAATTATACAGTAGCTATGGAGTTTTTAAGTACCTCACCAGTCGAACTTATTGGATATGCCGCATCTCTTGGGGTATTATTGTCCTTTTTTATGAAGAATATAAGAGCTTTAAGAATTGTAAACTCCATAGGATGCGCTTTGTTTGTCCTTTACGGAATACTTTTGCCTACCATACCTGTGGCATTAACCAATGGGGCCATCATTGCAGTTAACATGTACTATCTTTGGTCTAAAACAAAGTAAAGCCAAAAATTGAGATAGGGCTTCAGGTGAATTAGATCAGTTGGATTATACGTTTTTCTGAACCACCTCAAATACCTTGCTTCCATCACATTTCAGTGTTTTTGAAGGAAATTTGAGTAGCAAGGCATAATCATGCGTTGCCATGAGTATGGTTCGCCCGCTTTTATTAATCTCCTGTAGTACCTCCATGACCTCAACAGAGGTTTGTGGATCCAAATTCCCAGTAGGCTCATCAGCGAGTATAAGTTCAGGATCATTTAGTAAAGCTCGTGCAATCGCGACACGTTGTTGCTCCCCTCCTGAGAGTTGGTGAGGGTATTTAAATCCCTTGGTAGCCATACCAACTTTTGTTAGAACCTGATCAATTTTAGCAGCGATCTTATCTTTGTCTGTCCATCCAGTTGCCTTTAATACAAACAATAAATTGTCGTTAATGGTTCGATCAGGTAATAGCTTGAAATCCTGGAATACAATTCCTAATTTTCGTCTTAGAAAAGGAATGTCACTTTCCTTGAGCGTTCGAAGATCATAATCCACAATTGAGCCTGATCCCTGCGTTAAAGGGAGGTCACCGTAAAGTGTTTTCATAAAACTACTTTTACCACTTCCCGTTTTACCAATCAGATAGACAAATTCACCTTGCTCAATTGATAGATTAATTTCACTAAGTACTAAATTTTCTCGTTGATAAATAGCTACATCTCTTAGCTCTAGTATAAAGTCGCTCATGGGTAGTTAAAATTGATAATTTGTCGCTTTCGAATTTAAGGTTTTTACTAGACTTGAGAGTCTTATGTGCAACCCTTTTTAAATTAACCTCATCCAAAGGTAAATATAATATGTGTTTCGCTGACAGAATTTATTTCTTTAGGATAATTATAACAAAAATTCGACGTTAATAATGTAATCATCGTGTATTTTTGAATTTAGAACTAAAGATGTTTATATGTATCGACAACCTAAAGGATTTATTGTGTTCTTGTTATTGGGAAGCGCCTACCTTCACGCACAAGAATCTACGGTTTACACCCATGATGATAAGGATTATTACAAAGCTTTAGATCTTTATCATCAAAATCAGTATCAAGCCTCACAATTATTGTTTAACAAGGTTAAAGGTTCAACGGACAATCAGTCTTTGGAAGCGAGTTCCGCCTATTATGCTGCAAATGCAGCAATTCGGACCAATCAGTTAGGTGCGGATCAGTTAATGGAGGATTTTGTAACCAAGTATCCGACCTCTACAAAGCGGAGCTCAGCTTATATGGATGTGGCTGACTATTACTTTGATCAAGGAAAATATGTTGACGCCCTTCAGTGGCTAGATAGAGCAGAGGATCAGTCTAGGAGTATCAGTGAACAAGAAGAGTTCAACTTTAAAAAAGGATATGCACTATTTACCGCTAAAAAGTATGCGGCTTCAAAACAATACCTAGAACGTATTTCCAATAGTGACAAATATGGTTCGCAGGCCAAATATTACATTGGGTATATGGCCTACCAAGGAGATGATTACTCTGAGGCTACGCAGTATTTTGATCAAGTTTCAACAAATCAAGAGCTCAACTCAAAACTGTCTTATTATCAAGCAGACATGAATTTTAAGCTTGGTAAATTCGACGAGGCTATTAGCCTGGCTAAAGGACAACTCTCAAACTCAGATCCAAACGAAACATCAGAATTAAACAAAATAATAGGAGAGAGCTATTTCAATAAAGAACAGTATCAAGAAGCTATACCGTATTTAAAACAATACAAAGGTAAAAACGGAAAGTGGAACAATACTGATTTCTATCAATTGGGATATGCCTATTACAAGCAAGGTGATTATGAATCGGCTATTGGTCAGTTTAATAAAATTGTCGATGGAAACAATGCGGTGGCACAGAACGCTTACTATCATTTGGCTGAATGTTACTTAGAAACTAACAAAAAACAGCAAGCGCTTAACGCCTTTAGAAACGCCTCTCAAATGAACTTTGATCAACAGATTCAAAGTGACGCTGCGCTGAATTATGCACGACTGAGTTATGAGATCGGAAACCCATATGAGAGTGCACCAATAGTGCTAACGAATTACCTTAAGAAGTATCCAAACAGCAAGAATAAACAAGAGATTCAAGAATTGCTTGTTGATTCTTATATTACCTCTAAGGATTATGATGCCGCTCTTGAGCTATTGGAAAGCAATAAGAATTTTAGCAATAAGACTACTTATCAAAAAGTGGCTTTCTACAGAGCCTTAGAACTATTTAATCAAGGTTCCTATGATCAGGCGAAAGAATATTTTGAAAAGTCTCTAAAAGAGCAACAGGACATGCGTTTTACAGCACGTGCGTTATATTGGAAGGCTCAAGTAAATTATATTAATGAAAATTACAGTGAAGCGGTGCTTGGTTGGAAGCAATTCTCACAAAATGCCATGGCTTCACAAACTCCAGAATATAGCAATCATTTATATGATTTAGCCTATGGGTATTTCAAACTAAAGGATTACGATAGGGCAGCTACTAATTTTAAAGCCTATTTAAACAGCGACTCACAAAAGGACGCAGCACACCAAAAGGATAGTTATTTACGATTAGGAGATAGTCAGTTTGCTGCCAGTAGTTATTGGCCTGCCATGGAGGCTTATAATAAGGCTATTGAAATGGGAGGACAGGATGCCGATTACGCGCATTTTCAAAAAGCTATCAGTTACGGTTTTGTAGATCGTACTCCTAAGAAAATAGAAGAACTAGATAGTTTTATTGATCGATTTCCTAATTCTACTCTTGCAGATGATGCCTTGTATGAACTAGGGAATACCTATATCAATAATGATCAAGCGGCTAAAGGAGTGGAGGTGTACCAAAAACTATACAGGCAATATCCAATGAGTTCCTTTGTTTCAAAGGCCAAACTAAAAGAAGGATTATCGTATTATAATTCAGGTCAAAACGAAAAAGCATTGACTCAATTAAAATCGGTCACTACGCAATTTCCTAATACACCTGAGGCGCTTCAGGCAGTAGCTACTGCAAAACAAATATATGTTGATCAAGGAAATGTAGCGGCCTATGCTGAATGGGTGAAGGGTCTTGACTTTGTAAGCGTTAGTGAAAATGAACTAGAAAGTGCTTCATTTGAATCTGCAGAACGTCAATTTGTACAGAACAAGAGCAAATCGGCTATAAAAGGATTTGAAAACTACATCAGCCAATTTCCAAACGGTACTCAGGTACTAAAATCTCATTTTTATCTTGGACAATTGTATTATAAAGATGGATTGCACGACAAGGCCTTACCTCATTATCAGTATGTGGTAGATCAGAATAGGAGTGAGTTCTCTGAAGAATCCGCTGTTAGAGCAGCAGAGATCTATATGGATAAAGCAGCCTATAATAAGGCAGTTCCAATTTTAAAGACCTTAGAGAAAGTAGCAGACTTTCAGGAAAATATTATTTTCGCCCAATCCAATATTATGAAGGCTAGTTACCAGCAAAAGGATTATCCACAAACCATTTCTTATGCAGAAAAGGTGTTAGCGAATTCAAAGGTGGATGATCGTATTAAAAGTGATGCCCATGTTATGATCGCTCGATCCGCTATGGAAACGGGTAACCAGGCAAAGGCAAAAGAGGCTTATGCTGAGGTTCAAAAAATTGCTACAGGGAAACTCGCTGCAGAGGCACTTTATTATGATGCCTATTTTAAAAACAAGGATGGGGAATACGAAGCATCAAATGCCTCAGCTCAAAAACTGGCAAAAGATTATGCTTCTTATAAAGAATTTGGAGCTAAAGGGCTTGTTATCATGGCTAAGAACTTCTCTGCTATGGATGACGCTTTCCAGGCTACCTATATTCTGCAGAGTGTAATTGATAACTTTGGTCAATTCCCAGAGGTGACTCAAGAAGCACAAGTAGAGTTGGCAAAAGTTAAAGAGAAAGAAGCACAACGAAATTCATCCATTGCTCCAAGTCAAAATTAATGAAAGATTTTATGAGAGTTAACGTTTATAATACAGCAAATAAACCACGATTTTTTGGGAGCCCTAACAATGTAATATTGGGTGTCCTGGGTTTATTTTTAGCAGGGGTGTCAAGCTTGTCAGCACAAGAGAAAGACAGCACTGATTTGAAAAATAAAGAAGGAATTGGAACAGAGGTGGTAAATGTCGTAAAAGCCTATACACCGACTATTTCTGATGCCAATAAAATTCAACAAACCCCATCGCTAAGTGATTCGATCACCACAGCAACCAAAGAAATTGATTATACAATTTTCTCTGTTCCTGTTGCCTCTACTTTTACACCATCTAAAGGGAAGGCCACTGGTCTGAAAAGAGCACCGAAAGAACAACTTTATAATTCTTACCTGGCCTTGGGCGTTGGAAACTACAATACAGCTCTATTGGATTTTTATACCAGCTATGACTTTAGTAGAGATCAGCGACTTGATGTAATGCTTACCCACCACTCCTCTCAAGGAGGAATTGACCAGGTGGAGCTCGATGATAAGTTTTACAACACTGCCCTTCAAGCTCATTACAAAATGAGCGATCGTTATATGAACTGGGGGATAAAAGGAGGTTTTCAACATCAGATATATAACTGGTATGGCGTTCCTGCTGACCTATACGCTAGCCAAGAATTGGCGGCAATCGATGAAAAACAATCGTATTACACCGTTTTTATTGGTGGAGATATAGGATTTCAAGATTCCTACTTTAGTGGAGGAGAAGTTTATTATCGACGTTTTTGGGACGCCGCTAACTCAGGAGAGAATCGCGCCGTTTTAAGTCCAAAATTTGAATTCCCTATGGGAAATGAGTGGGTAAACTTAGATGTTATGGTAGATTATGTTGGAGGTGAATTTGATCGCACTTATTTTAATGGGGAAACCCCAATTAAATACAGTAATCTTATGGCTGGGGTTAGCCCGAGTTTTCAGCTCTCAGGTGATGACTACTCGGTGACACTTGGTGCCTCTATTGTTTACAATCAAGATCTGGAGAATAGTGATGGCGACTTTTTCTTTTATCCAAATGTTCACGCATCCTATGATGTAATCGATGAATTTGTAACGGTTTACGGAGGGGTAGATGGGCAGTTAAAACAAAATTCATATTATGATTTTGCACAAGAAAACCCATATGTTTCACCTACTATATTGGTTAGACCAACCGATCAGAAGTACAATGGATTTGTTGGAGTACAGGGCCGTTTTTTACCCAATGTCGGATATAACTTAAAGGGAACCTATCGCTCGGTGAGTAATGCGTATTTCTACCGTTCAAACTCCTACCATATCGGAATGGATAGCCAAATTGTAAATGACCAGGGGTATGCTTACGGAAACTCTTTTGAGGTTCTCTATGACGATGTTAGCTCAATCTCGGTTTTTGGAGAAATAAATGTAGATATCAATCGCAATTTCTCAGCTGGTGTTAACGCAGAATATATGAATTATTCCATGGATGATATCTATGAGCCATGGAACGTTCCTAATTTTAAATCCTCAGCCTTTGCTTCTTATTTCATAGGGAAATGGTCAGCAGGTGTTAAAGCATTTTATATTGGAGAGCGAGAAGACTTCATCGATAATCCAACTTGGATTAATCCTGAGCGCTACACCCTGGATGGTTATTTTGACTTAAATGCCAATGTGGGTTATGACATCACAGATCAGTGGTCGGCTTTTGTAAAAGCAAATAATATCACCGGTGGAGCCTATAACAGGTATGTTCATTACCCAGTTCAGGACTTTCAAATCCTAGCAGGTGTATCGTATAAATTTGATTTGTAATAAAGACTAAAAAACAAATCTATAATATTAGATAATAGATCACTGAGTTGATCCGTATAATTAATAATGGTGCCACTGGCGCCATTATTAATTTAAGGGGTTATGATAGAGAAATCTATGTATTTTTTCTGAAATCTGAACTTTATAATGGAAAATATTTTCCAATTGTGTGGTTATACTGGAAAATATTTAACATATTATTGTTTAAAGATGCTTTTAATGGAAAAAGTGAGCCCCTTACATTTACTAGAAATTATTTATGGATCATAGGGCTTGGGAACATCAAGCAAAATATCGCGATGGAAAAATGAAGGTCTTATAAGGAAGATTGCTCCAAATATTTTTTAATTTCTGAATGCAGGTTAACAGCTAGAGAATGCTGCCATTCGAGTTGCTGGGTGATGATTCGAACCTCTTTGAGCTGTTCTTCTACCTCAGAGGTTTCCGCAGCGTCTAATGTGGCAACAAGTTGAAGGCGCTCAAAAGTGTCGTGTAAATAGGTTTTAGCTTCCTCGAGATCCAACTCTGAATACACTGTGTTGTTTTGTTTGGTTAGTAAATTTAAACAGTGTAAGAGTTCGTTTTGAATAGCAAAACTATAGATGTCAAAATATTTTGAAGCATCTGTAGTCTTGTGTATTTGCGTATAGGTACCTAGTGAGGCCGTGGCCGATAATAGTGAGTTAAGGGTAACGACAATCTTGTAGATCCTATCCAAGTCTTTTCGCTGCTTTTTAGGTTCCTGAGTCATGCGTTGAAAACCTGCATGCAGGTTCCCCATGGCAATGAAAGTTTGTTTTCTACTTACTTTATAGGAGGTGTTTAATTCGATTTTGTTGTGATAGAATAGACGAACTTCTTCCAAATAATTTTTATTGGCATCAATGGCCTCTTCGATCATAGTTTTAATACTTTCTTTTTCCCAAGAAGGCCAAAGGAAGATATTTGCAAGACTTGCCAGTGCTGCACCAATTATGGTGTCGGTGATCCTGTACTCAATAATCTCCAATGCATTTGGAGCAATCATAGCATAGATAAACACAATGGTTAAGGTTACAAATGCAGCCGATACTTTATAATTTTGTTGTACCATGGTAATGGACAGGGTCAAAGCAATAAAAGTGATGATCATGTAGACTATCATATTGGTGGTAAGAAGCACAATACCCATGGCAACTGCCCCTCCAATAATAGTCCCTATGATCCGCTGTTTGGTTCTGTCCTTTGTTAGAACATAACCAGGACGCATGATCACGATAATTGTAAGCATAATCCAATAGGCGTTCTGTATCTCAAAATAAATTCCGATGAGATAGCCCGAAAGAACCGTAATAACTAAACGAAGACAATGTTTAAAAATAGGAGATTTTAAACTCAAGTTCTCCAGTAATAGTTTAGGACTATAATCCTGAGCGGTAATAAATTTCAGGTGATCCCGCTGGTTGATTTCACGGACATTTTTGGAATTGGTGCTCCGTAGAATAACTCTAACTGCTTTTAGTTTTTTATATTGAACCTGTATGTATTCTAACAGATACTTTAATTGTAGAACTTCGTTGTGATTCTGCGGGCTTTCACCAGAGTTTTCAAAAGTTTTTGCGGCGGTTTTAGCCTGTTTGATCAACTGCTCTATATGTGGTAATGATGACTTTTCTTCTGTTTTGTCAAAAGTGTTGTTTGCCAGGGCAAGCAGATTGTCTGCAATAGCATCCATAGCCGAAGCAATTTCAGAGGTCACGGCTTTAAACTGCTTACTACCCGAATCATAATTTTTGTACCTAAAAGGATTCGCAATTGCAAATTCATGAATGTCGATTACCTCTATAAAAAGTAATAACTGCCGCCTTTTTGAGTACATCCCACCAGAACGTTGCCTTTGATGTAATAGTATTTCCCTTAGACTCTCATGCTTTTCATTGATATCATTTTGAAAATTGAGTTGCTCTCTTAGAGAAGCTCTACGATTTGCAGGGTCAATAGCAGCTATTCTGGATTTTAAATATTTGGCAGTGAGTTCCATACACTCATTAAGTAGCACCTCACTGTATTGTCGAGTTCTAAATCCCCCAAATGAAATGGTCAATAAGATATACCATATACCACCGAGAAGTATATAAAAAGCATGTAGTAAAATCTCCATCCCAGTATGAGGCCGGGCAAAGCTAATCACAATAGTTAAAAGTCCGGAAAAAGAAATCAAGGAAGCGCGGAATCCATAAATAGCGATATACGCATTTAAAAACACCAGGATTCCGGTGGTTGTAAAAAGTAAATAACTATTGACAGCCGTATACTGAATCAAGCAAAAATTAATGATCGCTAATCCCGTCGAGCTAAGCATACCATACAAATGGTGCTTGTTATTCCCTGGGATATCACTAGCTGAAATTATTAAAACCCCACTAGCTACACTAATACCCATAGTGATGTCAAACAAATAATAACATAAAGCCACTGCACTAAAGGCCGCACTGCTAATTAGCAAGCCTTTTGTGAAGTTATACGTTTTGGAAATTTGAGCGATTTTCAGAAGCATAAAAACCTGATTGATCACTGCAAAGTTAGCTTTAAAAGTTGAATGCCTTTTAAAATAGTGGAACGTTAACCCATAGTTTTTTTCTTAATTAAGGTATCTTAGTGGTAAATAACTAAATCGACCCTAATGAAATCAAAGTGTATTCTTCAGGTTAGTACTGTATTGCTAATGATGTGTGTGTTGTTTACGAGTTGTCAAAATAAACAAAAGGCAGACTTGATTCTTTTAAATGCCAACGTATACACGGTTGATCAAAATATGGACCAGGCTGAGGCAATAGCTGTTAAGGACGGTAAGTTTTTGGCCGTTGGAACAAGTCAAAAAATAAGTAATACCTACCAGTCGGAACAGACTTTGGATCTTGAGGGTCGTTCAGTATATCCTGGTTTCATCGATGGACATTGTCATTTTTATGGCCTTGGCATGAACAGTCAACAAGCCGATCTAATGGAAACCAGTAGCTATAAAGAAATGCTCAAGCGACTTGCTGATTTTGTGGAGCAAAACCCTAGGGAATTTATTTTAGGAAGAGGCTGGGATCAAAATGACTGGGAAGATACTTCTTATCCCACAAAAAAGGGATTAGATTCCCTTTTTCCCGAAACCCCAGTTGTACTTTCTCGGATCGATGGGCATGCTTATCTGGTAAATCAGAAAGCACTAGATTTAGCCGGTATTACTTATGAGACGAAAGTCACTGGAGGAGAAATTGTGCTAAAAGATGGTGAGCCAACAGGGGTGCTAATCGACAACCCTATGGAGATGGTCAAAAATATAATTCCACACCCAGACAGGGCTACCATGGTCAAAGCGCTGTTAGATGCTCAAGAGCAATGTTTTCAATATGGTCTCACTACCGTGAATGACGCTGGGCTGTCAAAAGAAGTGATTTTGTTAATTGATAGCTTGCAACAAGCAGGTAGTTTAGATATCCGCCTTTATGCTATGATTAATAACACCCCTAGTGATTTGGATTACTTTTTAGATCGGGGAGTGATAAAAACCAATAAATTGCATGTGCAATCGGTAAAGGCTTATGCTGATGGAGCCCTAGGATCTAGAGGAGCGGCACTAAAAGCGCCTTATAGCGATCAGCACAATCATTTTGGAGCACTGATTACACCTGTATCTGAAATTCAAAAATTAGCAGAGCGCTTAGCACAGACAGATTATCAACTCAACACGCATGCCATAGGTGATTCTGCTAATGTGGTGGTTTTAAAAGCATACCAGAAAGCCTTAGAAGGTAAACAGAATAAACGCTGGAAGGTGGAGCATGCCCAAGTAATAGACCAAGAAGATTTTCATTATTTCTCCGATAACATCATTCCTTCGGTTCAACCGACCCATGCAACAAGCGATATGTATTGGGCAGAAGAGCGCTTGGGGTCAGAGCGTATAGAGGGCGCCTATGCCTATAAACAGCTATTAGATCACGCTGGACGAATTGTCTTAGGAACGGACTTTCCAGTGGAATACGTAAGTCCATTTTTGACTTTCTATGCTGCCACTGCGCGTAAGGATGTCAAAGGATATCCTGAGCCGGGATTTCAAGTAGAGCAAGCACTAAGCAGAGAAGAAACATTAAAAGGAATGACTATTTGGGCAGCCTATTCAAATTTCGAAGAAGACGAAAAGGGTAGTATTGAGGTTGGCAAGTGGGCCGATTTTGTGATACTTGATAAAGATATTATGACCATTCCATTAGAAGAAATACCAGCGCTTAAAGCGCATAAAACCTTTGTTGCGGGTAAACAAGTATACTAACCGATTAAACTAAGTGAACTTACCCATCTACGCTAATGCGAT
>NZ_AMSG01000042.1 GCF_000300875.1 Galbibacter marinus | reverse complement strand
TGTTGTGCTCTACCAACTGAGCTATCGAGTCTAAATAAAATAAATAGCCAATTGACTATCTGTATTGTGAAAAATAAATTTCGATCTTTTTATTTATGAATCTGGATAAATTTGGTCTGTAAGGACCTTATGTTTCAATAAAGATTCCAGATCTGAATGTACTATGTAATAGAACTTGCTAACGGTTTTCTCTATCCGTTTAGAGCGGTGCAAATGTATTTTCTTTTTAATAATTATAAAAATTTATTTCTCCTTTTTTTTTAAGAAAAACCACCATTACTCATTAAACCTGCTTGAATTGAGGTCTTTACGTTGAATTTATTTCCTTTAAATGGGTTTGAAAGAGAGGTCGAACCCTTTAAAATTGGCACTTTTAGTACATCAATCCAAAATGCCAGAGTGGTATAGTGTTCAAATGGCCATATTCGATATCATCCTTAATGACAAATGAATTCTCTATTTCCTTAAGCTGTTTCTTGGTTTTGTTCTTTCCGCCGATTTCAAAGGTATACTCCTTGATTTGAAAATCAGATATGGAAGATGATGTAACCTCATTTAAAACGCGAGTTTGATTTAGAAAAAATGTTTCTCTTATATTTCCTTTATTTGCATTTTCTTGTGCTAGATTGTAAATGAGATTCGGGTTGTCTAAGTAGACCTTATTTATCTTTCCTAAGCCTCTAATTCCTTCTGTTGCATCCCTTAGTTGAGCAATCATACCAGCTTCTTCGATAAATAAGCAGTAGTCGCCGATATTGTTACGACTCACCGATAAAATGTCAGCTATCTTAGTGAAATTAGGTTTGAATGGAACGCTCTTTGCAATAACGGCTAAGAGATGTTTTAATTTTCTTCCAGTCTCAGCATTTAATCCAGCAAATAAGGGGATATCGGTTTCAAGAGTTTGATTTATAACCTGCTGTAGTCTTAAATTGAAATCATCTTGTATTGCAAAAGGATAATATCCTGTTTCTAGGTATTGAGAGAATAAGGGTAAAGGATGTGGTAATTCCTTCGCTTCTACCTTGTTTTGTAGTATTTCTTCAAGGGTATATGTCGGTGTGATAATATTATGGAACAATTGCAGATACTCACGAAATGAAAGCCCTTGCATGGAATACATTACCGCTCTACGACTCAAATCAGAAATTCCTTTTTTGATGTCTAATATCGAAGAACCCGTAAAAACCACATTGAGGTTTGAATGATAATCATAAATCAGTTTTAGCTCCTTTGCCCAATCTGAATATTTATGAATCTCATCGATAAATAAGTATTTACCTCCTTGTTTGGTAAAGGTATCCGCCAATTCAACGAGTCGGTTATTTGCAAAATAGAAGTCTTCTGCAGTCACATAAAGCGAGTCAGAAGTATTGTGATATTGCTTAATATGCTGTAGTATCATGGTAGTTTTACCCACCCCTCTAGGCCCGGTAAGGCCGATCATTCGGTTTTTCCAATTGATCTTATCGTGGATATACCTTACAAACGTCGTGTCCGTTTCATTTAAAAATTTACGGAAATATTGAATTAGCTGATCCATTTTATTCTGGTTTTATGCAAAAGTACAAAAAAACGCACTATGACAGTGCAGTTATGATTAAAAAACGCACTCTTACAGTGCAATTTTACCCATAAAACGCACTGCTTAAGTGCGTTTTATGACTCAGAGTACTTTCAAAGGTTAATCAAATGTGATCTATTTGGCTAAAAACTTATTATATCAGAATCTATTGGCGTATAACCTAAATGCCTACTTAAGGATAGAATTTGCCCTTTGTGGTGGAATTCGTGAGTCACGACATGGGTGAATAATTCCAACGGAGAAACATCATGATTGACTTTTTTTGTATTTAAATTCATGGCTTCAAAAGCCGTAGATTTATAGCGATTTATAAATTCTAAGACACCATCGTCAATATTCTGGTATACGCTTTCCAATTCAGATGCTGTGGTAACTGAAGAATATGGCGTGTTACTAGTCTTATTATTTAATGCGTTATTTAAGATCCAATATTCGTATGCATTAGCAACATGAACAAGCAGATTACGAATACTACCTCCAAGACCAAACGAATTATTCTCATTAACGAAATCCTCTGCAGATATATCTTTACAGTAGCCAAAAACGATAGCTCTCGATTCTTGAGTTAACCTATATTGAGTTTTTAAATAAGATTCTATATTATACATAAGAGCACTTTTAACAATGGGTGATATATCTGTTGCTAAATTAAAAAAAAACCGAATTAACTAATTAAGTGCTAGTAAGTTTTATTGTGAATGGCCTTATAAGAAGGTTCGGTAATGAGGATGCAGTATTGTAAATTGTAATGTCAAAAATTTTACTCATTACAGGCTTTATTTAGAGCCTTATGATATTGTTCAACAGTTATTGAATTTGTAATAAGTGCTGTCATTGGACTTAGTTATCTTATAAGCAATAAATTAAAAGCCAAAAAAAAAGGGATAGATTTTTATAAATCCATCCCTTGAAGTGATTCCGCTGGTACAGAACTCGAACTCTTTTTTGGAAGATTTAAGACGGTTGAATCAGTTGCAAGATAATAGTACATTTCAACAAGACTTGGACACAGCAAAGCTTAAACAACCTAAACAGCCCAAAGCTGTACGAAAGCTTTAAATTCACGCTGAAATTATACGTCCTCGATAACAAACATATCATAGTCAAACTCCAGTGCATTTAGGGATTGCTTATGATCGTAGAACAATACGCAAGCATTTCTACCCTTTATCTTAGAACTAGGATATAGAATTCCGTCTATACTCACTTCAGTTAGATCTGCATATGTATAACGGAAATGTTGTGTTTCATGGTGCTATTTTTTTTGTGAATGATGAGGATGCAAAGTTATAGTCGGTATTATTTTTAGTCCCTGGAAATAAATTTTAAGTGCTTTAAGCACTTATTCAGCGTTTAGGAAATGAAATAAAGAGACTGTTAGCATGGTTGACGAATATAGAAAACACCTGCATTGCGGAAAGGTGCTTAATCCAGGCAGTCGGGTCGGATCCGTAGTTTTGCGATAAGGAACGCAGTAATCAATTTAATTATAAAAAAGGTAGATAGGACGAGGTTCTGCATCCGGAACCGGTGAAGCAGTTGGAACGTATTTTACGTAATAATAGGGCGATTTTGCCGGAGTTGTTTCGGAAGTCGCATGTAAAGATGTCTATAGCCGTTTGGTCCAGCGCGGCTATAATTTTATTTTTTTTTACCAGTATATACCGCACGGAGGAAGGATCGATGTATAAGTACTGTTTTGAGTATGGTGTGCTGCAGATCAATTAGGGGTGGTGTTGGTGGTTAAACGGGAGGCGCAGCTGCGAGAGTGGGATTAAAACACCTTGGGTGCGACCTTTCGGAGGTTTAAGAGGTCTGGGCTTTCTAATTCGGGTCGCTAGGTTATTTATAAGGCCAATTTATAGTAATGTGTTTTCTGTGTTGTCCCAAATTTTTCATTTCGCTTTTAGAATATCAATTTATATCAATACATTTATTCATATATCGCAAAAGTATTGCTACAACTACATTGACCATGACAGAACCAGAACCAAAGCAGAATAATCGAGGATTGTTATATTCGGCATACCATAAATTATATAACGCGTTGAGCAGCTTGGAAAAATTTGAGAAGGGAACCAACTTTTTTGATAATATCTCTCATTTGGATAATTTCTTTTCAGAGTATAGGAATGTGACATTTATGATTCAAAAGTCATTAGCAAATACCGAATTTTTGGCGATTTACGAGGAAAATCGGAAGAAGTACTTACTTAATGATGTCTGCAAATTCATCATCTAACAGATTTAAAGCAATATTGGATGCCTTGTGTTTGTAGTAGGCAAATTTTTTAATCCTGTTTGTTGTCGAACGCCAATGATTTAGAGTTCCATCTGCTCTAATACCTTCGGAAACCTTTTCAAAAAAATTATCTACAAATAAGTTAGCGACTTCGAGTAGGCTATGATTTACGGATGGAGGCATCTCTGCAACTACTTCAGCTGGTGAATATGTTTTGCCTAAGAACTTCGACTTAAGCATTGTAGGATTAACCGTGCCATGCTCTTAAGAAAGCAATCTAAAATAGGCAAATAAGTCTTGCTTCTTTTCTTCTAAATATTCATTGATTTTGCCATAATCAGAGTCTTCAGGTAAACATTTTTTATTTTTATTATCCTAATTGTTCGGGAAAATCATAATTCCGGTGTCTATTTCTGTAATAACCCCATCAATTGTAATGCTTATAAAGATAGGAGCTTTCCCATCCTTTTCTAGGCTTCGAAGCACTGTGCCAGATCATTACTGACAATCTGTGTTCGCTTTTCATTAATTCATCACATTAAAAGTTATCCAGGTTTGATCCCATTATGTTTCGTTTTAGGCGCTGGCCGTAACTTAAAAAGCCATGTGGCAGTATTTGGCTGCACATGGCTTTCTTTGTGAACCCACTGGTACAGAACTCGAACCATTTGTTGGAGGATTTACGTCGATTGAATCAGTTGAAAGATATTTCAATTAAAATCAATGGGGATGCCGAAAAATATAAAAAACACAAATGATAAATCTCGGCGAAAAGAAAATATAACTAAATTAAAAAGATGAATATTAAAAATATACAGCGAAGCATATATTAAATTCAACCAACTTTATCGTTACTGCTAGATAAAAAATGTCTTTTCAATCGAGCTATACTCAAATTTAAAGCCTGTTTGTTTTATTTTTTCATTACTCACTCTTGAACCCTCTAACAACTTCACAGACATTTCTCCAAAAAATAACTTTACCAGAAATGCAGGTGCATTGGGCAAAAAACTTGTCTTTCCAAATGACCGTAGCAGGACTTTAGAAAAATCATTCATAGTAATGTGCTCGGAAGAGACAGTATTGAAAACTCCGCTTATTCCATTTGTCTTCAAGATGAACTCATACAACCGGACTAAATCTCGGATGTCAACACATGGTAAGTATTGCATGCCATTTCCTAACGATGTATTAATTTCTAGTTTCGCCAAAGGAGCTAGTTTTTGATAAATACCACCATCTTTCCCCAAGATAACACCCTTTCTTAAAATCACGGTAGCTATACCCAAACTTTCGAATTGCAATGCTGATTTTTCCCACTGGTCGCAGACAGAAGCTAAAAAGTCGTTACCTTTATTGGATGTTTCTGTGAATATCTCATCTGTAGTAACTGCGCCATAATAACCTACGGCAGACGAAGAAATGAAAGCATTTATTCTATAATTTCTTGTTTTAACATAGGTATAAAGTAAATCTATTGACTTTGTTCGGCTCTCAATGATTTCGATTTTTCTTTTATTAGTCCAACGTTTTTCGCCAATGTTCGCTCCTGTTAGATTGATGATTTTTGTAACACTTTCAAAGGCTTTTTCGTCAATATAGCTTTTTTCGATGTCCCATTGAAAAAAATGAATATTTTCAGTGTTAATGTTGCTGCGTCTTCGAGTTAAAACATTAACAATATAGCCGCAATTTATCAGGTGCCTTATCAATGCTTTTCCGACAAAACCTGTTCCTCCGGCAATTAGTATCGTTTTCATTTGTTAATTTTTGAAAGTAACTCAGGAAAAGCTTGTTTGAACCAAATCGTATAATGAGACGGATTGTTTTTTATATCTGATAGAATTTCATCTATATAAATCCATTTAGAATCTTGCACTTCATCTTTATTTAAGACAGGATCTTGATTTGAATAACCAATGAAGACATAATCTAATTCGTGTTCTATCAAATTATTTTCAACCTGCTCATTGTATATAAATGAATAGATCCATTTTAAATCACATTGCAATCCCATTTCATAGTTTAAGCGCTCCATCGCACTCGAATTTACATCTTCTTGCCATTGTGGGTGCGAGCAACAGGTGTTCGTCCATAGTCCTGCGCCGTGGTACTTATGGCTTGCTCGTTGCTGTAAAAGAAGTCTTCCTTTATCATTAAATATAAATACCGAAAATGCCCGGTGAAGACACCCTTGTTCGTGTGCAAGCAATTTTTCCATTTCAGCAATTGCATTATCATTCTCATCGACCAGTACTACATTATTTCTCTTCATTTTACTTTAATTAAAAGGTTATTGGTTGTTTTCCCTGACGGCTTCTCCATATACTTTTAACGCTCTTTCTCTTGCGAAACTGTGTTCTACCATTTTTTTGGGATAAGCATCTGTTTTAAATTCAGAAACCCATTTTTTGATATATTCCAACTTTTTGTCAAACTTATCGGTTTGAATAGTTGGGTTAAACACCCTGAAATACGGTGCAGAATCGCAACCCGAACCAGCTGCCCATTGCCAGTTTCCATTGTTGGCAGATAAGTCATAATCGTTTAATTTTTGCGCAAAGTAGGCTTCACCCCAACGCCAATCTATCAATAAGTGCTTGCACAAGAAACTCGCTACAATCATCCGTACACGATTATGCATGAATCCTGTTTCGTTCAATTGTCGCATTCCTGCATCTACAATCGGATAACCTGTTTTTCCCTCGCACCATATTTCAAATTCCCACTCATTGTTTCGCCATTTGATGGTATCATATTTCGATTTAAAAGATTGATTAACCACTTTGGGGAAATGATATAAGATTTGCATAAAAAACTCTCGCCAGATCAATTCATTCAGCCAAATTTGATTGTGCTTCAGTGCAAAAGCTACGCATTTACGTATACTGATGGTGCCAAATCGAAGTCCGATGCCCAACGCTGTTGTTCTTTGCATCGCCGGATAATCCCTGAATTTGTCGTATTCATCAATGATTTTTGGATCTAATTTTGGGAAGACAAAAGTACTATCTGTTTTTTCAAAACCCAGTTCATTCAACAAAGGAATTTCGGTAAACTCTTGTCTGAAAAAATTATTGTAATCAGGATAGTACGACTTGTAATTTTCTTCCCTCAATAACTCTTTCCATTTTTTGGAATAGGGCGTATAGACTGTATAAGGAGTGCCGTCATTTTTCACCACATCATTTTTATCAAAAATGACCTGATCTTTGAATGCCTTAAAAGGAGTGTTTCGTTCGTTGAAAAATTGATAAATATCCGAATCCCGTTTAATGGCTTGCGGCTCATAATCCCGATTGCAAAAGACACCTTGAATAGCATATTTTTCGGAAAGTATTTTAAAAACATCCGACGGATTGCCATAAAATGTATTCAGCCTTGCGTTGAATGTCTTCAATCCATTATTTATGGCCGAAAGTACCTGATGGATGTAGTCAACCCTTCGGTCCTTTTTATCTTCTAATTTTTTCAGGATGGTTTCATCAAAAATAAAAATAGGGAATACGGGAAATTCAGAAGCAAGTGCGTGATATAACCCCACATTGTCTTCCAAACGCAAATCTCTGCGAAACCAAAAAACGGAGACCTTACTTTTCATTGAGAAATGGATTATCGTTCCTGTCGTGTTTTACCCAGATCAGTTTAGAGGTGTCGTAGCCTATTTCTTCTGCAGTTCTCAAGTAGTTGGATTTGATTTCTTCAGGAATACTTTTTGTTCTCGATAGAATCCACAAATAATCCAAGTTTTTTCCGGCAATCAAGGCATGTTGGTAATTTTCGTCCAGTGCCACTACATTGTAACCTGCATAAAAGGGGCCGAAGAAGCTTACTTTTAATTCTGCAACATCTTTATTTCCTCTAAATTTTGCTAAGCCATCCGCTTTTTTCCATTCTGTTTTTTTGTAATTATAACCACTGTTCAATACGATCACATTACCATCTTCATTTAGACTGTATTGTGCGGAAACATTGTCTAAATCCTTTTCAAAACGAAAATCAAAACGGGCAATTTCGTACCATGTGCCCAAATACCTATCTATATCAAAGTTTTTGACTGCCTTTGCATTTTTTGGAATGGAGGCACAGGAATTTAAAAGAGCACCTAAGCCTATGGCACAGGCTGCTATTAAAATTTTATTTTTTGCTTTCATCGTGCGTATGTTTAAATTTTTCAAAAAAGTAGAGCACCAAAAGGAACTGTGTATATCCGTAAACGGCGTCTTCGATTGGTATCGTTAGTATTCGTATGCCTAGGAAATCCCCGGGATTGTAATTCACTATTGGTGTTTCTAATCCTGTGCCGGTCAGCACGCCATTTACTGGAAAAAAGCCTAACATCAATATCGTAAATACCAGCGATGCTTTGCCAATCCAATCTGCCCGAGCAATGAAATGCAGGTAAATTAAAGTTGCTGAAGTGGTGATAGCTGTTACCAATGTATAGATTTTATCGTAATGCAACAAAGCGATAACCACACAGACAATCAAACTGACAAAAACAATCAGATTATTAAAGCTGGATAGCCATCCTAGCTTGAAAAATTTATCAAAACAGAAATAGGTAAATACGCATGAAAACGGAATGAAAATAAAGAAAAGCCATTCTTCAAGAGGCAAACCCGCTATCACTATTCCAAGCGTGTAGTCTGTGTTGAACCACCAAACACCTTTTGCCGTAAACAATAAATCCCAAGATATTAATGGAATGGCAGCTAGAACGGCGGATTTTATATACGCTCCAAAATATCGGTTAAAGCGAATTCGCCTATCAAAAGATGCAATGAAACATATGATAACCGTAAAAAATAATATCAGTGAATAAGTGTATGCTATCATTTTTTCGCGGAATTAAAATACATTTTGAAATATTTGAAAGGCACATATAGAAAGCCAAAACACTCACCATTTTCTTTGCCGATATGCTTGTGATGTTGTTTGTGTGCTCTGCGAAGTGCCAAAAAATAGGGGTTTTTCGTTTTGGTCAATAATTTAATCCGCTGGTGGATAAAGACATCGTGTACAAAAAAATAGGCCATTCCATACAGCATAATGCCCAACCCAATAAAAAACAAATAATTGAAATTTTCTAGCGAACCGAAATACATTAAAGCAATTGTCGGTATAGCAAATATGACAAAGAAATAGTCATTCTTTTCAAGAGCTCCGTCATTGCTATGATCGTGATGGTCTTTGTGTAAACCCCAAAGAAAGCCGTGCATAATATATTTGTGGATAATCCAAGTTGCTCCTTCCATCACCATAAATGATCCGAATACAATTAAAAAATTCATAGCCTTTTTTACTTATTAAATAGTTTTTCTAAAACGCTGTAGCGGAAATCAAAGATGTGTGCCAACTTCTTTTTCACAAAAAGAAGATGTGCTATCTTCCCCAAAAAACCGAAAGGCAATTCATAATCTACCGTATCTTTCATCAGCACACCGTCTTTATTGGGGATAAATTCGTGAAAATGGTTCCAGTATTTGTAAGGCCCTTTCTCCTGAAAATCAGTAAAGCTTTTATTGGGTTTCACATGGGTAATTCTCGTTCTCCACTTCAACGGAACTTTCAGCAACGGCGAAACGATATAATCGATCACCATTCCTTCAGTAATCTGTTCGCTGTTATGATCAGTCAGCACCGTAAAACCCATATCTTTGGGTGTAATCGTGGAAAGGTTCTTGGGAGAAGAAAAAAAGTCCCAAGCTGTTTCGATATCGCAATTCAATTGTTGCTCCCTGTATAACCGGTGTTTCATAGTTTAGTCTTTTAAAAGCGTTCCTATATTTTTCTGCAAAATCTCCGACCTGATTTGGTGTCGGTTTTCCTTAATAAATTTGGCATCCTCATTTATGTTTGATTTATATCCTAAAAAAGACGGAGCATTTTTTTGAACCGAAAGTCGGATAAACCTTAATTCCACATTCTCAGGTTCTTTTTTGATTGCCTGCTCGATGTTTTTCTTCCCTTCTTTAAACGTATTGAGTTTACTTATCGGACTAAAGACGTGATTTGCCCAGATAGTTTGTAAACCACCCAAATAAGCCATATGTGTAGCTGAATTGTTCTTTGTTTCCGTCAATTCCGCAATTATCTTTTCGCACAACGCTTTTTCTGATACCAGTTTGTTGTAGTTAGCCCTTACTACATCCAAACCTGTTGCATTAAAACTCATAAGAAAGAATATTGCCGATATTAGTAAGCCAGGAATTTTGATCATAAAAACGCAGTTTTATATCTTACATAACTTTTGAACGCCACAAATGCCTTTTCAGAATTAGGAACCCGAATCCTATTATTCAATATCTCTTTGGAGGATATTCTTTTTATTTTTTGGAACAAAGACAAATAGTACTTGTAAGCTAAATACACCCCAAACATTGCGGAATTGGGTAGCTTCTTAATCCCGATTAAAGCCTCCTTAAATTCTTCCTCTATTTCCTTTTCAATCTGACTTTTCACACTATTATCAAATATGCACATAGCAATATTTGGGAAATAAGTCCTGCCCAAAATCAGATAATCATCTTTCAGATCCCTTAAAAAGTTAACTTTTTGAAAAGCTGACCCCAGTTTCATTGCATAAGGCTTCAATTCTCTATATTTTTCCATATTCCCATCCGTAAAAACTTGCAGACACATCAGCCCGACTACTTCGGCTGAGCCAAAAATATATTCTTCGTATCGTTCTGAATTGTAATCTATTTTCTGCAAATCCATTTCCATACTATGTAAAAACTGTTCAATCAGACTTTTGTCAATTTTATACTGATTTACTGTTTCCTGGAACGATTGTAGAATAGGGTTGAGCGAAATTCC
The DNA here is from genome assembly GCF_000300875.1 of Galbibacter marinus. Taxonomy (GTDB): domain Bacteria; phylum Bacteroidota; class Bacteroidia; order Flavobacteriales; family Flavobacteriaceae; genus Galbibacter; species Galbibacter marinus. The sequence goes on along the minus strand of NZ_AMSG01000042.1, from coordinate 2,859 downwards.
TTCATGCAATGCATCGTCGGTTTCTACTTTTAATCGATTCAATAGTTTCTCTTTATCATATCCGTGAAAACTGTCAACGATTTCATCAGCCAGTCTCACATATCCATATATGGCATAGATAGCGGGACGTATAGACGGTTTCAGCGCTAAAATTCCTAAGGAAAAACTCGTACTATATTTTTGGGTTGTTATCTTGCTTACCGAGTAAGATAGTTCGTCAAATAGCTGTTTCATAGTTCTTCTTGTTTAAGTTTGATTGTTTCGTTCGCTACAATTTTACCAGATAAGATGGACGGAGGAACTCCGGGGCCGGGAACGGTCAATTGACCCGTGTAGAATAAATTTTTCAACCTTTTATTTCTTATTTTAGGTTTCAAAACTGCAGTTTGACCAAGTGTGTTTGCCAGTCCGTACGCATTGCCACCGTACGCATTGTAATCTGAAATAAAATCACTGACACAGAAGCTTCTTTTGAATTCTATCTTTGATCGCAAATCGGCTATGCCCGTATGTCTTTCAATTCTTGAAAGCATTTCCATTAAATACTTTTCCCGTGTTAATTCTTCATCATTTATTCCGATTGCCAAAGGCATCAACAAAAACAGGTTTTCTTTGTCTTTAGGGGCAACATTATGATCTGTTTTTGATGGGCAACAAACATAAAAAAGAGGCTTTTCCGGCCATTTCTTCTCGCCATAAATACAATCAATGTGTTCGTCTAAATCATTTTCAAAGAAGAGTGTATGATGTTTCAGGTTGGGAATAATTTGATTGATACCTAAATAATAGATCAAACTTGATGGTGCAAATGTTCTGCTTTTCCAATATGCCTCAGAATAATTTCTGAGGTCTTTATTTAAAAGCGTTTCTGTATGATGATAATCGGAAGAAGCAATTACAATATCAAATTCATAGTTCTCGCCATTGATAGTTAAAGATCTTACCTTACCATTTTGTGTATTTATGCTTTCAACGGTTTTGTTAAAATGAAAAGTTGCACCTTGGTTTTCGGCTACTTTTTTCATCGCCAATACCAATTGATAGAAGCCACCTATTGGATAATGCGTTCCTAAGGCATAACCCCCATAGTTCATCAAACTATACAATGCAGGAATATTTTTTGGAGAAGCACCCAGAAAAATTACAGGAAACTCCATCAATGTTCTTAATTTTTCACTTTTGAAGTATTTAGCAACATAGGTTCTGAAGTTCGTCAGCAAATCCAATCTCAATGCACTTTTAGTTATTTTAGGAGAAATGAATTCTGACCAATTATGGCAAGGCTTGTTCACGAAATCCTGCATCCCGACTTCATATTTGAATTTAGCCGATCGCATAAATTTTTCTAATTGTAATCCTGCACCCTTTTCGATTTGTTCGAACAAGATTTTTAATTCCTCTAAACTTTCAGGTACACTGATTTTCTCTTGTTTAAAAATCATTTCAAACTGTGGGTTTAATGAAATCAACTCGAAGAAATCAGAAGTTTTATAGCCGAAATCAGCAAAAAAACTTTCAATAATATCAGGCATCCAGTACCAACTTGGTCCCATATCAAAAACGTAACCTTGTTCTGTAGAAAATTGCCTTGCTCTTCCACCTGGTCGCTCGTGTTTTTCAAATACGTGAACCTCATTGCCTGCTTTAGCCAGATAAGCCGTAGCAGACAATCCCGAAAAACCGGAACCGATAATGGCTATTTTTTTCTTCATAGGCTTTTATCTTTTAAAGCTTTATCCAATAAATGTTCGGGATCAATATTTTTATCATAGATCGGTTGATGAAAATCATTAAGCTTATTGAGCAACTTGATTAATTCCATCTTTTCGCTACGGGTTAAATCTCCTGTTACTATTTCAGTTGCTTTTCTAATTTTGTCCATTTGATTTTCCAAGACTTCAAGCCCCGTATTGCTAATATTTATAACTTTACTTCTTTTATCAATCTCACAATCAGTTTGCTTTACCCAGCCTTGTGCAATCAACCGATTGATAACTTGCATTCCGGCAGGTTTTTCATGAACATTCTTTTTTATCAAGTCCATTTTGGTCATTTCCCCAAAAGCTTTTAGGTTAATGAGATAGATAAAATCTTCTTGTGTAGAAAAGTTTGAACCGAATATTGCCGATTTTGAATAACTCTTAGCATATCTGTTCATATGAATAATCAACGTATTGATGACGCTTTCAGGACTTCGTCCGTTTTCTTTTCCTTCCCAATTAGGTTCATTATTTACTTCATCACTTTTATAATTGTCAACTATCCATCTTTTAAAGCCTTCGATATCATTAGGATATGTTCTTCCTAAAAAAATATCAGCCTCGAATTCTTCAAGCAGATTGATAACATTTTTTAAAATATCATATTTCATATATTCAATTTAGGATGTAAATATACTATCATTTTTAATAAAATGTATATTTTTATACTATTTGTTATGAAGTTCTTTTTAAATACGTATTAGTAAAGTCTAATTTATAGGTAATACTGCTGATAAGGTCGGAGGGAGAGCTGCGCATATCATTAACAAAATAGACTTTGATATTCATATTATTGGGGTTCGAGCTCCAAGAAGTCGGCCCGCTGGTACAAAAACGAACAAACCCTAAAAATACAACGAAGTAATTCGCAATACATTGTAAAAGAGGCATTTGTGTGTAGTTTTGTGTGATAATAAAAGGGTTCGATCTCAATTAAACCCAATTTGGTGGCTCAAATATGCAAGAAACAGGAAAACCCAGATTTTTGACTTGATCCAGGAAAATCTAAAACTATCTACTAAGCAGATGATTATGAAAAAAAAAGCCCCAACTGGAGTTGAGGCTTGAAAGTGACCCGACTGGGGCTCGAACCCAGGAC
>NZ_AMSG01000041.1 GCF_000300875.1 Galbibacter marinus | reverse complement strand
TCCGATAATTAATATGTCTGTTTTAATCATAACCAGGTGCATTTTATAGCTTTACTAAGCCTTGCATTGTTTTTTTCTTTTTCACTTTTCTGATTTAGAAACTAAACTTTTGGTAAACTCGTTTAGTTTCTCAACTTTTTCCCCAAAATCTCCTTTGATGGTTTTTCTATAGCTATTTAAATTCTTGACTAATTCATCGATATCATCAGGGATGACCTCTTCGAAGAATTGTCTCAGTCTTTTTGCGGTTGTTGGAGATTTACCGTTGGTAGAAATTCCGATTTTCACATTTCCTTTGGTCACAATACCACCCATATAAAAATCACAATAAGGTGGATTATCTGCCACATTGACCAAAATATTTTTCTCTTTACAATCTTTGTAAATTTGAATGTTAACCTCTGTATCATCTGTGGTAGCAATAACAATATGTGCCCCACTAAGATACTTTTGGTCATAGGTATCGTGAATTAATTTCAAATTCTTTTGAGTTGCAATCTCAAGAACCTGAGAATCAAATGAAGGAGCCACAAGACTTACTTTGGCATTTGGACTGGATTTCAAGAGGAAGCCTAGTTTTTCCAATGCAACTGTTCCACCCCCTACTATGAGGGTTTGCAAGTTATGTACCTTTAAAAATACCGGATATAGTTCGTTTCGCTCCTCCATTTCTACTTCACCGGTTTGTTAAACCGCCTCAACCGTTTGTTTTACTTTCGTTAATATTTCTCGTTCTCTAACCACTTCACCGATAACTATAATAGCTGGATTACTCAAGCCATGTTCCCTTACGATGCCCTCGATGGTATCTACTGTCCCAATTCCTATTTGTTCATATGTTGTGGTACCATTTTGAATAATAGCCACAGGCATTTGATTCTTGTGTTGCTCTTTAAATAAGCTTACAATTTCTCCCAATTTACTCATACCCATTAGTATGATAACTGTCGCTCTAGACTTTGCTGCCAAAGCCACATCTTTGGAGAGTTTATGTTCTTTGGTGGTGCCCGTTATGACCCAAAAACTCTCTGAGGTTCCTCTTTGAGTAAGAGGAATGTTCTGAGAAGCAGGGACGGCTAATGCTGAGGATATTCCTGGGATAAATTCCGCTGGTATCCCTTTTGATAATGCAAACTCTAATTCTTCAGAACCTCTTCCAAATACAAAAGGATCACCACCTTTAAGTCGAACTACATGTCCATGGGACTTAGCTCTACTTACAATAAGCTCATTGATTTGATCCTGTTGGTAGGCATAACAACCTTTTCGTTTACCAACAAAGATACACTCAGCCTGAGGTGCGTATTCCAAAATCTTTGGATTCACTAGTGCGTCATAAAGAACCACATCGGCGGTCTGTAAAGTTTTCATACCCTTAACAGTAAGCAAATCCGGGTCACCCGGACCTGCCCCTATTAAAGTCAGCTTTGGTTGGTTATTTGTCTGCATCTGCTAATTCTAATGTTCTAAAGGCTTTTGCTTTTTCAGAGAATGCCTTAGCATCTTCCATATATGATTTTGCAAAATCCTTAGAGGGTTTATTCCTATTAATCTGATAAACGTAATCAGGGAAGGTTGTGGTGTTTAATGAAATTCTCCCGTTTGCGACAAATAATTCTTCAAACTGATTTATAATTCCTATTTGAGTATTGGTTTTTTTATTTTCACTAATCAATAATGCCTTAGCGGTATTAATCATAGACGAATACGAATTATAAATACTATGAGCCCAATTTCCTTCTTCCAATGACGCAAGTGCTTTTTCTGTTTTCTCTTCGCTCTCTAGTAGTAGGGTTGCTACTAGGTCAATCACGACCCCTGCACATTCTCCTACTCCAATTTTTTGTTCGTATTTCTCTACATTACCCCAATCCACAAAATCTTCAGCCGATAGATCTTCCGCACTCGATAAGTGTTTCAGGTAGTCGTAGAAATAGGTTTGTTCTTTACGGTCGTAATAATTCATAAAGTTCTCCCCATCTTGTTTGTTTTTATCGTAATCATCAAGAATCAAGCGAAGTGCTTGAGGACCTCGTTTTGAAGGTATCTTCACGACTTTATCAGCAAATCTTCCTTCACCATTTCCAAGAGCCCCTCCTCCAAGTAACACCTGTAATGCTGGAGCTACACGCTTATCAGGGGTTCTCATGGTCATTCCTTGAAAACCTATATGTGCCATATTGTGTTGACCACAGGCATTCATACATCCGCTGATTTTAATATAAATATCGCGGTTGTTTTTATATTGAGGATATTCTTGATCAATTACATCTTCTAACACATCAGCAATTCCAGTGCTACTTGCAATTCCCAAGTTACAAGTATCAGTACCAGGACATGCCGTAATGTCAGAGGTTGCATTAAAGCCAATTTCAGTAAATCCTAATTCCTTGAGTTCTAAGTAAAACAAAGGAAGTAATTCAGACTTCACATGACGCAAAAGAATATCCTGTCGAAGGGTGAATCGAAGCTCATTGGCTGCGTAGTCTTTGATAAGATTAGCAAGCTTTCTTGCTTGTGGTGTATAAAAATCACCTAATCGCACCTTAATACCTATAGAATGTAAACCAGATTGTTTTTGATCAAACACATTGTGCTTAATCCACTGCTCATAGCCTTGAACATCTTTAATGTCAATCTTAGGTACTTTAATGTTATCAACCACAGAGCGGTCAAATTCAAAACCTTCTTCGCTAATAGGGTAGGACTGGTACGCTAGTGCTAATTTTTCTTTTTCAACTAAGTCTAAAAACGCTTCCAGTCCTATATCTTTTATTAAAAATTTCATTCTAGCCTTCATTCGTTTAGAACGTTCTCCATAACGGTCGAAAACTCGAATAACCCCCTCTATAAAGGGTATAATTTGATCTGTTGGCAAAAAGTCATATACAGGCTCCGCTGATCTAGGTTGGGATCCAAGTCCCCCACCAACGATTACCTTAAATCCTTTTTGTCCATCTTTTATTTTAGCAATTAATCCCACATCATGTATATAAGACAATGCGGTATCCTGATCTGTAGAAGAGAAAGAAATTTTAAACTTTCTTCCCATTTCCTGATTCATTGGATTTCTAAGTAAGTACTTAAAAGTTGCATGAGCATATGGAGTAATATCAAATGGCTCATCAGGATCAATACCAGCTTCAGGACTTCCTGTAATGTTTCGAACGGTATTACCACAGGCCTCACGGATGGTTACATCATCTTTATCCAACTCATTCCAAAGTTCAGGTGTTCTATCCAAACTCACATAGTGGATTTGAATATCCTGACGAGTGGTAATGTGTAATCTTCCTCTTGAGTATTCATCGGAGACATCACATATACGCAACAACTGGTCACCAGTTACGCGTCCAAATGGCAATTTAATTCTCACCATTTGCACCCCTGGTTGACGCTGTCCATATATTCCTCTGGCCAAGCGTAAACTTTTAAACTTGTCCTCATCCATTTTCTCATTACGGAACAATCGAATCTTACGATCTAATTCAATGATCTCTTCCGATACAAATGGATTCTCAATCTCTGATCTAAAGCTTTGCATACTTTTTTTTATTTTTTGTTCTATGGACTTAGTTCCACTGCCCGAAGGCAAAAACAATAAGACTTGAATTTTTTATTTACATCCAGTCTTTGGCTCTAAACACACAACCGCAAACCTTATAGTACTACGGTTGGTGAAACTCCAACAGTCTACTAAATCGATAGACTAATGGAATTTTGAAGCGAAAGTACCATTTAATTATAAAAACACAAATGAATTTATGGATTTTTAACTAAAAAAATATATCAGTGGGCATTATATCACAAACCAAATACGCTCCTAGAGTTCTAGTTTTCCAATAGCAGCTTTAAGAAACCCACCAGTGGTAACCTTCTCCCTGAGTTCTAGAGCACGATTGCTCATCGCGTGATAGTCCTCAAGTGATAAGTTCTCAAGAATATCATCAAGTTCCAATAGTGAAGAAATTGCTATCCCAGCTCCTTGGGACACTATATAAGGTGCAATGGCGGCTTTGTCCCAAATAATAATTGGAAGTCCACACAATAAATAAAGGGATGTTTTATGTGGGTTATTGTATTTTAGGTATTCTCCTAAAATCCCACTACACTTATCCACAGCATTTCCACCCCACACCAGACCAAAGTGACCTTTAATATGCTGGGCGACCTCATCAGGAGGAAAACTCCCCTTGTAGTCAAGTACCTTTTTTTCTGAATCCAAACTTTCTTTTGAAAAGCCATTTCCATATAAATTAAAGGAATAGTTTTGTATAGCTTGCTTTTGCATCTTATAGATAAAAGCACTCTTATCTACTGTAAGTCCACCAGCAACAACAATTTGATATGGCTTTTGTATTTCGGTATTTTGTTCAATTTTTAAATCTAAAGTATTTAGATAATCAAACAGCTCTAAGGTCTCTAATGTTGCTTTACACCCTTGCTGTTCAAACCAACGTTTCATCGAGTCGTTATGAACAATGATCTTATCAGCTATATTAAAACGTTTCATTTCTTTTTCTACAGCTAGCTTTCCTTTCATAAGTGAATGCACATCATGAATAACAAGAACAATTTTACACCCTTTCACTCGAGCACCCCAGGTGATATAGTTGTAATACTTACTTAAAGGGTATTGCACTACTAAATAGGATTTTGCAGGCAACAGCAACAATCCTTTAGTAATACTCAAAAAACTTAAAACAGCACCAAGAGCGGAGCTCTTCATACGAGTTTGTTTTAACCCTAAGTTGCGTATCCCCATTGAATCAAGGATACGTTCAATATCCGTTTTGGGTTTATTGGCAGCATTGTTTGTGGGTCGGTAATTTCTGGATATATAAAATGTATTGTTCAATTTTTCTCTCGTTTAAACCCTCTATGAAAGGCTACAATAAATTCTCTCTTAAAGGCAAAGATAGAACTTTGACCTTTAAACCTATCTGAAGAACTCAAAATTAAGTTATACACCATCTTATTCTAGGTCTTTTTTCTATCGTGAATGTTCTACTCTTCTACAAAACAGAGACCAATGCACCATTTTATTCCTAGAATACTCGCGTTTGATATTTTTCAGTCCTAAAAGACTTAGTGTAAATTTTCACAAAATATAGCTCTTAAAACCAACCATATTTGAAGTCTTAAATGATGGTGGTGTGCTGGTCATAGATGAATTGGACACAAGTCTTCATCCGCTAATGACATTAGCAGTTACGAGACTTTTTAACTCTAAAGAATATAATCCAAATAATACGCAGCTCATTTTCACTACCCACGACACCAATTTATTATACTATGGAAACTATAGAAGAGACCAGATATATTTTGTAGAAAAAGACCGGTTTGGTGCTTCAAATATGTACTCCCAAGTCGAATATAAAGAAGAAGGAAAAACGATTCGTAAAGATCGGTCATTCGAAAAAGATTATATAGATGGTCGTTACGGAGCTATTCCTTTCATTGGTAACCTTTCAAATATAGCATCGGGATGGCAAGAAAAATAAAAATCCCTAACGAGCGAAAATACATTCGTATAAAACTGTCATTCAATACAACCTATAATGGGATTAACGTTTGTATTTTTAAATTAATACGCATCCTATCAAGCTACTTTGATCAAACCCTGGAATTCACGACAAGGATCGTATAAAAGCTGCGTTGCGGTAATGAAAGGACTTTTAGCTCAAATGTAATATATTTGCCCAATAGTACACAGAAAACTGTAGTTTATGGAATATGACTTTTTAATCGTAGGGGCTGGACTTTTTGGTTCTGTATTTGCTCATCAGGCAAAAAAGGCAGGAAAGAAATGCCTTGTGATTGACAAAAGAGACCATTTAGGCGGGAATATTTATTGCGAGAATGTTGATGGTGTTAATGTCCATAAATACGGAGCTCATATTTTTCATACCAATGATAAAGATATATGGGACTTTGTAAACAGTTTTGCCGAATTTAACAGATATACCAATTCTCCGGTTGCCACATATGAGGACAAATTGTATAATTTGCCTTTTAACATGAATACCTTCTATCAACTGTGGGGTACCAAAACGCCTGAAGAGGCTCAGAAAATCATTAACGAGCAGGTTGAGAAATATGGTTTTGAAAAACCTAAAAACTTAGAAGAGCAGGCGCTTTCATTGGTCGGAAAAGATATCTATGAAAAATTAATAAAAGGTTATACTGAAAAACAATGGGGCTGCCGAGCCACAGAGTTACCCGCCTTTATAATTAAGAGACTTCCTCTTCGATTTACTTTTGACAACAATTATTTCAATGATAAATACCAGGGAATTCCAATAGGTGGTTACAACAAAATCACAGAAGGTTTGTTGGAGGGTATTGAAACAATAACTGGAGTTGATTATTTTAAGAATAAAGAAGAGCTTGATTCTAAAGCAGAACGCGTTGTTTTTACTGGTAAAATAGATGAATACTTTAACTTCCAATACGGCAAGTTATCCTATCGAAGTCTTGAGTTCAAGCACCAGACACTCCCAATGGAAAATTACCAAGGAAATGCCGTGGTGAACTATACGTCTTCAGAGGTACCTTATACCAGAATAATCGAACATAAACATTTTGAGTTTGGGACTCAAAAGAACACTGTTATTACCAAAGAATACCCACTAAAAGGATCCACTTCTAATGAGCCTTACTATCCTATTAATAACCAACAAAATAACGAATTGTATCTCAAATATAAACAACTAGCTCAAGAGACTCCCGAAGTCATCTTTGGTGGTCGATTAGCCGAGTACAAATATTATGATATGCATCAAGTCATCGGTTCTGCTTTAAGCAAATCCAAAAAAGTGCTTACTTCACTTTAAGAACACCTACAAACTAAAAGCATATTAAACTAGTAAAACAGTGCAAATTAAGCCTCCAAAGCCTGCTTAAGATCTGCAATAATATCCTCATAGTGTTCTAATCCAATGGACACCCTTACCAAGCCATCAGAGATCCCTACCTCTAAGCGATCTTCAACAGAGAGTTTACTGTGTGTAGTGGATGCAGGATGGGTTACAATGGTTCTAGTGTCACCTAAATTAGAGGTCAGTGAACATAAGTTAACAGCATTTAAAAAATTTCGTCCTGCCTCAACACCACCTTTGATCTCAAAAGCTAATATGCTACCCCCTTGGCTCATTTGTTTCTTCGCGATTTCATATTGCGGATGCGATTTTAAAAAGGGATATTTAACAAAATTTATTTTGGGATGTTCTTCTAAAAATGTGGCTACCTTTAAGGCGTTATCGCAATGACGATCCATACGTACTGCCAGTGTCTCCAAACTTTTAGATAAAATCCAAGCATTAAACGGTGACATTGCTGGACCAGTATTTCTGGAAAATAAGTAAATTTCGTTCACCAGATCCTCTGAACCAACGGTAATACCTCCGAGGACTCTACCCTGACCATCCATTAATTTGGTTGCCGAGTGGATGACTAGGTCAGCACCAAATTCTATGGGTCGTTGTAAATAAGGTGTAGCAAAACAGTTATCGATTACCAGTATTAAATTATGTTTTTTAGCCACCTCACCTAAATATGCCAAATCCAATATATCAACAGCTGGATTGGTAGGTGTTTCAGCAAATAATATTTTAGTAGTAGGACGAATCAAGCTTTCTATCTCCTGCGGTTGATCTACATTAAAATAACTTGTTTCGATATTCCATTTCGGAAGGTATTTGGTAAACAAGGTATGAGTGGATCCAAAAACCGAACGAGCAGATACAATATGGTCTCCACTATCGAGCAAGGCAGCAAGAGATGAAAAGACCGCAGCCATTCCCGTTGCAAATGCATAACCTGCCTGTGCTCCTTCCATATGACATACCTTATCCACAAATTCAGTAGTATTTGGATTGGTAAATCTACTGTATATATTTCGAGGATTTTCACCCGTAAAAGCGGCGCGCATTTCTTCAGCATCATCAAAAACAAAACTCGAGGTAATGTACATTGGAGCGCTGTGCTCTAAAAATTCAGTTCGGTTAATCTGCGTTCTAATCGCGTCGGTTTCAAAATGCTTTCTACTCATGTGTTGATGTTAAAGACAATTGGGCTATATAGCCCTACTTTTAATATTCAGTGATTGGTATTTCTTTTGTTTTATATATGCGTTTTTTGCTTTACCCTTTTTCGGTGAGTTTAAGAATATCACCAAAAACACCTCTAGCGGTCACAGCTGCTCCAGCACCTGCACCTTGTATAACAATTGGGCGATCTCCATAAGACTCGGTATAAATTTCAAAAATAGAATCGGCCCCCTTTACCTGCCCTAGCACACTATTACCTGGAACAGAAACAAGTTTGACATCTAACTTTCCTTTTTCCTTTTGCAAATCGCCGTAAAGATCTCCCACATAACGCAAAACATGACCTTCTTCTTGCTGTTCTTTGACTTGGGTGTATATTGGGTTGAACTCTTCCAAATGCTCTAGGAAGGCCTCTACACTCTTATCTCTAAGGTGTTCTGGTACCAGGTTCTCTATATTGACATCTTCAAATTCATTCTGAAGATCTAACTCCCGGGCTAGAATTAATAATTTACGACCAACGTCATTACCATAAAGATCTTCTCTTGGATCAGGTTCTGTAAATCCATTGGCTATAGTTTGTTTTAGCACCTCACTAAAAGACACTTCTTCTGATGAAAAACGGTTAAACAAGTAACTTAAGGTCCCGGAGAACACTCCTCTTATTCTGGTAATATTTTCTCCTGATAAGTGCAATATGCGAATGGTATCAATTAAAGGCAATCCAGCTCCTACATTTGTCTCATACAAATATTGCTTTTGATTTTTGTCCAAATGAGATCTAAGGTCTTTGTAAAAATCAAAACTAAGGGTGTTGGCAATCTTGTTGGAGGACACCAAATCAAAACCATTTTCGATCAGCAATTTGTAATTCTCAACAAACTGTGCGCTTGCCGTATTATCTACTGCAATAAGGTTTTCTAAATGATGAGCCTTCGCGTAATTAATCAACGTTTCAATAGAAGATGCTGTTTCACTATTTTCAATAGCTGTTTTCCAATCGGCATCGATTCCATCGCTGTTTAACAGGAGTTTTTTTGAATTAGCAACGGCAAAAATATTGAGTTTTATTTTTTTACGATCCTCAATATTGATCGCTGAATCTAGGATTTGATTGATCAATGTTCCTCCTACTAAACCATGCCCAAAGACAGCAATATTTATCTTTTTAGAAATTTCAAAAACTTCACCATGGATGACATTTAATGCCTTGTGAAGTTCCGATCTTTTCACAACCAAACTCACGTTTTTACCCGTTACCGTGTTGTTAAACAATATTGGAACAACCTGGTTTTTGATCAGTGCATTATAGGGTTTATGGAAACTACTAAGATCTAGTCCGATAATTGAGATTACCGAAACATCATCTACCACGGCAATTTTATTGACGTCCTTGGAATAGAAATCATATTCAAATTCTCGCTCTAGGGCAATCACCGCTTGGGTAGCATCTTTAGCATTCACCACTAGTCCGATCCCCCGTTCGGATGACCCTTGAGAGATAATACTTACGCTAATTTCACGTTTGCCTAGGGCATTAAAAATACGCGCATCCACTCCAGCTTTCCCTAAAAGCCCTCTTCCTTCTAGATTCACTAAGGCCATATTTTCAAATATGGAAAGTGACTTCATACCTTCCTTCTTAGGGGTCGCAGTTATTAAGGTACCACTACATTGTGGATTAAAAGTATTAAGGATTCGAAGTGGTATGTTTTTCTCTATTAGTGGTATAATCGTCTTAGCGTGTAAGATAGTGGCACCAAAATTAGCAAGTTCATTTGCCTCGTTAAACGAAAGTTCTTCTATACGCTGTGCTGTTGGTACTAAATCTGGATTGGCTGTAAAAATACCATCCACATGCGTGAAGTTTTGTAGCTCACCAGCATCTAAGAAATTTGCAAGTAAAGCAGCTGTATAATTACTTCCATTTCGCCCTAGAGTTGTTGTTTCATTTTTTTCATTCGAACCTATAAAACCAGTAACTATATTTACGGTCTTCCCGTTATGAGTTGCAAAATGTTTAAGCACCCTCTGCTTAGATGCCTTTTCTAGCGGCTGGGCATCCCCAAATTTTTCATCCGTTACAATTAAAGCTCTTGAATCTGTAAAATTCGCTTGAATCCCCCTTTTATTAAGGATCTGTGTTACCAGTTTAGCAGAAATAAGTTCCCCTTGTGCTAGGACCTCATCTTTGATCTTTTGACTATAATCTCCCAATAAATGTACCCCAGAGAACAGTTTTTCAAGTTTGTCAAACTCTTTCGATAAGTCTACATATTGGAAGTCCTGCAATTGATACTTCTTAAAAGCATCCAGTAAATGTACATAGTCTTGTTTGGCAGCTGCAGTCTCCAAAATATTTTCAAGTTCATTGGTGGCGTTATTTCTAGCAGAAACAACTACAGCAATTCTCTCCTTGTTTTGAACACTTCTGCTTATGATCTCAACTACATTATTAATTCCCTGACCATTGGCTAGTGACTTGCCACCAAATTTTAATATTTTCATTTTATTTTTATTTAGAGCGGATTCAAAAACCCCTCCTATGAGTTTTTCTAATTGTTCAAATTCTATTAAAAAGGCATCGTGTCCGTGGACAGAAACTACCTCCCCATAGCGAACTCTATCACTCGAACGTGCTAATTGTTTATAGGTTTCTCTATTTTCTTCTGCAGTAAAAAACAAATCCGAACTTACCCCTATAATATGGACATTGGCCTCGATGGTTTCCAAAACATTGAAATGTTCTGGCCGATCCCTTGTCACATCAATGGTCTTGAGTAACTGATTCATTAGTTTATATGCAGAAAGCTGAAAGCGTTGTTGAAGTTTTTCTCCGTGATGTAAAAGCCAGCTTTCTACATTGAATACCTGAAGTTCCTCATTTGTAGTTCTTTTAAAGCGTTCTTTAAATGAGGCAGGGGTGCGATAGCATAACATGGCATGCATTCTCGCATCGTGGACTGGCTGTTTTGAATTGAGTAAGAATTGTTCTTGTATCTGACAGTTGGCGATAAGCCAATCTGTAGATTTCCAATCCGTTGCCACTGGAATGAGATTTTGAGTGATTCTAGGTTGTAAAGCTGCCATCTCCCAAGCAATACCACCGCCAAGTGATCCTCCAATAAGTGCAAACAACCTCTTTATACCAAGATCTTCCAACCCCTTCAAAAAGATGATAGCGATATCTCTTGCTACAAAATCTTTATAATTCTCAATAGTGGTTCCATCATACCCATTTCCAGGAATATTAAAGGACAAGACGGTATAGATTTCTGTATCTATGGCTTTTCCTTCTCCAATAAGTTCCTTCCACCAGCCATTTTCTCCACTGACATCTGAATTTCCAGTAAGGGCGTGATTAACCATCACAATTGGGGCACTGTGAAGTGGTTGACCAAATAACTGATAGGATAGGTTTATATCCTGCGTAGCACCACTAATAGTAGTGTAGGATTTTAATTTAATATGTAACAACTCTTCTTTCAACTTCTTAAAGTTTTATTGCTTCGTTATTGGTTTATATGATCCAGTAAATTCAACTGGTATCGGCCAGTGATAATACTAAAGCCGATAATTCAAAATCGTTATCAAGAAGGTCTAAAAAATTTTAGGGAAGGATTTTCTAGCGTTATCTACCTGCATTTTAACGGCAGTAGAATGTAGCACCTTCTCGTTCTATGAATTGGAAATTCCATTCACCTATAAGGGTTGCTAAGGCATCACAAGGTCTATTCCTTCCGCCTTTCTTGATAACAATCACATTAAGTTTTTGAACTTTAGTTCAAATTTAGAAGACGATTCCTGTCCGCTAGGCTCAAACTACTTTACCTTTTTAATACTGCATAAGCAGTTTATTTTTGTGCAAACTCCACCTGTGCGAAAGCTTCTTTTACCTGGTCAACATAATCTAACTTTTCCCAAGTAAATAATTCAACTTCGCGTTCCACTCTACCGTTATATGGAGATTCGAATACTTTTGTAGTGGTCACAGGTTGTTTACCCATATGTCCATAGGCAGCGGTCTCCAAATAAATCGGATTTCTGAGTTTAAGTCTTTCTTCAATAGCAAAAGGTCGTAAATCAAATAACTCAACAACTTTTGCTGCGATTTCTCCGTCAGTCAAGTCTACCTTTGAACTACCATAGGTATTTACAAAAACAGAAGTCGGTTCCACTACACCAATGGCGTAACTTACCTGAACTAAAATTTCATCTGCTACTCCTGCTGCGACTAAGTTCTTGGCAATGTGTCGTGAAGCATAGGCTGCACTTCTATCTACCTTACTAGGGTCTTTACCACTAAATGCACCTCCACCATGAGCTCCTTTTCCACCATAGGTATCTACGATAATCTTTCTTCCAGTTAAACCTGAATCTCCATGAGGACCACCAATGACAAACTTACCTGTCGGATTGATGTGGTATTTAATATCATCATTAAAGAGCAACTGTATTGACTCAGGCAACTGAGCAATAACCCTTGGAATCAAAATTTCTAACAAGTCCTTTTTAATTCTATCGAGCATCACTTGGTCATCTTTATCGAAAGGATCATGTTGAGTTGAAATCACGATCGTATCAATCCTCAAGGGAACATTATCATCTGAATATTCAATAGTGACTTGAGCTTTTGCATCTGGTCTCAAATAAGAAATCTGATCTGCTTCTCTGCGGAGTTCTGCCAGAGTATGCATTAATTTATGCGATATATCAAGGGCCAAAGGCATGTAATTTTCCGTCTCACTAGTAGCATATCCAAACATCATCCCCTGATCACCAGCTCCTTGTTGTTCTTTTGTATCTCTGTCTACTCCCTGGCTTATATCCTGAGATTGCTCATGAATCAAAGAGATAACACCACAAGAATCACCACTGAATTGGTAAGCTCCTTTGGTATACCCAATTGTGTTAATAACATCTCTAGCAATGGATTGAACATCGAGATAAGTTCCACTTTTCACCTCACCCGCCAAGACGACTTGCCCAGTGGTAACAAGGGTTTCACATGCAACCTTACTCTCTGGATCAAAAGCTAAAAAATGATCTAATAAAGCATCGCTAATTTGGTCAGCAATTTTATCTGGATGTCCTTCACTTACGGACTCCGATGTAAATAAATATCCCATAACACTTAAAATCTAAACTATTATCTTTGGAAAGTATGCTGCCGAAAAAGCCTAAAGAAGTAAATTACTGCTTTAGCGCTTTTTTTACGAGGTGGCAATCAGTCAAATCTTTCCTCAAAATTATGAGGACAAAGGTACACATTAGATTTAAATTGAAAAACCTTTAGATACTTTTTTCACAATTCGTTTGTTAAAAATAAAATATCTACAATCAGAGGGATAACTTTACGGTTAGTTTGACAAGCTATCAAATACACAAAACTACTTGGGGAAATCATAAAAAATCGCATTAGAACAAATTTAGTGAAATCACATTAGCTATTGTATCTCAAACTACTATCTAAGACCCACAATTACTTAAAAACGATCTTTAAACCCGAATGCCAATTCTACACTTTAAGAACATTGCTAATTGGATAAAAGAAATAATGGTACAATAGTTAATTCAGAAAGCACTTATTTATCCTTATTGAGCATTTTTAGCTCTGGAATAAAAAGCAATTACGCTTAAAGAAACACATAATATTAAACTAAAAGTAAATATCTTCAAATTCACCTCAACCAGATCAAAAATTGAAACAAATGATATAAAGATCATCCCCAAAATTGAAATTAAATAAAAGAAATATTCTTTATAATACAATTTCAGAATTATTGATAAAACAAAAAGATTTAGACCAAGATAAAAACTGAGAACGAGCTGGACAAGGTAAGGCATATAACCTTTGGATTCAAACGAATAAAAATATAACCCCAAGATAATCGGGAAAAAAAATAGCACATAAATAACAGGACGGTTAAAAATATATCGTAACTCCTTTATGATTTTTTCCTTAAGTCCGTCAGTTACATTAGTAGAGGCCATTTTCAAGTAGGAGTTTAATGCTACTGAATTGATTGTCTTTTTAGAGATAAACATATACAACATAGGAAATGATAGAACATTAAAAATGTTTAAATACAATGCAAAACTGCTGGTTTGAGTACCCACCCCCAAAAATAAAATACAGTTAATTACAATTAAAAGAACACTGAAAATGTAATACATAAAGGTTAAAAAATTTAAACACCTCCTGATTATCAGTACATTAATTGTTCCTCACTAATAGCCGAAACATGATATAAAGCAAGAAGTTCAGTTATAAAGATCTAATTTATACACGACAAAATTAAAAATAGAGATGAAATTAGCTTAAAACTATAAGCGAAAACTAGTAGAATACTGATAATTAATCTTTGTAGAGCACAAACTATCACGTCATACATTTAGAAAAAAACACCAGTCCAAGTGAGGAAAATACTGAAATATTTCCTGAACTTTTAATGTTATATCCTTAGATCAAAGCTTGAATTATGGATTTAGAAACTCGAAAATTTGCCTTTGTGCAGGAGTTCTTACAGATTAAAAGTGATGACGTTGTCGCCAGATTCAAAAAATAATTAAATATAGATATTCAATTTTAACAGAGATTCTTTTTGGTCAAATTAATCAAATCTTTTATATCCACCTCCAAGGAGGATCGTTATTACACCACAGTTAGCAATAACTACGGGCTTTGAAAGGTTCGATCCTAAATTAATTTTTATTACATAGTCGATAACTTGTATATTTACCCCTGGATTATAGTTTCACTTAAACGATTTTGTTATGCATGTTGCAATCGCTGGAAATATAGGTGCAGGAAAGACAACACTCACTAGACTGCTTGCTAAACACTTCAAATGGGAACCTCATTATGAAGATGTAGTAGACAACCCTTATTTAGATGATTTTTATACGCAAATGGAACGCTGGAGTTTCAATCTTCAAATCTATTTCTTAAACAGTCGATTTCGGCAAATATTAGAGATCCGTAAGAGTGGGAAAAAAATAATCCAAGACCGAACCATATACGAGGATGCCTATATCTTTGCGCCTAACTTGCATTCAATGGGTCTTATGACTAACAGAGATTATGAAAACTACACATCTTTGTTTGAGTTAATGGAAAGCTTGGTACAATCACCTGACCTTATGATCTATTTAAGAAGCTCAATTCCCAATTTAGTGAATCAAATACACAAAAGAGGGCGTGAATATGAAAACTCTATTTCAATAGACTATCTAAGTAGACTAAATGAGCGGTATGAGGCTTTTATACACACCTATGATCGTGGTAAAATGCTTATCGTGGATGTTGACAATTACAACTTTGTAGACAATCCGGAAGATCTTGGAGAAATTATCAATAAAATAGACGCTGAGATCAACGGACTTTTTTAACAGCACGTAAAAAGAAACTAAAAGCACCTCTTATTTCAACCTTATTATTAACCTCTCAAAAACCTGCCCAATTCGATTGAAATTCATGACGGGTAACAACTATTAATTTAAAGGTGAACTTACCCATCTACGCTAATGCGATAG
>NZ_AMSG01000040.1 GCF_000300875.1 Galbibacter marinus | reverse complement strand
ATCAATGGGTTTTACGCTCTGGTTTATAAATTCTTCAACTAAAAAATAAAAAAATAGAATTACCTTTGCCCAATAAAATTATAAGTATGAGTGCTATTGTAGCCATAGTAGGGAGGCCAAATGTTGGGAAATCGACTTTGTTTAACCGATTGATTAAGCGTAGAGATGCTATCGTTGATGAAATCAGTGGGGTAACTCGTGACCGACATTACGGGAAAACTGACTGGAATGGTCGTGAGTTCTCTGTTATTGACACTGGTGGGTATGTAGTAGGTAGTGACGATATATTTGAACAAGAAATCGATAAACAGGTAGAACTTGCTTTGGATGAAGCGGATGCCATCATATTTGTAGTTGATGTGGCTACTGGGGTCACTGGAATGGATGAGGAAGTTGCCCAATTACTTCGACAAGTAGACAAACCAATATTTATGGCTGTAAATAAAGTAGATAGCGCTATGAGAGTTGCTGATGCTGCGGAGTTTTATGCCCTAGGTCTTGGAGATTATTATACCATCTCTAGTATTAACGGGAGCGGGACAGGTGAATTGTTAGACGCTGTTGTGGAGGCCTTACCTGAGGATGAAGGTGCTATCGAGGATGAGCTTCCAAGATTTGCAGTAGTAGGACGTCCTAATGCTGGAAAATCATCCTTTATAAATGCCCTGTTAGGGGAGGATCGTTATATTGTAACGGACATCGCTGGAACCACGCGAGATAGTGTAGATACCAAATACAATCGATTTGGATTTGAATTTAATCTTGTAGATACTGCGGGTATTCGTAGGAAAGCCAAAGTAAAAGAAGATTTAGAGTTTTACACTGTTATGCGCTCGGTACGTGCTATTGAACACAGTGATGTTTGTCTTTTAGTCTTAGATGCAACCCGTGGTTTTGAAGGTCAGGATTTGAATATCTTTTGGCTTGCCGAACGAAATAGAAAAGGGATTGTAATCTTGGTTAATAAATGGGATCTTGTGGAGAAACAAACCAATACGGTTAAAGAATTCGAGACCTATATCAGAAAACAAATAGAACCTTTTACTGATGTTCCAATTGTCTTTATTTCTTCACTTTCCAAACAACGTATTTATAAAGCCATAGAAACGGCCGTTGAAGTGTATAAAAATAAAACCAAGCGAATTAGTACCTCACAACTAAACGATGTTATGTTGCCCATTATCGCTGGCACACCTCCACCTGCACAGAAAGGAAAGTATGTGAAAATTAAGTTCTGTACACAGCTACCAACACCAACCCCTCAGTTTGCATTTTTTGCAAATTTGCCACAGTATGTTAAGGAGCCTTATAGAAGGTTTATAGAGAATAAACTTCGAAGTAATTTTGATTTTAATGGTGTTCCTGTCCAAGTTTACTTTAGAAAGAAATAGTAAACTTGTTAAAGTCTTATTAAAAAGTAAAAATCACCATTAAATGTCTGGGTATTTATCTTATTTTGGATAAAACTATTACCATGCATCAATCAAAATTATTTTTCCTATTCCTGCTTATAGGTCTTTGCGTTTCTGCGCAAGAATATGAAATTACAGGTAAAGTTATCGACAGAGATACCCAAGAACCCTTAGAGGCTTCGACAGTTTATGTGGAGTCTGTAAGAGATAGTTCGATGGTAGCTTATACCATAACGGATCAAAACGGGGACTTCGTTCTCGATGCGCGCTCTAGTAGCGATGCTGTAAATTTATTTATAACCTATAATGGGTATAAACCCAATGTACGATTACTTAAGCTGGATCAAAAGAAGATCGCTATAGGATCTGTAGCTTTGGAGCTTCAAGCAGAACAACTTGAGGGTGTTAGTGTAGTAGGTGAACGCATTCCACTAGTGATTAAAAAGGATACTTTGGAGTTTAATGCAGATTCTTTTAAAACTCGTCCTGACTCCAATGTGGAAGATGTTTTGAAAAAGTTGCCAGGAATAGAAATTGATACCGACGGTACCATTACTGTCAATGGTAAGGAGGTTGATAAGGTATTGGTGAACGGTCAGGAATTTTTTAGTTCTGACCCGAAAGTAGCTACCAAAAGTTTACCTAAAGAAATTATTGATAAAATTCAAATAACAGATAGTAAGACCAAAACTCAAGAATTTACTGGTGAAGAAGGCGATGGGGAAACTAAGACGATTAACCTAACGATAAAGGAAGATAAAAATAAGGGTTATTTAGGACGTTTGGCTGCTGGATATGGTACAGATGATCGCTATCAAGTAAATGGAATTGTCAATTATTTCAACAACAAGGAACGTATTAGTGTGCTTGTGGGATCCAATAATATAAACAATGCTGGATTCTCCTTTGATGAGATCTACGATATGGTTGGAAACTCTAGGGGAGGGTATTCCTTCGCTAGTAGTACGGGTTTGATTAATAATTTTGGAAGGGGTATTACAACTTCCTCCACAGCTGGAGCAAGTTATGCCAACGCCAAGAAAGGCGCCTATGAAATAGGAGCAAATTACTTTTTTGCCTATAGCGATTCGTATAACAATCAAAAAACCTCCAGGGAGAATATCCTTCCAGAAGGAAGTTTTTTTACCGACAGTGAATCTCGATTCGATGGGAGCACTAATTCCAATAGAGGAGCAGGTGAATTTGAGTTTGATGTTGATAAGACCCTTCGAATCTCTGTGGAACCAGTACTGAGTGTAAATCGTACGAATTCGTATGATCAGAGTACGACCACTTCAACTGATTTAGAGGGAAATCTTTCCAACAGCAATGAGCGATCAACGGTGAGTGATGGAATGCAACGGAGTTTTAGTAATAGAATTGATGTATTGAAAAAGTTGGACACTCTAGGTAAGTTTGTACGTCTTACTTTTAGGAACTCAAACTCCATTAATGAAAACGAATCAAACTTTGTGTCCACACGAGAAATCTTTGGGGATCAGCCAAGCGAAGAAACCTTAAATCAAATGAATTATTCAGATAATAAGCATGATAACTACAGTGTTGATCTAGGGTATAGACAGCCTTTATCAAAGTCATACTTTTTGGATTTTGGATATTCCTTTAATACTAGTTCACAAATCAATGAAAACTCTGTTTACGATCTCGATGGTTCAAATGGGGAGTATGGATTGTTTAATGAAACCTTAAGTACCAACTATGAGTTTGATACAAAGCAACAGCGTCCTTCATTAGGTATTCGTAAGGAAGGGGAGAAGTTTCGTTTTAGATTTCAAGCAAATTATGTGTTAACGGATCTTTCTAATAATGATTTCTTGCACACGGGAACTTTTGATCGCAATTATGAGAATTTGAATTTTGAGGGTATGGCTCAGTATAAATTCAACAAGAATTTAAACCTTCGATTGCGGTATGGCTCTGATGTAAATGCTCCTTCTGTTGGAGAATTACAGCCTGTTAGAAACATCTCAAACCCCTTAAATGTGGTGACCGGAAATCCTGACTTGGGGTTGGAGCAGAGCCACAGATTCAATCTTAACTTAAATAATTTTAACTGGAAGGATAGAACGGGATTCTTTATATATATGGGCGCTCAGATCCAGGAGGATAAAGTGGTTCGGGTAACTAGTATTGATGAGGACCTTTTAAGAACAACTACCTTTGACAATGTAGATGGTAACTATAGCTTCTACGCAGGTGTGGGATATTCTAAACAAATCAAAAAAGATAGTACTTATACTATTAAAATAAACTTTGACCCGAATATCAATTATAATAATGATGTCAGCTTTGTCAATGATAGTAAACTGACTACTAAAAGGTTATCTGTTTCTCCTAGAATAGGAGTCGGATTTAATTTTGCTGAAATTGTGGAGATTGAGCCAAACTACGGGCTGACTTATAACAATACCAAATATTCTCTTGATACCAGTGAGGATCAAAACTTTATATCCCATAGAGCATCCTTAAGAGCAACCACCTATTGGCCAGAAAACATTGTTTGGGGAAATGATTTTAATTATACTTATAATGGCAATGTATCTTCAGGCTATGATAAGGATGTTTTGTTTTGGAATATGAGTCTAGGAGCACAATTCCTAAAAGATAAACTACTCTTTAAAGTGCTAGCTTATGATTTGTTAAATCAAAATAACAACAGCGCAAGAACCACAGGAGCAGATTATATTCAGGATTACCAGAGTACCGTGCTTCAGCGCTATTTTATGGCTAGTGTAACCATTAAATTTGATAAGTTCGGAGGTAAAGGTAAGCCAGATTCAGGAGGGAGAATGTACATAATTAGATAATCTTTTTAATGTTTTTCTTGGAGGCAAGGGGTGAAGAACAACACGCTCTTTCTTAGTTTTGCGGCTGTTAATTGCAAAATGAAATGCGGTTGTCATTTAATTAAATAAGTTGTATATCAGTTATTTATGGTTTTTTTGTTATTTTGGGCATCTTTAATACGACCAAAGGTGCTTTTGCCTTACTTATAGGTTATTAAGTGATTCGTACCAAATGCAAAGAATACTTTTTAAAGGATCAATTATTAGCCAAAAGCTCTAGTAATGCAGGAGCGAACGGCCAAAACAAAACACCATGAAAACTAGTAAATTATTACTTCATTTAAGTACTATGCTCGCTGTAGTTTTTTTGCATACTTCTTGTCAAAATGATCGGCAAATAGATACCGATTTTTTTATACCCATCAAAGACTCTAAGTTATATGTACGCTTAGCTGGAAATGCTGATGGTCCTCTGATTATCAATCTTCATGGTGGCCCTGGAGGGTTTTCAGGTTTTGCACGAGAAACTTATAAAGAATTTTTAGAGGGTGAGTATCTTATTGCATATTTGGATCAAAGGGGGAGTGGGAAATCTGAGATAGCTAAGGACTCTACAATGCTTAATATGCAGCAGTTTGTCACGGATTTGGATGTTGTGGTAGATAGCTTAAAGAATCGCTATGGTTCAAAAGACATTAATTTACTAGGTTCTTCCTGGGGTGGAACTTTAGGACTGTTGTATATGATAGATCACCAAGAAAAGATAAATTCCTTTGCTTGTATAAGTGGGAAGGCTGATGGGATGTATCCAATTTTGGCCCTTATTGAAAAGGAAAGAGTGCTTGCCGAAGAATTTCTTAGAAAGGCCAAGGATTCTAGCAGTAAAGCGCGTTATACAGCCATTTTGGATAAATTAATTGAAATTGAGCAAAGCGGTTTTAATGAATTTTTCAACGATATGAACCTTCTAAAGCATGCCTATCCCAAAGAATTAGGTTTCAATGCTTATTGGGCTAATAAAGATGCTCATAAAAAAGCAATTGAACTCGGGAAAGATACCGCTTATTACAAGCGGGCTGGGTATAGTATGGAATTATTTGATTCGGCTATGGCCAAATTCGAATACGTAAATAGGGTTTTTCGAAACACCTATGCCTATAATCATTTAAATATCATAGACGATATTTCAGTGATAGAAAAACCTGTATTGGTTCTACAGGGTGAGTTTGATTATGCTATTGGGGTAAATCAAGGCCGAATGATCTATGATGCGCTAACAGGGGTGCCAACGGATAATAAAGTACTTAGGATTGTCCCAAATGCTGCTCATAACCTAAACTTAGGAGCGACTAGGGAGTATACAGAGGCTATAAAGTCGTTTTTTGACAAGCACAACAATTAACTTAAAGGTTTTTGGCATTTAATTTTACCAGCTACCTCCAGCTCCTCCACCGCTGAATCCACCACCGCCAAAGCCACCACCGAAGCCGCCGCCGAAACCACCTCCACCAAATCCTCCGCCTGAGCCACCAAAGCCTCCGGTGCCACCTCTTCCTAGATTGCTAAGGATAATGATATCTAAAAGGTCAATTCCTCTTCGGCCACCACTGTTTCCGCCTCGATTGTTGCGGTTTCTAGATAGAATAATAATGATAACGATAAAGATGATTAAAATGAATAAGAAACCAACACCTGACGAACCAGATGGTCTGGATTTGGGTTGTGGGCTGCCTTGATAGCTGCCGCTAAACAAATCCATTAGTGCATTTGTTCCTTTATTTAGTCCGGCGTAGTAATCGCCTTTTTTAAATTCTGGAATGATGATATTTCTAACGATCTCCCCATTGATGCCAGCTGTTAATAGATGCTCTAAACCATAGCCTGGTGAGATCCAAATGTTACGTTCTTTTTCTGCTAATAGGATAAATACGCCATTGTCTTCCTTGGATTGACCGATTCCCCATTCTTGCGCCCATCTTGGGGTTAAAAGACCGATGTTTTCACCATTGATGGTTTTTGTTGTTGCTATAACTATCTGCGTGCTGGTTGTATCAGAATAATTAATCAACTTTTGTTCAAGAGCCGATTTTTCCGACTCAGATAAAAGGTTCGCAAAATCATACACACTGGTTTGCGTTGCAGGTTTTTCTGGAACATCAAACTGTGCAAATAGGGATGGAATCTGAAAACTTCCAATAAATAATAATATGAATAACAGCTGCTGCTTTATTTTCAAGATGCTAGTTTTTAGAAATTTGGTCTGGGAGTTCATTGACATCATCATGTTGCCATGGGAAATGTTCTTTGAGTTCTTCACCTGCTTTTTGAATGCCCTGAGTGAGACCGAGTTTAAAATTTTTATGCCTAAAATGGTTTTGGATTGTGTCTTTGGTGGTTTCCCAAAAGTTCTTTGGAACCACTTTGTTGATTCCTTTATCACCATATATGGCAAAGGTTTTGTCTTTGGCTGCCACATATATTAGAACGCCATTGCGCTCGGCTGTATTGTCCATTTTAAGATAATGAAATACCTCTGAGGCCCTTTTTAAAGGACTTAGTTCTCCAGATGAAGATTCGATATGTACGCGTATTTCTCCAGAGGTTTCTCTTTCTGCATTTCGGATGGCCTCAATTACGTCTTGTTCTTCCTGCTGGCTCAATAACTGTTCTACATTGGACGACTTCATTTCTTGGTATTTTGATTCTATGAAATATTCACTTTAAAAAAATGAAAAAAGCTGCTCTTTTAAAGGAGCAGCCGTATGTTTTAATTTTCTTTATCGTCGAAATTGAAATCTACCTCAACTGGTTGATCTGCTCCTGCTTCCGAATCGAAATAAGGTTTACCTTCAAAACCAAAGATTCCTGCTAAAATAGAGTTTGGGAATCTCTTGACATGATTGTTGTAAGGGTTAATTGCCTCATTGTAGCGAATTCTTGCCGTTTGTATGGTATTTTCCGTCGAAGTCAGTTCATCCTGCAACTTTAGAAAATTTTGATTGGCTTTGAGTTCGGGATAGCGTTCCACACTCACTAGTAAACGACTTAATGCACTGCTTAAACCACCTTGAGCCTGGTTGAACTGTTGTAACTGCTCGGCAGAAATGTTTTCTGGATTGATGTTTACTGAAGTTGCTTTTGCACGTGCTTCAATAACATCAGTAAGGGTGTTTCTCTCGAAATCTGCAGCACCTTTTACGGTGTTCACTAGATTTCCGATCAGGTCATTTCTACGTTGATACGCAGTTTGTACATTTCCCCAACTTTGTGCTACGTTTTCATTAAGGCTTATCGCTGTGTTGTTAAAGCCTACGGCCCAGTTGTATAGTCCAAATCCGATGACCACAAGTACAATAAGGGCAATAATCCACTTTTTCATGTTGTTGATGTATTAGTGTTGTTCTTAAGTTATGAGTATCTAAAACATAGAGTTTGTTACAATACTGAGGGCAAAAATACTATAATTGTTCTTTTATTTTAAATAGCTCAGCCTTGATTGCTTCTAATTTACGAATAATCTCAAAATTTGAAAGTGTTTTTTTCTTTTGTTCTTTCAGATGCGTTTTTGCTCCTTCAAGTGTAAAACCACGCTCCTTTACCAAATGGTAGATAAGCTCTAAGTTTTTCACGTCCTCTTGAGTAAACCTTCTGTTACCCTTGGCGTTTTTCTTTGGCTTTAGAATGTCAAATTCTTTATCCCAGAAACGTATAAGAGAAGTGTTTACATCAAAGGCTTTAGCCACCTCTCCAATACTGTAATACAATTTATCAGGAAGATCGATATGCATTATTAGTCAAGTGATTGGTTTTCTTGGGATGCAGCATGTAATAAGGCTTCGTATTCACTGGCTGATAAGGAGCCGTAATAGAAGTTAATAGGATCGATTCGTTGTCCGTCTTTCCAGACTTCGTAGTGGCAATGTGGAGCCTGGGATCTTCCCGTGCTGCCCACAAATCCAATGAGATCACCACGTTTTACGCGTTGTCCTTTTCGAACATTGTATTTACTTAAATGCCCATAGAGGCTTAGGTATCCAAAACCGTGATCGATTCTAATATGTTCTCCATAACCAGAGGAGTTGTTATCAGCACGAGCAATAACACCGTCTCCAGTGGCATATACAGGTGTTCCTCTTGGTGCGGTAAAATCCATTCCGTAATGCATTTTTCTAACCTTAGTAAATGGATCAGAACGCCATCCGTAACCAGATGCCATTCGTGTTAAGTTTTCATTGCTGATAGGTTGAATGGCAGGGATTGCCGCAAGTAACTCTTCTTTCGCTTTAGCAAGTTCTGTTATTTCATCAAGTGACTTGGATTGGATTACAAGGCGCTTTTGAAGTTTTTCCAATTTTTGCGTGGCGCCGATAATTAAATCAGATTGATTAAATCCTTCTAGGTGTTTGTAGCGATTTACCCCTCCAAATCCAGCAGTTCGTTGTTCATTTGGGATTGGGTTTGCCTCAAAATAGACACGGTATATATTGTTGTCCCTGTCTTCTATATTTTCTAGTACTTGTTCTACTTGAGCCATTTTTTTGTTCAACAGCTCAAATTGAAACTCGTAATTTCTTAATTCGCGTGCTTGGGAGAGTTCTTTTGGGGTACTAACAAGGCTCGTGTTTAATAATATCAGTAAACAGATTCCTCCAAAGAGAAAGGCAGCCACAAAAAACAAACTGATGTTAAGGGCTTTTTTTCCTTTCTTAGGTTCTATCCTTCTGTAGGATAAAGTTTCGGAATCGTAATAATATTTAACCTTCGACATTAGTTTAAAAGTTCTATTTTTGCCATATGAAATGGTCGTTGTGCTTTGTTGAGTAACGGACAAATATATAAATTGTTTTTAAGCCGAGTATAATTTTTAGTAAAAGTTAAGATTTAATGATAAAATCGAGAGATATCCGGAAAAAATTTTTAGATTTTTTTAATGAAAAAGAACATGCCATAGTACCATCGGCACCTATGGTAATTAAAGATGATCCAACCCTGATGTTTACCAATGCTGGGATGAATCAATTCAAAGAATATTTTCTTGGGAATAAAGCTCCCAAATCCAAGCGAGTAACGGATACTCAAAAATGTTTGAGAGTTAGTGGAAAACACAACGATTTGGAGGAAGTTGGAAAGGACACCTATCACCATACTATGTTTGAGATGTTGGGGAACTGGAGTTTTGGCGATTACTTTAAAAAAGAGGCTATTAGCTGGGCTTGGGAACTATTAACTGAGGTTTATGGTATTGACAAGGATATCATCTATGTGACTGTGTTTGAAGGTTCTGATTCTGATGGATTACCATTGGATCAAGAGGCTTATGATTTTTGGAAGGCTATCGTTGCTGAGGATCGCATTATTCTAGGAAATAAAAAAGATAACTTTTGGGAGATGGGAGATCAAGGGCCTTGTGGTCCTTCTTCTGAAATCCATGTGGATATAAGATCAGCTGAGCAGCGTGCTGAGATCCCTGGAGCATCTCTTGTAAATATGGATCACCCTCAGGTGGTAGAAATCTGGAATTTGGTTTTTATTGAATTCAACCGAAAAGCAGATGGAGCTTTAGAGAAGCTTGCCGAGCAGCATGTAGATACTGGAATGGGCTTTGAGCGTCTATCGATGGTCCTACAAGGTAAAACAAGTAATTACGATACAGATGTTTTTACTCCAATAATTAGAGAGATTGAAACGATCACTTCATCAGAGTACGGGGTAAATGAACAGACCGACATTGCTATTAGAGTTATTGCCGATCACGTTAGAGCCGTGGCTTTTGCTATTGCCGATGGTCAGCTTCCTAGTAATACTGGGGCTGGATATGTGATTCGAAGAATTCTCAGAAGGGCTATTCGTTATGGATTCACCTTTTTAAATCAAAAAGAGGCTTTTATTTACAAATTAGTGGATACACTAAGTAAACAGATGCAAGAGTTCTTTCCTGAACTTAAGAAACAAAAAAACATTATATATAATGTGATCAAAGAGGAAGAAAATTCCTTTTTGCGTACACTAGCTCAAGGTCTTTTGCTATTGGATACTGTTATCAAAGAGAATAAGGGATCTGAGATCCCAGGAGATAAGGCGTTTGAGCTTTACGATACTTTTGGTTTTCCAATAGATTTGACAGCCCTGATTTTGCAAGAGAAAGGGTATACTCTTGATCAAGAAGGATTTAAAGCAGCTCTAGAGAAACAAAAAAATAGGTCTAGAGCAGCCACTAAAGTAGAGACAGGAGATTGGGAAATTCTCATAGATGATCCTGTAGAGGAGTTTGTTGGGTACGATCTTTTAAAGACTCCAGTAAAACTTACTCGTTATCGAAAAGTAGAGAGTAAAAAAGAAGGTACCATGTACCAATTGGTGTTTAATATTACGCCCTTCTATGCTGAGGGTGGTGGGCAGGTTGGAGACAAAGGATACCTTCAATCATCCAATGGGGATTTGGTCTACATCGTGGATACCAAAAAGGAGAATAATTTGATTATTCACCTAGCAAAACACCTTCCAGAAAACCTATACGAAACCTTCACTGCGGTGGTGGATTCCAATCAACGGGAACGTTCTTCGGCTAACCACTCAGCAACACATTTATTACACCAAGCACTGAGAAGTGTTCTAGGGGATCATGTGGAACAAAAGGGTAGTATGGTTCGTAGTGGTTATTTGAGGTTTGACTTTTCTCATTTTAGCAAATTGACCAGTGAAGAGCTCTCGGCAGTAGCTGATTTTGTCAATGCGCGTATCAAAGAGCATTTACCTTTAGAGGAAAATAGACAAACGCCTTATCATCTAGCTATTGAAAATGGTGCTATGGCACTCTTTGGTGAGAAGTACGGTGATGTGGTAAGAACTATTAAGTTCGGTGATAGTATTGAACTTTGTGGAGGAACGCATGTAAAAAACACCAGAGATATCTGGCATTTTATAATAACCTCAGAAGGAGCAGTCGCTGCAGGAGTACGAAGGATAGAGGCTATTACATATGATACAGCACAGGAATACTTTACCACTCAGAGTGAAACTTTCCAAAGGGTCAAAGATGCTTTAAAGGGGAATTCTGCTGATCCTTTAAAAGCGGTAATGACATTGCAAGAGGAAAACGCTGCTTTAAAAAAGCAGGTAGAGCAATTGTTGAAAGACAAGGCGAAAGGGCTAAAAACAGAATTAAAAATGTCCCTAGAGTCCATTAATGGAGTTGAGTTTTTAGCTACAGAAGTAGATTTAGATCAAGGAAGCATTAAGGATTTAGCTTTTGAATTAGGTTCGGAATATGACAACTTATTTTTGCTATTTGGTTCGAATCATAATGGAAAAGCAATGTTGAGTTGCTATATTTCTAAGGACCTGGTTAAGGATAGAGATCTAAATGCTGGGACTATTGTTAGAGAGTTAGGCAAACTCATTCAAGGTGGTGGGGGAGGCCAGCCATTCTTTGCAACGGCTGGTGGTAAAAATGCTGCTGGAATTCCAGAAGCACTTAAAAAAGCAAAATCGTATATCCAGGCATGATAAGTTGATGGTTTATGAATTTACAAACGCATATCCCTTTAAAACAGCAGCTGCCTTTGATTGACTACCAATCAAAGGTACTGCTTATAGGGTCTTGCTTTGTTGACAATATTGGGGAGAAGCTGGCGTATTTTAAATTCCAGAGTAAGTCGAACCCTTTAGGTATTTTATTTCATCCAAAGGCTATTGAGGGTATCATCACTCGAATTACCCAAGGAACACTTTTTACCGAAAATGAATTGTTTTGGCATCAAGAACGTTGGCAATCTTTGCAGGTGCATTCTAACTATTCTGATACCGATAAGGAGCGTTTGCTCAGTAGGTTAAATCAGAAAATAGCCCAGCAACATGAGGAAATAAAAGAGGTTACTCATCTTGTAATTACACTTGGAACTTCTTGGGGATACGAGCATTTGGAGTCACAAACCATTGTCGCTAATTGTCATAAGCTACCCCAGGATCATTTTCGAAAGCGCCTTAGTACCTTAGATGAGATTCATGATAGTTTACAAAATGTGATAAAGGTTGTTAGGACAGTAAATCCTGATGTAACTATAATTATTACAGTCTCACCCATTAGACACTTAAAGGATGGTTTTGTAGAAAACCAGCGAAGTAAGGCCCATTTGATCGCAGCTGTTCATCAATGTATAGAGACTAAGGGTGATCACAGGAACAACTATTTTCCTTCCTATGAAATTGTTATGGACCAATTAAGGGACTACCGTTTCTATGGTGAGGATATGATACATCTGACTCCTACCGCTATCAACTATTTATGGGAACTATTTTCGTTCTCTTGGCTAGATCCTGAAACTAATCAGGTTATGGAAAAGGTGGATAAGATTCAAAGTGGTTTAGCGCATCGACCATTTAATCCAAATGGTGCACAGTACTTGGCGTTTAAGGAAAAACTTCAACAAAAAATTGCGTATATTTCTGAAAAATACCCCCATATGCAATTTTAATAGCTATGCGAAAAGTCTTATTTGGAATCTGTATAACCCTGTTTTTACTTTGGATGTTCCAGTTGTATAAAAGCTATCAAGAACGGTTGGAGTATTTAAAACAGAGCACAGCACTGATTCAAAAACAGGTCAATAACGTCAGTAAATTGGTGGTAACCGAGGGGCATTTTTCTCAAGTATTTAACTACGAGCAATCGGAAAAAATATTTGCCAATTTACTCACTACTAAAAAACGAGCTTTGGTAGTGGTCAATGCAGAAGTCAGTGTGGCCTATGACCTTAGCAAAGTTACCTTCGAGGTGGATCAGGAAAATAGAACGCTCTATATTACCAAGATTCCTGAAGCAGAGGTTAAAATATCGCCTGATATTGAATACTACAATACCTCTGGTGATTACTTAAATCCATTTGATGCCCAGGATATAAATAAGATTAAAAGAGAAGTCACTGCTGAAATTGCAAAGAAGGTGGATGAGTCGGGCCTTAAAGAAAATGCACAAAATAGATTGTTGACTGAAATGTCTAAATTTTATGTACTCACTAATTCTCTAGGTTGGACACTGGTGTATAACCAAACTCCAGTAACTACTGATCAGTATTTGGAACGCCTCGATTTTAAGGATTAGTATACGTTCACACTATTATTTAGAGTTAAGAATAAGGGAATAGATGGGGTTAAAAAGTGATTGGATATATTTTTACGTTTCTAAAAGAAATATAAATCAGCTAAGGTTGTACCTTTGTTGCTTCATATAAGCAAATCTCAGATGGCATCCTTCGACGAATTTAATATATCCAATCAATTACGCTACGCAATTGAAGATTTAGGATTTGAAAATCCAACGCCTATCCAGGAAAAATCATTTCCAGTAGTCATGTCTGGAACTGATATTATTGGAATCGCTCAAACGGGAACAGGAAAGACATTTGCCTATATGCTGCCTATTCTCCAGCAATTAAAGTTTTCAAAACAAGTAAACCCTAGAGTTCTTGTTATGGTCCCAACACGTGAACTTGTAGTTCAGGTTGTTGATGAGATTGAAAAATTTAGTAAATATTTGAATATTCGAGTGGCAGGTGTATATGGTGGTACAAATATAAACCGACAAAAAGAAGCCTTGGCTCAAGGAACCGATATTGTCGTGGCAACACCAGGAAGACTGTACGATTTGGTAATCAGTAGAGCTCTTCAATTAAAAGCGATTAAAAAACTAGTGATCGATGAAGTGGATGTGATGTTGGATCTTGGTTTTAGATTTCAGTTGAACAATATCTTCGAACTTTTGCCAGAACGTAGGCAAAATATCATGTTTTCGGCTACAATGACTGATGAAATAGAAACCCTGATAAACGATTTCTTCAGAGGAACAGAAAAAGTTTCTGTTGCCGTGAGTGGTACCCCACTTGAGAATATCTCGCAGCATTGTTATAATGTACCTAATTTTTATACCAAAATTAATTTATTATCACATTTGTTAAATCAAAAAGATACCTATCAAAAGGTATTGGTGTTTGTAGGTAATAAAAAAAGTGCTGATTTGGTCTTTAATACATTAGAAGCAGCATTCGATGGTGAAATATCGGTTATCCACGCTAATAAAACCCAAAATTATCGATTGCGGTCAATAGAGTCATTCGATCAAGGGGAGCATAGGATCTTGGTAACTACTGATGTCATGGCTCGTGGCCTTGATTTGGATAAAATATCACATGTTATAAATTTTGACACTCCTCATTTTCCTGAAAATTATATGCACCGTATCGGAAGAACGGGTAGAGCAGAAGAACAAGGAAGCGCTATTTTATTTTATACGGAAAAAGAAATGGATGATAAAAAAGCCATTGAGACCTTAATGAAAATGGAGATTTCTGAAGAAGCTTTTCCTAAGGGTGTAGAAATTTCTACAAAACTTACTCCAGAAGAACAACCAAGAACAGTGGAGCCCGATAATCCGCATAAAGTAAACGATGCTGATACCCCTGGAGCTAGTTTTCACCAAAAGAAAGAAAAAAACAGAAAAACCAACCAAGGAGGATCCTATAAGCGGATTGTAAAACAGAAGTATAAAAAGCCAAAAACCAAAGGCGATATAAACTACAATAGGCGCAATAAAAATAAGAAACGATAATTGCCTTACCGGTTCTAAAAGATCGTGGACTAGCTTCTTGGTTCTTAATATTTTAGCACGCTAATTTTTCTATCTGTCCAATGAAATAACTTCCAGAAAGTAAAAATCCGATAAACAGCAGAGGAAGCAGGAATCTTATTGCCAAAAAAGTGTAATTCATTTTTTTAAATTCTTCTATTGAACTCCCTAAAGGCATTATATCTTTAAAAATAGGCTTAAGATATTTCTTGGCTAAATAACCATAGGTAAGTAAAAACAGTACTGTGACAGGTACTGCGAAAAGATTACCGTCTAAGGTTCTCTCGGCGTTGAAAAAACATGGTCCCAAAACAATTAATGCGGCATGAAAAAGTAGAAGTAATAGTAGGCCAGCAATACTATTTCTAACAGTTATGTAAGCGACCTGTTGAGCTCTGTCAGTAGTGATAGTTCTAGTTAAAGAGACCCCGTTATAACCATAAGCTTTATAGTATATTACTGTTAAAAACCATTGGAACGTATATTTTAAAATGATCTTCATAAACATACTGCGGAAACCCATTGATCTGTAGTGGATGGGAGGAAAGCAGTGATCCCCTTTGTTAATAACTTTTCTTTTTTTAATCTATAATCGGATATTAATTTTTCGAACTTTACATTATGAAAATGACTCTGAAAATCAAGCTTTTGCCTACCGATAAGCAGGCTGCATTGCTCCTTCAAACCATCAAGGAAGCTAATGCTGCTTGTGGTGCCATTTCTGAGGTGGCATGGCAAGAAAAGATTTTCAACAAAGTCAAATTGCACCACCAAGTGTATCATCCCCTCAGAGCCACCTTTAAGCTTTCTTCTCAAATGCTGATACGATCTATTGCCAAAGTTTCTGATGCGTATACCTTGGACAAGAAAACAAAACGCACATTTAAACCACTTGGGGCGATCGCTTATGATGCTAGAATTATGACCTACAAGCCAAACA
>NZ_AMSG01000039.1 GCF_000300875.1 Galbibacter marinus | reverse complement strand
ATAGTAAAAACCCAGAAATTGTTCTTGATCCGGAATGATCCAAGATCTAGCATAATTTTTCTTATTTGCCACCATCCGAAATAAAAAATCCGTAAAACCTTTGTTTTCAGGTGTTTACGGATTTTTATGGTGGTGCCTCCAGGAATCGAACCAGGGACACAAGGATTTTCAGTCCTTTGCTCTACCAACTGAGCTAAGGCACCAGTCGCTTGATTGCGGGTGCAAATATAAATTCAATTTTAATATTACCAAAACATTTGTGAAAAAAAAGCGTTTTGTAAATTAGCCACTTTAATAGATTTATATGAATTTAATAATTGATGTTGGGAATTCTCAAGTCAAAGTAGCTGTTTTTAAGCAAGATGAGCTTGTGAGTGTGGAGACCATGCAGGTTGATGCATTGTTGAATCATGTGAAAAAAAAATTTAAAAAAGATGATACCATAGACCAAATTATGGTTTCATCGGTGGGTAATTTGCCAGTTTCGGCTATAGAATCACTTAAAAAATATGCCCCTGTTATGATGTTGACTAGGTCACTGAAGTTGCCATTTAAAAATGATTATGGATCACCTGATACTTTAGGTGTGGATCGTATTGCTCTGATTGCTTCTGCTTCCACTAAATATCCAAAACAAAATTGCTTAGTTATTGACGCTGGAAGTTGTATTACATATGATTTTATAAATCAAGAAGGTCATTATAAGGGAGGTGCGATAGCCCCAGGGCTCAAAATGCGGTTTAAAGCAATGCATGCCTTTACTGAGGGCTTACCACTAGTGGATTCATTTGAACTAAAGGACTTCATTGGCACTAATACACAAGAGTGTATGATATCTGGTGCAATAAATGGTTCGGTACAGGAAATTGATGCTGTAATTAGCCAATATCAAAAAAAATTCAAAGATTTAACAGTTATTTTAACAGGAGGAGATAGTCATTTTTTGTCTAAAAGATTAAAAAGTAGCATATTTGCCCATCCTAATTTTCTCCTTAAGGGGGTGAATTGCATTTTAGAACTCAACAAACACTAATGATTAGAAAGATAATATTTGTCACTGTACTCTTTATTTTTAGTTACAGTTTTGCACAAGAGGGTAGTGTCTCTCCTTATTCATACTACGGAACAGGGGATTTACGATTCAAAGGAACGGCTGAAAATCGCTCCATGGGAGGAATTAGTGTTTACGCCGATAGTATTCACCTAAATTTAAATAATCCTGCTTCACTTGGAAAATTACGTTTAACTACTTTTGGAGTTGGAGGTAATTACAATTCTGTGAGTTTAAAAACAGCTGACCAGAAAGAAACAGCTTCAGATTTTACATTCGATTATATTGCCCTAGGTATTCCACTGGGTAATAATTTAGGAATGAGCTTTGGATTAAGACCCTACACTTCTGTTGGCTATCGAATTGAAGGATTGGATGACGCAGGTGAACTTTCAGAGTATAACAAGTATGAAGGAGAAGGTGGAATCAACAAAGCCCACTTTGCATTAGGATACGAGTTCCTAAATAATTTCAGTATTGGTGCTTTGGCGAACTTCAACTTCGGAACCATTACCAATAAGACTATCAGTTACTTAGATCAAGTTCAATACGGTTCTTTAGTGGAGAATACCTCAGAATATAGTGGATTTGATTTTAAATTTTCGTTACATTACGAAGCTGAATTACGAAAAAATCTTAATTTGCAATCCGCAATTGTGTATACACCCGCAAATAAGATCACTTCAAGTAACTCGAGAAGTATCTCGGCGGTATCAAGAAATGCTTCGGGAAGTGATACCCCAAGTTATACTGAAGAAATTGATTTAAGAGGTAATGGATTGAATTCAACCTATCTACATTTACCTGAATCGTATAGTTTTGGTCTTGGAATTGGTAAAAAGTATACATGGTTTGTCGGGGCTGATTATGAAATTAGCAAGACTAGTGAATTTAAAAATGATTTTATTTCAACAGCAAACGGATCTTATGAAGATGGAGAGCGATTCTCTGTTGGAGGATTCTGGGTGCCTGACTATGACTCCTTTACAAGTTATTGGAAGCGAGTCACCTATAGAGTTGGGATGCATAATTCAAGAACAGGTCTTATGGTAAATAATGTTCCCGTTCACGACTTTGGCATGTCTTTTGGTTTAGGATTACCAGTAAGGAACTTTTCAAACCTAAATGTTGGTGTTGAATTTGGAAAAAGAGGAAGTACTTATCTTGGGAGAATCGAAGAAAATTATTTAAATGTTTTCATTAGTTTGTCTTTAAATGATCAGTGGTTCCAAAAGAACTTAATTAGATAATAAAAATAACACGTAAACCTATAATATTAAATAAATGAAAAAGAACGTTTCTATATTGTTTTGCGTTTTGGGAGCAGCTTTATTTAGTGTAGTTAGTGCCCAAAATCCAGAATGCCCTCAGAACCTTTCTATTTTTGCAGAACATGCAAAAGTTAAAAATTATGATGCGGCATATGAGCCTTGGAAGATGGTGTATGATAATTGTCCAACATTACATTGGGCAACGTATCACTATGGAGAGCGTATTTTAAAACACAAAATTGACAGTGATCCTGCTAATAAAGCAGAATATGTTAAGATGTTAACCGAATTATACGAGACATCATTTAAAAACTTCCCAGATCGTTACAATGAAACTGGAAGTTTGATCGACAAAGCATTATTGCTTAATGATTATAAATTAGGTACTGATGAGGAGATTTACCAAGTATTAGATCAAGCATTTAAGAACAATCCAGAAGAGTTTAAAAACCCTAAGGCACTTTATTTGTACTTCTCTAAATTGGTAGATTTACACGATGCTGGTAAAAAAGAATTGCAAGAGGTATTTGATACCTACGATGATGTAACTGGTAAAATTGCTGAGGAAAACCAAGAAATTGGTGAAACCATTGTCAAGTATATTGAAAAAGAAGAAGCTGGTACTCTTACTAGTAAAGAAGAGAAAACTCTTGCTGCAGTTAGACAAAACGGTGAGAACTACGAGAAAATTAGTGGAAGTATTGATGCGAAATTAGGGAAGTTAGCAGATTGTACTAACCTAATTCCACTATATCAAAAGAATTTCGAAGCTCGTAAAGGTGATGCTGATTGGTTAAAAAGTGCTGCAGGTAGAATGGATTCTAAAGGGTGTGCAGGTGATCCATTATTTGTGAAGTTAGTTGAAGCTCTAGATGAAATTGAGCCTTCTGCAAGTTCCAAATACTACCTTGGATCGTTATATGACGAGCAAGGAAACAGTACAAAAGCTTTTGATTTTTATAAACAATCAGTTGATTTAGAAACTGATCCAGTCAAAAAGGCACAGAAGCTAACAAATCTCGCTAATAAAGCATCTCAAAGAGGTCGTAAGTCTTCTGCTAGACAATATGCTAATGAAGCATTACAATTGAATCCAGCTGGTGGAACACCTTATTTAATTCTTGCAAACTTGTATGCTAATAGTGCTAATGAGTGTGGAAGTACAGCATTCGAAAAAAGAGCAATTTATTGGAAAGCAGCTCAAACAGCTAGGAGAGCTGGACAAGTTGATCCTTCCCTTAAAAGCAGAGCAGCTTCAGCTGCCGCTAGTTATGAAGGAAGAGCTCCAAGTAAATCTGATGTCTTTAGTTCAGGAATGGCTGGCAAAACCATCGAATTCAACTGCTGGGTTGGAGGAAGCATTAAAGTTCCAAGCCTTTAATGATCAGGCTTAGTAAATATATAATATTGAACATTGTCACGGTTTTTACTGTGACAATGTTTTTTTCATGTAAAGGGAATCTTAAAGAGGTTCAAAAAATCAATGCTATTAATAAAAACCCAATAGGGATAGCTGAGAATTATGTGCTGAAGTACACCGACTCTACTAAGCTGGTAGCGGTAGTGAGCGGACCCCTTTACAAAGATTTTAGCAACCAGCAATTCCCATATAGAGAATTCCCAGATGGCTTTCATGTGGATTTCTATGACCAGGACAATCAGAAAAGTTCCATAGAGGCTGATTACGGTATAATTTATCTCGATACAGAGCTCATCGATATGCAGGGCAATGTAATCCTTCAAACTCATGATGGCAGAGAACTACACTCTGATCAGTTGTACTGGGATCAACAAAATAGTTGGGTGTTTACTGAAGGAAACTATTCTTTTATAAGTGAGGACCTAAATATAAAAGGCGTTGGAATAGATTTCAACAGAGATTTTAGCGTGGTTAATTCCCACGGTAACACTGGAGACGCTTTATTTGAAGAGACTAAAGAGGAATAGTCTCAAATTCTTATTTTCTTATTTTTCACTTTCTAAATTGTTCAAGATATTTAAAGGAATCTGCTATAGATAATTCTAAGATTTGTCTAATATACAGCGGAAATTTTATGTATTTTTGGCTATTAATTCAAGTATATGAGATATTTTAAGATTTTTGAAATAGCATATTTGGTAATTGCAATTTTAGCAACAATTGAGGCTGTTAGAATGTGGCCAATAGATCGTAGCAGATCCTATATTATGATATTGTTTGCAGTAGTTTCTATTGGAATGTTCTTCTTTAGAAGGTACTACCGTAAAAAGTTTGGCAATAGATCTAAATAGTAATTAATGTCTTTCACCATTGGGGTCATAGTAATATCGCTGTTGTCATGCGCTTTCTTTTTAGGTATGGAGGCAGCGTATCTCGCTGCTAATAAGATCCATGTTGAGATAGAGAAAAAACAAGGTGGCCTGATGGCTACTGTACTCACTAGACTCACTCAAAAACCTTCTAAGTTTATCGCGACTATGCTAGTAGGGTATTACCTCTCATTAGTTGTATATGCGATCTTTTCTGCTAACTTAATTACAAGTTATTTTTATCCTCAATTCAATCATTTCTCAGAGCTTCCGATTGAAAACTTATTTTTAATAGCAGCTTGTAGCGGTTTAATTGCGGTATTTTTAGCTAAACTATTGCCTAAGATTATCTTTCAAATCTACTCCAATACCCTTCTAAAGGTGTTTGCAGTGCCAGTGTACATTTGTTATATCTTACTTAATTACATCACCTCTTTTATAACTTGGATTTCCAAAATCATATCAAGGGTATTTTTTAAAATTAATAATGGTGAATTACAATATGCATTCTCTAAGGTAGAATTAGGGGATTATATATCTGAACAAATGGATGCCGTTGATCAGGATCAAGAACTTGACTCTGAAATACAACTTTTTCAAAATGCTCTGGAATTCTCTGAAGTAAAGGCAAGAGAAGTAATGGTACCACGTACGGAAATAACAGCTGTGGAACTTCACGAGTCACCTAAAGGTTTAAGTAAGCTTTTTACAAGCACTGGATATTCGAAAATATTAGTCTATAAGGACACCATAGACGATATTGTCGGTTATGTGCATTCTTTTGATCTATTTAAAAAGCCAAAGGGGATTAAAAATATAATGATGCCCGTGGAATTTGTTCCAGAGACCATGCTAATTAGTGATGTGTTAGAGGTGCTAACAAAAAAACATAAAAGTATCGCTGTAGTACTTGATGAGTATGGTGGAACTTCAGGGATTATGACCGTAGAGGATATTGTAGAAGAACTCTTTGGTGAGATTGAAGATGAACACGATACCGTTGAGTTACTTGAAGAGAAACTATCTGAGGAAGAATATCGATTTTCAGCACGTTTAGAAGTGGACTATATTAACGAAACCTACAGGCTTGGACTTCCTGAGTCGGAACATTACGAGACTCTTGGTGGAATGATAGTTAGCCAACTGGAAGAAATCCCAGAGAAAGGAGCTGTAGTACAATTCGACGGATTTCAATACACTATAATTGAAGTAAGTACAACTAAAATCGAAATAATCCATCTCAAAGTACTTGATCAAGAGTAAAATTCAACAATAATTACAACTACGGGTTTTTATTATTCCAAAAAAGTGGTATTTTCGCCCCCTGTGAAATTATACAATAAACATAATTAATAAATGGCAGTTCTAGAAAAAATAAGGAGTCGGTCGATATTTTTGATCTTGGTCATCGGTATGGCTTTGTTTGCATTTGTGATCTCTGGAGTTTTTACAAATAACGGAGGGACAGGAAAAACAACTGTAGGGGAGATTAATGGAGAAAGCATATCGCGACAAGATTTTGCATTCAAGGTTGAAAACATGTCAAGAAGATATGGTGCAAACGCTACTACACTTCAAGTGGTGAACCAGGTTTGGAACCAAGAAGTCAGAAACATTGTTTTAGAACAACAATTTGACGAATTGGGGATTAATATCGAAAAAGATCAAATCCTTAATGTGGTTAGAGCGAATCCAGGAATATCTTCCAATCCAAATTTCCAAAATGAGGCAGGTGTATTTGATGAGGGTAAATTCATCGAATTTATTGCTGACATGAAAGCAAACAACCCAATGGGATATGAGCAGTGGAAAATGCAAGAAGATGTTTTAATTAACGCCTCCAAAGAACAGTCTTACTTCAATTTGATTAAAGCTGGAGTAGGAGCTACTTTGAAAGAAGGAGAACTTGCCTATCATTTAGAAAATGACAAGGTGGATATTAGATATGTTCAAATACCATATAACACAATTCCTGATAGCGCTGTATCGGTAACAACCAAAGAAGTTGAAGCTTATATTAAAAAGCACGAAAAAGAATTCACTCAAGAAAGCTCTAGAGATATTCGATATGTATTTTTTGAGGAAAAAGCTTCTGATGCTGATATAGAAGAGGTTAAATCTGAGCTTAATAAACTACTAGATCAGAGTGTTGAGTACAACCAATCAACTAAAGCAAATGATACCATCGCTGGTTTTAGAACCACTAATGATATCGCTGATTTTGTTAACAGAAATTCTGATGTAAAATACGATACTACATTTGTAACTAAAGCACAGCTTCCAACTGCCTATGCTGATACGCTATACAATTTAAGTGTAGGAGAAGTATTTGGACCATATAAAGATGGTGCGTTTTACAAATTGTCTCGTATGGTTGCTAAGAAAGAAGGTGGTTCTGTGAAAGCTAGCCATATCCTAATTTCTTACGATGGGACTGGTGCCCAACCTAAGGAACCAAGAACTAAAGAAGAGGCTGAAACCCTTGCAGAAGACTTGTTAGGTCAAGTGAAAGCAGATCCTTCTGCGTTTGCTGCCTTAGCACTTGAATATTCAGAAGATCCTGGTTCGGCTACTCGAGGAGGTACTTATGATAATATTCCTGAAGGACAAATGGTTCCTGAATTTAACGACTACATTTTTGATAATAAAATAGGATCTATCGGACTTGTTGAAACTGATTTCGGATTTCATATTATCAAAGTAGAGGATAAATATGACGTAGTTCAATTAGCAACTATCGCAAGAGAGCTTGAGCCATCAGAGAAGACAATTAGTGATTTGTTTAACCAAACCACAACTTTTGAAATGACTTCTATGGAAGGAGATTTTCAAGAAGTTGCCAAAGAAGGAGATTACATGGTAAGACCTGTAAACAAATTAAGCGCTTTGGATGAAAACATCCCTGGATTAGGAAATCAACGTACTATTGTTCAGTGGGCATATAATCCTAATACAGAGGTTGGTGCAGTGAAGCGTTTTGGTACCACTAGCGGATACGTTGTGGTTCAATTAACAGGAAAACGAAGTAAAGGATTGGCAACGGCAAAAGATGCCTCCGCTAGCGTTTTACCTATCTTAAGAAAACAAAAGAAAGCAGCATTAATTAAGGAGCAAAACAGTGGGAAATCTTTAGAAGAACTTGCTAGTAGCAACAATGTTAGTGTAAAAGGAGCTTCTGAACTAACTATGAAGAATCCTAGCATCTTAGGAGCTGGTAGAGAACCTAAAGTAGTTGGTGTTGCTATGGGACTATCTCAAGGTGAGGAGTCTAATTTAATCGAAGGAGAAAACGGGGTGTATAAGTTAAGTGTTAGCAAAAAAGCAATTGCACCTTCTTTGGATAATTATGCAACTTATGCCAATACAGAAAAAACATTGAATAGAAATAGATCTACTTTTGCGGCTTATAGTGCCTTGGAAGAAATGGCAGATATTGAGGATTATAGATCTGAAATATATTAAGATCATATTTCTCTAAGCTAACTCAATTATCTTTATAAAAAAACACTCTTCGGAGTGTTTTTTTATTGCCTTAAATTTATGGTAGGATATACATAGTTGAGCTATATATAATACTACTTCTAAGGGGTGTTAATAGACCATATCTGGGTAAGGAATAATAGTAGGGTATCCTTTTACTTGGAAGTAATTTTGTACGTACCCTTTGCTACCAGTTACTAGTATAAAATCACCACCCCATGCACCAAGGCTCTTAATGGCTCCTTTATAATCACTGAATAGTTTTTCCTTTACCGGGGTTAAATGTATTGCAGAAGCGATGTAACGCTCATGGACCTGGATCAAGTTCTCGAATTGCTGTAAGGATGATGCTTGGATAAATTCAACCGTTAATTGACTTATTTGTTTAATAAGCCTGCTTTCTTTGTCTTTTAAGGTCTTGTAACGTTTGATGCCTTCTCTGCTATTTTGTTTCTGGTTTAGATGCACAAAAAATAAACAATCCTTGAAGGTGGGATTAAACTCTATTAAGTCAATAATTGGCTGGTTTGCTTGGAGTTGGTATGTTAGCGGTTTATCGTTTTGAGCACAGGCAATATCATATCCACTCCCTGAAAAACCATTCCACAACAATACATAGGGATCGACCCCAGCCCAAGAAGCGATGTTTGTAATAAGGGTAGAGGAACTGCCAAGGCCCCAGTTGGTGGGAAAGTCCAATCGTGTTTCTACGCTATAACCATCCTTAGGGTTTATAAAAAAAGGGTTTAATTTTTGAGCTTCCACCAGAATTTTAGACAGTGTTTTCGCTTTTTCGAACTCCTTATCTAGTGAATTATCAATGGGTATTGGAGTTATTTGTACTGGATTTGTAATATCTAGTATCGCCTTAAACCAAAGTTCTCCAGTTGATCTGTAAGCTGTCCAATAAATCTGGCCAGTATCGCCCTTACCGACTGATAAACTTTGTCCGTATTTTGATGGTAATGCCAAAGCCAACCCGCCATCAAGTACCGCATATTCTGCTGTAATTAAAACCTTACCATTACTTCGGTACTTGTGCATCTTCTTTCTCTTTTAATGCATTAAATTCAGCTATAACCTCTTTATGAGAAATCGTTTTATTTTTAAAGTAGGTAGTGAAATATGCTTTTTGCTCTTGAGTTGCCCCTAAATGGTTCAAAATATTGAGTAAATGCATTTTCATGTGTCCTTTTTGTATACCCTCAGTGGTTAAGGAGCGAATGGCGGCAAAGTTTTGTGCCAGTCCCGCAGTAGCGACAATCTGCATTAACTCTTGTGCGTTAGGATTGTCCAAAATTTCTAACGACAGTTTCACTAGCGGGTGTAGATTTGTCAACCCACCAACGGTTCCCAAGGCTAACGGTATTTCTAAACTAAATGTAAATACATCATCCTTGATACTAGCTTTGGATAAACTTTTATAACTTCCATCTTTTGCGGCATAGGCATGTGCTGCGGCTTCTATAGCACGAAAATCATTACCTGTAGCCAACACTACAGCATCGATTCCGTTCATAATTCCTTTATTATGGGTCACGGCTCTGTGTGGTTCTATATTGGCAATTTCAACAGCACGAATAAATTTTTGAGCAAAATCCAGTGGATCCATATTCTTATCTGCATCGAGATCCTTTATTTTACAACTTACAGATGCTCGAACTCTACAGTTAGGTACATAATTGGATAGGATACTCATCACTATTTGCACTTCTTTTTCCTGTGGGTCAAACAAATCGGAATTCTTGAGCTCTGACTCGAAAGTTTTAGCAATAGTTTCAAGACAGGAATTGATGAAATTTGCTCCCATGGCATCCTGGGTCTGAAAAGTACAATGCAACTGATAATAATGTTGAAGATCAACTGTTTTATCTCTTAAGGTAATGGAAGTGATCCCGCCTTTGCGTTTACGCATGTTCTCGGTAATCTGTAAGGTAGCTTCATTTAATTTTGGTTCTACCATTTTAAAAAAGGCGTTTAATTTATCCGTCCTTCCTGGGTATATTAAATGTACCTGCCCTATTTTTTCTGTGCCAAGTACCTCCGCTTTAAATCCTCCACGTTTTTGCCAGTATTTTGCAGCATTTCCAGCGGCAGCAACCACAGAACTCTCCTCAATAGCCATGGGGATAGTATGGTATTTTCCGTTAATTAGAAAATTAGGAGCGATACCCAAGGGTAGATAGAAATTCGATACGGTGTTCTCTATAAATTCATCGTGTAAACGTTGAAGTTTAGAATCACTATTCCAATATTGTTTGAGGATTTCAATACCTGCCTGTTGGTCTTTAAAATGATGCGATGCGAGCCAAGCTATCTTTTGCTCCTTCGTGAGTTTAGAAAATCCGTTCACCGATGTTGCCATGTACTTCTATGCTATATTAAAAGGCAAAGATAAGGATTATCACTTTTAGGCCTAG
Source organism: Galbibacter marinus (assembly GCF_000300875.1). Classification (GTDB taxonomy): domain Bacteria; phylum Bacteroidota; class Bacteroidia; order Flavobacteriales; family Flavobacteriaceae; genus Galbibacter; species Galbibacter marinus. The sequence continues at coordinate 5,571 of NZ_AMSG01000039.1, read as the reverse complement.
GGCTATTTGGGCTCAACCTTTCTAAAGCAGCATTAAATAATAGCTTTACTTGGTACAATCTGGTCTAGTTAAAGGGAAGGTTTAACTAAAAATATTACACTATTTGTGAAATAATTAGTAAACTTGACGGCTTTTTAATTCATACATAACAATTTAATGAGAAGAAAATTTACGCTAATCCTACTATTTGTTGGACTGTTTAACTTTGTTACAGCTCAAAATCAACAACTTACATTAGAGGAGATTTGGGGAGGTGCATTCCGAACCCAAACAATGGATGTCTTGCACTCTATGCGCAACGGACAACAGTACACTGTTTTAAACTACGATAGGGCCACAAAAAGTGCTTCAGTAGATAAATATGATTACGAAACTTTGGAAAAAGTTGAAACCATTGTTTCATCCGCTGATTTGGATGCAATCAACTATTTTTCTTCTTACACTTTCAGTGAAGATGAGTCCAAACTTATTTTAGCAACTGATGTAGAATCAATATTTAGAAGATCAACATTAGGAATATATTATACGTATGATATCAAATCTAAAAAATTGGATTTGATTTCTAATAACAAAATTCAAGAACCTACATTTTCTCCGGATGCGTCAAAGGTGGCGTATGTTTTTGAAAACAACATCTATATCAAAGACCTTCAAAGTGGTGAAATAACACAGGTTACCACCGATGGGGAAAAGAATAAGATTATAAATGGTGTGACCGACTGGGTATATGAAGAAGAGTTTGCATTTGTTAGAGCTTTTGATTGGAACAAATCAGGGGAGTACCTTGCATATATTAGATTTGATGAAACTAATGTGCCTGAGTTTTCTATGGATGTCTATGGTGAAACCCTTTATCCTACACAACATGTGTTTAAGTATCCTAAAGCAGGAGAGGAAAATTCTAAGGTAAGTTTACACACCTACAATCTAAAGAGCTCAACTACAAAGACCGTTGATTTAGGGGATGCTTATTACATTCCTAGAATTGACTGGACAGAGGATCAAGATGTTTTAAGTATACAGGTGATTAATCGTCATCAGAACGATTTAAAACTGTATTTCCACAATATCGACGGTCAAACTGAAATGGTATTAAATGAAACGGACGATGCTTATGTTGATATCACAGACAACCTAACATTTCTAACAGATAATAGTTTTATTTGGACTAGTGAGAAGGATGGTTATAACCACATCTACCACTACAATAAAAGTGGTAAATTAGTTAATCAAATTACTAGCGGACCATGGGAGGTAACTAATTACTACGGATATGATAAGAAAACTAACAGAGTTTTTTATCAATCAGTTGAAAACGGTAGCATTAATCGTGATGTGTATTCCATTAAATTAAACGGAAAAGGTAAAACTCATCTTTCAAATGAGCGTGGTACAAACCGCGCCACTTTCAGCGCCGACTTTAGTTACTTTATCAATGCATTCTCTAGTGCAACTACTCCGCCAAAATATACGCTGAACAACAGTAAGAACGGAAAACTTATTAAAGAAATCGTCAACAATGACGATCTGTTGAAAAAGTTAGCGAATTATCAATTATCACCAAAAGAATTCTCAACTATCCAGGTTAATGGAAACTCCCTTAATATGTGGATGATTAAACCTGCTGATTTCGACCCTAATAAGGAGTATCCACTTTTTATGTCCCAATATTCTGGTCCAGGATCCCAATCAGTATCGAATACTTGGATGGGAACCAACGATTACTGGTACCAAATGTTAGCACAAAAAGGATATGTTGTTGTCTGTGTTGATGGTCGAGGTACTGGCCTTAAGGGAGCTGAATTTAAAAAGGTAACCTATAAGGAATTAGGAAAGTACGAAGTTGAGGATCAAATCACTGCAGCTAAGCAGCTAGGAGATCTATCATTTATAGACCAAGATAGAATCGGTATTTGGGGATGGAGCTACGGTGGCTTTATGAGTACCAATTGTATATTAAAAGGAAACGATGTATTTAGCTTAGCTATTGCTGTAGCACCAGTTACTAGCTGGCGTTTTTACGATACCGTTTATACAGAGCGTTATATGCGTACTCCACAGGAGAATGCTAGTGGGTATGATGACAACTCTCCGCTTAATTACCCTGAACTTCTTAAAGGGGATTATTTATTAGTTCACGGTACGGCAGATGATAATGTTCATGTACAAAATGCAATGCGTATGGCATCGGCACTTATCGATGCAAATAAGCAATTTGATTGGGCGATTTACCCAGATAAAAATCACGGAATTTACGGCGGAAACACCCGTTTACAGCTTTATACAAAAATGACTAACTTTATTTATGAAAATTTAGGGGATAAAGCAAATCATAGCCAACCTACCACAAACAATAACTAATACTTAAAAACTCTAGTTTAATGGCAGCAATTGCAGATAAACCTGAAAAAGAAGAACTCTTTGGTCACCCCAAGGGATTGTACATTCTTTTCTTTACCGAATTATGGGAGCGTTTTTCCTACTATGGAATGCGTGCACTATTCACACTTTTTTTAGTAGCTGAAACCACTTCAGATAATGCAGGGTTTGGTTGGACAAATGATGATGCTTTAGCACTTTATGGCTGGTATACCATGTTAGTATATGTGTCTTCCATACCAGGAGGATGGATTGCCGATCGATTTTTGGGACAAAAGAAAACAGTAATGCTTGGAGGGTTACTCCTGTGTTTAGGGCATACTGTATTGGCACTTAACTCAGAAGTCTCATTTTACATTGGTTGTTTATTTATCATATTAGGAGTAGGGGGATTAAAACCAAACATCTCTTCTATGGTAGGTGGATTATACAAACCAAAGGATGAGCGTAGAGATATAGGATTCTATATTTTCTACATGGGTATCAACATTGGAGGGTTTTTGGCCCCAATCATATGTGGGTATATTGGCGAGAAAATCAATTGGCATTACGGATTCGGTCTTGCAGCTATTGGAATGTTTGTCGGACAGATTGTTTACATCTGGGGTCAAAAATATCTGAAAGATGTGGGGAATCTCATCTCAAAAAACAATGAAAAGGATAGAGAAATACTCAATCGTCCATTAACCCGAATTGAAAAAGACAGAGTCAAGGTGTTGTTTATTTCCTTTTTGTTGATCATTTTGTTTTGGGCGGCCTTTGAACAAGCAGGTGGACTTATGAACCTCTATGCTAAACAGAAAACCGATCGGGACTTCTTTGGTTTATTTACAGTTCCTGCTTCAGTATTCCAATCAGTGAATTCCTTCTTTATAATTATACTGGCTACAGCTGTTGGTGCATTTTGGCTCCGTTGGCGTAAAAAAGGTAATGAAGCATCATCCTTGTTTAAGATTGCAGTAGGTACTATCATTATGGCATTAGGGTTTGGATTTATGAGTATTGCAGCAACTGAAGCGGAATCAACTGGATCTTCAGCTATGTATTGGTTGATCTTGGCTTATTTATTCCATACTATAGGAGAACTTTGTTCTTCTCCTGTCTCCTTATCCTTTATTACAAAATTAGCACCGCTAAAGTATGCATCCATTATAATGGGGCTCTATTGGGCAGCCACAGGTCTTGGTAATAAAATTGCTGGTCTGATTGGACAAAGTGCTCAGAATCTTGGAGAGTTTGAAATCTTTACGGGTATCGCCATCATTTGGTCTCTTATTGGGCTTTTAGTGATCTTATTATTAAAACCACTAAAAAGACTAACCCATGGAGCTGAAGATGACGAAGGAAATGTAGGTGGTTTAGATGCTGAACCATTGGAACCTTCAACTAATAGAAGTTAAGATTTAACTACGTATATCATTTATATAAAAAGATAAGAGCTTAGCTCATTAAATACTGATTCTTGTTTTAATTAAATTTTAAAATTATGGATTTAACTCTGTGGATCTTAACAATAGGGTGGGTGTTTGTACTTTTATGGGTTCCCTTTATTATTTACACCAATAGAAAAACTCATCCTAAAGCGCTATTTATTTTATTTTTTGCTGAAATGTGGGAACGTTTCTCCTACTATGGGATGCGTGCTTTACTGGTACTTTATATGACCAAAGTAATGTTTATTGATTTAGCAGCAAGTGCGGCCGAGGTGAAATCATATGCCATATACGGATCTTATACTGCGATGGTTTATCTTTTCCCTGTAATTGGAGGGCTTGTTGCTGATAGATTTCTTGGTTTTAGAAAAACCATCTTATGGGGTGGACTTTTAATGATGCTTGGTCATTTTGCTTTAGGCATACAAGGAATCGATGGCATGGAAGGAAATATGCCTATGTTCTTCGGTGCTTTAGGACTAATTATAGTTGGTAATGGTTTCTTTAAACCTAATATTAGTTCTTTCCTAGGGAAGTTCTACGAAACGGATGATCCTCGCAAAGACGGTGCATTCTCCATTTTCTATATGGGAGTTAATATCGGTGCTTTCTTAGCGATGCTTACCTGCGGTTATGTCGGAGAGAACATCAACTGGCATTATGGGTTTGGCTTAGCTGGTATCGGAATGTTAATCGGATTAATTGTCTTTTGGGCCTTTGCTAGTGTATTTGGAGATAAAGGATATGCTCCTAAAGAAGTTGTTAGTGGTCAAAGGAAAATCTTTGGTGCCAAACCAAGTTGGGTTATAATGATATTGTCCTTGGTAGCAGTTCCAATATGTGCTTTAATGCTCAATTTGTCAGACCTCATGTCGACCCTGCTTTTAATTATCTCTATAGGTATTATTGGGTATTTAATTGTTCAGGCATTGCGAAGTGATGATAAGGCAGAAGGGCAGAGGATCTTGGTTGTGATTGTATTGTTTTTCTTCCATGCAGTCTTCTGGGCTTTATTTGAACAAGCGGGTGGTTCTATTACCATTTTTACTGAAAAGAACATTGATCGTACTGTGTTAGGATCTGAATTGCCTTCATCGATTTTTCAAAGTTTCAATTCTTTATATATAATGTTGCTTGCCCCGTTGTTCTCCTTTATATGGATACGGTTAAATAAGGCAGGTAAAGAACCTAGTACACCCATGAAGTTTGTATTAGGGTTAGTGCAGCTTGCCATGGGTTATGCTGTTATTGTTATAGGTGCTAAATACTTTGTCGATGACCAAGGACTGGTTTCCATAGTGTTCTTGGCTCTGATGTATTTCTTCCATACTACGGGTGAATTGTCATTATCTCCAGTAGGTCTATCCATGGTAACCAAGCTGTCACCAGGGAAAATTGTAGGTTTTGTTATGGGTGCTTGGTTTTTATCCATTGCCGTTGGAAACAAAATGGCTGGTTTTATCGGTACCCTTACGGCATCTGATAGTCCAGCGGAGGGTGCCTCTGCAGCAGATACCTTAACGGCCTATACACAAACTTATTTAGTTTGGGGTGTTCTAGTGGTGTTAGGAGCAGCAGTTCTTCTACTTGTTATGGTACCTACATTGCGTAAATGGATGAATGGTATTCATTAGAAAAGGATATATAAAGGTTTTAATCATATTAATCACCCTCTGCTTGTAAAAGTTCAGAGGGTGTTTTTTTTAAGGGGAAGCGGCTTGTAATATACTTTTTTCAATTTATTTTCGCTTGTAACGAG
>NZ_AMSG01000038.1 GCF_000300875.1 Galbibacter marinus | reverse complement strand
TGCGCAGCGTTTTGGGCTTGTAATTCTTGGTCATTCATCGTGCGCTAAGGCACGAAAACACTGAGGTTTTACCTACTTTTGAAATAAGTTTTTATATCTTTTTTGACGTTTTATTTCCTTGAACTGTATCCCTTCAATTAGCATTACTAGTTAAATTGCGAGAATGATTACTAGAATAAGATATAAATGAAATTTTCCGTAACTCCGTGTGGATACATATCCTGAGAAAACGATAAGCAATAATATAAAGATAAATGGACTTTTGATCCCTCCACTATATAAACATACTACAAGTGCCCCAATAAGACCTAAAGATGTACTGATGACATAAGAGGTGTGTAAATTTCTATGTTTAGCAAATAGTAAGCTATTGATTAGACTCAGGATGCTATAGGTAATTAAGGTGTGTGGTATAACTTTTTTAATATCTAAGAAGAAATAGAAAATTAAAGCGAAGCAAATCATTGTCACCGAAGCGAAATAATTCATTTTTACAATAAGGTCTATTTTCTCCTTATGTCTTTCAGAATAAAATATAGGTCTTTTGTTCATTGGATTACCATGCAGACAACAGTGAAGTTTGTTTTAAACTATGGTTTGTAATAAATGAAGAGTTGGGAGAAAGGGGGGTGGGGTCTTTATATTTAAAACTTTAGTCGGTTAACTTCAAGATCTACTATTATTTTACAGTTCACATATTGTTAGGTTAAAGTTATCCATTTTTTCCATAAAAAAGATTATTAAAAAGCAAAGATAAGCAAAACGGCTAAACTCGTTATTATACAATGCTTTATAAAATTGTAGTCGTGAACTGGAACTCCGTGTCTGTATGATTTTAGGCTTAAATTGACAAGGTTAGGTTACTAAATCATTACTGATTAAGGTCGGTAATGATATTATTTAACAGGTTATATTTCAGTATTTTGCACCCTTTTTTATATTCCCTTGTAACTCAATGTAATTTAATTTTAATCATTAAACATTTGAGTTATGCAACAGACAAAAAAATCGACGTACAAACTCCTTTTCTACTTAAAAAGGAATGAGCTGAAAAAGAACGGTAATGCCCCGATTATGGCACGTATTACCATTGATGGAACACCCAAAACAATGGGTACAAAGTTAGAAATTGACCCCAATATTTGGGATTTAAAGTTCGGGAGAGTTGAGGGAAAGAGTACCAAAGCATTAAGTCTTAATCAAAAATTAGACAACATTTGTGGGCGTATCGACCAGATTTATGAAGATATGCTGAAACATGAGGGGTTTGCCACTGCACAAAAACTGAAACTCGCATTTCTCGGTGTTGGCGTTATGGAAGATTCTTTGCTTAAAGTATTCAAAAAGAACAATGAAGATTTTGGAAAAATGGTAGCAAAAGGAGAACGCTCCGAAAGCACCTATTATAAATACAAAATCGTTTATAACCACGTTGCTGAATTTATAAAAAACAGGTATCATCGTGATGATATGGCTTTTCGGGAATTGACTTGTGATTTTATTAGAGAATTTGATTTCTTTCTTAGAATAGACAAAGAATGCTCACATAATACTGTTTGGGTCTATACAATGCCACTTTACCGGGTTGCAGAATTAGCGGTCAAAAATGGGCTAATCAGAAAAAACCCTTTTGAAGATTACGAAATCTCCATGAAGGAAAATGATCGCAGTTACTTACTAAAGGAACAAGTCGAAGCCCTTTTAATGCATAGCCCTTCAAAAAGCTATTACGAACTTGTAAAGGATCTTTTTGTATTCAGCTGTTTTACGGGCTTATCCTACATAGATATCAAACAACTTAAAAACACTAACATACAGTCCTTTTTTGATGGACATGACTGGATTATAAGCCGAAGACAAAAATCTGATGTTACTTCGAATGTAAGACTGATGGAAATACCCAAACGAATTATTGAAAAATATAAAAACACTACCCGAAATGATTTTATTTTTCCCGTTCCTACAAACAAAGTTTGCAACAGTTATATAGACAAACTCATTCAGGAATTAGGGATTGTTACTGAGCAAAAAGTAACCTTTCACACTACAAGACACACATTTGGAACAATGTTCTTAACTGAAGGCGTACCACTTGAAAGCCTTAGTAAAATGATGGGGCATAAAAATATTTCTACTACACAAATTTATGCCAAGATTACCAGTCAGAAAATCAGCAAGGACTTAGTAGGATTCAACATCTCTAAGAATCTAAAATAAGTTAATACACCTCATTTAGGTAATTAAGATTTATTAATGCGAGAGGTTCTAATATTTTTAGAACTTCTCACATTAATTTAAAATTAAACTTTATAGGTTTATTTGAAATTTTCTCTTTTTCTATTTTGTACTTTCGTGCTTTGAACTTTCTACAAGCAATATCAAATGAGAACACATACGATTTCAAATAAACATCTAAAGCTCACTACTATAGATTATGGCGCAACCATTCATCAATTAATTTTCAAGGACCATCTTGGAAATGATGTCAATGTGGTGATGAGTTATAAAGACCTAAATAGCTACATTCATAACGCACCTTACCTTGGTGCTTCTGTGGGACGTTACGCTGGAAGAATCGACCCTAAGGGCTTTACTATTGGTCAAAAACATTATCCAGTATATACAGAAAATCAGGTTCACCTTCATGGAGGAAAGGAAGGTTTTTCCTTTAAGACATGGAAACTTGTCGAAGTGACCCAAGGAGAAAATCCGCATATTACCTATTCCTATTTTAGTAAAGATATGGAGGAAGGTTACCCTGGAAACCTAGAAGTATTTTGTACCTATACCTTAATGGATAATGCGTTGCAAATAACCTATAAGGCTAAAACTGATAAGGACACTGTAATTAATTTAACCAACCATAATTACTATAATTTAAACGGAAATGGCTCTGTATCAGATCATGAACTTACTTTACATGCAGATCAGATTTTAGATAAAGATCAAACGGCTATACCTAATGGGAAATTTAACCAAGTCAAGGGAACCCATTTTGATTTTAGAAACACTACTCTACTTCAAAAGCAATTGGAGATCGGAGAAATTGATGATACATATGTGGTAAAGCAAAATAACCCTTTAGCTATTTTGTACTCCCCAAAAAACAAAATACAAATGGTGGTGCGATCGAATCAACCAGCTGTGGTGATATATACCCCACCTACCCTAAATGAGAAGTTACTTCTTAACCAGCCCGTGTCAGAATACCCTGCAATATGTTTTGAAACTCAAAACTTTCCTGATGCGCCAAATCATCCAGAATTCCCATCTTCGGTACTAAAAAGCGAAGAAGTATATACCAATGAGAGTTTGTTTGAGTTCAGCATTAAATAATCCAGTTCTAAGATAAAAACACAGCAAGACCTTGCGATCTTGAGATTATAAGGTCTTGCTGTTTTATAATTCAAGTGACTTTGTGAGCCTTTTTTAAACCATTAAATTCAAGGTTACATCTACATTATCAGCGGTTGCTCTAGAGTACGGGCAAACTTCATGCGCTTGGTTGATGAGTTTCTCCCCTACTTCATTTTCAACCCCTGGCAAGGTAACATCAAGAGTCACTTCCAAGAGAAACCCTCCCAATTCGGGATGTTTTCCAATACCCACGGTTGCTTGAACTTTGAAGTCATCACCAAGATAAACATCATTTTCCTTGGCTACAAATTGTAGTGCGCTTCCAAAGCAAGCAGAATAACCCGCAGCAAATAATTGTTCTGGATTCGTATATTCTCCTCCTTTGCCACCTAAGCCTGTAGGAAGTTCTAAATCCATATCGATGATGCCATCATCGCTTTTCACATGTCCTGATCTACCGCCAGTTGTTGTGGCTACTGCTTGATATAATGCCTTCATTTTTAAAAATTTATTTGATTATTTCCTGTAAGTTACCTTTATTCCTACAAAGTATATACATTTTAAATATTAAATTTGCTATAAAATTTAACCTTGGCAAAAAAACCATTAAAAGATTCATCTAAAGAACAAACACCGAAAAATCCGTTAATTCCAAAGACGAGATCCTCGGTGGTCAAACAGTTTAAATCCAGGCGAAAACCTGAATTTGATGTGGATGACTTGTGTGACTCTTTATTAAAAGGAAATATTACAGCCCTTAGTAGAGCCATTACTCTTATTGAAAGTACTAAACCAGAGCATAGACCACTTGCTCATGACCTATTACAACGATGCCTTCCTTATAGTAACACCTCAAAGAGAATAGGTATAACTGGAGTTCCAGGTGTTGGAAAAAGTAGTTTTATAGAAGCATTCGGGTCTCTTGTGGCCTCACCATCTAACAAAGTTGCGGTATTAGCTGTGGATCCCAGTAGTTCTATATCCAAAGGCAGTGTACTTGGCGATAAAACACGTATGCAAGAACTAGCAAGGCATCCAGATGTATTTATTCGTCCTTCAGCAGCGGGTAGCACCTTAGGTGGAGTTGCAAGAAAAACACGTGAAACAATCCTTTTATGCGAAGCTTTTGGTTTTCAAACCATCATTGTCGAAACCGTCGGAGTAGGACAAAGTGAAACCGTTGTACATAGTATGGTTGACTTTTTCTTAGTTCTAAAACTGTCTGGAGCAGGAGACGAGCTCCAAGGTATTAAAAGAGGCATTATTGAGCTGGCGGATTCCATTGTTATCAACAAGGCGGATGGTGACAATTTACAAAGGGCAAAAATTGCTAAAAGTGAGTTTAGTAGGGCGATAAAACTCTTTCCCCCAAAAGAAAACGGATGGAAACCAAAAGTACTACTTACCTCAGCAATAGAAAACAAAGGTATTGTAGAGGTGCGTGAGCTTATAGATTCTTATATCGAAACCTCTAAGAAAAATCACAGCTTTGATAAAAAGCGACAGGACCAAAATAAATTCTGGTTATACCAATCCATCGAAGAACATCTCAAAGAAAACTTTTATCAAAATCCAGAAATACAAAAAGCATTACAACTTCAACTAAAAGCCATTGAGGATCATAAAATCACCCCTTTTGCAGCTGCACAACATTTAATTTCCTTACTTTAGTTATACTTAACTACTTAAAATGGTATTATTATAGTATCCTTTTAAGTAAGATAACTAAAAAATCAATATGGAATTTGAGCTTACCATTGTTGTTCCCGTATACAATGAACAAGACAATTTACCTCGAGTAGTCTCTACATTTATCACTTATTTTGAGACCGCTCCTCTTTCAACGAAGTTACTGTTTGTAAATGATGGATCATCAGATAATAGCCAAAAGATTATCGAAGAGATCTGTAATGATGATCAGAGGTTTGAATACATTACATTTAAACAAAACCAGGGATTAAGTGCTGCTATAAAAGCAGGGTTTGACACAGTTCAAACACCTCTTTTAGGCTATATCGATGCAGACCTACAAACCAATCCAGAAGATTTTAATAAACTATTAGAATACCGCGATCAATACCAGCTCATAACTGGTGTCCGAGCCGAGAGAAAAGATTCCTTTTTCAAAAACTTCATGTCAAAAATTGCCAATGTGATTCGACGTTCTTTTACTAAGGATGGTATGGACGATACAGGTTGTCCGTTAAAAATTATACATACGGATTATGCCAAAAGGATCCCCATGTTTAAAGGATTGCATCGATTTCTACCTGCAATGATTTTACTGCAAAAAGGAAAAGTGATTCAAGTTCCAATTCGTCATTACCCCAGAATAGCGGGTAAAGCAAATTTCGGGTTATGGAACCGTCTTTTAGGACCGCTAATGGATTGCTTTGCTTATTTATGGATGAAAAGGAAATACATTAATTACACCATCGTTAAGAAAGGATGATTGACAATTGGATTATATACTCCATAGGTTTTCTTGCGCAACTACTGTTTTCAGCGCGCCTATTGCACCAGTGGTTAAGTTCTGAAAAACTTAAAAAAGTTAGCACTCCCACGCTGTTTTGGATTTTTAGTCTGGTTGCTTCTTTTTTACTTTTTACCTACGGTTGGTTAAGGAATGATTTTGCAATCATGCTCGGACAATCCCTTTCTTACTTTATTTATATTAGAAACCTTCAATTACAAGGCAAATGGAAAGAGGCTCCAAAAGCACTTCGTTTATTTTTAATCCTGTTTCCGGTTTTTATTATTGTCTATGGATATAACAATAACAATTATGACCTTAAGGCGTTATTTGATAATGATAATATCCCATTGTGGTTATTGTTATTAGGGGTGGTTGCTCAAATTATATTTACCCTTCGATTTGTCTACCAATGGGCCTATTCAGAACACAAAAAGATATCGTGTTTACCAAAAGGATTTTGGCAGTTAAGTTTAGTTGGTGCGCTGTTAATTTTGGTTTATGCAATTTTTCGTAGAGATCCCGTTCTTTTTGTCGGTCACACCTTTGGAAGCGTTATATATATGAGAAATTTACTTATCCTAAAAAATCAAAATGAATAAGTTTATCGAAAAATATCCCATCGCGATCATTATTCTTGTCTGCATAGGAATCTTCCTTTTTAACTTGGATGTCATCTATGTCAATATCATGGAGGCTAGAAACTTTATTTCCGCACGTGAGATGCTCCTCAATGAAAACTGGCTACTTCCGACGATGAATGATGTAGCCCGCTATGAAAAACCTCCACTTCCGACTTGGCTCACTGCCTTAAGTGCCTATTTATTTGGAGTTCACAATCTATGGGCATTGCGATTACCTGCTGCGCTTATTTGCATTGTTTTAATTCTTGCCTATTACAAGCTTGTTATAGAATTTTTTAAAAAAAAGAATCTCGCATTTTATACTGCACTGATATTAGCGACCTCCTTTTACATCATTTTCTCAGGACGAAATGGACAATGGGATATCTTCGCTCATGGATTTATGGTCTTAAGTATTTTCTTTTTGCTTAGGATGCTACACCAGTCTAACAAAAGGGTACTTTATGCTTTGGGAAGTGGAGTGTTTTTTGGATGTGCTTTTTTAAGTAAAGGACCCGTATCGCCTTATGCTTTATGGCTTCCCTTTATCATTGCTTATCTAGCAACTTATAAAAAACGACTCTCCAAAAGACATATTCTCCCAATGTTACTTACCCTAATAATTGGTCTATGTGTTGGGCTATCTTGGTATGGCTATGTTCGAATTGAAGATCCAGCAAATTACTTAAAAATCACAGAAGAAGAGACTGGAAATTGGTCCAGTTATAACATTCGTCCTTTCTATTACTATTGGAGTTTCTTTACCCAAAGTGGCATTTGGACTATACCCTCATTTATAGCCCTTCTCTATCCTTACCTGAAAAACAAAGTAAGTGACCCCAAAGCATATACCTTTTCCTTTATATGGACTATATCTTCGGTAGTACTTCTATCGATAATTCCAGAGAAAAAATCACGGTACCTACTTCCTGTTCTAATACCAATGGCTTTAAATACGGCATTTTATATAGAGTATCTTATTGCAAGAATTAAGAATCTCAAAAGATCCGAAAAACTACCTGTATATTTTAATTTTGGCCTAATTGGATTTATTGGTATTTCATTTCCAACTGCTGGTTTTCTCTATTTTAGGGACAATTTGAAAGGCTTTTATGCCAACTTCACTCTGTGTGCTGTACTACTTTTCTTAAGTGGATTACTTATCCTTATAGCCCTTAAAAAACAACAAATTAAAAAAGTTTTTCTACTGACTATTGCATTTACATGGGTGATTCTAACTGCTGGTTTTCCATTGACAAAAGCCTTATATATCAATCCAAACTTCAATAATATTAGTAACTTAAAACCTGATGTTAAGTTATATTCTTATGGGGAGGTCACCCCAGAGTCCTTATGGCATTTAGGGTATTCGGTACCAGATATTATTTACAGCGGACCACTTGAAACTCCACAAGAAAATAGATTCGGAATTTTGGTTACCCCTGAGAATACATCTGAATTTAAACGTATATTTGCCACAGAGTATCATATAGAACTAGCAGATACTTTTGATATAAATTATACTGCGAGCCCTCAGCATTCCGCGTATAAGGATCGGTTAATAACATATTATTTTATACTTGAAAAAAAACAAAATAACCATGACAATCAATAGAACTGAAAAATTAGGTTATACATTTTTAGCAGTCATTTTTGCTTTAAGTCTCTATTTAGGCTTTACAGACGACACTTACTTCAATGATGTTTTTGCAGCTGAAGATAATGCTGTAGAGTGGGCAACGGCGATTATGCTATTATGTGTTAGTATACTTTGTGTTTTTCGGTTATTCACCCTTTCCAAAGAAAAATCGGCTACTTGGAAATTAGGCGTATGTGCATTTGCCTTGATTTTCTTTTTCGGTGCTGGAGAAGAAATTTCTTGGGGACAACGTGTTTTTAATATTGAATCCAGTGCCTTCTTTATGGAGAATAATGCACAAAAAGAGACCAACCTACACAATTTAGTTGTCAGTGGTAAAAAGGTAAATAAAATAGTATTTAGCCAATTACTAATGGTTGCTATGGTAGTGTACCTGATTATAGTTCCAATTCTATACCGCAAAATGGACTGGGTTAAAAGGTTAATGCAAACCTTCGCTGTGCCAGTGGTTCAGTGGCATCAAACCATCGCTTTTTTGGTTTCAACCTTAATCGTTACAATAATTCCTCCAAGTAGAAAATGGGAAGTTTATGAACTGGCTTTTGGTGTTGTTTTCTTTCTAATTTTCTTATTCCCTTTAAACGCTTATATATTCCAAAAAGGGAAGCTTGAAAAGGACAACAACTAAAAATGTTGTTCTCCACCTTATTGGTTAGGCATCCAGTGGTATTGGAATGGTTCTAAAAATTACTACTAAGGTATATTCAGGTATTTATGAGTCTGAAGTGACACTTTCCATTTAGGGTGCTGCATAACGTAATCCACAATCATCGGAATTACCTTATCGCGTTTACTCCATTCGGGTTGTAAGTATAGGATGCAATTTTCATTGACCTTTGCTGCTTGTTCTTCAGCAAATTTTAAATCGTGTTGATTGAAAACAATAACCTTTAATTCATGGGCTTTTTTATAAATTTCTTCTGTAGGAAGTTTTAACTTTTTAGGGGATAAACAGATCCAATCCCACTGACCAGTTAAGGGGTAAGCACCGGAGGTCTCAATGTGTATTTTCAAACCTCTCTTTTTCAACTCAGAGGTGATAAAGCTCATATCCCACGTAAGGGGTTCTCCACCGGTAATTACGATAGTATCAGAATATTTAGCCGCATTATCAACAATTTGCTTTACATCAGTGGGTGGATGAGTCGCTGCATTCCAGCTTTCTTTAACATCACACCAGTGGCACCCAACATCACAACCACCTACTCGTATAAAATATGCCGCTGTCCCCTTGTGGAAACCTTCTCCTTGAATGGTATAAAACTCTTCCATTAGCGGAAGCATTTCTCCTGCATTTACCTTGGCTAATATCCCTTCTTCTATCATGCTGCAAAGATACGTTTTCCATTTTTAATTTGATACGGCCTGTTGCTTAGAATTTTAAGTAGCATTTCAATAAAGAAGTATTCCCCCCATCAAAGAGATCAGAGTATCTTAGGACAATAGGTACTTAAAAACCCTACAAAGACACTAGTTTACTCTGGTTTTAAAACATTAAAACCTAAATTCTTTATTACTTTTTGAGATTTTCGTCTATTTTAGTGTAAATTTTTAGATACAATGGCTGATAAAGACGCTTTTATTACATCAATTGAAGCAGGATACAAGACTAAAGGAGATTATATTACTATGGGTAGTGCCATGTTGGAAGGCGAAACACTAACCAATGCTTTAGTAAAAATTCCCCTTAAAACTTTAAACCGACACGGTTTAATAGCAGGAGCAACTGGTACAGGAAAAACAAAGACTTTGCAAATATTAGCAGAGAACCTTTCCGATAAAGGGATTCCTGTGCTTCTAATGGACCTCAAAGGGGATTTAAGTGGACTAGCTCAGCCTGGTGATCAAAACGCTGGAATTGATGAGCGTCATACAAAAATTGGCTTTCCATATCAAGCTAAGAAATTCCCTTTAGAAATACTTACTCTCTCAGAGCAAGGAGGTGTTCGTCTAAGAGCAACGGTGTCTGAGTTTGGTCCTATATTACTTTCTCGAATTTTAGATCTCACTGAAACCCAACAAGGTATCGTGGCCGTGATTTTCAAATACTGTGATGACAATAAGCTTCCACTTTTAGATTTAAAAGATTTTAAAAAGATCCTTCAATACGCCACAGATCAAGGAAAGGAAGAATTTCAAAAATCCTACGGTAGAGTTTCAACAGCATCAACAGGGGCTATATTGCGTAAAATAATACAGCTTGAACAACAAGGTGCAGATTTGTTCTTTGGTGAAACTTCTTTTGATGTCAATGATTTGACAAGAATTGATAATCAAGGCAGAGGAATTATAAACGTGATTCGTTTAACGGATATTCAAGATAGGCCTAAGCTTTTCTCTACTTTTATGATGAGTCTATTAGCAGAGGTATACGACACCTTCCCAGAGCAGGGTGATAGCGATCGTCCCGAACTGATTATTTTTATAGATGAGGCACACTTAATTTTTAATGAAGCTTCTGATGCATTATTAGACCAGATTGAAAGTATCGTTAAGTTAATTCGTTCCAAGGGAATTGGAGTCTATTTTGTAACTCAAAATCCAACAGATATTCCAAATGCTGTACTTTCTCAGTTGGGACTAAAAATACAACATGCTCTTCGAGCCTTTACCGCCAAGGACAGGAAGGCTATAAAATTAACGGCTGAGAATTATCCTATATCAGAATATTATGACACAGCCGAGGTCCTAACTTCTCTAGGGATAGGAGAAGCTCTTATCACTGCTTTGGATGAAAAAGGCCGCCCTACTCCCCTTGCAGCCACTATGTTGAGAGCTCCAATGAGTAGAATGGATATTCTTAATGATCAAGAATTAGAAGAACTATTAAACAATTCACAACTAAGTCAGAAGTACAATGAAATTGTTGATCGTGAAAGCGCCTATGAGATTTTAACAAAGAAAATTGAAATCTCGCAACGTGAAGAAGTACAAAAACAAGCTAAAGAAGAGCAAAGCAAACAAAGAAGGACTTCTAGTAGAAAAAGTACACGAATGAATCCAGTAGTTAAAGTGCTTACTTCAGCTACCTTCATTAGAGGCGTTATGGGAATTTTAAAGAAAGTCATGCGTTAAAAAATGTCCCAATTAATATGCTATGGAATAACGTGCTGAATTTATTTCGTGCAACATATAAGAGCATTATCACAAGTTTATTACTTAATTTTAAGCAAACAACTCAATAGAGCCACTTCCTGCAAAGAATTTGGTTATCAATAATATTACTGTTACATTTGGTCCGTAAACTTTAGGGGTGCCAATTTGGTTTGGCTGAGAAATTACCCTTTGAACCTGATTCAGGCTAGTACCTGCGAAGGAAAAAGTTCGAAAATTCCATTGTAAATATAGCACACAAATAACGCTATATTATATACGATAAACTTTTCTTCGGGATCCATCCCTTTTGTTTACAGCTATTAAAATCAAAACGATATGATAACTGTGAACGTAAACAATCAAAATCACTTTTTCAGTCAACCTGTAGGGCTATTAGAATTACTTGAACATCTCGATGTTGAGAATTCTGGAATTGCTGTAGCTATTAACAATCAAGTCATTTCTAAAACCTTATGGTCGGAAACAGTACTTGAAAACGGAAGTCAGGTTTTAATCATCCAAGCAGCTCAAGGCGGGTGATCCTTTTGTTGGTTTCACAACTAAACACGAATTAAATAAAATTTTATTATGAAAGAACAACTTACACCCTCAAGTCAAGGAATTAGCAGAGAGCCTTTTCCAAATTCAAAAAAGGTGTACCTAAAAGGTCAACTACACAAAGGGATTAAAGTTCCGATGAGAAAGATTAGTTTGGAAGATAGTATTGATCATTTTAACAACTCCAGAACACCCAATGAGCCAGTACTGATTTATGACACAAGTGGACCATATACAGATCCATCTCAAGAGATTGATATCCATCTAGGATTACCTCCCATTAGACAATCATGGGTTGCAGCACGTGAGGATGTAGAACTCCTTGGTAATTTGTCCTCTAACTATGGTAAAGAACGTGCTGAAGATCAAAAATTGCAATCCCTTAGATTTAAGAATATCCGCAAACCACTAAAGGCAAAAGCAGGGAAAAATGTGACTCAATTACATTATGCTAGAAAAGGGGTTATAACACCAGAAATGGAGTTTATTGCTATTCGTGAAAACCAAAAATATCAAGATGCTATAGAGATTCGTAGACAACATCCGGGAGAGGATTTCGGTGCAAATATTCCAAAACAAATCACTCCAGAATTTGTAAGAGATGAGGTTGCAAAAGGACGCGCAGTGATCCCTAATAACATCAACCACCCTGAGAGCGAACCCATGATTATAGGGAGAAATTTCCTAGTTAAAATCAACGCGAACATTGGAAATTCAGCAGTGAGCTCTTCCATAGAAGAAGAGGTAGAAAAAGCAGTGTGGGCGTGTCGATGGGGAGCGGACACCATAATGGATTTATCTACGGGTAAAAACATTCATGAAACTAGAGAATGGATCCTAAGAAATTCTCCTGTTCCAATTGGTACAGTGCCAATTTACCAAGCTTTGGAAAAGGTAAATGGAAAAGCAGAAAATTTAAGTTGGGAAATTTTCAAAGACACCCTCATTGAACAGGCCGAACAAGGTGTAGATTACTTTACCATCCACGCTGGTGTTCGTCTTAAATATGTTCCTCACACGGCCAAAAGACTCACTGGAATTGTCTCTAGAGGTGGTTCCATTATGGCAAAATGGTGCCTGGCTCATCACCAGGAAAACTTTTTATATACCCACTTTGAGGAAATTTGTAAAATCATGAAATCCTATGATGTCGCTTTCTCCCTTGGTGATGGACTACGGCCTGGTAGCATAGCCGATGCAAATGATTACGCCCAGTTTGCTGAATTAGAAACCCTCGGGGAGCTAACTAAAATTGCCTCCAAGCATGATGTACAATGCATCATTGAGGGACCAGGTCATATACCCATGCATATGATAAAGGAAAACATGGATAAACAACTAAAAGAATGCAACCAAGCCCCTTTTTATACCTTAGGTCCACTTACAACCGACATAGCCCCAGGATATGATCATATAACAAGTGGAATTGGTGCCGCGATGATTGGTTGGTATGGTTGTGCCATGTTGTGTTATGTCACGCCGAAGGAACACCTTGGACTTCCCAATAAAGAAGATGTAAAGCAAGGAGTTATTACCTATAAAATTGCAGCACATGCAGCCGATTTAGCAAAAGGACATCCAGGAGCACAACATAGAGATAATGCCATGAGTAAAGCACGCTTCGAATTTCGTTGGAACGATCAGTTTAACCTTGCCCTGGATCCCGATACCGCTAGAGCTTATCACGATGAGACCTTACCGTCGGAGAACGCCAAAGTAGCTCATTTTTGTTCTATGTGTGGTCCTAATTTCTGTTCGATGAAAATCACTCAGGATGTTAGACAATATGCAAAAGAAAACAATATGGATAGCGAAGATGCTATTATCAAGGGGATGCAAGAAAAATCAGAAGAATTTAAGGCGCAAGGCGGAGAGGTTTATCTCTAAAGTTAAAATTAACTGATCAAATCCCCCTAAAGTAATTATCCGATGTTTTTACTAATTACAGCTCAAAATAATGTGGAAGATGAAACGCGTATCCTTGAACAAGCTACTGCTTTTGACAACTGCTTTATACATGTTAGAAAGCCTGATTTTACCTTAGAACAGATGCAACAATGGCTTAATCAATTTTCGAATAGAACCATTCAAAAGATGGTGTTGCATCAGCACCACCATCTTTGCGCAGACTTTCCTTTAAAAGGAATCCATTTTAAGGAATCCGAGAAAAATAATGTCGGGAAGGTAGAAAGGCCATCTGAATTGACCATCTCTGCTGCCTTTCACGATCCTTTTCAGGCATGTTGGCAAAGCCGCTATAATTATGCTGTACTGAGTCCTGTTTTTGATTCCATTTCAAAAACACACCTTAAGGGAAAGAGTTTTCAAATTCGAAATTCCTTTAATCCCATCATTGCTTTGGGAGGAATAACGACCAAAAATATGAAAGTTGCTTGCGACCTTGGATATAATGGGATCGCCGTTTTGGGAAGTGTGTGGCTAAGTAACGAGCCATTAAGGGCCTTTAAAGACATTGTAAAAACCTATCAAAAAGTTTATGGATAAACCCACAGTTTTAGTTATTGCAGGATTTGACCCCAGCGGCGGAGCAGGAATTATCGCAGATGCCAAAACCCTTGAAACAATAGGAGTTCAGGGGATTTTTGTGCAGAGTTGTAATACCATCCAAAGCGCAACAAAATTCTGTGAATGCTATTGGATAGAAGAAGAAATTATTTGGCAACAACTTGAGCTTCTACTTAAGCACTATACACCCAAGGTAGTTAAAATTGGAGTTATTAAAAACCTCGATTTTCTAAACCAAATATTAGAGGTGCTAAAAGTAAAACTTCCCAAGGTTAAAATTATCTGGGATCCAATTATACAATCATCAAGTGGATATTGTTTTCAAACCGAGAAGCATTTTAAAAAGATCCCAACTAGTTGTCTTACTAAGATCGATTTAATCACGCCTAATTTTAATGAAATATCTGCTTTTACATTGGATGATGATTATAAAAAGACAGTAGAGGACATATCAGCTTATTGCAGTATCTACTTAAAAGGTGGCCATAGAAAGGAAGTGGGAGTAGATGAGCTTTATCAGCCAAATAAACCAAAGATAGTGTACTTCCCAAGGGTAAAAGATTGTAATGAAAAACATGGTAGCGGCTGCGTTCTTTCCTCTGCCATTGCCGCTTATTACGCCACTTTCGAAAAGTGGGAAGAGAGCTGTGAATTAGCAAAGACATATGTAGAACGTTATTTGGCCTCTACTCCTACCCTTTTGGGATCACATTTGAAATAAATAAATTCAATGAAACAACCTAAAATATATTATATAAGCCAGGGTTCAACACCAGAGCAACATCTAGAGCATATTAAAAAAATGGTAGATGCTGGCTCCATTTGGGTACAATTGCGATTAAAAAATACACCGAAGAAACTTCACCTTCAAACGGCTCTAAGAGCCCAAGAATATTGCAAAGATAGAAAGGTGAACTTAATCATTAATGATAATGTTGAAATTGCAAAAATAGTAGATGCCGCTGGAGTACACCTAGGTAAGCAAGACCAAGATCCCGTCTTAGCTAGAAAAATTCTAGGCAATGATAAAATAATAGGTGGAACAGCGAACACCTGGGAAGATTGCAAGAGTCTAATAGATAAGGAAGTAGATTATATTGGGTTAGGGCCTTTTAGATTTACAACTACAAAAAAAAACCTAAGTCCCACCCTAGGTATCGCCCCCTATTACACTATTATTCAAAAGATGCACAAACAATCCTATAACATTCCTATAGTGGCCATTGGTGGAATCACCCTAACAGATATTGCAGCATTGCAAAAAGCAGGTGTATGGGGTATTGCCCTCTCTGGATATCTACACCAGCAACCCAATATCCATCAAGCCATTAAAGAGATTAAAGAAACGTTTAAATCACCACAATTTTATGAATACTAAATTAACTATAGCTGGAAAATCCTTCCGTTCTCGATTGTTAATTGGAACTGGTAAGTTTTCCTCATCACAGGTGATGCAAGAGACCGTTCTTGCTAGCGAAAGTCAACTAGTGACTGTTGCCCTAAAGAGAGTGGACCTGAAGAATGAACAACACTCAATTTTACAAGGACTTGATCATGATCAAATTTCACTTTTGCCAAACACCTCTGGGGTACGAAACGCTGAAGAAGCGGTTTTTGCCGCACAGCTGGCGCGAGAGGCCTTAGGCACAAATTGGGTGAAAGTAGAAATACATCCAGATGCCAAATACCTATTACCGGATCCTATCGAAACCTTAAAGGCTTGTGAGAAGCTGGTCAAATTAGGTTTTGTTGTGATGCCCTATATTCATGCGGATCCAGTGCTCTGTAAACGTTTAGAAGATGTAGGCGCACAATGTGTTATGCCACTAGGAGCTCCCATAGGAACAAATAAAGGACTTAAAACACTAGACTTTCTCGAAATTATCATTCAACAAAGTACGGTACCTGTTATCGTAGATGCTGGAATTGGAAGTCCTTCACATGCCTGCCAGGCCATGGAAATTGGAGCAGATGCAGTACTAGTCAATACCGCTATTGCTATCTCAAAAAACCCTATTCAAATGGCGAAGGCCTTTAAAATAGCTGTAGAAGCTGGAACAATGGCCTACAATGCTAAACTTGCGAAAACAACAAATACACCACAGGCTAGTAGCCCTCTAACTCACTTTCTTTATGAATAATTTCAGTTCGATATTAAGCCAATACAATTGGGATCATCAATGGGAAAACATCCAGCAAAAGACCCCCTTTGAAGTGCAGATGGCTCTAGAGGCTAAAAAACCTAGCCTTGAAGACTTCAAAGCCTTAATCTCACCAGCAGCACAAGGGTATTTAGAGCAGATGGCCCAAAAAAGCAGAACCCTTACTAAGAATCGTTTTGGCAATACCATGCAGATGTATGCACCGATGTACCTTAGCAATGAATGTCAAAATATCTGTACTTATTGTGGATTTAGCCTTACCAATAAAATACCAAGACGTACACTCACTGATAAAGAAATACTTCAGGAAGCAGAGTTTTTAAAACACAAAGGCTATCAACATATTTTACTTGTTACTGGAGAGGCCAACCAGCATGTAGGTGTTCATTATTTAAACAATGCCATTTCTCTTCTTAAGCCCTATTTTACAAATATCTCCATGGAAGTACAGCCTTTGGACCAAGAGGATTATGAAATACTCATACCCCAAGGACTTTACGCAACACTAGTCTATCAAGAGACTTACCATCGAGAAACATACAAGACACATCATCCCAAAGGAAAAAAATCAAATTTTGATTACCGCCTACATACTCCAGATCGTCTTGCAAAAGCTGGGATTCATAAAATAGGTATTGGAGCACTTTTGGGGCTGGAAGATTGGCGTGTTGATAGCTTTTTTACAGCGCTGCATTTAAATTACCTACAAAGGAGGTACTGGAAAACTAGATATTCGATTTCCTTCCCAAGATTACGCCCCTTTAGTGGAGGTATTGACCCAAAGGTTGAAATGACAGATGCCGATCTTTTACAACTTATATGTGCCTACCGAATAGTGTTTGAAGATATAGAATTATCTATTTCTACAAGAGAGCATGCGAAATTTAGAGATCAGTTAGTTCATTTAGGTATTACTTCCATGAGCGCAGAATCAAAAACAAATCCTGGAGGTTATGTTGTTGATCCACAATCTCTGGAACAGTTCGATATCTCTGATGAGCGTAGTACAGAGACTATCGCACAAATGCTAAGAAATAGTGGAATTCAGCCGGTTTGGAAAGATTGGGAACAGATGATATGATTCAATGAAAAACAAGGGAACTTTTTACTGTTCAGTTAGAGTTTCCCTTGCTATTGGATTTAGATCCGCCTACTGCGTATCAAAAGCGTTTTTAAAAACACTTGTAAATTCTTCAATGGATGTTGGCGTGGTGTTTTCTTTATTTCGGGTATAGTAGCTTGGAACATCCCCTTGATTAATGCGCTGGGTAAATTCATAGAATTTCTCAGCAGCGCTTTTACTTACCCCCATTTGGGCCATCCTAGATAGAAAATCATCTTCACTAACTTGCTTGTATTTCAAATTAGGGATTCCAATAGCCTTTCCATAAATTTCAGCAATCTCATTATACGAAAGATCCCGCTCGCCTAGGACATATTCAACACTTTTACCTTTAAAATCCAGTGTTTGTAAATTGGTATAAGCAGCTTGAGATATATCTTTAGCCGCAACAAGAGCAAACTTCTGATCACCTTTTTCTGGCCCAGTCATAATACCATTATTTTTAATGGATGGTGTTTGTGTCAAGGTATTTTCCATAAAATATGTTGCTCTTAGATGTTTTACATTAATATTGGGAATCTCATTAAAGAGTTTTTCCATTTTATGTAGTCCTAAAATTACTCCAGTTCCTTTGTCCAAGTGTGCTCCAACACTACTGAGTGTGACAACAAATTTAATACCCTGATTTTCTATCGCATTTTTAATCGCTGTGGCATGAGCTACTTGATTTTCCGTGTACTCCTCTGCTTGCATGTCGATGGGAAGTACTACGTAGGCAGCATCTGCACCAGCAAATGCTCCATTTAAAAAGTTTTCATTTAAGTTGTCCCCAGTAAATACCTCAGCTCCTTTTTGTTTTAATCCTTCTGCTCGATCTGAATTACGGCATACAACCCTTACTTTATTTCCACTTTCTAATAATTTCATTGCAAGTGTTTTTCCAGTTTTTCCGGTTCCTCCAGTAATAACGTATGTACTCATGACTTTTTTTACAAAGTTAAAAGTTTTTAGTGTAATTTCTCAATAAATCAACATATCGTGTTATGATGGTGAGAATCTAAGAAATGATCCATTTTAACCAAGAATAGCATGTGAATTTATAAATCGGAGCGTAAAACCCATTGATCGCTTTAGCGTGAATGGGATGTAAGTGACATACTACCCTTTGGAGAGTATGTATTGACGTATTGTATCAGGTGATGCTTCATCAATAGAACAAACCAAGTAACCATCTGACCAGAAAGTACGCTTGC
>NZ_AMSG01000037.1 GCF_000300875.1 Galbibacter marinus | reverse complement strand
TTACAGGAACTGAAAACACCCTTTACCAACAATTTTGCCCAATGTACGATAAAGGTAGTGCGTGGTTGAGTACCAGCAAAGAAGTAAAAAACCCATATTACGGTAGCAGAATGCTTAAATGTGGAAAAGTGCAAAAAACTATTCAATAAATAATCCACTGCCTTTAATACTCTTTTAAATATACTGGTTTATTAGTTAACAGTAGCTTAGGAGATGACAGGGTTACCTGAATAGTTGTAAAGTCCTGTCGTGGGAAGGAAAACAATGTTGATGATTAGTGTTAGTTCCTTCCCAAGTCAGGCACAATGAACTTTTGAAAAAGAGAAGTTGATTTGGTTAATAGCAGCCTGAACTGGGAGAGAGATTAAATCCCTAAATATAGCGTCTCTCTTCCTAGGTCGGGCAAATTAAAATTTCGCAGAAAAGAAGTTTAGTGAAGATGCTTGATTGTGAGGGGTAAAAATTTGGTTGGTTCATTAAAGTTTACCTCTCATCTTCAAGTATTATTTATATGGTTTTGCAAATAACAATAAAGAAAAGAATTTATAACAATGAAAGAATGTTGCAAGAACGGTTGCCAACAAACAATAGATAAATCTGTGGTTAAAAAATGGCTCAATTATATAGTATATACAATCCTAATATTAATAGTTGGTGGTGCATTGGCACTTCAATTATTTAGTTAAGAGCTTAAATTAAAATGGTTAATGACAACAAGAAAAAAATCTGAAAACACAGGATTTTACAAACAACTATTTAGGGTTCTTTAAAAATAAGGGCGTTGAAAGTACGATGAGCGGGATGGCACCTAAAAGCCCATTGCTTGAAAAGATTTTAAAGTATGTTGCCTATATCTGTTACGTCTGGTTGGTAGGTGGAATAATTGTCAAATATTTTGTGAATTAAATTATAGAAAGTATGGTCAACAGAAAGACAGCAAAATGGATTCGAAAAGCGCACCGATACTTGGGTATATTCCTCGGCATTCAGTTCTTGATGTGGACTATCAGCGGAATGTATTTTAGCTGGACGGACATTGATGAAATACACGGCGACCAGTTCAAAAAAGAAAAGCCACGGCAAACTGCTTTTTCCAACCTATTGGGGACTGAGCAATTAGCGAGTGAAGAACCAATCCAAACACTAAAATTATTGGAAATAGCCAATGAGCCGTACTATTGGATTAACGAAGCTAATTTATTTAGTGCTAAAACGGGAAATGAAAAAAATGGTATTACTAAAGCTGAAGCAAAACAGGTAGCCAATAGATATATGCTGCCCGATTTGGAAATAAGGGGTATAAAACGAATTGAGAAAGTAGATGCACATCACGAATACCGTGGTCGTCCATTACCAGCCTATGAGATTTCATATAAAACCCCACAAAACTTGAAGGCTTATGTCGCCATAGAAAATGGTGCATTTCAGACCGTTCGTCATAGAAACTGGCGCTGGTTCGATTTTTTGTGGATGAACCACACTATGGACTATCAAGGCAGGGACAACTTTAATACCATAACCCTGCGGGCGTTTTCATTGTTAGGGTTAATTACAGTATTAAGTGGGTTCTTACTTTGGTACATATCGTCGCCCACAATTAGAAAATTGGTTAAAAAGAAACGAAAATAAGTAACACTAAAACCAACATAAAATGGAAAATTCAAATCAAAATTCAAAGAAAAACAACTACACAAAATTTGTAGGTATGCTCGTGGCATCCTTCATAGCAATGTACGTTACAATGTACTTAAACTCTTATGAAATTGACCACGTCTATTTTAGTCTTACCCGATTTTATATGAGCTGTTTGGGTATTGCCGCTATGGCCATTATTATGTTTGTAACAATGCGTAATATGTACCAAAACAAAAAGAAAAATATAGCAATTGTTCTTGGAAGTATTGTTCTATTTGGTGGCGCGTTAGGCCTTGTGAGGGCACAGGCCCCAATTATTGGCGATGTGCTCTATATGAAAGCTATGATTCCGCATCACTCTATCGCCATTTTAACCAGTAAGCGAGCGGATATACAAGACCCGGAAGTGAAGAAATTAGCAGATGATATAATTAAAGCACAAGAAAAGGAAATTGCAGAAATGAAAGCAATGATTAAACGATTAGAAAATAACAAATAAAAACAAAGACAATGAAAAAAAACATCATTTATATAGGTATTGCCTTGATTGTTGGCCTTCTAGGTGGCTTTCTACTGTTCGGTGGAGATTCTACTGATAAGGCAACAAATAGTGCTAAAGACAATCACGAACATTCAGAAGAAATTGCTACTAATCAAATGTGGACCTGTTCTATGCACCCACAGATTATGCAACCAGAACCTGGCGACTGCCCAATATGTGGAATGGATTTAATTCCAGCTGAATCGGGTGCCGATGGCCTCAATGCCAATGAAATCAAAATGACCGATAACGCAATGGCTCTAGCCAATATTCAAACGTCACTTGTGGGACAAGGACAAATAGGAAATAATTCCCTAAAATTATCTGGAAAGATAAAAGCAAATGAAGAGTCAAATGCCGTACAGGTCACATATTTTGGAGGAAGAATTGAAAAACTATACGTTAATTCAACAGGAGAACGTGTTGGCGCAGGACAACGCTTGGCAACTATTTATTCGCCAGAATTAGTTGCGGCACAACAAGAACTGCTTACCGCTTCATCCTTGAAAGAATCGCAACCAGAATTATATAAAGCTGTTAGAAACAAGCTCAAACTTTGGAAACTTTCAGAAAAGCAAATCAACGCCATAGAAAACTCTGG
This sequence comes from Galbibacter marinus, assembly GCF_000300875.1. GTDB lineage: Bacteria > Bacteroidota > Bacteroidia > Flavobacteriales > Flavobacteriaceae > Galbibacter > Galbibacter marinus. The sequence goes on along the minus strand of NZ_AMSG01000037.1, from coordinate 17,302 downwards.
GAAAGTACAAGAAAACTTTCCTGTGTACGCAACCGTATCAGGAACGGTAACACAGAAAATGGTAGAAGAAGGTGACTATGTAAAACAAGGACAACCCTTATACAAAATTGCCAATCTCAATACAGTATGGGCAGAATTTGATGCTTACGAAAACCAAATTGCGTCCTTAAAAGAAGGACAAACCATTAAAGTAACCACCAATGCCTATAGAAATGAAGTGTTTGACGCCAAGGTCTCGTTTATTGCCCCCTTATTAAACTCTGCTACAAGAACGGTGGTTGTGAGAGCTGTTTTACAAAATAAAAAAGACCTCTTTAAGCCGGGAATGTTTGTGGAAGGAAAAATCGAGGGTGCTCGAACGAGCACAGAGAACACCGTTTCTGTACCGTCAACGGCTGTTATGTGGACGGGCGAACGTTCTGTGGTCTATGTCAAAACAGACCCTAATAAAGCTGTTTTTGAGATGAAAGAAGTTTTATTGGGCAATGCCACTGGCGATAGTTATACCGTTCTTGAAGGTTTAAAAAATGGAGATGAAGTGGTAACTAACGGCACGTTTACAGTAGATGCCGCGGCACAGCTTCAGGGTAAAAAATCAATGATGAATCAAGAAGGAGGTAAAACTATGACAGGACACGAAGGACATTTGGGAATGCAAGAAGATGGTTCTGGAGAAAATATGGATGTAACCAATCATTCTCAAATGAAGGAAAGAATTAGGGTTTCAAACAAATTTCAGAATCAGTTAGAACAGGTTTTTGATGATTATATTCTTTTAAAGGATGCATTGGTAAACGATGATACCAAGGGTGCTCAACAAGCAGGAGAACAAATCAACCAGTCCTTGAAAAAAGTGGATATGAAGTTATTATCTGATGAAAAGGCGCATAACCATTGGATGACCATTCAAAAGGAACTAAAATCATCTGCAAATGCTATTGAGAACAGTTCAGACATAGGAGAACAAAGAGGGCATTTTAAGCATCTTTCGGCACATATGATAAGTGGTGTACAGCTTTTTGGGGTCAACCAAAATGTATATATCCAGTTTTGCCCAATGGCCAATAACAATAAAGGTGCCTATTGGATAAGTTTGGAAGAAGAAGTGCGAAATCCATATTATGGAGAGGCTATGTTAACCTGTGGAGAGGTAAAAGCAACTTTAAAATAAAACGAATTACGGATAAATCAAGTAATCTTCATAAGGCCAAAAAATAATCTTGGTTTTATAATGGCGAACGATAATGAGTGAAAGAAGAAGAAATAGACGAAAAAATGAAAGGAAGAAGCATCAACCTAAAAGTAATATCACAAAAAAAGATAAAATTATAGCTTTTGTTGTGATAGTATTGATTTTTGTAATTACTGCGATAGCTGCTGTTTACTATTCTTTACACAAATCTGGGTTAACCTTGTTTTAAAGACAAGTATTATATGAGAGAGATTATCTATATTAAAAATATGGTCTGCCCAAGATGTATCTCGGCAGTATCCAATATTTTAAAACAACTTGAAATATCCTATGCTTCTATTAAATTGGGAGAAGTTAAATTAGTGTCAACATTAAATGCAAACACCAAAAAAGAGCTTTCCGAAGCCCTTCAAAATTCAGGTTTCAGTTTGATTGACGACCGTAAAAGTCTGCTTATCGAGCAAATGAAAAATTTGGTAATTGAGAAAATACATTATTCCAATGAAAAGACCGAATTAAAATGGGCAGATATTGTTACTGGCGAACTTAACTTGGATTATAAATATTTAAGTTCCCTATTCTCGTCGGTAGAAAGCATCACGTTCGAGCAATACATCATCAACCAAAAAATTGAACGTGTAAAAGAACTTATTGTCTATGATGAATTAACCTTGAGTGAGATAGCTTTTCAATTACATTATAGTAGCGTTGCGTACTTAAGCAATCAATTCAAAAAAGTAACTGGAATGACACCTACGCAGTTCAAGAAATCTGTAGACAAAAACCGAAAATCCTTGGATGAGATTTAAGGTGTGTTTACCACTATTAAAGGGATATTTAAATCAATAGATGATATATTGATTTACCAATGAACCGAATTTAGATATCAAAATGAAATTAGACAGAAAGAAACATTGGGAAACAGTTCACGAAACTAAAAATCCAGACCAGGTAAGTTGGACGCAAGAAATACCAAAAACTTCACTGAAGTTTATACGTTCGTTCAAACTAAATAAAAAGGCAAAAATTATAGACATTGGTGGTGGCGACAGTAAACTTGTTGACTATTTACTTAAGGAAGGGTATAATAACATTACTGTACTTGATATTTCAGAAAAAGCAATTGCGAAAGCTAAAAAAAGACTGGGAGAAAAGGCAAGTAAAGTAAATTGGATTGTAAGCGACATTACCGAATTTGAACCAGATACATCTTTCGATGTTTGGCACGACAGAGCAACTTTTCATTTTCTTACAACAGATGACCAGATTAAAAAATATACTAACATAGCGACAATATTTGTAAGAGGTTATTTAATAATAGGAACCTTTTCACAAAACGGACCAAAAAAATGTAGCGGACTTGAAATAAAACAATACAATGAAGAGGAATTAACATCGGAATTAAAAAAAGGATTTGACAAAATTCGCTGTGTATCAGAGGACCACACAACACCATTCAACACCATACAGAATTTTCTGTTTTGTAGTTTTAAAAGACAATTAACTGTAAAGCCAGCAATACCTTCACCTACAAGCTAAAAGAACAGATGTACATTTCGGTAGTTTTAGTTTTTGCAAAACACAAATCAAAACAAAAGGAACATAATGATCAAAATTTACATATCATTCTTTTTTGTATTTAAGTATTTGCTTAAATAAGAAATAATTGTAACTTTGCCTTATGAAAAATAATTCTTGCATTAGACAACAGGCAGATATTGAACAGATAAACCGTTGTAAAAAGACAGTTTCAGAATTAAATGAATCGTTTGACTATTTGGCAAATGGACTTTCTTTAGTCGGAAATAATGTTCGGCTAAAAATTCTTTACCTACTCTTTGAGGAGAAACGACTTTGCGTTTGCGACTTAAGTGATATTCTCGAAATGAATATTTCTGCTATCTCTCAACATTTGAGAAAAATGAAGGACAGAAATTTATTGGAAACCGAAAGAGATGCTCAAACGATTTTTTACTCACTAACCCCTGAATATTCAACATTATTAAATCCGTTTTTTGAAATACTCGATAAAAACAAAGTTTTAGAAACGATATGAAACGTGAGAACAAATTAATTGGTGCAGGTTTACTTGCTGCTATTACAGCTTCATTATGTTGTATTACACCCGTTTTGGCTTTAATCGCTGGAACAAGTGGAATTGCCTCAACATTTTCTTGGCTTGAGCCTTTTAGACCTTATCTAATCGGGCTAACAATTTTAGTGCTCGGCTTTGCTTGGTATCAAAAACTAAAACCTCAAAAAGAAATTGACTGCGAATGTGAAACAGACGAAAAACCAAAATTTATACAATCAAAAAAGTTTTTAGGAATTGTAACTGTATTTGCAATTATAATGCTGGCATTTCCATATTATTCATTCATTTTTTATCCAGATAATAAAAAAGAAGTAGTCATTGTAAACCAATCAAATATTCAAACTGTAAACTTTAATGTTCAAGGAATGACTTGTGCTGGGTGTGAAGAAAGCATAAAACACGCTGTAAATGAATTGGACGGTATTATAAATGTAACCCCTTCGTATGAAAAGGGCAATGCCATCGTAGAGTTTGATAAGTCTAAAACCTCTAAAGTAGCTATTGAAAAGGCAATTAATTCAACAGGATACAAAGTTATAAAAGATAAATAAACGCAAAATTACCCATTATGAAAAAACTATCAATAGTGCCTATTTTGGCTTTAATGCTGTTTTCTTTTCAGGCCAAATCACAAAGCAAGGAGGTTACAAATCAAGTTGTGGAAGTAGCTTCAAAGAAACATAATGCAATCACGGTGAAATTTAAAATTACAGGCATTACTTGTGCTGGTTGTTCCAATGCTATTTATAATGCATTAAAGGAAGTGGATGGTGTTTTGGAACATTCGGTTGAATACCCTGGAGATATTGCTGTTATTGAGTTTGATGGTTCAAAAACAAGTATCAAAGCCCTAAAACTTATCATAGAAAAGAAAGGGTTTAAGGCCGAAGTAATTAAAGGGAAGGTCTAATTTTTAATAAGTAAACAGTACCGATTTCAATGAAAAATACAGCTAAAATGAAAATCAAAATGCCTCAAAATAGAGAAACCATTACATTGGAAATCGAGGGTATGACCTGTGAAGGTTGTGCAACACATATCGAAAAGGATATGAACGCAACTGAAGGAGTTTTAAGTTCCACAGTTAACCACGAAACCGGAAAAGGCGAATTTAATTTTGATGCTGATAAGATGAGTAAGGCAAATGTAATAGATGCTATAAACAGCGTTGGTGATTATTCGGTTGTAAATAATGTCGACGAGGAAGAGGTTTCCGCTGTAAATTCCAAAGGCCAAAATAAATTCGATTTAATAATTATTGGTGGTGGTTCAGCTGCATTTTCAGCAGCCATTAAAGCTGAAGGTTTAGGGCTCACAACACTTATGGTAAATGCAGGATTAGATTTTGGTGGCACTTGCGTAAATGTGGGTTGTGTACCGTCTAAAAACCTTATTCGGGCTGCCGAAACGGTACGTCTCGCTACGCATTCCAATTTTAAGGGTATAAAACCTAGAGGAGCAGACATTGATTTTACACAAATCATAAAAGATAAAAAAGCATTGGTTGCTTCACTTCAGCAACAAAAATATATGGATGTGGTAAGTGATTTCAAAAACTTAACAATGCTTAAAGGTTGGGCAGAATTTGTAGATAATAAAACCATTCTTGTAAATGGAAAAGATAGATACACAGCAGCTAACATCATTATAGCAACAGGAGCGACAACAAACATTCCAAGTATTGAAGGACTGAATAAAGTAGGCTACTTAACGAATGTTTCTTTATTCGATTTAGAAGAAAAACCAAAAAGCTTAACCATAATGGGAGCTGGCTATATCGGATTGGAAATTGTTATGGCATATAACCGTTTAGGAGTAAAAGTACGTATCATTGAATTTACCGACAGGCCATTACGCAGTCAAACAAAAGATATTACAGATGTTTTGGTAGAACAAATGAATAGTGAAGGAATTGAAATCCTTCCAAACTTTAGAGCTTTTAAATTTGAAAAGAAAGGTAACGATACAATTATTCATTGTAATTGTCCTGATGGTTCCACAACTCAAATTGTTGAAAAAGGACATATTGTGGTGGCTACAGGGACGAAGCCTAACACCTCTAATTTAGGGCTTGAGAATATTGGCCTAAAGTTAACAGAAAGCGGCCATATTATTGTAAATGAAAAGATGGAAACCAATATTTCCAATATTTATGCAGCAGGCGACGTCACCATTACACCGGCATTTGTTTATACAGCAGCAACCGAAGGTAGTACAGCAGTGAACAATGCGTTTTCATCAACAAAAACAAGTATTGATTATTCATCATTACCTTGGGTAGTATTTACAGACCCTCAAATCGCAGGAGCAGGTATAGATGAAATTGAAGCAGAAAAAAAGGAAATTCCTTTTGAAGTCAGTAAACTTGATTTAATTCACGTTCCAAGAGCCTTGGCAGCTCAAGATACCAGAGGGTTCATAAAACTGATACGCAACACTGAAACCGATAAATTAATAGGCGCAAGAGTAGTTGCACTTGAAGGTGGTGAACTGATACAACAATTGAGTATGGCTATTAAATTTGGAATCACTGTAAAAGATTTAGCAGAAAGCTTTTATCCATATTTAACTTTAGGAGAATCTGTTAAACTGGCAGCGATTACCTTTGGGAAAGATGTTTCCAAATTAAGTTGCTGCGCGAGTTAAGTTTGAGTTATGAAAGGAGAACAGTACAAATTACCTACTGATTTAATCTTGGATATTAAATCCAGATTAAAAACTTTGAGTGGTCAAATAAACGGCATTGTTAAAATGCTTGATGAAGGAAAGGACCCCGAACAAATAAACATACAGTTCAGATCCATTGATAAGGGGATTCAAAAAGCACATTACTTACTGCTGGATGAAGTCTATCGAAAAGCACTTGCTATTGGAATTGTAAAGGCCGTGGACTCTTGCCCAGGAAATTGTGGCAATGAAGATAAAATTGAATATTTAAAAAGTGAATTCCCCAATTTGGAATTATCCGATTTGACCAATCGCTTAAAAGAAATCCAAACTATTGAAACCAGATTAAAAAACTACAACGAAAAAAAAGGTTAAAAAAAGTTTGGTGACCCCCTACCTCACGTTCTCATCTTTGTTCCATTATTAATTTAAACTTAAATAAGATGAAACGACAAATCGAGATTTTTACAGCAGGTTGCCCGGTATGCGAGCCTGTGGTGCAATTAGTAAAAGAGACAGCAGGAAAGGACTGCGAAATCACACTTCATAATCTGTCCGAGCAATGCGAAAGTAAAATCTGTGTTTCAAAAATGAAGGAATATGGGGTTACAAGAGTTCCCGCCATTGCTGTGGACGGAAAACTACTGAATTGCTGCACCAACATCGAAATCACAAAAGAGGATTTGGTAAACGCGGGAATAGGAAGTTGTTAGGTATGGCAATTACTAAATGGAACAAAAAAACATCTATGGGGACTGCTGTATTTTCAGCAGTTTCCCTTAAACTATGCTGCTGGGGTCCTTTGCTACTTACAAGTGTAGCTGGTATTAGTGGAAGTTCTGTCTATTTTTCTTGGCTTATTGCCTTGAAACCTTATCTGTTGGTTATAGCATTTTTGTCATTGGGACTGGCCTTTTATCAGGTTTATAAAAAAAAGAAGGTGGACGATTGTGGTAACTGTGATATGGCTAAGCCATCATTTTTTAAGTCGAAATTCTATTTGTGGTTGGTTACAGTGTTTGTTGTTGTAATGACATTGGTTTCTTATTATCCACAAATATTTCATTCAACGGAGAAAGTAGGAATTGTTGCAACAAACAATACCGATATTCAAACTGTAAAGTTGAATATTGAAGGGATGGTATGCTCGGGTTGTGAAGAAAACATCAACCATTCGGTAAACAAAATTGACGGGGTTACAAATGTATCTACGTCTTTTGAAGAAGGGACTTCAATTATAGAATTTGATACCACTAAAACGAATGTCGATGAGATAAAAAAGGTCATTCAATCAAAAGGGTATTTGATTACAAATAGTAGAGACTGATAGACACGTATCCATTGCGGTGATAAAAGATAAATTAAAAACGACTTATCCAATTGGTAGTAATAATTCGTGAAGAGTAAATTCTACAAATCATTCAGCATATAACGTAACACATTACAGTCTTTTAATCCTGAAATTTGTAACATACAAATAAGAACGGATTTATGGAGACAATCAACATATTTGAAACCAAAGAAAAGAATACTAAAAAAGGAATAAAGGAATCATTCCCTGTTACGGGAATGACTTGTGCCTCTTGTGCAGCAAGTGTTGAATCTGTATTAAAACACACGGAAGGTGTGTTTGATGCAAGTGTTAATTTTGCCAATAGTTCCGTTCTTGTGGAATATGACAAGGAGTTGAGTCCAAATCAACTTCAAAACGCGCTTCGTGAGGTCGGTTACGATATTATAATTGATGCCGAAGACCCTTCGGAAGTACAGCAAGAACTTCAGCAAAAGCATTATCAGGACATAAAAAACCGTACTATCTGGTCGGCCATACTTACCCTTCCCATTTTTGTATTAGGAATGTTTTTTATGCAATGGGAACCAGGTAAGTGGATTTCTTTGGTGTTGACTTTTCCAATTCTTTTTTGGTTCGGTCGTAGCTTTTTCATCAATGCTTTCAAGCAAGCCAAACACGGTAAATCAAATATGGATACGCTTGTAGCCTTGAGTACAGGAATCGCTTTTCTGTTTAGTGTGTTCAACACTTTTTTTCCTGAATTTTGGTTGAATCGTGGTATCGAGCCTCACGTTTATTATGAGGCGGCAACGGTAATTATAACCTTTATTTCCTTGGGGAAACTATTGGAGGAAAAGGCAAAGTCAAATACATCTTCAGCCATTAAAAAATTAATGGGACTACAGCCTAAAACGTTGAAAATTATTGAGAATGGTGAAGAAAAGGAAATTCCTATTTCGTCTGTTCAAGTAGGTCAGACCATTTTGGTGCGTCCCGGAGAAAAGATTCCCGTGGATGGCGAAGTTTCCAAGGGAAGCTCATATGTAGATGAAAGTATGATTACTGGAGAACCCGTTCCAGTTCAGAAATCCCAAGGGGAAAAGGTATTCGCTGGTACCGTTAATCAAAAAGGAAGTTTTCAATTTACCGCTGAAAAAGTAGGTGGAGAAACCCTGCTTTCCCAAATCATTAAAATGGTTCAGCAAGCGCAAGGGAGTAAGGCACCCGTTCAAAAACTGGTCGATAAGATTGCCGGTATTTTCGTTCCTGTGGTATTGGGTATTTCCATTGTAACCTTCATTGTCTGGATGTCTTTAGGAGGCGATAATGCCTTTTCACAAGCCTTATTGACCTCTGTAGCAGTATTGGTAATCGCCTGTCCTTGTGCTTTGGGATTGGCAACACCTACCGCCATTATGGTGGGAATTGGTAAAGGCGCAGAAAATAATATCCTTATAAAGGATGCCGAAAGTTTAGAACTCGGTCATAAAGTGAATGCTGTCATTCTTGATAAAACAGGTACAATTACAGAAGGAAAGCCTTTAGTAACTGATATATTTTGGAAGGATAAACTCGAAGATATCAACGAATACAAAAAAGTTCTTCTAGCTATTGAAGCACAATCAGAACACCCTTTGGCGGAAGCTGTAGTCAATCACTTAAAAGATGAAAATATTGAAAAAGCTGAAATTGCTTCTTTTGAAAGTATTACAGGAAAAGGTGTGAAAGCTCAAACAGAAAATGGTTCACCATACTATGTTGGAAACCATAAACTAATGCTTGAGAAAAATATTCAAATCGATGCTTCCTTGATGCAAACAGCAGAAAGTCTCGAAGAGCAAGCGAAAACCGTCATTTTCTTTGGCAATGAAAAACAAGTGCTGGCGATACTCGCCATTGCAGACAAGATTAAGGAAACTTCAAAAATGGCCATAGCAACACTTCAAGAACGAGGCATTGAGGTCTATATGCTTACTGGAGATAACAATAAAACCGCATCTGCTGTCGCAAAACAAGTAGGAATAACAAATTACCAAGGAGAAGTGATGCCTTCGGACAAAGCGGCTTTTGTCGAAAAATTACAGGCGGACGGAAAGATAGTAGCAATGGTGGGCGATGGTATCAACGATTCGCACGCCCTGGCGCAAGCCAATGTGAGTATTGCTATGGGCAAAGGTTCGGATATCGCAATGGATGTAGCAAAAATGACCTTGATAACATCAGATTTACAATCTATCCCAAAAGCATTGGAACTATCAAAAAGAACCGTGTTGGGCATACGTCAGAACTTATTCTGGGCATTTATTTACAACATTATTGGCATTCCAATTGCAGCGGGAGTTCTTTATCCTGTAAATGGGTTTTTGTTGGATCCGATGATTGCAGGTGCAGCAATGGCATTCAGTAGTGTATCCGTAGTTGCAAATAGCTTAAGACTTAAACGAGTAAAACTTTAATAATAAATAAATTCAATACTATGAAAACTTTAAAATTTAAAACAAATATCAATTGTGGTGGGTGCGTATCAAAAGTCACCCCTTTTTTAAACAAACAAGAAGGTGTAGAAAGTTGGGAAGTAGATACCTCTAATCCTGATAAAATCCTAACCATTGAAAGCGATGGTGTAACCGAAGAAGATGTAAAGGCGACTTTGCAAAAAGTGGGATTTAAGGCCGAACCTGTAGATTAATACGTTTTTAATATGGCTTATATTTTTATTTCGGTTGTGATTGTTCTTTTTGCTGTTCATTTTTATAGAAAAGCAAAACGTCATAGTGTAAAGCCATTTCCAGAACATTGGCATAAATTATTGACGGATAATGTGCTGTTTTATAGAAATCTATCAAAAGACGCACAGCTAATTTTTCAGCAAAAAATGATGCTATTTTTAAGTGAGGTCTATATCGATGCTGTGCAGTTTGAACTGGAAGAGTTGGATAAGGTTTTAATTGCAGCAAGTGCCGTCATTCCAGTTTTTGGCTTCAAGGAATGGCACTACACAAATTTAAGTGGCATCCTTTTATATCCTGATAATTTTAATGAGGATATGCAATTTAGCAGTAAGGATAACTCACGGAATATTGGTGGAATAGTTGGAAATGGAAGGTTCGAGAAACAGATGATACTTTCCAAGAAAGCATTGTACCACGGCTTTAAAAATACAACCGATAAAAGCAATACTGGCATACACGAATTTGTGCACCTTATAGATAAGTTGGACGATAGAACAGACGGTGTGCTAGAGCGGCTAATGGAACATCAATATGCCATACCTTGGTTAAACTTAATCCATAAAGAAATGGAAGCGATTAACGATAACCATTCAGATATTCGTAAATATGGTGGAACAAATCAAGCTGAATTCTTTGCGGTTGCTTCAGAGTATTTTTTTGAACGAGCGGATTTACTAAAAAGAAAACATCCAGAACTTTATGGGATGTTGGTGGAATGTTTTAGGCAAGAACCGAGCACTTGAGAAAATGAATCAGGCAAACTATAGAGAGTTCAGTTTACACTCTCGTGTAACGTGCTCAAACGTTAGTTTACTATGATTTCCGCATATCCTGAAAGTTCCTTTACGTTTCAAATTATCCTATGAATCCAGTTTTTTGATTTTATCAGTTAGTTCTTCAGGTTATAAAATTGGTATTGCTTCACGTTCTACACGCAATCCCAATCCTTTGGTCTGATTTATATGGTTAGTAGTAAATTGATTTATGTGAACGTAAATAATTCCAATATCATCACTCATTCGGGTTTGCCAGTCAAAACCATACAATTCTTTCAACCATTTAAAAGGTGTAGTTCTGAACATAACATTGGGGTTTTTGTAATGCCGGCCATCATCCAATAGTATGATTAGCAGATAAACCCTGTTGAATCCAATTTCGGTATATCCATTTGCCTGAATAGTTCCCTTTTTTTGAACGCTTGTAATCTTGTTTATTTTTGGTGGTTGATTTTCAAGCGATTCGGTTTTTACTATTTTACATTCTATTCCAACCGCATTTTGTTCCTTTCCTTGTTCATACAGAAGAATGTCAATATCCCCTGGCATTTTGTTTGGGATTGTGATAGGTTCTTTAACGCCACATTGGTATTTCACCGAATTTGCGGATGGAAATACATTACTAAATAACATCTTTTTGAAATCTCGATTTTCCATAAGCCAATTAACGGCTTGGTCTTCGCTATCAAAAGTTCTGGTAACACTTACATCTGGCTTGGGATTGTTTACGAAAAATGAAATGGTCGAAGAACCATCAAGAGGTTGTCTATCCGAAAACACATATTCTGTCACCTCATATTCTGGTGGTGGTTCTTTTCGGAAGAATTGAACTATTCTATTTTTAATACCTGCCCATATTCTCATACGTTAAAATGGAAATATTTGGTTAGTAAATTGTTTGAATATGTCGCTGGCGATAGCTTTGTCAAAGGCTTTGGCTGCGACCAAATCGCCAAGTTTTGATTTTAATAACTGACCAAACGATTTTTTGCTAAGATGCGGAATGTCTTTGCGCAGCTCATCAAACTCATCGAAGATGATTTGCTGACCATATCCTGATCTTTTAACTTCGGCAAGTACCTCTTTGAGAAGTGTTTTTAATTCTTCATCAGAATCGCTAATTTTTGAGTAGTCGGGCACTTGGGATTTTCTGGCTTGTTCAATGGCATACTTTCCCTCAAGCTTTAGTTTGGCATTTACCTCACGACCATTCATAGTCTCAATAAGGCCTCGTTCTTCAAGCATTCTACCATAGTCCCAATCTTCGCTACGCCCACCTAACTTTAGGCCGTTACCTTCAAGAATCCACTTAATAGAATAGTATTTCCCATCATTATACAGTTCATATAGTTTAGAAAGTATAAGATCAAGAATGCCTTCGGTATCAAGGTTTTTACGCTCTTCTAAATCAATGTCATCAGCTCGCACAATAGCATCTGAAATGAATAATATTTTTAAATAGTAATCAAGCCCATTAATTTCATCTTTAATGGTTTGAATAGTTTTTTTGACTCTTTGGTCGATACCTAATTTCATTCCGAAATTATATCCTTGTTGAGCCTTAAACTCGTATGCAAAATTGGTGTGTTCAGGGTCAAAAGAAGCCTTTACATAACTGATTACATCGCTTTCCCACGATTGTTTTTCCTCTTTCAATTCATTTAATAAATCCTCAGTTCTTGCTGCTTTATATTTTTTAATAAGCGCATTTCCTTCGGACTGAAAATTTTCAAGACTACTTTTAAATTCAGTCCATTTAACCTTTAACACCATAAACATAAAATTATGTTGGTAAAGGTAAGGGAATGGCAATTGAATATGTTGAAATATGACTTTAAAATATTTGCAGATGGCTGATAATAGTTCAAAAATTTACCACACTATCCAAAGCATCATCTGCTTCTTTGTGAATAAAATTAGCTTGATAGTTCAATGTGGTTTTTAAATCGCTATGACGATACAATTTTTGCAGCATAAAGGGATGGATGGTATCACCAGCAATATTGCCAAAGGTATGCCTCGCAATATGCATTGTAATTTTCTTATCAATTTTCGCCTTTTTAGCTATAGATTTTAAGTTGTCATTAAATTTCTTGGTAGCTGTCTTTCTCTTGTTATAGACATCTTTTGCATCATCGAGATTCGCTTTTTTCAATTCGGGAAAAACAAAATCGGTTGCATATCTTTTGTCTTCTTTGTAATAATCTAAAATTTTGAAAACCTTATCTGGAATTTTTAATGATAGTAATTTTGAGTTTTTGTTCATTCTATAATGCAACCTTTTGTCGTATATGTCAGACCACTTTGTCCACAATACATCGGTAACTCGCATTCCGGCAAAATTAAAACTAAAGAGCCAGACATTTCGAGTGTGTATTTCACTCAAAGTTAAATTCTCAAGAGCTTCTATGGCTCTTACTTCAATAATATTCAACCCGACTTTGCTTGTTTCTGGAAACTTAATTTTAATCTTGTCACCACCAAAAGGATATAATTCCCTACTAACTATTTTGAGCTTAATAGCTCTGTTGAACAACAACCTAATGAGGACTAAGATGTTCATTACTGATGTTTCTGAAAGTTCGTGTTTGGCTTTCAAATATATCATCAGCTTTTTTAGGAAGCGTTCGTTAATTTCCTGAAAAGCCAACTGTTTTGATTTATTAAACTTTATGATATAGCTAACCAAAGCACTATCCGTAGATAAGCGGTTTAATTTTTCGGCGATTTCCAATTCGTCCAGATGCTCTTGTGCTAGTTCAAAAAAGGTAGCAGAGTTTCCCGAGGCATATATCTCTTTTTTGATTTGGTTGGCAGATGCATCTTTATGCTCGGATTGTAAGTCAATAAGTGCTTTATTGGCGTTCGAGAGTTCCTGTGATAGCAACTTGTTTAAACTATCAGCATTTGAACTAGACTTTCTTACTCGAATATTTTTTTCGTCCCAATCCTCTATGTCAATATAATGACCTATATATTGATATGTTGAACGACGATTTTTTGTAATTCGAACAGCTAATGGGTAAAGCCCTTTACTGTTTGGTTTTTTACGTAGAACTATCTTTGCGTTTGATGACATAATTGACCTGTTTTGAGTACGAAAGTCAAATCAGGTACAACATAGGTACAACATTCCATTTTGAATGTATTCCTTTACCTAAGTACACCATAAAGATACGAAATTATTGTTCTTTTCAGGTACAACATAGGTACAACAAATGTTGAAATCAATTGAAAATGAATGACTTTGTTTCAATTTGGTGCAATATACGCTAGACTTAGGATCTAGTGCCGCAAGGTGTGAAGGTTCGACTCCTTTCACCCGCACAAAAAGCTGAAGATTTCTCTTCAGCTTTTTTTATATAACAAAATCTCCTCTAATCATTTTTATAAAGTTGGGAATTTCAACGCTATCAATTTCCTAGTTTATTTATACTTTTAAGTGCTATTAGGAAACTATAAGGTTATGCTACAAAGAGAAATATATTTAAGACGACTAAAACTCCGGTATAAGGAGATATGGAAAATCAACTTTGTTTGAATTGTTCCGCCAAGACCTAATTAATTCAGGAATTTCCGAAAAGCGTATTCAACAGTACAATTTAGAGGATCCTGATCACACACCACATTTTTAGATTGAAAAAGTTTCTATGATTTCATACAAAATGAATTTAGTATTTACCATCGCAATTACAATAGGATTAGTCCTTCAATCAGTAGGCACCTCCACAGTTAACCGAGATTTGCTAACCAAGAGCAATATTCAAGAAAAAATAGAACTTTCTAATGACTCAACGATTGTTTATCAAACAAGCAACCTGGTGATCAAAAAAATATCGGATCATGTTTACCTTCATATTTCATACCTAAACACTGATGAGTTTGGCAAAGTAGGCTGTAATGGAATGTTAGTAATCAGTGATGGCGAAGGAGTTGTATTTGATTCACCTACCAATAATCAAAGTTCAAAAGAGTTAATTCAATTTGTAAATCGGAAATTAATGAGTGACATAAAAGCGTTTGTTCCTACTCATTTCCACCAAGACTGTGTAGGTGGATTAGAAGAATTCCAGAATAATTATATCCCAACATATGCTTCTAAACAAACCTTAGCTCTACTAAAAAAAAATGGTCAAACGTTCACCCTTCCAGTAAAGAGTTTCAATCGTAATCTTAATCTAAATATAGGAAATTATAAAGTGTATGCTGAGTATTTTGGACAGGGACATACTAAAGATAATATTATTGGTTATTTCCCACTAGAGGATGTAATCTTTGGAGGATGCCTGATTAAAGAAATTGGAGCAGGCAAAGGATATTTAGGGGATGCCAATAGTGAGCAATGGTCAAAAACTGTTGAAAAAATAAAATCTAAATATCCTCATGTTAAGCTTGTGATTCCTGGCCATGGTCAATTGGGTGGAAGTGACTTAATTGATTATACTATAAATCTTTTCACTAACTAAAAACAGTAAGTAATCGTTCAAAATCACTTTAACTAATTACGCCGCAGAACATTAAATTTTACGTATTCGGTAAAAACTCTGCAAAAGAATTCTTGAACTGGCAAAGGATTCCAAAAACAAATGCCTAATTTTGCCCGTCCAATAACAAATAAACACGCACAACGCTTTAATTATCAGAAAAATACATTGGAGCAACTAAAAAAGAAAGAACGAAAAAGTGAAATTAAAACGAAGAAGAAAATTAGTAACTTATTTAAGTATATTAGATCAACCCGTTAAATTTAACCCTTTCGTCTTCAGCAGAAACTTTGTTCTATGGGCTCTTCTAGGGCTTTTAGGTGGAGTCATCGCTGGACTTTATTGGATAACACTAGAATTTTTAACACATCAATTTACATTTTTCTCCGGCTGGAGTGTTATTCCACTTATGGCCATTTGTGGTCTGGGAGCAGGTCTTATAATTCACTTTATTGGTGATCCTGGTGAAATTCATCTAATTGTAAATAACATCCGGTTTAATAAAGGAAAACTAGATCCCAAAAATAATCCCTCCATGATTCTATCTTCCTTGCTTTGTGTTGCATCAGGTGGTAGTCTTGGTCCAGAGGCTCCAATGGTACAGATCACTGGATCAACAGGGACTTATATTGGTAAATTATGCCGCCTTAAGGGTGAAGATCTCAGATCGATGAGTATCGCTGGGATGGCCTCTGGTTTTACTGCCCTATTCGGGGCTCCATTAGGAAGTAGTTTATTCTCATTGGAAATATTACACCACAAACATGCCGTAGAATACTATAAAGCAGTCATACCGGCTTTTGTGGCGAGCTGCTTTAGCTATTTGGTATTCGCTTTTATCGTACATTTAGGACTGGGTCCACTTTGGGACTTGTCAGCCTATGAATACTCTGGATTGTTTGATTTCGCATATGCTGTTATCTTTGCAATGGTAGGAGCTGCTTTTGGATGGGGTTTTATTATTTGTGCCAAATTCTTTAAAACACTATTTGAAAAAAGACCAATCCCAATATATATAAAAACAACTATTGGTGGAATCTTACTTGGTGTGATCGCATTCTACCTTCCTATTACAAGGTATTATGGGCATCATGAAATCAATGACTTACTTTCTGCTAATTTTTCCTTAACCTTATTATTCGCAATTCTAGTGTTTAAGGTTATTGCTATTGCAATTACAGTAACTTCAGGGTGGAGAGGTGGATTTATCATCCCGCTGTTTTTTACTGGTGCGACCCTTGGATTAATCATACATCAGTTGTTCCCCACGGTCAATCTTTCATTAGCAATTGTGAGTTGTATGGCAGCTATTAATGCCTGTGTAACTAGAACCCCAATGAGTACCACTATCTTATTGGCCACATTAACAGGGTTTGGGCATTTCATTCCTATTTTATTCGCAAGCTTGACAGGTTACTTTTTAGCTCCAAGAATCCCTTTTATAGGTTCACAATTGAAAAAGTAAAAAGCCGTCATTTAGATAAGGGATCTTTAAGGGAATTCACCAAATTAAATCTTGTTTTTTATTTTTTTTCAAAATGAATCAACCTTTTAAAATATTCAAAATAAGACCTCAGCAGGCTGAGAAAATAACTTCGTATCCAGAAAGCCCACATATTCATAAACATACTGCGGAAACCCATTGATTTTTAGTGGATGGGAGGAAAGAAGTCATCCCCTTTGTTAATAACTTATTTTTTTTAAATGTAATCATATAGCAACTTTTTTGAACTTTGTATTATGAAAATGACTCTGAAAATCAAGCTTTTGCCTAGCGATGAGCAGGCCGCATTGCTCCTTCAAACCCTCAGGGAAGCTAATGCTGCTTGTGGTGCCATTTCCCAGGTGGCATGGCAAGAAAAGATTTTCAATAAAGTCAAATTACACCACCAAGTGTATCATCCGCTCAGAGCTACCTTTAAGCTTTCTTCTCAAATGCTGATACGATCTATTGCCAAGGTTTGTGATGCGTATAGTTTGGACAAGAAAACAAAACGCACATTCAAACCACTTGGGGCTATAGCCTATGACGCTAGAATTATGACCTACAAGCCAAACAATG
>NZ_AMSG01000036.1 GCF_000300875.1 Galbibacter marinus | reverse complement strand
TGCGCAGCGTTTTGGGCTTGTAATTCTTGGTGATTCATCGTGCGCTAAGGTACGAAAACACTGGGATTTTACCTACTTTTGAAGCACGTTTTTATATCTTTTTTGACGCTTTATTTCCTTAAACTGTATCCCCTCAATTAGCATTACCAATTGGTGGTAATCCAATGTTATTGCGCCAGAGTTTTCATCGTCTTTTACTCTGAAAAACCGACCTCTTTCCAGTCGTTTGTAATAGAGAACAAAACCTCCCGGTTGCCACTGAAGTAGCTTTATCTTGTCTCGAGATTTGTTAATAAAAATGTACACATCACCATTATGTGGTTCACGCTTCAGGTCTGTCATGACTAGTCCACACAATCCATCAAATGATTTACGCATATCACAGAATGAGCGACATAAATAGTATTTTTGGGCAGTACCAAGTGCAAACATTATAGGGGAATCTTGATTTGGGTGCCACAAGGCTTATTGATGATGATATAGCTAGGTTCTGGATTAGGCCCAGTGGGCAAATCAATCGGGATAAAATTTGAAGACATCTTTTCTTCTGGAGAAACTTCAACCATGGAGGTGTCCTTAAATCGTTGAACCCAATAATAGAGCCTGCTCCTTGAAAGGCCATGGGCTGAGGAAAATTGTGTTATACTCTCACCAGACTGATGATATGCCGAAACTAACTTGCGCATACGCATCTCTTTTACTTTTCTGCTCATTTCTTAAACTTTTAATTTAAAAAGCCAAAGCTAAAGCAAAAACATCAGCAATCAGGGCTGTACTTGCTCGGACGGATACAAAATAAGGTTTCTACTTCCTTGAAAATCCAAGGATTTTACTACGTCGCAAACACACCTGATTTATTCCCTAAAAGTCTTGACAAAACCCACTTCATCCATTGTGCGGAGCACGAAAGAAATCATACAAACACCCCTTAAAATTTAATTCAGTTTAAATCAAAAAGGGAAATATTAATCTTTTAAATCTTTTATTATGAGTACTATTAAAAATCACGTACAGTTAATTGGAAATGTTGGGCAAGAACCAACTATTACGAACCTTGAAAGCGGTAAGAAAGTAGCCCGTTTATCATTGGCAACCAATGAATACTACAAAAACGGCAAGGGCGAAAAGCAAACGGATACCAATTGGCACACCGTTGTCGCTTGGGGCAAAACTGCTGAAATTATCGAAAAGTATGCCGAAAAGGGCAAAGAAATCGGAGTTGTTGGAAAACTAAAGACCCGAACCTATACCACGGACGATGGCAATCAACGCTATGTTACCGAAGTGATAGCCGATGAAATCCTATTATTAGGTAGTAAGTAAAAAGTAAAGAGGGCACTAATACCAGTTTTCAATTAGTTTGTGCCCTCTTCTTTTCATCATTAATTCTAAAAAGATATAACAATGAAAGCACAAGTTAACGAAATAAAAGAAGGATTGCAACATTTTCACGGTTCTGAAATGTTCTATCAAATCCCATTAATACACACCCGATTTACAAACGGACTGAAATATTTAGCCAACGTAGCAGAGTGTTTTTGGCTCATTACCGATGTTTCAGTAATCGCCAAAAGTTTGCTAAACCGAAGCCATTTTATAACAATAGATTTTAAAAGGCTATCGGAAGAGGAACAGGATTATACAGGCTATGAAGCTGAAATAATTTACAGCGATGGAAATGGGAATATATTTGAAATACACCGATACAATTTTACCGATTTTCCTTTGGATGAACTACGGTTGTATTTTGTGGATAATACGTTGATGCTTACAAGCGAATATTAAAAAGTAAGGCTATGATTTATCTAAATTATAACAACCTCGATGACGAAACCCAACAACATCTACTTTCCGTTTCAAAAGAAGATATAGAAAGCAAATTTGGGAACGACCTTAAAGCCTACGCCAATGAACATCATATGGATTATGATAAGATATTGGACGAAGAAGCGATAAAAAATCTATATTCATATCAGTACGTTTTTAACATCTAAAATAAAAACAAGAATTAAGACCTTTGAACTTTCAGAGGTCTTTTTTTGTGCTTTACTTTTTTCAAATTTACAAGAGCCAATATTCAAAAACTCGACGTCTTAAATTTACTTTTTTATAAAAATCCTATTTTTTGGTATCAAAACTAACCATTTGGAAACAATCTGTATTTCAATATTATATCTAAATAGAATATCTTTAAAAGACTGTTAGCAGTATCAATTTAAAGTATCGTTATCCCATTTTGATTTGACTTTCGCCGATAATGATACCCATCAAAAATTAAACATATCGGAATTTTTTATTCCGAAAAAAAGCAACTGACTTTTCAGTCAGGTTGTTTGAAAAATTTTGTCCCTGCGGGACGAATTTGAGAAGCAAGAGGGTAACACGCCAAGGCGATGTTAACGATTGGTTTTTAGTTGTAATTATTTGATATTCAAATAATTACTGGTTATATAAAATAGAGAAATAACAAAGTTTTACAGTAAATCCTTTTGAAACCCCTATAAAACGGCAATTTTTTACAGTAAATGAGTTCAAATCATCAAAAGAAATACAGTTTTTCTGCCATTAGTATTAAACCTAAAGTGGCAACTCGCTTTCGGAAATTTTCCAAGGAAATTACCCATTCACATACTGATACGTTGGAAGCAATGATGAACTTTTTCGATTTGAACGAGCTATCCCCAAATGAATCTTTGGGTGCAAATATGAAGACTTTAGAGAATAGCTTAAAAAAACGAATCAATGCACTTGTAGCTATTATTAGAGATATTGAAAAAAACCAGACCAAGCCTACCAATGCAATGTTGGAATTGCTTTTCCAAGAAAACCCAAAAGAGGAAGAACCACAAGAAGAATTATTTGAATTTGAACAACAGGAATTGATTACAGAAAATGAGGAACTGAATCATTATCGAAATCGGTACGAAGAAGTTCAACAACAATTCCATTCCGTAAAATATGATTTAGAAAAAATCATTGATAAGACCACTTATGTTAAAAGCAGTTTTGGAGGTGGCTATTTAAAACTGGATTTAAGCAAAGATGAATTTGAAAACATTAAACAAAAATTATAATGTATATCACAGTAACCAAACAGACATTAGATGGCAATTATGCACAGAGCGTTTCCGATTTTGTCGCTTATCTCGAAAAAGAAAACGATGACAAATCCATTGATGAAATGGAACATTTTTTCAATCAGTATGGCGAAGAAATATCAGGTAAGGAAGTCATTAAAGAAATTGACGGAAATACGGCTAAACTCAAAAAGACCGAACCAAAGTTTTATTCCATTACAGTCAATCCGAGTGCTTATGAATTGAAGCGATTGCAAAATCATTCCGAGGAACTGAAAAAGTACACCCGAGAATTGATGAAAGAGTACGCTAAATCTTTTAATCGGGAAATAAACGGACGAGCTGTTACTGTAGATGACATTATATACTATGCCAAAATTGAGCATCAGCGTACGTATAAGGGAACGGATAGGAAAATTCAGGAGAACCAACCTTATGCCACCAAGATACTTCAAATTAAGAACGATATCCGGAAAATTAAAAGTGGCGAATTAGAAGGCAACATCAAAAAATTACAGCAAACGATGTCCCGATTGGAAAAAGAAGCACCACATCAACAAGATGGAAAACGCATTGTTAGAGGGATGCCTAAAGAAGGCTCTCAAAGCCATATCCATATTATTGTGAGCAGAAAGGATATGTCCAATAAATACAGTTTGTCCCCTGGTAGCAAGTACAAAGCTTCGGAAACCGTTTTTAATGGCAAACCTGTAAAACGTGGTTTTGATAGGGACAAATTCTTTAAGGCTTCTGAAAAAACGTTTGACACTCTATTTCAATACAAACGAAACTATGTTGAAACTTATAAGGCACGTAAAACATTCCTGAAAAATCCAAAGTTGTATTTCTCAATTCTTTCGGGATTGCCAACCAATGAAAAGGCAACTGCCTATAAAATACTTGCCAAATCTGGTGTACCCATAATGAATATTCCAACAAACAAAGTACAGTTGGCATTAAAGATAATCAACAAGTTTAAAAAAGGGATTGACCGAGCAATACAGTCGGGTTCTATTGGGATATGAGTATGTCAATACCACATATCATCCTTTTTATTGTTGTTCCGGTATTGTTTGTCAGTACAGTTTTATATGTGTTTCTTCATCAAGAAGAGCCCAAAAACGGAGATAAGAAATATCAGGTACGCTTTAAACTTCGTCGTGGAAAATTTCAAATCGAAAATATCAAGCGAGGTGCATCGATTATTGGCTCTGCGGGAAGCGGTAAAACAGAAAGTGTTATCTATAATTTTTTACAGCATTTTAGTACCCATCAATTTTGTGGTATCATACACGATTACAAGGATTTTGAACTTACCGAAATTGCCTACCCATTATTTAAAGAAAAGGATATTAAATTCTATACCATAGCTTTTGACCAAATCCATTATTGTGTAAACCCAATTACCCCAAGATATTTGCCCAATGAGGAAAGTGTGAATGAATTATCCAAGGTACTCATTGAAAATCTTTTGGAGTTCAACGAATCCAGTACAAACAGTACCACAAAATTCTTCAGTGATGCTGTTGAAGGTTTGATGGGTGGAATGATTTGGAAACTAAAAACGTCCTATCCTCAATATTGCACCCTGCCCCATTTGATTGCTATTTTTCAATCGATGACTACCAAACAGTTGGTTACTTTTGTGAGCTCAAATATCACTTCCCGAAGTATGGCAAGTGCTTTTATCAACGGAATGGATTCTGACAAACAAACGGCAGGTGTGAAAAGCACATTGGCCAATGCCTTTAAAAAGATAGGTTCACAACAGTTGTTTATGGCTTTGTCAAAAGATGAAGTACCATTGAATATCAACAGCAAGGACAATCCTGCTGTTATCTGCATCGTGAACCATCCCAAATATGAATCAGCTTACTCGCCTATCATCGCTGCAATTATGCACACAGTCATCAAGCAAATGAGCGTGAGAGGTCAACAGTCGTCATTTTTAATGATGGAAGAAGCCCCAACCATAAAGCTGCTTAATATGCACCGCATTCCCGCAACTTTAAGAAGCTATGATATTGCCACAATTTACGTGATGCAGGATAAAATTCAGAATGATATGCTATATGGAGACAAAGCGAGTAAGGCTATTTTGAGCAATCTTTCCTATCAGTTTTTCGGCAAAGTTAATGACCCAGATACTGCAAAATATTATGAGCGTTTCTTTGAGATTGTTCGTAAGGAAACCACAAGTATAAATCGTGGACACAATCTAAATTTTGATACGAGAATTACCACAGCGAAAAAGAAGTTTCTAAACGTAGAGCAGATGTTTTTTTCCGTTTGAAACAAGGCGAGTTTATAACTTTTGCTGATGGCAAAGATAAAAGAGTTCAATTTAAACTACAAACGATTAAAAGAGAAATACCAAATCCTCATCAACATTTTACAACCGATGAATTAAAGCTCAATTTTGAACGGATTTATAGAGAGGCAAAATCTATATTTAAGGTTAACTAAAATTAGTAAATAAAGAACAACCATAGTTTTTGCACAACCTGTGCATCGATTAATTTGTATCTTTGTGAAACTTTATGAAAATATTCTTTTCCATATCAATGTCAATTTTATTCTTTTTTCAGGGAATTAGCATTGATATGGACTTTTGTGGGCCAATTAAAGAAATTTCAAGCATTATTACCCATTATCAAGACCATAAAGTTTATGGAGACTCTTTCCTTGAATACGTAGTTGAAGATTACATTGACAATGATGCAAAAAATGAAGGGCATCATAATAACCCAGATAAGGAAAATACACCAATCCATTCTCATCAGCAATGTTGTCACCCTTTAGTGTTAATGATTGAGAACAACAATTTGGCTTTAATTAATCAATTAAAGTTTGAAGGGAAAAAACAGGTTAACTTACATAAAGTAAACTTCACTTCTAGATACCTGGAATCCCTCTTCCAGCCCCCTAAAGTATAATTCAGCTTTTTTTAAGGATAACTATATCCTAACGTGATGCTTCTCAAGGCAAGCATTGCTTTATAAATGCGTTGCACCTATTCGCATCGTAAGTTTTAAACTGAATTAATACATTTTCTATGATTAACAAAATCATTTCATTTTCCATCAATAATAAATTTATTATTGGGCTCTTTATAGTGGCACTGGTAGGTACGGGCATTTGGTCTATGGCCACTATAAATCTGGGTTCCGTGCCCGATATTACCAATAACCAAGTGCAAGTGATTACTACTGCGCCAAACCTTGGCACAGAGGATATTGAACAATTTGTAACTTTTCCCGTAGAATTGGCAATGGCCAACCTCCCCGACGTGATCGAGCTGCGTTCGGTCTCTCGTTTTGGTCTGTCTGTAGTAACCATTGTTTTTAAAGACGAAGCAGGTACCTACCTTCCCCGGCAATTGGTACAAGAAAAATTAACTGAAGTAGCAGGAGAAATTCCTGAAGGTTTTGGTACACCATTTATGGCTCCAATAACCACAGGTTTGGGGGAAATCTACCAATACACCCTAAAGGTAAAAGAAGGCTATGAAGATAAATACGATGCAATGGAGCTTCGTACCATACAGGATTGGATCGTAAAACGTCAAATGGCATTAGTCCCCGGAGTTGTTGAAGTAAATGCCTTTGGAGGTTATGTAAAACAGTATGAAGTTGCCCTAAATCCTGATAAACTAAATAGTTTTGGCATTACAATGAATCAGGTTTTTGAGGCCCTAAAAGTGAACAATGCTAATACGGGCGGTGCCTATATTGAAAAAAACCACCAAGCCAATTTTATCCGTGGCGAAGGCTTGGCACGAAGTATTGAAGATTTGGAGAACACGGTGGTAACCACTCAAAACGGAAGCCCTGTCTTGATTCGCGATGTTGCCGAAAAAGTAGGCTATGGTAATCAAGTGCGTTATGGTGCGTTTACCCAAGATGGACACGAAACTGTTGGTGGACAAATTATAATGCTGAAAGGCGAAAGCCCAGGCGACGTGATTGAAAATGTGGAAAAGCGTATTGTAGAAATTCAAAAATCCCTGCCGGAAGGTGTTTATATTGATGCTTTTTTAAGCCGAAGTGAACTTATTGAGGCAACCACAAGTACCGTTAAAAACAATCTAATAGAAGGAGCCCTAATCGTCATATTTGTTTTGGTCTTACTTTTGGGAAGCTTCCGTGGTGGCTTGATAGCAGCTTCGATAATCCCTTTATGTCTATTATTTGCATTTATTTTGATGAAACAATTTGGCATTTGGGCAAATTTAATGTCCTTGGGTGCGATCGATTTTGGAATTATTGTAGATGGAGCGGTGATTATCGTGGAAGGAGCGGTTTTCCACATTCATCAACGGATGAAAAAATCCACAACTGCCATAGGTCAGCCCGAAATGGATGAAATCGCCTATGATTCTTCAAGTAAAATGATGAATTCTGCCTTCTTCGGTCAACTAATTGTTCTTATAGTTTTTACACCGATTCTCTTTTTAACCGGTGTGGAAGGGAAAATGTTCCGGCCAATGGCATTTACATTTGGTTTTGCCGTTTTAGGAGCGATTATCCTTTGTCTTACCTACGTGCCAATGATGTCATCATTATTTTTAAAACCTGCTAAAAATCAAAATAGTTGGTTCGCCAAGTTTGAAAACAAGATTGATAGGTTCAGTGATAAAATTATGGATGTTCTGAATCGTATCTATCTGCCTATATTAAATTTTGCACTTCGCTTTCGGGCAGGTGTGGTTATAGGCGCGGTTTCCTTGCTTTTGATTTCAGGATTTATTTTCAGCAATATGGGAGCTGAATTTATCCCGAAATTTGATGAAGGCGATATTGCGTTTCAAGCATTAATAAAACCGGGGAGCAGTCTTACAGAATCTATTGAGGCTTCAGAGAAACTTCAGAAGTTAATCAATGAGTTTCCGGAAGTAAAAACAGTAGTTTCTAGGATTGGTGTGGCCGAAATACCGACAGACCCGATGCCTATGGATATTGCCGATAGTTATATTATTCTTGAAAAAGATAAGAGTAAATGGACTTCCGCAGATAGTAAAGAAGAACTGATAGAAAAAATACAGGAAAAAATTTCAGTAGTTCCCGGCGTAAATTTCGTGTTTACCCAACCTGTAGAACTTCGTTTTAATGAATTGCTTACAGGGGTTCGTGAGGACGTGGCAATCAAACTGTACGGAGAAGATTTAGGCGTTTTGGCAGACAAGGTACAGGAAATCGCAGCGGTCATCAGAACCGTTCCCGGAGCGGCTGACCTCAATGTAGAAGCTACAAGCGGTTTGCCACAAATGACAGTGGTGTATAACCGGGCAAAAATGGCACAATACGGTGTAACCGTTGACAAGCTGAATGATTATGTAAGTGCTTCATTTTCTGGAGAACAGGCAGGAGTCATTTTTGAAGGGGAAAAACGATTCGATGTGGTCATTCGTTTGGCAGAGGAATATCGACAAGACATCAATAGCTTAAAAAACCTTTTCATAGACCTGCCAAACGGTGCACAAGTACCTTTAAAGGAGGTTGCAGATATCAGCTATAAGCCAGGTCCGATGCAGATTTCAAGGGACAATACCTCCCGTCGTATTTCGGTAGGGGTCAATGTTCGTGGGCGCGATGTAAAATCGATGGTCGAGGAAATTCAGCAAAAACTGGAAACGGAAGTGGAACTGCCACCAGGTTATTACGTCACTTATGGAGGATCATTTGAAAACCTGCAACGTGCATCAGACCGATTGATGATAGTAGTGCCCATCGTTCTACTAACAATATTTATCCTGCTTTATTTCGCTTTAAATTCAGTTACACAGGCCTTGATGATCTATATGGCAGTGCCTTTGGCGACCATTGGTGGTGTTTTCGTTTTGTTGATTCGTGGAATGCCTTTCAGTATTTCTGCCGGAGTCGGGTTTATCGTGCTCTTCGGAGTTGCCGTATTAAACGGACTCATACTCATAAACAAATTCAATGAATTAAAAGACAGTGGAATGACAGATTTAAAAAAACGTATATACGAAGCAACGCACGAACGTTTACGTCCAATTTTATTAACAGCCATTACAACAATTATGGGTTTTATCCCAATGGCGATTTCTACCTCTGGTGGTGCAGAAGTACAGCGACCTTTGGCGACAGTAGTCATTGGAGGAATGCTTACGGCAACATTTCTGACCTTGGTGGTTATTCCTATTCTTTATTATTGGCTGGAATCCCGAAAAGAAAAGAAGGACAATGGTGGAGATGTAAGTTATATTAAAAAATCAACCAATATTGTAACCGTATTATTGATGGTTGGAGGTTTGATGGCTTCTGGTACTTCATTTGCCCAAGACACCAATCAAGATGGTACAATCCCAAAGACCTTGACCATTGATGAGGCTATTGCTATGGCTAAACAGAATTATCCATCACTTAAAGAGAGCCAAGCATTTATTGAACGGGAAAAGGCACTAAAGGGAACGAGTTTTGACCTTGGTAGCACTCAAGTTTTCACGGGCAAAGAAGAATATGGAAATAATCTTCCTGGAGTGCAGACAACCGTTGGTGTGCAACAGGGCAACATTGATTTGCTTTCCGGTTTTTCAAAATCGAAGTTTTACAAAGAGCGTATTGCCTTGGGAGAAAAGTTTTTTGTGGCAAGTGAACAACAGTTGGTGCGTAATGTGATGCAGGCGTATGACCAAATTAATTATTACAAGGCACAGTTGCGTTTTGCTGATCAATTGGACAGTGTTTATGCCAATTTTAAGACCGCTGCCCAACTTCGGTATGATACCGGAGAAACAGGCAAGTTGGAATTTATTGCAGCCTCTTCCGAATTTCAACAGATTCAAGTGTTAAGGCAACAAGCCTATGATGATATTGAAATTGCCAAACGTGCCTTAAAACAATATTTGGGAACGGACGAATCCATTGAAACGGTAGATGGTTCTTACGAGCCATTGGATTTTATCGCAACATTGGATTCAGCTTCGGTTGCCAATAACCCAATGTTGCAATATGCATTGCAAAATGCCGAAGTAAGCAAGGCAAACGTGGGTGTCGAAAAATCCCAATTTCTACCTAAATTTAGTTTATCGTACGGCAGACAGGTTGTAGATGAAGTGTCAGGCTTCAATACTTTTCAGGCAGGCATTAGCATTCCACTATGGTTTTTTCCGCAAAAGGCAAGAGTCAAGTCAGCTAAGGCAGACGCAATGATGGCAGAGTATCAATATTTGGAACAAAAAGAAGTTACGGAAAGCCGTGTTTCGCAATTGCTCCAATCCCTCGAAAAAACTAAGAAGACATTGCAATATTATAAAGAAGGCGCACTGCTATTGGCAGAAGAACAGATAGCCACGGCACAATTGGCATCCAAGGAAGGTGAAATTGATTACGTTAATTACATTACAATTCTAAACAGTGCCATCCGTATCAAACAAAACCATTTACAATACCTCAATCAGTATAACCAACAGTCTATTGAGGTACAATATCAATTGGGTAATCTATAATCATAAAAAGAGAAAAATGAAGAATATACTATTAGTAAGTACCGTATTATTTACACTTATGTTTATGAGTTGTAACGATGCCCCAAAATCTGAACTTGGCCACAACGAAGCGGAAGTCGGGGAAGATGCGCACGGCGAAGGCCACGACGAGGAAGAAGGTGTTGTGGAACTCACAAAACCACAGGCCGAAACCATTGGTTTGGAAATGAAACCTCTGGAGGAACGAAATTTAGGAAACAATATTAAGGTAACAGGAACGCTGGAACTTTTCCCACAGGATAAGGCAAACATAAGCCCTTTTGTTGGTGGAAATGTGAGTTCCATAAAGGTAGTACCTGGAGATAATGTAAGTAAAGGACAGGTATTGGCATATATTGAGCATCCCGATATCATAGCAATGCAACAGGAATATCAGGAAAAAAATGACGAACTGGTCTTTTTGAAACAGGATTTTGAGCGCAAAAAGACCCTTTATGACAAAGGTGTTTCTTCTGGAAAGGAATTTCAGATGGCACAGTCAAGATTTCGTTCCACAACATCCAGTGTCAATGGGTTGCGTTCCCAATTGAAACTGTTGGGCATTAATCCCGACAAAGTGGCGGAAGGTCAAATATATTCCGCTGTTCCCATTACCACGCCAATAAGTGGATACGTGGCAGAAGTAAATATAAGTTTGGGCGATTATGTGGGCGCTCAATCCAAAATGTTCTCAATAAGCGATAACTCAAAAATTTATGTCAATTTTAAAGTATATGAAAAGGACATATACCAAATAAAGAAAGGGCAACAAATATATTTTTCCACGGCTTCCCACCCGGACAATTTGCTTAAAGCAACCGTTCGGTCTGTTGGTAAAACCTTTAACACCGACCCAAAGGCTTTGGAAGTCTTGGCGGATATTGAAAACAAGGATAAAAACCTATTGCCGGGTATGTATGTGGAAGGGCGCATAGTGCAGGGCGAGAAAAAGGGTTTCGCTATTCCTGAAGCTGCCATCATAAAAGAAGGCGAGCAATCCTTCATTTTCATTTTGGATGAAGATGAAGAAATGGAAGCGGGCAAAATGAAATTCAAAATGATACCCGTAACGGTTGGTATTACTGATTTAGGTTTTGTTGAAGTCAATCTTCCTGCCGAAGTTTCAAAGGATGCCAAAGTGGTCATAAACGGAGCTTATAACCTGTCTTCGGAAATGGTAAAAGGCGAACTGGAACACGGACATTAATTCAATAATAATCAAAGGTTTTGATTCCGAGTTTGTTATCGTCTTAATTAGTTAGTTAAAATTAAAAAACAGGCTCGGTTCAAAATTGATTAAAAATTTAAAAAGTTAATAATATGAAAGAAATAAAAGCATTTATAAAACCGAACCGGATCCAAAGGGTAATTGAAGCTCTTGCTGATAGTGGTTTTAAAAGTATGACACTTTCACAGGCAGAAGGCACGGGAGCATTCAAGGCAAAAGGCGCAAAACCCTCGCTTGATTTTCACGTGACAGATAGTCCAGTGGTCAAGCTGGAACTGGTCTGTCAAAATGAGGAAGTTCAAGTCGCAATTGAAACAATTCTAAGAAATGGAAAAACGGAAGAACCAGGGGATGGTATAATTTATATAGCTAATATAGAAGATGTCTTTCAGATTAAAACGGGAGAATCCTTAAAACGTTACGACCTGTAAACCTCTTTCTGAACAAATGGAAAAAATAGTTCAATTTTTAGAAAGCAAAGGAATACGGCCTACTGCAATGCGCCTTATGACCTATAAGCGGTTGGCAGAGTTGAATGTTGCCATCAGCCTTGGCGACTTGGAAAAGGATTTTAAGGTCAGTGAAAGAAGTACTCTATTTAGGACTATGAAAGCGTTTGAAGAAAAAGGTATTGTGCATCAAATCGAGGATGGTACGGGAATTATAAAATACGCCCTTTGCGAAGAAAATTGTGAATGCGAGGTCGGCAACGACCTTCATTTGCACTTTCATTGCAACAATTGTAATGAAACGGTCTGTTTAACAGAGCATAAAATCCCTCACATCAACTTGCCTGATGGCTATATCACGGAGGACATTAACTTGGTGGTAAAGGGTATCTGCGAAAAATGCAGTGGCAATTTGGATTAAACCTTTGGTTTTTAAATTCAATTATCATTTAAATAATGAGCAATGATAACAATCTATAAAAAAGAGGCTACTGTATATATGGTAGCAGAGAATAAGCTGGATGCCAAGGATTATGAAAACTTGATACCGGTCTTAACAGAACACATAAATGCATATCAGGAAGTGTTCTGGTATATTGAAATGCAAAATTTTGAAGGCTGGACGGTAAGTGCCTATTGGAAGGGTATTGAATTAAATCTTCCGAATGAAAAGCATTTAAAGCGTGTTGCTTTGGTGGGTAGCGTTAAATGGCAAGAGCAATTTACCGAGGTATTGCTTCCTTTTTCAGAAGCTCATATAAAATTTTATAAGACCGAAGAAAAAGACGATGCCAAAGAGTGGATAAAATAAAAATAAAAAATGGAAAAACTACAACTAAAAATATCGGTCATCCTTCCGCAAGTTCCAAACGAAAAAGATTCTTGTGTTGAAAGGCTTATTCAAAAACTACAAGCTAAAGAGGGCATCGAAAAAGTGCACATTGCCGATGCAAACGGAGCTAATGTGCCACAGCTCTGTTTTCATTATGACCCAGATATCATTTCCATCGACCGCATTCAATCCCTCGCCGAAAGTACTGGTGCCGAGATTACCGAAAAATACGGGCATTTGCTCATTGAAGTTAAAGGAATCAGACACACAAGACAGGCTCGTTCCATAGAGAAAAGCCTTTTGGCAATCAATGGAGTTTTGGAAGCTTCCGTTTCAGGCTCTGGAATGGTACGACTTGAGTTTGATAAAAAGCAAACAAATTTTGATGAAATAAGCAAACAAATTGAAAAGGAAGACCTTCAGGTTCAACGCAGTGCTTCAAACGAAAATGATTACACCAAAGCATCCAAAAAACAGGAGCGTTCAAAGAAGGAAGAGACTAAAGAGCAAACTTCCACAGAGGGACACGAGCACAAAGAAGGCGAGACCCACGAGGAAGGAGAAGAGCACGCCCACGGTGGTATTTTCGGTAAAAATACGGAGCTCATTTTTTCCATTATCTGTGGGGCACTTCTCGGAATAGGTTTCGGCCTTTCCTATGTGGAATCCATCCCAGATTGGGTCAGTCTTACTTTATACATTGGCGCTTACTTTTTCGGTGGTTTCTTTACGGCCAAGGAAGCAGTACAGACCGTCGCCAAAGGCGGTTTTGAAATTGACTTCTTAATGTTGGTTGCCGCCATTGGTGCCGCCATTCTGGGAGAATGGGCAGAAGGTGCATTGTTATTGTTCCTGTTTAGTTTGGGGCACGCCCTTGAACATTATGCAATGGAAAAGGCCCGAAAGTCCATTGCGGCACTGGCAGATTTGGCACCAAAAACGGCATTGCTCAAAAAAGATGGCAAGACAGAAGAAGTCGGGATTGAAAAATTAATTATAGGTGATATCATTGTGGTCAAGCCCAACAGTAAAATATCTGCCGATGGTGTTGTGGTCAAAGGAAAAAGCAGTGTCAACCAAGCACCTATCACAGGGGAAAGTGTACCTGTGGACAAAATTCCTGTGGAAGATACGGGCAAGGACTATTCAGCAGACGATGATATCAAGGACGAAAACCGCGTTTTTGCTGGAACTATCAACGGTAATAATACTCTGGAAATAAAGGTAATCAAAGAAGCCAAAGACTCTACGCTGTCCCGACTGGTCAAATTGGTCAACGAGGCACAGACCCAGAAATCCCCTACCCAACTGTTGACCGACAAGTTTGAAAAATATTTTGTACCATCCGTACTGATATTGGTTAGTATCCTACTCTTTGCCTTTTTGGTCATTGATGAACCGTTTAGTGCCAGTTTTTACCGTGCAATGGCAGTATTGGTAGCTGCCAGCCCCTGTGCACTCGCCATTTCAACACCAAGTGCGGTATTAAGCGGTGTGGCACGGGCAGCACGGGGCGGTGTACTTATCAAAGGTGGGCGACCACTTGAGGATTTAGGGGTCATTACCGCTTTGGCTTTTGATAAAACGGGCACGCTTACCGAAGGCAAGCCCAAACTTACCGAAGTAGTACCACTGGGAAATATTGAAGAAAATGAACTGTTAAAGATAGCCGTTGCCGTTGAAAACTTGAGCGACCACCCTTTGGCCAAAGCCGTCGTAAGGGATGGGAAAGAGCGTCTGAAAGGTACTGATATTACCGATGCGTCAGATTTGGAAGCGGTTCTAGGAAAAGGTATCAAAGCGTCCTTTGGCAAGGATAAAATCTATATTGGAAACCTTGACTTGTACGAAGACCTCGATGAAGCAATACCATCCGAAGAAATATCGAATAAAGTAAAAGAACTTGAAGGTGGTGGAAATACCACAATGCTCATAAGAAGGAACAAAGAATATATAGGTATCATCGCCCTGATGGATACCCCACGGGAAGCGGCCAAGGAAACACTGAAAAAATTAAAGGAAATCGGCATCAAACGGATGATAATGCTAACCGGGGATAATCAAAAGGTTGCCGATGCCGTTGCTAAAGAAATTGGGTTGACCGATGCCTGGGGAAGCCTGTTGCCGGAGGAAAAGGTTGATGCCATTAAAAAATTAAAAGAACAGGAATCCAAAGTCGCAATGGTAGGCGACGGTGTGAACGATGCCCCTGCAATGGCAAACAGCACCGTAGGGATCGCAATGGGTGCTGCGGGCAGTGATGTAGCATTGGAAACAGCTGACATTGCCCTAATGGCCGATAAACTGGAAACCCTGCCCTTTGCCATAGGTTTGAGCAGGAAGGCAAAGACCATTATTAAGCAAAACCTTTGGGTAAGCCTCGGTATTGTGGCATTGCTTATCCCATCGACCATTATGGGTTGGGCCAATATCGGTATTGCAGTGGTCATCCACGAAGGCTCAACGTTACTTGTGGTTTTTAATGCGTTAAGACTTTTGGCCTATAAAAAATAAATTTAATAAAAAGGGTTGCTTTTGAATCAAGGTTAAAATGACCAAAACGGAAAAAATATTATCATATCACGGTATTCGCCCTACTCAAATGAGGTCGAAGATATACAAGTTCCTGAAAAGGAAACAAAGTGCAGTGTCCTTTTCCGATTTAAAAAAAGCCTTTGTTCAAAAGAGCGAAACCAATAAAACAGCCAACAGAACGACCTTTTATCGCAATCTAAAGATTTTTGAGGATAAAGGGTTGATTCATCAGATTAATGATGGTGTCGGGGTGTCAAAATATGCGATTTCTGATGAAAATGCCAAAGGTAAATACGGTACAGATTTACATATGCACTTTCATTGTACCGTTTGTAGGAAAACAATCTGTTTACCAAATAAAATATCGGAAGATAGCTTGCCAGATGATTATGAAGTGAACGATGTGAACTTGGTTTTGAAAGGAATATGTGAAAAATGCAGGAAAAAACAATAAGGATGAAAAAGCTTCAGCAATTGACCAAGGAAATTAACGAATTAACTTTGAGAATTGAACAGGACTATCCTGAACTATACCAATATCTCGATGAAAACCCTATTACCATTCCTGATTGCGAAACACCCGAGATTTCGGTCAACTCGTTCGTGGACTATTTGGATAACCTGAAGTCACTCTTGGAAAGGTATATAGAGTCGCATAAACAAATGAAGCACTTGAGGACAATTAATTCAGTAGTATATAAATGAACAAGAGCACTTTTAAAATCAGTAAAATGGACTGCCCTTCAGAAGAGCAGATGATTCGGATGAAGTTGGAGTCTTATGCCGAAGTAAAATATTTGGACTTTGATATTCCCAACAGAAAATTGGAAGTATATCACGTGGACGATATCAAGGCGATACAAATGTCTATAGCGAGCTTAAAACTTGGGGATTCCTTTGAGGGAACCACAGAAGCCGAACCACCCGTAATGGAAGACCAATCCAAACAAAAAAGAATCCTTTGGTGGGTCTTGGGCATCAACTTTGGCTTTTTCGTTATCGAAATGACCACTGGTTGGATATCTGGCTCAATGGGACTTATAGCAGATTCGTTGGATATGCTGGCAGATTCCATCGTATATGCGCTAAGCCTATTCGCGGTAGGCGGTGCCATTTCCAGAAAAAAGAAGGTCGCAAAATTCAGCGGATACTTTCAGATGGCATTGGCAACACTTGGGTTTGTAGAGGTTTTGCGAAGGTTTTTCAGCGATACCGAAACACCTTTGTTCCAATGGATGATTATCGTTTCGATTTTCGCATTGGTAGGTAATTTGATATCGCTCTGGCTTATCAACAAAACCAAGAGCAAAGAAGCCCATATGCAGGCAAGTGCCATTTTTACGTCCAATGATATCATTGTTAACGGTGGTGTTATAGCAGCAGGGATACTGGTTTATTTTCTGAATAGTAAATGGCCCGATTTAGTAATTGGCGGCATCGTTTTCACGTTTGTGATGCGTGGTGCAATAAGAATTTTAAAATTGTCGAAGTAGCTTTAAGTAAACCTTGAAATAGAAAAAAATAAATCAATAATAAAAATGAATATTTGGCTTTGGGTAGTAGTATTAGGATTGGCAGCTTGGGCGGCACATTGGGGTGCGGACAAACTGTTGACACCTTTAAAGATGCTGCGTAAACAATGGGGGCTTACCGCTTCGGCAGGGGTTGCATTCCTCGCTCTTGTAAATGCGAGCCCTGAAGTGGCTATGGTGTTTTTTGTTATAAAACTATTTTAAAAAATGAAGGAGGATTTATTTAAGGATTATCAGGAGAGACTTAATGTGCTGGATGAAAATATTAGAGCAGTAGCATTAAAATATGCAAGGGATTTATACGTGGATAAAAAATGCTCAAAAGATGAAGCTTTAGAGCGTGGAATCGTAAAGGCAGAGATGGAAAAAAGAAATTTAGATAAAAATGGATAATAAATTACTAATAGTATTATGGCAGAATTAAAAAAATCATTAGGTACCCTTCGACTCACTTTTTATGGTGTGGGTACTATTGTGGGTGCAGGAATCTATACCGTAATCGGTGCAGCTGCTGGACAAGCGGGCACAGACCTTTGGTTGAGTTTCATTTTTGCAGCAATTGCGGCCAGTGTCTCTGCAATGTCGTATGCAGAATTGTCCTCTACCTACCCCAATGCTGGTGCGGAATTTATTTTTGTACGCAAGGCATTTCCAAAAATTGATATTCCGTCTTTTCTCACGGGTTGGACGATTGCGTTTCATAGTTCGGCCACCATTGCAGCCGTGTTACTTGCCTTTTCGGGGTATTTCAATACGTTTTTTGAAGTACCGGGATTATTGATAAGCTATGGTGTATTGTTATTGCTTGCTTTGATAAGTATTACAGGTATAAAGAAATCATCTACTGCTAATATTATAATGGTCAGTATCCAATTGTTGGGTTTGCTCATTCTTATCTTTATAGGCCTTAAAGAAACAGGCTTGCCAAAAGCTGAAATTTTTCAAATCAACTCATTCTCTGGGACACTTGCGGCCACGGCGACTTTGTTTTTTGTCTATACAGGTTTTGAGCATATGGCATCGTTAGGTTCAGAGGTTAAAAATCCAGGAAAGACGATTCCTCGTGCCTTTTTATTGACAATGGTAATTACCACCATCTTCTATTTGCTTATCTCATTTACTGTACTCAACGTATCCGTCCGAGCAACTACATACTTTAGTTTAGCACCTCGATAAATGAACTTAATTTTAACAATCAAGATTCTTTCTGATATCCTGGCAATAACTCTTCAAGGTCCTTTATTTTGTAATCTTTAATATTGGAAAGCGTTTCTTCAAGCCATACTCTAGGGTTTACCCCATGGAGTTTACAGCTCCCAAAGAAAGACAAAAATATGGCCGCATGCTGTGCAGCTCTGTGAGAGCCACAGAACAGAAAGTTCTTTCTTGATAAATTATGTAAAGCTTTGCATAACCCAAGCTTGAAAACGTATTAATAGACGGGAGAATTGAGTTGGACAACAATAAAATCGAAAACAGCATTAGGCCCATAGCCCTATCTTATGTATAGTAGAATATTATGTAAAGTATTTTATTTAAATATCTAATAAACAGAATAATACTAGAGAAATAACCTTTTTTCCTTTTCATAATAATGTAGCTTAGCTTCTGCAGTAATGTTGCTGTGCTAAAACAAGAATATTATGAAAAAACTGAAGATCAGTATTTCGGAAGTTACCGAAGGTGCTGCAAAAGTGTTGCGTGAGAATTTGGGAAGAACCGAGGGAACAATTAAGCATTATCAAGTTCTTTGGCGCAAGATTCAACGATTTATGGAGTCTAGTGGAATACCATATTTCAATTCCAGAGTAGGTAAGGATTTCCTGTTAACTCGGTTCGGCGACCGTGATTATTCTATTCTCACAAAGATTGAAAAGGATTTGGTTAGTGCGGTAAACGTTCTGATTGAATATTATGAAACGGGTAATATTCTTTCGAAGAAGGAGCAGGTACATTTCGAAGGGGAAACCGGTAAATTGATGGAAGCATACCTTTTGTATGCTGCCTCTCAGCGGTTGAAAGCATCCACTCTTTACGAGAAATCACGACACTTATATCGGTTCCAAAAGTATATGGAGACATCAGCAATACCTTCATTAAGAGCAGTTACTAATAGTCATATTCTCACTTTTCTGATGAATGTGGATCGGCGGTTTTCCACGCTCCAGCACCATACTATTCAAACACTTAGGGGGTTCTTTTCTTACCTCTATAAGGAAGAGCTCATAGCTGTTGATCTGGCTAGCCATATACCGAAAGACAAATTCTGCAAGCAGCCTAAACTTCCCTCAGTGTATACTGAAAAGGAAATAAGTGATATGCTCACCTCCATAGATCGTTCCACTAAGAAAGGCAGGAGGAATTTTGCAATTGTCCTTCTTGCGGCCAGACTGGGCCTTAGGTCGTCGGACATTGGGGGGCTCCGATTCTCAGATATTGATTGGGATAATTGTGTTATAAGCTTCAATCAGTTCAAAACAGGAAAACGGTTGGAGCTTCCGCTTTTCCCGGAAATTGGGGAAGCAATCATTGATTACCTAAAATACGGGCGGCCGAAATCAACACTGCAGCAAGTGTTTCTACTGGCTCGCTCACCCTTCACTGCCATTGTCTCGAATGCTATCGGTGGGATAGTACGATCAAGCTACCTTTCAGCGGGAATAGACATAAGCAACAGAAAGGCGGGAACGCATAGCCTGCGTCACAGCTTGGCAGGAATACTTCTGGCTAAGGGAACTACTCTTCCGGTAATTACCGAAGTGCTCGGTCACCAGAACAGCGCTTCAACCCGCTATTATCTGCGTATCGACCTGGCCTCTATGAGAAAATGTGCTTTGGAGGTACCACAGGTATCTGATACCTTCTATAATCAGAAAGGAGGGTACTTCTATGCCTAATTTATACAACAGCGTTTATGCAGAATACATCAGTCAGTTCATTGCTATGAAGAAGTCTTTGGGTTTTAAATACGTTACGGAAGGAGTCGTACTAGGATTATTCGACCGACTTTGCTGCCAAAGGAACGAGTCTGCTATAGGGGTGACAAAAGAACTGTGGGAGGCCTGGATCAGTCTGAACCCAAATGAATCCTCCTCGTACCGTTACCGTAGTCCAATTATCTCATTACCTAAATAGACAAGGAATCCGCTCGCTGATTCCAAAGCTTCCGCCTATTAAAAAAGACTTTACACCCTATGTTTTTTCAAGAGACCAAATTGCTTCCTTTTTTCATGAAGCTGATCTGTTAGTTACGGATAAGAAGCAAATGAACTCCATTATTTTCTCGCTTCCCTGTCTCTGGAGACTTTTATATGGCACTGGTGTGCGGATTGGCGAGGCTCTGGCGCTTCTGGAAAAAGATGTCAATACCGAAGATTGCTATTTAGTTATCCGGGATTCTAAGAATGGACTCGAACGGCTGATACCTATGTCAGAGTCCTTATCGGAAGTCTGTAGGGTATTCAGGAAACAGAAAAAACGACTACCTATCCACATTGGTAGTGAAACACCCTTCTTCGTCTCACTTAATGGTTCGGTTTGTGTCCGAAGAGCAGTGTATAAGTGGTTTCATAGAACATTAGTCAAGGCTGGTATACCAAGGCACGATCATGGTGCCAGGATCCATAGTTTTCGTCACAGCTTCAGCGTTCATTCCCTGGCAATGATGGCTGAAACCGGTCAGGACCTTTATTGTTCCTTACCAGTACTTTCATCCTATCTGGGCCACCAATGCCTGGAATCTACCAATTCTTATGTAAGGCTCACCGCTGAAATGTATCCCGGGCTCATAAAGGATATAGAAGCGGTCTGTCTGAATGTTTTTCCAAACCTCAAAAGTCATGGTCCCAACTGATTTTGCCAAACTGTTGACAGGATTCCTGACAGGATACCTGCCTCACGAAAGAGGTATGAGTACTAATACTCTTAAAGCTTACAAGGATACTTTTATTCTCCTGATCAATTATATGGCTGCAAATGGTATAAAGGCCGAGAATTTATCTCTGGCGCAACTCAATAGAGATAATATCAATGGGTTTTTGGATTGGCTACAAGACGAACGCGGTGCTGGAAATTCAACCAGGAATGCTCGGTTGGCCGCTATTCGATCTTTTTATCTTTATGTTCAATATGAGGCGCCAGAACGACTCTATGAAACGCAGCGGATTCTTTCCATACGAGCAAAGAGAACTGAGAAACCAACCATTGAGTACCTTGCTGTAGAAGGAATCATGCTGTTGCTTCGCCAACCAGATGTCAATACACATCGGGGATTAAGGGATGTTGCCTTGTTATCACTTATGTATGACACGGGGGCTCGGGTACAGGAAATTATTGACCTTACACCGGGGTGCGTAAGGTTTGATACTCCTTTCACCATCAGAATCACCGGAAAAGGAAATAAAACCCGTATTGTTCCACTTCAGAAAGAACAGGTAAGATTGTTACAAAAATATATGGAAGCTAACAAATTGGACAAGGAACAGGCGCATCCTGAGCCTTTATTCTTTAATTCTCGGAAGGAAAAGTTCACTAGGGCCGGGGTAAGCCATATACTGCTTAAGTATGCAGCATTAGCACGTAAACAGAACGATAGGCTTATCCCGAAAATTAGTTGCCACTCGATCAGGCACTCTAAAGCCATGCATTTGCTGCAAGCTGGAGTAAATTTAGTTTACATCCGGGATTTTCTGGGACATGTGTCTATCCAAACCACAGAAGTGTATGCCAGGGCCGATTCCAAGGAAAAACGCCAGGCTCTTGAAAAAGCATATGTAGAAGTTAAACCTGAGGTCAACCCCTTTTGGTTGGAAAATAAGAATCTCCTTGGATGGTTGAAGAGCTTCTGAGGAAGGTAATATTATGTAAAGCAATTGCAGGAAGTTGTGTTCGCAACCCTCAAATTCACCGGTATCTTTTTGGTTGCTTTACATAATATTCTACTATACATAAGATA
>NZ_AMSG01000035.1 GCF_000300875.1 Galbibacter marinus | reverse complement strand
TAGAAGTCTTTGAGAGCGACCTTGACCATTACCTTTTTTTATCCGCTACATTCCGCGGCTTTCAATCTCACAGATAGTACGTAGGCTCAAACAACAATCCACTTACCTCATTTGGCAAAAGCATTCCGTTTCTTTGTCAAAACAGTTTTGGCGCAAGCGTACTTTCTGGTCAGATGGTTAATTGGTTTGTTCTATTGGTGAAGCATCACCTGAAACAATACGCTAATACATCCTCTCCCAAGTATAGTGTGTCGCTTACATCCCATCCACCCTAAAGCGATCAATGGGTTTTACGCTCCAATTTATAAAAATACGAAATAAACCAGTAATTTAGATCTTTTCCCCTGCTTTGTTGAGAATTTCCCATAACTCATCTTTTAGTTCTTGTATACCCTGCTGAGCTACAGAAGAAATGAAGAGATATTTAACATCTTTAAATTGAGCATCGAGTTGTTGTCTTAACTCCGCCTTTAATTCATCATCGAGCATATCTGATTTAGAAATAGCTACCAAACGATCTTTATCCAAGAGTTCTGGGTTGTATTTCTGCAATTCATTTAAAAGTATACTGTACTCCTGATAAATATCTTTTGCATCTGCGGGAACTAAGAACAAGAGCGTAGAGTTTCGCTCAATATGCCTTAAAAAGTAGTGTCCCAATCCTTTGCCCTGGGAAGCTCCTTCAATAATTCCAGGAATATCCGCCATTACAAAGGTTCTGTAATCTCTGTATTGAACAATTCCTAAATTAGGTTTTAGGGTAGTGAATTCGTAATCGCCTATTTTTGGTTTTGCCGAGGTTATCACTGAAAGTAAAGTAGACTTACCAGCATTTGGAAAACCGACTAATCCTACATCAGCTAATAGTTTTAACTCCAATAAAACCTCTAATTCCTCTCCTGGTAATCCGGGTTGAGAATAACGAGGTG
This sequence comes from Galbibacter marinus, assembly GCF_000300875.1. Lineage (GTDB taxonomy): Bacteria > Bacteroidota > Bacteroidia > Flavobacteriales > Flavobacteriaceae > Galbibacter > Galbibacter marinus. The sequence goes on along the minus strand of NZ_AMSG01000035.1, from coordinate 21,284 downwards.
TTTGATTGGTAGAGGATTTAAAATGAAAGTTCCCTAATCCACCCTTTCCACCTTTAGCAATGATCTTTTCCTGATCGTGCTCAGTAATTTCAAAAAGTATGTCATTAGTCTGGGGATCTTTAACCTGGGTACCTAAAGGCACTTCCAAATAAACGTCTTGTCCATCTGCCCCAGTACTAGTTTGCTTTCCGCCATTTTCTCCATGTCCTGCTTTAAAGTGTTTTTTAAACTTAAAGTGGTAAAGGGTCCATAGAGTTTCATTTCCTTTGATAATGACATGGCCTCCTCGGCCACCATCTCCCCCATCCGGTCCTCCTTTGGCAACATATTTTTCCCTGCGCAAATGGCTGGAACCTTGCCCTCCTTTTCCGGATGCAACATTAATTTTTACATAATCTGTAAAATTCCCTTCTGTCATCTAAATAATCTTACTTAATTGTTTTTGGAGGTCTAATAGTCTCAATTACTTCGCTAAGACGTTGTGTAATTTCTTCTATGCTACCAATACCATTTACACGGTGAAATTTGTCTTGTTCTTGGTAATATTCTATCAGAGGCGCAGTTTTTTCATTGTATTCCTCAAAACGGTTTTTGATTTTATCCACATCCTGATCATCCGTTCTTCCGCTAACCTTTCCACGCTCTAAAAGTCTTTTAATTAAGACCTGGTCATCTGCATCTAAGGCGATGGTCGCATGGATTTGCATATCTTTTTCTTTCAGTAGTGTATCTAGTGCTTTAGCTTGTGCGCCTGTACGTGGAAAACCGTCAAAAATAAATCCATCAGCATCTGGGTTCTTTTCCACCTCATCTCTCAACATATCAATAGTTACTTGGTCTGGCACTAAATCCCCTTTATCTATATAGGTTTTAGCCAATTGTCCAAGCTCAGTTCCATTTTTGATATTGTAACGAAAAACATCACCAGTTGAAATGTGTTTAAGATTGTATTTTTCTTTTAAAAAGTTCGCCTGTGTACCTTTTCCTGCACCCGGTTTCCCGAAAAGCACTAAATTGATCATATTAATTATCTTTTATTTGATATACCTCTGGTAAGTTTCTTCCTAATTCATCGTAATCAAGCCCGTACCCTACGATAAACTTATTTGGGATTTCAATACCCACATAATCAATATTATATTCCCCTGAATAGACCTCAGGTTTATAAAACATTGAAGCAATTTTAAATCGTTTTACATTGATATTAGAAAACATGGAAACGAGTTCTTTGACCGTTTTACCTGTATCTATAATATCCTCCAATATCACCACACTCCTACCTTCAACATTATCTGGAACATCCAATAGCGTCTTTACGATTCCCGTGGATGAAAATCCGTGGTATGAACTAAGTTTTACAAAGCTTATCTCGCATGGCTGATCGTATTTTTTAATAAAATCAGAAGCAAACATAAAGGCGCCGTTAAGTACACAAATAAATATAGGAGTTTCCTGCTTAAAATCTGTTTTTACGTTTTCTACCATTTGCTCAATAGCAGTATCGATCTCTTGCTTAGAGATATAAGGTTCGAAATATTTATCGTGAAGCTTGATCAATTGTCTTAAAATTATAAAGTTGCAAAGATACTATTCCATATTTGTTTTTTTCTTAAATTTAATTGATTTCGGTAATTTTTTACAGATTTTCACAAAAAAACCTCCGATGCTTACGAATTCTCACCAGATTTAACCTTAATTCAGCAATGGTGAATCAATTAAAAGGTGATTAAATATAAGAATTTCACTTTTTACTGTACTTTTGCCTTGTTGCTAAGTTAGCTCACAAACACACATTAATTGATATTTACGAATAATCATGAATTATTTTTCATCAGATTTTAAACTCGGTATTTTAGGAGGGGGTCAATTGGGTAAAATGCTACTCTATGAAACACGTAAATTAGATATTTATACTGCTGTCTTGGACCCTAGTGAACAAGCGCCTTGTAAAATTGCCTGCAATGACTTTGAGTTGGGAGATTTGATGGATTATGATACGGTTTATAATTTTGGGCTAAAAGTAGATGTCCTTACCATTGAAATCGAAAATGTAAATGTCGATGCCTTAAAGGCATTAGAAAAAAAGGGTAAGAAGGTTTATCCTTCCTCAATTACACTTAAAAAAATTCAGAACAAGGCGGAACAAAAGTTATTTTATACAGACAACAACATCCCTACTGCAGATTTCAGTCGTTTTGCTTATGCAGATGAGTTACTAACAGCCATTAAAAATGAATCGATCGAGTTTCCATTTGTTTGGAAGAGTGCAAGGTTTGGTTATGATGGACAGGGAGTAAAGGTGATCCGTACCTACTCGGATTTAGAAGGCCTTCCAAGTGGTGAATGCATCGCTGAAAAGATGATTCCTTTTAAAAATGAATTGGCAGTAATAGTCGCTAGAGACGTTGATGGAAACGTAAAAACCTATCCTGTAGTAGAAATGGAATTTCATCCAGAGGCTAATCAGGTGGAATATGTTATCTGTCCAGCTAGAATTGATGAGTCAGTGGCTAAAAAAGCCCAATTAATAGCTTTAAAAGTCTCACAAGCCTTTGAGCATGTTGGTTTACTTGCCGTGGAAATGTTTCAAACCCAAGACGATGATATTTTGGTAAATGAAGTAGCGCCAAGACCTCACAATAGCGGCCATTATAGTATCGAGGCAAGTTATACCAATCAATTTGAGCAACATCTCAGGGCTATTTTAGGTCTTCCTCTAGGAGATACCCAAAGCAAGGTCGCTGGAATTATGGTGAATCTTGTGGGTGAAGAAAATCATACAGGCGCTGTGGTGTATAAAAACATAGAAAAAATTATGGCTATGCAGGGTGTTACTCCACATATCTATGGAAAAAAAGAAACAAGACCTTTCCGTAAGATGGGTCACGTAACTATAGTCAATGAAGATATCGCCAAGGCACGAAGCATTGCCGAAGATGTAAAAAATAGTATTCGAGTGATTTCGGATTCTTAGTCTGGATCTAATTATGATTTATTATTCTACGGGTCAAATTAGGTTATATCAATACCGTACAGCCACCGTTAGTTACTCTGACCTATTTATCGATTAGTTTACCCAATACTCACAATTTTGTATAAATAAGCAATTAAAAAACTTATAAAAAGCTTATTTGTTCCAAAAGTGTATAAATAAGCAGGTTTGAATCTATCTATTTTACTTTAAATTTCTTTAAATACTAGATTTAGAAATTGGAAAATACTTCTGATATCGCATATCGCATTTTGCGATATCATACACTCCCAAAAATAAACACAACCCAATAACTTCTTCTTAAGGCTTCTTTGTACATTTGTGATTGTAAATAATAAACATATAATCATGGCCAAAGTAGCTGTAATTATGGGAAGCACTAGTGACCTCCCTGTAATGCAAGAAGCAATAGATGTTTTAAAAGAACTAGGAATCGAAGTGTTGGTAGATATTGTGTCTGCACATAGAACCCCAGAAAAAATGTACGAATTTGGTAAAAACGCCCACTCCAACGGAATTTCGGCTATTATCGCTGGTGCTGGTGGGGCCGCTCACCTTCCTGGAATGGTAGCTTCCTTATCTCCTCTACCAGTTATAGGAGTTCCTGTAAAGAGCAGCAACTCAATAGATGGATGGGATTCTGTTTTATCGATACTACAGATGCCCGGTGGTGTACCAGTAGCCACGGTAGCTTTAAACGGTGCAAAAAATGCCGGAATCCTTGCAGCTCAAATTGTTGGTGTTGCTGATCTTAAGATTCGCCAAAACATCATAAATTATAAAGAGTCACTAAAAGAAAAAGTAATCAAAGGGGCAAGTGAGCTGAATTCTTAAACCTGTATTCAATAGTAAATTGCCTTAGTGCTTTTTCTGTTGTTAATCATTTGTAAAAACTGGACAATATCCCGACTAAGCTTGTTATTTTGTAGCCATTGTAAAAATTAATTTTCATGTCAAACATACTCAATCATACATTCAATACCCCCTATACCACTGCTCCTTTTTCTCAAATTAAAAATGAAGATTATCTTCCTGCTATTAAAAAGGAAATTCAAAACACAAAAATGGAGATTGATGTAATTTGCTCCAATTCTGAATCACCGACATTTGAAAACACAATTGAGGCTTTAGAGTACACTGGGGAGCAGCTAGATAGAATTACTTCCATTTTCTTTAATCTAAACAGCGCAGAGACTAATGAAGAAATTCAAAAATTAGCGCAGAAAATATCTCCATTACTCTCTGAATTTGGAAATGATATTCGCTTAAATGAAGTGCTCTTTAAGCGCATAAAAACCATTTGGGATAACAAACAGGAACTTTCCTTAACCAAAGAACAATCCATGCTTTTGGAAAAGACCTATAAGAGCTTCTCCAGAAATGGTGCAAATCTACCCCAGGACAAAAAAGCAACTCTAAGAGCGATTGATTCTAAACTTTCTAAACTCAGTTTGACCTTTGGGGAAAATGTGCTAGCGGAAACTAACAACTATACACTTCACATAACCAAAGAGTCAGATTTAAAAGGTCTTCCAGAAAGCGCCATCGAAACAGCACTTGAAGAGGCAAAATCTCAAAACAAAGAAGGTTGGTTGTTTACGCTCAACTATCCTAGCTACATCCCAATGATCACCTATGCTGATGATAGATCCCTTAGAAAAGAAATCTCACTAGCCTTTGGTAGTAAAGCTTTTAAAGGTGGAGATCACGACAACCAAGACATCATCAAAGAAATTGTTCAGCTAAGACAACAAAGAGCAGAATTGTTAGGCTTTAAAACTCATGCAGATTTCATTCTTCAAGAGCGTATGGCAAAAAGCCCAGAAAAAGTAAATGCCTTTTTAGAAGAATTGCTAGAAAAGGCTAAACCAGCTGCACAAAGAGAATTTAAACAGCTGCAGGATTTTGCGAAAAACACGGATGGGATCGATCATTTGGAGAAATGGGATGCTGCTTATTATACAGAAAAACTAAAGCAACAACGCTTCGATCTGGATGATGAAAAGCTAAAACCATATTTTAAACTTGAAAATGTTATCCAAGGTGTTTTCACAATCGCAGAAAGATTATACGGACTTCGATTCAAGGAAAGCCAGGAAATTGACGGCTATCATCCAGATGTAAAAACCTTTAAGGTGCTTGATGAAAACAATGAGCTTAAGGCAATTTTTTATGCCGATTTCCATCCGCGTGCGGGCAAACGAAACGGTGCTTGGATGACTGTTTACAAAAGACAGTATAGAAAAAATGGCGTGGATTCCAGGCCTCATATTTCCATCGTATGTAATTTTACAAAACCCACCTCTACTAAACCGTCTTTACTGACCTTCAACGAAGTTACTACCTTGTTCCACGAATTTGGTCATGCCCTACATGGCATGTTGGCTAACACGACCTATCCAAGTTTAAGTGGCACGAGCGTTTATTGGGATTTTGTAGAACTTCCTTCTCAGGTGATGGAAAACTGGTGTTATGAAAAAGAAGCCTTAGAACTCTTTGCCAAACATTACCAAAGCGGTGAAGTAATTCCAATGCAATACATCCAAAAAATTAAAGAGTCTTCTACCTTTATGGAAGGTATGCAAACCTTAAGACAGTTGAGCTTCGGTATTTTGGATATGAGCTGGCACGGAACCAATCCATCGGATATTACGGATGTCAAATCCTACGAAGAGCAGGCATTCGAATCTACCACTTTGTTCCCAAGTTCCCCAGAGACCTGCATGAGCACTTCATTTTCTCATATTTTCCAAGGCGGATATTCCGCCGGGTATTACAGTTACAAATGGGCAGAGGTATTGGATGCAGATGCTTTTGAATTGTTCAAGGAAAAAGGAATCTTTAGCAAAGAGGTTGCAACTAAATTTAAAAACACGGTGCTCTCACAAGGTGGAACAGTGGACCCTGTGGAACTCTATAAGGAATTTAGAGGGAAAGAACCTCAACCTGAGGCATTGTTAAGAAGGGCAGGTTTACTAAAGCAAACCTCTTAATTTAAATCTTTAAAATTATGGAGCTATTACATTCCAAAATACTAGGAGAAGGATCACCGCTACTTATATTACACGGGTTTTTAGGGATGGCGGATAATTGGAAAACGCTAGGTTCTAAATATGCCGAAAATGGTTTTCAGGTCCATTTAGTAGATCTTAGAAACCACGGGCGAAGTTTTCATTCTGATGAATTCTCTTATGAGCTCATGGTGGAGGATGTTTTAAATTATATCAGGTCCAAAAACTTAAAAAAGGTAAATATCTTAGGGCATTCTATGGGAGGTAAAGTAGCGATGCTTTTTGCCGTGAGCCATAGCGATAAGGTAGAACGCTTACTGGTAGCTGATATCGCTCCAAAATTTTACCCCGCTCACCATCACCGTATCATAGAGGGCTTAAATGCACTTGACTTTTCAGCGATTTCTTCCCGAGGTGAGGCAGATGAAAAACTCGCGGAATACCTTTCAGATTGGGGAGTTCGTCAATTCCTTTTAAAGAATTTATATTGGAAAACAAAGCAGCAACTTGATTTAAGGATCAATCTTAAAGTTCTTAGTAATGCTCAAGAAGAAATTGGAGAACCTTTGCCATCGAATAATACATTCCAAGGGAAAACATTGTTTTTAAGAGGTTCAAAATCGGAGTATATTCACCCTGATGACAAGTCGGATATTCTGAATTATTTTCCTAGTGCACATATTGGAACTATTGACAACGCAGGACATTGGCTACATGCTGAAAATCCGAAACAATTCTTTGAAAAATCACTAGACTTTCTCCAATCTTAAGATTGTATTTTATGGGTTTTTAACAGGATTTTTGTTAGAAAGAGTAGGTTTTTTGAGTTTTAATGTTATATTTTTGATGTAACAAAGTACTAAATCTAAAATTTTATCGCCCATGAAAAACACAATGCTAATAGTCCTTGCATTGCTATGCTTCTCTGTGAGCTATGCTGGAGGATATCGGATCGCCTTACAAGGGCAGAAACAACTAGCTATGGGTCACACGGGTGTGGCTGTTATTAATTCTTCAGAATTGGTGTTTTTTAACCCATCTGGACTCACCTTTTTAAATGAAAAATTTACAGTGAGTGTTGGTGCTAATTTGGTTTTCGCCAATATCAGTTTTCAAAACCAAAATTATGGATGGCATACAGAGGATAAAAATAGCGCTGCTACCCCCTTTAACGTTTATGCTGCTTATAAGATCAACGAGTGGGTCAGTGTAGGTTTAGGAATCTATACTCCCTATGGTAGTGGTGTAGAATACCCAAAAGATTGGGAAGGCTCCCATTTGATAAATGACATCAGTCTTGCTTCGATATTCGTACAACCCACAGTAGCATTTAAAATCAATGATATTGTAAGTATTGGTGGTGGTCCTATTTTTGCCACCGGAAATGTAAATTTCAACCGAAATATCGATCGAACCACTACTGATGTTAATGGAAACAGAACAAATGTCACCATTGATAAAACAGGAATTACAGCCTGGGGATACAATTTAGGCCTAACGGTAAAGCCTACAGAAAAATTAACCATAGGGGTAAATTATCGTTCCAAAATTCAGATGGATGCCAAAGACGGGGAAGCTGATTTTCAAAATGTGCCAGAAGGTGGAAACCTTCAAGGACAATTTGACCAAGTAACCTTCGATGCTTCTCTACCACTTCCGGCCGAATTAACTGTAGGTGCTTCCTATGCAATCAATGAAAAATGGTTAGTTGCCTTTGATTACAATAGAGTGTATTGGAACGCCTATGAGAATTTGGACGTTGAATTCAGCAATGGTCAGTCTTCGATTAACCCACGAAATTATAAAAATTCATCAACATACCGTTTTGGACTTCAATATAACGCCACACCAAGACTGGTTCTAAGAGGCGGTTATTATTTTGATGAGTCCCCTGTTCAATCTGGTTATTTTGCACCAGAAACCCCTCGAAACGATTCCAATAATTTCACAGGAGGGTTTAGTTTTAAACTCAGCGATCGATTTACAATTGATGCCTCCTTCCTTTATATTCATTTTGATGAGGTTGAGGAATCTTATGACCACTACCAAGAAAACGGTCAAAATATTTCCTTTGGTGGCCTTTATAAAAACAATGGATTTGTACCAGGACTCGGTATAACTTATGGATTTTAATCACCTAAAAAAGCGATACAAATGAAAAAATATTTATATACGATCCTTGCTCTAGGTCTAAGCTTTGGTTGCCAACCTGAATTCAATGATCCCATTAATGAAGTTGGATTCTATACAAGTGGAGAAGCTGATTTCTCAAATTATGTAGCTGTCGGAAATTCTTTAACTGCAGGGTATGCCGACAATGCTCTTTACATTGAAGGACAACTAAATTCTTTCCCATCTATGCTCGCTGATAAATTTTCCTTAGCAGGTGGAGGGGACTTTAACCAACCTTTAGTTGCGGATAACCTAGGGGGACTTCTAGCAAATGGTCAGCAAATTCAAGGCAACCGTCTTGTATTGGAGGTGACGGCAAGCTCACAAAACCCTGCTCCTATTGAGGGAACTCCAACTACTGATATTGCCAATCATCTTGAAGGTACTTTTAACAACATGGGAATTCCAGGTGCTAAAAGCTATCATCTGATGGCCAATACCTATGGAAATATTGGAAACCTACCAGCAGCCAATCCTTATTTTATAAGAATAGCTTCTTCGAACGAGGCTACAGTCATCGAGGATGCTGTAGCTCAAGACCCGACATTCTTCACCCTATGGATTGGCAATAATGATATTTTAGGGTTTGCGACATCTGGAGGTATAGGTGAGGATCAAACAGGAAATCTAGACCCTTCAACCTATGGGAATTCGGATATCACTGACCCAAATGTTTTTGCAAACATCTACAATGAATTACTCAAAGCTCTTACTGCTAATGGTGCAAAAGGAGCTGTTGCTAACATCCCTGATGTGACCGCGATTCCTTATTTTACCACTGTTCCTTATAACGCCATTCCATTAGACGAGGCTACGGCAGCTATGCTCAATCAGGCCTACGCACCATACAATACTGGCTTACAGCAGGCAGCCTTTTTGGGTGCTATTTCCCCAGAGGAAGCAACTGAGCGAACTATAAACTTTACAGTGGGTCAAAATCCGGTAGTCCTACTAGATGAAGACCTCACGGATTTAACCTCAATAAATGAAGGTTTGACCAATATGCGCCAAGCAACCAACCAGGATCTTATACCCCTACCTGTTTCTTCAGTACTAGGAACACTAGCTGATCCATCTGACCCAAATTCAGTTATTGGGGTTGGGGTTCCATTAAACGATGATCAGTTGCTTACCGCTTCTGAAATTCAGTTAGTGGTCACAGCACAAACAGCATATAACACCGCAATAAAAGCATTAGCTGATCAATATGATATTGCTTTTGTAGACATTCAGTCACTTATGAACACCTTAGCTCAAGGTGGTGTCTCTTTTGACGGTGGAACCATCACAAATACCTTTGGGACAGGAGGCGCATTTTCCTTGGATGGAGTGCACCCCACTCAACGCGGTTATGCTGTAGTAGCCAATAATTTTATTAGGGCAATTAATTCAAAATACAATTCTGATCTTCCCTTGGTAAATCCAGGAAGTTATCCGACTATATTTGTTAAGTAAACACCAATAACAAATTAAGATATTTAAGCGTCTATATTTTATAGGCGCTTTTTTTGTATCTTTAGTTTTAAACCATTAACAAAATTTTCTATGAAAATAATTATCAAACTACTTTTGACTGCCGTAGCAGTGGTCATTCTGGCGAATGTTTTGCTAGGAATCCATGTGGACGGTTATGTCACAGCTATTATCGTTGCTGTGGTCTTAGCACTGTTGAATTTTCTAGTAAAACCAATTTTGGTTATACTAACTCTACCAGCAACCATACTTACACTAGGACTCTTTTTACTAGTGATCAATGCCATCGTTATTTTAATTGTGGATTACCTAGTACAAGGATTTTCTGCGGAAAGTTTTTGGTGGGCACTTATCTTTAGTGTATTGCTAACTATTTTACAATCCATATTCAACGCATTGGTTACCACAGATTAGTTAGATCCTAGTAATAATGGATAGACCAAATATCTAGCAGACCTGATATAGATTTACAAATAGAACATAGGCTGGAAAACAAAAAATAAGAATTTGTTTTTCAGCCTTTTAAAAACTTGGTTAACTTTCTAAAATGTATTACTTTTGCCTGCCCATTTACAGGGCTATTAAATTTTTTTACAGCGCATGGATATTACTAGAGAGCAAATAGACGATTTAAACGCAATAGTTAAGGTTGCAATTACAAAAGATGATTATAGTGACAAAGTCGCTAAGATTTTGAATGATTACCGTAGAACGGCGAACATTCCTGGATTCAGAAAAGGACACGTTCCTATGGGACTAGTGAAGAAACAATACGGTAAGGCTGTACTGGTTGATGAGGTAAATAAGTTGCTTCAGGAATCTTTAAACAAGTACCTTACCGAGGAGAAACTTGATGTTCTTGGAAATCCACTTCCAAAGGCTCAAGATGATTTGGATTGGGATAATGAAGATTTTTCTTTTGAATTTGAATTAGGTCTTGCTCCTGAATTTGATGTAGAATTAAAAACTAAAAAGCCTATCACTCATTACAAGCTAATTGCTGATGATAAAATGATTGATGAGCAAATTGATAGCATTGCTAAGCAATACGGAAAACTTATTTCTCAAGAGGAAGTAAGTGAGGATAGCGAGGTTACTGGAACCTTCATAAATGAAGAGGAAGGAATCGAGAATAAAGCGACTTTGACCTTGGATAAACTTAAAGGAAAAAGAAACTTAAATAAATTTGTAGGAGCTAAAGTTGGTGATACTCTAGAGCTAAAAACTAAAAGTTTATTTGAGGATGATCATGACCTAATGAACTTCCTAAAAGTTGATCACGATAAAGCACACGATTTAGAAATCAACGTTAACTTCACAATTGATGAGGCGAACAAGAGAGAGGCTGCAGAGTTAAATCAAGAACTTTTTGATAAATTATTTGGTGAAGGTGTAGTGACTTCTGTTGAAGAATTACGTGCTAAAATCAAAGAAGATGCTGAAAAGCAATTTGTTCAACAAGCTGATCAAAAACTACTCAACGATATTACTGAGCAATTGATTGAAGACACGAAATTTGACCTTCCAGCTGAATTCCTTAAAAAATGGATTCAAGCTACTGGAGAGAACGAATTAAGTGTTGAAGAAGCAAGTGAGGAGTACGAAAAATCAGAAAAAGGATTACGTTACCAACTCATCGAAGGTAAGATCATAAAAGATAATGAGGTTCAAATCACCTATGAGGAACTAAAGGATTACGCTAAGAAATACGTAGCTATGCAAATGGCACAATTCGGACAAACCAATCCAGAGGAAAGCGTATTAGAGGATATCGCCTCTAGAGTGTTATCTAACCAAGATGAGGCTAAGAGATTATCAGAACAGTTGATGAGCGAAAAACTGATCAACGTATATAAGGAAAAAGCCAATTTAAAGGTGAAGGAAATGAGCTTTGAAAACTTTGTTAAAGAAGTGTACAGCTAATTCCAAGTAAAATATTTTTAAGTATCTTTAAGGCGTTAAAAAGTAAGTTTTAACGCCTTTTTACGTCTTATAAATAGTAATTGAATCATATGAATTTAGATAAAGAATTTAAGGCATTTGCCATAAAAGACCAAGGAATCAATAGCATGTATTATGATAAAATCGTAAGCGCAATGACTCCAGTTGGCCTTACACCAAATATTATTGAAGAGCGTCAGATGAATGCTGTTGCCATGGATGTTTTCTCCAGACTTATGATGGATCGTATCATATTCATGGGTACTGCAATAAACGACCAGGTAGCCAACATTATTCAAGCGCAGTTATTGTTTTTAGAAAGTACGGATGCTTCAAAAGATATTCAAATATATATTAACTCTCCAGGGGGAAGCGTATACGCTGGTTTAGGGATTTACGACACCATGCAGTATATAAAACCTGATGTGGCTACTATCTGTACTGGTATGGCTGCCTCTATGGGAGCTGTCTTATTATGTGCTGGAGAGAAAGGAAAACGTTCTGCCCTGCCTCACAGTAGAGTGATGATTCATCAACCACTTGGTGGTGCTCAAGGTCAAGCTAGTGATATTGAAATCACCGCAAGAGAGATTTTGAAATTAAAAGATGAGTTGTATCAAATCATTTCGAATCACTCTGGACAAGCAATGGACAAAGTGATAGAGGATGCTGACCGCGATTTCTGGATGAAAGCTGAAGAGGCTAAAAGTTACGGAATGATCGATGAGATCCTAGCTCGAAAATAAATAATTCCCAAACCAACCACAAAAGCAACTTAAAATCTATTTTTAAATAGAAAGCTCATTGTATTAGCTTTCACAAAAAAGGAAATATGGCGAAAGAAGATTTAGAATGCTCCTTCTGTGGACGAAAAAAACCAGAAACCAACTTGCTTATTGCAGGATTGGATGCTCATATTTGTGATCGTTGTATCGAACAAGCACATGGAATTGTCTTGGAAGAACTACAGCAATCAAAGAGTCAGGAATTGTCTGCGGAATTGGTATTGAAAAAGCCAGCTGAGATTAAGTCCTACTTGGATGAATATATTATTGGCCAAGACGTGACTAAAAAGGTGATGTCTGTGGCTGTATACAATCACTATAAACGACTCCTTCAACCGGCGTCAAAAGATGATATTGAAATTCAAAAAAGTAATATCATCATGGTTGGGCAAACAGGTACAGGTAAAACCTTAATTGCAAAAACCATTGCCAAAATGCTTAATGTCCCACTAGCTATTGTTGATGCTACGGTATTAACGGAGGCTGGTTATGTTGGTGAAGATGTAGAAAGTATATTAACACGTCTCCTACAGGCTGCCGATTACAATTTAGAAAAGGCAGAGCGAGGAATTGTCTTTATCGATGAGATTGATAAAATTGCTCGCAAGAGCGATAACCCTTCTATAACTCGGGACGTCTCTGGTGAAGGTGTTCAGCAAGCTTTATTAAAATTACTTGAAGGTACCACTGTAAACGTACCACCTAAAGGTGGAAGAAAACATCCCGATCAAAAATTTATCGAAGTGAATACTGAAAACATATTGTTTGTGGCCGGTGGTGCTTTTGATGGAATTGATAGACACATCTCCAAAAGGCTTAATATGCAAGCCGTGGGTTATAATATCGATAAAAAAGAATTGATCGACCGTGAGAACCTCCTACAATACATCATTCCAAAGGATTTAAAAGAATTTGGATTGATTCCGGAGATCATTGGTCGTTTACCAGTACTTACGCATATGAATCCTTTGGATTCCAAAGCATTGCGCTCAATTCTGACTGAGCCTAAAAATGCTATTATTAAACAATACACCAAGCTATTTGAGATGGATGATATTAAATTTGAAATCAAGAATGAGGCGTTGGATTATATTGTTGGTAAGGCTATTGAGTACGGTCTTGGCGCTAGAGGACTGCGTTCACTCTGTGAAACAGTACTTACTGATGCGATGTTTGAACTACCAAGTAGTAAAGAAAAAGAGCTTATCGTGGATAAGCAATATGTAGAGGAGAAACTTACTAAGGCCACAGTGAACAAACTGAAAGCTGTTTCTTAAATTAATAGATACATCTACATTTAGAAATTAAACAGCAGGAAGAGTTTTCCTGCTGTTTTTTTAGATCCTGTAACCAAGTCTATTTAATGTCAAAATCCCACTATAAAGCAGGATTTTGAAGCTTGCTAATTCAAATAAATTAAAATGCAGTTATGTCCAAATTAAGAATCCATGGCTTGCTCGATAACTTGGGCAGCTTCTTTGGCGTTGGATTGTTCTGCATACTCTAAAGCGGTAAGCTTTTTACCTTTACATTTCATACGTAGGTCTGCTTGATACTTAATTAAAAGTTTTAAGATTTCTACTTGATTATAACGTGCAGCATACATAGCTGGTGTTCTTCCAAGAGATCTCTCATTTGCATCGGTTCCCAAAGCCAATAGCTTTTGAACCGTTTCTATATCTCCTTTGACTATTGCCTTACAAAAAGGAGATAATGCTTCCGTTTTTTGAATATGCATTGATTGGATGCATTCAAGATTTTTTTCGTTTTTTGATGAATGTGCCATGACGCTCCCTGCCGAAAGAATAAGGAGCATGATTAAGCATGCTTGTTTCATAATATAAATATTTATTGGTTTATAATATAATGACGCGGGGCACTTGGAATTGTTTCAGTTAAAATCACGTTTAACGTATCTTTAACACAGGAAAATGATATAATTAACAGTATCAGTATTACCTTGTTATACAAACATTATTTCAAGCCTAATTTTGTGTAATTCAGCACAGGCCTTTACAAAGCTTACTGTAGCTTTCTAAAAAAGCTATTATAATAGTATCTTTGAAGGATTATAATTTTTAAAACGATGAACAAAAAAGTATTATTGATGATATTAGATGGTTGGGGAAAGTCTCCTGATCCAAAAATATCAGCCATTGAGAATGCCAACACTCCATTTATAGACTCCTTATACACCAAATATCCAAATGCAAACCTGTTAACCGACGGAATGAACGTTGGATTACCTGAGGGCCAAATGGGAAATAGCGAAGTGGGTCACATGAACTTAGGTGCTGGTAGAATTGTATATCAAGATTTGGCTAAAATCAATATGGCAGTAGCTGATAATAATTTAGCTAAGGAGAAAGAATTAAAGGACGCTTTCGCCTATGCAAAGCAAAACAATAAAAAAGTCCATTTATTAGGTCTTGTAAGTGATGGTGGGGTTCACTCTCATATCAACCACCTAAAAGGTCTTATGACAGCAGCGCATAACTTCGGATTGGAAGATCAAGTTTTTATTCATGCCTTCACGGATGGTCGTGATGTGGATCCACTTAGTGGTAAAGGTTTTATTGATGATCTCCTAAAACACTGTGCTCAGACGCATTCTCGTCTAGCGAGCATTGTAGGTAGATATTATGCCATGGACCGTGACCAACGTTGGGAACGGGTTAAACTGGCATATGATCTTATTGTCAATGGGGAGGGGGCTCCTTATAAAAATGCCCTAGAAGCTATTCAAGAAAGCTACGACCACGGTGTGACGGACGAGTTCATCAGGCCCATTGCTTTGCAAAACGCTGACAACAACACCTTAGCTAAGGTGGAACAGGACGATGTGGTGATATTCTTTAACTTTAGAACCGACCGAGGTCGCCAACTTACCCAAGCACTTTCCCAGCGTGATTTCCCTGAGGAGAATATGCAGAAATTACCCTTGTATTTTGTAACGATGACTAGTTATGATGAGTCGTTTGAAAATATCCATGTTGTATACCAAAAGGACAATATCACCGCTACCCTTGGAGAAACCTTATCCCGAGCTGGAAAGCATCAAATCAGAATAGCTGAAACAGAAAAGTACCCTCATGTCACATTCTTCTTTAACGGTGGTAGAGAAGAGCCTTTTGAAAACGAAAGTCGTATTCTTTGCCCATCTCCAAAGGTGGCTACTTACGACCTTCAACCAGAGATGAGTGCTTTTGAAATACGAGATAAAATAATTCCTGAATTAAAAAAAGGGACAGCAGATTTTGTATGTCTAAATTTCGCCAATCCAGATATGGTAGGTCATACTGGCGTTATGGAAGCTGCTATCAAGGCATGTGAGACCGTTGACTCTTGTGCAAGAGATGTCATTACCACGGCTACTGAAAACGGATATACAACTATTGTTATTGCCGATCACGGAAATTGTGACACCATGGTAAATCCTGATGGCAGTCCTAATACCGCTCATACCACTAACCCAGTTCCACTAATTCTAGTGGACCAGGATTTAAAACAGATAAAGGATGGTGTTTTAGGTGATATCGCACCGACTATTCTTCGTCTAATGGGTGTAGAACAACCTAAGGAAATGACCAGACACTCCTTGGTGTAATCCACTAAAAAACTACATATAACAACTTCACTTTTAAATTTAGCTCCAAAAGAGCTGATTTAAAAGTGAAGTAATTTGATTTATAAAGAGATGAAACTATTAAAATACCACATTAAAACAGCAGCAGTGCTCATTACCCTTGGATTGGCCTTTATGGCATGTCAAAGCAGTTCTAGCAAAACTAATTCGGAATCAACTGTTGATTATACCACTAAGGCGTCTATGTATGAGGCAGAAGATTCAATTCTAGTTGGTAAGCATACAAGAAAACAGCTCGAGCAAACACCGTATAAAGAGTGGTTTGAAACAAATTACAAAGAGTATGAGATCGATAAAGAAGTGGTTTCAGAATTAGAACCTTTACTTGATGGGGTTAGCGTTAAAGTTTTCATGGGCACTTGGTGTGATGATAGTCAATATCATGTGCCAGCGTTTTTCAAAATCATGGACCAGGCGGGTTATAAGTATACCGATTTTGAGCTTTACTCGATGACCGAAGATAAAGTAACTCCCCAGGATTTTGAACAAGGATTAAACATCACACAGGTTCCTACTTTTATCATCTACAAAGATGGAAAAGAGGTTAACAGAATAGTGGAGTATCCATTATCAAGTATTGAAAAAGATCTTTTAGATATCATGCAAGAGAAAGGATATAAAAATCCGTATGCTCTTTAAGTGAATCAATGGTCATTTATCAAATCGGTAGTAGTTCGCAATATATGATACGTTAAAACTTATTATTTAAGAGTTAAGTATTTTAAATTTACATTTAAACTTCATTATATTTGTGCTAGTGGATTTACCACATTAAATAACAAAGTATATGTTTTTATTTATTAGTGGAGCAGAGATTGTTTTCATTCTCATTATTGTGGTTATGGTATTCGGTGCTGATAAGCTCCCTGGAATTGCGCGAGAATTAGGGAAGGGTATGCGTCAATTAAAAAACGCTACTAATGAGGTTAAATCAGAGATTCAGAAGAGTGCAGAGAAAAACGGCTTAGACTCAGACTTCACCAAAGGTATAGGAGAGGAAGTGACCAAGGTTAAAGATGACTTGGAAAACTTTACTGGTTCGGTAAAACGTAAGCTCTAATGCTTGAAAAACTACTGGAGCTCGATCGTAAGCTCTTGTTATATATCAATAATTTTGGCATTGTAGATCACGATGGGTTTTGGCTTTTTATAACCAACCCCATTAGTTGGTTGCCGCTGTATTTGGCTATTTTAATTGTCATTTGGTTTTACTTCACTCCTACCAAATTTTACACAATATTTCTACAAATTCTCCTAGTACTTTTAGTATGTGGATTGGCAACCTTTTTGGTAAAAATCACAGTTGGAAGATTACGACCTGAGCATTTAGTTGATTTACAAAATAAGCTTAGAGTCTTAAGTTACCCTACTTCCTATAGTTTCTTTTCTGGCCATGCAGCAAACTCATTTGCCATTACTACTTTTGTGGTTCTGGTACTCAGGCAAAAAACAAAATGGTCGTATCTGTTTTACTTTTGGCCCTTGTTATTTACCTATAGCAGGATGTATCTTGGGGTGCACTACCCTTCGGATATTTTGATGGGCACACTAGTAGGCGTTTTAATTGCCTGGATAATCTATAAATATATTTACCTAAAACAAGTACAGGTTATAAATTAGCGTTTTCTACTAAGAGTTAACCCGTCTCTTATGGGTAGTAATACCGTTTCTACTCTAGGATCTTCTTTTAATTTCTTATTAAATTCCAATAGTACTGGGGTACTTTTATCTTTGGGATCTAAAGGCTCGACTACCTTACCGCTCCAGAGAACATTATCGGAGAGTATAATTCCTTTGGGGGCTACCTTATCGATAATCAAATCAAAATACACTGGGTAGTTCTCCTTATCAGCATCAATAAACACCAAATCAAAACTCATATCCAAGGTTGGAATAATATCAATTGCACTTCCTAAGTGCTGGATAATTTGTGATCCATAACCACTTTTATCAAAAAACCGTCTTTGAAAATCGTAGAGTTCTTCATTGATATCAATGGTATGTAATTCCCCATTTTGGGCAAGACCCTCAGCCATGCAAATAGCAGAATACCCAGTATAGGTTCCGATCTCAAGTATGGTCTTAGGTGCAATTATCTTAGACAAAAGGCTTAAAAATCGCCCTTGAAAATGTCCACTTAACATGCGTGGTCGAAGCACCTGCAAATGTGTTTCCCTTGAGAGCTCCTTTAGTAACTCTGGTTCATCTTCACTGTGATTATCTACATAGGACTCTATGGCTTGTGATATAAAATGCATGACTAATTTTTTTTTCAAATTTACAGTAAACCCAATAGATTTACTAGCACGAAAAGCATTACGGATAGAACAATTAGGGAACTAACACGTCGTTGAACTCTGGATTTTTATCAAATTGAGCCTTTGCGAATGGACAAAGTGGAATTACTTTTTTATTATTTTCCCTAGCGTAATTAACAGCGGCCAAAAAAAGTTTAAACCCAATTTTTTTCCCTTTTAATACCTGATCAACTTCAGTATGATCAATAATAATCTTTTCGGGCCCTGCAATCGAATAAGTCATCTCTGCCAAGGTCTTGTCATCTTTTTCAATAAAAAAACGCCCTTTACTCACCGATTCCTCTTGTTGAATTAATGCATCCATAACTTTCTTAAGTATATCGATTAAAGTTACTTTAAATTCAACAATTTTACTAATACTAAAATTATATCAAATACCTAAAAAAATATTTGGATAGAATTTAAGACTTTCTGTATATTTGCCTTCGTAATAATAAACGCGGGAGTAGCTCAGTTGGTAGAGCGTCAGCCTTCCAAGCTGAATGTCGCGAGTTCGACCCTCGTCTCCCGCTCTTTGAAGCCCAACTGATGTTGGGCTTTTTTTTGTATTTAAGTTGTATCTTGTAACTACCATGGAAAAAGAACTTACCAGAATAAATAAGTATTTAAGTGAGGCCGGTTATTGTTCTCGAAGAGCAGCTGATAAACTCATTTTACAAAAACGAATAACAGTCAATGGTCAACTCCCAGAGATGGGGACCAAAGTAAGCAGCCAGGACGAAATCCGAGTAGACGGCAAGCTTATTGGTCAGCCAAGTGAGGACTTTGTTTATTTAGCCTTCAACAAACCTGTTGGCATTGTATGCACCACTGATACTAGGGTTGAAAAAGATAACATCATAGATTACATCAATTATCCTAAACGTATTTTTCCTATCGGGCGGTTAGACAAACCCAGTGAAGGCTTAATATTTTTAACCAATGACGGTGATATCGTCAACAAGATTCTCAGGGCAAAAAATGGACATGAGAAGGAGTATATCGTAGGAGTGGATAAACCCATTACTGATGAGTTTTTAAATCGCATGCGTAATGGAATCCCCATTTTGGATACGCTGACTAAAAAGTGTAAAACAGAAAAAATCGATAGTCATACCTTTAAAATTATTCTTACTCAAGGGCTTAATAGACAAATCCGAAGAATGTGTGAATACTTAGATTACAGAGTTACATCTTTAAAACGAATCCGAATCATGAATGTAAGTCTGGATGTCCCAGTTGGAGAGTGGCGTTATCTTACAGAGCAAGAGCTAGCTGAAATCAATTCCTTGTCAGCAGGATCAAAAAAGACACACACAAAATAGACCAGTTTAAAACCCAATCAAACTCCCTGTTTCTATTTCATAGGGCTGTTTCCCTTGCTCAAATATTCGGGCGGATAAATCTCCTTTTAATGTGATTTGATCACCGTTGACATCTAACCAACTCCCTTCTCTAAGACCAACAACTGGTATGGTATTATAGGTATGGAATTCTTTAATCCGAGTCTCTCTGGTTTCTCCCATATGCTCAGATCCTGAAACAGGATCCAAATAATGTGGATTGATATTAAAAGGAATCGCCCCAAGGGTTTTAAAGCTCGGTGGATAAATAATAGGCATATCATTGGTAGTTTGCATGGTCAACCCTGTAATGTTGGACCCAGCACTGGTTCCAAAATAAGGCATGCCATCAAATATAAGCTCACGCAGTGTTGAGATTACGTTATATTTATAGAGCTGAGAAACTAGCAAAAAGGTATTACCTCCACCAGTAAACACTCCCTTTGCTTGTTTTAGTTCATTTTCAGGGTCGTCAAATCTGTGCAATCCTATAACTTCTTTGCCAATACTCTTAAAGGCTTGTTTAGCAATTTTGGTGTAGGCATCATGAGAAATACCGCCGGGTCGAGCATAAGGAATAAAAACAATCTCATCCACCTTGGCGAAGAACACCTCTAATTCGCTTTTAATATATTCTAGATAATCTCCCTTATATAGCGTAGAAGTACTTGCAATTAACATTTTTTTCATGGGCCAAAAGATTTATTTTTTTGTAAATTTATAATATTAACTGTAGTTCCTATTGTTTTTGAAAACCAAATCCTTGATTACATTCCCATGGAAAAATATTTCATTATAATATGCCTCACCCTGTTTGGCACGAATCTAACACAGGGCCAATCAAATAACACAGACCTTATTCGTGGGGTCGTGTTGTATCAGAACATTCCTGTACCAAATCAGAATGTCATCAACATCGATAATCAGGATGCGACTATCACCAATGAGAAGGGTGAGTTTCAAATAAAAGTGAGCGTGGGTGATAAAGTAGCCTTTACCTCGCTTAATTTTGAACTAAAGACCGTAGAGATTACCAATGCTATTTTTGAGGATAAAAGAATGGTAGTTGATGTAAAGGAAAAAGTCACAGAACTAGACGAGATAGTCATTACACCTGAGAACAGAGAAGCTTGGATACAAAATAAAAACGCCCAGTTCATGGAGTATGTGTATGAGAAGGATCACTCTACACCAATTCAAACAAATGAAGCAATTCCTATAAGCCAAAGAGGTATGATAAACGGAATAAATTTTGTCAATATTTTTAAAGCACTTTTTAATTCTAATACTACTAAAGAACAGAGCCCTGAAATCCTTCCAAGCCAGGTAATGCGTCAGGTTTACGATGATGAGTTCTTTGTAATTGATCTCAAAATCCCACAAGACAAAATTGATGCATTTCTATATTACGTAGATGACAAGCTTCCTTCGCAAGAACTCATGAGAAAAGACCATGAATTTGAACTTATCGATTTTCTAGTGGAAGAAAGTAAAAACTTTAACGCAATATTGGAATCAGAGGATAATTAAGTGATTTAAAGAAACTGTCTTTTTCTAAGAAATACATTGCTATTTTAATTACTCAACCGACCCATTTATAAACCAGAGCGTAAAACCCATTGAT
>NZ_AMSG01000034.1 GCF_000300875.1 Galbibacter marinus | reverse complement strand
CCGAAGCCCATCATGTCTTTAGCGTGTGGGTCGTTCACATAGCTTTCATTTATAGAAAAAGCCCCTGAAAAAAGGAGCTCTTTCAAATAAATCTTATGCTTTTTACTACTTTTCAATAGTGCCTATGACTTTTTTATTAATGCTTCTCACCTTTTCTATATCCATTTTATCAACTTTTCTATCATATGTCATAAATCCATTGACTTCACCTTCAACGTCCGTCGTCTGAGTGTAAATCGCTGCTGAAAAACCTGATTTAACGAGTTCAATTAATTCCTTTGCATAAGCGATATACTGATCTGTTGTTTGTTTTGAATTTTTAAATTTCACATATCCCCAATTATTGTCGGTTTTCCAAAGATGCCCTTCTAATGGCAGTCCGATACCACCGTACTCTCCAAGAACATTAACTCGATTGGCATCGTAAAGATACATTTCAGGATCTGGATAATTGTGCAGATCTAAAATATCACCTGTCTGAAAATGATTTCCTCCACTGGCAGAATTAATAAGTCTTGATGGATCATATTTCGCGGTCCATTCAGTAATCTCTATCGTTTTAAACTGTCCCCAAGCCTCATTAAAAGGCACCCATACAACAATGCTTGGATAAGAATATAAATAATCCATAATTGCTTTCCATTCTTTTCTAAAGATTTCTTCTGATTCCGCAGATCGTTTTAACTCATTGCCATCAAAATACTTTTTGTTTTGCCAGATTGGAGCATCATCACCATTAGGCATGTCCTGCCAAACCAAAATCCCAAGCTTGTCACAATGTGTATACCATCTAGCAGGTTCCACTTTCACATGCTTACGAATCATATTAAACCCTAATTCTTTGGTCTTAACAATATCATACTTCAATGCTTCATCAGTTGGAGCGGTGTATAATCCATCTGGCCACCACCCTTGATCCAATGGGCCAAACTGAAAATAATCTTCATTGTTTAGCTGCATTCTAATAATACCTTTTTCATCGCGTTTCTTGGATATTTTACGCATGGCAAAATAACTCTCCACCTGATCCACGGTAGCACCATTACTAATAAGCTTTACTGTCATTTGATATAAAAAGGGAGATTCAGGACTCCAAAGCTTCTGATTGGTAATTGGGATTTCCAAGGTTTCTATAGCACTTGCTTTTGATACTGAAAGCACTTTATCACCATCCTTTACAGTAACCTCAATGATATCTCCATATGTAGTGTTTTCAATTAGTGGATCTACTCTGACCAGTTGATTATCGATATCTGGAGTTGTTCTAAGGTCTTGTATATGTTTTTCATTAACAGGTTCAAGCCATACTGTTTGCCATATTCCAGTTACAGGTGTATACCAAATACCCTCAGGATCTTTTACTTGTTTCCCTCTAGGTTGTGGACCTTCACTTGTAGGATCCCAGACCTTTACGACAAGAGTCTCTGTGGAATCATTTAAAAATGGGGTGATATTAAAAGAAAATGGTGTATAGCCACCAGTATGGGAGCCTACCTTAATATCATTTATCCATATTTCAGTTTTCCAATCTACTGCCCCAAAGTGAAGGAGGACTTGTTTTCCATTCCATTGTTCTGGCACCTCGAAAGTAGTCTCATACCACAGTTCATTGTGTTTTCCAACCCTTTTTTGGACTCCAGAAAGACTCGATTCAACAGCAAAAGGCACCAAGATTTTCCCATCGGCTTTAGATGGTTTTGGTTCTCCAACCCCTTGTATTGAATAGTCCCATAAACCATTTAGGTTTTTCCATTGTTCACGTTGCAGGATCGGTCTAGGATATTCTGGTAAAACTGAATTTACATCAATCTGTTCTGCCCATTTGGTCTTAATTTTATCCCCGGCGGGTTTGTAATTTTGAGCATTAACACTCAAGGGGATTAATAACATCGCTACAAGTGCGCTGAGCAGTTTAAGGTGTGCTTGTTCTATCATGGTTAACGTTTTAAAATTTAGTAATCTATATGGTACTTTTTGTTAATTCTAATGTCTTTTTATAAATTTATTGGCCTTGGAAAAAATCATATATTGTCTTTCTATAATCGGCTACAGTCAAAAATACACAAGGATGAAATTAAAAATTTAATAATCAGAGCTTGTCTATCGCTGTCCTTTTAATCACATTCCATGCATAAATTATAACCACTAAAAAGCATACTGCAGGCAAAACAAATGAGAAATTCACCTCAGGGACTCCAAATATTTTTATATCATCAACGCCTACGCCTCCTATATCTATAATCATAGCCTGAAATTGAGGTAGTAAAGCACCACCAACAATAGCCATTACTAAACCTGCCGCTCCGATTTTTGTTTCTTCCTCTTTTAGGCCTTCAAGAGCAATTCCATAAATGGTTGGAAACATAATAGAGAGAAAGAACGATATACTAGCTAAGGCATATAATCCATAAACTCCACCACTGAATACCGTTAATAAAGCACAAAATAAACCTGCAAAAGCAAAATACATCAAAAGCCT
The DNA here is from genome assembly GCF_000300875.1 of Galbibacter marinus. Classification (GTDB taxonomy): domain Bacteria; phylum Bacteroidota; class Bacteroidia; order Flavobacteriales; family Flavobacteriaceae; genus Galbibacter; species Galbibacter marinus. The sequence goes on along the minus strand of NZ_AMSG01000034.1, from coordinate 25,573 downwards.
TGTCGAGCTTATAAATTTAAGTAAATAGGTTCCAATAATTCTACCAATAGTAAAGAGGATAAAGGCCAATAACTGGTAATTTGCAGCGATACTAGCTGTAATTTCCATTCCTTCGGCGTATTGATAAATATAAGTCCAACACATGATTTGAGCCCCCATGTACATCACTAGCGAAAGTACCCCGTAAGAATAACGTTTATTTTTTAAAAGGGAAGAAAACGTCTTTTTTAGACTCACATCCCCATCACTATCCTTTGCTTGTGGCATTTTACTGATTAAAATAATAACAAGTACCGCTAATACTACAAGGCCCAGTATTACATAAGGATCCCTTACGACCAGTAAGTCCGATGTCCTAATCAAGGCTTTTTTTCCTTGATCCAAAGCAGCAAAATTTTCGTAATCATCCGATTGTAGCTGGTCTAAAACAAAGAACTTAGCTACTAGCAAACCTAGAACCAAGCCCACTGGATTAAAGGCCTGAGCCAAATTTAAACGCCGAATAGCCGTTTTAGGATGCCCCATTGCTAAAATATAAGGGTTAGCTGTGGTTTCTAAGAAAGCTAAACCAAAGGTAAGTACGTAAAGGCCAAGGCAGAAAAACCAAAATTCTTGGGTAACTGCGGCTGGATAAAACAACAAAGCTCCTATGGAATAAAGGGATAGTCCCATTATAATCCCATATTTATAGGTATACTTTCTAACAAATAAAGCTGCTGGTAAAGCCATACAAAAATACCCCCCATAGAAGGCCATTTGCACCCAAGCTGCTTGTGAGTTACTGAGTTCTAATACTTTTTTAAAAGCCTGCACCATAGGATCAGTCACAGAATTGGCAAAACCCCAAAGAGCAAATAATGAAGTTATCAAGATAAAAGGCACAATTAGCTTTTTATCAACTACAGGTATTTTAAGGTTGGTATTCATTAATTAATTTATTAAATATTAGGTAGTTTATCTTTTATCTTATTCCAAAAACAGGGGTTAAAGGTATGGCTAGCCCCTATGATATTCGCTTGATCTGTTTGATCAATAATGGTAATCTGCATCTGTAAGCCTCTGTCCTTTAATTTATCCTGAAGCTTATTTAAAAATAGTTGTGACGATTTTGCAATACTGCCACCGATAATTAGAATATCAGGGTTAAATACCTTTAAATAGGGTGTTGTAAAGGCTACAAAATTAAGGGTGAAAATATCAAATAGTTCCTGCGCTCTAGCACTGTTGTGAGCAATGAGACTTTTTACTCCTCCAGAAATCTTGTGACCAAATTCCCTTTCATATTGTTGTAAAAACCATCTAGTTGAAAAGTAATCATCAGCAATACTATCTTTGAATTTCTTATCCCATAAACAACCATTTTCAGGGACTTTCTCGGCATCGATTAAAGGATACTCATCCTCAAAAAAAGCTGCTCCAAAACCAGTCCCAAGGGTCAGGGCTACCACCTTACTTTGGGTGTTGAATCCTCCCGTGAGCAAGCTTCCAATTCCGAATGATGATGCGTCATTAAAAAACCGTAAGGGTATTTCCTTTTTGTCTAAATACTTTGGCAATTCCTCTTTAATAGAAACCCCGTACAAGGATTCAAACTTATCATTAACCTCAAACATCGCGATCCCTTCTCTATAGCGAAAAGGTCCTGGCATGGCAAAACCGATTCCAATAGGGAGCTTATCCCCAAGTTCCTGCAATACACTATTTAGACAATCCGCCCACTGCTGTAATATTACTTCCTTTTCTTCCTTAGAATCAACTCGCTCAACGCGGTATGTTTGATGGATAATTTCACTGCTACTGAGTTCAACCGCTGCACATGAAATGTGACTCCCTCCTATATCTACTCCAATGGCTATTGGCATGCTAACCTTAATTTAATATCGTTAAACTACCTATTGTAGTTTAACAGTTTATACTTTAATTTTACTTTTATTCTGTTTCTATTGAAATTTCCCCACCCTCCAAAAACAACTTATGAGGAATAAAATAGCCCTCCATTGGAGTGTCGTTTACAACAATTCTTTTTAAGGATCTAGAGGCTGGTTGGGTTGAAATTTTCAACTCGTTTTTTGCTCCAGTATTCACAGTAATTTGATCGAATATCGGGACACTAACCAGATATTCTGTATCCGCTGGTGAGAATGGATATAACCCCATTGCACTACACACATACCAACTTGACATCTCTCCCGCATCATCCATTCCACTAAGTGCCAACCCTTGTTCACCTATTCCGTAGAAATCGCTTAAAATGGTGTCGATAATTCTTTGAGATTTTTCGGGTTTGTCAATAAAGTAATAACCAAAAGGAGCCTCGTGGTCTGGTTGATTCCCATGACAATATTGCCCAATGAAGCTTGAAACATTTCGTGCGATATACTCAGGATTCCATTTAAGAGTAAATAAGGAATCTAATTTGTTCTCAAATGCCTGATCACTTCCATATAATGCCTTTAAACCTTCCATATCGTGTGGAACGTAAAAAGAAACTTGCCATGCATTGGCTTCTCTGTACATGTATTCATAATACGGGTATTGCGGATCGAAAGGGGTTATCCAAGATCCATCTTCCAATTTACCACGCATAAAATTTGTTTTGGTATCAAAAACGTTCTTATAATTATTTGCCCTTTTCATTAGGTCACTATAATGTGTGCTATCCTTTAACTCCTTTGCTAGCAAGGCTAATGCGTAATCATCATAAGCGTATTCCAATGTTTTAGAAACCCCCGCTTTTGCTTTGGTTTCAACATGAGGGTTTTCAACATCTGGATCTGCTATAAATCCTTGAGTGATATACTCCTTAATATAGGGCCTTGTTCCCCCTTGTTTATATGCGTTGTTAAGCAGTAGTTCATAGGCCTTTTGAACATCATAGTCCCTAATCCCTCTACCGTAAGATCCACTTATAAATGCAGCTGCATGATCTCCATGAAAAAAAGTGGGTATAAATCCACTGTGGCTACCACGATCCACAAGCGATTTAATTATATCATTACAAAGCTGAGGATCTAGAATTTGCAGCAACACTAATTTATTTCGATAAGTATCCCAAAAGGACGGATTGGTATAATAACGATGACCCTTATTGACTATAGAATCCTTTTCATTACGGAAGTCTCCGTTGGCATCACTTCGCAGCGCAGGCCATAAAAAAGTTCGGTAAAGTGAGCTGTAAAAAAGAGTTTTCTCTTTTTCTGAACCTCCTTTAACGGCGATCTTTGAAAGCAGACCATTCCAAATGGCTTCGCCCTTCTGTCTCACCTGTTCAAGAGTCTGCGATCCAATTTCTTTAGTAAGGTTTTCCTTAGCATTTTCAATACTTACAAAGGACAAGCCAATACGAAGAACCACTGTACTTTTAGATTCTCCTAAATTCAAAAGTACATAGCCTTTACTTTTTCCTCCATTTATTTTCTGAACTCCTTTAATTGGGGCATCTACATGAGCATAAAAGTAAATACGTTCGCTTCCCATCTGTTGATAGCCAGCCATCTCATTAAGACCAATTTTATCAAATCTCCAATCATCTACATGATTATTGGCAGTTCCTAAATCAAGTAAAACCATTCGATTGTCCTGAGACTGGAAACTATATTTATGAATTCCAGCGCGAAGTGTAGAACTCAATTCTACATTTACCTTATAATCCTTAAGATAGACTTGGTAATAGGCCGGAGATGCTTTCTCATTTGAATGGGAAAAAGAAGAACCATAGGGGTAGGTTGCATTTTCACCTGCAATAGGCAATATGGGAATATTACAAAAATTCCAGTGTCCTTTATTAGTATGTGTAAAACCTAATATCTCATTATCCTCATACTGATAACCCGCACCAGTTCCGTAGGCCGTTATAGGGCTGAGTTGAACCATTGCATTGGGTAAAGATGATCCTGGATAAACGAGTCCTGCCCATACGCGCCAGTCCTTTGGCGGAGTGTATCCAATTTGCTCTGGATCCGTTAATGGAGCAGTTCCAATAAAGGTATTAACATAATCGGTATAGTTTTTTATTTCTTCTACCTCGGCAGTTTTCGAAATAGGTTTCTCTTCACAGCTCCACTGTAGAAAAACAAGGCAACATAATCCAAGAATGCTGAATATTTTGGACCCAACGCGAGAAAAGAAATTCGAATATTTGATAGTTACAGATTTGACCATTAGAGCAATTCAGGATTTTGATTGTATGTTTTCCAAAGTAATTCTCCGAATAAGGTATTGGCCCAAGCGAACCAGGATCTACTAAAGTTAGTGGGATCGTCCTTATGAAAGGATTCATGCATAAAGCCAGTGCCCCCATCTGTGTTTTTAAGACTTGTGATACAGTCTTTAATTTCTTTAGAGTCTGTGCTACTTAGTGCTTTTATACTTAAAGACATCGGCCAAATCATATCCATTCCAACATGTGGACCACCGATTCCTTTTCCTGCTTTTCCTTCAAAATAAAATGGATTATCGAGTGACCAAACAAAATTTCGGGTATTTTTATAGATAGGATCCTCAGCACTAATGGCTCCTAAATAAGGTAGAGACAACAAACTAGGTACATTGGCATCGTCCATTAAAAGGTGATTTCCGTAGCCATCGATTTCAAATGCGTAAATTGCACCATGGGTAGGATGCTCCACAACGGCATGTTTCTCTATTGCTTTTTTCACCTCATTACTCAGATCTAAAAGTTCCTTCGACAACGCTTTATCATCGTGTAATTCACCCACCATTTCAGCAGCTTGTTTTAGACTCACTACAGCAAAGAAATTGGAAGGAATTAAAAACGAAAAAACCGTAGCATCATCACTTGGCCTAAAAGCAGAACAGATCAGTCCAACGGGTTTAACAGGATAACCATACCCTCTTAATGCTCTTGTATCTGTAGCGTGCGGTGTTTGCCTCATAAAGGAATAAGGACCAGGACCATTCTTTTGTTGTTGCTCCTTGAAGGTTTGTAAAATTAAGGCGATAGCTTTTTTCCATTGATGATCAAAAGGTGAAGTATCTCCTGTGTTCTTCCAATAGTTATATGCTAAACGAATAGGATAACAAAGAGAATCAATTTCAAATTTGCGCTCATGCACCCCTGGTAACATTTTTGTCAGGTCACTAGACCACTCTCCTTGCTTAGATGGATCGTCATAGAATGCATTGGCGTAAGGATCTTTAAGAATATATTTTGTCTGTCGGTTAATCACCCCAGCTATGAGGTGTCTTAAGTCCTCATCTTGATCAGTAAATTCCATATAAGGCCATACCTGAGCAGAACTATCTCTTAACCACATAGCATCAATATCTCCTGTTATGACATAGGTATCTGGTCTGCCCTGGGTTTCCTCATAGGTAACAGTTGTATCAAGGGTATTTGGAAAACAATTATTAAACAACCAAACTAATTTAGGATCCTCTACATTCTTGGAAAAAGTTTTTATAGCATTTTCTATTGCCTTGCTCTTAAAATTCCTTTCGCCTTCAGGAGTTCGTACCGTAGGAAACTCAATGGAAGATGAGGCTGTAAGTTCCATCGGATTGATAAAAGCAAGACTCGAAGCCATGGTTGCATTTTGAATAAAGGTTCTTCTTTTCATAATTGGTTCATTGTAGTGGTTCTTTATATAATCGGTTGGTATTTTAAGAAATGGAATTTCAAATATACATTACTAAATCGTTTTAGCAAATTTATTATAAAATTTATTACTCAGAATTATAGGATTCTATAAAAAATATAGGCTAAAATCGTCTCTTAGAGGAATCTCGAATTATTAATGAGGATTCTAAAATGACTTTTCTATTAGGGATTTCAGTGTCAGATTTGAGTAATTTCAATATGATGTCCATCGCCTCTTGTGCCATTTTAGCCGTAGGTTGAGCTACTGCAGTTATGCTAGGACTATAGGTTTTAAATAAGTGACTATCATCGAAAGTAATAAATCCTATTCGATCAATTAACCCTGGGAAATCGCGTTTAATAACCTCAAGTCCTGTTTCTGTAAGGTAATTGGTAGCAAAGAGAATGGCATCTATTTCTGGGTTGCTTTCCAAAAAGGTTTTCATTTCTTTATCTCCCTGATTACTTATAGTTTTAGAAAAAGGAAGTCTCAATGAGATTTCCTGAAGTCCATATTTGGAAATGGCTTCGAGGTAACCATTTAATCGATCTTCCATCTGAGACTGATGGGTGTCTAGGGTAATGTAGGCAATGTTTTTAAATCCGTTATCCACAAGGTGTTCAATTGCTTTTTGTGTCGACTCAGCATTGTTAGTAACAACATAGTTCGTATCTAGTTCCGGGTAATATCTATCAAACAATAACACCGGAATTCGCTCCTCTATTAAATTTGTAATGGTATTTTGAATCTTTGGCGAGGGTACAATTATAAAGCCATCGACCTGCCTGTTTTTAAATAAATGGATGAGTTCTTTTGATTTGTTATCATCGTTATCATTACTACAGAATAATACTTTATACCCTTTCTTATAGGCCAGATCCTCAATTAGACGTGCGAGTTTAGCGAAAAAGGAGTTCGCTATATCCTCCACCATAAATACAAGAATTTTTGATTCACCTGTGCGCAAACTCTGTGCAATCTGGTTGGGTTTATAATTGACCTTTTCAACATACTCAAGCACCTTTTTGGTGAGCTGTTTTGAAATATGCTTTTCCTCTGCCTTACCGTTAAGTACAAAAGAAACAGTGGTCACAGAGATGTTTAAATCAGCTGCAATATCTTTAATTGATACTCTTTTTTTTCTCATTATAAAGCTATCAGTATTACGAATGCCGTGAAATATAGGGAGTTATTTCATTGAAAGGGGCTAAATTATGAAAAATATTAACATTTCTTACATTCTCTATTTGTAAATTATCCACACCAAATTAGGAATGAGAGCTTCCATAGCAAATTATCGAATACAACAAAGGCTTGGGAAACTCACTCCAAGCCTTTAATTGTATTTCATATTTTAAAATCAATTATTAGTGATGATTTACTTTCCGTTAAAGAGAATCATCACACCGATTACAATTGCTATAATTAAAATAGAAACTACTACATCTACCCAGTTATAACTGCTCTTATTCTTTTGTTTTTCTTCTTCGGTAATGGTCCCAAAAGTAAGGTTTTTAACCTTTTCTTCTGATGGTGTATTAGTGATTAAACTAACCACAATAGCTAGAATAATACAAAATAAGAAGAACCATGCTCCAAAGGTCAAGAAATTCATATCCCCTAGTGCGAATAGCATTCCATTTGGATCTAGGTCATCTTTAATTAGTTCCAACACAATTCTAAGTGCACCTACTACAAAACCAGTTATAAGGGTTACAAAGGCACCATGGGCATTGATTCGCTTGTGGAAAATCCCCAATAAGAACACCGCTGTAATTGGAGGTGAAATGTAGGATTGTACCTTTTGAAGGTATTCGTATAATACACCTGAGATATTTGCCATAATTGGTATCCAAATAATACCGATAATAACCACAATTACTGTAGCTAGCTGACCCGTTCTCACGAGTTTCTTTTCAGGAGTATTTGGTCGTAGTTTCTTGTAAATATCAACTGTAAACAAGGTTGAACACGAATTAAATACAGAGGCAAGTGAGCTCATTAGCGCCGCTAACAGTCCTGCTGCAACTAGTCCTCTTAACCCTGATGGCAACAAATTACTCATAAGTACAGGGAAGGCTTCATCTGGTGAGTCCCAATGTAATTCTCCTCTCATTTTTAAAGTAAGTGCTATAACCCCTGGTATCAAGAATAAAAATACAGGTAATAGTTTTAAAAGGGCACCAAAAATAGTTCCTCTCCTACCCTCTTGTATGTTTCGAGCAGTAAGGGTACGTTGCACGATGTATTGATCGGTACACCAATACCAGATCCCTACAATAGTACTGGTTATCAATAATGTTGGCCATGGAAAATCAGGATCAGAAGCAGAACGCCACATATCGAGGTATTCAGGAGTCAGGGTAGTTTTCATACTTTCCCATCCCCCTACTTGATTTAGTCCAATAAATGTCAGAACCGCTGCTCCAACAACTAATACAACTGCCTGAACGGCTTCGGTGTACACAACCGCTCGCATTCCTCCAGCGACGGTATAAAGCCCAGTTAGGATTACAGTTGATAATGCTCCTGTCCAGAAATCAATTCCTAATAGCGCAGATACTACAATTCCCCCTGCATAGATTGTTACAGATATTTTCGTAAGTACATAAGCGATGATGGAAAATATTGATAAGACCCATCTAGAACGTGAATCAAATCGCTTTTCTAGGAACTCTGGCATGGTAAATACTCCACTACGGGCATAAAAAGGTAAAAAGACCCAACCCAGCATAAGAACCACCCATGCTTGTATTTCATAAATTAACATGGGAAGTTTATCCCCTGCACCTGCTCCTGCTAAACCAACCACATGCTCTGATCCGATGTTGGAAGCAAATATGGAAGTTCCTACAACGAACCATCCGATATTTCGTCCAGCTAAGAAGTAATCCTCGGTATTGTTATGTTTTTTTCTGATAATCCATACCGCTACACCTGCCAATACTAAAAAGTATAGTCCGATACAAATCCAATCCAGTGTATCTAATGTCTTCATATATTATTCTGTTAGGTTGTTCTTGTTGTTTTATTTAACTGAAAACTTAAAAATCGTTTCACTTATATAGGTCTCACCTGGGTTCAACACCACTGATGGAAAGTCCTCTTGATTTGGTGAATCAGGATAATGCTGAGTCTCTAAACAAAAACCTGAACGCTTGGCATAGGTGCCTCCCGATTTTGACTTCAGTGTTCCGTCTAGAAAATTCCCTGAATAAAATTGTATTCCAGGTTCAGTAGTTAAAACTTCCATATACCGACCACTCTCTGGATCGTATGCAGTTGCTGCATGGCTTAAACCTTGTGCTTCGCTATTGAGTACCCAACAGTGATCATAGCCTAAACCACGCTTAAGTTGTTCGGTGTCTTCATTGATTTGTTTTCCGATTGTTTTGGCTTGTTTAAAATCAAAAGGAGTTCCAGCAACTTCTTTAAATTCACCCGTTGGAATCAAAGTTTCATTCACTGGTAAGAACGTATCGGCATTAATGGAGATTTCATGATCCAATATACCTTTTGAAAAATCTCCAGATAAATTAAAATAAGAATGTTGGGTGAGATTGACCACTGTCTTTTTATCCGTGGTAGCCTCGTACTTCACCTTTAATGTGTTATCATTGGTTAGGGTATAAGTAACAGTTGTATTTAAATTTCCAGGGTAACCTTCTTCCATATCTTCACTTAAATAGTGCAATTGAAGGGCGATGCTTTCGGCATTGGTGATCTTTGTAATTTCCCAAACAACCTTATCAAAACCTTTATTCCCTCCGTGAAGGTGATTTTGACCGTCATTTTGCGCTAAGGTATACTGTGTTCCATCAAGGCTAAACTTTCCATCTGCAATCCTATTTCCATAGCGTCCGATTAAAGCTCCAAAGTACGGTGCTGGTGTTAAATACCCTTCAAGGGAATCAAACCCTAATACAACATCTTCGATTTTTCCCTTTTTATCGGGGACTTCAAGGTGAGTAATAATCCCTCCATAATTAATCACAGAAACCACCATACCGTTGGCGTTGGTCATTGTGTATTTTTGAATGGATTCTCCTGTGGGTAACTTTCCGAAGTCTTCTTGCGAAATAGCAAGACTAGCTTTTTGACTTTTCATCGCATTTTCGGTTTGTTTTGTACCTTCTTTCTCAGCCTTACCCTTACACTGAACGCATAGGAATAACACTGCAAAGAGCAGTAAAAATTGCATGCTGATTTTTAATGTTTTCATAATTTAGAATTTAGTCGGTTACATTCCATGTTGAAAAATATGGTAATAAGCCTCATTTGCATTTAAGGTATCTTTAAAGGATCTAATTCGGGTATCCTGATCAATTACCAATAATTCAATTCCTGCAATGTCGGCAAAGTCCTCCATATATTCTGTATGTAAAGCCTGTGAATATACGGTATGGTGTGCTCCTCCAGCTAATATCCATGCTGTTGTTGCGGTCTCAAGGTTCGGTTTACAATCCCAAAGGACTCTTGCAACAGGTAGATTTGGCAAATCCGCTAAAGGTTTAATTGCCTCTACTTCGTTAACCACCAGACGGAAACGATTCCCCATATCTACTAAGGACGCATTGATAGCTGGTCCTGCAGGAGAATTAAACACCAGGCGAACGGGGTCTTCTTTTCCTCCAATACCAAGTGGGTGAACCTCACATGAAGGTTTTCCTTGAGCAATGGAAGGGCAAATTTCTAGCATATGTGAGCCTAGTACGTATGATTTTTGCTCTCCAAAGTGGTAGGTATAGTCTTCCATAAAAGAAGTCCCCCCTTCAAGACCAGTTGCCATCACTTTCATACTGCGCAACATAGCCGCCGTTTTCCAGTCACCTTCCCCACCAAAGCCATATCCATCAGCCATTAATCGTTGTACTGCAATTCCTGGAAGCTGTTGTAGTTTACCTAAATTTTCAAAAGTATCTGTGAAGGCTTTAAACCCACCCTGATCTAGAAAACTACGGAGTCCCAATTCTATTTTAGCCGCATCAACTAAGGATTGTCTCTGATCTCCACCTAATTTTAATGCCTGGGTGAGATTATATGAGCTTTCATATTCCTCTAGGAGTTCTTTGAGTTCATTATCGCTAACCCCCTTAATATGCTCGATAATATCAGAGGAATCATATCCGTTGACTTCGAAACCGAATCGGATCTGAGCCTCAACCTTATCCCCTTCTGTAACGGCTACTTGCCTCATATTATCACCTATTCTGGCAACTTTGAGATGTTGTAATTCATCCCAACCAAGAACCACACGTGACCATATGCCTATTTGAGACTGTACGTGTTGTGATCTCCAGTGTCCGACAACTACCTTTCTTTTCTTACGTAATCTAGACATCATAAATCCAAATTCACGATCTCCGTGAGCGGATTGGTTAAGATTCATAAAATCCATATCAATGTCATTCCAAGGAATTTCAGCATTGAATTGGGTGTGAAGATGGCATAATGGTTTCTTTAGAATATTTAAACCTTGGATCCACATTTTAGCTGGTGAGAAAGTATGCATCCAGCTAAGGATCCCAATACAGTTTTGCGCACTGTTTGCCTGTATACAAAGTGAGGTAATTTGCTCAGCTGTGGTAACAATGTCTTTATAGACAATCTTTATATTTATACTTGATGATGCGTTAAGTTCGCTGGCAATAGTTTTGGCATTATCAGCCACTTGTTTTAAAGTTTCAGGGCCATATAAGTGTTGGCTTCCTGTAACAAACCAAATTTCTTTTTCAGATGAAATCATTATATATATATTGTTTTATTCTTGTCCGTAATAAGCATCTTTTCCGTGCTTACGCATGTAGTGTTTTTTAATCAGTGAATCTTTTAATCGAGGTGCATCAGGATTAATTTGCAAGGTCAAATATGCCATTCTTGCAATTTCTTCAAGCACTTTACTATTATATACAGCCTTAGCTGCGGTGGGTCCCCAACTAAATGGGCCGTGGTTTCCTAATAAAACCATTTGAACTTCCTGGTGACTCAAACCTTTTTCTTTGAAACAATCCAAGATCTGAATCCCAGTGTTGTGCTCGTAATTTCCTTGTATTAAATCATCCTGCATTGGAGCAGCACATGGAATATCCGCCACCAGATGGTCAGCATGAGTGGTTCCAAAAATTGGAATATCCCTTTGTGCTTGTGACCATGCTACCGAGTAAGTAGCATGCGTATGAGCAATCCCACCAATGTCTTTCCAATGTTTATAAAGGTAAGCGTGTGTTTTGGTATCTGAAGAAGGCCTCATACTTCCTTCTATTACGTTATTATCAAAATCGACAATTACAATGTCCTGGGGAGTGAGCTTCTCATAAGCAACACCACTAGGTTTAATTGCAAAAACACCATGATCTCTATCAACGGCACTCACATTTCCAAAGGTATATATCACCAGATTCAACGCATTCAGTTCCATATTTGCCTGGTAACATTCTTGTTTTAAATCTTTATACTTAGAGCTCATAATCCATCTTTTATTTGTTTGTAACCTCGTGTTCTATAAAATTAGCAAGCATAGAGTAAGAATCCATATGCTCTTGATAGTACTGAATTTGATCTTTTTCAGGATGATATTCCGCTTCAAAAGGACTACCCAATTCTTTACTTGCGCTAATCACATCTGGATAAATTCCAGCTGCAACGGCAGCATATATGGCCGCACCCAAAGCTGGAGCTTGGTCAGAGGCCGCAATCTTAATAGGTTTGTTTAGAACATTTGCAAGAGTTTGCATAATAAGAGGTGATTTTCTTGCTACCCCTCCTATCCCAATTACTGTATCAATTTTTACGCCTTGTTCCTCGAAACGTTCCACTATTTTTTTAGCACCGAAACAAATCGCATTCACTAAAGCTTTAAAGATATGAGGAGCCTTACTTCCTAAATTAAGGCCCATAACAGCCGCCTTTAACTCCTGATTGGCATCTGGAGTTCGTCTTCCATTAACCCAATCCAAAGCTGTTGGAATACTATCTTCTAGAGGAATATTCTCGGCTTGCTCTGAAAGCTTTAAAATAAAGGAATCTTCTACTTCTTTTTTAAGCGCCTGAGCCGTAGTCTGGTCAATAGTTTTAGCGTTGTATACTAAATTGTGTAACGGCCAGCTAAGTACATCTTTAAACCAAGCTAACACATCACCAAAGGCAGATTGACCAGCCTCAAGACCAATCATATTTGGAATGACAGAGCCATCGACCTGACCACAAATACCTTTGACCAGCTGATCTTGGAGGACCTTATTATCAGCCACCATTATATCGCAAGTAGAAGTACCCATAACACGAACCAAGGTGTTATTTTCTATTTTGGCTCCCACTGCACCAGCATGTGCATCAAAAGTTCCAACGGCAATAACGGTTTGAGTACTCAGTCCTAATTTCTCTGCCCACTTACTATTTAAATGGCCTGCAACCTGATCGGATGTAAAGGTATCGCGATAGAGTTGTGCTTTTAGTTTTGTTAGATAAGGGTCCAATTGATTTAAAAAATCATCAGCAGGAAGACCGCCCCAGCTTTCATGCCACATCGCCTTATGCCCAGCTGCACATCTACTGCGTTTAAAACGATCTAAATCCTGGTCTTCACACAACATATAAGTCATATAATCACAGTGCTCCATCCAAGTATAGGCTGCAGATTTTACTTTTTGATCTTCACGAGCAATATGTAATATTTTTGCCCAAAACCATTCTGAGGAATAAATTCCTCCTTCAAAACTTGTAAAGTCCACTCCACCCCAATTTCGGGCCAATTCATTGATTTCATTAGCCTCCTTGATTGCTGTATGATCCTTCCACAAAACCATCATTGCGTTTGGATTATCTTTAAATTCATCCAAAAGCGCAAGTGGAGTCCCCTGGCTATCTAATGGCAAGGGTGAAGAACCAGTTGTATCAATACAAATTCCTTTGATAGCATCAGCTTCCACACCACTTTGAGTTACTACTGTCTTGATGGTCTTTTCAAGCCCCTGGATATGATCCAAAGGATGTTGTCTAAATTGATTTTTGGTGGCCTCGCAATAGAGCCCTTGCTTCCATCTTTCATAATAAGAAACATCTGTGGCAATCTCCTCTCCACTATGGGCATCTAGTAAAACAGCCCTTACGGAATCCGTACCGTAATCCAGTCCGATGACATAGGATTTTTTCATTTTCAATGTTGAATTTTATTTTTCAATTTTCAGTTTAAACACATTCACAGAATAGGGGGATAATTGTACTCCTTTTTGAACATTTACTTTTGTTGTTTCTGGAGCAATATTTTTTGGATTCTCTATAGAATTCATCGCCTTTAAATCCTCACTTGCTAGTACAATTTGCTCTGCATTTTTTCCAGTTTTTACTCCTTTGATATTAAATTTTATCGATTTAGAACTCGAGGCCGTGTTAACTACCTTTACAATAACTTCCGATGTAGAGTCCTCTTTCACAGCAGAGGCATATAAGTCATTTTGACCAATTAGTTTCTCACCCTTTGCACTTACTTTCAATAAATCAGATCCACGATTTGTGGCAAATACCTTTTGGACATAATAATTTGGTGTTCCATAGGAGGAAAGGTTGTCAAACCAAATTAAATCCGGAGTCCATTGCCAAGCTTCGGTATGCGCCATAAGTGGTGCATAAGAGGTCAATTGTACCACATCGGCATTACGCTCCAAGCCCGTCATAAAAGCAGCTTCTGATAAGGCACATTCCCAATTATTCTCATTTTCAGGGCTAGCAATTGCTACACTTTGTGCAGCGTACTCACCTGCAAATATTTTTGGTCCATTTCGATCATAGCTATCATAACGGTCCGCATTTTCTCTAAACCACTCTGGACTTTTATAGTAGTGTTCATCGATGATCTCTGCACCAATTTTGGTGAGTTGCTCCATTCCGTACTCATAATAATCACCATCAGGGAATGGTCCCGAACCAGAAACAATAATGATATCAGGATATTGCTCTTTTATAGCATCGTTAAATACTTTGTAACGCTCAATATAATCTGGTCCCCATTGCTCATTTCCAACGCCAATATACTTTAAATTGAAAGGCTCAGGATGTCCCATGTCAGCTCGTACTTTTCCCCATGGGGTATCTACAGAACCATTAGCAAATTCAATTAAATCAAGAGCATCTTGAACATATGGGTCTAATTGATCCATAGGCACTAACTCACCTGTATTAAATTGACAAGCAATCCCACAACTTAAAATAGGTAGCGGGGTTGCCCCTATGTCTTCTGCCAACTGAAAATATTCAAAGAAACCAATTCCAAAACTTTGAAAGTAATCAGGAGTTGAACGATGAGAAAACTCCGTATTCCATCTATTGAAAAGAATTTCACGGTCTGCCACAGGACCAACAGTTTTCTTCCATTGATACCGCTCAGCTAACGTTCTACCCTCTACAATACATCCACCTGGAAACCTCAAAAATCCTGGGTCCATATCCGCAAGTAGTTGAACTAAATCTTTTCGCATTCCATTTTCTCTATTTTTCCATGTATTCTCTGGAAACATGGAGATCATATCAAGATCGATATCACCTTGACCACTAAAAGTGATTTCTAAACTCGCTTTTTCCACCGTAGCATTAGAGTTAAATTCAGTTTGATACTTTTTCCAATCACCTTTTGAGACCTTCACTGAACTAGATCCTAATACTTTTCCATTCTCATCAACAAGTTTAAAATGAACATGAGTAACTCCTCCAGCATCGTTAGAGGCTAAAAAGGATAGGCGGTAGTTTTCATTTTCATGAACTCCAATTCCTCTAAAACCTTTATTGATAAGTTTATAACCACTAGCATCCTTTATTTTGACTCTAATAAAATTGTGATTAGTTTGCTGTTGTGAATACTTTACTGGTACAGCAATTCCTGAATTTTTATTATAAGAATGACGATCGCTTTTAGGCTGCTCCCATCCCATCAGTGGTGAATCAAATTCAAATGATCTGTTTTTGATTAACTCCGCATACAATCCCCCATCAGCAGCGAAATTTATATCCTCAAAAAAGATTCCATACATCGTGGGTGCAATTTCCGCAACACTACTTGATGCATCAACATCAAGAGTGGTTGATGACTGTGCTGATACTAGGCCACTAAAACAGACGAACATACTGCTTAGAATCGTCGTCTTTATAGTATTAAAATTAATTTTTTTCATTGTGTTAGTTGATTTTTTATTATTGCTGTTTACTAGGGATCCAAACCTTCATTTTACCAATACCTCTATTTGACCAGGCATAGTAAGGAATGGCCGTTAGACTTTCATTTGTAATAACATTAACTCCTTTTAGTAATTCAGGTTTCCATACTACCTGATAGTCGTCACCTGAATTTAATTCAATGGAATCAAAGTTTTCTTTATTGTCTGCCTCTTCAATAGCATACACTATTGGACCGTATTCCAAGGCTAGTTTACCAAGGTTATCCTCCACTTTATCATTGGTAATTACTTCTCTTGGCTGCATAGGTAGATTTAAACTTAAGGTCTCGCCTTTTTTCCAATCTCTATTAATTGTAATATATCCATCCTTTAGAGTAGCATCAACGAGTTGATCATTAATTTTTAACTCAAACTCTGAGGTCATATCGTCCTTATATTGATATAGCGTTCCTGGAAGAACCTCATTTCTAAGCCAACCTGGAATTCTTAACTTTAAGGTAAAATTAGCTTCCTTTTCAGGGGTTACTGTAAAGTTAACCAATCCATCCCAAGGATAGTTGGTCTGTTGGTCAATCACTAGGCTCGTTGAAGGTAAGTCAATTTGTGCCTGGTTTGCTACATAAAGATTTACAAAAATAGTGTCATCTTTTTTAGAATACACTAATTCAGGTAAAGAAGGTAAAAAGCGAATCATATTTGTAGGACAACAAGAACAATCGAACCATTCTTGACGCGTACAAGATCCTCTATTAAACTTATAAGTACCATCTGATTCCAACGCATTGGGGTAAAAGAACTCCGTACCACTAAGTGAAATACCAGAAAGTAGACCGTTGTATAGGCTACGTTCTAATACATCCATATATTTAACATCTCCAGTTAGGTTGTGTAGTCTGTGATTCCAATAAACATCACCAATCGCTGCACATGTTTCACTATAGGCAGTAAGGTTAGGTAGCTCATAATTAGCCCCAAAGGCTTCTCCATCATGGATTGCTCCAATCCCACCAGTGATGTACATTTTTTTATTGACCATATTATCCCAAAGATTATTCACCGCATTGAGATATGCAGTGTCCTTATCTATGGCGGCAATATCGGTCATACCAGCATACATATATACTGCCCTAACTGCATGCCCAACAACCTCTTTCTGTTCTGTAACTGGAAGATGATCCTGCGCGTAATCCCCAAGAGAAGGTCTGTTATCGTGATGTCCTCTTTGATCTAAGAAAAATCGAGCTAATTCTAAATAATCTTCATTTTTTGTGATTCTATATAATTTTACAAGTCCCGTTTCAATAACTTGATGTCCTGGGACTTTTTCAATTTTCCCTTCACCTGTACCAAATGTTTGAACTAACAAATCTGCATTTTTAAGTGCAATGTTTAAGAAGTTTCTCTTACCTGTAGCTCTATAATGAGCCGCAGCAGCCTCATACAAATGACCAGCATTATAGAGTTCATGACTCGCCTCAATAGATTCCCAGCGGCTACCATCAACAACTCCTACCCAATTTGCTGTGGGTTTGTCAGGATCGATAGTTCTCCAAGTGGTCAAATAACCATCTTTTTCTTGGCCAATTTTTACAATATCAATTAAAGAATCTAACAATTTTTCCAACTCGGCATTGGGTGCACTGATTAGAGAATAAGAAGCTCCCTCTATTATCTTATAAACATCGGTGTCATCAAAAGGCATCACCCCTCTAGCCTCTCCTTCCATTTCGCCTCCAGCGATTAAAAAGTTTTCAAATCGTCCTTCCTCATCACACTTTTCTAGTGCAAATTCGATAGTTTTATTTTGGATACGTTCTATTACCGGTAGCCAAAAATCATCTTTTAATTGTACGTGTTTGATATCCACAGACTCAATTGGATAGCCTCTATCAACCTCTTTTACCTCAGTATTTTCTTCAGATGTAGACTTTGAATTACATCCTACAATTACCAATAATAGGCTCAGTAGCGATACAGTATAAAAATAAAGTTTTTCATTTAAACGTTTCATCTTAATTGGTTTTGGAAGATTAACTTAATAAGTGTGCAATTTACATTTTATAATTTAAAAAACAACTTCATGTTATAATTTATTCAATTCTTTTGAAGATAAAATGGGCCAGTGCTCAGAATCCCACTCTAGCTCAAGTACTTTTAATTTGGCTTTCCCATCGTCGTGGGCATCGTAAGCATGAAAAAACATATAGTCTTTTTGGTTAAAAGTATAAACACTATTATGACCCAATCCATACCAATTATCATTGCCCTGAAGAATTACACTTCCCCCACCATCAAATAAGGAAACCCCTTATTTATCTACATATGGTCCAGTTACGGTTTTAGATCTTCCCACTACTATTTTATAGGTGCTTTTTTCTGCTCGACAACAATAATCCCAGGATAAAAACAAATAATAATATCCATTTTTTCTAAAAATAAAAGGCGCCTCTAGAGCTGCGTTTCCAGCATCGGTTTCTGGCAGATTAAAATCACGATTACGTCTGGTAATAGTGTGCCCCTGTTCTGGTTTTTCTATGGTTTTTAAATCATCACTTAAACGAACTAACTTTAGGCCTTCCCAGAAAGAGCCAAAGGCTAGTCATGATCTATTTTGCTCATCCATAATTAAGTTTGGATCAATGGCATTCCAAAGATCTCTATTTGGTATGGATTGAACTACAACTCCTTGGTCTTCCCATTTAAAATTTTCTGAATTACTATCGAGAGTTCTATTAGTTACCAAACCTATTGCAGAGGTGTTTTTACCAAAACTAGATATCGAATAATATAAATAATACATCTCGTTATGAAAAGCAATATCGGGAGCCCAAATAAGGTTTTTAAATCCAGGAACTACAGCGTTGGTCCAAGAAGGAGCCTGTTTAAAAACAGGCTCCACTTTTTTCCAATTCTTCATGTCTTTGGTACTAAACCATGAAATACCGTGACCTGTAGAGAATATATAATAACATCCATCTTGCTCTATTGCCACTGGATCGTGAACTACAAGGTCCTGAGAACAAAGCCCATCGTAATCCAAAAAAAGGCCAGTACGGTAAATCTTTTCATGTTAATTCACTTCAAAAACCACTACTGAAAATGGTGCCATTTCCACAGATAGGTTTCCTTTTTTAAATTTAAAATCATTAAATTCCTCTACCTGTATTTTATCAGGATTGTCAAAACTATTATGGTTGTGAACATCATCAGAACTCAAAATGCTTGCAACGGCCTTTTTCAGATTTAAACTTGTAAGATCCAACGCTACATCATGTGCTTTATTCATATCCACATTCACAAGGGAAATATGAACCTTTCCTTGAGAATCTTTAGAGGCTGATACCGAAATCGCAGGAACTTTTTCCCCTTGATATTCATACGAATCAGTCTCAAGTTCAATTTCTAAGCGTGTCGCATCTTGATGGACAGCATACATCTTCATTACGTGATATGTTGGCGTTAAAATCATTTTCTCATCATCTGTAAGAATTACGGCTTGAAGTACGTTAACTGTCTGTGCAAGATTTGCCATTTTCACTCGGTCACTGTGATTGTTAAAGATATTAAGTGTCGCACCTGCAATCATAGCATCCCTCATGGTATTTTGTTGATACAAGAAACCTGGATTGGTTCCTTCTTCAACATTATACCATCCTCCCCACTCATCTACAATCAAATCAATTTTTCCATCTGGGTCATATTTATCCATAATAGCCGTATGCTTTTGAACCAAGGTCTCCATATTTAAGGCTCTTTCAATAGTTTTGAAATACTGGAGCTCATTAAAATCGACGGCAGGACCCTTAGACTCCCATTCTACAAATGAATAAGAATGTAGCGCTACTCCTTCGATAAGATGCTTTGGAACATCTCTCATTAAGACCTCTGTCCAGTGGTAGTCATCCACATTGGCACCAGAGGCAATTCTGTAAATTCCACTATCATTATCCCAACTACTCATAAAAGTAGCATATTGTCGGTACAGGTTGGCATAATATTCAGGAGTCATATTTCCTCCACATCCCCACATTTCATTTCCAACACCCCAATATTTGACACCCCAAGGATTCTCTCTTCCATTCTCACGTCTTAAATTGGCCATAGGGCTCTCACCATCATGATTAACATACTGAATCCAGTCAGTGAACTCTTGTACAGTACCACTTCCGATATTTGCCGCTAGGTAAGGTTCAGCATCTAATTCCTCGCAAAGGTTTAAAAAATCATGTGTACCAAAGCTATTGTCTTCAGTCACTCCTCCCCACCATTGATTCACTATAGTAGGTCTGTCCTCTCTAGGACCGATTCCATCTTTCCAATGATAGGTGTCCGCAAAACAACCTCCAGGCCAACGAAGATTTGGAATCTTTATCTCTTTCAAGGCCTCTATGATATCGGTACGCACTCCGGCGGTGTTCGGGATTTCACTATCCTCGCCCACATAAAAGCCCCCATAAATACACCTTCCTAGGTGTTCTGCAAAATGCCCGTAGATATGCCTACTTATTGTGGGAGCATTTTCTTGCTCTTCCACCACTACGGAGGACTGAGCGGTAGCCAAGCCACTTGCAACAAGGGCTCCTGTCAGTAATAAATTTTTAATTTTCATGAATATATAGTTAATAGTTAGATTTAATTGGCGGAATTAGGTTCAAGATTTGGATTAACATCTAGTTCAGTCTGTGGTATTGGAAGATACTCCTTCCCAGGTGTCCAGGTACTAAAATCTGGATCGTGAGACTTCAACATATCCAATTTAGTATCATCATATAACCAACCCCACCGTATAATATCGTGAATTCGAATACTTTCAATGGCAAATTCCAAAGCACGCTCATGGCCCAGTTGATCGCGCATCTGTTGCTGGGTCATATTAGGTTTAACATCTTCTAAATCTGGTAAATTAGCTCGATCGCGAACCATTTGTATGTATTGATAGGCCTCTGAGGTTCTACCAAGCTCATTTAAAGCCTCGCCATACATTAACAATACATCGGCATAACCCATAAGTCGATAATTGATTTCGGATAATTCAACCGACCCTTGGCTCTCGGTAGAAAAACCTAAACCATCATGGGTATATTTTCTTGGATATATGGCGTCTCCCATTCTTTAAGTGTTTGAATAAAATCATGGTTGCTAGATTGATCAATAAGTGTGGTTTTTACATTTCCAAATTAATTAATAATTTTTAACAAATACAAATAAATTCTTAGAAAATTTATTGTCCTATTGTTAGAAAAATGAATATATCGCAATGACCATCAATAGTACCTGGTCCGTTAAAAAACAAAGAAACTGAAATTGCCAAAAAAAGCGTAATTTTACACCTATTTTGTATAAATTCACCCACATGTTAAATAGTTACAGTAAAGAAGACAAAGTGTTATTAGCAGTCGATTGTATCATTTTCGGCTTTGACAAAGAAGAACTTAAAATACTTTTAATTAAAAGAGATTTTGAACCTGAAAAAGGAAAATGGTCTCTAATGGGTGGCTTTTTACAACGTGCCGAAACCTTGGATGATGCGGCTAATAGGATTCTTCAAACCCTCACAGGAATCAATAATATTTACATGGAGCAATTATACGGTTTTAGTAAAGTTGACAGGGATCCAGTAGAACGTACCATTTCTGTTGCTTATTTTGCGCTAATTAATATTGAAGATCATAATGAAGGGCTTATTGAAAAATACTCAGCACGGTGGTTCAATGTAAAAGAAGCTCCAGAATTAATATTTGACCACAATGCAATGGTAAGTCACGCCATAAGGAGACTTCAGTACAGAACCTCCAATAAACCTATTGGTTTTGAGCTCCTTCCAGAGAAATTTACCATGCGTCAACTTCAAAAATTATACGAGGCGATTTTGAATGAAAGATTGGATAAGAGGAATTTTATTAATAAAATTAACAACCTAGATATCTTAATCAAATTAAATGAAAAGGACATGTCATCATCTCGAAAAGGTTCGTTCTTGTATGAGTTTGATAAAGAGAAATATGATAAAAAGGTTGAAGATGGATTCACTTTTAAAATCTAGCCTGATTTATTACCCCTACCTTTAGATTACTTTTTATTGCGGTCTGCAAAATCGCGATGATCCTTTTTATACAACTCATCAGTTGGTAAGGCTTTGAAATACTCATAGGTGCGTTGCATTCCAATTTCTCGATCTACCTTTGGCTCCCACTGAAGGATTTCTTTTGCCTTAGAAATATCTGGTCTACGTTGTTGAGGATCATCTTTTGGAAGTGGCTTATACACTATTTTTTGATGAGATCCCGTTAGCTTTACTATTTCTTCTGCAAAATCTTTTATTGAAATTTCCGTAGGGTTACCAATATTTACTGGGTAATGATAATCACCCATCAATAAGCGGTAGATTCCTTCAACCTGATCATCTACATAGCAGAAAGATCTGGTTTGACTTCCGTCACCAAAGACTGTTAGATCTTCACCTCGTAAGGCCTGTCCAATAAAAGCTGGAATTACACGTCCATCGTTTAAACGCATTCGAGGGCCATAGGTATTAAAGATTCTCGCTATTCGTGTATCGAGATCATGAAACCTGTGATAAGCCATAGTTATGGACTCCATAAATCGTTTAGCCTCGTCATAAACACCTCTAGGACCAACAGGGCTAACATTACCGTAGTACTCCTCGTTTTGTGGATGTACCAAAGGATCACCATATACCTCAGAAGTAGATGCTACGAGGATTCTAGCATTTTTATCCTTAGATAAACCTAATAAATTATGGGTTCCAATTGCCCCCACTTTAAGGGTTTGAATTGGAATTTTTAAATAGTCAATTGGACTTGCTGGTGAGGCAAAATGAAGTACATAATCTAGTGTGCCTGGGATATCAACAAAAGTAGTTACATCGTGATGTCTGAATTCAAAATCTACATTTGATCTAAGATGTTCAATATTATTTAAACTGCCAGTGATAAGATTATCCATGCCGATAACATACATCCCTTCCTTTATAAACCGATCACATAAGTGTGAGCCTAGGAATCCAGCTGCACCAGTAATTAAAATTCGCTTCTTGTCCACTTTATAAGTCTCTTTGAAGCGAAGGTAATTAAATTTGAAACAATTTCCGATTCAATAAATCGGTTCTATGTTATTTATTATTTTGAGTCTTGAAGAACTACTTTTTCTTTGGCTACTTTTTGATTTCTAACATACAAAATCACCAAAGCAAGAATTACACCTGAACCTGCTAGAGCTGCACCTACCATGCTAGCTGAAGTAAAGCCATATCCGACGGCAATAGGCAAGCCCGCTAAATATGCACCTGATGCATTGCCCATATTAAAGGCGCTCTGATTGGCAGAAGAACCTAACATTTCTGAACCTTTTGCACTGTTAATAACTGCCATCTGTATAGGGGTAGAAACCGTAAAGGCGACCATTCCGATAATAAAAGTCATTAAAAGTACTGCTATACCTGTTGGAGCAACCATTACATTTAACAATAGCATAAGAACCATTGTTACTAGGCTAATAATAACTGCTTTAAGTGGTGAAAACAAATCAGCTAACTTAGCTCCTATAAAATTACCTATAACCATCCCAGAACCTGCGATAATCATTCCATAACTTACCAAATCTGAACTCAATCCCGCTTCTTCAGTAATTAATGGGGCGATGTAGCTATACCAAGCAAAGAAGCCTCCAGTACCCACTGTAGTTAGAAGAACAATCCCCAAAAAGTCTAAGTTTTTAAAGACTTTAAATTCACTTTTAATATTTTGATTTTTGTTTCTCTCTATGGCAGGCATCCAAAAGTGAATGCTCAACATGGTTAAGATCCCTATTACTCCAACTATTAAAAATGAAATACTCCAGTGAAAATGATGACCCACGTATGTCCCCAGAGGAACCCCAATAACATTAGCAAGGGTCAATCCTGTAAACATTGTTGCGATAGCTTTGGCGGATTTTCCTTCCGTTGCAAGCTTCCCTGCTACCACTGCACCGATTCCAAAAAAGGCGCCATGTGGAAGTCCTGATAAAAATCGTGCTATTAACAATAAACTGTAGTTATTAGCAAAAGCTGATAGGGTATTGAAAATGGTAAACCAAACCATTAAATACAATAACATTTTGTGAGGTGCCCATTTATTCCCTACAACAGTTAATAATGGAGCTCCAACAACAACCCCTAAAGCATATGCTGATATAAAGTGCCCAGCTTGTGGTATACTTATACCCAAGGCACCGGCAACATCGGGAAGGATACCCATGATAACAAATTCAGTCATCCCAATTCCGAATCCCCCAATGGCTAGTGCTAATAGTGCTTTTTTGTTTGTAATAGACATATGTTTACCCAAATTTCAATGGGCAAAAATACGCTAAATTTATCGCAAACACTTGTGCTTAATTGTCAAGTTTATGTGAAATAATACCCAAAGAAATATCTCTATTTCTTAAATATCTTATTCAGACTTAGGCACCAATTTAACGATGCCTGTACCTTCAACTCCAACATACAAATAGCCATCAGGTCCTTGTCTTACCTCACGGATTCTTCCAAGTCCTTCCATTAGTTTTTCTCGAGAAGTCACTTTATTATTTTCGATTTCAAGCCTTTCTAAATACCCAAACTTTAATGATCCAACCATTAGATCTCCCTTCCAATCTGGATAGATATCAGAGGTGACAAAAGCCATTCCACTAGGCGCAATAGAAGGCACCCAGTAATACAACGGTTGCTCCATCCCTTCTTTCTCTGTAAGCTCTGTAAAGGAGGTTCCATCATAATTCTCTCCGTAGCTAATTACTGGCCATCCGAAATTAGCTCCTTTTTTAACTACATTAATTTCATCACCTCCTTGGGGACCATGCTCATGAACCCATATTTCACCCGTTTTATAATGTGTTAACATCCCCTGAGGGTTTCTATGTCCATAAGAATATATTGCTTTGACAGCATCAGGTGTGTTATAGAAAGGGTTTGATTCTGGTATACGACCATCATCATATAAACGATATACTTTCCCACCATCTCTAGTAATATCCTGAGGGTTTACGTCTCTTTCACCACGCTCCCCTATTGAAAAATAAAGGTAACCTTCATTATCAAATGCTATACGAGAACCAAAATGCTGTCCTTTAGTTGTATTAGGTGTCGCTTTATAAAGTTGTTCTAACTCGGTTAAACTATTACCATTTAGTTTGGCTCTGGCAATTGCGGTATGTCCTCCATCGCCTTCACCTTCATCACTTGCATAAGAAAAATAAATCCATCCATTAGAATCATAATCAGGATGAAGTACTACATCCATTAGCCCACCTTGTCCTCTATTGTAAACTTGTAAACCATGTGAAATTTCAGTTTTCTCTCCTGAATTTACTAAATACAGCTTACCTGACTTCTCAGTAACCAATAAATCTCCATTAGGTAAAAAGGCAATACCCCACGGAATATTTATACCTTCTACAACGGTCTCCACATCATAAGTGATTTTATCTGGAGTCTTTATTGTTTTATCATTCTGAGCACAAGATATCTGAATGGCAACAAATAAAGCTAAAGCAACATACTTTTTCATAATTTAATTTTTTGAAAATTAACCACAGTAAATTAGACAAAAATTTACCACATGTTTGAGAAGATAACTCTTAAACATATGTTAAATTAAAAATTACATAAAAATGCTACAAGATTTATTGGTGTATTAAAAAAAAGAATAATACTTTTGTGCCCGCTTAATCGCAGAAACCTATTCTTTAGAATAGAATATATTGAACATTTACACTCGGGGTGTAGCGTAGCCCGGTTATCGCGCC
>NZ_AMSG01000033.1 GCF_000300875.1 Galbibacter marinus | reverse complement strand
AAGAATTAAACCTTTCTGATAGAGAATGGACATGCGAGAATGGTCATCACTTAGACCGTGATTTGAATGCTGCAAAGAACATCCTAAAAGAAGGGTTAAAACTATATCGGCAGGGACTGTCGATTACAAAGGTGGAGGATGATTCAGTCTACTACGGTAGCACGTCCGTTGAAACCCGAAGCCTATCTATCGCATTAGCGTAGATGGGTAAGTTCACTTTTAAATTCAAAGACATACATCTTCCTTTCTGACAAAGATGTTTCGTTTTTAAAATACAACACTAATTGATCTTTATCTTTAAACTCTGCCTCAAAGTCAAAGCAGTTCGTAGCGTTGAGCATATTGGTGAGTTTCTCAATGTTAGTTTTCACGATCAGGGGATCTATTCTACATGGCAGATTTCGCTCGCCTAAAATAATATCATTCTTTCCATCGACAAAACGATTGAGTACCCAATGATTTTTTTCAAAATTAATATCTTGGGTGCAACTATAAAGAATAAGCTTGTCTGATACTTTACACATAATTAAATTGTTCTGATCAAGGCACTAAAAAATATTTAACTTTTTAAAATCCTATTAACTGTAATAAACATAGCGTGTTACTCAGTTCACTAAATTTTTTATCTTTACTCTCAACTATACCTAATTCTAACTAACTATGTTGAGGCGTACAATTGCTTCCCTTTTGATACTGTTTTGTTGGGGACTGTTCTCCCAAGAACTCCCTCCAATCCAGAATTACACTCCAAAGACTTATAATGGAGAATACCAGAATTGGGCAATTTCTCAATCCTCTTCTAAACTTATTTACATAGCAAATCATTCTAGCCTTTTAGAATTCGATGGGTATACGTGGCGTAGTTATAAGTTACCATCAGCATCCATTATTCGATCCGTTGAGGTGGTGGATGACAGGATTTATACGGGGTCTTATAGAGAATTCGGTTATTGGACAAAAGAAGATAGTGGACAATTGAGTTATACATCTCTCTCGGCCTTATTGGATTCACCTGTTTCTATGGACGAAGAATTTTGGGATATTTTAGTTCATGATCACTGGGTGCTATTCCAATCTCTAGATCGGATTTACATTTACGACTTATTTGAAAAGGATTTTAAAATTATTGAAGCCAACTTAGCAAAAGCCAAACTACATAAAATAAAGGATAAGGTCTATTTTCAAAAAGCTCGAGAAGGCCTGTTTACCCTAGACAAAGGAAAGCCTGTTTTGGTGACAGATCACCAGGTGTTAAAATCACAGTCTTTAATTGGTCTTTACGACTACAAAGGAAACCTTTTACTTGTTACTGATAATGCGAGGTGGTATTTGTATGATCATAACAACCTTTCGTCCTTTTCAACGGATATGGATTCATTGGATCTTAGGATTTATAGCAGTATCAAATTATCCGATGATACATTTGTTCTTGGGAGTATTTCCAATGGGTTTTTTCACTTAGACCAAAATGGACATCAAATCCGCAATGTTAACCAATCTAAAGGTCTTAACAATAATACGGTACTTTCACTTTTTGAGGATGCCGATAGCAATTTATGGTTGGGTCTTGATAACGGGCTTAGTGTAGTGAATCTGCACTCTCCCTTTAACGAGTATATTGATAAACTCGGAAAGTTAGGAGTCGTTTATGCGGCATTAAACCATGAAAATTATCTCTACCTTGGAACTAATCAAGGACTGTTTGTACGACGCTCTGATAGTCAAGATGATTTTAAAATGATCAGAGGAACCCAAGGACAGGTATGGAGTCTTCAACGTGTTCATCAAACAATTTTCTGTGGGCATAACAGTGGTACCTTCGTAATTCGAGGTGACCAAGCGGAATTGGTTTCTGATTTCAGAGGAACCTGGGGAGTGAAAGCAATAGCACAAAGAGATGATCTTGTATTACAAGGAAATTACAATGGGTTAAGTGTACTTGAAGAAGAAAATGGCCATTGGTCTTTACGCAATATAATTGAGGGATTTGATACCTCAAGTCGGTTTTTCGAGATAAACGATTTAGATGTTGTGGTAAATCATGAACAAAAGGGCGTATTTCACTTAGTTTTAGATACCGCATTACAAAAGGTAGTTAGGGTAGATAATGTTGGACCTATTAGTCACAGTTCTAATCTTTTCCAATTCCAAGGTCAGTTATATTATAAAACTTTTACAGGTATATATACCATCGATGATAAGCTTACAGATATCACCTTGGATAGTGCTATGACCGATATAGTGTTTAAAGATAATCAACGCCCTATTAGTATTTTAATCCCAGATTCTTTGGAACAAAGGGTTTGGTACTTTACAGAAAATGGTATAAAATACATCCATCAGAGCAGCTTGAGTGGGAAGTTAAATGACTTTAATATTCCCATTCCAAATACATTGAGTAATAATTTAGGAGTAAGTGGTTTTGAGAATATCTCAAAGATTTCAAATTCGCGTTACCTTATAGGAAGCTCTAATGGATATATTTCACTTGATCTAGAAAAGGTCAATCCAGTGCTTCATCAGATTGCCATTCACGCTATTCAATACGGCGATTATCAAAATGTCTCTACTAAAGCGCATCTTGGTCAACAAGGCCAGTTTAAATATTTAAACAACAATCTGAAATTCCAGTATAGTGTACCTGAATATGATAAGTATACTGATGTAAGATATCAATATAAATTAGATGGTCTGTATGAGCAATGGAGTCAATGGTTAGAAACTCCTGAAGTTACCTTTATGAACCTTCCATTTGGCGAGTATACTTTTAGCGTAAGAGCTTTGGCTGGAAATAATCTTACAGAGAATACCGCACATTATAGTTTTACTGTGGCTAGACCATGGTACCTCTCGGCCACGGCACTCACTTTTTACGCGCTTAGTTTATGTTTCTTGTTTTTTCTAATCCATCGAATCTACAAGCGACACTACAGAAAAAAGCAAGAAACTCTTATCCTAAATAATCAAAAGGAACTGGAACGTCGTAATCTACAGGAGAAAGAACGCATTAGCCACATACTTAATGAGAAGCTACAGAATGAAATTGAAGGTAAGAACAGGGAGCTTGCCATCTCCACAATGAGTATTTTGAAAAAGAACAAATTTTTATCCTCCATAAAGTCTCAGCTTAATATGATTCCAGAGAAGGATAAGCGGATTAGACTTGTGATTCGAGAAATCGACAGTAATATCAACAGTGAGGATGATTGGAAATTCTTTGAAGATGCTTTTAACAATGCTGACAAGGATTTCTTAAATCGGATTAAAGCCAAACACGAAAGCCTGACAAATAATGATCTTAAGCTCTGTGCTTATCTTCGTCTGAACCTCTCTTCAAAGGAAATAGCACCTCTATTGAATATTTCAGTGAAAAGTGTTGAAATGAAACGCTATAGGATTCGTAAAAAACTTGAGCTCCCACATCAAGAAAACCTTACGGACTATATATTGAATTTCTAACCAAAACTATTTGTAAGATCTAGCTACTCTACAAACGTTAAAAACACCTCTACAATGGCTCTACAAGGTGAGTTCTTAGCATTGTAATGGTACAATATTCTGGTTTAAGTGATTTATAGAATTCTCTTGTAATATAGGGTGTTGTGAAGTTAATTATGCCTTTCGATGCGGTATATTGAAACTGTAGGTTTTTAATAGAGGCTTCTTTTGGAAGATTGATAGGGTTAGGGGTTATATTTATAACTCTAACAAAAAACTCTAAAAATCTAAACAAAATGAAGTATGGCATTCTAACCATAGTACTATTACTATGTACGGGATTTGGCTTTTCACAATCCAAGACCGTGAGTGGGACAGTATCAGATAATACTGGGCCTATACCTGGAGTGAACATCCTTGTAAAAGGAACCACTAGAGGTGTTGTAAGTGATTTTGATGGAAACTATTCTATTGATGATGTTTCCCAAACTGATGTTCTTGTATTCAGTTATATTGGATTTGTAACCCAGGAAATAACCGTGGGTAGCCGGGAGGTCATCAGTCCAATATTAGAAGCTGACTTTCAAGCATTAGATGAAGTAATCGTCGTAGGGTACGGTACACAAATTAAAAGCAATGTGGTTGGTGCGGTGTCCAGCATTGAGGTTGAGGAAGCGACCACAGTTCCTACCACCAATGTTTCTGAAATGCTCCGCGGTAGAGCGGCGGGGGTACAGGTGAACCTAGGTGATGCTAGACCTGGTGGTAATTCTGATATTGTAATTCGTGGTAATGTGTCAGTTGCTCCTGGAGGTAATGCCCCATTAATTATAGTTGATGGACTGCCTTATGACAACTTAAACGATGTTGCTCCTGATAACATTGCAAATATTGAAATTCTTAAGGATGCTGCCTCAACGGCTATTTATGGATCTCGCGCCTCTAATGGGGTGATTCTTGTGACCACTAAAACAGGGAAACAAGGTAAACCTAGAATTGACTACCACGGATATACAACCATTCAGGCACTCACCAAAAACTTTCATCAATATACTGGACAACAGTATATCGACTTAAAGAGAGAAGCCAATAGGAATAGATTTACTGGGGACTATCTTAACGATGAAAATATCTTTTCTCCATTTGAACTTGAGGCTATTGAAAACAGAAATTTTGTAGATTGGGAGGATCTGGTATTAAGGGATGCCGTTATCCAAAGTCATTCACTTTCTCTATCGGCTGGAGGAGAAAACACCAAAATATTTTCCAGTGTTAATTACTTTGATCAACAAGGAATTATTCCTAATTCAGGCTATAAAAGAGGATCTTTTAAATTAAACTTAGAACAAAGGATTAACGATCGGTTATTGTTAAGGGGGATATTAAATTATCAAAATGCCAAACAAGACCGTGAAACTGGGGGACTTAACTTTACCACCATCACACCTTTGGCAAAACCTTATAATGATCAAGGTGAATTAGAGAAGTTCTACTTAGGACCTACAAACACTGCGGTTAACCCGCTGTGGGACCAAAGAGAATCCATGGACGAGAGTAAAATTAACCTTACTGATGTGAGTCTTAGTGTAGTGTATGATATTGCACCGCAGCTAAGTTATACCTTAAAAACATTTTTAAGAAATAGGAACACTAACAGGGGAATCTATAGAAGTTCTCTTCACTCTGCTGGAGATGAAGGAAATGATGGTATAGGGGTTCTTTCAAATACTTTGTTTAAACAAGTTTTGGTAGAGAATATCGTGAATTATACTCCTGAGCTTAACGATAATCACTCTTTAGATTTTACAGCAGTACAAGGTTTCGATGAACAGCGAAATGAATACACCCAATTGGATAAATCTGGGTTTACCAATGACGCATTAGGTTTTAATGGTAATGCCACGGTTCTTCTCAACAGTATCAGAGATGTTTCTCAACGTCGACTGCTTTCATTTATGGGTAGAGTTCGTTATGGGTATCTTGATCGTTATTTACTTGAGGCTACCGCTAGGGCGGATGGAGCTTCTGTGTTCGCAGAGAACAATAAATGGGGTTATTTCCCAGCGGTATCCGTTGCATGGAAGATGCACAATGAGCCTTTTATGCAAGC
Source organism: Galbibacter marinus (assembly GCF_000300875.1). GTDB lineage: Bacteria > Bacteroidota > Bacteroidia > Flavobacteriales > Flavobacteriaceae > Galbibacter > Galbibacter marinus. Next base: position 23,853 of record NZ_AMSG01000033.1, on the reverse strand, counting down.
AGTGGATGCGGTGGATGAAATGAAGTTTAGAGTAAGTTACGGAAACACGGGAAATCAGGGGATTAATCCTTTAGAATCACTTGGGGTTGCCGATGATGTTCCGTATGTGTTTGGTGGAGAAACAGTGGCGGGAGCTACGCCTTCTTCTCGTTTGCCAAATCCAAACCTTAAGTGGGAGACAACCACTACCTTTAATGCTGGTGTAGATTTTAGATTGTTCAATAACCTTTTTGAAGGGACATTTGAGTACTATAAATCCAATACAAAGGATTTACTTTTAGACAGATCCATTGCAGGAACTACTGGATTTAATGTTATGCGATTTAATGCCGGGGAGCTAGAAAATCGAGGAATAGAAGCTTCTTTAATGACTAATTTAATCCGTAGTAACTATTTTAGATGGACCTTGGGATTGATTTTTTCAAAAAATGAAAATGAAATCATTGCACTAACGGGTGAATTGGACGATGACGGTAATCCAATTGATATGACCGATACTTGGGGAAGAAGATTGTCAGTTGGTCAATCTATGAACAACATTTGGCAACCGAAGTATGACGGAATCTATCAAGAAGGAGATGATATTGCTAATTCAGGAAACCCCTTAGCACAACCAGGTGATGTCAGAGTAGTGGATCAAGATGGAAATGGCCAAATCGACGATAGGGATAATGTATTTACTTCTACCGATCCAGATTGGTATGGATCCATTACCAATACGATTTCCTATAAGAATTTTGATTTATTTGCGGATATCTATATTGTACAAGGCGCTACTAAGCTCAACCCTGTACTTGCAGACGGTGAGCTTTGGAAAGGGGCTATTAATGGAATTCGAACCAAATATTATACGCCTGAGTATCCTTCTACGGAGTATCCACGTCCAAAACCAGATACGCATTTACACTTGTATTCTTTCGCCGTTAGAGACGCTTCTTATGTCAGGCTTAGGACCCTTTCCTTGGGTTACAATATTCCAGGGGAAAGTCTTTCGAAGTTTGGTATAAAGAGTGCCAATGTATATGTCACTGGCACCAATTTATTTACTTCCACTGACTTTAGGTCATACAGTCCAGAGCAACCACCAGTATCGGGTTGGGAGTCTGAATTCCCTGAAACACGGAATATCACCTTAGGCGTAAAAGTAGGATTCTAAAAAAAATATCATGAAAAATAAACATTATATATTATCATCAAGAGGGATTTTTACAGCCGTGTTATCCCTTATGCTATTTATCTCCTGTGAAAAGGATTTTTTGGACGATAGCTTACATTCAGATACTTCTGTTGATTTCTTGTATTCCACTGAAGAAGGACTGGAATCAGCAGTTGTAGGACTCTATTCTTTGAATAGAAATATTTATCAGGATCAAAGCCTAAACGGGACCTACCCACTTATTCTACAAGCAAAGAGTGATTTGGGTGTTGGGATCACAGGGGAGGCTTCTCTTTATAGCCGATTGCTATGGGGAGCTTCTCTTGGAGACTATGGAACCACATCTGGAATCAATGCCCATTGGGTACACTTTTACCGCTTAGTAGACAGAACTAATGCAATTGTAAAAAGTGCTGAGAATTTGCCAGATATTAACCCAGATAGAAGGGATCAAATCTTGGCCGAGGCAAAAGCGATGAGAGCTCATGCGTTCTTCTCTCTTTATCGTTTGTTTAATAATATTTACATCACCACTGAACCGACTACTCCAGAGAATGCCTTTGATGTACCTCAGGACAAATCCTCTATTGAAGAGATTTTTGCACTCTTGCGATCTGATTTGGATTTTGCAATCGAACATTTGGACTATGCTCCAGAGCAATTTGGTAGGTGGGGACAAGGAGCTGCCAGGCACCTTAGAGCCAAAGTTGCCATGTGGGAAAATGACTGGGCCGAGGCTGCCGCGCAGGCTGATGCGGTGATTAGTAGTGGATTCCATTCGTTGGTTCCTACAGAGCAGGTCTTTGCAGGAACACTAGAGCATTCAGAATCTCTTTTTACGGTTAATTTTATGAAAGAAACCATAGGAGGAGGAAGTCCTCATATTATGAATTGGAATATGGTAGCTGCTTATTCTGATGCTCCTGGGATGATTCAGTCTGTTGAAAATGGTGGTGCTGGAGCAGGGTTTATTTCATTGAATCAATATGCGATTGATCTTTTAAATGAAGATCCTAATGACAATAGAAGAAATAATACCTATTACATATTTAATTACGCCTACAATGATCCAGCGGCTCTTCCTCCAGGGAAGGAATTGGGAGATCCATTAGACTTATATGAGAACCATCCAACTGATCAAAATGAGTTTATGCTCTATTACAGAAGACAAAATCCAGGCATATTAAAGTTCTTCGATGAGACTGTGGAGCCAACTGATCGAAATCACTTTAAAAATATAATGATTTACAGATTGGCTGAGACTTACCTTATCGGCGCAGAGGCTCATATGATGCTAAACAATACTGCTAAGGCCTTAGAATACCTTAACCAGGTGAGAAATAGAGCTAATACAGCATCTGTTAATTCAATTGATCTTCAAGCAGTTTTAGATGAAAGAGCTCGTGAATTAGCCTTTGAAGGACAACGTTGGTTTACACTCAAGAGAACGGGTAAACTTTACGACTTTTTGTTTGACCATATGAATAACGACAACATGAATGAGTCGTATCCAGAGGGTAATCCAAAGGTACTTCTTAGAGAGTACATGAAAAATTGGCCTATTCCTCAACAACAAATGGATCTGTTAGGGCCGAATTATCCTCAAAATGACGGATATAACTAAGGGAATAATTTAAATTCAAAGAAAATGAACATTCATAAAAATAACCATATAACAAGCCAAAGGAAAGCATTTTTATCGCTGCTTTTATTCTTTGGGATCCTCGTAGGTATCATATCCTGCGACAATATCGATGATATGCCACCCCCTTCAGCCTATGTTCCCCCAACCCCCGAACCTGAACCACAGCCTGGTGAACCTTGTAAATTTGAAACTTATGTACCTCTTTTAAGCGAGGGCATACAGTTCGAATGTAAAGGACCAGAGCCAACTTTCTTTGGTGAGAAAGATGGTTCTTTTACTCATGAATTCGTTGAGAATCCAGATCCTTCTGGTATCAATACTTCGAATTATGTTGTAGCCTACGGTCAAAGTGAAGGTGTAGAGCCATGGGCTGGTTTCTATTATGATTTGGCTGGCAGAGTGGATTTCTCAGCTTTACAAACTATAAAAGTAAAGGTATATTCTCCTGCTGTTGATCAAATCGTTCTTTTAAAGTTTGAAGATTCCGCTGATGGTTCCATTAATAAAGAAGTTCAAGCCATTACAACTGTGGCTAATCAATGGGAAGAGTTATCTTTTGCTTTTTCACCAAGTGATACCGATAAATTCGATCGTATAGTGTTGTTCTTTGGTTTTAACGGCACTAAGGAAGCTCCAACGACCTACTATTTTGATGATATAGTTATGGCGGAAGGAGCAGCTGAAGAACCTGGAGAAGCTGCTGCTCCTACTACGGCTGCACCTGTACCAAGTGCTGATGGATCTGCACTTATTTCAATCTTTAGTGATGCCTATACTAATGTTGAAGGAACAGACTTCAATCCAAATTGGGGACAATCCACACAGGTTACTCAGGAATTAATTGGTGGTGACAACACCCTTAAATTAGCCAACCTGAATTATCAAGGGATAGCATTTGCCTCAAGTGTTGATGTTTCTGCTCATACAATGGTCCATGTTGATTATTGGACAGCCGATGCCACTGCAATTAATTTATCATTAATCAGTACTGGCCCTGCAGAGATTCCTTATGCGTTTCCTATAACAACAGGTCAGTGGGTAAGTCTAGATATTCCACTAAGTGAATTTTCATCGGTAGTAGACCTCAAAGATCTAATACAATTGAAACTTGATGGAAATGGAACCATTTATCTTGATAATATCTATTTTTATACCCCTTCGGCTTCTGGACCTACGGCTCCTGCTTCGAACCCAACTCATGCAGCGGCTGATGTGATCTCTCTATTTAGCGATAGTTATACTAATGTTTCGGTAGATAGTTGGAGAACTGATTGGTCAGTTGCAACGCTAGAAGATATCGAAATCGATGGTAATGCTGTAAAAAAGTACAGCGATTTGAATTTCGTAGGCATAGAAACAGTAACTAGTCAAATTGACGCCTCCTCAATGACTCATTTCCATACTGATGTCTGGACTGGAGATGCAACCCAAATCAGAATTAAATTAGTTGATTTTGGTCCTGGTGGTATTTATGATGGTGGAGATGACACTGAACATGAAATCACCTATGATAATCTAGAGCAAAACACTTGGATCTCCTTGGATATTCCACTAAGTGATTTTACAGGTATGACCAACAGAACAAATATTGCGCAACTGATTTATTCAGGACAACCTGCTGGGACAATGACTCTTTTGGTGGACAATGTTTACTTTTATAAGCAATAGAGACTAAAGTATTAAGAACACTAGTTTAGAACGTTAATAGCTCCCTTTCTATAGAAAAAGGGAGCTTAATTCTAAAATTTAAGACGATGAAAAATCAGAATAATTCACCTATTTATCAAACATTAAAAATGAGTATATTCAGTATATCCCTTTTAACCCTAGTCTTTTCCCTAGCGTGCAGTTCTGGGGATTCACAAACCGATGACATGCCATCAGATCTGGTGGTGGAAGTAGCAATCTTAGGAGCTACTGATTCAAGCCCTGCTGGTGATGGCTCTGGGAAAGTTACTATAACGGCTACGGCAAATAATGCAACAAAATATGCCTTTAGAATTGATGCTGGTGACTTAATCGAGAGTCAAAACGGAACTCTTGAGCATCAATTTACAAATAATGGAACCAATTCTTATAATATTTCTGCATGGGCTTATTCATCCAATGGGAAATTTATCACCCAGACTACAAGTGTTGAAGTTTTTAAAAGTGATGAGAAATTCACTACACTGATCTTTTCAGATGAGTTTGAGTATGAAGGCCGTCCTGATGCCGATAAATGGCACCATCAAATAATTCCACCTAACAATGGAAGCTGGCATAATGATGAACTACAACATTATACAGATAGAGAGGAGAACTCGTATGTGAGTGATGGGACTTTAAAAATAAAAGCCCTAAAGGAGCAGTATACCTACAATGGCTCTACTAAAGAATACACTTCAGCCAGACTTAATTCAAAAGTGGCATTTACCTATGGGAAGATAGAGGTTCGCGCGAAACTTCCTAGTCCTGCAGGTACATGGCCGGCAATTTGGACGTTGGGTGCAAATTCGAATGAAACAGGCAACTACTTCGGTGATCAGTATGGCAGTGTTGGATGGCCCTTATGTGGAGAAATTGATATTATGGAACAAACCGGATGGGATAAAAATTCTACGATTTCTCATTTCCATTGGGGAGATCTCAATACAAAAGAATATAACGACGAGGGCAGCGAGACGGCTATTTCGAATGCTTCTTCGGAGTTTCACATTTATAAGCTAGTTTGGGATAGCAAGAGCTTGAAAACATACGTTGATGATACACTTGTACATGAATTTATTAATGGAAGCAATAAACCATTTAATCATGAGCACTATTTGCTACTTAACATCGCAATGGGTGGTAACTTAGGTGGTGCTGTACCAGCAGATTTTGCAGAAGGAACTTTTGAAATTGACTATGTAAGGATTTATCAATAATTATTCTAAAATTAAACCTTATAAGATTTTTAAAATTGTTGAATTTTAAGGTGTGTTAAATAGTTCTAAAATGGTGTCGCGAGGCACCATTTTTTGCGTTTAGACCTTATAACATCATGTACTTTTAAAACTGAAAGAGTTTTGTGAAAAGGAAAGCCATGACTAAAAAACGCTAATCATTATTGGCTTACTTACGCTGATAACATAGACTCAAGGAATGGTAAATGTGATTACTCTAAAGGAAATGGGGTGTATTTTTTAAAACAAAATATATGATATTGATCCCCAAAGAACTTGAAACATAATGACAATTATAAAATTCAAGCTGAACTGCTGCTACTCCTATTACCCGAGATTGCTTAGGAAATGTGTTTTCTTAACTCGGTCGCACTGCGATCCACCTGTTTCTCATTATTTGAGCAGACTGCCAGTTGATGCTGCTCTTAGCTATAGTTCTATGTTTTTGAATTGGAGATAATTTAGTTAATTATAATAGAGATCGTTGAGGTAATTCTTTTTACTGTCAATTCTAGTGTAGTTGAGTTGGATGGAATGTTTGTTGTCATATGATTTTCCTGAAATAGTATTATTTTTAATTATACCAAATATCGTTTTGATTTGAAAATCTGTTGGTTGTTGGTAAAATCCAATTCTAATACTGTCTTTTTCAAGTGCATAATTGCCAAAATACACTGAATCGTTTATGGAAAGTACAATTTGATTATTATACTCTATGAAAAGCATCGGGTCTTTACCAATATTCCCATTGCTTAATTCCAACGGTGAATTGTCAATAGTCAAACCCTCTATTTTGTACGATCCAACTACGTTTTCATCAACAGTAGTTCTCACGTTTAGTGCAAAAATAAAATATGACACAGAGAGTACGACAACAAAAAATACTGGAAAATATCGTTTGAATTTGTTTTTTTCTAGTTGGATAGAGTAATTTATTCTACCACCGAATTGTATAAAGAATTTATAGATATCTTGGTAATAATCTACCAATAGTAGCAGAACAAGTGTGAAATCAAAAATGGTGTGGCCTATAGCGAAATCAATGTCAAATTCAGTATTTAAAACTAGTAAATTCGAATAAAGGGCAAAGGCCATCAATAAGGCTATCAGTCTTGTCCGTTTAAAAACGATTAATATTCCAATTAAAAACTCAGCTAACCCAATAAACAAATTGTACTGAAATGATCTCCCAAAGAAAGACCACATATGTTGTGACTTTGAAATCTCAACTAACGGAGCGTAGGCTTCATAATGTAATATCCGGAATTGCATAAAAAGGAATTTCGGTATTGCGAAACAAATCATTTTGGTAGCTAAAAAATAAATAGCTAAGTATTTTATTGCTACAAGAATTTTTTTAATGTATTTGTTATTCATTGTTTGTTCCTCTGGATGTCTAGATTAGAATTTCTAATATATGTGTTAATCAATTTAAATAATGGTTAAAAACCTTGGATAAAAATAATATCTTTTAAGTTGAACTCATCGGTGAATCTAGAAAAATTAGAAATGGAAATTGCTTTTTCTTATTTTTTTAGGAGCTAATAACACAGACTGTTCCTTACAGAAATATTTATCGAATGGTTATTGTAATAGTATAGAAGTTGTATTTCAGGCTTTTAAATAATAACATTAACACTCTTTGAAATAAGGAGTTTTATTGTATTCTCTTTTTGTCAACTGTCCAACCATCCCAATTAGAAAGACCAGGTTTTTTACCTTTAAATATCTTTCCGGCTTTTTTATCACCCTTTAACAGCCATTGATACCAACGTAGAGCCACTTTGGCAAAGTCGCCCCCGTGAGGTTGGCTATATGTTCCACCATGGCCTACATCAAGATTTCCAACAAAAACAGGGACATGGTCTATTTGATTAAAATCATCCATGCCATTTTCATAAGCAATGTCTGATGGCCCTCCTAAAAGATAAAGGGTAGGAGTGTGAATGTTTTTTAATTGTTCTTTGGTTACCTGTGGCATTCCAGGCATACCGCCTCCTGGATTTTTTAGTACCCCACTGTTAAATACGCCTAAAGTAGCGATCCTTGGATCGCTTGCCACTTCGAGTGCTTGCAGGCCACCACAGGACATTCCACTTACTGCAATGTTAGAGGTGTCAATTTTTTGGTAGTAAAGACTGTTGGGGTCGTTGTTTTGAGCTATTGCCCAATCAATGGCATCGGAAAGTTTTTCAGATTTAGAACGAACTTCGGTTGTTTTGGGCATGGTTCCAATGGCTACCACTAGAAAACCATGGGAAGCGATTTCGTTTAGAAAATTAACGTGTTCCCAAGGTGAATCAAAACAGGCTCCGTTGCCCCATGCAATAACCGGTAAAGGGTTACCTTTACTAAAGTCATCTAAATTTTCGGGTCTGAATAACGTGTGGGTTGCCAATGAAGCTTCGCTAGTCATAATGGCTGGATACTTTCCAGTACCTCCGTCCTCTATGATCTCTGTAGTGGTTCTTTTTTCAAAAACCAAGTTCTTGGTAAAAAAGGGCAATGCTTTGGTGCGAATACGCTGGGCAATACGATTTAGATGATCTCCTTGATAACTTTCATACTCATGAGGTATCTGGTAGGCATTTAGGAGTTCATGTAACCTTTTAGTAGCATCACTAATTCCTTTATCCTGTTTTCCAGCATCCATACCGATGGCGTTGAGCTTTTTTAAGTTATGTATGTACTGGTCAATCACAGAAAGGGTACGACTAGCTGTTATTTTATTGGCAATGTCTTGACGTATTTTTCCATCTTTAAAGGGCAGATCAAGGAAGAAGGGTGGATTATTGGGATTAGAGGCGAAGGCAGCAGAAGTAGCGAGTACTGCAATTTCAAAAAAGCTGGTGTTCTCTAGTTCTTCTACCTTCGTAATGGAAGCCACCTTGTCCAATACGTCTTTATTTGCATCAAATTCTCCATCCATACAACAAGGACTTAGCATATAGATCGAAGAAAACACTTCTGGATATTTCATTCCTAAGCGTATGGTGCCATAGCCGCCCATGGAATGCCCGGCAAGCCCCCGGCTCTTCACATAGGGAAGTGTTCGATAATTGGAATCAATATATGCCACCAACTCTTTAGCTATAAAAGTCTCCCAATCACCAATGGTGGCAGAGCTGGCATACATACTACCTTTAAAGCTATTGTACGCATTGGGCATCACTACAATCATTTCTTCTGAAAGTCCTTCTTCTAGGGATTGTTCAATAACATCCTGTAAATTTATCCAGTGCTCTTCCCAGCCAAACCATTTCGAATCGGAATCGGTAAAACCGTGGAGCATATAGAGAACTGGGAATTTTTTATTGGGGTTGCTTTGGTAGGAAGGAGGTAAGTACACAGTTACGTCCCGCTCTGGAGAATCACCAATAAGATTTCCTTCTAGGGCGATGCTATTTATTTTAATACGCTCTTTGGTGCCTTGTTGGGCTTGAGTAAATGTATTATTCAAAACAATAAGGACAATTAAAAGATAGATTTGTTTCATTATTTTTGGTTTGGTTTTCAAGTATAGCCAAACCATGTTTGGCTATCAATTAGGAAAGATAAATAGAAAAGTTTAAATCACTTAAGAGTTTATTAGTGTTTATACAAAAAAGACAAAATTTGTTTTGTAATTATAGTGCAGGAAATTAATGTGTTAGTTAATCGTAATTTGGGAAATTAGTTGAATAACCAGATCTAATTACATGACAAAAAATGGCAAAATATTGATAAGCTCAATATAGGCAGGGATTTGCTGAAAGGAATGTACGTCGAATGATTCAATTATCTGAACTTTTTTCCGATTTAGAGATTGTGTCAACACTGTCGACACAATTGCGGTGGTCTCATTTTCTGTAAGTTATATCCTTAACTGCCGGGACTGAAAGAATTTTTTATTTGCAAAAGCAGCAGAAGGAAATTGGAGTGTCAGAGCTATGGGTAAACAAATCGTGCACAAGGCATACAAACGAAAATAAATTGCTCAAATTCAAATAAAAGATAGTCTTGCTATATCGGAAAATACATTTAAGAATCCTTACTTTCTGGACTTTTTAGGGCTGAAAGAAGGTTGTCTAGAAAATGACATTGAAGTCACTACTCTTAAAGAAATCGGATTATTTATTCTGGAATTGGGTTTTGATTTTGCCATTGTTTGAGGGTCAGAAAAGAATGATTATAGATGGAGAAGATTTTTATTTGGATTTATTTATCACCGAAAATTGAAACGGCTAGTGGCCATAAGAAATTGAAATTAGCTTTATCTGAAATGGCTTCAAAAACACGAACAATAGGAAGGAGAAAACACACCAAGCGCTTTTTATCTGGATTCCTTTTTTTAATTTAAATTTATGCTGTAATAAACATAATTTAAATCATGGCAAAACTAGATGTTACAGATGAGCAACTTGGAGTCATTCAAACAGCTCTTGAGCATTATGCAAGGATTGGGATTGGACAGTTTAATTTTATTACTGAGCACCCCACCTTTGACAATTTTTTATATAATGAACTTAAAAACGAGGATGGTGAAACGGATTGGACAAAATATCACCAGATAATGACAAAAGTAGAGACAGCACTTACTTATCCTCGCAACTTACTTATAAATGATATGAGTATGCCTGGACATGGAAGTTGGGGTGTTTTACATCCAGATGTAGATGAAAGTTGCAGGATAGCGTTTGATATTATGCAGGTTATACGCCATGCTAGATGGAAAATTAATCCTAATAAAAACTACGAAACTGTAGATAGTAGTGTTCACTTTACGAGTAAGGGAAGTGAAAAAGCAAAAGTAGAATTATAAACATTCTCATTCTTTTATCCTAAACACTTTGTCGTATTTGTGTCATAATATACACAAATAAAAAAAACGCAACTGTCTTTTTTTAGATCGTTGCGTTTGTTTTAAGTGGAGTCGGAGGCTATCCTTTCTATTATAGTTGCTTAATCAGAAATATTTATTATGTTGTTGTATAACAGTGTTTTACAGGGATTTTTAGGTCTTATTACAAATTTTAATACTAATAAGATATACTAAAATTGTCAACCATTTTGTCAACGCATCATTTTTAATTAAATTTTTTGAAAGCTATGAATTATTCTTTTTTCCTACGTAAACCAAAATCTAAATCAGAAACTTCAATCTTATTTTCCTGTTTTTTCAACGATGAAAAGAAGAAATTTGTTTACTCAACTAAAAAGGCAATTTTGCCAGAGCATTGGGACTTTAAAAATAAGTGCCCCAATAGAAGAGGGAAGCTAGTTTCCAGTAACCAAAAGCAAATAACTAAACGCTTAAATGATTTTGCTACAGAATTCCAGAGAATAAGATCTAGATCGGAATTGGGGGAGCAGAATTTTGATAGCATTATTCTTAAAGAACATTTTGATCAGGTTTTTGAACGTGTCAAGAAGGTAAGTTCATTCTTTGATGTGTATGATATGTTTATGGAAGAGAAAGTGAAACTCAAAGAATGGTCTAAATCTACCAGGAAGCGTTATAAAAACATAAAGAACCTATTACTGGAGTTTGAAGAAGTAAAAAATTATAGGCTGACCTTTGCCAAAGTGAATAAGAAGTTTTTTATCGAATTCACCGATTATTGTTATGAGTATAAAGATCACTACACAAATACCTTTAGTCGGAATGTGGGATTATTTAAAACATTTATGTTTTGGTCGGTTAAAAATGGGTACGCCTTTAACACTGCATTTGAAGATTTTAAAAAGCCCCAACGGGTATTAACCAGGCAGGAAGCTTTAACAATGGATCAGGTTAAAATTCTTCATAATTTTCCGTGTCTTACTGAAGCAAAATCTAAAGCAAAAGATGTTTTTATTTTTCAATGTCTAACTGGATTAAGATATAGTGAATTGGAATTAGTGAATAAACGCATTATAACCGCAGATGGTTGTCTCTTTTTAAAAGAAGATAAAGATCCTACCAAGCCAAACAGGGAAATTCCGCTTTATGAAATTGCGGCAGATATTTTAAAGAAATACAATTATCAATTACCCTTAACAACCAACCAGGAACAAAATCGAGCTATAAAAAATATTTTGAGAAAAATAGGATTAATACATGAAGTAGAATTTTCTCGTACTAAGGGAGTTGATCAAACGAGGTTTATAAAACCTTTTTGTGATCGTATCAGTACTCATACGGCAAGAAGGACTTTTGTTACTATACTACGTGACGCAGGAGTGGCAGATAAAATAATTATGAGTATTACAGGACACCGGGATATTAAAACATTCAATATGTACCATCAGATTAGTTCTTCTAATACAGTGAAAACAGTTAATAGAGTCTTCGCAGGCTTATAAGGTTATATTTTAAAACATATAAAAATATGCGTTATACTTCTATCATATGCTATAGCATATATTCTAAGTAATTTCAGCAGAGTTGTATGTTATAGCATATAATTTCGTACATTTGCTAAAATTTATACGTTAAAACATATAATGGAGGAGCTGGCAGAATTTGTAAAATCACGAAGGAAAGAAGTTAATCTTACCCAAGAAGAGTTCGCGGAAAGGGCAGGGGTAGCATTAACTGTTATCCGAAAAATCGAGCAAAATAAAATGAATCTAAATCTTGAAAAAGTAAATCAGGTTTTAAAAATGTTTGGTCATAAACTTGTACCCGTAAGTTTTAAAGATATAGAGAGCAATGAGGCAAGCTAAAATTTTATATAATAATCTATTCTGTGGGTTATTGACCGAAACTGACGATGGCACTTTTACATTTCAATATGATGAAGACTACGTAAATCGTTACCCTAGTCAGTTCATAACTTTCACTATGCCAGTAAGAAAAAAAGAGTATAAGGATAAACTGGCTATTTCGGAGTGATGGTGCCACCTGTTTCGGTCAAACAGTGCCACTTTGAAAGATACTGCAATAATATAAAAAATTAATGTTATTCGTTCTTTAAAGTACCTTTTCTTAGCGATTCTCCTTTGAGGTCGATGCGGTGTGAGGAGTTCACGATCCTGTCCAAAATAGCGTCTGCTATAGTTCCTTCCCCAATAATATCATACCAGGCAGATACGGGTATCTGTGAGGATATAATTGTGGAGGCATTGTTGTACCTGTCATCGATGATATCCATAAGGGTTTCCCTAGCGTGGTTATCAAAGCTCTGCAGGCCAAAGTCATCCAGGATCAGTAAGTCTGCTTTGATGAGTTTCCCCAACTCCTTAAGATAAGTGCCATCCACTTTGCTGAGTTTTAATTTCTTAAAAAGGCGGGCGGTATTGGTGTAAATGGTTTTGTATTCCATCATACATCCCTGGTGACCTAAAGCCTGGGCCAGGTAACTTTTGCCAACCCCGGAAGCCCCGGTAAGGATAATATTCTCTTTTCTGGTAATAAAATCCAAGGTGCCCAAACGGGTAAACATATTTTTGTCAAGGTTTCGGTTCTGGGTATAATTTACATCGGCCAGGTTGGCCTGTTGTTTAAAGTTGGCTTGTTTCAAGAGTCTTTCGATCTTACGGTTCTGCCGGTCTTCCCATTGGTGATCGATCAGCAGTGCCAGGTATTCATCGGCAGTGATATTCTCTATGCGGTTGTCCTTTAGGTGTTGCAGGTGCAACTGGGCCATGGCCCCCAGGCGCATTTGTTTTAGTTTTTCAATAGTGTGATTGTTGTTCATTTTTTATTGTATTTAAATGGTTTATTACTTTTGACGTTTTACGTTATTGATAAGCAGAAGCGCCCCGCAAGTTATCGTGTTCTGGGATGTGCGGTTTGTCTTCTTCGAGGTCCTGGTAAAACAGGGAACTTTTGTCCAGGTTGTTTTTCAGTATATTTTTGATGCGCAAATAAGTAGCCGCATCTGCCTGCAGAGCTCTTTTACAGGCGTTGTCCAATCGCTGGGAGCCATAGGATTTGTGCAGTTGGATCACGCCCATCGCCCGTTTGTACCCTATTTCCGGATAGTCTACCGCGGTGATTATTTTCTCAATGCAGCCCAGAACGTGCTTTCCATGCAGGGCTGCTTTCTTTTTAAAAAATTCAGGGTTCCAATCGCTATAGTATTTATGGGTGCTGCTTAGATGTTCTTTGTTGGTGTTATAACTGCCTTTTGATGAATTGCGCTGGTGAAGGGCGATCCGCTGATGATAGTAATACACTTCTACCACAGAACTGGTATAATGGATGTTGGTTTCTTTTCCTATGTAAAAAAGGACAGTTAAAGAGTTCGGTTATCATAGATGAGTTGCCCACAATTTATTTTAGGGGATTGGATAATCTCATCGCAACAGCGAGAAGTAATAAAGTAGCCGTATGTTTGGGTTTTCAAGATTTTTCGCAGTTAATACGTGATTATGGAGATAAAGAGGCAAAAGTTATCCAAAATACCGTAGGTAATGTATTCAGTGGACAGGTTGTGGGCGAAACCGCAAAGAGCTTGTCAGAACGGTTCGGAAAAGTATTGCAAAAACGCCAAAGTATGACCATAAACCGAAACGATAAATCTACTTCCATATCCACACAATTAGACAGCCTTATTCCTGCATCGAAAATCAGTACACTTACACAAGGTATGTTTGTAGGCTCTGTATCGGATAACTTTGACGAACGTATCGAACAAAAGATATTCCACGCTGAAATTGTGGTAGATAACGAAAAGGTAGCTTCCGAAACCAAAACCTATCAGAAGATACCACAAATCCTGTCTTTTGTAGATGAACAGGGCGAGGATAGAATGAAAGAGCAGATTGAAAGCAATTACCGTCTGATTAAGTCCGACATTCTGCATATTGTAGAGAACGAGATAGAGCGTATCAAGAATGACCCCAACTTACAACATTTGGTGCAGGAGAACTAAACATTAAAGTGCCAAATATTGTCCATTAAAAAACTATTCCTATCTTTGTGAGTGAATACTAACTAATGGTTTGTATAGTGAATATATATTATGGAAAAGTTTAGCAATAGGCAAATAGAAATAATGGAAGCGGCTACAAACAGGATTTCAAAATTTGGAATTCAAAATTTGACCATTAAAACACTTGCCGAAGATATCGGCCTATCTGAACCGGCATTGTACCGGCACTTTAAGAGCAAAAATGAAATCCTGCTGAATTTATTGGAATATTTCCAAACGGAAATGAGAAACCGCATTCAGTCTATTCCATTTGAACCCAATGCTACTGAAGGAGATAAACTAAGGAAGATTTTCCATTCGCAACTGCAAACCTTTTCTGATAAGCCGGCAATAGTCAGTGTTATTTTTGCCGAAAGCATCTTTCATTACGATGATGGGCTGAGTAAAAAGGTATCGGAAATTATAAATATGATGCAGGAATTTGTAAACGCAAATGTCGATGCAGGTCAAAAAAACGGGACATATAAGAAACTAATCGGCACTTCTACAATCACGACCATCATTATAGGGGCAATGAGAATGGCGGTTTTGAAATGGAAATTATCAGGACATAAATCAAATTTGGTAAAAGACGGAAAAACAGTCCTGAATGGAATTTTAAAAATGATTGAAAACAAATAAATACAATTTAAGCAATGAAAAAAACGATTTTATTAGGAATGAGCGTAATGCTTTTTTGGAGTTGTAACAATACAGGAAAAACAACGCCTTCCGAAGAAACAGAAGTACAGACAGAAAACCACGCAACGCACCAACACGCTGAAAGTGCCGATGCCGTTGAACTCGACAATGGCGAAAAGTGGCTTGTGAATGAAGAAATGAAACCCTTTGTACTGAAAGGCGAAGAATTGGTCAGCACCTATATCAAAGATAATCAAACGGATTTCAAAGCCCTTGCCGAGCAACTGAAAGACCAAAACACCCAGCTCATAAAAAGCTGTACAATGACGGGAAAAAGCCACGATGAATTACACAAATGGCTGCATCCGCATCTTGAAATCGTGAAAACATTGGAAAATGAAACAGATGCCACAAAAGCAAATGAAGTTGTAGCTCAATTACAACATTCTTACAAGGAATATCACGAATATTTTCAATAAAATTTAAGACCATATGATTTGAGGGGACTATTTGTGCCATTAGTATTGATAGGTTTACTAACAGCCTGTACGAAATCAAATAACGGAGAACAGGCTTTGCAAAATCAGATCGATAGCCTGAAAACGAAATTAGAAAATGCTTACAAGCCCGGCTTTGGAGATTTTATGGGGAAGGTGCAAACCCGCCACAGCAAGCTGTGGTTTGCCGGAGTGAACGAAAACTGGGAATTGGCACAATTTGCAACCTATTCGATCAATCAAAAAAATAACACAATTAAAAATAAATTATGGAAAAAATTATCATCCCAACGGTAAGCGTTTTGGCGATAGGTACTGACTTTGCAGCCAAGCAAATGCAAGCCAATGCCAACGAAGTAATGCTACTTCATCACGCCAATTTAGAATCCATTCTTTTTATTTATGAAGGAGAATGCATCCTGCAAATGAATGACGAAGAACTTTTGCTAAAACCGGGTGAGGCGGTGGTTATTCCACCACTTATCAAGCACCAAATCAAAGCAGTAAAGGATTATAAAGGGATTCATTTTATGCCCAAAGACATCAAGTTTGAGTTTTTTAAAAATGTTTAATGTTTATTTTCAATCTTTATTGTGATATGAGTTTTAAAAGTCAACTTTATGAAGCCAATCCCCTATATCGAATACACCAAATTGGAGAACAGCGGCTCCTTTTCAGATAAATGGTACTATATGTCGCACCTCAGCAATGCCTGTGCTTCAGAAGACGCACATCGCACATCGGCCTATGCCATTTGCCTGCTGAGTGAGGGCGAACTCCAACTGGATTCTGATCTGTTCGTGCATAAAGCCAAAGCACCTGCCATATTTACCATTGCCCCATCGGCGATTCGGAAGTTTACAGATCTGGGAAGTGCGTATGATGCCCAGATTCTATTCTTTCGAAAAGAGGTCTTTTTGGAAGGACAAACGGATATATCCTACTTGGATAAATTTGATTTTTTTGAAAAAACGGGGGAGCAAGTTGTTACTTTGGATGCGGAACTTTTTGGTCAATTTAAATCCTACTTTGAGTTGATCCATCAAAAAACTACAGAAAACGCACCCCACACTTCGGCCATTATCAGGAGTTTGATTTATGTTATTCTCAATGAAATTGATGATGCCCACCAAAAGCAAAATCCGATTGCCGATCAGGAAACCGATAAAAACGCGCATATCCTCACCCAATTTAAAAGTCTGCTGTCCGAGCATTTTATAGAAGAAAGAGAAGTGTCGTTTTATGCAGATAAATTGCATTTGACTCCTAAGTATTTTTCAACGCTCATCAAAGAAGTCAGCGGTAAAACTGCCGGTGCCTGGATAAACGAAATGCTTCTTTTGGAAGCCAAGGTCCGATTGCAAAACCAAAAGCAGAGCATCGCCCAGATTGCCTATGACCTCAATTTTTCCGACCCGTCGCATTTTGGCAAATTCTTCAAAAAACATACGGGAATAAGTCCAAAAGAATACAGAGAGGCCTAAGAACCTTTCAAATCCGACTTTTATACCATTTCCCCCTACTTTCGGCTCTTCCAACCGGCAGGGGTTGTCTCTATCTTTGTATTGAACAAAAAAAAGAAGTATTAACCATTAAAAAAGATAAAGATGAAAACAATAAGAATTCAATTAGAAACCCTTACCTGCCCGAGTTGTATCAACAAAATTGAAGGTGTACTAAATAAACAAACCGGAGTGGATGAAGCGAAGGTAATGTTCAATTCGAGTAAAGTAAAAATAACCTACAACGAGGAAGAAACCAATCTTAAGGAACTCTCTGAAATAATAGAGAAACTGGGATATCCTGTGTTGTCATAAATGATGATAGCTATGATAATGAAGACAAAAAATAGGAGTATTTTAACGCTGGTGTCCGGCGGACTTTTATTGGCAGCTTTGGCTGTATATCTGATAAACCCCGGAAGCCTGGCACAAGACATCATATTGATTGTTGCCGCGATTCTTGCAGGAGTTCCCATTGCAATAAAGGCTTTTAAAGCATTGCGAATGAAAGCTTTCAGCATTGATTTACTGGTCACAATCGCTGTTATTGGCGCAATGATAATAGGTGAATACGTAGAGGCGGCAGTAGTTTCTTTCTTGTTTTTGTTTGGCCACTACTTAGAAGGGCGTACCCTAAGAAAAACAAGAGCATCCTTAAAGTCGCTGATGGATATGGCACCGCTTGAAGCTACTATTCTAAAGAATGGAAAACGCATTACCATTCCTGCGGATGAAGTACAAGTGGGCGATCACGTCATTGTACAACCGGGAGGAAGAATTCCGGTGGACGGAATTGTGATTTCTGGACAATCCTTGATCAACCAAGCCGCTATTACCGGCGAATCGGTTCCTGTTAGAAAAACCAAAGGCGATCAGGTGTTTAGCAGTACGATTTCGGACAACGGATATTTGGAAATCCTTACCGAAAAAGTGGGCGACGACACGACTTTTGCTAAAATCATCGAATTGGTTGAAGAAGCACAAGAAACAAAAGCAAAAGCGCAAAAATTTATGGAGCGGTTTGCCGCGTATTACACCCCGGGGATTATTATTCTCTCGGTGATCGTAGGACTCATTACTCAGAATGTCCACCTGGCATTGACCTTTCTGGTTATCGCTTGTCCGGGCGCTCTGGTCATTTCCGTTCCTGTTTCAATTGTTGCCGGAATCGGGAATGGCGCCAAGAATGGAATTCTGATAAAAGGTGGCGATAAAATGGAAAATCTTGCCAAAGTAAACACCCTTGTATTTGATAAAACAGGAACACTGACCAAAGGTCAGCCCGAGGTAACAGACATTCAAGCTTATGGAATTTCAACGGATGAATTGCTTCAACTCACAGCAGAAGTAGAGGTGACTTCAGAGCACCACCTCGGTAAAACCATCGTAAAAAAAGCCAAAGAAAACGGCCTTGAATTGGTTAACCAACCTACGGATGTGGAAATTATGAAAGGCCACGGTCTTCGGGCAAAATTAGATGCCAAACAGATTTATATCGGAAATAAATCAGGCGCAGAAAAGCTGGGAATTACCATTGACACTGAGGCAAATGACTATATGCTTCAACAACAGAAAAATGGAAACACTTCGGTTTTCATTGCCAGAAACAATAAAGTGATCGGGATTATTTCTATTGCCGACCAGGTTAGGAAAGAAGCTCCCGCCACGATGGAACAATTACGGAATGCCGGAATTGATGACCTAATGATGCTCACCGGCGATAATGAATTAGTTGCCCAAAAAGTTGCCCATCAATTGGGAATCGACAAAGTTTATTCGGAATTATTGCCCGAAGATAAAGTAACTAAAGTCGCAGGATTAAAAACCTCAGGTCGAAATGTGGCAATGGTTGGCGATGGAATTAACGATGCACCCGCCATTGCCACCGCAGATGTTGGTATCGCAATGGGCGGCACAGCCACCGATGTAACGATGCAGACCGCAGATATCATCCTGATGTCAGACAAATTGGATAAACTGCCTTATGCCATCGAACTCGCCAAAGCTACCATCAGCAATATGAAGCAGAACACTTACTTCGCTTTGATCACTGTTGCGCTCTTGTTGGTGGGGGTTTTAACAGATAACATTCATCTGGCATCCGGAATGTTGATCCACGAAATAAGTGTGATATTGGTTATTTTAAATGCCGTTCGATTGGTAAGAATTCCGAAGTATCAGATTCGATTTAAGTGGCCGAATTTTAAAATCAAAACAAGAACGGAGCGAGGTGAAACGCAACTGGCGATGTAGGCTTACCAAAAGGAATTTCCGACTTTTATACCAAAAATGCCTACCAATGTACTTTATAAAAGCAGGATCAAAATCTAACTTTGTACAAGTAAATCATTCAAAACACTTAAAAATAAATAGATATGAAAACACTGAAAAAATTCAAAATGAGATTAAGTAAAATCACACTTTTATTGGGTGCTATGGTAATCTTTTCTGCCCCCGCATTTGCACATTGTGATTCGTATGATGGCCCCGTAATCCAGGATGCCTACAAAGCTTTGGAAACGAAAGAATCAGAGTATATAATGAAATGGGTAGGAACTGAGCACGAGCCTGAAATAAAACAGCTTTTTGACAAGACGATTAGCTTAAAGAACGGCGATGCGGAAATTTACAGCATCGTAGAAAAGCATTTTTTGGAAACCCTGGTTCGTTATCACCGTGAAACGGAAGGAGCCCCATACACCGGCTTAAAACCAGCGGGTTCCACTGCCCCGATCGTTCAAATGGCCGATAATTCGATTGCAAAAAAAGATGTAAAGCAATTGCTCACCAATCTGGATAAACACATTAAAACAGTTATTCAGGAAAAGTATGACACCGTGATGAAATTGGAAAAAGTAAAGGACAATTCCATTGCTGAAGGAAGAGCGTATGTAGCTGCTTATGTTGATTATACACACACTTTGGAAGCTCTGGAAGCGGTAATATCACACGAAGGCGGACATCATCATTAAAAATAAATTAGCTTTAATAAATTAGGAAAAAGTTGTGTGCCGACTGGCGGCACACAACTTTTTTTTCTCTATAAAATTATTGCTATTAAAATGTTAACTCTATTTGTTCGCAAGTACCGATTAAAGGAATATTTCGTAAGTTGTATCCAAGAATTCACACACAAGAAAATGGAGCAAATGGAAAATCCTTCGACTCGGATTGACACTTAAGATCTTCATTTATTAGAACAAATTCACGATGAAATTTTAGCATTGCCAGCTTTAAAATCACATTAAACGACGGTAAAGAGTAATTTTATACATTCAAAAAATGATGACCTCCCACAATATCCCAAAACATCTCACCGGTCTCTCGGAAGAAGAACTCAAAATCTCCCGAAATAAATTTGGTTTCAACCAAACAGATGCCGTTAAGAAAAGCGCCTGGTACACTATGTTGCTGGATATTTTAAAAGAACCGATGCTACTTTTACTCATTGCCGTAGCCGGAATCTATCTTCTTGTGGGCAATTATTCCGAAGCGATTTTTATGTTGGGGGCGATCATTGCCGTTTCGGGGATTTCGTTTTACCAGGACAACCGCAGTAAAATGGCATTGGAAGCACTCGAAAAACTGAATGAACCGCTAAGCACCGTTATCAGAAATTCCCGGGTAATCCAAATTCCCACACACGAAATTGCTGTGGGCGATCTGTGCATTATCGAAGAAGGGAAAATGATCAATGCCGATGGCGAAATTGTACACAGCAACGATTTTTCGGTGAATGAAGCCTCGCTTACCGGGGAAAGTTTGTCGGTTTTTAAAAATCAAGATTCCGAAGACAGAAAGGTGTATAGCGGAACTTTGGTGGTCTCGGGCCTGGCAGTTTTCAAAGTGGAGAAAATCGGTTCGGAAACAAAGTTGGGTGAAATCGGACTCTCCATTTTAAACATTAAGGAAGAACATTCGCCCTTGCAAATCCAGATCACCAAATTTGTGAAATGGATGGCAGTGGTGGGAATCGTGGTTTTTCTTATGGTGTGGGCATACAGTTACTGGCAATCGCAAAATATTATTGAAAGTTTATTGGTGGGCCTCACCTTGGCAATGTCCATTTTGCCGGAAGAAATTCCGGTGGCCTTTACCACTTTTATGGCATTGGGAGCCTGGAAACTGATGCGCGAAGGAGTGATTATCAAACGAAGCAGTGTGGTGGAAACCTTGGGAAGCACTACCGTAATCTGTGCCGATAAAACCGGAACCATTACCGAAAATTCGATGCAGCCCAAAACCTTGTTTGATTACAAATCCAATCAGGTTTTTGACGAAGCTCATTTTGACGCAACCGAACTTTCCGAGCTTATTCAATTTGCAATGTGGAGCAGTGAACCCGTTCCGTTTGATCCGATGGAGAAGGCGATTCATCAGGTTTATGAGCAAACCCAGACCGACGACCAACGGAAAAATTTTAAGATGTTTCACGAATATCCATTGGATGGCAAACCTCCGATGATGACCCATCTTTTTGAAAACCATACTGGAGAACGGATTATTGCCGCCAAAGGTGCGCCCGAAGCCATTCTTGCCGTTTCCAATCTTTCTGAAACCGAAAAAGAAATTCTTCGTCGGCGCATACAAGATTTTGGAAAACAGGGATATCGCGTCTTGGGCGTTGCAAAATCCAATTTTGAAGGCACTGACTTCCCCGTAAAACAGCAGGATTTCAACTTCGAATTTTTAGGATTTACGGTTTTTTACGATCCACCAAAAAAGGACATTCAGCAGATTTTTCAGAAAATATATGATGCGGGGATTAAAGTAAAAGTCATTACCGGCGATAATGCCGATACCACAAATGCCATTGCACAACAAGCGGGAATTATCAACCACACCCCGGCTGTAAACGGTGCCGAAATCATTGATCACACCGAAGCGGAATTAATTGAATTATCCCGAAAGACGACCTTGTTTACCCGTATGTTTCCCGAAGCAAAACTGGCAATGGTCAATGCCTTTAAGCAAGACGGAGAAGTAGTGGCGATGTTGGGCGATGGCGTAAACGATGCTCCAGCACTAAAAGCGGCACATATTGGCGTGGCAATGGGAAGCAAAGGCACGGAAATAGCGAAAGCGGCCGCCTCGTTGGTAATTACCAACGACGATTTGGGCAAGTTGATAACCGGAATTGCCGCTGGCAGACGGATTTACGCCAATATCAAAAAGGCCATTCAATACATTATTTCCATCCACATACCGATTATTCTAACGGTTTCTTTGCCTTTGTTCCTGGGTTGGATTTATCCGCATATTTTCAAGCCTGTTCACGTTATTTTCCTGGAGTTAATAATGGGTCCGACTTGTTCCATTGTCTATGAAAACGAACCGATGGAGAAAAACACAATGCAACGAAAACCCAGGAAAATGATCGAAACTTTCCTGAATTGGAAGGAATTAAGCATCAGCATTATTCAAGGTTTACTCATTACGGTAGGTGTATTGTTCGCATACCAATTGACCGTACAAAACGGAGGCAATGAAGTAACCACCAGAGCGATGGTTTTCACGACCTTGATTTTCGCCAATATCCTGCTAAGCTTGGTCAATCGTTCGTTTGTGTACAGTGTTTTTGACAGTTTTAAATACAAAAACAACTTATTCCCAATCGTTATCGGTGCAACTTTGATCCTGCTTCTTGCGATATTGTATATCCCGGTTTTTGCCAATTTCTTTCACGTTACCGGATTAAACATTCAGGAATTGGGAACTGCGTTTTTAATTGCAGCGACTTCTGTACTTTGGTTTGAGGTGTATAAGTGGATAAAAAGAAAGAGGTAAGGCATTTTTTTAAGAATAATAGTGCTCAATTAAAAAATAGTATTACCTTTGTGAGTGAATACTAACTAACAGATTTTAAAAACGTAAAATAGTATGGCAGCATTTGAAAAAGAAACTATATTCTCTTTAGAAGAGGCGATTGAATACACGGACGGTGGCGTGATCAGCAAACAGGTCGGTATTCCACTTGTCCTTACGTCCATTAAAGTCTTTACCGATATTGTATGGAGGGTCAACAAATATCAAATCAATTGATTTATCTTCAATCTTTGATTCTAAGACTTGAATCGCATCTCCATTATATATTATATGTCCGTCTTTGTTATACGTTTTTATCATCTGCTCACATATTTTGCTTGTTCTTCGGCAACTTTTAAAGCCTTCAAACCTTGATTTTCATCTTTAATTAAGTCGTAAATCTTGTTCGCCAACCACAATGTTTCTAAGTCAGAATGTGCAACATTGAAAAATTCACTAAGTTTTTTGAGATCTTCTCGTTTTATTAGCTTCTGGTCATTTTCAATTTTGCTCAGGAATCCTTCGCCAATGCCAAGTTTTGCAGCGAGTTCACGCTGTTTCATACCTGATTCTTCTCTGAGTTGTCTAATTCTTTGTCCGAGTGTCATTGACTTAATCTATACTTGTCCAAAATTGGTCAAATATAAAATTATTTTTTCTAATTATCAATTGAGCTTGGTAAAAAAACAGCTCTTTTGGTTTTTCAGCGTTGGGGTTTAGCGTTGACAACAACCAAATGTGCTGTTCGTGCGGCTGGTTTTCAGCTTGCAGGTAACGTTTAGTATATGCAAAGTAGGCGATTG
>NZ_AMSG01000032.1 GCF_000300875.1 Galbibacter marinus | reverse complement strand
TAATCAACCTATATAAGAAGTATTCCGTATTGCTCACACCTCTAAATTGAGCTCTAAATGCCTTTACTTTAGCATTAAATGATTCTGCTTAAAGCATTGGTACTTCCGTTTAAAAAGTAGTTAAGAATAGATCGGTAATTTAAAGTAATACTATTGGTTACTATTTGGAAGCTCTTAAACCCTGATTCCTCCACATCTTTGTACCAGTGGGCTAGTTTGGTGTAGGCTACTTTTATATCCATGGCTTGGTTAAAAATGTTTCGTAAGCCTTAAACTAGGCATGTGCACCGCACTGACAACGACGAAGTGCATACAAAGGCATCCATTGCCATAGGGTTTTCCATTTTAGAAGAAAGTACGGGAAATCTGGGTTTTAAGGAACCAGGTGTGAAGTTTGCCAATTTTCAGGCACTCTGGGAAACTACAGGGTACTGTCCCTCAGTACTCGTGGAATGGGTTTTGTGACCCAGACCGATGAAGTGGTCTATTTTTTAGAACCTAAGAGTATCAGGGCAATGGCATTGCCTATATTGATGGGGTTGTACAACTATTTTAATTCTGGATTATGAGGGAGTTTTTTGTTGAAGTTATGAAGTGTTTAAAAAATATAAGCATAATCATATTTAATGATCTTTTACTTAAAATATAGTCTATCTTTGTCGAAGTTCTTAGGATATTTTGTTTTCAAATAGTATTGGTTTTCGGTGAGAACCGAAATTAAAAGGGAACCGTGTTGAAATCACGGGCTGTCGCGCAACTGTAATTGACTTAAAAGTTTTTACCCTTGTTGCCCACTGTTCGCTATTACGAATGGGAAGGGCGGTAAAAATGTCATAAGCCAGGAGACCTGCCATAACTTACTTGACAATGCTTTCGCGGTTGAAGTTATTGGTTTGCATATCTATGGGTTACTTGTGCCCCGTTGCATCTACTGTTCAACCATCAAGCATTACCTAATATTCTTTCTATAAGGTAATTAACAACATAGATATGACAGTAGAAGATAGAATAAATCATTCGGAAACTCGTATTTTCAAAGCGGTATTCCCTAACACAACAAACCATTACGATACGCTTTTTGGAGGAACAGCCATGCAACTTATGGATGAAGTTGCATTTATTGCCGCTACCCGTTTTAGCAGACAGCGTGTAGTTACGGTAAGCAGCGACCGTATCGACTTTAAAAAGTCTATTCCAGGAGGTACTTTTGTAGAGCTTATCGGTAAAGTGGTGCATGTGGGAAATACAAGCCTTAAAGTACATGTGGAAATATTTGTTGAAGACATGTATTCTGAAAGCCGGGAAAAAGCTATCTCCGGAAATTTTATCTTCGTGGCAATTAATGAAAATAAAGAGCCGGTTGAGATTATAAAGTAATATTTATCGAAAGAAACTACACTTTTATGGAAAATAATGATTTTGTGAGGGAAAAACTAGAATTGCCCAATAAGGGTAAAAAGCTACTGCTTCACTCTTGTTGCGCCCCTTGTTCTGGCGAGGTAATGGAAGCTATTATTGCTTCGGGTATTGATTTTACGATCTTCTTTCACAATCCGAATATTCATCCAAAAAAGGAATATGACTTAAGGAAAGAAGAAAATATCCGTTTTGCAGAAAAGCACAACATACCTTTTGTGGATGCGGATTATGATGTAGATGATTGGTTTGCCAGAGCGAAAGGTATGGAATGGGAGCCCGAAAGAGGTATTCGTTGTACCATGTGTTTTGATATGCGTTTTGAACGAACCGCTTTATTCGCTTACGAAAACGGATTTGATACCATTTGCAGTTCATTGGGTATTTCACGATGGAAAAATATGGAGCAGATCAATGACTGTGGTATTCGCGCGGCATCACATTATGAGGGCATAACTTATTGGACATACAACTGGAGAAAAAAGGGCGGTTCTACTCGGATGTTAGAAATCAGCAAAAGAGAAGAATTCTATATGCAGGAATATTGTGGTTGCGCGTACTCTTTACGTGACACCAATAAATGGAGAACGGAAAATGGAAGGGAAAAAATCAAATTGGGCGAGAAATACTATGGAAAAGACTGAATCGTTTGATTCTTCTATGAGTGCAATTTTAAACAGAATAAAAGATTTTCAGAAATATGAATTTGATTTAAAGGGGTTGGTTTGCGAGAATGATATTGATGAATTTGTTACAATAATTTCTGATAGTATTAAAAAAGTATCTTGGATCATCGAATCGAAGCCTGTCGATTTTCAGTTTAATCCGCAAGCAATTTCTGAAGAATATTTTCCTTATGGCTGGGTCAAACATTTGTTGGCCAAAAATGATTCGGATGAAGCTTGTTGGCTACTTTTTCTAATAAGTTATGTAGGGTATAATTCAAAATCAAAATGGAATCTTTTGAAGGGTATCTATACTGCTTTGGATGCTCAGGAAATTTGGTCTTGGGAAAGGATAAATGGAAATGTGAAAGATTTTCAAAACTGGCTTATCAAAAATCAGGTATTACTTTATCAAAATGGGAATTTAGGAGATAATTATAAGCACCCTGTAATGGATATGCATAAAGCAACAACTATGGCAAAAGATATAGAAAATTATGTTTTTTATATGGCTGAATTTTCTAACCATGCTGAGTTTTTTGCAAATGCAAATACACAATTCAATTCTCAACCAGATCTGAAGTTTAATTACTTGCTTTCTTCTTTGAACAAAAATTTAAGGAGTAATAACCTGGTTCATTACAACTATTTAAACCTAATAGATTTTTTGGACATTACCGAGCTCTCTCCAAATTCATTTTATCTGAACGATTCTTCGTTTGTTAAAAGGAGTGCCAAATTGCTAATGTTGGGTAAGAATAAAATTCAAAAAGTCTCTCTACCGGATTTGGACAAAGCTTTGCTCTTGTTGTCGGGGTATATTCACGATCAATATGGGAATTATATTCTTCATTTGGCTTTGGGAAAATGGGGGAAAGAAAGAATATGGAATAAAAAAGTCAGTTTCAAAAAATAAGATTATCAAAAAATGCTGCCAAATTATTTGTGTAGCGTTTTATTCTTTCCAAGGTGGATAATCATTATAACCTTGTGCCCCACCACCATAGATTGTTGTCAATCCGGCTCAGTAAGCCCAGCATTTTTTCAAACCGCTCAGGCAGGTCGGGGTTTGAAATGTATGATTTGCCAAAGGAAATTAGTTTTGCAATGCCTTTTTCAAGTTCTGCTTCGGCAGAAACCTTGTCATATCCTGCATTGGCAATAACTGGCTGTCGAATCTTCCTGCCAAATAACTCAATTTCATTGTCAGCACCATAATTTTCCGACGAAGCAGAATGCGAAGGGATTGAATGGAGAAATTTTAATCCCTACCTTCTCACCACCTACGAAACTGATCAGTTCCTGCATCAACTCCAGTACCAATCGGGAATTGTTAGGGATACTGCCGCCGAAATCATCCGTTCTTTGGTTGGCACTTTCAGCTAAGAACTGGTTGGAGAGATAGGCATTGGCAACGTGAAGCTGAACCCCATCAAAACCTGCAGCTATGGCATTTTTTGCGGCCTGACCAATGTCCTTTATAGTCTGTTTGATTTCCTGGATCGTCATTTCCTGAGGTACCTCATAATCTTTCTTGCCCTGGGAGGTAAATTGCTGCATTCCACGGATAGGCAATGGTGATGGCGCAAAAGGGAGCTTGCCGTACCTGTCCACAGAATGCCCCACGCGGCCAGTGTGCCAAAGCTGGGCCATAATAACACCCCCTTTGTTGTGAACCGCGATTGTAATCTTCTTCCATGCTTCTATCTATTCAGTCGTGAAAATACCCGGGGTGAGTGGACTGCCGATAGCTTCTTCACTAATCCTGATGGCTTCCGTAAATAGCAAACCTGCGCTTGCCCTTTGGGTATAGTATTCTACCGTCATGTCACCCACTAAACCATTTGCGCCTGCACGGCCTCTGGTCATCGCCGCCATGGCCATTCTATTTTTCAGGCTGACATTGCCCAACAGTACTTTTTCTAAAAGTTTCATTTGTTATGTGTTCTGACTGTGATCTTTTAAAAAAATTATACGCCTTTTCGTCTAGCCATACGCTGAGCGATAATACTGGCGGCAATCAACTGCAAGGCATGGTAAAGCATGAGCGGCAACAATATAATACCGGTAATGGTACTGTGCTGAAAGAGAACTTTTGACATAACGGTGCCGTGTACCAATGATTTTTTAGACCCACAAAACAATACTGTAATACGATCTTCAACTGAAAAACCAAACAATCGACTCAGTAGCCCAACACCAAGGAATACGGTAAAAAATAAGGCCGTCATCCCTGCAGCTAGTCCGACAAGTTCAAGGGCTGTGAAACCTTCAAACAGATGTTCAGAAAATGACTTACAAAAAGAAGTGTAGATGATGGTGAGGATGATTGCCTGATCGAATCGTTTGAGCTGTTTCTTGTATTTTTCAGCAATGGCGCCAAAACGGGAGTTAAGGCTGATGCCTATGATAACAGGCAATAAGACTTGAAGAAACAACTTTATGATGATCTCACTAACATCAAAATCACCTGTTGCAGAAGCGATGAACAGCCCAACCCATAGCGGGGTAACCACTACTCCGATCAAACTGGAAATGCTGGCATTAAAAATGGCTGCGGGAAGGTTGCCCCGGGCGATGGATACCATCACTACCGAAGAGGAAACTGTGGACGGTAAAGCCGCCAAAAAGAATATGCCTAACCAAAGTAGCTCTAAGTCAGTGCCCGCAAACAAGGGGCGGGACGCCAAAACGATAAGCGGAAAAAATAAAAAGGTCGTCAACTGGACAACAATGTGCATTTTCCAGTTGGCTAGCCCGACCTTTAGTTTCTCCACACTCAGCCGCAGGCCATAAAACAAGAAGATCAATGATACGCCTATACTGGCAATCTCCCCCAGCGAAACAGGTTCTTTGACCAATCCGGGCTGGGGTAAAAAATAGGCCAGTAGTATCATGATGCCTATCATTAACAGAAAACTGTCGAAACCTACTTTGCTTAATGCCGCTAATAACTTCTTCAATGCGCTCTTAATATATTGCTCCGTTGAGCCAAAATAATTTATCAATTAAAACATGGGAACTAAAACGCAAATTCTTTACGTATAACTTCTGCTCCTGCGCTTAAAGCGCTCAACTTACCTCTTGCTACGTTTCGGGACAAAGGTGCCATACCACAGTTTGTTGAAGGGTAAAGATTTTCGATATCAACAAACTCAAGAGCTTTGCGAAGTGTATCAGCTACTTCTTTGGGAGTTTCAATAGTGTTGGTTGCCACATCAATTGCCCCAACCATTACTTTTTTGCCGCGAACAAGCTCCATTAAATCTAAAGGCACATTTGAGTTGTGACACTCTAATGAAACAATATCAATTCTGGATTTTTGAATTTTAGGGAAAATTTCTTCGTATTGACGCCATTCAGAACCCAATGTCTTTTTCCAATCATTATTTGCCTTTATTCCGTAGCCGTAACAAATGTGTACCGCAGTTTCGCAGTTTAAACCTTCAATGGCTCTTTCCAATGTTGCCATTCCCCAATCGTTTACTTCATCAAAGAAAACATTAAATGCAGGTTCATCAAACTGGATGATATCTACACCTGCCTCTTGTAGTTCTCTTGCTTCTTCATTGAGTGTTTTTGCAAATTCCCACGCCAATTTTTCCCGGCTTTTGTAATGGTCGTCATATAAGGTATCTACCATGGTCATCGGGCCTGGCAATGCCCACTTTATAGTCTTATTAGTTTGCTTACGTAAAAATTTAGCATCTTCAACAAAAACTGCTTTTTGACGAGCAACCTCATCTACAACAACTGGAACACTCGCGTCATATCGGTCACGGATTTTTACGATTTTACGGTTTTCAAAATCCACACCACTTAAATGCTCGATAAAAGTTGTTACAAAATGTTGGCGGGTCTGTTCTCCATCACAAATAATATCCAGCCCTGCCAATTGCTGTTCCTGAAATGAAATGCGCAAAGCATCCTGTTTCCCTTCAATAAGCTGATCGTCTTCTAATTTCCAGGGTGACCAAAGTTTTTCGGGGGGTGCAAGCCAGGCAGGTTTGGGTAAACTTCCAACAATTGAGGTTGGCAATAATTTTTTCATAATAAAATAATTATAATGTTTTGAATTAATTAAAGAGCGAAATTAGCAGCCCACTCTTCTAAGACACTTTTATAAGGTTTAATGAAATGCTCTTCAGCATATTTACCCTGTTCAACAGACAGTCGTCTACGCTCTTCGCGGTCATATTCCACACGAGTCAGTGAATAATCTTCGTGTTTAAGACTAGGTTTATAGATTTTCCCAGCCACTGAATTTGCATTGTAAATTTCAGGGCGATAAATCTTCTGGAAAGTCTCCATCGTGCTGATTGAACTGATTAGTCCAAGATCAGTATAATCAGCAAGTAAATCTCCGGAATGATAAAAAGCCATCGGTGCCACACTGTTTTCAGGCATGAAAAAACGAACTTTTAAGCCCATTTTAGAGAAATACTCATCAGTGAGAGAATACTGATCCTGCACATACTCAAAACCCAGAACAGGATGCTGATACTCAGTGCGGGTATAAGTCTTATTGCTCGATACACTTAGACAAATGATCGGTGACTGCTTAAAGTGCGCTTTATAAGTGTCTGAACTTATAAAGCACTTATAGAGTTTTCCGTGCAAATCTCCAAAATTTTCTGGAACACAAAAATTAGATTTGTTTTTATTGTACTCGATCAATAAAACACTAAAATCGTAATCACGCACATAAGAAGAAAAATTATTTCCGGCAATACCTTCGATATGCTGGCCAGTCTTATGGTCAAAAATATTCGTTTTCAAAACTTCGATCATTGGCAGATCGTTAACACCATTCTCATCATCGATACTCATTGTTACGGTGATGATTTCAAGTTCCACATGGTAACGATCGCCCTTTGGATTATCCAAATGAGCCAACGCATTGAATCGATTGTTGATCATATTTAAGGCATTTCGCAAGTTTTGTTGGCGATTAGCTCCTCTGGCTAAGTTTGCAAAATTAGTTGTTAGACGCGTTTTGCTTGAGGGGTGATAGTTTTCATCTAAACAAGTGCTCTTTAGTGTGAAAACAAAATCATTCTTGATTGTATTCTGAGTATCTTTCATGGTTTTCATCTGATTTGTTGTCGAATTATATAATTAACCTGCTCCTGCCTAATTATCCAGTTTTAATCTCTTGCAAATTTCGAATTAAAAGATTAATTAATTAACTTTGAACTTATATTTAGAGTAAATATCTATCCATGCAGAATTAAAAGATAAATCATCCTTTAACCATATGGATTTGATTGATTAATAGAAAAATTATCTATGTCAGATTTAGATCAGATTGATTTGAAGCTATTAGAACTGCTTCAACAAAGCGGAAAATTAACCACAAAAGAAATTGCAAATCGGGTTAACCTATCTCCAACTCCTGTTTATGAAAGAATCAGACGTTTGGAAAGGGAAGGAATAATCAGGAAATATGTGGCATTGGTAGAAGCCGAAAAAGTTGGAAAAGGTCTTATCGTTTTCTGTGATATTACTTTAAAAGAGCATTCTAAAGAAATAGGCTATCAATTTGTCCATGATATCACGGCTTCCAAGTATGTCTGTGAGTGTTATAATATTTCAGGGGATTCTGATTTTAGATTAAAGGTGATGGTGAGGGATATGAAACATTATCAAGATTTTGTACTCAATGATTTAGGTTCAATAAAAAATATTGGAAGTGCGCATAGTACTTTTGTAATGGGAGTTATAAAACACGAATACGCTGTGCCACTTTAGTGGGGATAATTCTGAATTCTCAAAATCATATGGGCTATTCCAAATCCTGAAATAACCTATATAAAACTATCGGATCCGAAGCCAAAAAGTGCCAGACTTCCATCTTTAAATCCCGATTATATCGAAATTAGACCTTCAGCAATATTGTAAACTATCGTAAATACTGCTAGGCCAAAAGCTATTTTTTATAGATTTTTGTTATCCATCATTGATGTATCCCTTTATTCTTTTTTAGAATTATTACTGTATGATTTTGAGTTCATAAAATAGACTGGAACACCATTAAAAGGATACATAAAAATGTAATTTTATAAGACTTGGTTTAGCAATAATCAGTCAAGATGACTTCTTGGGCATATCTAGCTTTCCCATTCTAGTCATTCCTCCATTGCATTTGTATTGCAGAGAATCGAAATGAGTGATTGTCAGATTAAGTCTTAACTACTTCAGCTTAACGTATCCATCCGAGCAGCTACATGTCTAGGATTTCTGATATCCAGGTAAGAGCTCCTCAAGCCTTTGGATGCTGTGATTCGGTATTTTCTCCAGGGTCTCTTGTAGCCACACTTGCGGATTAATTCCCTGCATCTTACAACTTCCAAAGAAAGAGTATATCATAGCAGCATTTTGGGCTGCCTTATGGGAACCTGCAAATAAGAAGTTTTTTCTCCCCAGAGCCAGGGGTCTGATGGCTGTTTTGACCCCTTTAAAACAAGAGAATTATTCTACATTTCAAAACACTAGTGTCCACTTAAAATAAGTTGATTTTCAACTGGTTACTATCACGTTCATTGACATCATTGTAATTAGAAATCGTAAACAGCTCTGTTACAGGTGTTTTGTCTAGTAGGGACATTCCAAGAATTTGTATAATTTCGTAAGTGGATTGCTCTATTTTGTGCTCATTTTTTAAAATAGCCACTAGACAATACGTAATTATTGCCACATTGATTTGAATGCGGACAGCATTTTCCGTTGTACCCCAAAAAGATTTCACCTTTAGATGTTGCTTTATCCATTTAAAAAATAGCTCCACCTGCCAACGCTGTTTATAGAGCATAACTACTTGTAGTGCTGTCAGGTCAAAGTTATTGGTTAAAAACACAAAAGTTCTGTCGTTTTCAGTGTCATAAAATTTAATCCGTCTGATTTTATCCGGATAATCTTTAGATGTGTAAAATCCGCTAAGTTTTCCGATTTGGTCGGTCTTCACTCCAGTAGATTTGTCAACCTTTTTGGAGTACATTCGGTTGAATTTCAAATTGGATTTTGCTCTAACTACGAAGAACGCTTTTTGCCTTGTGATGGTGTACAGTCGGTTAAAATCCACATAAGCACGGTCGAAAATATAATAGGCTGAAGGCTCGTAAATAAGATAATCCATTGCATTGACGTCGTGTAGATCTGCTTCTGAAAAATGAACAAACGCAGGGATCTGTGTGGTAATATCGAATAAGATGTGCAGTTTTATTCCGGTTTTGTCTTGCGGAAAGTTGCCCACCAAAATACACCCAAACATAGGTCAATGGTTGTAGAGTCAAAGGCATAAACCTTCCCGTTTATTCCTAAATCACTTTCATTGCTTTTACTTCTTGCCAAAACAATGAGGTAATTAGCATACTGTTCAAAAATCAGAAAGGATCTTTTTTCGTTGGCCTTGGCAAGGTTACTCAAGGTAACACTTTTACTAAATCCTAAATGGTACGATTTACGTTGGTGCGCTTTGATTACCACAAGCAAATCTCGGAGGCTTTCTCTTCCAGAAATTTGGCCAAAAACCATGCACATTAGCTGATTCCAACAAGTGAAGTGCCTTACATACTTGTTGCCATCATGTTTTGAAACCATTCTGTCAAAAACCCGTTGGGGTAACAATTCTGTAAGTTGGGCGAAAACATATTTACCTTGATTCATAAGTCCATATAAAACACGAACTTAAAAAATCTCAATTCAAATCGTCACCGTCAATAAGAAGCCATATCTTTCTAATTATCAATAATTTCAAAGAACATTAAAAATTTATAGTAGACACTAGTGTCTCTAGTTACTTTCAGTTCATTTGTGTTCATAGTGGCAGAATTGATAACAGAAGGTTGTTCTGCCCTTCAGGAAATTATTAATATCAAAAGAATTGCAAATGAAAGTAGAACTTATCACCCGAGAAGATCTTGAAACTTTTAAAAAAGAACTTTTTGAAGAAATCAGAAGATATTCACCTTATATGAGAAAATCGGGACAGGAACCAAAGGAGTGGTTGAAAAGCTATGAGGTACGTAAATTATTAGGAATTTCAGCAGGTACCCTTCAAAATCTCCGATTAAATGGAACATTGCCCTACACTAAAATTGGTGGATTGATGTACTATCGTTACGAAGAAATAAGGAAGTTAATGGAAGGAGTTGGTGACAGATAAACAATTATGAGACAGTTTCTCAAGCTTTTACTTTGGCAATCTTACCATTTTCCAGGGCAGTCCAAACGTCACTGCCAACAACTGCGACACCATGCGGTTCCGAGTTGTTTGTAGGAAGGTCATATCCTATGATATCCCTTTTTTGGTAATACAAGCAATTTTGTTGGCTGCCCATTCCGTACACCAAAGCTGATCTCCGGTTTGATAGGCAATAGCATGTGGCTTGGCATTTGGTATTGGAATTTCAAACTCCACGATATCGTTCAAGGAGTTTATTTTCCCTATTATATTTCCCAATATTTCAACAAACCAAATTTCATCATCAGGACCCGGGCAAATGCCAACCGGGCCTGCTTTTTCGGTTGGGATATCAAAATGTTCAAAACTTCCGTTTTTATCGAATTTCCCTATTGCTCCAAACTTCAATAACCTGTTACCGTACTAACAGATAGTAAGTGCGCAACAGCTTTTAAAGGAAAATCGTCATCTTATATGCCTCGCCAATGTAACTGGATGTTTCGGCGAACAACTTTCTTTCTTGCTTTTGGATTTCAGCCAAAATGTTGTTCAAATGATGTCTCATAGCTAAGGTTTTTAAATTGTACACTATCACTATCTACACACATATATTATCCTTAACACTGAGTTTCTTTCATGAGATAGGGTTAAGTCAGGGAAGATTTTTTTGTTATGTCAAGTGCAGATATAAAATGGTGAATTTTAATGCTCAAACAATTGCACCTCGAAAACATATTCATGTACATCAAAATTCGTAAATTGTGCCATCGTAATGAACCAATTTCTACAAATTGTCCCGTTTTGCACAAGCTTTACTATGTTAAAAATCCCAACCGTTAATCGAATTTTGTATTTAATATTTTTTATGCTGGAACCTAATTAGTTTTGCTTCTTTATTCCGCCTATTCCACTTGAGATTCTAGTACTATATTGTGCTCGAATATTGAAAACTAAGGAACACAGATATATTTAGTCATCAATAGATAAATCTTGCATAAACTGTATTATATCAGGAAAAGATATTTCAGTGCTTGGTAGCCATAGCATTACATTTTCTACTTTTTGAGGCAGTTGATCCAATTCAATGTACTTAATTCCCTTGTAACCTTTTAGGCTGTTAACAGGTTCAATGGTAAGTCCAAATCCACTTTCCACCAATTTAATCGCTGTGCTTGCAAAAGGTGTTTCATGGATGGTGCGTGGCGTAAATCCTTCATGTATAAAAATAGAATTTAAGGTCTCCACAAATTTTGGACCTTCGGCTTTCGGCGGCAAAATGAACCTCTCTTCGCGGAACTGCTTTAGTCCGTTAAGACCATTTGAATCAACCGGATAATCCAGAGGCATGGCCACGGCGAAGTTTGTCTTTGCTATTATTCTATGTCTAAAACTCCCGTCAATTTCGGGGTTGGTAGAAAAACCAATGTCTATCTCCCTGTTTTTCAGCGCATCGTATTGCCGTGTATTGTTAAATTCCAGCCAAATGATTTTAACATCTGGATAGACATTGTTCACCGCTAACATCATTTTAGGCAAAAAGTGCTGCAATGCCGAATGAGTGTAACCAATCCTGATTTCACCTGCCTGACCGTGATAGAGTTTGTTTGTCCGGTGAACAGCAAAATCAAACTGGTTAACAAGATGTTCGGCCTCTTTCTGAAAATATTTACCTGCCGAAGTCAACTCAACATTACGTTTGTTGCGGTTGAATAGAACCGCCCCGATTAAATCTTCCAACTGTTTGATTTGTCTGCTCAATGCTGGTTGTGCAATGTGTGTCTGCTCCGCAGCCCGCGTAAAGTTTAGCGTTTTACATAAAAGCAGAAAGTTTCTTAATACTGAAGTGTCTATATCCATTTATTCATTAAAATGATTAGTTCATTCAAATTTAGTATTTTTTGTGATTAATTGAGTTGCCTAAATTTGCGGTATGAAAAAAGATAGAAACATATCAGTGGATTTTGACGATGTCAATTCAGCGGAAACATTCCGGAATATCGGTTACCAGATTATAGATGTTCTTGCGGAAGAATTGACGAAAGCAAAAGAAAACATTGGCTTCCCCGTGCTTAACTGGCAAACGCCGCAGGAGCAGCTTAAGTTTTGGCAGGACGATTTCAAAGGCGATAAAATCGAAAACCCTCTTCCACTTTTCAGGAATATTATTAAATCTTCCATTAACATTAATATGCGTGGCAATGTAGGGCATCAGATAGCCGCACCACATCCAATTACGACATTGACCTCCGCATTGATTGCACATCTAAATAATGGTATGGGTGTATATGAGGTAGGGATGGCCGGAAATGCAATGGAAAAAATCGTTATTGATGACTTATCGCGCATTTTTGGTCTACCGGATGATGCTTCAGGTTTTGTTACCTCAGGCGGGAGTCTAGGCAATCTTACAGCAATTCTTACTGCAAAAACTAAATACTTGCGTGAAAATCCTGATGTGAAAATAGATCAACTTGTCGTTATGTTATCCGAAGAAGCTCATTACAGCACAGACCGTACTGCATCGGTTATTGGCTTGAGAAAAGAAAATATCTTCAAGGTACCTGTTGATGCCGATTTCCGAATGCGCACGGACTTATTGGAGGATTTTTACCAATTAGCCGATCGTGAAAACAAAAAGATCTTCTGTATAATCGGTTGTTCGTGTTCCACATCAACAGGATCGTTTGACGATCTTGCAGCCATTGCTGATTTTGCACACAAGTATAAAATATGGTTCCATGTTGATGCGGCCCATGGTGGACCCTCCGTTTTCTCAACAAAATACCGTCATTTATTGAATGGTATTCATAATGCCAATTCAATCATTATGGACTTCCACAAAATGATGGGCGTTCCCTCGCTTTCAACAGCTGTCATTTTTAGGCATTCATGGTATAGCAACCTCACCTTTTCTCAGGACGCTAAATATCTATGGCAAGACCAAAAAAGTGAGGAATGGTACAATTCAGGGAAAAGAACATTTGAGTGTACAAAACCGATGAGCATTGTGCATATCTATACGATCCTTCGGATGTATGGATACGATATTTTTCAAGAGCAGATTGAACTTTTGTATGGTTTGGCCAAAGATTTTGCTGAAAATCTTAACAAGAGATCCGATTTTGAGGTTCTTATTAAACCACAATCCAATATTGTATGTTTCCGATTTATCAATTCGAAAGGCGATCTAAACATCCTCAACAGCAAAATACAACAAGAGATAGTTCGAGATGGAAGGTTCTACATTGTTGGAACAACTGCTTCCGGTCAATATTATTTAAGAGTATCTTTGATGAACACGCGTACAACACAAGCCGATCTCCAAGAACTACTGAACCTTATCATTGAAAAGGCAAGTGAACAAACGATGAATGTTGATAATTTTAAAATAAATGTTCAGTAAATATATCGTAATATGGAAAGTAACGAAATAATTATCCGCAAAGCTGTTGAGGCAGACAGTGCGAAAGTTTGGGTGTTGATGAGAGATTTAGCAGTTTTTGAAAGGTATATTGATGTTTTCGCTATTACACCTGAAATAGTAAAGGAAAGCGGTTTCCGTAAAAACTCGCCAGACTTTCATTGCTTTGTAGCAGAGGGCAATGATGAGATAGCAGGAATGTTAGTGTATTATTTTCTTCCGTACACAGCACAGAACCGACCTGCGATTTATATGAAAGAACTTTATGTAGATGAAAAATACAGAGGACAAAAAATTGGCGAACAATTGATGGATGCTTTAAAAAAAGAAGCCAAAGTAAATAACTGCGGGCAAATAAAATGGACAGTTGCCCCCTGGAACGAGGGTGGAAAAAGGTTCTATGAACGTCTGGGAGCAAAGGAAAATAACGAGTGGATTAATTATGAATGGAGTGTTTAAAAATTATTAAAATAGCAATGGAAAATATAATGATACTGGGCGTAACATTAAACGATATTGAACAATTACAAACAATTGGCAGAGAAACGTTTTCAGAAACATTTTCTTCAAGCAAAACCAAAGAAGATATGGCAAAGTACTTAGCGGATAGTTTTTCTATCGAAAAGCTATCCGAAGAACTGAATAATGAGCATTCCGAATTTTACTTTGCAATCATCGATGATAAAGTCGTAGGTTATCTGAAACTAAATTTCGGTAGTTCACAATCAGAAATACAAGACAGCATTAGCCTTGAAATAGAAAGGATTTATGTATTACAGGAATACCACGGAAAAAAGGTTGGACAAGTGTTGTACGAGAAATCAATGCAGGTTGCAGAAGATAAAAAAGTGGATTATGTATGGTTGGGAGTTTGGGAAGAAAACCCAAGAGCCATCCGCTTTTATCAGAAAAACGGATTTGTAGAATTTGATAAGCACATTTTCAGATTAGGGGATGATGAACAGACTGATATAATGATGAAAAAGTTTTTGTAAAAACGTATTGTATATGTACACACCCAATCATTTTCAGTTTAAGGATAATGCAGAAAAAATTGCTTTTATGAAGCAATACAGCTTCGCCACCATTATAACGGTCAAAAACAATCTTCCTATTGCAACCCAATTGCCATTTTTTATAGATAACAGCTCGGATAAACTGATATTGAGTTCGCACTTTGCTGCAGCCAATGAGCATAGCAAGTACATAGAAGCGAATACCTCATTGGTCATTTTCACTGAACCGCACGCCTATATTTCGCCTGCACATTACGACAAGAGGGAAAGTGTACCCACTTGGGATTACATTGCCGTACACGCCTACGGAAAAGCAAAAGTTATTGTAGAGGAAGCTGCTAAAATTAAAGCATTAGAGCAAATGATAAAATTCTATGAGAAAGACTATTTGCACCAATGGGACAGTCTACCCGATAAATTCAAAAAGGGAATGATGCGTGGAATTGTTGCGTTTGAATTGGAGATAACCGACTTGCAGGGACAAAAGATGTTAAGCCAGAACAAAACAGAAATTGAGAGAAAACGTATAGTGGAGCATTTGGGGAAAAGTGAAAATACAACGGAAAAAGATATTGCAGATTACATCAAAAAATTATAACAGTTATGGAATTTAACATTCAACCTATATTAGAAACCGAAAAGGTAATCCTTTATCCTTTACAGGAAAAGGATTTTGAAGTTTTATATACCACAGCTTCCGACACCAAAATATGGGAACAGCATCCCAATAAAGACCGTAGGAAAAAGGACACATTTAAAACATTTTTTGACGGAGCAATACAAAGCAAGGGCGTTTTTATAATTGTGGACAAAGTTACAGAAAGCGTTATCGGCAGTACCCGAATTTACGATTATAACGAACAGGAAAACAGCATATTTATCGGTTATACGTTTTATGCAGTTGCTTATTGGGGTAAAGGATTAAACGGATTGGTAAAAGCCACAATGCTTGACTACATTTTTCAATTTGTTTCAAAGGTGTATTTCCATATCGGAGCAAATAATATCCGCTCACTGATAGCCATCAGTCGTTTAGGTGCTGAAAAAGTTGCAGAACAAGAAGTAACCTATTTTGGCGAATCACCCAAGCTGAATTTTATGTACGAAATCAGTAAAGAAAAATGGGAACAGGATAGTTCTACAATAATAAGGACATCAATTGCTAATGGATAAGAGGAATAGGCATTATTTCAGTTACGAAGAATTTTGTAATCAACATAGGCGATGTATATACCTTGATTGATGCATTAGGCTTCGCATTTTCCCTGATAAGGGTAGAGCAATATAGGAGGCACTTTTATATTGGTAGCAACCCTTGCTTCGGAAGTGAGATTTAAGCAACGTGTAAATGTATCAACCAATTGATACCTGAAAAAATTTACAGCAGAAGACCATACGTTTACATCTGTAAAATCGGTACTTAGAAAAGAATTAAAAAAAAAACAAAAATATACAGAAGTATGAACGAAGAAATTCTTCAGAACATTGCCGCCATACAAGAACGGATAAACAATGCTTGTAAAGAAAACGGCAGAAATCGCAATGAAGTAAAATTGCTGTTGGCAACCAAAACCGTGCCTACGGATCGTATCAAAATCGCTTTACAGGCAGGGCAAACTCTGATAGCCGAAAACAAAGTACAGGAACTCAAAGAAAAGTACGAAGTATTGAAAGTTATTCCGCATACCAATCATTTCATCGGGCATTTGCAGACTAATAAAATCAAAGACCTTTTGAAATATGATGTTTCCTGTATCCAGTCGCTTGACCGTTTAAATTTGGCAGAAAAATTGCACCGACGTTTACTGTTTGAAAACAAAACCATAGAAGTATTAATACAGGTAAATACTTCTTTCGAAGAAAGCAAATTTGGTACAAGCCCCGATAATGCCATTGAATTGGTAAAACAGGTGGCACAGTTGGAGACCCTCAAAATAAAAGGTTTGATGACCATAGGTTTATTTAGTGCCGAAACCGAAAAAGTACGCAAATGCTTTCGGTTGCTTAAAGATATTCAACAACAAATCATTGCTTTAGAAATCCCAAACGTCGAAATGCAGGAATTATCAATGGGAATGAGTAACGATTTGGAAACCGCTATTGCAGAGGGAGCAACCATTATAAGAGTGGGTACGGCTATTTTCGGAAAAAGGATTTATCCCGACAGCTATTATTGGAACGAGGGCATAAAATAACTGTATGGACATATTTTACAATGAAACACGGAATAAGTTAGAAACAGCAATCAGCGATTAGGAGATTGAAAGCGATAACCTTTACAACGGATAGAAGCCATTATACCCATTATCACGCAATGCTTGTCCGAAGTAAAGGGATATGTGCTAAAAACAGAGTTCAGGAATATACGCTTGGGATTAAGATGTATTAAATTACTCTCGACGTTTTTTCGACACTATCCCAAAAAGTGTGTAAACTAAAATATCGAGGGTTAGATTCTTACTTAGAGTCAGACCCTTTTTTCATAGATCGTGAGGAACTGATTTAAAATAATGCCCCAGTTCCTAACAGGCATTGTCCATTTTTTAGTGGCTTCCCTGAGGACCAAATATACATATTTCATTACCGCCTCATCGGTTGGGAAGGATAATTTGTTTTTGGTATACTTCCTAATCTTTCCATTGAGGTTTTCAATAAGGTTGGTGGTATAGATGATCTTTCGGATCTCCACAGGAAACTCAAAGAAGACGGTAAGATCCTCCCAGTTGTCTCTCCAGCTTTTGACAGCATAGGAGTATTTGCTGTTCCATTTCTCAGCAAAGTCCTCTAAAGCGGCCTTAGCAGCCTTTTCATTGGGAGCATTGTAAATGTGTTTCATGTCCGCTGTAAAATCCTTTTTGTCTTTCCATACCACATACCGGCAGGCATTACGAATTTGGTGCACTACACAGATTTGTGTTTTGGATTCCGGGAAGACATTCTTAATGGTATCGGTAAAGCCATTTAAGTTGTCTGTAGCTGTAATAAGGATGTCTTCAACGCCTCTGGCTTTTAGATCGGTGAGCACACTCATCCAAAAAGCAGCAGATTCATTTTTTCCTAACCAAAGCCCCAGCACTTCTTTTTTACCGTCCCTGCGTAGTCCTACGGCTATGTAGATGGTCTTATTAATGACCTTGGAGCCTTCCCTGACTTTAAAGACAATACCATCCATCCACACGATCAGGTAAACAGGTTCTAAAGGGCGGTTCTGCCAGGCGACAATGTCGGCAGTCACCTTTTCTGTGATACGGGATATGGTAGAAGTAGACACCTCAAAGTTGTACACCTCACGGATCTGTTCTTCGATATCGCTATTGCTCATTCCCTTGGCATAGAGCGACACAATCACGTTTTCGATCCCGTCGACCATATTACCGCGTTTGGGGACAACCATAGGATTAAAAGAACCTTCACGATCTTTGGGAACCTGTATCATGGATTCCCCATAGGAGGTTCTTAC
Organism: Galbibacter marinus; assembly: GCF_000300875.1. GTDB lineage: Bacteria > Bacteroidota > Bacteroidia > Flavobacteriales > Flavobacteriaceae > Galbibacter > Galbibacter marinus. The sequence continues at coordinate 12,020 of NZ_AMSG01000032.1, read as the reverse complement.
TTTTTTGTTGCCGTACCCATTCCGCGCATTGGAGGTGTCGGATTTTTCATGTTTATCGTAACCCAAGTGGCTGTCTAGCTCTCCTTCGACCATCTTTTCAATACACCGCTTCTGGAGTTGCTTTAAAAATGAGTTGAGCTCATCGCCAGTTTTAAACTCCTTTAAAAAATCGTCTGAGAATAAATCTTCTTTCTTCATACTGTGTAAAAATTTATAATTAATAAAAAATATCGAGGGTCATGACCCTCGATATTTTTTTACTTACACAGTTTACAGGATACTCCCAAAAATATCAAAGTTTTTTATGACACTAGCAATTCCAACTGCAGTCTTGTTCGACTTCATGCAGTAGAAATATTTAAGCTAAAACTCTCTATTTTGATATTTTGAAATTACCTGATGGACTCTGCCTTAAACCCTTTGCTTTTGATAATAGATATTACCTGATCCTCAGTGATTCCTTTCGAACTTACAGTAAGTATTTTATCAGGGTTGTCCGTATCTACTTCCCATTTGGAAATCCCCTGCGAGTTATCTAAATCAGGTTTAACCTTAGATACACATCCACCGCAATTAAGGGTTGTTTTAAATTTAAGCTCTTTATTTTCCATTATATTAATTTTAAAGGATTTTATTTGATTTAATACTTCTGATAAAATGTTATTTTCTCCATTTCAATCGTAAGCTATTACTCACTACGCTCACACTACTAAGCGCCATAGCAGCTCCAGCAATCATCGGGTTGAGCAGGAATCCATTTACAGGGTATAATATACCTGCTGCAATGGGAATACCAATAACATTATAAATAAATGCCCAGAATAGATTTTGCTTAATTGTAGACACTGTTTGTTTTGATAAACGAATGGCTTGCCCTATCTTGGTAAGATCCGAAGAGATAATAGTCATTTTAGCAACATCCATCGCAATATCACTTCCTTTACCCATTGCGATACTTACATCGGCAGTGGCAAGTGCAGTACTATCGTTTATTCCATCTCCTACCATTGCTACTACTTTTCCTTTACTTTGCAACTCTTTTACAAAATCTGCCTTTTCCTGCGGTAAAACTTCCGCTTTATAATGTTTGATTCCAGTTTGGTTAGCAATGGCTTTTGCTGTAGCTTCATTGTCTCCTGTGAGCATATAAAGATCGATATTCATTTCTTGCAGTTCTTTTATTGCCTTAACTGAAGTTCCTTTTATTTGATCAGAGATCGCCACAACAGCTAGTGCCTGTTGGTTATTTGAAAACCATATTACAGTCTTGGATAACTTACTCCACTGATCCGCATTCTTCTGGAGGGATTCTGGGATAGTAATCTTTTTCTCCACTAAAAGATTCTTATTTCCTATGTAATAAGTTTGATTGTCATAATCGGCTTGCACCCCTTTCCCCGTAATACTTTCAAAATTTGATAATTCTATAGCAGGCTCATCCAAGAAGCGATTAACTACTGCCTCAGCCAAGGGATGCTCCGATCGCCTTTCTATGCTCATCAGGATACCTTTTGTAGAATCATCTCCATTATTCCACCTAATATCAGTAACCTTTGGCCTTCCCTCTGTAATGGTTCCTGTTTTATCTAATATGATTGCATTAACATTTTTGGTGAGTTCTAGGCTTTCGGCATCTTTAATAAGAATACCATTCTCAGCCCCCTTACCCACGCCAACCATAATTGCTGTAGGTGTAGCCAATCCGAGTGCACAAGGACATGCGATGACCAATACAGTAACGGCAGCCAGCAATCCATGGACCAGACCGCTTTGTCCTCCCAATATAACCCAAAGTATAAGCGTAACAACAGCAATTCCAATCACAACAGGAACGAAAATACTAGCAATCTTATCCACTAACTTTTGGACAGGCGCCTTACTTCCTTGGGCATCTTGGACCATTTTAATAATCTGTGCAAGCATGGTTTCTTTTCCCACCTTTTCTGCCTCAAACTGAAAACCTCCTTTTTGATTAATCGTTCCTGCATAAACTTTTTCATTTTCGTTTTTCATTACGGGAATTGGTTCCCCACTTAACATACTCTCATCTACGTATGAGTTCCCAGAAACCACCTTTCCATCAACTGCGATCTTTTCTCCTGGCTTTACCAAAATGACATCTCCCACTTGAACATCCTCAATAGGAGTTTGTATTTCAGATCCATTAGCCTGAAGAACCAGTACTGATTTTGGCTGTAAGCCCATTAATTTTTTAATTGCGGTGGAAGTATTTCCTTTGGCCTTTTCTTCCAGTAATCTTCCTAATAAAATAAAGGCAATAATGACCGAGGCAGCTTCAAAGTAAACGTGCGCTTCTAAACCTCTTTGGGTCCAGAAATCTGCAAACAGCATATTGAACACACTAAAAATATAAGCAATACCTGTACTTAAGGCCACCAAGGTATCCATATTAGCGGAACGGTGTTTCGCTTGCTTGAAAGCGGTAATGAAGAAATCCCTTCCCAGCCATAGTACTACAGGTGTAGAAAAAGCCCACATGATTTCATTCCCATATGGCAAGTCCATAAAGAACATTCCTATCAAAAACACAGGTATTGACAATATCACCGCCCAAGTCGTTTTGAATTTCAGTTTTTTAAACTTTTTTTCATGAATCTCTTCAAGGGTTTCTTGTTGCTTACTTGCCTGTTCGATTAATAAGTCATACCCTGCCCCCTGCACGGCTTTTTGGAGTTTAAAAGGATCAGTTATATTTGGGAGATATTCAACGACAAGATTTCCCGTGCCATAGTTTACTGAAGCATTCACCACCCCAGGTTGAAACTTTACTATATTTTCAGCACTTCCTGCACAAGAGGCACATGTCATTTCCAAAACGGGAAAAGTACCTTGTGCTGTGGTAACTCCATAACCAAGATCCCTTACTGCTTTTACTGCATCTTTTACGACTTCAGAATCACTAACAGTGATTGCAACCCTTCGATTATTTATCTCCACGGCATTACTCTCAACACCTTTCACTTTTGACAGTCCTTTTTCAACAATCAATGCGCAGTGCTCACTATCTACATTTTCAAGCGGGAGATAAATTATTTCTTTATTTGTTGCCATAATTCAATTGTGTTAGAAAACATTACAAATTTGGCAATAATTCACAAGCAAAGTATTGTAGTTTTATGTAATTGATTTGTAAGATTTCCAGAATACCTCCTAAAGAGCATTATCGCATCAAGAAGGATGACTGAAATTTATAGCTTAAAGGTAAGTTTAAACATTACGATTCGGGGCATAATGTACGTTCTAGAATCAGAAATCAAAAAGTCAGAAAAGGAATTGCTTTGTTTGTATTGAACATTCAACAAGTTAGTAGCTTTAATTTCAAAACCCCATGAGCTATCATCCTTTTGATAAAACAGAGAAGCGCTGCTTAGATTAAACACATTTTTAGTGTCGATTGTTTCGTTGTGATATATAGCATAGCAATAATCAGCAGTAAGTTTTAAATGGGATATTCCTTAACTCCCTATAATTAAATATAATGTTCCTTTAATTTGCCATCAATTTTTTAAAATCCGCAATTTTCTTCAATAGCAATTGTTCATATTCTTCTTCAGAAACTAATGTGATTTTTTTATTTTTAAGCTCCGGGATAGGCATTTTTTTTTTAAACTCGATGTTAATCGCTTTATACACCATTTCTCCATCGTCTATTTCTAAAATCAAACCTGATAGTCCACCATATCTTGAGGGACCATAGCCCACTGCTATATCAGGACAATACCATGCCACCATTGCGTGAGTGAAATTTCCCTTTGAATTTTTGACTATCCTGCTACTAGTAGCTTTATAACATATATAATTTCCAATTTTCTTTTGATCATCTTTTAACTCCCATTCAAAATCTTGATAATGAACTGTTATATTTGAATCAAAGAAGGAATTAGGTTTATAAAAAACACCCGATTCCCCTGCCCTACGAAAATAGTTTCCTGTATGTGCAATATTTATTGCAAATTCTTGCATTTTACTTGGATTTCCTGAATTGGTCATAGGTGCTTCTTTTAACGTGTAAAAGGTTGAATTATCAGTATTGAATACCAATGATAATTCGATATCTTTTAAATGTTCTGAAAGTCCCGTAACTAATGAGTGGGTCGATGTCCTATTTTCTTTTTGAAGACTTTCTGTGAAGTTGGTGCTTTGGGAAATTTTATAAATAACTTCACCACCACCAATTTGGGAAAAGCTAAGCGTTGTATATAATAATAAAAAACAATAAAAGTATTTTCTCATAATTTTAAGTTTGTTTCAATGGAATTAAACTAAATATACCCTTTAATTAATAAAAATCCCCTAGGATAATCCTCAATAATTGTGATAAGGATATTATTACAGGTTATTTGTTAAAAGCTAAGAACTCCATTGGAACAACAAGGTTAAATTTCACCATAACCACAGATGAAATTATTTCAACCATGGTTAAAGCACGTCTGTTATCGATGAAGTTCACATACCTATGCATATTAACTTTACAATACCAAAGCTAAGTTTTAAGAAAAAAAGAAAATAATATCTGTAAAAATATAAAAAGTGTACCATATTGAAACTAGCCTTAAATCCATAACACCCTAAATTTGTAATTTCTAAAATTAAATAGAATATGACTCCTAATATTCCTCCATTTCAAGTACTGGTAGGATAAAGGTAAAATAGGTACCCTTAGGTTTGAAAGCCTAAAGTAATAATCCTATTTTTGCTTGATATTAAAGTGGTAAACTATATTTCAATTGCATATGTTAGCGGACAGTTTTACGAATTATTTTTATGATTTCTTCAAGGGAATGGGGATGAATGATAGTTTAGCAATATTCCTTCATCTTGTGATAAGTCTAGTTTTATTATTACTCGTCACCTATTTAGTAAGTAGAATATTTCGTTTAATACTCATCAATTCATTGAGATCGATTTCTAAACGAACAAAGACGCAATTTGATGATTATCTATTGAAACACAATTTTTTCTCAAATTTATCCTACCTCCTACTTCTGTTTGTCATAAAGGCCTTTATTCCTTTAATCTTTGCAAGTTTTACCGATTATATCCCAAAAATGGAAACATTTATGGATGTCCTTTTAGTAATAGTTATGATTTGGACTCTGCGGAGTCTACTCAAAACTATTAATAGCTACTTAAAGACTGTAGATCGCCTAAAAGACAAACCTATTGACAGCTATATTCAGGTTTTCATGATATTTACCTGGATAATTGGTTTTGTGCTTGTGTTTTCGATCTTAACAGGAGAAACGCCATGGGAATTTTTAACAGCACTAGGTGCACTATCAGCCATTATACTGCTTATTTTTAAAGACTCAATCTTGGGGTTTGTCGCCAGTATTCAAGTTGCGGCCAATGATACAGTTCGCATTGGCGATTGGATCACCATGCAAAAGTTTAATACAGACGGTTATGTACAAAAGATCAATTTAAACACCGTATTAGTTCAAAACTGGGATAAAACAATTACCTCTATTCCCACCTACTATCTCAATACTGAACCTTTCACGAACTGGAGAGGTATGGAAGATTCTGGAGGACGTAGAATTAAAAGGTCTGTATTCATCCGGGCGTCATCAGTACGGTTTCTAACTCCAGAAGAAATCGATGAACTTGAAAAAATAACAATCCTCAAAGATTATATTCAGGACTGGAAAAAAAATGTTGGCAAGAAAAGAGTGGAGGATTCAAAAAATAAGTCTTTTTTCACCAATGAGCGAAACCTAACCAACATTGGAGTTTACCGTACATATATAAATCTATACCTTAGACAAAGAACTGACATCCATCAGGAGAACTTTTTGCTAATCTGTAGACAATTACCATCGACACCACAAGGAATTCCATTGGAGGTTTACGCATTTTCTAAACATGTAAGTTTCTTGGATATTGAGCCCCAAAAAGGAGATATATTCGATCATTTATTCGCAGTAGTTCCACTGTTTTCACTAGAGGTATTTGAATATCCAAGTGGAAAAGATGGTCGTTCAAAGCAACTCCCAGCTATATATAATATAGGGGCAAATAAAAGTTAAGGTATAAACTTTTAATAGACGTGTTTGTCATTAGACCTAATGCTGGTTCGATCAATTAATTTCGAAAGATTCCAATAACGTTGGTTATTTAATTTTTTTAAGTGGTTTTAAAGCTGGTCCTTCGAGAATTTCCCCATCTGTATTAAACCTCGAACCATGACAGGGGCAATCCCAACTGTCTTCTAACTCATTCCAATGGATTATACAACCCAGATGAGTGCAAACCGCTGAAATAATTTTAGGCTCACCCTGAAATGGCATGTATACTGCTACCCGTTTCCCGTCCTTTTTTATTACCTCTCCCTTTCCTTTTGAGACTTGTAAGATATCTTCATCGGATTGTTTGAAAATCCAATCCTTAACAAGCTGTTCCGTTACATTTAGTTTTTCCTTGAAGAACTTTTTTGCAGATTGCACAATTTGATTTCGAGAAGGTTCAAAGGTTTCCTAATAGGGGTCAGGGTTTCCCTTTATGATATTTGCTAATATTGTTGATGCTAACGTACCATAAATTAGCCCATCTGTTGAGAACCCTGTGGCTATAAATTCATTTGAGCCTGTCTTTATTCTACCCATAAATGGTAAATCATCTGCGGGTTTATAATTCTGACCACCCCATTGGTGGGTGATTTCTTCAACCGAAAACCTTTTCATAAGAAAACTCCTTAGCTCCTCTACATAAATTTTATTATTATTCTTCTGCCCTACTTTATGAGGTTTACCGATGGCCATAATATAATTTCTTCCGTTTCTAGAATAGGTTCTAAAGGAATATTTTTCATCATTTTGATTGAGCCAGAAGATACCCTCAGGACATTCTGCTTTATCCTTTAAAGTTGCGGCCACCCCATATTCTCTATAAGGGCCTAGACGGGAATGATATGATAATTGTTTTCTTTTTGGTGTGTGAGTGGCATGTATAACAATTTTTGCCTTAACCACTCCTGAAGTTGTCAGAATTGTATAATAGTTGTTATCGTCATTTATGCTCTGTACTCGAGTCTGTTCGTAAATGGTACAGTTGCTTTTATCGTGTATCTTTAAGGCGAGTCCTTGGGTATATAATAATGGATTAAATTGTGCCTGATCAAAATATTGTATCCCCTTAAAGAGCTGAAAAGGAAAAGCTTGTTGATCAATTTCACGAACTGAAATGTTTAACTTCTTATCAAATTCTAATTCTTCCTTAATAAATGAAGTTGATGATGAGGTCTCCTGATAAATAAACATTGGTTGTTTCTTAAAATCACAATCAATTTTATATTCCTTGACATTCCTTTCAATTACATCAAAAGCTTTTTTTCTAGCCTGAATAACATTGCGAATGACCTTTTCATCGTATTTCTCCTTAAGAGACACTAATAGTTCTTCGATATTTACGTATAAATTACCAGTGCTTTGCCCAGTAGTTCCATAACCGACCTTTCCACTTTCCAAGACTGCAATGGTAAATCCACTGTCCTTTAACTGCTCAGCAGTCGAAATACCAGTAATTCCTCCACCGATAATAACAATATCTACCGAAGTATCATTTTGAAGTGGAGGGAAAGCAATCTGTTGGTTATACGTTTTCCAAATAGATTCTGAATTAAGTTCCATGAGCTTTGAGATTTAATATTGAATAACCTGTTACCATCATTACAATCCTCAGCTATAGTTTTAAATTAGGAGACTTCATTTTGAAAAAAATCAAAAGTTTCCCATAAGTTACCATTAATTACATCGGAATTGTATTAAAAATAAGCCAAAATGAAGTTAAATTCTGATTTATGCACTTTCAATTACTTATTTCAATGCATATCAATTTATCTATATTCCCCCAATATAATTGTTGGATGTTCTTGTTTGAATTAAATCATATTAGGACTACTCCCAACGGATACCATGAGTTTTCATTTCAATTTTGTAGACTACATCTAAGGCAGTAATAAACAACCAATTGAAATCCTCTCCTCCGAAGGTTACATTGGAGGTCCAGCCTTTGTCTATTTCAATATGGTCAAGTAGATTTGAATTTTTGTCGTAAATATGAACACCATCTCCTGTCAAATAAAGGTTCCCCTTATTATCTAAAGTCATACCGTCCGATCCCATCTCAACAAACAACCTTTTGTTTACTAAATCACCATTTTCAAGGATATCATAAACATAGGTTTTAGCGGCGCTATTATCAGCAACGTAAAGAATCTTGTCTTCGACAGATCCAATAATTCCATTTGGATGATCAAACCCTTCTGCAACCACCCTAAGTGTTTTATAATCAGGCGAAAGATAATATACTCTCGCAGAATCCATTTCAGGTGCCTGACGCTCCCAATATGGTCGTTGGTAATAAGGGTCTGTGAAATAAATACCTCCCTTATCATCTATCCATAGATCATTAGGACCATTAAAATTAGTATTATCAAATCCATCTGCTATAACCGTAATCTCTTCTGGCGACTCAATTTTCCAAAGCTGAAATTTTTCATCAGCACATGAATAGAGCACATCATCATTTCCTATAAATAGTCCATTAGAACGACCTGCATCATCCATAAAAACAAGCACAGTATCCTTCTGGTGATCCCATTTTAAAATTTTATTATTTGGTTGGTCAGTGAAGTACACATTTCCATGTTTATCTTCAGCAGGACCTTCTGTAAATTTAAATCCATCTGCAACAAGTTTTAGACTTGCGCCTTTTTTAATGGGTGAAGAATCTTGTGAAGTACATGCCAGTGTAACTAAAAATAAAAAGGTCAGTGGAAAGAATAGCTTTGTTTTCATAATTTTGGTGTAAGGTTGAAAGTTACTAATTTATATCATAATTTCAGAAAATGGATTTACAATATTCTAAATGGTAAAAATTAACATCTGAATAATAAATAACTCATTTAAAAGAACTTAGTATACACTATAATAAGGGATTAGAGCATCTGTTACTTGGATTAAAAATGACTCATAATATTTTTGTCCTTTTACTTCAATAATCCATTAAACTTTATATTTTTGCAAACACATTTTACGGGATGTGGCGCAGTCTGGTAGCGTACACGCATGGGGTGCGTGTGGTCGCTGGTTCGAATCCAGTCATCCCGACTAAATGGGTTTTAACATAAATTAAAAACCATTTAATTACATGAATATCAATAGAATACATTTTCATTGCATTCAGTTGATATCATATGAAACTATACCTTTAGGTGCCTTAATAGGGGCGTTATTTATTCGGGACGAATTACCTATTTTTGTGAAAATCTCTGGATTTGACCTTCAATGATTTTTGACTTTCGTTTAACTGATTGTTTCATTTAAACGAATCTAATGAAAAACACATTCAATGTTTATTTCTTTCTAAAAACCTCAGGCAGAAAGAGTAACGGACAATTTCCAATCTATGCTCGTGTGAATATAAATGGAAAACGCGCAGACATTAGTACCAAACGTTCAACCAAAATAGAAAACTGGTGTAGAGCATCTGGAAGACTCAATTCTAAGACATCTAACGCAAGAAGTACCAATAAATATTTAGATAATGTATACGCTAAAATATTGGATGCACACAAGCAATTACACATGGAAAACGGATTAATTACAGCCCAGGCCGTCAAATCACGTTATCTTGGTAGTGATAAAAAGGTTACCTCATTGGGCGATTTAATTGAGTATCATAGCCAATATGAACTCCCTAAACTCGAAAAAGGTACAGTTAAAAATTACTCAGCCACCATAAAATATCTGTTCCGTTTCATCAAAAATCATTTCCAAGGCGATGATATTAAACTACAATTCATTGATTACCCATTTCTTGTCCACTTTGAGAACTATCTTAGAAACTGCCCTCCATTAAGAGCTTCACAACCACTGCACCATAATGGCATCATGAAACATATGGAACGATTCCAGAAATTCATGAACATTGCTACAAAATTTGGATACGTACGAACAAATCCATTTAATCTATATGAGCTTAAATTCAAGCCCTACGAAAGCGATTTTCTAGAGCTTCAAGAATTAGATAGACTAAAGAAACTGGAAATACCGGAAGAAGGGTTAAGGATAGTGAGAGATCTATTTGTGTTTGCCTGCTATACTGGACTCGCTTACATTGAAGTAAAACTCATAAAAGATAAAGACATCGTAGTTGGGGTTGATGGTGAAGATTGGATTAATGTTAGGCGTAAAAAAACAAACACCCCGGTAAAAGTACCACTACTTAAGGAAGCAAAAAGAATTATAGAACTCTATTCAATTCATCCGGATATCAAGAACACTAGTTCTTTATTACCGGTCTATTCTAATCAGAAGGTAAATCAATATCTTAAAGTCATAGCACAAAAAGCAGAAATCAAAAAACATTTAACCTTTCATGTAGCACGTCACACATTCGCGACAACTATAACACTGCTCAACAATGTTCCCTTGGAAACGGTCTCCAAATTATTAGGACATACCAAATTATCCACAACTCAAAGGTACGCTAGGGTAGTAGAAAAAAAGATCAGCTCAGACATGAACAAACTTAGAGGGATATTGAATAATGCTCAAAGCACTACTATGGTAAAAGCTACGGATTATCCACACTTGAAAGTTATTCAATAAAGTTTAAAAGAAAAAAATTAATCATTAATAATTTGGGCTATCTCATTAAGTGTGTAAGTTGAAAAATAATGATTGGGTTGGGTTCTACTTTTTAGAGTATAACCCTTTCTTGATATAGAATTAAAAATTGGTCGAAGATTACTCTATAAGCAGAACCAGACAGACCACTCCCTTTGAAGTTGTTTTATAGGGGTCAAAACATCCAACAATTAAAATGGAATTCTTCAGAATCTACTAAAGTTCCATCAAAGTCAAATATTATAGTTTTTATTTTCATAAGCTAGTAGGTAACGGTTACGGTTATCGCAAGTTGCGGAAGTAGGGACGCGGAATTGTCGGCTTAATCATTTTATTTCTTGGTACTTAAAATTACACTTTTTCTACAATACCCGTTATTTGTGATTAACCGATGTTAGCGAGTCGTTGCCTACTCAAAATATAGTTTTTAATTTTTATTATTTTCTAAAAACTTTGCTCGTTCTGTTAGTCTCGACATATAAATTTCATCATCAATTTCAAGATGATTGAAAATTACGCATTCTAAGATTTCATTTAGGTATAACAATAAAAAAGGTAATCGCCTATAAATATAATCCCACTGCGATTTATGGCTTTCTTTTGTACTAAATACGAAATTTATATTCTGAATTTCTGTCTTATTATTTTTGTTCCTGGTTGTTGATGGATGGAGTGCTTTGTTGGACATATTTATTAAACTGTCAGAATCAGAATATTCGAATATGAAATTATATACATCGGATGCTTTTATAGATTTCGTAAATAACATATTCTCGGATGCATTTATCAACTCAATTAATTCATCTTTTGATAGTTTAGCTGTATCAAAATAATCTTCTGTATTAAATTTTTCAAGAAAATCTTCTGTTAGGTATAATCTCAAAATAATTATAAGATCATAGACAAATGGTTTTCTAATAAGTGAAAAAGTCACTGTTAATCTTTCTTGCAATGAAGAAAATAATGCAATTTGTAAAAATTGACATATATCTGCGATTAAAGCATTTAATACGTGACTAGTTACTATTTCATTATGTTCTTTAGATTTTCCATTTCTAGACAAATAATCTAGTATGTTCTCACCGTCTAATAAATCTAGGTCACTTTCTAGATCTATAGTTTGAGTTCGGAGTTTCTTGTATTCATCTTTGAGTATAAAATCCTCAATTTGATAAAGTAAAAATTCACAAGTTTTATGTTTTTTATGGAATTCTTCTGGAAGATGAAGAAAATCATATCTCTCGTTTCTCATATTAGTTTGTGCTTATCAAGTAATGCTCACTAACGGTTTGTATATGGTGCGTTGCTGTCCCGCAGGGCAGCTATGCACTATATAACTTGTGTGTGCCCAGCATGGGCATCTTTATT
>NZ_AMSG01000031.1 GCF_000300875.1 Galbibacter marinus | reverse complement strand
GAAAATAAATTGAAAAAAGATTAAAATGCTTCCATCATACTAATATACCTGCTCACATTCGCATACTTCAGCAACCATTAAAAAAAACTCTCCCAACCCTTCTCCATCATATAATACAGTATTCGTTTGACCCCAGAGACTAATTCACCCCTTACCTTATTAAATAAGACTAACCACCACTGTTATAAACCAAGCAATCCAGAACTAGGCTTTAAAGAATCATCCAGTTCAACACTATATATAAGTAAACAGCTTCCTTTATATAGTACAACCGTTATAATAAGGAAGGTGAGAAGCAGAAAAGCCAGCTCAAAGAAGTAATTTACAAACAAAACGATCAATCCAGAAAAAAAGTTTACGCTTTAGACCTCTTAAGCTATATTAATAGTTGTATGCGTAAAGTCTTCGACTTATCTTTGCCCCCTAAAATTAAATGATTATACCAATATGATTAAGATTACTTTACCCGACGGATCGGTTAAGGAGTTCGAAAAAAACAGCACTCCGATGGATGTGGCACGTAGCATTAGTGAAGGATTAGCTCGCAATGTAATATCTGCAAGCTTCAATGATCAAAAAGTTGAGACGACCACCCCACTAACCACCGATGGGAATCTTATTCTATATACATGGAATGATGATCAAGGTAAACAAGCCTTTTGGCATTCCACCTCACACATAATGGCTCAAGCTATTGAGGAGCTATACCCTGGAGTACAATTAACCATCGGCCCTTCTATTGAAAATGGTTTCTATTATGATTTAGAGGTAGGTGAACATGTAATTTCCGAGAAAGACTTCCCAAAGATCGAAGCCAAGATGATGGAAATTGCTCGTGGCAAACACGACTTTAAGATGAGAGCAGCTAGCAAAGCTGAAGCGTTGGAGTTTTATAAAAAACAAAACAACCCGTTCAAAGTTGAACTTATAGAGAATCTTGAAGACGGAACAATAACCTTCTGTGATCACGACACTTTTACAGATTTATGTCGTGGTGGACATATTCCTAACACTGGAATTGTCAAAGCCATCAAATTGTTATCGGTTGCAGGGGCCTATTGGAGAGGTGATGAAAACAAACCACAACTTACTCGTATTTATGGAATTTCCTTTCCAAAGCAGAAAGAGTTAAAAGAATACCTTGAATTACTTGAAGAAGCTAAAAAGAGAGATCACAGAAAACTAGGTAAAGAATTAGACCTTTTCACCTTCTCTAGTAAAGTAGGTCAAGGACTGCCACTATGGCTTCCTAAAGGTGCAGCATTAAGAGCGCGTCTTGAAGAGTTTCTAAGAAAAGCCCAACAAAAAGCAGGTTACGAACAAGTGGTCACTCCACACATTGGACAGAAAGAACTTTATGTCACCTCTGGACACTATGCTAAATACGGTGAAGACAGCTTTCAACCTATACATACGCCAAAGCAGGATGAAGAATTTCTATTAAAACCAATGAACTGTCCTCATCACTGTGAAATCTACAACTCAAAACCATGGAGCTATAAAGACCTTCCTAAGCGTTTTGCTGAGTTTGGTACCGTATATCGTTACGAGCAAAGTGGTGAATTACATGGCTTAACTCGAGTAAGAGGGTTTACACAAGATGATGCACATATCTTCTGTACTCCAGATCAGCTCGATGAGGAATTCAAAAATGTCATTGACCTTGTACTATATGTATTTGGTTCTTTAGGATTTGAAAACTTCACTGCTCAGGTATCTCTAAGAGATCCACAGAAGCCAGAGAAGTATATCGGAAGTGATGAAAACTGGCAAAAAGCCGAAGAAGCTATATTAAACGCTGCCAAAGAAAAAAATCTTGATTATGTAGTTGAGACAGGTGAAGCAGCTTTTTACGGTCCAAAGTTAGACTTTATGGTCAAGGATGCTTTAGGAAGAAGTTGGCAGTTAGGTACCATACAAGTTGACTACAATCTCCCAGAGCGTTTTGATTTGAACTACAAAGGAAGTGATGACAAATTACATCGTCCAGTGATGATACATCGTGCACCTTTTGGTTCTATTGAAAGATTCGTAGCTATTTTGTTGGAACATACAGCAGGAAATTTCCCATTATGGCTCATGCCAGAGCAGGCTATAATATTGTCAATCAGTGAGAAATATGAAAAATATGCCGAAAAAGTTTTAAATTTATTAGAAAATAACGAAATTCGCGCCCTCGCCGATAACAGAAATGAAACGATCGGCAAGAAAATTCGTGATGCAGAAGTCAATAAGATTCCTTACATGATTATTGTTGGGGAACAGGAAGAAAAAGACAATACAATCTCTGTAAGAAAACACGGAGAAGGCGACTTAGGTAATATTAGTATTGAAGATTTCACCAATTTGATAAATTCAGAAATCAGTCGTACATTAAAGAAGTTTGAAAATTAAGTTTAATTAAAATTTAGTAACCATAGCAATTAAAAGATTTAACAGAAACGCTCGAAGAAGAGAAGAGAAAAACCCTCATAGAATCAACGGCGAAATTCGTATACCAGAAGTGAGATTGGTTGGCGATAATGTTGAGATGGATGTTTACCCGACAAAAGTAGCCCTAAGTAAGGCGGAAGAGTTGGGTCTTGATCTCGTTGAGATTTCACCAAATGCCAAACCTCCTGTTTGTAAAATAATGGATTATAAAAAATTCCTTTATGAACAGAAGAAACGCGATAAAGCTTTAAAGGCAAAAGCCTCTAAAGTTGTGGTAAAAGAAATACGTTTCGGTCCTAATACAGATGATCACGATTATGAGTTTAAAAAGAAACATGCTGAAAAGTTCCTTAAAGAAGGTGCTAAATTAAAGGCGTATGTATTCTTTAAAGGTCGTTCGATTGTTTATAAAGACCAGGGAGAAATCCTCTTATTGCGTTTGGCTTCCGAATTAGAAGACCTCGGTAAAGTTGAACAAATGCCCAAATTAGAGGGTAAACGTATGACCATGTTTATTGCACCTAAGAAGGTAAAATAAGCTAGTTACATGTAACAATGAATTTGGAACCCTTTTGAGGATGTCCAAACTGAAGATAATAAGCGCGATATACATAAATAAATATTAGGAATTATGCCTAAAATGAAAACGAAATCCAGTGCCAAAAAGCGATTCAAGCTAACCGGTACAGGTAAGATTAAAAGAAAGCATGCTTTTAAGAGTCACATTTTGACGAAAAAATCTAAAAAGCGTAAGCTTGCACTTACTCATACTACTTTAGTTGATAAAGCAGATGAGTCGAGCATTAAAGAACAATTACGTTTAAAATAATTGTTCTTTCGGTTCAATTAATATTGTTTAACCCTGGAGTCAGGCTCATACAAGAATTTTATAGGACTTCACCTGCAAGAGCATTAGAAGTCTAACCATAAAATCGCCTGCTACAAAAAATTAAAATTATGCCACGATCAGTAAATTCAGTAGCTTCAAGAGCACGAAGAAAAAAAGTGATGAAGCAAGCAAAAGGCTACTACGGTAGACGTAAAAACGTTTGGACGGTTGCCAAAAATGCGGTTGAAAAAGCGATGTTATATTCGTATAGAGACCGTAGAAACAAGAAAAGAACTTTCCGCGCTTTGTGGATCACCCGTATCAATGCAGGTGCTCGCTTACACGGATTGTCCTATTCACAGTTTATGGGGAAATTAAGAGCTAATAATGTCGAACTTAACCGTAAGGTTTTAGCCGATTTAGCTATGAACAACCCAGAAGCTTTTAAGGCAATTGTCAATAAAGTAAAGTAAACGTTTAACAACATATGATATCCGCTTATAAAAATCCAGCTTAACAGCTGGATTTTTTTTATAGACATTTAGCTATAACATGGAAAGCACCAAAAGGTCCGTCATTGACTTCCTGTTGACATTTTAGATTTAAAGAAACTCTCACCAGAGCATCGCCTTGAATAAATCATAACAAAGGCTTAACTAATTTTAAGCAAAGATTGCTTACTTTTGCTAGTTGAAAAAATTGACAAGAAAAATGAATTTAGCCCAAGTAAAACTAGTGGTTACCGATATGGACGGAACTTTACTCAATGACCAAGGTAAAGTAAGTAAGGAATTCTACTCCGTATTTAAAAAACTCAAATCTCATAATATTCACTTTGCAGCTGCTAGCGGTAGACAGTATTACAGTATAGCCAATAAATTATCCCCTATAGTGGATGATATAACCATAATTGCTGAGAATGGTGGAATTGCTAGAAGAGGACAAAAAGAGTTATTAGTAACTCAAATGGACAAGGAAAGAGTATTTGAATTAATCACATTACTTAGGACCGTTAAAGACTCATACATCGTTCTATGTGGTAAAAAATCTTCCTATATTGAAACTACCAACGAAACATTCATTAATTTATTCAATGAGTATTATGCGAGATACCAACAGGTGGATGACTTAACTGCTGTGAAGGATGATGAATTCGTAAAGATTGCTGTCTACCATTTTGAAAGCTCTGAAGAGTTCATATATCCTTCGGTGAAACACCTTGAAGACGAACTCCAAGTAAAAGTATCTGGTCCAAATTGGGTGGATATTTCACACCCCGATGCACATAAAGGACATGCACTGCAGCTTTTACAAGAGAAACTCGGATATACACCAGAGCAAACAATGGTTTTTGGTGATTATAACAACGACTTAGAAATGTTAGGTTTAGCAACATATAGTTATGCTATGGAAAATGCGCACCCTGATGTTAAGAAAGTGGCGAATTACAGCACAAAGAGTAATGAGAATAATGGGGTTGAATACGTATTGGAGCAACTCATAGAAGCGATAGAATCGGCTAAGCTCCAAAAGCTGTAAGCACTAAAGAACGAGAGCCACCATAGTCACGGTGTTCACATAGATATACTCCTTGCCAAATCCCAAGGTTTAGTTCTCCATTGGATATTGGAACATTTACCGAACTGCCTAAAACGGAACTTTTGATATGGGCAGGCATGTCATCTGGTCCTTCATAGGTATGAATATAGTATGGCGCCCCCTCTGGTATCATTACATTAAGATGACTTTCAAAATCTACTCGAACACTGGGGTCCGCATTTTCATTTATAGTAAGACTCGCAGAGGTATGTTTGATAAACACCTGTAACTGGCCAACTTTAATTTTTTTAAGCTCTGGGAAATTCTTTACAATCTCATCGGTGATAATATGAAACCCTCGCTTCTTGGGATTAAGTCGTATTTCCTTTTGAAATATATTCACAATTAATAGTCTTTTTTTAGTTTAAGTCTTTTGCTTTTTCTTCTTCGCAGCTGGAAATAAAACATTGTTGAGAATTAATCTATATCCAGGCGAATTCGGGTGCAATTCTAAAGCTGTCTTTGGATCCCCTACCCTATGTTGATAATCCTCTGGGTCGTGACCTCCATAAAAAGTAAAAAATCCACTTCCTTTTACTCCGTGGATATAACGCGCCTCCCCATTAACCTTGTTCTCTGCCATCACCAGTACTGTTGGTTTAATGGTCGAGGGACTATAAGCCGTAGTTTGCCCCATAAACCCCTTGATTAAAGCCGTGTGGTTTTGACACAACATAGTAGGAACTGGATCCCATTTGGCTGAGAACTCCATCAATGTAAAATAGTCA
Organism: Galbibacter marinus; assembly: GCF_000300875.1. Lineage (GTDB taxonomy): Bacteria > Bacteroidota > Bacteroidia > Flavobacteriales > Flavobacteriaceae > Galbibacter > Galbibacter marinus. The sequence goes on along the minus strand of NZ_AMSG01000031.1, from coordinate 25,857 downwards.
GTATCACGTTGAACAGTTTTTCTTTTAGAGGTCATGTCAATAGAAGAGAATTCATATTCCAAAGGGTTTCTACTAAGAATAAAATCTTTGAAAGCAAAAGTGTTACTAAAATCGAGTTTCGATTGATAATTCCCCTCAGAGGGATCCCCATCAAACATAGCCTCACATATATCGACTCCTTCAGCGGAGAGGGCGATGTCAAAACTATCTGTTGCCGAACACATGGCAAACATAAACCCCCCACCGACAACGTAATCCCGTATCTTTAAAGCCACTGCTAATTTTTGTTGTGAAACTTTCTGATATCCTAGTTCAGTTGCCAAAGCCTCTGCTTCTTGTTTCTCCTGAATATACCAAGGTGTGGCACGATAAGCACCATAGAATTTACCATATTGACCTGTAAAATCTTCATGGTGAAGATGTAGCCAGTCGTACTGTAACAAACGATCCTCAAGAACTTCCCTATCATATATCACCTCATAGGGGATTTCTGCATATGTTAAAACCATTGTTACGGCGTCATCCCAAGGACGATTACTTTTGGGTGAATACACCGCAATTTTTGGTGCTTTTTCCAAAATTACTGCATCTTGATTCTTTGATGGACTGCTAATCTCTTCAAGCAAATCTTCAGTAGCAGCATTACTTAATAGTTCAAAAGAAACACCTCTTATCTTACACTCATTTTGGATTTGCTCATTGTTCATTATTAAAAAAGCCCCACCTCTATAATTCAGCAACCACTTAACCTTTTCATTTTTCGACAAGACCCAATAAGTGATACCATAGGCTTTTAAATGATTCTCTTGTCCTTGAGAGTCCATGGGAATTAAAATGTAAGAAGCCCAAGCACTAGGTGCATAAATAAAAAACAAAAAAAAGAGGCATCCTAATTTTAAGATTCCTCTCTTTTTTTTATTTGATTCTATGTTTTGCATCTTTTTTATTTTACAAATCGAATCCTATATCTTTTCTGTAGTACATCCCTGGAAAATCAATCTTTTCAAGATTCTTATAGGTAGTTTTTAGAGCTTCTTTAAAGTTCTCACCATATGAAGTTACTGCCAATACGCGGCCACCTGCACTTACTACTTCTTGATCATATAATGTTGTACCTGCATGAAATACCACCGAATCTTCAATGGATTCCAAACCAGTTATAACCTTTCCCTTTTCATATGCCTCAGGATATCCCCCTGAAACACCTACTACTGTTGTTGCAGACCGCTGGTCGAGTTCCAAGTTTATGGAATCTAATGTACCATTACCAACGGCTTTAAAAACATGTACTAAATCATTTTTAATTCTTGGAATAACAACTTCGGTCTCTGGATCGCCCATACGAACATTGTATTCAATAACAAATGGTTCCTCTGCTACTTTAATCAGTCCTATAAAAACAAAACCTTTATAAGGAATGTTATCCTTTCCAAAACCGTCAATGGTAGGCTTTATGATTCGTTCTTCGACTTTCTGCATAAAAGCCTCATCCGCAAACGGCACTGGTGAGATAGCGCCCATACCACCAGTATTTAATCCTGTGTCACCTTCTCCGATGCGTTTGTAATCTTTCGCCGTTGGCAGGGTTAAATAATTTTTTCCGTCAGTTAGAACAAACACACTGAGTTCAATTCCACTTAAAAATTCCTCGATAACTACCTTATTGCTAGCCTGACCAAATTTAGCATCAATCAGCATGTTTTTCAACTCGGCTTTTGCCTGGTTTAAATCCTGAAGAATTAGTACTCCTTTACCTGCAGCTAATCCATCAGCCTTTAAAACATAAGGAGGTGTCAGGGTGTCCAAAAACGTATAACCTTGTTCAAGATCTTCGGCTGTAAAACTCTTATAAGCTGCCGTTGGAATTTGATGCCTAGCCATAAAGTCCTTAGCAAATTCTTTACTCCCCTCTAAAATTGCACCTGCTTTTTGTGGTCCGATTACTGAAATTTCCTTTAAGGCTTCATCTTGTAAAAAGTAATCATGGATTCCATTAACCAGTGGATCTTCTGGCCCAACCACAACTAAAGAAATATCCTTTTCAATGACAAGATCTTTGATTTTATCAAATTCATTTACCGAAATTGGAACGTTCTCAGCAAATCCAGAAGTCCCAGCATTGCCAGGAGCAACATATAGGTTATTTAATAATTCACTTTGTGCTATCTTCCAAGCAAGGGTATGTTCCCGTCCCCCCGAACCAATAATCAGTATATTCATCAAGTATAATTTTGATCATTTAATTTTGTGCTGCCAAAGTTACCCAGAGCATTTACAAAAACATAATTTATTTAAAGAAAAAACAACCCTAGTCTGCTTTGTGATAGCATCGTAGTTTACAATCCACCTCAAATGACTTTTTTTATTTACAACATGTTCACATAAAAATTAACAAAGCTTTTTTTTGCACCAAAGGCAGCCAATCCCACAGCTTACAATTGAAATCATCTCCTGTTAATTACCGATATTCTTCCATCAATATGTTAAGAATTAAACCTTTTGCGTAAATTAGTGTCTAATTTATAAATCAAGACAATTGCGGGATAATATCGTCATAAAAGAGCTCAAGAGCAGTACAACTCAGGAAAAAGCTTTTAAGACTCTTGTGGAAAAGTACAAGGAGCGACTATATTGGCATATTCGAAGAATTGTTCTTGATCATGATGATGCGGATGATGTGCTACAAAACACCTTTATCAAAGTATATAGAAATATACAATCCTTTAAAGAGGACAGTGCAATATATACTTGGATGTATCGTATTGCTACCAATGAGGCACTTAGTTTTTTGCAAAAAAGAGCTAAATTTTACGATACAACTAGTCAGGAGTTACAGCAGAAAATGATAGAAAATATAAAGGCTGACGAATATTTCGATGGAGATGAAATTCAGCTAAAATTACAAGAAGCTATTTCAACACTACCTGAAAAGCAGCGAATAGTATTTAACATGAAATACTTTGAAGAACTAAAATATGAAGATATGTCAGCAATATTAGAAACCTCAGTCGGTGCTTTAAAAGCATCGTATCACCATGCAGTAAAGAAAATTGAAATGCAGTTAACAAAATTGTAAACAAAGGATGAAAAGGAAAGTATCAAAAAATAAAATAGATTTTTCAGTACCTGAAAACTATTTTTCTGACTTTGATAAACGCTTAGAGAGTAGCATAAGTACCTCTGAGGTAATACCAAAAGCCACTGGGTTTACTGTACCTGAAGGATTCTTGGATGATTTTGAGAACCGTGTTTGGAGCCAAATCGACCCAGGTACTACAAGAGATAAAACGGTCAAAGTGCGATTTTTATATGCAATGAGTTCCATTGCTGCAATTTTAATCCTAGGATTTCTATTGATCAAACCAGCGAGCACACTCACCACAGAACAAGCCGACGAGCTTACATCCTTTGACGTCAAAACATATATTGATGACGGTTTTATCAACTTAAACACCTATGATATCATCGATACTTTTGAAGGCGTTTCATTAGAAGATATTCAAATGACAGATCCGATTCCTAGAGAAGAAATTATCGAGTACTTAAATCAAAATAATGTCGATAATTACACCCTTACCTTTGAATAAAATTATTCTTCTGCATTTGGAAGAACTAAACAAGAAATAACAATTCACAAATAAAACATCGTTAGATAATAGATCACAACGCAAAATGAAAAAATATATCCTTGTACTACTACTATTAGTTTTTGTTATTGGGCAAGGTATGGCTCAAAAGAAAACTAAACGAGATTACATAAAGTCCCTAAAGATTGCCTTTATGACGGACAATCTCAACCTTACCACAGAAGAGGCGCAGAAATTCTGGCCTATTTACAATAATTATGAGGATCATAAATACGCCGAAGTTTACAAGGAGTATAAGGGAATCAAACATCTGTTAAGAGATAAAGAGTTTGGTGATGTTTCAGAGGCACAGGCTAAGAGGACCCTTGAGAAGCTGATCGACATTAAAAAAAATAGCTTAGAACTGGAAAAGAAACTCTTTGATGACCTATCTGACATCATGCCATCAACAAAAATATTATACCTTAAAAAGCTTGAGGATGATTTCAATCATAAACTACTTGAAAAGCTAAAAAAAGAGTATCACAACAAGGAAGAAAAGTAAACCTTAATTCATGCATAGACTATGTGTAGTGAGCTATAAATTGCTTTACTTTGCAAAAACTAAAGTCTGTGAATTATTTATCCGTTGAGAATGTCGCCAAATCCTACGGCGAACGCATTTTATTTTCCGACATATCATTCGGGATCAATAAAGATCAAAAAATTGCTTTTATTGCCAAAAATGGAACGGGCAAGACATCGCTTTTGAATATAATTACAGGGTTGGACAGTCCAGACAGTGGAAAGGTAATCTCCCGTAATGGTATCCGCATTTCTTATCTTGCTCAGGAACCTGATCTAAACAATAATTTAACGGTAGAAGAAACCATCTTTGCCTCGGATAACAATATCTTAAAAACCATACAACAATACGAGAGTGCACTTGAAAACCCAGAAGATGAAGAAGCCTATCAAAAAGCTTTTGAGCAGATGGAAATCAAAAACGCCTGGGATTTTGAAACCCAGTATAAGCTCATACTCTCACAATTAAAACTGGACGATCTTCACCAGCGTGTTAGCAGCCTGTCAGGAGGACAAAAAAAACGATTGGCCCTAGCCACTATCCTGTTAAATAGCCCTGATCTACTCATTCTCGATGAGCCGACTAACCACCTTGATTTAGAAATGATAGAATGGTTGGAACAATACTTTGCAAAGGAAAATATAACCTTATTTATGGTTACACACGACCGCTACTTTTTAGAACGTGTATGCAATGAAATCATCGAGTTAGAAAATGGACAGATCTACCAATACAAAGGAAGTTACTCCTATTATTTGGAGAAGAAAGAAGCCAGGATACAAGCAGAGCAAGCCTCTGTCGAGAAAGCAAAAAATCTTTATTCAAAGGAATTGGAATGGATGCGCAGGCAACCAAAAGCCCGTACCACCAAGTCCAAGTCTCGAATTGATGATTTCTTTATAATAAAAGAAAAAGCACACAAACGTCGGCAAGAGCACAAGGTGCAACTGGAAATCAATATGGAGCGCCTAGGAAGTAAGATTGTCGAATTTCACAATGTCTCCCTATCCTTTGGTGATAAACCTATTTTAAACAAATTTGACTACACGTTTAAAAAAGGAGAACGCATTGGAATTATAGGTAAAAATGGAACCGGGAAATCAACATTTCTTAATGTTCTTACCTTAAAAGTAAAACCAGACGGTGGCAAGGTGGTCATTGGTGAAACCGTTAAGTTTGGCTACTATACACAAAGTGGAATACAATCTAAGGAAGGTCAAAAAGTCATCGAAGTAATAAAGGAATTTGGAGAATTTATCCCCTTGACCAAAGGTAGACAAATCTCTGCTGCACAGCTTCTTGAGCGTTTTTTATTCGACCGAAAAAAACAATACGATTATGTAGAGAAACTAAGCGGAGGTGAACTTAAGCGCTTGTATCTCTGTACTGTTTTGATACAAAATCCAAACTTTTTAATCCTAGATGAACCTACCAACGATTTGGATATCGTTACTTTAAATGTACTAGAATCCTTTCTACTGGACTTTCCAGGTTGTTTAATTGTAGTTTCTCACGATCGTTATTTCATGGACAAAATAGTGGATCACCTATTTGTTTTTAGGGGTGAAGCAGAAATTGAAGATTTCCCTGGAAATTATTCAGATTTTAGAAGTTATGAAAACAGTGTCGTTACAGAAAAAGAGACCAAACCAAGTACAGAAACCAACAAGAAGACCTGGAAAAAAGATCAAAATAACGCCCTTAGCTACGAAGAACAGAAAGAATACAAACGTCTAGAACGAGCCATTGTTAAGCTGGAAGATGAGAAAAAGGAAATCGAAAGTGTTTTTGCCAATCAAGCTCTCACTGGAGAGCAAGTAGATGAATACTCTATTAAACTACAAAAAATCATAAATGAGATTGATGAAAAAACTGCAAGTTGGTTTGAGTTATCAATGAAAATGGATTCCTAATTCTCTAATTTTAGAAATGTTATTAAGCCTTTCATATCTAAATTATTTATGGACATCGAGTAATCAACATGGCGTCCACTCCCCTTTTGTGTATCAATTACTTACAAAGGCATTATACAGAAAAAATAATATCCCAATATATGATTTGCTCTTAAGTTGGAAAGACAAATATCACATAAAAGATTCTAGGAAAATAAAGATCTTGAATCGCTCTCTTAGCTATTTAAATAATGACTCATTTAAATCTGTTCATACAGGCTGCTTTACCCAAGATCGTACACAGTATGTAAACATTTTGGAACATTCCATTGAAGAAATTGAGCAAAAGCTTACCAAAGCTCCCTTTATTATAGTGGATAATATTGACAAAGAGAACCAAAAATGGAAACACCTATGTCAGCGTACTACAATAACATTAAGTGTAAATTTTTATAACATTGGTTTTCTATTTTACAAACCAGGACAACACAAAGAAAATTTTAAAATTAGAATATAATACTGTATCTTTTACTAAAGTCAAATTTATGGAAACAAGCATTTTATGGATCATTATAATTGCCGTTCTTTTTGTATTGGTATGGTTAAACCATAAGAGAAACATGAAAAAACTTAGAGGGCGAAATAAACAAGATTTTTATAAAAGATACCGAAATAAAAGAAATAACTAAGCCATTTTGAAAATATACACTAAAACAGGAGACAAAGGCAATACGTCACTATTCGGAGGAAATAGAGTGGCAAAACACCATATTCGCATTGACGCTTATGGAACTACAGATGAGCTTAATTCTTGGTTGGGGCTAATACGGGATCAAAACATTGATCAACACTACAAAGACAATCTCATAAAAATTCAAAATCATCTATTTACACTAGGTTCTATTTTAGCCACACCAAAAGATAAGCTATTTTTGAAAAACGGTAAAAAGCGCTTGAATATCCAATGGATCGAGCAAGAGCATATTGAGTTCTTAGAACAAGAAATAGATCTCATGGATCAGAGTCTTGAGCCAATGACACATTTTGTATTACCAGGCGGGCACACTACAGTGTCATACTGTCATGTTGCCAGAACTGTTTGCAGACGTGCTGAACGAAATGTAAGCCATTTAAATGAAAATGAAACAGTTGATCCATTTGTTCTGCAATATTTGAATCGATTGTCTGATTATTTGTTTGTGTTGGCACGAAAGTTGTCTTTTGAGCTTCAAGCCAATCAAATATTATGGGCTCCTGATAAAGAAAGATGAAGAATTACTTGTTTTTATTAATGATCCTTCATTAAATCATCAGAAATAGTACGTTCTTAGAAATAATATATAAATAATGCAAATTTTACTTGACTTTTTACTTTAAAAATTTATTTTTGCACAAAACTAAAATCAATAGCAAATGTATTGGACATTAGAACTCGCGTCGTATTTAGATGATGCACCTTGGCCAGCAACAAAAGATGAGTTAATTGATTATGCTATTAGAACCGGAGCCCCATTGGAGGTTGTGGAGAATCTACAAGCCATGGAGGATGAGGGTGATATGTATGAATCTATTGAAGAAATTTGGCCAGATTATCCTACAGAAGAGGATTATCTCTGGAATGAGGATGAATATTAACAAACACATTAACATTATAAAGCGAAAAAGTCTCTAAAGAGGCTTTTTTTTTGCTTAATTTTGAATATACAAATCAAACAAACATGAGTTTACTCAATTCCGTATTAAAAGCTTTTGTCGGTGATAAAGCGAAGAAGGATGTTAAAGAGTTACGTCCTCTAGTGGATAAAATTCACGCCTTCGAGGATGCACTTTCAGTTCTATCAAACGATGAATTGCGCAATAAAACACTTCAATTCAAAGAAAAAATAAAGGCTTCAAGAGCTGATATCGACCAAAGAATCAAAGAATTAAAATCAGAAGCTGAGTCTTCTAAGGATATTGATAGAAATGAAGATATCTATACAGAGGTAGATAGCCTTCAGGAACAGGGGTATGAGATCACTGAAAAAGTCCTCAATGAAATCCTTCCAGAGGCCTTTGCAGTGGTGAAAGAAACGGCTAAACGCTTCGCTGAAAATACAACTATAACTGTTACTGCAAGTGAATTTGACAGAACTTTATCTGGATCAAAAGAATATGTAACTCTTGAAGGAGACAAAGCCGTTTGGAAAAATTCCTGGGATGCTGCTGGTAAAGAAGTAACTTGGGATATGATCCATTACGATGTTCAGCTTATCGGTGGTATTGCACTACACCAAGGTAAAATTGCAGAGATGCAAACAGGTGAAGGTAAAACATTAGTTGCAACTCTACCAGTATACCTTAATGCTTTGACAGAAAATGGTGTTCACCTAGTAACAGTGAACGATTACCTGGCTAGAAGGGATAGTGCCTGGATGGGACCTTTATTTGAATTCCACGGAATGTCTATCGATTGTATTGACAACCATAAACCTGGATCTGTAGGTCGACGTTTGGCTTATGAAGCAGACATTACATATGGTACTAATAACGAATATGGGTTTGACTACCTTAGGGATAATATGTCACACACTCCAGATGAATTAGTACAACGTTCACACAACTATGCCATCGTGGATGAGGTGGATTCGGTACTTGTGGATGATGCTCGTACACCACTTATTATTTCTGGACCTGTCCCACAAGGAGACCGTCACGAGTTTAACGAATTAAAACCTAAGGTAAGCGACATTGTTGCAAAACAAAGACATTATCTCAATGGAGTTTTAGCAGAGGCTAAAAAACTTATCGCTGAAGGCAACGTTAAAGAGGGAGGAATCCAGCTATTACGTGTGCATCGTGGATTGCCTAAAAACAAAGCATTGATCAAGTTTTTAAGTGAAGAAGGAATCAAACAGCTTCTTCAGAAAACTGAAAATCATTATATGCAGGATAACAACCGTGAGATGCCAATTATCGACCACGAATTATGGTTTGTTATCGATGAAAAAAACAATCAGATTGAATTAACTGATAGAGGAATTGAGTATCTCTCAGGGGATGCTGACGCTGAGTTCTTTGTGATGCCTGATATCGGAACAGAAATCGCTCAAATCGAGAAAAAAGGATTACCAGTTGAAGAAGAAGCAGAACTTAAAGAGGAACTCTTCAAAGACTTCTCCATTAAGAGTGAACGTATTCACACCATGAATCAATTACTCAAGGCCTATACCCTATTTGAAAAAGATGTAGAGTATGTGGTTATGGACAATAAGGTCATGATTGTTGATGAGCAGACTGGACGTATTATGGATGGTCGCCGATATTCTGATGGATTACACCAAGCTATTGAAGCCAAGGAGAACGTCAAAATTGAAGCAGCTACTCAAACATTCGCCTCGGTAACCCTTCAAAACTATTTCAGAATGTATAAGAAGCTTTCAGGTATGACGGGTACTGCAGTTACAGAAGCTGGAGAATTCTGGGAAATTTACAAACTAGACGTTGTTGAAATTCCTACCAACAGACCAATAGCTCGTGATGACAAACAAGATCTTATCTATAAGACCAAAAGAGAGAAATACAATGCGGTGATCGCTGATGTCGTAAAGTTAGTTGGTGAAGGTAGACCTGTACTTGTGGGTACAACTTCAGTTGAAATATCTGAGCTACTTTCCAAAATGCTAACCTTTAACAAGATCCCTCATAATGTTCTTAATGCGAAAATGCATAAAAAAGAAGCAGACATTGTAGCTGAGGCTGGAAATCCAGGTGTGGTTACCATTGCTACGAATATGGCGGGTCGTGGTACCGATATTAAATTGATCAAATCAGTGAAGGATGCCGGCGGACTAGCAATTATCGGAACAGAGAGACACGATTCTAGACGTGTGGATCGACAGCTAAGAGGTCGTTCTGGTCGTCAAGGGGATCCAGGAAGTTCACAGTTCTATGTTTCTTTGGAGGATAACCTAATGCGTTTATTCGGCTCAGACCGAGTAGCAAAGATGATGGACCGAATGGGTCTTGAAGACGGAGAGGTAATACAGCATTCTATGATGACAAAATCCATAGAACGTGCGCAGAAAAAAGTTGAAGAAAATAACTTTGGTGTTCGTAAACGTTTGCTAGAATACGATGACGTGATGAATGCACAAAGAGAAGTTGTCTACAAACGTAGAAAACACGCACTGCAAGGAGAAAGGCTTAAAGTTGATATTGCTAATATGGTTTTTGATACCACAGAGGCTATTGTAGAAACTAATAAAGCTGCAGATGATTTTAAAAACTTTGAATTTGAACTCATCAAATACTTCTCTATAACCTCACCAATTTCAGAGGCTGAATTCAAAAGTAAATCAATTAAGGATATTACCACGATTGTTTACAAGGCAGCCCTTGAGTACTACCAGAACAAGGTTGAGCGAAATGCTCAAACGGCATTCCCGGTAATTAAAAACGTTTATGAGAATCAAAATAATCGATTCGAGAGAATCGTAGTTCCTTTTACCGATGGAATGAAGACCTTAAAAGTGGTCACTAACCTCAAGGATGCTTATGAATCAGAGGGTAAAAAATTGGTTTCAGATTTTGAGAAGAACATTACCCTTGCCATTATCGATGATGCTTGGAAAACGCACTTGAGAAAAATGGATGAATTGAAACAATCAGTTCAGTTGGCTGTTCACGAGCAAAAAGATCCATTACTGATCTACAAATTCGAAGCTTTTGAGCTCTTCAAAACAATGATTGACAATGTCAATAGAGAGGTCATTTCCTTCCTATATAAAGGGGAATTACCTACCGAAGACGCGCAGGATATCCAAGAAGCGAAAGTGGTAAAGCAAAAAGAAAATTACCAAACTTCTAAGGAAGAAATTCCAAATAGCGACGAATTGGCAGCGCAGAACAGAGCTGCTGGACAAAACCAGCAACGTGCACAAATTACTGAGACCATTGTAAGGGAACGTCCAAAAATTAACAGAAATGACCGAGTTACTGTCAAAAACGTAGTTACGGGCGAAAATAAAAGCATGAAATTCAAACAAGCAGAACCTTTACTTTCAAAAGGTGAATGGGTGTTGGTTGAAGAGTAATCCACTTTTTTAAAATTTTATTAAAAGCAGTAGATAATTTCATGTCTACTGCTTTTTTTTGTTCAAAAAGATTAGTTTAACCTAAATAGGTTCATTAAGAGTAGCTTACAAGAGCCGAAAGTGTTATCGGTAACGATTTAGTAATGGTGCTTATTGCATTTTCTTTCCTTTAATTACCTTGTAAATCAATAGCAAGTATAATGAATCTATTAGACTTAAAGCCACATTTCATTAATTGAATTTTGTGTTTTCAAAAGTAGTCTTTCCAGTCACTTCATACTGCATATTTTTAAAATCAGTTCCACAGGTGGGTTTAAAAAATGAAAAAAAATATTCCCACAGTGGGGTTAAACTGGGGGAACATTATCGCTTATTTTTGGAATTTTTGTGTGTTAATTAGGAATAAATTCCTTTATCAAACGTTCTAATTCGTTAGCGGGAAACACGCCTGACTGTCGCCATTTAATCTCACCATTTTTAAAAATGGCTAAGGTGGGCACACTTCTTATCTGGTATTGTGTCGAAACTTGTGGATTTTGATCCACATCAATTTTGATAATATCGGCAGTATCGCCTATCCGTTGTTTTAGTTCTTCCAATATGGGAGCCTGCATTTTGCAAGGGCCACACCATACCGCAAAAAAATCCACCAAAACCGGCTTATCCTGATTAATTATTTCCTGAAATGTCATTCTTTTCTTTTTTATTGTTTTTAAACATAGAGAATACCAAACCTCCCATTACCGAGCCATATAATGTGCTATTGATTGGATTGGATGTAATGACACAAGTACCCGAATTACATCCTACAAATTTCCAATAGAGAAATCCGGCAATTGCACCAATTGGTACGCCAATGATGGTTAAAAGGTTCTTTTTTATAAATGTCTGCATCATCATTATTTTACTTCTTCATAGGTGATGTCTTCCGTATTTTTGGCTTTGCTTGTAGAATATGTTGTATTGCATCCAGCAGCACCGCAACAGCCAATATTAAACAGTGGCATTAGTGTAAATAATCCACCTAAGGCAACAAGCATCAATTGCTGTGCCTGAATGCCTTGAACGATGATCACAATTCCCAAAACCAGACGGATAATCCGCATGAAGTTCCAGCCTCTTAAATAGTTTTTCATTTGTCTGCTTTTTAATTATTAGAAATTAACGAGTTAACATTTTGCCAGGTGCCGCCATTGACAACGTTTTTAAAACCGTTTTTTTCTAAAATACTTTTTGCCTGACTACTCCGGTTGCCACTTCTACAAAATACAACAATGTTTTTCTTTCCTTTGAATTTGGAAAGTTGTCCCGAAATTTTGTCTAATGGAATGTTGACAGCTCCCTTTACACTTCCGGATGCAAACTCGGAAGGTGTACGGACATCAACCAAATAGGCATTGTCTGCAAGTACTTCTTTTAGTTCTGTATTGTCTTTCTGACCGAAAAGATTTTTAAAAATTCCTAACATAACTACTCCAATTATAATAATGAGAATGAATTTGACACTTTGTTTTTGCATCTTTTTTTTTATTTATACCGTTGAGTGAAAAAGTGATGTGTCATTTACTTTTTCTGCAATATTTCATCCAAGGCTTGCTGTACATTTTGCCACGGACCACCGTTCACTACATTTTCAAATCCGTGTTGTTGCAGGATTATTTGTGCATTTCCGCTTCTTGCTCCGCTTCGGCAGAAAACGATAATATTTTCTTTATTTTTAAATTGTGAAAGCTCCTGTTCCAATACGCTTAATGGTATGTTTATGGCACCGTCAACACTTCCCGAATTAAATTCTTCAGGAGTCCGTACATCAACCAAAAAAAGAAAATCTTTATCTGATATTTTATCCGGTGAAAGGTTGTTTAATATTTCTAACATAATTGAAATAATATTTTAAAAGAAGATTGGCTTTAAGGACTTTATCGTAAAAGCCAACTTTCTTGTTTTAATGATTAAATTGATTTTTTGGCAAGGTACCAATCCACTTGCTCCAGGCTTGTGTCGGCTTTACGTTCTTTCAACCCTTCCAATGTTTTTGGGGCACCTACAATTACTTTATCTCCTGGTTGCCAGTTGAGTGGCATAGCTACTTTATATTCGTCAGAAGTTTGAAGTGCCAATAATGAGCGTTTAATCTCGTCCATATTACGACCCACATTCAAAGGATAATACATAATTAGTCGAATTTTTCCTGCCGGATCCATAATAAATACTGCACGAACAGCAGCAGTTTCACTTTCGCCCGGTTGCAACATTCCGTATAGCTTTGCTACTTTCATATCCAAATCTGCAATGATCGGGAAGTTGAACAAAACGCCCGTTTTTTCATCAACGGCATGTACCCATGCAATATGTGAATGAATACTGTCGATGCTTAATCCCATCAATTTAGTGTTGTGCTTTTCGAAGAAATCGCTTTCGTTGGCAAAACCTGTCATTTCTGTGGTACAAACTGGTGTGAAATCAGCAGGGTGTGAGAATAAAATCACCCAGCTTCCTTTGTTGTATTCTGAAAATTTGATTACTCCTGTAGTGGTCACCGCTTCAAAATCGGGTGCCATATCGCCAATTCTTGGCATTGTATTTACTTGATTTTCCATTTTTTTAGAATTTTAATATTATTTTAATTAACTATTTACTTCCATCCACTCTTTCATTCCGGCACTATAGTTCTTTACATTTTTGAACCCGTATTTAGCTAAAAGAGATTGTGCAATGGTCGCTCTGTCGCCACTTTGACAATGAATAACGATTTGATTGTCTTTACTGAATTTATCCAAATTGTCTGGTAGCGTTCCCACAAAAACGTGGTCTGCACCTTCTACGTGATAGGTTTGATATTCTGTCAATCCTCTTACATCGACGATTTGTGCGTTCGGATTTCCGATATAGGATTTGAATTCTTCAATATCGATAATGTCTTCCGTTTCTAAATCCAAACCTAAATCATTCACATCAGAAATGTATCCGTAGATATTATCCAAACCGATTCTCATCAGTTTCCGGGTCAGATCTTCCATCTGATTGTCGTCGGCAACCAAAATAAATTGTTCCTGATAATTCAGTAACCAACCTGCCCAAGTAGAGAAAGAATTATTGCCTTGGATATTGATACTTCCCGGAATAAATCCTTTGGCAAAATCCGTTTTCACTCGGGCATCGATCACTTTCAAACCGTTTTCGTAAGCTGTCAGAAACTGTTCCTTTGTCAATTTCGGATGTTTAGGGACTTCCACCAACAACGGACGGTTTACCTTGTTCAGGTGTTTCATCATCGCAAAATATTTTGGCGGTTCGGGCTGCCCTTCCAACAGGTATTCAATAAATCCTGCTTCATTATCTTCATATTGAAATGCCCAGTTACGGATTTTTTCGTATCCTACCGTTGAGCTTGGTACTGCTCCCAATGCCTTGCCACAAGCGGAACCTGCTCCATGTGCCGGCCATACCTGCACATATTCCGGTAGTTCGGCAAAGCGCTGGATAGATTCGTACATTTGTTTAGCTCCTTTTTCTTGCGTACCAATTATTCCTGCTGCTTTTTCCAACAGGTCGGGACGCCCGATATCGCCAACAAAAACAAAGTCTCCTGTGAAGACCATTACCGGTTTATCGGTAGCCGGATGATCGGTCAATAAAAAGCTGATGCTTTCCGGTGTATGTCCCGGTGTATGAAGTACTTCCAAAGTGAGGTTTCCTACACTAATTTTATCGCCGTGTTTTAAGCCTACATGCGGGAAAGTATATTGCCAGTCCTCGCCACCTTCGTCCGAAAGATACATTTGTGCACCGGTCACTGCTGCTAATTCACGTGAACCGCAGAGAAAATCGGCGTGGATATGCGTTTCGGTGACATGGGTGATTTTCATATTGTTTTGCTTCGCAATTTCCAGATACACATCTATATCACGTTGGGCATCGATAATGATAGCCTCGCCTTTTGCCTGACAGCCTATAAAGTAGCTCGCCTGAGCTAAACTTTTATCATATACGTGTTGAAAAAACATAATTCTATTTTTATAGATTTTACAATTATTTATTTTGGTTTATAGCATTGTGGTTGGACAAACGTAATCGCTTACTTTGAATTTTCCGGATTCTTTTATTGCGGTAAATCCACCTTGAACATCAATCAGATTGTCATAGCCTCTGGCTCTTAATATGGAATTGAATATCATAGAACGGTAACCACCGGCACAATGCACATAATAGGTTTTGTCTTTATTTACTTCTGCAATGTGTTCGTTGATATAATCTAACGCAATGTTTTCTGAACCAATCAAGTGTTCTGAAAAATGCTCGCTCTTTTTGCGGACATCTAATATGTTCAAATCAGGATTTTCTTCCATTCGTTTTGCCAGTTCATCTACCGAAATTGATTCGATAGTATCAGTTTCTTTACCTGCATTTTTCCACGCTTCAAATCCGCCTTTTAAATAACCAATGGTATTGTCATAACCCACACGAGCCAAACGGGTAACGATTTCTTCTTCACGACCTTCGTCGGCAATCAATAAAATGGTTTGTTTAATATCCGGAATTAATGTTCCTGCCCAAGGTGCAAAATTGCCGTCAATGCCAATGTTGATGGAATTTGGAATAAAGCCTTTGGCAAAGGTTTGTGCATCACGAGTATCCAGTAATAATGCATCGGTTTCGTTAGCTGCGACTTCAAATTCCGTTGGGCTTAAAGCCTGTGTTCCTTTGTGCAATACTTCGTCTATACTTTCGTAACCTTTGATGTTCATCAATACATTTGCCGGAAAATATCCCGGAGGCGGCATCAATCCATCCAATACCTCTTCGATGAATTTTTTTTTACTCATTGGTTGCAAAGCATAGTTGGTTTTCTTTTGGTTGCCCAAGGTATCGGTGGTTTCTTTGCTCATATTTTTACCACAAGCCGAACCTGCTCCGTGTGCAGGATATACGATGATGTCGTCTGCCAACGGAATAATTTTGTTGTGCAATGAATAGTACAAATGTGCCGCTAATATTTCCTGTGTCAGATCAGCAATTACTTTTTGTGCCAGATCCGGACGACCAACATCACCAATAAATAAGGTATCGCCTGTAAATAATCCTGTTTCTTTTCCGTTTTCATCAATTAACAGAAAGCAAGTACTCTCCATCGTATGACCGGGTGTGTGGATGACTTTGATCTGGATGTTTCCAACTTTTAAAATTTCCCCGTCTTCGGCAACATGCGCCTCAAATGAAGGCTTCGCTGTCGGTCCAAAAACAATAGTTGCACCGGTTTTTTTAGCCAAATCCAAATGTCCGCTTACAAAATCGGCGTGAAAATGCGTTTCCAATACATATTTGATTTTGGCTCCGCTTTTTTCTGCTTTTTCGATGTAAGGCTGTACTTCACGAAGCGGATCTATTACAACTGCTTCTCCGTTACTTTCGACATAATAAGCTCCTTGAGCTAAACATCCTGTATAAATTTGTTCTACTTTCATTTTTATGATTCTTTAATTGTTTTAAATTTTATGATACAAAACTACAACCTGCTTATAACCTGTACAGTAACATAAGTTACAAGACTGTTTTTTATAGGAATAATTCTTTGATAAGGATATAGATTCCCATAACCAGTACAAACCAACCGAATGCGGATTTGAGTTTGTTACCTTCTATTTTTTTGGAAAGGAAGATTCCGATAAAAATACCAACAACCGATAATCCGGTAAAAGTGGAAAGTAAAGTCCAGTCGATGGTTTCATTACCTTGCAAATCGCCTGTAAATCCTAAAAGTGATTTCGCAGCAATGATAAATAAGGAAGTTCCTACGGCTAATTTCATAGGCATTTTTGCTAATAAAACCAATGCCGGAATAATTAAAAATCCACCACCTGCACCAACTAATCCTGTAAGTGTGCCGACCAAAGCTCCTTCCAACAGAATCATAGGATAGTTGTATTTTATTTCGCCGTCATCTGGATCTTTACAATGCGGACAAGGACGTATCATGGATATCGAAGCAAATATCATTACGATGGCAAACAACACCATCAAAGCGATGGGTTTTGTAAATTGAAAATTTCCAATACTGAAAAGCACATCAGGAATTAAAGGCATCAGATATGCCCGCGTTAAATACACCGCAACAATAGATGGAATACCAAAAATGAATACGGTTTTAAAATCTACTTTTTTCTGAAGAGCATTCTGAACACCACCTACCAAGGATGTAGTTCCCACCACAAATAAGGAATAAGCAGTGGCTAAAATGGGATTAACGCCCATAACATAGACTAAAATAGGAACGGTAAGAATGGAGCCTCCGCTACCAATAAGCCCCAATGAAACGCCTACTAAAACGGCTAATAAATAGCCTATAAGATCTGTTGCCATAATTCAGAGATTAAATGATACGGCAAAATTAGAATACCACGATAACGCAGGCAGTAACAATTGTTACAGAGCTAAAAATTAAAACTAAAAATCATTAGATGTCTATTTATTCTATACTGTGTAACAAGTGTTACAATCGTTTTTGTAATTTAGAAATACATTTACAGGTGCATATAAAAAGTGGATATATGCGGAAATAAAACCTGATATTCAAACGCTTAAAATATTCCTTATGGAAGACATGATTCTTTACAATCGGCTACAGTTTGCCTTTACGATTACCTTTCATTATTTGTTCCCTCAGCTCACTATGGGACTTTCTCTGATGATTGTTTATTTTAAATGGAAGTTCCTGCGAACGAAGAATGAAGATTATAACAATGCTTCTAAATTCTGGATGAAGATATTTGCATTGAACTTCGCAATGGGCGTTGTAACGGGTATTCCAATGGAATTTCAGTTTGGGACCAATTGGGCTAAGTTCTCTGAGCTTACCGGAGGCATCATCAGACAAACATTGGCAATGGAAGGAATGTTCTCCTTCTTTTTAGAATCTTCTTTTCTGGGCATGTTTCTTTTTGGTGAAAAGCTACTCGGGCAGAAACTACACTTCCTTTCAGGTTTGATGGTTTTCCTCGGTTCTTGGGCAAGTGGTTTTCTGATTATCGCTACACATTCGTGGATGCAGCATCCCGTAGGGTATGAGATTTTAGAAAACGGAAAGTTTGTATTGAACAATTTTAGTGCGCTATTTAACAATCCGTGGCTGTGGCCATCTTATCTGCATAATCAGGCAGGGTCATTGGTAACAAGTTCTTTTTTTGTAGCAGCGGTCGGAGCTTTCTATTTATTGAGCAACAGGCACAGTCGCTTCGGGAAGATTTTTGTAAAAAGCGGTGTCGTTTTTGGGGTGATTTCTTCTGTCATATTGGCTTTCCCTACGGGAGACTGGGCGGCAAAAAATGTGGTTAAATACCAGCCGGCAACATTTGCTGCGATGGAAGGTATTTTTGAAACTGAAAAAGGAGGTTCTGAAATCGTTTTGATAGGTCAGCCCGGGAGAATAAAAAACTGGATAATAAAATCGCTGTACCCAATGTACTTAGTTTTCTTACGTATCAGCGTTGGGATGCCGAAATTAAAGGATTAAACGAATTTGATGAATCTATACATCCTACTAATGTTCCCGGTTTGTATTATGGTTATCATATTATGGTTGGTTTGGGAACTATTTTTATCGGAATTATGGTACTTACATCTTTCTTACTCTGGAAAGGCAGATTGTATAAAACGAAATGGTTGCTGTGGATTCTGATGTTTATGATTCCTTTTCCTTATATCGCCAATACGGCAGGATGGTACACAGCGGAATTAGGACGGCAACCCTGGCTTGTTTATAATCTGATGCGTATGGTTGATGGCGTTTCGCCTACCGTATCTTCGGGAAATACGTTATTTACACTTTTGGGGTTTGTTGGATTGTATTTGCTGCTTGGACTACTTTTTCTTTTGCTTGTCTTAAAAATCATACGGAAAGGTCCTGAAGCTACTAAAATGGCATTAAAATAAATGGTTATGGATATATTTTGGTTTATTGTATTAATGGTGATGTTGGGGATTTATGTTATCCTCGACGGGTATGATTTCGGAGCGGGAATCGTGCATTTGTTTTTTGCAAAGACAGAAGAAGAAAAGAAAGCCGTAACCAATGCTATCGGTCCTTTCTGGGATGCTAATGAAGTGTGGCTCATTGCTGCAGGTGGTGTTCTGTTTTTTGCATTTCCTACGCTATATGCATCGGCTTTCAGTGGTTTTTATCTGCCTTTGATGCTGGTTTTGTGGTTGTTGATTTTCAGAGCTGTGGGATTGGAGTTAAGAGGACAGGTGCATAACCGAATGTGGGAAGCAATCTGGGACAAAGCATTTGGTATAGCAAGTTTTCTGTTGGCTCTTTTCTTTGGTGCAGCACTCGGAAACGTGGTAAGAGGTGTAAACCTTGGAATGGTCGAAAATGGTGTTTCTACACAAGAAGCTCATTATTTCTTTCTGGCACTTTGGAACCCTACGTTTGATCCGCTTGCAGAGCATCAGGGAGTTATTGACTGGTTTACCTTGTTATTGGGACTTGTCGCGGTTGTAACATTAACCATTCACGGGGCTAATTGGATTATACTTAAAACATCCACAGACCTCAATCAAAGGCTTAAAAAGGTGATTTTTAAATTGAATTTTGTATTGCTGGCATTAGTTGTTACTTCTGCTTGTTTATGGCATTATGTAAAGCCCTTTCCTTTAAATAATCTGCAAACGCATTATTGGCTTTGGATATTCCCGATAATTGGAGCAATAGGTCTAATCGGTTTGTTCCGAATTTATAAATTTAAAAAAGACAGTACGGGTTTCCTGTTTTCTTCGATGTTTATTTTTGGGAGTTTTGCCACCACGATAGCTTCTATGTTTCCCAATTTATTACCATCAACAAATGGAGTTAATCCTTCTTTGACGGTTCAGAATGTAGCGGCTCACGAATACGGCTTTTCGGTAGGTTTGGGCTGGTTTATTGTTGCTGCGATTTTAGTTGTAGTTTATTTTGTCATTCAGTTCAGAGTATTTAAAGGAAAAATGGATGATGTGGGATATGGTGAACACTAAAAATCTCTCCTGTAGCACAAAGAATATCACCGGCAGAAAGTGTCATATCAACCCATATTTTTCGACCTTCGATACTTCGCAGTTTTCCTATCAATTCCAGTTCTGTTCCCATGGTTGTAGGTGCTTTGAAATCGATTTTAAGCGATGCCGTTACACATCTTACAGGAATAATTTCTGTATTTTCAAGATCAATATTCTCCGCAACACAAGCAAAGGCAGCGGCAGAACCTGTGCCGTGGCAATCCAAAAGAGAAGCCACCAAACCACCGTAAACGCTACCTGAAAGTGCTGTAAATTTTTCGCCTAGTAAAAAATGGGCGACTGTTTCATCGCCCACTAAATATGTTTTCAGCTGGTAACCATCAAGATAATTCTTACCACATCCGTAGCAATGTGCCAGTTCATCAGGATATTAATCCTGAATAGCTTTTGATTTATTGTGCATCATTTGAAATCAAAAAATTATTTTACAAGTTCATTCTTTTTTTCCACCCAATCATTGATACCTCCGGAATAATTCAGAATGTTTCCAAAACCGTGTTTTATAAGAATGGAATAAGCAATTGCCGCGCGTGCACCGCTTTGGCAATGAATGACAACTGGTTCGTTTTTATTGATTTTATCTAAATTCTTTTCAAGCGTATTTAAGGCAATATTTTCAACACCGTTGATATGACCACTATTATTGATTTATTTGACAGACAAGTAATCGGTTGGTCATTAAGTACAAGCCTGCACACCAAGCAAACCATTATTCCTGCATGGAAAATGGCTGTAAGTAAACGTAAGATAAACAGGGGTTTAATATTTCACTCGGATCGAGGAATACAATACGCCTCAAAGGCATTTAGAACATTTATAAAATCTAACCTGCTGGTAACACAATCCATGAGCAGGAAAGGTAATTGTTGGGATAACTCTGTAGCTGAATCCTTCTTTAAAACCTTGAAAATAGAACTTGTTTATGATGAGGATTTTAAAACTATAGAGCAGGCTAAAACCGCTATCTTTGAGTACATAGAAATATGGTACAACAGGAAACGGTTACACTCCTTTTTGGGATATAAAACCCCTTACGAAGTAGAATTAGAATTTTATCAATTTAAAAATGTAGCATAGGTCTCAGAAAAAAGTGTCCGACTTTTTGTTGCAAGTCCAGTTCTTTTATGGTGTACTTTCAAACACATCATCAGGAACATCTTTTAATAATTCCAAAGTCTGAAGATACAATTGTTCATGAATGCTTAAAAATCGGTTGAATTCCTGTACTGTTGCTTTATTTTCCATTTTTCTTAAAATTTTTGTTAGTGTAAAATTAGCTTGAAACCGAGATAGGTACAGTAACCATTGTTACCCAAGAAAAACTTTACTTTGGAACAATCTGCTGTTGATGAAAATTTTATTCATCTTTTTCATATTTCAGCTTATAATCTCCTATATGAATTTCACTTTGTTTGATTTTTTTGTGGTTGCGGAAATAGTTGATAATTCCCACAACGAGTAAAAGCCCGGATATAATGCACAAGATATATTCAAAAATAACCGCCTCGTTACCATCAACAAGCTTGTTGACACTAAGACCAGCCACCAAAAATACATCGAACTTCTTAAAAATGACAGAAATGTCGATTGATTGGCAAGAAATGTACGTTGGATGGCTAATTTTTGCCGAAGTATCAGGTCTTTTTTGAAAGGTAAATTTATTTGTTCGCTTTTGGTTTCTTCCATAGCGTTAGTTTAACAATTCTATGTTATTGCGGTTTAGTTTTATTTTTCCTTCATTTTCCAATGCTTTCAGCAATCGTGAAATTACTACACGGGAACTGTTGAGTTCGTAAGCAATTTCCTGATGGGTTTTGGTAATAATATTGGAATTGTTTATTTTACTCTTTTCCAACAAATAATTATAAAGTCGCTTATCCATATTGGTAAATGCTATATTGTCTATGGCAGCAAGCATTTCATTAAAACGGTTGTTGTAACTTTGAAATACGAAAGCACGCCAGCTTTTATATTTGCCCAACCATTCTTCCATTTTGCCCACAGGAATCATGGCTACCAAACCGTTATTTTCAGCCACGGCACGAATTTCGCTCTTTTTGTCGCCCATGCAACAGTTGAGTGTCATAGAGCAAGTATCTCCTTTTTCAATGAAATACAAGAGAAGCTCACCTGTGTCAAAATCTTCACGCATAATTTTGATAGCTCCACTGATTAGCAAAGGCATGGTTTTGATATATTTACCAATATCTATCAATACATCTCCTTCTTTGAATTCGACAACCTTAGCGACAGAAACGATTTCGTCAATCAGCTCTTTTTCAAATATACCACGATAGGTTTCACGGATTAATTCTTCCATAATTATTTTGATTTTAATGAGGCAACTTATTTTTTATTAATCCATAAAACCAAGTGCCTAATACAGCTCCTAAAATTACAACTAATATTGGGAAATAACCTGCTCCTGTCATTACAAACATAGGTCCCGGACAGGCTCCTGCCAATGCCCAACCCAACCCAAAAAGAATACCGCCTATTAAATAGCGTGGGATACTTTTGTCCTTATCTGCAATAACAATAGGATTGCCATTCACGTCTTTTACTTTGTTTCTTTTGATGTACTGTACTATGATTATTCCTACTGCTAAAGCTGTTCCCATCAGTCCATACATGTGAATCGATTGAAACTGGAACATTTCATAAATCCGGAACCATGATGCGGCTTCGGATTTGTACATAACAATTCCGAAAAATGTTCCGATCAGTAAGTAAACTATGTTTTTCATTGTTTTTAAAAATTAAAATTTGTTATTAGATTGATTTGGTTGTAATCGCTTCTTTGCTCAACCAATTTTGTATTATGCTCGTTTTTGTTTTGTTTCCAGACATACAGCAACTCGACATGAAGACCTTTTAAGAAATCGGTAAATTCATAATGCAGTCTTGTATTGATTTGGTAATAATCTTCGATATTGTATTTGTTTAACACATAATCATCTATTACTGTTCCTTGCGTTGTTGTAGCATCGACATTCAAAAATAAATGTTTCCAACTGTACTGATACCCGATAGCAAAGACATCAACTCCACCGAATCCTTCGATATGGCTTCTGGTCATCGAGGTGTAAAACTGATCCCGTCCCAATTCCTTTGGAAATAAATACCTGCCTGATTCAAAAGCTTTAGTATAGGCTGCTTTAAATTGTGATGAACCAATATTGTATTTCAGCATAAAGCTGGCTACTTGTCCGTTTTCATTTGGCTGCACATACCGATTTTCGTAAGGCAAATTTTCTTGGTAAGCATTCGGAATCTGATACGAATAAATCATTCCTGCCTGCCAATGCTGTTTTGAATATTCCAATTGCAACCAGGAGGTGTTAATGAATTTATCCAAATGAAAATTCCAGAAATTGAATTTCAAATTTTTAAATTCCTTTCCCAAATGAACAATAGCCAATCCTTGTGAATGGGTTGTTTCTTCATACTCTGCTTTTTCTCCGTTTAGTAAATAGCCGTTATCAGTAAGTCCTATAACCTCATCCATTGGAAACCATTCGGTCATCGATCTTGGAGAAACTTTATGTATCCACGCCACATCAGCCTGAAATTTTTCGTTTTTATGATGTAACCAACCTCCCTGAAAAGCAAAAGGCTTCATTCTTCCATCGCTTTTATTCAATAAAGGCGTATATTCCACAGGGATTTTCCCATAGGTTACGTACGAATTTTTCCAATGATATTTGATATACAGTTCCTCCAATCTGTCCAAATCTTTAAAATTGTCCTTATGATTTACATCAAATAGTTCCTGCTCCCACCGTGATGATTTATTGGTCTGATCGTAAGCTTTATTCAAATCTGATGAAAACACTTTATAGGTAAATATTCCCGAAATACCTAACTGAAAGCCTTTGTACGATTTGGTTTCATAGCTTAATACACCTCCAATGGCATTGGCATAATAATCGTTTCCATTATGGTTTTCAGTCATCAAAAAATAATTTCGGATATGACCGCCGATTTCACCTTCTTTCAGATAAGAAATCAATGATTTGTTTTCAACAGTATCTTTTATCTGATTTTCCTGTGCCATTGTTGGTTGAGAAAGTATAGCTACAACCAGCATTACCACCAGCCTTTTCATCGGTATTAAAAAATTAAAGGAAAAATAAGATGTACCATAATCAATCCTCCAATGAAAAATCCAATAGTAGCAATCAATGATGGCAACTGTAAATTACTGATACCAGATATGGCGTGTCCTGAAGTACAACCACCTGCATACCGTGCCCCAAAACCAACCAATATACCTCCTATCAATAGTATAGCCAATGTCTTAGGGTCTGAAAAAGCTTCCGGTCCGAAAAGTTCAGTTGGTACATATGCTTTCCCTGCACTTTCAAAACCTATTTCCTTTAAATGTTCAACCGTTTTTGGGTTTAAGTCAGGTGTCTGATTATTTGAAAGATAATTAGAAGCAACAAAACCACCTATGATGGCTCCGCTCATTACCAATAAATTCCATCGTTGTGCTTTCCAGTCAAAACAGAAAAAATCGCAGGTTTTATCTGCACCACACATGGTGCACAGTGTTCTTAAATTGGACGACATTCCAAAATTCTTTCCTATATAAAGGAGGATAAACATCGTCATTGCAATCAATGGTCCGCTCACATACCACGGCCACGGTTCTAAAATCCATTCCATAAATTATAGTTCTATTCTTTATTTATAGTTGCAAATTTCGACTTATAAAAGAAGATAGTCTGTTACATAGGTTACACAGGACTAAACATCTTTACCTTTCATCATTTTATTCCAGTACAAATAGGGAAGCATATACTTTTTTAACAGCCACAAGCGCCAGTGCTCTTTGGAACTGTCGCCAATCAGCATCATTTTGAGCTTGGGGTCGGGTGTGAATTCGTTTTTGTAATTAAACTCTGCCAATACCATTTTTCCGTAACCTGTTACCAAGGGGCAAGATGAATAACCTTGGTATGATTTGTTGTTGGCAGTTTTTCCTTTTATCAGTTTAAGGATATTATCTACCACTACAGGAGCCTGTTTACGTATGGCTGCTCCGGTTTTTGCGGTTGGTAAAGCAGCGACATCTCCCAAACCAAAAATATTAGGGAATTTTTTATGCTGAAGACTATTTATATCTACGTCTAACCAAACTGCATCATTTACCAACACAGATTCTTTTACAAACTTTGGAGCTGTTTGTGGCGGAGCTAAATGCAACAAATCAAAAGGCATTTCAATCAATGAGTCACCTTGTTGTTTCTCTCCCAAAACATTACCTTCGTTTACGATACAGTTGTTATCATCAGGAGCAACACTTTTGAAATAGACTATTTTTTGTTCGGCATCTATTTTAACGGGAGCATAAAAAGGTTTAAAAGTATCCGTCCGAGCAACTACACCTTTAGCTTAGTGCCTCGATAAATGAAACTAATTTTAATAATCAAGATTCATTCTGGTATCCTGGCAATAATTCCTCAAGGTCATTTATTTTGTAATCTTTAATATTGGAAAGCGTTTCTTCAAGCCAAACTCGAGGGTTTACCCCATGGAGTTTACAGCTCCCAAAGAAAGATAAAAATATGGCCGCATGCTGCGCAGCTCTGTGGGAGCCACAGAACAGGAAGTTTTTTCTCGATAAATTATGCAAAGCTTTACATAATTTATCTTATGTATAGTAGAATATTATGTAA
>NZ_AMSG01000030.1 GCF_000300875.1 Galbibacter marinus | reverse complement strand
CCTATCTATCGCATTAGCGTAGATGGGTAAGCTCATAATTTGGACTTTGTAAAATTTAAAAAAGGGCGCCAGGAAATCCCGACACCCCTTTTGAAAAGAAATCAAATTAAACACTCTTCTATTTTTTCTAATTCAAAATCTTAATTCTGATATATGGTTATTGTTCCACTATCTTCATTGGTAACTACTAGAAGATCTCTATCATTAGGACTATCTGCAGCTGCAATGGCTAACACCCCTTCTGGAGCATGATCACCCGCTCTTTCTAAAATCTGTAAAAACTCTGGAGCTACAGGATTGCTAAAATCATAAACCAATACTTGGCTGTTTCTCTCCAACCCGACAAATAACAGGGTCTTATCACCTACCTTCAAGAGTTCGATAGCCTCTGGCTCAGCCCCTTTATCATCACTCCTACCATCAACCTCTCCTTGATCAGCATTAAAACTCCCAGGGGTTTGGTCAAGTACTCTTTGGGCGATAGTGTTTCCACTATCATACACAAGATCCCCTGTTGTAGACCATACGCTAAAAGACCGAGCGCCATAGGCAAATATTTTATCGTAATCGCCATCACCATCGATATCGCCCATAGTGGTGGTTGTCTTTAGCCTGCCTAAATTTTCTTTAGCTTGCAAGTTTGCAGCTTCTGGAAATACTGTAGCATCTAAGACTAAGTCCTCCACTCTTGTTTCTTCAGAAAATCCATCATAGTCTCTAGCATCACCTTCATTTGCTGTGATTAAGTATCCTGTACCGTTGATATTGGCATATTTTATCGCATCTGGAAGATACATACCATAAATTGGCCAGTTTTTAAATTCGGTAACACCGTCTTTATCACTAGCATCAATCATATTTTCAGTTAACATATGATCCTTAAAACCAAATGGATAAATAGCCTCAATCTTTTTAGTCTCTAGATTAACCTTTGCCATTGCATTATTCTCCTGTAGAGTTACCCAAGCCGTTTTAGAATCATCTGAAATTGCGACATACTCTGGTTCTACATCCTGAGCTACTGTTGCTTCAGGTCCAAAAACCCTAAATCCTCCTTCTTCCAGTCCACTTAATTGATTGTTAAAAGCTTCAAATCCTAAGGTTGAAACTACTCCTGAACCTACTTCAATTATACTGACACTACCAGCGGGATCCGTTAGGTAATCTGAACTTGGCTCTGCTTCATTTGCCACTACGATATATTTTCCATTTGGGGAAAACATCACCATATCAGGCAACGCTCCTACGATATAGCTTTGAATTAAAGCATTTGATTGGGTGTCAAATAATAGCACACTTCCATTATTTTGTTTATTGGATGCCTCTACTGCTATGGCCAATTGTTTATCGTAAATAGAAACACTATTTGGAGTGCCGGTAGCACTTACTTCTATCACTCCTGCTTCTATAGGTTTAGATGGATCAGTAAGGTCATAGATCATCACCGCATCCAAATCTGGATTTACAGTAAACAGTTTTTTGGTCTTAGAGTCGTATGCAGATATTTCTGTGGTTCCTCCAGCTGATATGGTAGTTAGGTGCTCAAATCGGATATTTTTATCAATCGGATCGACACAACAATCCTCATTATCATCCGACTCACATGCAACAAAACTAATACCTATAGCAGCTACAAGCAATGCATATTTAAATTTCATTGATTAATTTTTAATTCTCCCCAAAGAAAGTAAATGCATCTTAGGCTATTGTTACCATAAGAGTATGCTTATGTTACCTATTTTGCCCTAGGTAAAGTAAATGTTATTTCTGGTTGTAACCGAACCGTTTGAGTTGTCGCTGATCTGAGCGCCAATTTTTATTGACTTTTACAAAGATCTCAATATGGACTTGTTTGCCGAAGAATTTTTCCAAATCCTTTCTTGCTTGGATCCCTACTCTTTTTAAAGCAGATCCTTTGTGCCCAATAATAATCCCTTTTTGAGTATCACGCTCTACCATAATAACAGAGCGTATACGTATAATGTTTTCGTCTTCTAAAAATTCTTCAGTTTCCACCTCAACGGCATAAGGTATTTCCTTAGAGTAGTTAATTAGAATTTTTTCACGAATGGTCTCATTGACAAAAAATCGCTCTGGCTTATCTGTAATTTGATCCTTGGGATAGAATGCAGGTGATTCTGGAAGTAATTCCAGAATGCGGTTAAATACCGTATCTACGTTAAAGTTCTGAAGGGCGGAGATTGGATATATTTCTGCATTAGGAACTTTATCCTTCCACAGTTGTACCTGCTGTTCTAAAACTTCCTGTGAGGATACATCAATTTTATTTAAAAGCAAAAGAACAGGGACTTTTGAATTAGTGATTTTTGCAAAGAAAGCTTCATCTTTTAAATCTTTCTCCCCTATCTCTACCATATATATTAATACATCAGCATCTTCAAAAGCGGATTTAACAAAATCCATCATAGAGGATTGAAGTTCATAAGCAGGTTTTATTATTCCAGGGGTATCGGAGAATACCACCTGAAAGTCGTCTCCGTTCACAATCCCGAAAATACGGTGCCTAGTGGTTTGTGCTTTTGATGTTATAATGGAGAGCTTCTCTCCGATCAACGCATTCATAAGGGTAGATTTCCCTACATTTGGATTCCCTACAATATTTACAAAGCCTGCTTTATGTTCGCTCATCTTTCATCTTTTTTAAGTACAACTTCATTGATGCATTCACCTTAGGCGCAAGCCAAATAAGTGCAATCATGTTTGGAATGCACATCAGAGCATAAGCCAAATCAATCAGATTAATCACAACCCCAACGGAAGTTATTGCTGCAAAGGTAATGGTTGCCACGTAATAAACGTTAAACCATTTTGCAATTTTAGGATTCGCCAAATACGCTAGGCACTTGGTACCATAAAAAGAATAAGTAAATAATGTCGACAAGGCAAAAGCAGCAACTATGAGAAGGAGTAAAATATCACCATAACCAAAAAGAGATTTTTCAAACGCATATAAGGTCATCGCAATACCATTGGCATCAACCTCTAAGTAAGCTCCGCTTATAATTATAGTAATTGCTGTCAATGTGCATACTATAATAGTATCGATAAACGGCCCTAACATGGCTACTAAACCTTCTTGGACAGGTTCATTTGTTTTGGATTCTCCATGGTACATAGGAGCACTACCAAGTCCTGCTTCATTGGAGAACACTGCCCTTCTTACCCCAAGAATAACTAACCCCCAAAAACCTCCTTTTACGGCAGTATCAAAATTAAAAGCTTCTCTAAATATCAATTCAAAAGAAGGTATAATTCCTTCGACGTTAGTAAATAGTATAACCATCACACCAACAAAGTATACACCTATCATAAAAGGAACTATAGCCGTTGATACCTTAGCAATTTTTTGTAATCCCCCGAAAATAACAAGGGAAGTTATTATGGATAAACTAATACCGATAATTAATTTCCAATTAAAATCTCCGATAGCAGCAATAGTTACATCAGGATCCACTACACTCATAAAGGTTTGGGTAAATTGGTTTACTGTAAACACTCCTAGAAAACCTACTAATCCCGCCACAGAGAAAAATACAGCTAAAGGTTTTCCCATAAAACCGATCCCTTTTGTCATATAGTGCATAGGCCCCGACTCTAGTCTTCCATCGCTATGAACTGTTCTGTACATTACTGCCAAACTACAACCGTAGAACTTTATTATCATTCCTACTAAGGCCGTCATCCACATCCAAAATACAACACCTGGCCCGCCTTGATAAATTGCAATGGCAACTCCAGAGATATTCCCCAGGCCTACTGTTGCTGCTACAGCCGAAAAAAGTGCCTGCAAGTGACTGATTTGTCCAGGGTCATTAGGATCATCATGTTTACCGCGCACTATACTTATAGCATGACGAAATAGTAAATAAGGTGTAAATCTTGAATAAAAAAGTAAAAATAACCCTCCTCCTATTACAAAAAATAGCATAACCCATTCTGCGTAAGGAATCAGGGAACTGAGAACCGAATTGATTGTATCCATGAAAACTAAAGTAATTAAAACATCCTTTTCAAAAAAGGAAAAGCAAAAAAAGTAAGCAATAAAAAATAATTTCCATAAAACCCTTGCACAACCATAAAAACGTTGTATATTTGCACCCGAAACATCGCGGGATAGAGCAGTAGGTAGCTCGTCGGGCTCATAACCCGAAGGTCACTGGTTCGAGTCCAGTTCCCGCTACTAGTAAAGACAAGGGTTTCAAGAGATTGAAACCCTTTTTTAATGTCTTAAATTCGGCTCAGGTAAAACATTTGCCTTTTTTAATATTTTTTGTTGAATTTTGATTTTGATTGGTAAACCCAGTGTGTTTTACCAAATAAAAGATTTTGGGAGTCGCTAATCATAAATCTTGTCCAAATCAAAAATTATATTTTTTACTGCTCTAAAATCGCCATCAATTTATGATTTAGATATAGTTTTTCTTTCCCTACCTTTTCAGAGATTAGAAAACCTGTCTTCTCCAAATCTGAAAGATAATTACCAACGGTTTTTGATGTCCCTAATCCAGCGTCAACTAAGAATTGACGTTTAGTGTAAGGCAGTCTAAAAAGAGTCTCAACCATATCTTTTGAGTACGCTTTAGGTAATGAATTTTTTATTTCCTCTCCCATAGTTTCCATTAAGCCTGTAACACTTTTTAAGCGTTCCAGTCCTTTTTTAGCAGTATAATCAATCATCTCGAGCATGTAAAGTATCCATGATTCCCAATTTTGATCTTCAGTTACTTGACGTAATTTAGAATAATATTCAGCTTTATTCTTAATAATGTATTCGCTTAGATAAATAGCTGGTGTATCCAGCAGTTTTTCTAGTTTCAGATAAAGTAACAACAAAATTCTACCTGTTCTACCATTCCCGTCTCCAAACGGATGAATCGCCTCAAATTGATAATGTAATAATGCCATTTTTATTAAGGGATCTATTGATCTTTCATTATTGATAAATATTTCTAGATTATCTAGTTTTTCCCTTATTACATTTTCGCCTGTAGGCGGGGTATATATTGTTTCCCCTTGTAAATTTTTTAGAGCTGTTCCAGGAGTAGATCGTATCCCTGCTTTATTTTTCTTTATACTTTGTACAATTTCAATACACAAATTAGTTGTTATAAAGGGACGCTTCTCTATGATTTTTAAACCGTTCCATAACGCTTCTTTGTAACTAATAACTTCTTTGGTAGCTGGATTGTCAAATTTTTTATCTGCAACTATAGATTTGTATAGGTCATCGTTGGTAGTAATAATGTTCTCAATTTCAGAACTAGCTTTAGCCTCTTGTAAATGAATGGTGTCTAAAAATAAGGTTGGATTAGGTAAATTTGTTAGCATACCATTAAGTTGTGCTAAAGACCTACTAGCCTCAATTGTTTTTCGCAACACAGTTGTAGTTTCTAAATTTGTTTTAGGTGGTAACTGAGGTAAATTATTGTACGGTGTATTTCTATTAAACTTGGCCATTTAAACGAGGATGAAATTTACATGTGTTATTTAAACGAGAGTAAATATAGTTGTTTTTTACCTCTGTTTGATGCTCGAGCGTAAATATTACCTTCGTTTACCCAGGATTTAAAGTAAATACATCTATTAATACCGTAAAAAAGGACTTTATTAAAACTTTATTTATGATTGTAATTAAACGAATTTTAACAAAAACATAATAGTCATTTGCTTAGATGTGGCGGAATTCTAAAACCACCTTCCTGCCCCCATTCAACTCTTGTAATTCGATCATTAATTTTTATTTGTCACCAAGCACATATTTGGGCAGAATATATACAAAACGAAGCGATTGACCATTCCATATCTTAGTTGGATTGTTATGAATGTAGACTGGTTGTATTTCAAGCCATTGATAGGAAGCTTTTCTTTTCTTATTCCCACTGACACTGTAAACTTTTAAAAAATTAGTTTCAAAAGTAATACCCGAAGTATTAGATACTTCCACAACTAAATAAGTTTCAGATTTGTGATAAAACATTTTCTGAAGCTGTAGTTTAATTCCATTCCTTTTTTTAGACGCTAATCTTTTGGGTTTGGTTTTAAGTAAGTATCTGCTGAAGGATTTATAATATTCCAAACTTCTCCCAATACTGTCCAATCGTTTCTGCATTGGTTTTGGCTCCGCCGACAACGGTACTTCAGTACCTATACTTTCTGTGAGCTATCATACTTTTTACGTGTTTTTGCGATGATGATAAAATTAAGGTTTTTATCCTTAACTTTTTGTGCGGATCAAGTTAGCAATTCCAGTTTACACTCCTATCACCTCATTGGTATCATTTGATTTGGTTTATATGCTCAGACTTCCAGGACTATAGTTGTTTAGACTGCTACAGTTTTATAGACCAGACGTAAATCTGTATAAGGATAATAGGTTTTGGTTTCATTTAAGAATACACATAATTTTTGGGATATTCCCATTTAAAAATACATTCCCTTTACCTATAACACCTATATTTTACAATTACATTAGGTTATGTCTCCATTGATATA
This sequence comes from Galbibacter marinus, assembly GCF_000300875.1. Taxonomy (GTDB): domain Bacteria; phylum Bacteroidota; class Bacteroidia; order Flavobacteriales; family Flavobacteriaceae; genus Galbibacter; species Galbibacter marinus. The sequence continues at coordinate 25,380 of NZ_AMSG01000030.1, read as the reverse complement.
GTATTCTTGATCTAATCCTTTTTTTTCTGTGTTAATTGTCAATATTAACTCCAAAAGTTCCGGTTCAACTATACTATCGACATTGAAGTTAATTCTTTGAGTGTCATACCTATTTCTATTTCCCTTTTCCCTGATATCATTTTTAATGCTTTCAGGAATAAAGAAGGATGCCTTGTCGGATAGATAATTTTTGTATTCATTCAAATAAATCCCAATCCCTGCCATATCGAAATCACCAAAATGTAAGTAATTATTTGGTATGGACTTCATCCATTTCATAAAATCTTTATTCTGGTTCTGTGGGTAGCGCGAGACAAATAATGGCGTTATGTTTCCGAACAAATATCTTTGTTCTCGTACACAACTAAAGTTTTTGGCGTTTTCCACGCCAACCACAGTTACATCTTCCGGAATTTTAAAGCCTTCATAGTCGTAAATAAAAGTAAAACTACCAGCAACGGGATTAATGATGAGTTCTTTATTATTTAATTCAGCAATAATAGGATCATAGCTGTTCACCAAAAAACCTTTGAAAGCCCTTTCTTTAGAATTTTTAGAATCCGTTGTGATATTTACAAACTCCGCTCGGGTTGATTGTTCATTTTCTAAAGCAGAGATGTATTGATTAAGATTATGGATTTGCAATTGATTAGCTAAAAAGTTATTCAGTCCCTTTTCAGTTCTAAGTGAAATCGTTTTTCGGTGTTTTCCTTTTCTTAATAAGATGTTTTCAAATACCAAATCCTCAATTAGCCTACTTTTAGCAACACTGTAAGCTATAGTCTCCCCTTTTATTAATCGCTCTAACACCTTTGCTATTTTTAAACTTAGCTTCATCAGGTCAAAACTTTTGGATTCACTTTTACCAAGCGATTAACCTTGGTTATATATTTCTTATTGTCCGTTTGGGACTGCTCTTTCGCCAATTTATAAGTATACTTATAATCCGTAGCGTTTTGACTGGTTGGAGAACCGTTAATCAACAGTATATTCCTTTCATTGGCAAACCTTAAAATTCCTTTGACGTTGTTTGGATGTAATTTTCCTATTTCATCCATCATACAATGCACTTTGAAGTCTTTGAATTTTCTTGAAGCATTGTCTTTAAAAACATTCAACAGCAAAATATTTATCATTGCCTTTACCAAAACATCAGTACCTTCACTCCCAACATTTGAAAGTTTCTCTACCCAACCTGAATCATTGTCGTTCTCCACGATTCTAAACTGTAAATCAAATGATTCAGATAGCGTTAAGGTAGTGCTTTTTGTTCTTTCCAACTCCTTAACCAATTGCTTTAATAGCTCTACCGCTTTTTGATTTTTCGAATTACTCTGGGCAGAAGTAAATAAATTTGTCTCACCCAAGATCAAACTATTCTCATCATTGAACTCTTTGATTTTCACTAATAACTTTACAATAGGGTTAGTGCTTTTTTGAGTTCGCATTTCCATTTCCTTAATGGCTTGGACAAAATTCTTGGAAACAAAATCATCATTGATTTTTTTGATGATCTTTTCTATTTCGGCTTCTTTTGAGTTGAGCTCTGTGGTTTCCCTTCCTATCAAATGAATAATATTGGAGAAACGCTCATTCACCCGTTTTTCATATTCATTTATCTTATCCTCCTCTACAAATTCCTTTAGCTTAAAAGCAAAGTTTAAATAATCGCTATCCTCATTGAACTTCACCTTAAAACTAAAGATGTTATGCTCATTAAAATTACCCGTAAAAGCGTTAGTCGCTTGTTGTAACTCTTTGAAAGTGTCGATTCCTTTATAGTACTTATCTCTGATTTCAGAAATAATCGAAATGGCTGTTTTTGTAACTTCAAGCTCAACTTCTTCATCTGAAAGATCCCCTTGAATAGCAGTATAGATATCTGATTTGCTGAATTTTTCAAATTCAGTTAGGTCCAATTCAAAATCATCGAGTTTCGATTTTATGGCCTTTACATGAGCCTCTTGATTAAAACATTTTGTATTGATTTTCTCCAGTTCAATTTTATGATCCTCCACAATATGGCTCTGTCTTTTTTCTACACTTAACCTATCCGCCTTAAGCTGCGGTACCCTATCGAAAAGTTCTCTTTTGTCCTTTTCATAATCAAACACCTTACGCTGGTTATCTTTTATGTAGTCTAACTCACTTTGAATTTTAGTCAATTCAACCTCAATCTCATTAAGCCGTGTCGTATTGGCACCTTTATTGTCCAATTCACCGCTTTGCTCTATTTTCAGCTCCCCAATACGCTGTTCTGAACTGGCTTTATTTTCAGATATACTCGACTCAATCCGAGTGGTTTTATCATTTTTGACCTTTTCAGCCGTTGCGGTTTCAGCGTTTCTTTCGTTCTCTTTTAATGTTATTTTCCGTTTTATTCCGCTCTTTAGGTTGCTCAGATTGCTTTGAGCCTTTTCTTTTTCAGAAGCCAATTTCTCTAATTCATTTTCCAATTGAACTGTGATCTTAGCTTTTTCCTCCCTAGCCTTTACTGTCCACTGATCCAGATCAATCTTATTTTTCTTAAGCTTTTGTTCACTTTGTGTTATTATGTACTCACTCTCTGCAATGCTGTCGTTTAATTGTTTTATACCCTTGTTAAACCTAGCCTTTAGCTTTTGCAATTCAGTATCCTTACTTGCATTGAGTTCTAAAATTTTATCCTGAACAGCTTTTAATTGCTTTTTATAGCCCTCTATATCCTGACGATATTCCTTTACCGTCTTGACTCGGTTGCTAAGTGTACTTAAATTCAATTCTACACCAAAAAGTGAGGCCGGTTTACCATCAACTAATTTTGGATTTAACTCGGTATTGAAAAGCACATTTTCTTGGTCAACTACCTTTCCAATAGTATTTTTCCAATTTGGGTAATTATCATTTAACCAACCGTAAAGTGAGGATTCACTTTGTTTGATTTTGGTTTCAATAGCATGAATCTTATCAGATACCTTCTGGTGGTTTTCAGTTTCCTTTTCTATTTCAATAAGGTTCGTTCTCTCAAGCTCTTTAACCTCTAACTCCCATTCTCTACGCGTAGTGGTTATGGTGTTTTTAGAATTTTCAATCTTGTCTTTTGCCTTAGAAATCACAGCATCAAGTGCGCTTGTTTCAGTTTTACATTTTTCAATTTCACCAGAGAAAAAAACTTTATGTTTTAATTCAGTCCTTTTGTTTTTGACCTTATATTCTTTTTGAATAATTGAATTCAATTCATTGTTAGCAATATCTTTTTCTTGGTCATGATCCGCATTTATTTGGTTAATTAAATCCTGATAGGTTGCGGTAATTGCTTCTCTGGTTTGCGCAAATTCAGCATTTAACTTGTTTATTTTAGCTTCTTGATTGTTTTTAAACTGCTGTTGCTTGATTTGAACCTGCGAAATAAGCGCCTCATATTTACGGCTGATTTCAGAAAATTGCGAAGTCAACAAACTCTTTTCCTCATTCAGGGATGTTTGCTCATTTGTCAAGGTATCTTTTTGAGCAACTCTCTCTATGATTTCACTTATTTTTAAGTTATCATACTCTGCTCTTTTGTCTTTCGCTTTTGTGAGCTCCTTTTTAAGGTATTCTATTTCAGAGATTATTTTTTGTTCCCTCCTTTTATGTATAACTTTTAGATTCTCTTTTTGAGAAATCAGTTCATTTAAAACCTCATGTTCTCTTGAATAATCTGAAGATAAAACCGGCTTCTCCCTTTCGATAAAGCCCATTCTAGAAATCAAATCAGAGGCAAACTCCTTCTTTTCACGATTTAAAAATTTGTAATGCCTGTATTTATCGATCACTCTATCAGCTTGGTTTCTAACGGTCACTTGTCCTTTTCGATTTTCTTTAAACCAAACCTTTATATCGTTTATTTGGGTTTCAAAATCCCTTAAATGGTTTTTGGCGTAATTTTCAATATCGATTACAAATTCATCATCATCCAAAGAATTGATAATGGTATCTTTAATGAATTTGGCTTCCAAATTTGAATTGAGAAACACATTTTGAATCGTACGCGGGATATTCTGAAACTGCTTACTCTCAATAAGCGCATACTTTCTAAAATCCGGCTTTAACCCTTGGTTATCCCCATAAATTATTTTACGAAAATCTTCATAGCTTGTAATAAGGGAAGAATAGTGAATATGCCTTCCGAAGGCATTTCTAATGTTGTCCCAACTCGCATAGGCTCTTCCGCTGTCATCAATGAATAAATCTCTTTTATAGGGTGAATCAAAAAACCGAAACGCCACCTTACCATTAACCTTATAAGCCAATACACAGAAGGGAACTCCGTTTTTTACTATTTCATAGATGATATAGGAATTTTGATAGGCAAAGTAATAGTCGTCAAATCCTTTTTTCTCTCTTGGAATACCCAGTTTAATTTTATTGGCATTGTAAAAAAATAAAATAGCCCTGAGCAAGGTGCTTTTTCCAACGCCTTGGGTGCCAATTAAATGAACATTTCCATCTAAATCAATTTCAGCATATTTTACTGAGGCACTATTTATTAAGACTATTTTATTCAGGTATCTCATTTTCTACTTCTTCGGGAATGTTAATGCTAGCGACAATGTCTTTTAAATAGTTAAAAGAGGAAAGAACCTTATAGGTTTCTGAAATCTCGTTTTCAAGGGCTATAAAGTTGTCCTTCTCCAACTTTTCAATTATTTTTTTTACCCTTTCGGAGTAGTTTTTCTTGTCCGTTCCAATTTTTTTAAAACTATCTAACTTGGATTTTAAATCAGCATTGTTTTTTAATTGATTGACAACATCGGAAGGAGAGAAACGAAAGCCGACATCAAAAGAAGAATCAAAGGTTTTAAAAAAAACCAATATATCAATCCAAGCAAAGGCGATGTCTAATTTTCGGTCTAAATCTACATTTTTCTCTGTGCGACTAAAGTAAAAATACTCGTTTCCTTGCTCCAAAATGTAGTTGATTTGATAAAAATACTCGTACAAATCCTCAAATGTACTAGGGTCATCCAATATTTTGTACAGCCTTTGAATATCTTCATATGGACTGTTAGAGCATATAAATTGACCCCTTCTCAAGACATCAAAAATTTCAGAAGTATATTTTGTTAACATAAGCATTACTTTGCGACTACCATGGCGTATTCCACCTCATTGTGTGTTTGAAAATCGTTTTTTATATCTAATTCGGTTTCATAGAGTGAAATAACTTGGCAAAATATGGTCACTCGTTCATTGAAATCAACCTCTTTTAAAAAATCGTAATTTAGGATAAAGTTAAATAAGTTATCACTGGTGGCCATAAATCGATTTCTTATCTCCCCATAATCTATCATAACTTCCTCTTCAACATTATCTTCAAGATAATCACTAGAGATGCTATCCGCTAATTCAGACTTAAAGCGTTTCCGGTCTTTATGTTTTTTAGCAATACGCCTAATGGTCTCAAAGGCCTTTTCGTCGTTTCTCAGTAAGTCAATGGAAAGTTTCAAGGGTTCCGTTATTCTCTTTTCAAAAACCACCTGATTTTTACCCGATAGGATCTGCCTGATGTTCGTTTCGGCTTCAATGGTAAAGTGGTCTTTGAGATATTTAAGCCTACGCAGTTTTTCCAAGAACTTGCCGTGTTTCTTAATTTGGTTAAGATAATCGATTAACTGTTTTTCAATCTCAATCAAATTATGTGAACATTCACTTAATTGATATTTTAGATCAATAATATTCCTGTTTAATTCTTCATCAAATGCTCTATTGAAAAAAGTAACTTCTTCCTCGTTTATCAGGGATAAGGTTTGGTTAATCAGACTGTTAACAGTCGTTCTTTTATCGTCAAGATTCTCCAGTTTTAATTGTTTGATTTTGTAGTTTGCTTCGTTTTTAAATGTATTCTCAATATTTCGTCTTAAATCAACTACGCTTCTATAGGTTATTAGGCCAATTTTCCTGAAGGTCTTTTTAATAAGTTTTAGATAACCGTATTTTCTGGTCTGGTTATTTTCATTTAAATAGTAAACGATGTTTTCTTTTATGTGCTTTATGTTTTGGTCAATATAGGAGAGGTTGATTTCTTCATTAACATCTAAAACATCCTCGAAAAATTTCAAAAAGAGGTCGTCAAACTCTAAAATACCACCATTTTCCCTTATTACAGACCTTTGTATTAGAAAGTCAATTCGATTTTCGTCATAATCCACCAACTGCAAAGCATCACTCAATTTATAATCGATAGATTTTCTTTTACTGAACATTTCAGCAATGAGTTTAGCTTCTCTGTTCAGAGTTAAAACCAATTCTTTTATGTCATTGAAAGTGTTCATCTGCTGATATTAAGCATTACAAAAAAATAAAAACAGGCTCTTTTTATCCTTTAGCTATCTAGTGAAGCAGCCGGAAAATACCCAAATGTGCCTATTTGTGTGCTTTGTTTTTTACACTGGCACAACAACTTCTAAAAGCATTATGCAATAGCGGAAAAACAAGCCCAAAATCCCGAACCTCGAGAAAAAGCCGTTATTGTTTTTTAAATTTCTTCCAAAATAACCAAAAATGCATTTTGCGGCAAACAAAAAACAATCTTTTGGTTAAATGCGTACCACTCTTGCATATAACCCTTTGATCTAATTGTTACTTGTAGTTATTTTGTGTATTTATATTCATCAAAAGTGACGAAGAACCCCGTTTTCACCGGATTGTGCAGCTGACACTAATTTAGTCATGATTTTCCCTTGATGGATGTTGGTATCCAAGGCTATGGCATCAATAATTTTATTCAGTCGGTTGGTTCTCTAGGCATAACGTAATATCCCAGGAGTTTGTTCTGTAAGAATTTTGCGAGGACACCCGTTGTTAGCACATTTGAATTTTCTGCGCATTGGTAATTACCGACTACAGGTGGTTACTTATTACTCCCTTTATTGATAATATTGTTATACTCCACACTTTTTCGCAATAGGAAATCCCAAAGAACCAATTTGTTTTCTAATTCAATTGTTTTTTGAAAAGAGCTGTCTACCTCACAGTAGTAAATGAACCCATCTATTTGATTTTGTGGGATTTTTAAGCTATATACGAACAAAGAGTCATGAAAAGATGATCTTACTTTTTCTATTGTATCTTGCTTACGTATGATCGCTTTTATTTTATTATTCTTTTTTGTTCTCCCAGATATTTTGTTGATTAAGGCAAAAAGAACACCATCATGATTAGTTAATGAGTATATTTTCCTTTCAGAATATGACATTTTAGGGGTATTCGCATTAGGAAGCCCTAAACTAGATGCTGTTATAATATTTTGGTTTAGTTGCTGTTTTATATCATGCTCTAAAAACCCTGAAAGATTACCATAGGGATTCACAACAACCTCGTCTAACTCATAGATAGTAGAAATCATTTGAATAATGATACCTTTCCGGTTTATCATTGAATCCGTCACAATGATTTCTTTCATTTTGTATGAAATACTTGAAAATAATATTGTGTCCTGCTCTTTTACATTGATTTTAAAAAATCCATCGGCATTAGTAATGGTTCCTTTTAAAGTGGTTGTGTTAAAGACATGAACTCCTTCTACAGAATTATTTTTGTCTTCCACAACAATACCTTCTATATATCCACTATTTTGGGCATTAACAAAGAAATTTACCAAAAATAATAGTACTATAATACGATTCATAAAAGTTATTAATTTTTCTAAGGTATTATTATAACTCTAAACTGATAAAAAAGTCGTTCCAACAAACGCAAATCCTCTGTAATAATTTCAGCTTGTGCCAGCATTTCCTGTTTAAAAGTGATCCTTTTACCATAGCTTGTCACTAATTCATGGGGAATTGAGACATCCACAATATAATTACCTTTATCATCGGGTATTTGTGATATATTCATTACTGTACCTTTTAAAACACCAAATTCTGTTTCTGGATAATTAGAGAGCATCATATTTACAGTCTGCCCTTTTTTAATTTTTCCCGAATTTTGTGCAGGGGTTGTTAATTTAGCTATTTATTCAGAATTCTTTTGTTTATTTCAATCTAAAATCTAGTGGATTCAATATTGAAGACACCCACGTGGTCAAACTGGATCGCCTAGAGAAGCTAGTACTCCTAGTGATGATTGACTTCGTGTGGTGTTATCTTATAGGAGATTATATCGACAGGAAAATAAGGCCGATCAAGATTAAAACACATGGTCGCAGAGCAGTGAGTGTATGTAAATATGGATTGGATTATTTATCTAGAGTGCTATTAACGGAATGTAATAAATTTAACATCATTGTTTTACAATTTTTGTCATGTACTTAGGCAAAAGAGATTAAAAACCAGACAATCCTAACTTCGACTACATAAACAATAAATCCAGCTAAATGTGATTGGGAATTACTGTCGAAATTTGTATAAATAAAAACTAAAAATTATGAAAAATACTAAAATCGCATTGGTAACTGGAGGAAGTAGAGGCTTAGGTAAAGATATAGCACTAAAAATTGCTGACCAGGATATAAACATTATTTTGACCTATCACTCAAATAAAGAAAAAGCAGAAGAAGTTGTGCAGGAGATTCAATCCAAAGGACAAAAAGCAATTACTTACCAATTGGACACACGTCATATACATACTTTTGATGATGTCTTGAGCCAAGTGGGTGCACACTTAGAAGAAAAGACTGGACGTCCCAAATTTGATTACCTCATCAATAATGCTGGAATCGGAATTAACACCCCATTTACGGATACAACGGAAGATCAGTTTGATGAATTGATAAACATTCATTTTAAAGGGGTGTTTTTCTTCACTCAAAAAGCATTAAAATATCTCAATGACGGAGGAAGCATTGTGAATATTTCAACAGGACTCACTCGATTTTCCGGTCCTGGATACTCAGCCTATGCCTCCGCTAAAGCAGCTGTTGAAAATCTGACACGTTATCTCGCAAAAGAACTAGGCGAAAGAAAAATAAGAGTGAATGCCATAGCCCCTGGAGCCATTACTACCGATTTTGCTGGAGGCCAATTAAGAGATAATGAACAATATAATAGCTATATCTCCTCAGTTACGGCTCTTGGTAGAGCTGGTGTTGCAGAAGATATTGGTGGTGTTGTGGCCTTTCTATGTACAGATGCTGCGGCCTGGATAAATGGACAACGGCTTGAAGTCTCGGGTGGGATGAATCTCTAATCCGAACTCATTATGAAAAATCTTAACACCATTGATATCGGTCTGTTGCTATTAAGGGTCTGGTTGGCAATCGGTTTATTTACGAACCATGGATGGGAAAAGCTAGTTCAGTTTCATGAAATGTCAGAAAATTTCCCCGACCCTTTATTTCTTGGGAAAACTACAGGATTAGTCTTTGCCCTATTATGTGACAGCATTTGTTCTATCCTAATTGCTTTAGGATTGTTTACCAGAATTTCAAGCTTTTTGGTTGTCCTAAATATGAGTGTGGCCTTCTTTATATTCTGGCAAGCTGAAATTACGCAGATCCATGGGGAGCTTCCTTTTATTTACCTAGGTGCTTACCTCAGTCTTTTAATCACTGGTGCGGGAAAATTTAGCTTAGACCAATTACTTCGTACACACTACCCAATGAGTCGAGCTCGGATATTATAAAAACGATAGTTTAAAAATCGAATAACAATGGAGAATCAATATAAAGCCTTTTAAAAATTTATACCATGGAAAAATCAAGAATAATTAGGGCACTAATTGTTGGGGTCATGAGCGCCATCGCGGTTGTGTCCACTCATCAATTAAATTTACATACTTGGGTATTATTTATGGCGTGGGTTAGCTTTTTTATATTTGGTAAAGAACCAAAACAGATGGCTCTAAGTTTTACCCAAATTGTGATCGGAATAGGAATCGGTGCATTATTAATGTTAAAAAGTAAGTTTTTAACTGCTTATATTGGAGATGCTGGGTTACCAATAGCCGTGGTAGTGATAATCGCTACTTTTATGTATCTTGTACCAAGGTTAAAGTCTCTAAATACAATTCCCATATACTTTATGGGATTAATTATATTTTTTGGAACTCATCCAGTGCTGAACTTCAGCGAAGTTGGCCTTGTCGTACTAACAGTAGTCACTGGATTTTTCTTCGCTTGGACAACGAGTAAATTGGAAAGCATCCTAGCAAATCAACATAAATAGACGAAAAGCATATCCAATATGAAAACTGAGATTAGAACGATTAATACTATCAAAGAACTTCACGATCTTAGGGAGTTAGAAAAGCCTAAACATCCTTTGATAAGTCTTGTGGATTACGCTGATGTAAAACATTATGCACATGACAATCATGTGAATTGGGTTCAGAATTTCTATTCTATTGCCATGAAAAAAAATATCCAAGGGAAAATGCGTTACAGCCACCAAGAGTATGATTTTGATGAAGGTTTCATGTCTTTTCTTGCTCCCAAACAAACTCTCAATGTGATTGTAGAAGAAGGAGATAGTAACAAATCCGGCTGGATTCTCTTTATCCATCCTGATTTTGTTTGGAACACCTCACTGGTGAAGTCCATTAAAAACTATGACTTTTTTGATTATGCGATCAGTGAGGCTTTGTTTTTATCTGCCAAGGAAGAACAAATTTTACAAACCATTTTCTTTAATATAAAAGAGGAAATAGCGGCGAACATTGATGACTACAGCCAGAATATCATCATTTCGTAAATTGAATTACTATTGAGTTATTCTGAGCGATTTTATAAGCGGCAATTTATCACCCGAAAGAAAAGCAATCATCAGATTCTTGACAAATTAGAAAATTTGTTGAATTCATACTTTGAAGAGAATTACGTGGATAAGGGAATACCTTCGGTTCAGTTTGTGGCAGAGCACTTAAACTTATCCCCTACTTATTTAAGTGGATTATTAAAATCGTTAACCGGTTTAAGTACGCAGCAACACATCCAACAAAAATTAATTGACAAGGCTAAAGAAAGACTTTCTACAACGCAATTGACCATCAGTGAAATTGCCTTTGAACTGGGGTTTGAACATGTTCAATCCTTTAGCAAGTTTTTCAAAAACAAAACTAAAAAATCACCTCTAGAATTTAGGGCTCTGTATAATTAAAATCATTACTGTCCGATAAAAATATAAATTGATGTTTGTAATTACTCAAACCTCTTTAAATCAATGATTTAATTTGTGATTTATTCGAATTTCAAAACTAAAGCCCCTTGTTCAAATAAATTGAGTTGATGGAGGTTGTGCTTATCTCTAATCCATTCCTTCTCAGGGAGTTTTAACGAATCATATTTTTGGTTCTTATCATTCTATAATACAAGCGCTCACCTTTAAAGTCATCCCATTTTAAAAGTAATAAATCCCCGAATCTTATTCCAGTAAAATAAAAGCTGAGTAAACATAAATTAACCGCATGCTGCTGAGGCTGAGGTGGAGATAGCTCATTTGAGTTTTCCAATAACTTTACTTCATCAATACTAAGCCCTATTTTTTCCGACTGTGGAAATTTAATTTGAATTTTACCCTTACCTAATGGATACAAGCCCTTACTTGCTTGTGAATCCGAAATAGCTCTATTATAAACGGTACGAATAACCATCAGATAGTTAACGACTGTCCTAGGGGCTTTTTTATCCTCATGTAATAAGCAAGTTTCGAACTTACGTAGTAAGACAACAGAAACCTCTCTAAAAGCCAGGTCCTGCTTACCTACGAATGATTTGAACTTTTTAATTCTATTTTTTTGAGTGTTATATTGTCTATATTTCTCACTTTTAAGCAAATTATCTAAATACTGATCAGCTACTATAAAAAAGTCAGTCTTTTTCTTTCCTATAATTTTCTTCTTAATAGTAGAAATGGACTCGTAGTCTTCTTTAATTTCGGATTCCAATAACTGGCCATTTGCCTGAGCAAGCTTTTTTAAGAATCAATAGATTTAAAATGATAGCATTGGGATGTGCAGATTTTACTCGTCTTTCAGTTTCAGCCCAATATTTAGGAGCTACATATTGGCCGGTATACAAATAGGTGGATTTTCTATCTTTTGTAATTCGAATAACGATTGGATGTTCATTTCCAGCTTTCCTCTTTTTCCATAAAATTACTTTAATTGACGCCATAACAATGATTTAGCTATAAATATAAAACATTCTAGGTAAAACATTTTATGGTTTTTAGTGCTGCTTTTTGGTGTTTTTTGAATTTAAAAAAATATGTAAGCAGTTGAATTTCAATTGTTTTGTGTTTTATTGATAAACATAGGTAACCTCTATTAACCTACTATTAAATTAATACATTTATTTCAAACAAAAGCTGCCCGATTGGACAGCTTTCTTCATTAAATGTGCAAGCAGCTACCCTAAACAAGCTATAAAGTAAATAACTACTAACTAATTGTCTGTTGTGAATTTAATTATAGCCTAGGTTAAAAACATACACCCACCAAACAATAACATACAAGATTCAAACATTTTATATAGCTCTAAGCAACTATTAAGACTAGTTCTTTATAAGAATCGGCTTGTATGTTGTTTGGATTTTGTAATTTTTTTGGCCATTTATTCAATATTTTTATAAATGTCTTTTATTCTCTTTTTTCTATTTCAAATAAATTATTAAAAATGGCAACTTATAACCTTAAAGTCAACGGAAAAGATCAACAAGTAGATGTTAGTCCTTCCACCCCTCTATTATGGGTGCTCAGAGATCATCTTCAATTAGTAGGTACAAAATTTGGATGTGGTATAGCGCAATGCGGAGCATGCACCATTCATATTGAAGGTATTGCAGTTCGTTCTTGTCAACTACCGGTTTCAGCCGTTGGTGAACAAAAAATAACTACCATTGAAGGTCTGTCTGAAAATGGAGATCATCCTGTACAAAAAGCATGGATAGAACACGATGTCCCCCAATGTGGTTACTGTCAGGCAGGACAAATTATGTCTGCCACTTCACTACTGAGTCAAAATCCAAATCCTTCTGATATAGAAATAGATCAGGCTATGAATGGGAATATTTGCAGATGTGGAACATATACACGAATAAAAAAGGCAATTAAAACTGCTGCTAACTCAAAATAATAAGAAAATGGCAACTGTAAAGACAACATTAGGAAGACGATCTTTTTTTAAATCCTCTGTATTGGCTGGTGGTGGCATGATGCTTAGTTTCAGTTGGTTTGCGGGTTGTGAAATCCCAAATAGAAAAGAAGCAGCTATAATAGAAATGCCTGAAGAATGGTTTGAATTAAATAGCTATATAAAAATTGGAGATAATGGAGTGGTAACACTTTTTAATCCTAATCCTGAATTTGGTCAAAATGTAAAAACTTCCATGCCGATGATTCTTGCTGATGAATTAGATGTAGATTGGAAAAATGTAATTGTAGAACAAGCTAACTTTTATCCTAAACGTTACGATAGACAATTTACTGGCGGGAGTCAGTCTATTCGTCAAGGTTGGAATATTTTGCGTACCGCAGGTGCTACTGCAAAAAGAATGCTTGTTACTGCTGCAGCCCAACATTGGCAAGTACCAGTTAATGAAGTTACAGCAAAGGCAGGAATCCTTTATCACACCGCAACAAATAAAGAAATCACTTATGGTGAAATAGCTTCTCTCGCTGCAATACAGCCTATTCCAGAAGAAGTAGAATTAAAAGAAATTAAAGATTTTAAAATTATTGGAACCTCCAAAAAAAATGTGGCTGGAACAGCTATTGTCACTGGCAAACCTATGTTTGGAATTGATTATCAAGCAGAAGGTATGTTGATTGCCATGATAATCCATCCTCCTGCTTTTGGAATGAAACTTAAAAAGTTTGATGCTACAAAAGCCAAATCGATGCCTGGCATTAAAGATGTATTTAAAATAGATACCTTAAAGAGTGATTACGCAAGGAATTATTTTGACACCACAACTTTTACCGAATTAATTACAGTAGTTGGTAATTCCACATGGGAAGTCATGCAGGCCAAAAAAGAAGTGGTGGTCGATTGGGAGCAAGCTCCAGAGCATACTTTTCAAATGGATGCTAGAGGAGATAAAATAGCGGTACATGTCCCAGCAGGTTTGGAAAGTACTATTGTTCACCAAACTAAAATGAACCAGTTTAATAAAAATCCTGGAAGAATTCTAAGAATAGACGGAGATCCGGAAAAAGCATTTAAAAATGCAGCTAAAATATTGGAACGCACCTATTCTGCTCCATTTTTAGCACACAATACCATGGAGCCTGTAAATTGTTTTGCCAATGTTTCTGCTGAAAAAGCTGAGCTTTATGGCCCAATTCAAGCTCCTGAATTTATCATAGGTACATTATCTGAACGGCTGAAACTCCCTAAAGAAAAGATTCAAATTAATTTAGCCCGTATGGGAGGAGGTTTTGGACTTCGGGCTTATGGACACCATATGATTGAAGCAGCAGTTATTTCTCAAGAAATGAAAGCTCCTATTAAGATGGTTTACACGCGTGAAGATGATATGTCTTACGGAATTTATAGACCTTCTTACACGGCCACTTACAAAGCCGCCATGGATGAAAATAACAATCTCATTGCGTTCCATGTTAAAGCAGGTGGGATTCCAGAATCGCCATTATTTCCCAACCGATTTCCAGCGGGGGCGATAGATAATTATTTGGCTGAAGCTTGGGAAATTCCTTCAAATATTACTATTGGAGCATTCAGAGCACCTAGATCCAATTTCATTGCGGGAGCCGAGCAGTCTTTTTTAGATGAACTTGCCGAGGAACTCGGAAAAGATCCCATTGAATTTCGTTTAGACCTTTTAGAAAGGGCTAAAAATAATCCAGTTGGAGAGAATAACGATTATGATCCTGAACGTTACGCTGGCGTTATTAAGTTAGTAAAAGACAAATCGGATTGGGATAACAACAGCGATAAATCAAGAGGTTTTTCTGCATATTTTTGCCATAATACTTATGTAGCTCAAGTTTTGGATCTTGAAATAAAAAATGATAAACCCATGGTTGATAATGTGTATGCTGCTGTTGACTGCGGAATTGTAATCAACAAAGATGCTGCAAAAAACATGGGAGAGGGCGCTATTGTTGACGGCATTGGCAATTCGCTTTACGGAGAACAAGTCTTTAAAGATGGAGCTCCACAAAAACTTAATTTTGACCGTTATCAGTTAATAAGAATGTCTGAGGCACCAAAGTCTATTGAAGTGCACTTTGTTGAAAATGAACACAACCCCACAGGAATGGGAGAGCCACTCTTCCCTCCTATTTTTGCGGCTATGGCTAATGCGCTGTATCGCGCAACAGGTCAAAGACATTACCAACAGCCCTTCATCCCTAAGAAAAAAATTATAGGATAACCTTATAACTATTAAAGACTAGTAAAAAAGAGCCATCAAAAAGGAAGGCTCTTTTTTAAATACTAGTTATTTAGGATTCATTATTATTTGTGTGATGAAGCTTATAAACACACAACATCCATCAAACAATAACATACAACATTTAAATATTTTCTGTAGCTCCGTGGCGTTCTACTTGTATGCCTTTTAAAGAAATTGCTAAAATGTGTGGCTTCTTTAAATCCTAAAGAATATGCTATTTCAGCAATGTTCCAATTTTTCTCCTTTAATAAATGTCGGGCTTTTTGTAAAATGCGTTCGGTTATTAATTGACTCGTGGTTTTTTGAGTGGTTTTCTTCAATACACGATTTAAATGATTCACATGAATATTTAATTCTTGTGCATAGTCATTGGGAGCTCTTAAATTTACTGGTTTTCCAAATCCCACCTTAGTAGAATACTCACTATCTAAAAGCGCAAAGAATTCACTTGATATTCGCTGATTAGCGATGCTTATATTTTTATATCTATGCAGATTATCCTCCATCTATAAAAATTTAATCTGCCGCAACCAAGTCACTACTTCTTCTTTTACTTTGATTTTTTTATCGCCTTCCATAACAAAATAAATTCCGTCTCTTTCAATTCCTCCTTTGGTAGAAAAGCCTTCTAAAATAGTTGCGTTTGGACACATTTCTTTAACCGTTTTAAAACTACTTCCTATTCCATACCCTGCATTGGTATTGAAAGGAATTACTGTTTTGTCACTCATATTATATTTGTTGAGAAAACTCTTCATTGGCGGTGGGAGCCGCATTCCCCATGTAGGAAAACCTAAAAATACTACATCATATTGATTGAAATTATCAATACGCGTTTTCAATGGAGGTAGATATCCCGATTCGTTTTCTTCTGCCACTTGTGCCACTATAGAATCGTAATTTTCAGGATAAGGATCTTTTAATTCGAGTGCTACCAAATCTCCACCTACTTCCTTTTGGATAATTTCTGCTACTTGTTTGGTATTGTTGGTTCGCGATAGGTATACAATCAATAGCTTGCCTTTTTCTTTTTTTGTTTCTTGAGCAGTACAACTACAAAAAAACACTGGAGCTATTGCCATTAGTAGAAGAAAACAGGTTTTCAATGCTTTATCCATGTCTATTTTTTATAATTACTGAATCTTTATTTCTCTACATGTCTAATCCTTTTTCTTGAAGCCATGTAGACATTAAATCTGCTATTTCTACATTATTTAAATCGCTCATCGGAAAATGTGTATTTCCCTGAATTCCTTCTTCCGGTAAGTGAATAAGGGTAACATCACCTCCGTGTTTGTTTACCGTTTCTTTCCATAATTTAGCCATCGATAGGGAGGCCCGCCATTGATCTTCTCCAGGAAATTCTGATGCCTGATCGGGGATATTATCCCCATAAAAAATAACAACAGGAAGTTTTGTCAATCGCTTAAATTCCGACATAGGAACTTCTGAGGCTTTCAGAGTTCCACCAAGATATGAAATAGGCTCAGGAACTTCCCCTTCAGGAAAAATAAAATTGCTCCCAGGTTCAAAAGAAACTACAGCTTTAATATTATTATTTTTTATTGCTGTTAACCACCCCATTCCGCCGCTATGCGAATGAGTTACCAATATTCCCGATCCAATTTTATCGAATAGTTCAGATACAGCTTTTACATTTAAATCGATATTTAAAGGGCCTGTATCGGGTGTCATTTGTCTAAAAAACTGATTTAATGCTTCAGGATCTTTTGAAAATTGAACATTTGGATACAATTCTGATCCAACACCGAGTCTGAAAATGCCAAACCATAATTGATCGTTAGTTTTGGCTGATATGGTAGTAGGTTCTGTACTCTGTGCGGCCAGTCCACGCCGAGGTTGATCTATAAGATATACTGAAAAATCACGTTTTAAAAATAATGTTTGAAACCCCTCTCTCCCGTCAGGAGTTGTTTGCCAGGTTTTCATAGATTGACCGTATCCATGCCAAAATACAAGTGGAAGTTTTTTAGGGGTAGCCGGTATCTGATACCACACAAAAGCATGATCGCCATGTAGGGTTTGTCCTTCTTGACTTTGATTGGAAGGATTAAAAACACCGTGTTTAATAGGATCAAAAGTACCCGGACTTGTTTTTACAGCCCCTCCCACTGTAAAACTGCCTTGCTTTTGGATACTAATATTTGTATCATCAATTTTAGTACTGACCTCCTTTTTACTTTTTGGTTGACATGAAACAATACATAGTATTGAACTGATCAACATAAGAGCATTAAACCATTTTCTAATCTTACTCGTCTTCTTTTTCATTTGTATCTTAGTTTTTAATATGTGTTTCTTGGCTGTAACAGCTTGTTTTATCAATCAGCCATTTGATCTTGTTGTTTTTCTAAATGGTTGCAATTTTAAATACGTTCCACTGCGCCAAAGCCATTCAAGGGGGCCATATAAAAAATGCTTAAGCCAATACTTACTACATACAATCTGCACAACATAAATTACAATACCCAATATGAATAAGGCGGTAACGCCCCAGTTACTAAAAGTTTTTCCTAATAACCAAGGTGAAAAAAGCATTGCTCCTATTACTCCCTGTACTATATAATTTGTCAAGGCAGTCCGCCCATATGGGGATAAGACCTCAAGATATTTTCTAAATTTTATGTTTTGATATAGTAATGCGAATCCCAATGTCAAAGCCCCCGAAAAAAACACGAGTTCTAAATCTTGCAATGTCATCACTGCTAGTAGTGATGAAGGTATATTTTGGCTATTGGATCCGAATAAAATTGATACATCCGGTGGAGGCAACATGGATTGTGCACAAATAACCAGCACAGTGGCCGTAACGAATCCAATAAACAGATAGAAACTGCGTTTTTTCAATTCATTAAATTTTTCAAAAAAACGAATTCGACCAACAATAAGTCCGATAATAAACAATGCAAATGTGATATAACCACGTCCAAAATAACCAAATTGATAATTTAGTTTTCCAGGGAGACGTTCCTCGTAATTGTGTATTACCGAGTTCATAAAAGAAGGATTTGCTAAATGTTCCAAAACGGTGCGAGTTCTTTGGTCGTTATTTGCAAATTCCGGTTTATCCAATTGTTCGATTCCTACACTACTGTTATGCTCAACGGCTCTAATAATACGTGGCCCACCTAATAATAAAAAAACAACTATCGATAGCAATATCCAATTTTTAGCACGAAACAAGGGTAACATCAGAATGCCAAAAACGGCATAAATAGATATGATTTCCAGGTTAAAAAAGGAATGAACAAGTAAGCCCATTACCAAAAGTAGTATCATCCTCCAAATAAACCTAAAACGGAAATCTACACCTTTTTTAGCTGCCCTATCCATTTGAATAAAAAAACTTAGACCAAACAAAAAGGCAAATATGTTAATAAACCTTCCCATTATGATATTGCTTCCGATCCATTGTACAGCTTCATCAATTATTGGAAAACTCATGGCTGCATTTTCTGAAGGCAATGAACGGATTCCAAAATGTTGGATCATATGTATTAATATTACCCCCAAGAGCGCAAATCCTCTTAGTGCATCCAATACGGTTATTCGTTTAAGCGGTGATGATAATGACATCTTTTTCTCCATTATTATTTACCTTCTTTTTTAAGATGTTATTTATTGTTTTACGGTTGATGCTTTTCTTTACTTAATGTTCAATTTGATGGGAATCCCGAACACTACTAAAAGTTAAATCTAGTAGTTTCCAGTCTCCACTTTCTTTTTTGTAGATTTCGGTTACCGTAAATTCATTTGAAACTTCATTTCCTCGAACTACAGCCAAAAGTGTAATCCGATTCCACAGAATTACAGTTTCCCCAAAAGTTTCTATAACCACATCATGAACGTCTGCTTTTTTATACCAAATACTCCCCGTTTCAATAATTTCTAATTCTCGTTCCTTTTTCCATGAGCCACTCATATGTACAAATCTTGATTTATCGTCAAAGAGTTTTGCAAGCTCTTCTACATTTTTGTTGGCCATCCACTCCCATTTCTTTTTAGAGAGTTCTTTTATTTCTGCTTCAGTAGTATTTTGAGCCAAGATTGGTAAACTTGTAAGGATTAAAAAAAATCCAATAGCTAATGTTCTCATAATAAGTTGTTTTAAATTTTAATATTTTTAATTAATTACCCGGTCGTTCCATTAGTTTTACAAAAGATAAATTGGCTAATTTCCAACTCCCATCAATCATTTTATAAACCTCGGTTACCATAAACGGATTGGTGACTTCGTTGCCGCCAACTTCTGCCAATAAGGTTATTCGGTTTAAAACAATGGCGGTATCTTCTCCTATTATATCAATAGTTACTTCGTGGATATCTGCTTGTTTATACCAAATCCCTCCGCTTTCTATAATGGCTAGTTCTCTATCTGTTCCCCAAGCACCTCCCATGTGGACAAATTGTGCGTCTTTATGAAAAAGTTTGTTTAGTTCCTCCACATTTTTATCGGCCATCCATTGCCATTTTTCTTTGGAGAGTTCTTTTAATTCTGCTTCTAGAGCATTTTGTGCTAGAATTGGTGTACTAGCCATAATTAAGAATAACGTAACAATGAATGTTTTCATAATGATTTTGATTTTAAAGTTTGGTGATATTTGTTTATTATTTTCCTACGCGTTCCTGCAAATGTTTTGGATAGCGATCTCCTTGTACCTCTACTTTGGCAAAGGCATTATCTATTTCAAGAATAGCTTCTGATGATAAATTAATAGCTGCCGCACCAATATTCTCTGTTAATCGATGTGATTTTGTAGTTCCAGGAATGGGTGCTATCCACGATTTTTGTGCAAGTAACCATCCTAAAGCAATTTGTGCTGGTGTTGCATTTTTATCGTTTGCTATTTTTCCCAATAAATCTATCAATGCTTGATTGGCTTTTCGGTTTTCTTCACTAAAACGTGGAACTATGTTTCTAAAATCACTTTTATCAAATGCAGTCTCCGAATTAATTTTTCCTGTGAGAAAGCCTTTCCCTAGTGGACTAAAAGGCACAAAACCGATTTCTAATTCTTCTAATGTTGGGAGAATCTCTTTTTCAGGTTCACGCCACCACAACGAATATTCACTTTGCAAGGCCGTAACCGGTTGTATTGCATGTGCTTGTCTAATGGAAGCTACACTGGCTTCCGAAAGTCCAAAATACTTTACTTTTCCTTCCTGAATTAAATCTTTTACGGTTCCTGCTACATCTTCCATGGGCACATTAGTATCCACCCGGTGTTGGTAGAATAAATCGATGACATCGGTTTTTAAATGTTTTAAAGATTTCTCGGCTACTTCTCGAATCCTTTCTGGGCGACTGTCTTGCCCTTGACTAGAATCGCCGTTTTTAAATCCGAATTTAGTGGCAATAACCACTTCTTTACGAAAAGGCGCTAATGCCTCCCCTACAACCTGCTCGTTTGCAGCGCCATAGGCTTCGGCTGTATCAAAAAAAGTAATTCCCAATTCAAAGGCTTCCCGGATCAATTTAATTGCTTGGTTCTTATCGGTTGCTGGGCCATAACCAAAGCTAAGTCCCATGCATCCTAAGCCTAAAGCAGAAACTTCCAATCCGTTATTTCCTAATTTTCTTATTTCCATAATATATTTTATTTATCACCTGCCAAATACTCTTGATCAGTTACAGGTTCTAACCATTGTGTGGGACCTTTTTCTCTACCTGTAATAGCAATTTGAATAAATTCTTTATCAGCACTTGCTCCATGCCAATGTGGGGTATTAGCTGGACATTTTACAACATCGCCTTTGCGTAAGATCCTTTTCGGGCTCCCTTTTTCCTGATAATATCCAACACCGCCAGTTGCTAATATGATTTGACCGCTTGGATGCAAATGCCAATTGGAACGTGCTCCAGGTTCAAACGTAACATTTCCAACTCCATTACGGTTTATAGTATCTGCTTTTACCAAAAAAGTTAACCAGGCTGTACCTGTAAAATTATCGTTTGTAATCTTCTCTCCTTTTGGATAAAGTAGTACAGTTTCCGAAGCCTTATTGTCAGTAGAATTGGTACAGGAAGATAATCCTATAATGGCACTTAGTAATAAAATAAATTTTGTTTTCATGTTTATATAATTTAAGATCAAATCAATTTAATTTGTAAAATACGGCTTTCATCGTTGTTGAATCTAAAGCATCCATATCTATCAATTTTAATGATTTTACCATTTTTTGGGTACTTGTTTTGTATTTTATAAAATGAGGTGTTTGTAAATGAGCCTCATATGCCTCTTTATTGGCATAAATCTCCAATATCCTTATTTGTGTTGGGTTTTGTTTTTCATACATAGGGAAAATTGCTATGACTCCAGGTTCTATTTTCACAGAAGCAGTAGCTTCTTCATTCAAAATTTCTTTATAAGATTCTATATATTCAGGATACACTTCAATTGCAGCAATGCGTATCATCATATCTTTTTCTTGAGTAATAATATCAGTATTATTATCCCCACTATTTATCAAAAGAAATAAAGGCATTATAAAGAAACCGGATGCGAGTATGAATATCGATTTCATGTTAAAGGTTTTTTTGATAAAAATCCACCAACTTAGTTACGGCTTGCTTTACATATTCAGGTTTCCAATAAGTTTCTATATGTGTAGCACCATCAATAAGGAATAACTCTTTGTCTTTTGCATTGGTGGCTTTTGCAAATGCTTCATCTGTCATATATTTAGTATCTGCTTTACTACCCGCTATCATTAATAAAGGCTGATTAATTAAATCCATATTGGTAGCAGCATCCCAAGTCATTAGCTTAAGTAAACTGCTCATGGTGTATAAAAAGGTAGAATTTGGATGTGCATGCGTTCTATAATAATACGCATACCCTTCTCGGTATAAATCTGTTTTAGTAGCTGCTATTTCTTTATCGGTAACACTTGCAACACCGGCATAAATAATTTCTCCTCCTGCAGCTTCTCGAGCACGAGCATTACTAGCCTGTTTTAAACGCTCTTGAATGGTGTTTAACTGCGAATTCTGAAATCCATTACGTCGTACTTCTCCAGAATTAAACATGCTTAAGGTAGCAACCGCTTTGAAACGCTTATCAGATTGCGTCGCTTTCAGCGTATATCCGCCTCCCCCGCAAATCCCAAAAGCACCAATGCGATTTGGATCAACTCCAGGGAATTGAGCTATAAAATCGGCCATACCTTGAATATCTTCCGTACGATAATATGGGTTATCCGTATGGCGAGGTTCTCCTCCACTTGCTCCTTGGTAGGCAGCATCTGCAGCAATAGCTATAAAACCAGCTTCGGCTAAATGTTGCGCATACAATCCAGCCGTTTGCTCTTTAATCCCACCATTAGGGTGCGCAACTGTAATAGCCATATACATATTCTCTGGATTATAATTAGCAGGCGTATAAACATTGGCAGCTATCTCTAATCCATTTAACTTATAAGTTACAGGATGAATATTTACTTTTCCTTTCACATTTTCTGTAATTGCACCTGCATACACCAATGTAAATGGATTTTGCTTATATGTTTCTTGAAGAGGCGCTGCTTCTACATTGCTTTGTGCCATAATACTATAATTTATGGTTAGCAGGCTTATAAAAATCAATAATTCTATTCTTCTCATTGCTTATTTTTTAGATTCTAATAATTCATTTAATACTTCTTCTGCAGCTGTTCCTTCTTGCTTGCCAACATGTTGTTTAATTATTTTAGTAAAATCATGAAGCTGCCCTTCTGTCCAGCCTTGTATCAAACAAATATTCATATGTGAGCGTAACATGGGTTCTGCATTTTGTATACTGGCAATAACAGAAATAGTTACCAGTTCTCTTTCTTTATAGGTAAGTACATCGCGTTCAAAAAGATCCGCAAACAAATGTTCTTTTAAAAAGATTTCAATCTCAGGAGAAAATTTAGCATATCCTTTTTTAGGACCATCTAGTGTTGTACCCACCAATTTGTCAAGGTTTTCTTTTCCTCTATCGTATTTATCCCGGCTATCTTTAATTGGAGAGGCTTCCGGACCCCACTTATCTTGGATTCCTTTTTCCTTTCTATCGTCTAGCACTTTAATAAAAGTTTGCAAACCTCTTATACTTCGAGGAAAACCACAGTAGGCATACAGATGTACCATTGCTTCCTTTATCTGGTTTACCGTTAAACCATTATTTAAACCATCATGGAGTGCTTTTTCCAATTTTTTTAACTCTCCGTTAGCAGTAAACGATGCCACCAATACCAACGATTGTTCTTTTTGGGTAAGCGTTTCTTGGAATAAAGCTCCTTCTGAAGCATCTATAGGGTGAGTAACTCCCACTGTCAAAAAGAATAAAGAAAATACTATGAAAAATTTAGAGATGTGCATGCCTATATTATTTTATGTTCGTAATTTCGATACTATTGTTTATATTCATTGCAAATATCGACCACCTTTAGCCTGTTTACGT
Organism: Galbibacter marinus; assembly: GCF_000300875.1. Lineage (GTDB taxonomy): Bacteria > Bacteroidota > Bacteroidia > Flavobacteriales > Flavobacteriaceae > Galbibacter > Galbibacter marinus. Next base: position 1,616 of record NZ_AMSG01000030.1, on the reverse strand, counting down.
ATACCAATTACTGTTATACTTACACAGATTACTGTTTTACGCTATCTATTTGATTACAAATGATTAACAAGCAGTATATTTAACAAAAAATTATAAGAATGGAAGACATCATCACTTTCAATACCATAAAGCAATACTGCGATTTTAATAATAACGAAGCTTTGCATCCACTCGCTGGAATTATAGATTTATCCAAAGCGGAACCAAGACAATTTACTCGTTTTCGATATAATTTTTATATAATTTTCTTTAAGGAAATAAAATGTGGCGATCTTCGCTACGGCTGTAATTATTACGATTATGAAGAAGGAACTCTTGTATTCCTTGCTCCTGGGCAGGTCATTGGCGAAAACAAACCGGAATACTACCAACCAAAAGGTTTTGCTATGGTTTTTCATCCCGATTTTATTCTGGGTACTTCCCTTGGTCAGCGTATGCAGGAATATACCTTTTTTAATTACGAAGTAAATGAAGCTTTGCACCTTTCTATCCCAGAAAGGGATATGATTAAAGATATTTACGCAAAGGTAAACCACGAATTAGAGCAACTTATAGATAAGCATACTAAGAATTTGGTCATCTCTAACATCGAATTATTTTTAAATTATTGTGTACGGTTTTACGATCGCCAGTTTATTACTCGAACCAATGCGAACCAAGATATTATAGCTCGTTTTGAGAAACTGCTGAACGATTATTTCCATTCAGACAAAGCAGAGAAACTAGGTTTGCCTTCAGTTACCTATTGTGCCGAGCAATTGTTTATTTCTCCTAATTATTTAGGTGATATGATAAAAAAAGAAACTGGAAAATCACCTCAGGAACATATCCAGTTAAAGTTAATTAGCATTGCCAAGGAACGTATTTTTGATCCCTCAAAAAGTATCTCTGAAATAGCTTATCAACTAGGCTTTAAATACCCGCAACACTTTAGTAAAATGTTTAAAAAAGTTACAGGTACCACTCCTAATGATTATAGATTGATGAATTAATTTTTTAAAGTTCCAGTTTTGTAGGTATTAATTTCAAATAAATTTAATACGAAAAAAACGAGTTATCCTAAAAGGTAGGCTAAGATAAAATAGGTTATCAAGTCTGATAAACAATCGATCATAAGTTATGCCATCAAACATACATTAATAAAGTAAAGTTTTAATATTATGTATATTAGACTTGGCGAATCCACCTGTTTTTTAATTTATTAAATATTTTGCGCCTGTTTATAATTTTTTGCACCTAAATTTTAATTATATTGCGCTTAAAATTTACCACACATGTCTTGTAGCGCTCATTTTTCATTTATTGCACCCGTTTTTAATGGTATCTCTCTTCCTGATGAAGGAGTTATTTCAGGTTATGCAGCGATTATTCATGGTTTAGAATTACCTATTCCTTTACCAATTCCATTTACAGTGGTAAGTTTAAAAACAGTACGTGTCCAAAATGATAACTTCACTTACTTGCCCAAAAGTTATAAAGTGGATGATTCACTTGAATATACAGAAATACAGGCACTCTATAAACATTTAGTGTTTGCCTTAAAATATGAAGGGGTGAATCTTTTAGTATTTAGTGCCTTGGTAAAATGGCTATTTCGGAGTAATGACGCCACCTGT
>NZ_AMSG01000029.1 GCF_000300875.1 Galbibacter marinus | reverse complement strand
ACAACTTCGCTTGCTTTTGGAATACAAGGGATTGCTTACGGGTGTCCCTGTTGTAGTAGTTGACCCTCGATACACTAGTCAGACCTGTAATGTATGTAAACATATTGGTAAACGAACTAACAAGCACTTTAAGTGCCAAAACTGTGCAGGCCATATGGATGCTGATGTGAACGCATCTATTAATATAGCTACCCTTGGACGCGCCATAAACCGTGTCGGAAAATCGAATGATATGTGTTGCACTATTGCTCATGTTCATTCAGGTTTAAAACCCAATCAATCGCTATGCGTGGTTGGGTAGTTTATGTGTAACATGTTATGGTTTAACCTTATTGTACTTAAAGCGCAAAGCTATTAATTTTTTTAATATACATGGCGGTGTATTTTTAAGGGCTTTTGATGTGGAAATCTTCTGCACTGGTATATTATCATATTTAGCTAAAAAAACACTAAATGATGCACAGGTATAAAAAAAGAGAGCGGATTTAAAACCCACTCTCTTCTTAATAAACTAATCTAAACTAACTTAAAAACCTAACCTAATCTTATAAGTTCAAAAAATGAAAACTATATTATTTTGTTCTTTTCTCTTGGTGTAAAGATACCAAACAATAAAGCTTCTTCTAGTGGCTTTAAGTCGGTTTAACCATTATTTAACTAGAATATAGTCTATGTGTTAAGGATTTTAACGGAACTTAGATATTCAGCCCAGGATATTTGAATTCATATGCTAAGTTCCTGTTAATAAATAATGAGCTAACTGTCTTTCCTGGAGCAGAATCACTTGATTCAAACGCAGGAAGATTCAAATTCAACTCTTTAGCAATAGCGGAATAGTAAACTTTACGAGTAGGGTGGTAGGGTGCAACAGCATTAATGATTTGACTCTGAATAGGGTTGTCTATTAAAAGGTCGATGATGCCAATACAATCCTCCAAATGAATTAGGTTTACTGGTTGATTTGGATTATGTAATATCTCTTTTTTGGCCAATTGAAAAACAGGATGGCGCTCTGGCCCATAAAGGCCTGCACAACGTATTACTTTAATAGATAAATTCGTACAATTCATCAATAATTTTTCAGCTTCTAAAATTTGCTTTCCACTGAGCGTTTCGGGGTAGGTAGGACTGCTTTCATCCACTACTTTTAGAGTGTTTCCATAGACTGATATACTGCTGATAAAAATGATGTTTTTGGTGGTGCAATTGTTTAACTTTTTAATCAAGGTTCGTATTTTCGAAACGAAATTCGATTTTGGGTTGGATTGTAGCTTTGGTGGAAGATTAATAATAAGTACATCTAAATCTTTTAAAAAGTAATCTAGATTACCTTCGCTGTGATGATTGTGAATTGCAATTAAGAAAGGATTAATTTCATGTAAGGCTAATGATAAAATCTTATCGAGCGAAGTGGTAGAACCACGAACCTGGTACCCCTTTTTCACAAAATACTTAGCCAGCGGAAATCCCAACCATCCGCATCCCAAAATCCCAATTTTTTTCTGCATTATAATTCTATTGTTTTTTTAGTGAGTACCGCATCGTTTAATACAAAGGGCATTGCAATGGTGTTCTTCGGACGATCCGGAACACTGAATAAAGGGTGATCTAAAAGGTCATAAGAAGCCTCGTAAATTTGAAAGCTTAGTTGGTCTTGTTGGCTACATTCTATTTCAATCTCCGTTGACTGATTCTCACTGATATAATGGGTGAAAAGTCGATCTGATCGTTTGAATAAATACGATAAGGGTACATGTACCCCATTTACGGTACATTTACTGATTTTAGTAGCGGTTGTTTTTACTTCTAATCTATCTACTTTTCTATTTGGTGTTATATGTAATCGTATTTTTCTCTTACCTCTAAAACTAGTGTCTTGTAGGATTTTCACCGTCGGTTCTTTAATGTTTTTAACGGGCGCTTTGGCTATTTTTGTGTAATTAGTTGCGTATTTACTAGTTAATTCATCAGATGGGATTGTGCTCTGAGTACTGTCAGAGATATATTGTTTAAGCCAAGAATTTAGCTCTTTGTTATAAGTCGCCCAATGGGCTTGATGCGTGTCTAAATTTAACTGATAAACTAAACTAGTTGGATGCGGTCTTTCTGGGGAAGGGGACGAATGAAGGTGGGCACTTATAAAAAATAGAGCGCAGAGGCTCAGACTGAGAATTGCATAGAGACGTTTATTTTTGAACTGTCCTAACACAGGAAGTAATAATCCAAAAAGTAACACACTTAATACAGTGCTGCTAATGACTAATTTTAGACCTAAACCTACTGGAAACATCTGAATTAAAGGAGCTATAATCCAAATAGAAGGAATACATAAAGCAACAAGATATCCTACGGGCGGTCGTTTATCCTTGGCCTTAATAAGCATCCATAATGATGCCAGCGAAGCATAGATAAGGATAATAAAAAAGCTAGCTCCTTTAAGATAAAACGCTATGCCAAGACACAGAAGTAGCCACAATCCAATAGGAACAATAACAAGTTCTGCAATTTGAATCTTTTTAACTCTAGAGTAAATATAAAAACAAACTGTAAAGCTTAAACTAGTCAGGGCGGCGATGTATAAATGTCCATTATAAGGGAAACCATGTAAGATATCACCGTAATGGGGGTAAATAAACTTTAAAGCGGGCCAGGCGATATATCCGATCCCAGCACATAAAATTAGGCAGCCAAGAAAAACAAATAAACTTTTAAAGACTCCTTGGGAGTTAATCGTTCTGTTTGAAATCCCTAAATAAAATATATAGAAGAACACCAAAATGGCAATAATAAGCATGGGGTAAATCCAACTAAAGGGGTAGTATACAAAATTGAAGACCGGGAAATCAAAATAGATATTATCCACATTGGATTTTAGGATCCTGAGATCAGCATTTGAATAATACTCCAATAATGGTAGTAAATACGATATCTGATGTTTAAGAGTATTTTGATTTAGGTTTTCGTATCGATCGTTAGAGGTGTGATAATCAAAGTGATCATCGATAAATGCAAAATTAAAACCATCGATGTTTGCAAGTTCCCTAAAGACCGTTAGGTCTGTATCGTTGGGAAGCATTTTATAGACACTGTAGGTGAGTGAGTTTGCAACAGGAAATTCAACATTAGCTTGATTAAAACTCTCAATGAGATTTTTGTTCCCTCCATTGGTCTCTAGTAACATGTAACTTGGGCCACCGCTTCCTCTGGCTTCAAAATTTAGAACTAGGCCAACATCTTTTGACCAGCGATGTTTGCTGACAAATAAATTAGCTCCAAGTAGTCCGAGCTCCTCAGCATCGCTGAAAAGTACAATGATATCGTTCTTAGGTTTTTCACCACTTTTAAGTAAGCTATTGATTCCTTCCAATATAATACTCACCCCAACGGCATCGTCGCTTGCCCCAAAAGAAGAGTGTGGACTACTGTCGTAGTGTGATAATAACAGTAGTGCTTTAGAGGAAGAACTTCCCTTTATTCTTGTAAGAATGTTGTGAACCATAGCAAGGTTACCCCAATTACCAATGCTGTAGCCTTTTTGGATTTCCACTTCCAATCCCATGGATTCAAGTTGATCAATTAAATAACCTTGAACCTCTTTGTGAGCATCGGTTCCAACATAATGTGGGCGATCGGCCATTGTTTGGATGTGAGCTTGAACATTCTCTATCGAATAATCTTTGGGCTGAAAATCTCCTTGCGGAGTAAGATCATAAAACCGCCAGGCGCAAACAGCCAATAAGATAACAAAAGATATGACAAGTTTAAATTTTTTCAAAGGCTGTTGATTTGTTGACTATTTATAAAAATAAGGAATATATTATTAATTGCTACTATTTTATAAATTTTATAGTTTTTGAAAATACCTAAAAAAATTACTAGGATAGTTATGAATAGTTTACAATTTATCCAAAAAATTTCATTATATTTAGTGTTTACAGCCAATTTTAAAAATATAGTAGTATGGGGATTAAAAGTTTTCAGGGGGCCAGGGAAGATCAAAAGAAGGAGTACCATGCTCCCATATTGGTATCGGATTATATGACGAGAAATTTGGTGACTTTTAGACCAGAGCAATCCATATTAGAGGTTATGGAACTCCTGGTGAAACACAAAATTTCAGGAGGGCCTGTATGTGATCAAAGAGGAGGGCTAGTTGGAATTATCTCCGAGGCTGATTGTATGAAGCAAATTTCAGAAAGCCGGTATTTCAATATGCCTATTTTAGATAAAAGCGTGGAGAAATTTATGTCTACTAATGTGGAGACCATTCCCAGTGATATGAATATTTTTGACGCCGCATCTCAGTTTCACAACGGACACAGACGACGTCTACCCGTATTAGATCAAGGGAAGCTTGTCGGACAGCTCAGTAGGAAAGATGTCGTTGTTGCCGCTTTAAAACTCAATAGCCATAATTATTAAGCCCTTTAGCGTCCTTTAAAAGCCAATCTATAGGTCGTCCTGTTGTTTGTGGACTACCTTGTAGAGATCGTGTCTTCGATCCTTTAAAACGCGAACACTTCCATATTGGTGAAGTTCCTTAAGTAAATCCAAATTAACATCAACGATTAAAGTCATTTCCGTATTGGGAGTTGCCTGTGCTTTAATGCCGTCATTTGGAAAAGCAAAGTCTGATGGGGTGAGCACTGCTGCCTGGGCGTATTGGATGTCCATATTGTTAACCTTCGGCAAATTACCCACACAGCCTGCAATGACAACATAGCATTCATTTTCAATGGCTCTGGCTTGCGCACAACTCTTTACTCTAGTGTATCCGTTTTGTGTATCAGTTAAAAATGGAACGAAGAGAAGTTGCATTCCCTGATCTGCCATTATTCTACTGAGTTCTGGAAATTCTACATCATAACAAATCATAATTCCTATTTTACCACAATCGGTATCAAAGGTTTTAATTTGATCACCACCTTTCATCCCCCAATGGGCAACTTCATTTGGAGTAATGTGTATTTTGGTGTACATCTCCGAGGATCCATCGCGTTTACATAGGAATCCAGAATTGTATAAATTACCATCCACAATATGAGGCATACTCCCTGTGATGATATTGATATTATACGAAATTGCGAATTCTTGAAATTTCTGATAAATCGGTTCAGTGTATTTTGCAAGTTCCCTAATGGCATCAGCTTCATTAAGGTGATTGTAATCTGCCATTAAAGGAGCTATGAAGAGCTCCGGAAAGAGCGCGAAATCACTTCCGTATCCTGAGACAGCATCTATAAAGAATTCCGCTTGGTCAAAAAGGGATTCAAGATTTTTTAAAGGTCTCATTTGCCATTGGATAAGGCCAAGGCGTACGACCGATTTTTCTAAGTTGATCAGTTTAGGACTTTGATCGTAATAGATATTGTTCCATTCCATCAAAACAGCGTACTCAAGGGAATGTATATCACCTTCAAGATAATTTTTCATGATTTTTTTTACATGAAAATCGTTACTCAATTGGAAGGCGAGCACAGGATCGAACAATTCCTTCATCTTTACCTTCTCAATATAAGCCTTAGGGGTGATTTCGTTGGCGTATTTACTGTAGTTTGGGATACGACCCGCAAACATGATGGACTTTAGGTTTAATTGCTCGGTGAGTTCTTTTCGTTTTTCATAAAGTCTTCTTCCCAAGCGAAGCCCTCTGTATTTGGGATGGATGAACACATCAATCCCATATAAAATGTTGCCATCGGGATTATGGGTTGAAAAAGTATAGCTCCCCGTAATTTGTTCATAGGTGTGATTTTGGTCAACGATGGAATGATCCACAATAATAGAAAGTGCGCAACCTACCACTTTATCATCCACTAAAACCACTAATTGGCCATCTGGAAATAAGGAAAGTAATTTGCTAATTTCACTTTGTTTCCAAGGTGCATCTTCAATCCCAGTATAAGCCTCTACCATAGAAGCCCTGAGTTCCAAATAGTCCTGCATTACTAAATTGCGAACTTCAAGTTTGTTGATGGTTTCCATATTCGATGTATTGAAATTATCTGTGTTCGGGGATGGTATTGGACTATTATTTATAGCACTCAACCAGCTGTTAATTTAGGAAAAAAAGTAAACAACTGTAGTCGGTGGAAAAACATATTAAAAACACAAAGTCGCTTTGGTATGATAGCCAAGCGACTTTGATTTAACTTATGCTGCCTTTTCTTTTATTAAATCGAAGCAAGGGCATCTCTTACAGCGTTTAGATTCGCTTTTTCGATATTTTTCACAACACTTAGACTTAAGAGCCTTCTTTTCCAGGTCCTTAAGTTTGTGTTTTTTAATTTTCTTGTCCTTTTTGTCTTTCTTCTTTTTGCCCAAGACACTACCTGTTTTAGTAAAACAACGGGCAAATATATTTATTTAAATTAAATCTAAATAAACTTTAACACTATATAATTAAAAATTATTCAGAAGGTATGTTAGCCTGGGTAGTAGCCGTTAATTGTTCAATATCTCTATCGAATAAATAAAGACCTCCTTTATCATCTCCAATTAAATTAATTTTATCCAAAATGGTTCTAGCCATGGCCTCTTCTTCGATTTGTTCAGCCACATACCATTGTAGGAAATTGTGTGTAGAGTAGTCCTTCTCCTGTAAGGTAACATGTACGAGCTCATTAATGCTTTCTGATACAAATATTTCGTGATCCAGAAGCATTTGGAACATATCCTTAAAGCTATTGAAAGTTACATTGGGCGCTTTTAATGCGGATATTTTTGCATGCCCTCCTCGCTCGTTTACAAACTTGACCAATTTCAGCATGTGTTCTCTTTCTTCATCGGATTGGGTATACATGAACTGTGCAACACCTTGTAGTCCTTTAACTTCTGCCCAGCAAGCCATGGCTAAGTATATTTGAGATGATTCAGCCTCTACCGTTATCTGCTTGTTCAATAATTCTTCAACTTTCTTTACTATCATAATTTCTACTTTTAAGGTTAAAGTTATAAAATTATCCCTTTTGTGAGCAGTAATTTACTGTTGGTGTTTTAATTTAAAAGTAGTCTAATTATGGCTTAAGGGGTTCATTAGAAATTCATCGAGAGTTGGATACGGCTTCGATCCAAATCCACCTCTAACACTTTAACCTTTACATGCTGTTGAACACGTACGATTTCATTGACATCGGAGACGTAGGTGTCACTGAGGTTTGATATGTGAACTAGTCCACTTTCTTTAATCCCAATATCTACAAAGCATCCAAAATTAGTCACATTGTTGACGATTCCAGGAAGGATCTGTCCTGCCTTTAGATCTTTAATGGACTTAATGCTGGGGTCAAACTCAAAAATTCGTGCTTTGGCTCTTGGATCTAGACCTGGTTTTTTTAATTCTGCAATAATATCTTTTAGAGTAAGCATTCCTACAGTGTCGCTAGCGTATTTTTCTAGAGGAATTTTATCAATTTTTTCGGGTTGACCAATGAGTTGATCCACCTTTGTACCCAAATCTTTTGCCATTTGCTTTACCAGTTGATAACGCTCTGGATGCACTGCAGAATCATCCAAGGGGTTAGAAGGATTCTTAATTCTTAAAAACCCAGCACTTTGTTCATAAGCTTTTTCTCCCAATCTAGCTACTTTTAAAAGCTCTTTTCTAGAGGTGAAGGCACCGTTGTTTTCTCTATAGTCTATGATGTTTTCTGCTAGTTTTTCTCCAATTCCTGATACATATTTCAACAGTGAACTACTAGCGGTATTTAGGTTTATTCCAACTTTATTAACACAGCTCTCTACCACGCGGTCTAAACGTTGTTGCAATTTGACTTGGTCTACATCGTGTTGGTATTGTCCAACCCCTATGGATTTTGCATCGATTTTTACAAGTTCGGCTAGGGGGTCGGATAGTCTTCGGCCTATGGAAACCGCACCTCTTACAGTTACATCATAGTTTGGGAATTCTGCTCTAGCTATCTTTGAAGCTGAATAGACCGAGGCGCCTGCTTCACTAACTACAAATACTTCAATGGGTTTTTCAAAACCTATTCGTTTTATAAGTTGTTCTGTTTCTCTTGAGGCCGTACCGTTTCCAATGGCTATGGCTTCTATTTTGTACGCATTAACTAGGGTAAGCATCTTTTTAATGGCCTGAGAAGCTTCTTTTCTTGGGGGGTGTGGATAGATGGTCTCATTGTGTAATAAAACACCTTTTTGGTCTAAACAAACCAATTTACATCCACTTTTAAAACCTGGATCCAACGCTAATATGCGTTTTTCTCCAAGTGGAGGACTCAGTAGAAGTTGTGTTAGATTCTTTTCAAATACTGCAATAGCCGTGTCATCTGCTTTTTCTTTTGCCAAGGACAACGCTTCTTTTGATAATGCAGGATACAACCCTCGTTTATAGGCATCCTTTGCTGCTAATTCAATTTGCTCAGCGCATAGGTTCTGACTTTTTATGACCCTTGAATAAATGATCTCAAGGGCTCTTTTGTTATCGATCTCAACTTTTATTTTGATAAACCCTAGGGCTTGCGCTCTTAAGATCGCCAATAAACGATGGGAAGGACATTTGGCTATTGGTTCGTTCCAGTTGAAATAATCGCTGTGCTTTTGAGCCGCTTCTGATGAGTTTTCAGTAGCTTCAACCTTTTTGGTCTGTAGAACGCCGTAGCGCTCAAACTGCCTTCTTAGTTGTTTTCTGATATCAAGTCGCTCTTTAATCCATTGTGCAATGATTTCACGAGCACCCTCTAAGGCCATCTCTGTTGAGCTGATATGTTTTGAAGTATATCGCTGAGCAATGGAGTCTAAATCAGTAGCATTTTGAGCCATGATGATTTTTGCCAAGGGTTCTAATCCATGCTCTATGGCAGTGTCTGCCTTAGTTTTCCTGCTTTTTTTATAGGGTAAGTAAAGATCCTCAAGTACCGCTATCTCCTGAGAGTTCTCGATTTGACTCTTGAGCTGATCTGTTAGCTGATTTTGTTCCTCAATTGATTTAAGGATACTTAATTTTCGAGCCTCTAGGGCCTCAAACTCTTTTTTAAAGTTAGAAACATCTCCGATTTGAACCTCGTCTAAGTTACCAGTGGTTTCCTTGCGGTACCTTGATATAAAAGGTATGCTACAGTCCTGATCTAAGAGGTTTACAGTGTTTTGAATCGACTTTTTTTCAATAGAAGTTCGCGCACTAATATAATCAAGAATTGAGATCATGAGCAGTGTGTATAAAATTTTTTAAAACCTTCTTAATTATTCTAACCTTCGAAATCTAGTTAATAGCAGTTCCGTTGTTTACCTGGTCCTGATCAGGGTTTATAAAAACAATTTTACCACTACTGTTGTTTGTCATAAGGATCATACCTTCACTTAATACACCTCTTAATTTTCTTGGAGCCAAATTCACTAAAACGGTAACTTGCTTTCCGATGATATCCTCGGCTTTATAGTCTTTAGCGATACCAGATACAATAGTTCTTACATCAATCCCAGTATCTACCTTTAATATCAAAAGCTTATCTGCCTTAGGCATTTTTTGAGCTTCTAATATAGTACCAGTACGAATGTCCAGTTTTGCAAAATCATCAAACTCAATAGTGTCTTTTTGTGGTTCTACCGACGCATTAGCGGCTAGGTTATCTTCTTGATTCTTCTTTTTGGTAGCTTCCAATTTATCCAATTGTTTTTGAATTTGGTCATCTTCAATTTTAGAAAATAACAGCACTGAAGCGGCAATGGTATGTCCTGGAGCGATCAGTTCACTGCGATCTTTTATCTGCTCCCAATTAGGTTGGATTTGCAGCTTGTCAAAGTCCAGTACACCCTTTAATTTTATGGATGTAAAAGGCAAAAAAGGTTCGCTTAATACACCAAGAGCGGTAGCGATTTGAAGCGATACATACATGATGCTCTTTACGCGCTCAGGATCTTGTTTTACCACCTTCCAAGGCTCTTGATCCGCAAGGTATTTATTACCTAATCTTGCCACATTCATAAGTTCGGCTGCAGCCTCTCTAAAACGATATTTTTCGATTAAATTTGAAATGAGCTCTGGGTATGATTTTAACTCCTTTAGTGTTTGTTGATCCTCGGTGGTTAGTTCACCAGCCTGTGGAATAACACCATTATAGTATTTGTGAGTAAGTACAGTAACTCTATTGATAAAATTTCCAAAGATTGCTACAAGCTCATTATTGTTTTTAGCTTGGAAATCTTTCCAGGTAAAATCATTGTCTTTAGTTTGAGGTGCATTGGCTGTAAGGGTATAGCGCAACACGTCTTGTTGGTCTGGGAATTCTTCCAAATATTCATGTAACCACACTGCCCAGTTTTTAGAAGTCGAAAGTTTTTGGCCTTCTAAATTTAAAAATTCATTTGCTGGAACATTTTCAGGTAAGATATAATCACCATGTGCCTGAAGCATTGATGGAAATATGATACAGTGAAATACAATATTGTCCTTACCTATAAAGTGGATTAACCTAGAATCTTTCCAATATGGCTCCCATTGTTTTCCTTGGCGATCAGCCCATTCTTTGGTAGAAGAAATGTAACCGATAGGGGCGTCAAACCAAACATAGAGTACTTTTCCATCTGCACCTGGTACTGGAACCGGAATACCCCAATCTAAATCTCTTGTCACCGCTCTAGGCTTTAAGCCCTCATCTATCCAGCTTTTTACTTGACCATAAACATTGGGCTTCCAATCTTTTTTATGACCCTTGATGATCCACTGACGCAAAAATCCTTCGTACGCATCTAAAGGTAAAAACCAATGTTTGGTCTGTTTTAAAACAGGCTTGCTGCCAGTGATAGTTGATTTAGGATTGATCAAATCCGTAGCATTTAATGAACTACCACAGTTTTCACACTGGTCTCCATATGCAGCCTCGTATTGACATTTAGGACAGGTTCCACTTACGAAGCGGTCCGCTAGAAACTGTTCTGCTTCTTGGTCATACAATTGTTCGGTTACTTCCTCTATAAATTTATCATCCTGGTAGAGTTTTTTAAAAAACTCCGAGGCGGTTTTATGATGAATTTCATTAGATGTTCTTGAGTAGTTATCAAAAGAAATTCCAAACTCTTTAAAAGAGTCCTTTATAATATGGTGATACTTATCTATAATTTGTTGAGGACTCACACCTTCCTTCTTAGCCTTCATAGGAATGGCTACTCCGTGTTCGTCACTGCCTCCAATGAAAGCTACATCCTTGCCTTGCATACGTAAATAACGGGCGAAAATATCCGCAGGAACATAAACTCCCGCAAGGTGACCTATATGAATAGGACCGTTGGTATAAGGTAGGGCTGCGGTAATGGTAAACCGATTTTTATTTTTGGCAACGTCGTTGTACTCCATTGAATTATTTGATTTTTAAGGACACAAAAGTAATGATTTTATGCGGAGAAAAAGGATATTGATTCAAGCTTTGATATGCAAACTTTAGTCCAAAAGGAGGATGTAATTCGATTACTGTTAAAATTAAACACACATTGTTATATTTAAAACATTTAGTTTTATTTTTTGCTTTTAACCAAAACTTAACTTATTTTTACATCCTGTAAGGACCAAACCATATATAAAATGAAAACAATTTCATCCGTAGTTGAGAACTACATCAAATCAAAGCCGTTTCTCCAAACGGCGCTGGCACAAGGAATCATCAACCTCACTTCTTTGTCCAGGACCATCAAGCCAGATATTGAAGATCAATTAGGAAAGGATGTGCGTAATGGTGCCATCGTTATGGCTTTAAAGCGACTTTCAGCGGAATTAGAATTTCGAGCGACACACCGTATTTTAAAAGTGCTTAAAAATGTTGGAGAAATTACCGTGCGATCTTCTCTTACCGATTACACCTTTTTAATCTCTGACACCATCCTAAACAAGCAAGCGAAGTTACTTCAGGAAATCAACGAGAATAAAGATGTGTTCTATACTTCCTCAAGAGGAGTCAATGAGACCAACATCGTGGTGAGTAATTCTATGAATGCCATCGTGGAAGAAATCTTTAAAGACGAAAAGCGCACTCAAAAGATTGACAAGTTATCTTCAATAAGCGTAAAATTACCTGAGGAAAATGTGGTGATTCCTGGAATCTACTACTTTATTTTCCAACGTTTGGCTTGGGAAGGTATTATCCTTCATGAGGTAATCTCTACAACCAATGAATTTACCATTATTGTAGGGGAGGACCAGATTGATATCGCCTTTAAAGTGATTAAAGACTTAAAAAGCTTATAAGACTTATTCTGTCTTTAGTATTTCTAATAATTCCTCTAAGGACTCTGGCTTACTGCGTATAATTTTATCTTTATCTAATACGAAATAAGTCGGTGTTGAGGTGATGTTATAAGCTTCAGCCGTTTTATTATCCCATTTACCTTCTCCGTAAATGTGAATAAAATTAGGGTAATCCTCTATGGTAGCTTTCCATGGATACAATTGGTCTTCTAGACCAAATGCGATTACTTCGAGGTTCTTGCTATCCATTGCGTCTACAAGTTCATGAATTTGTGGAATTTCTTTTAAGCAATGCGAACAGGTGCTACTCCAGAAAATTAGTACATACTGCTTTGCCTTGTTAAGATCAGAAAGTTTTTTACCATCTGATACTTGGAAATCGGGTGCTTCGCTTCCCAAGGCCGTGGCTTGAAATTGTTCAATTTCAGTAATGAGTTTATAGTCTCCTGTTTTCTTGGCTGCAGGGAATAGGTATGTATCGGCAATATAATTGGCTAGTGTGTTGTCTGCATCTGACGAAAAGTTGACCCAAAGTCTTGTTGCAACTTCTTTTTTAAGGTTTAAATCCTCACCGATTCGGCGCATTACTTCACCTATATTTTCTATATAGACGTCGGTTTGCTGTTCTTGGTTAAATTTAAGGACATATAGTATGGAAAGGTTTACTAGACGAAAGGAATTTTGAAGCGTCTTATCATTGTAGTTGATATAATCGAAATAATGCTCTTTTTCTAATGCAATATACTCATTTGGTCCTATTTGGTGATCTGGAATAGGGGAGCGCCCTGATCTTATGAAACTTCTAGCCAAAAGTCCCATGCTTCGAAGTTCAAAATGATGTTGAATTTCAGCAATAGCCTCAAAGACTGCCTTATAGTCTTTCTCAGATACATCTGGATAGAATACCGCACTGAGTAATTCATTGGTCATTTGTGATTTATGGAGATATTCTAAGTACACCATATTCTCCTGGCTCTCTAGGTAACTGACTCCATCTTCTTGGGAATACTGAAAAACGATATCCTCTTTTCCATTATAAATGAAATTAAAGTGGTAGTCCGCTCGGGGTATTCCAAAGTTAAGTTGATACATCCCAGGGGTTAATTCCTTTGGAAGATCGATGGACACTTTGGAGTTTTCATCTAGGCGTTTGTGAGAGATATAATTTAAAAAGTTTTCCGCCTGTGGATTTATCTGATATAAATATACCGTTGTAAATGTATTTGCTGGTTCAAAAGTTCCAGAAATTGTGTATTGCGCATTGATAAACAACGGAAGTAATAAAAGAAATGTAAGTATGTTTTTCATCGATAAATGTCTTATTGTCGATTAATGATTTGTGTTTCTTTAAGTGTTATTAAGCGAATGGACTTAGGACTTTGTATGCTTTATCAATTGATTTTATACCATCAAAACTAATAATTAAACGCAGGCCATTACGGGTTTGTTTTTCTTTTAATTTACAATAGCTCGGATTTTTTTGTACAAATTCAAGAACTGATCTAAATCGGTTGCTCTGATAATAGCTGCTTTGTTGGTCCGCTACAAAATACCCTACCATTTTACCTTGTTTGAGCAAAAGGCGCTCTAGTCCCATTTGTGTGGCAATCCATTTAATTCTAACGCTATTTAATAGGTCTTTAGCTTCTTCTGGAAGTGGGCCAAAACGATCAATAAGCCGATCCATATAGGCTTGTAGATCGGTTTCTGTTTCTATGTTGCTGAGTTCATTATAGAGCTTTAAACGTTCAGTGACTGTATTGATATAATGATCAGGGAATAGCAACTCAAAATCGGTATCTAGCTGGGTTTCCTTCACATATACCTTATCGCCTTCTTCTTGAGGATACAAATCAGCGAATTCATTTTCTTTGAGTTCCACTATGGCTTCATTCATTATTTTTTGATAGGTATCGAATCCTATTTCGTTGATAAAACCACTTTGTTCTCCCCCTAAAATATCGCCAGCCCCTCGAATCTCAAGATCCTTCATGGCTATATGGAAGCCGCTACCAAGTTCAGTGAATTGTTCTAGGGCTTGAATTCGTTTTCTAGCATCGTCAGTCATCGCTGAATAAGGCGGTGTAATAAAATAACAGAACGCCTTTTTATTACTTCGACCCACACGTCCTCTCATTTGATGCAGATCAGAGAGTCCAAAATTATTAGCATTGTTAATAAAAATGGTGTTGGCGTTCGGTACATCCAGTCCAGATTCAATAATGGAAGTCGCCACTAAAACATCAAAGGCACCGTTCATAAAGCGCAACATCAGATCCTCCAATTTTTTACCCTCCATTTGTCCATGGCCAATTCCTATTCTAGCATCGGGAACCAATCGTTGTATCATACCGGCAACCTCCTTGATGTTTTCAATGCGATTGTGAATAAAATACACTTGACCCCCTCTTTGAATCTCATAAGAAATAGCATCGCGTATAATTTCTTCATTTAACTGAATTACATTACTATCGATAGGATATCTGTTGGGTGGAGGCGTGGTGATAACTGATAAATCACGCGCTGCCATAAGGCTAAATTGCAGCGTTCTTGGAATCGGCGTAGCTGTTAGGGTCAATACCTCTACATTTTCTTTAATGGTTTTTAGTTTGTCCTTCACTGAGACTCCAAACTTCTGTTCTTCATCCACTATAAGAAGGCCTAAATCCTTGAATTTTACATTTTTGTTTACCAATTGATGCGTGCCGATAATGATGTCTACCTTACCAGTGGCTAAATTCTCAAGGGTTTCTCTTTTTTCTTTAGCTGTTCTAAATCGGTTTAAATAATCTACGGTAACTGGCATGTTTTGCAGCCGCTCACTAAATGTTTTGTGATGTTGGAAGGCTAGAATCGTTGTGGGAACAAGAACGGCAACCTGCTTTCCATTATCAACGGCTTTGAAAGCTGCTCTAATGGCTACTTCTGTTTTCCCAAATCCCACATCACCACAAACTAAGCGATCCATTGGTTGTTCACTTTCCATATCGGCTTTCACCTCTTCGGTAGCCTTACTTTGATCCGGGGTATCCTCATAGATAAAGGAGGCCTCTAATTCATTTTGCAAGTAACTATCAGGTCCGTACTGAAACCCTTTTTCTGTTTTTCGTTTTGCATAAAGCTTAATTAAGTTAAATGCAATTTCTTTAACCTTTGCCTTGGTTTTCTTTTTGAGATTTTTCCAAGCGTTGGATCCTAGTTTATATATTTTAGGAGTCTTTCCATCTTTACCGTTGTATTTGGTGATTTTATGAAGCGAGTGTATGCTCACATATAGGATGTCTCTCTCACCATAGATGAGTTTGATGGCCTCTTGCATTTTTCCTTCCACCTGTATTTTTTGCAAGCCTCCAAAACGACCAATACCGTGGTCGATATGAGTAACATAATCGCCAATCTCAAGATTTGTTAATTCTCTAAGAGTAATCGCTTGTTTTTTCGCATAACCGTTTTTAAGATAGAATTTGTGGTAACGCTCAAAAATCTGATGATCTGTATAACATGCAATTTTAAGATCGTGATCTATGAATCCTTGATACAGAGTCCCGACGATGGTTTGATAGTGTACTTGTTTTCCAATATCCTCAAAGATATCTTTAAATCGTTTGGCTTGTTGCTCGCTAGTACAATAGATATAGTTGGTATAACCTTTATGGTGATTCTCGTTGAGGTTATCAATTAACAGCTCAAATTGTTTATTAAATGAAGGCTGAGGGCTTGTGTTAAAAAGTACCTGCTGTGCCTGTTCTTTCCAACCTTGCAATTCTACGGTTGTAAATGATAAAAGTCCTTGGGATATCGAGGATGCATTACAGAATAATTCTTCAGGTGGAGCGTGTTTAATATCCTTTGATAACCCTGAAAAAGCGACGATTGCTTTTTCAAAAAGCTGATCTATTCTGCTTTCTAACTGCTCTTTGTTATTTAAAAAGACAATTGTGTTGGCTTGTATGTATTTAAAGAAGCTTTGGCGATCTTCTTGCAGTGATTTATTCTCTACATTTGGAATAATGGTCACCTTTTTAAGACGTTCGGTGGAAAGCTGAGTTTCTACATCGAAGCTTCTTATGCCGTCTACTTCATCTCCAAAGAATTCAAATCTATATGGCTCGTTGTTTGAAAAGGAAAACACATCGACAATACCACCTCTGACTGAAAACTCGCCTGGTTCAGTAACAAAATCTACCCTTTTAAACTTGTATTCGAATAGGGTTTCATTTAAGAAATCAATGGATAGTTTATCGTTAAGATTGATCTTTAACGTGCTACGTTCTAGTTCTTTTTTTGTCACCACCTTTTCAAATAGAGCATCGGGGTAACTCACAATAATAGCTGGCTTTTTTCGAGAGTTGATGCGATTGAGCACCTCTGCTCGCATAAGGATGTTGGCGTTGTCGGTTTGTTCTATTTGGTAGGGTCTACGGTAACTTCCAGGATAGAAGAGAACATTTTTGTCCCCTAGCATCTGCTCGAGATCATTTAGATAATACGCAGCTTCTTCCTTGTCCTTAAAGATCACCAAAAACGGTTTGTCGCCGCCCTTGAAAACATTAGCAAGAACACTTGATAATGAGGAGCCGATTAATCCGCTAAGTTGAATTTTTCCTTGAGGTTGGGATATAAGATCCCCTAATTTCTGAAGTTGCAGAGATTCTTGATATAAAGATAAAAGCTGTCTTATACCTGATTGTTTGGTAGCAGTATCCACTAAAAAATAATTTGTGCAAAGATAGTTCATAGGATCTTCTCCTCAAAAATTAACCCTTTGACAATTTTAAAAGCCAAGCGGTACTATGAATGCACATAAAAAAAGCCTCCTGCGATGTGCAACGAGGCTTTAAGATATTCAGTAAAAAGAATTGGTACTTCCTTTTCTAGTTTCTAATTTTTTGTTCCCATTTCCATGCAGAAGTCATGGCCTGATCTAAGGTGGATTCTGCTTTCCAACCTAAGGTGTTGTTTGCTTTAGTGGTGTCGGCATATGCGGCTATGACATCGCCTGGGCGACGATCAACAATTTTATAGTTTAAGGGTTTTTCTGCTACTTTTTCAAAGCTTGCAATAACCTCAAGAACAGTACTTCCTGTTCCAGTGCCTACATTGAAGACCTCGTAATTGCTTTGGTTTTTATTTTCAATTAAACGTTGGGCAGCCACTACGTGTGCTTTTGCTAAATCAACCACGTGAATGTAATCCCGAATACAGGTGCCATCTTTTGTTGGATAATCATCACCAAATACAGAAAGTTGTTCGCGCATACCAACGCCTGTTTGGGTGATAAATGGAACTAGGTTTTGTGGAACGCCAACGGGTAATTCTCCAATGTTAGCACTGTGATGCGCTCCAATAGGATTAAAATAACGAAGTGAAATTGCTTTGATGTTTTGATAAACCTTGCAGCTGTCCTGAATGATTTCTTCTCCGATTTGTTTAGTATTTCCATATGGTGATTCTGCTGTTTTCACTGGCGCATCTTCTGTAATTGGTAGGCTATCAGCTTGACCGTATACGGTACAGGAAGAGCTAAAGATAAACGAAACATCTTTTTTAGCGGAAAGCTCTTGTAAAAGATAGACTAGGGTGGTGATGTTGTTCTCGTAATATAGCAGTGGTTTTTCTACACTCTCACCAACAGCCTTAGATGCTGCAAAGTGAATAACACCTTCGATATCTGGGTATTTTTTAAAGAAATCTGAAACAGCAGATTTTTCTCTTAAATCTAATTTTTCGAATATGGGTGCCTTTCCAGTAATGGCCTTGATTCCATCAAGTACATCTATAGTTGAATTGGAAAGATTGTCAATAATAATGACGTCAAATCCTTTGTTTTGAAGTTCTACTACGGTATGAGATCCTATAAAACCGAGACCTCCGGTCACTAATATGCTCATTAATTTTGGTGTTTGGTATTAGTTTAAAAATGAATTTATTTTGGTTGTAATGAAATCGATTTGCTCATCATCCAATTCTGTGTGCATAGGCAGAGAGATCACTTCTTTCACCAAAGTGTTGGTTACTTTAAAATCCTCTTCCTTATATCTTGAATCAACATAGGCTTTTTGTAAGTGCAACGGAATCGGATAGTAAACTCCACATGGAATGTCATTTTCGTTGAGGTGTTTTACTAATTCATCCCGCTTTCCATTAGTGATTCTAAGGGTATACTGATGAAAAACATGCTGATTGTTATCTTCTGTGAGCTCGCTTTTATCAGCTAAGATCGGAGTTATAACATTCGGGTTGTCTTTTAACCCAGCGGTGTATTTAATGGCCGCTTGTCGTCTTTTCTTATTGTATAAATCCAATAAAGGTAGCTTAGCGCGTAATACTGCTGCTTGCATAGAGTCCAATCGGGAATTCACACCTACTACGTCATGGTGGTAACGTTCGTACATCCCATGGTTTACAATACCGCGTATGAAGTGTGCTAGGTCGTCATCGTTGGTAAAAATTGCTCCACCATCCCCATAGCACCCTAGGTTCTTAGATGGAAAAAAGGAAGTCGCAGCTACATGACCAATTGTTCCAGATTTTTTCTTCTCACCATTACTAAAGGTGTAATCCGCTCCAATTCCTTGAGCATTATCTTCAATAACATATAAGTTATGTTCCTTGGCAATTTCCATGATTGCTTCCATATTAGCACATTGGCCAAAGAGATGCACAGGGACAATAGCCTTTGTTTTCGGAGTGATTGCCTTTTTAATGGCCTCTATGTTTATATTAAAGGTATCCGCATCGACATCCACTAGAACAGGAGTGAGTTGTAGCAGACCAATAACTTCTACTGTTGCTGCAAAAGTGAAATCAGTAGTAATAACTTCGTCCCCAGGTTTTAATTCTAGACCCATCATTGCGATTTGTAGAGCATCAGTTCCATTGGCACATGGAATGACGTGTTTTACTCCTAGATAGGATTCTAATTCTTTTTGAAAGTTTTGAACCTGTGGGCCATTTATAAAGGCTGCTGATTCTAGTACTTCTGTTAGAGAATTATTGACTTGTTCTTTTATAGTTTGGTATTGACTTTGTAAGTCAACCATCTGTATTTTCCTCATTTGGATTCATCTTAAATAACCGTGGTAAAATTACAAAATAAAGTTTCCACACCCAATGTATTAACAGAAAGTAACGTATTTTAGCGACAAAAGGAAGAAAGTGTATTTTTTATATAATATCGTTGTACATATCGTCAGTGGTTTGCTCTTTGTTGTGGCATTGTTTAGTGATAAAATAAGGCGATTTGTCCATGGCCGAAAAGGAACTTTCGATTATTTACAAACCCAGTTAAATAAAGAAAATCCTTTGATCTGGTTTCATACTGCTTCATTGGGTGAGTTTGAACAAGGGCTCCCCTTAATTGAGCAGTGTAAAAGGGAATATCCCAACTACAAAATATTGGTCACCTTCTTTTCTCCATCAGGTTATGAGGTTAAAAAGAATACCAAGGCAGCGGATTTAGTTTGCTATCTTCCTTTGGATACCAAAGGAAATATGCAGAGATTTATAGAGTTGGCGGATCCTAAGCTCGCTATTTTCGTGAAATATGAGTTTTGGCCTAATACATTAAAACTTCTTCAAAAACGACACATTCCAACTTTACTAGTTTCTGGTATTTTCAGGCCCGACCAAATATTCTTTAAGTCCTATGGCAGTTTTATGACACATTCTTTGAAGTCTTTTACACATTTCTTTGTGCAAAATGAGCAATCAAAATCGCTTCTAAATAGTATTAATTTTCAAAATGTCACCGTAAGCGGGGATACGCGTTATGATCGTGTAATGGAGATCTTGGATCGGGACAATAGCTTAGACTTTATGGAAGAGTTTATAGAGAACTCCTTTTGTTTGGTAGCAGGTAGTACTTGGATAGAAGACCAGGAGATTCTAGTGGATTATATCAACAACACGGCTAGGGAAAATTTAAAAGTGGTTATTGCCCCACATAAAATAGAAGGGGATCAGATTAAAAAACTTAAAAATTCTATAAAGAAAAATGTGGTCCTTTATTCTGAATTGGATCAAGAGATCATTGGTCAGGCTAAGGTTCTTATCGTGGATACCGTTGGACTGCTAACACGAATTTACAGCTATGCCGATATCGCCTATGTTGGAGGAGGGATGGGTTCTACAGGTTTACATAATACACTAGAACCTGCGGTTTTTGGAATTCCAGTTCTCATAGGAAAGCATTATAGAGGATTTATAGAAGCGGAAAAACTCGTCGAGTTGGGTGGAATTGAGTCGATTTCCACAAAAGGTGAATTTTTTAATAAATTAAACTTTCTACTTGATAATAAAGAAATTATAAAAGATAAAGGCCGTATAAATAAAAAATATATAGAAAAAAAGACGGGTGCAAAAATCCAAATAGGCAATTATATTCGTAAATTACTTAAAGATTCCTCAGCGGGTTGATAAAATAATTCTCTGAAGAATTCAACTCAAGGATAGAAGGTTTTGCTTTTAATCTTTGAGTCGCAAAATTTAAATAATAATAAACAAACAACTATTATGAAAAAAGTAATTTTAGGATTAGTCATTGTTTTAGGTCTTGCTGTAGTTTCTTGTAAAGAAACCACTAAAGAAAAGACTCAAGATGCAGTAGAAAGCGCTGCAGATGATGTTGAAAACGCTGCAGAAGATGTAGGAGAAGCATTTGAAAACACTGCAAATGAAGCAGGTGAAGCTATTGATACCGCTGCTGAAGACGCAGGAGAGGCTATCAATAACGCTGCTGAAGATACAAAAGAAGCATTAAAAGTTGACTAATTAGATTTATTCTAGCTTTTATAAGTTATAAACCACCTATTTCTAATAGGTGGTTTTTTGTATCTACCAACCATAAGCTGATTTGGTTAGACTAAAAATTGGATCTCAGAACCACGAACAGTTCACTATGCTTTTTTTATAACGTAGTGAAAACACCATATACGCCCGAACTGCCTAGTCATATTCCTGATTCCCGTAGATACATTTCATCGATGATATGTTGTGTTTAACGCTTTGTAGATCCTTTTAAGAGGCAATTTAACAAAATCCAATTTTTATTATAATATATTTGGCGCTTTGTTAATTTTATAATTAAAACATAGGTTAACTACAATTTCTATAGTATGGGAATTTGGGCAGTTGAAACCATGGATAAACAATAGTTAATTCATTTAAATAGGTGGTCACCTCATTTTCAATTACCTGATGTGTTGTTACAATATGAGGAATGTTTGCGGTTATCTCATTTTAATGTTTAGATATTAAGATCATATGATTTTCATCAACCAAAGCCATAGATAATTATGAAACATTTTGTTCCTTTAATTAGCTGCGTCTTGCTTCTTACCCAAAATACCTTAGCGCAATCTACTGATCCACAGCAAAAGACTTTTGATAGTGTTTTTTATTACACTTATATGAATGTTGCGGCGTCAGATCCTGATCACGCGCTCAAAATCGCAGATTCACTGTACAAAACTTCAGCCACAAGCACACAAAAAATCCGTTCTCTTATGCTTATTTCTGATATGTATTACAGGAAATCAAACAGGGATTCAACGCTACACTATGCCTTGAAAGCAGATAGGATTGCCACGAGTGAAAGAATAACCGCATGGCGAGCTAGAATATATGGGGTACTTTCTACCCAGTACCGAAAGAGCGGACTGCTAAACAATGGATATAAATTTTTAGATAAAGCACAAGAATTGTGTGAAAAGGTTGATCAAGGGGAACTATCGAACCAGATTCAGGGTCAAATCTATCAAGAGAGGGGCTTCTACGCTCAGGAAGAAAATGATTATGAACAAGCCATTGCTTATTTTCAAACTTCAGATACCATTTTAAGACGTTTGCCTGATTCACCTCAAAAGGTAACTTTTAGGGCTCAGAGTAAAGAGCGAATAGGTGCTAATTTGTTTAAATTGGGAGTGATAGATTCCGCAAAATATTACTTCAACAAGGCATTAGAATTGGAAGCCAGAGCCTCAAGGGCAGAGACCGTGATTAAAGGATATATTTACAAAGGACTGGGCGAAATTGCCATTGTAAATAGAGAAAAAGAGCTGGCCTATGAATTATTGTCCAAAGCATTGGCTGTTGCAGAGGCTTCAAAACTCCAAGAACTGAATATGGGGGTTTTTTTGGCCATGACCAAATATTATAAACTTGTTGGGGATATTGAAAATTATACCTTATACAACCAAAAGTATCTTGATATTATAACTAAAAGGTCCAAAAGAGAACGGGATTTTGCCAATATGGTAGTTGCCAAAACCGACAAGAAGCTAAAAGAAGCTCTTTTCACCCGTAATACTGTTACCTTCATAATGGCAGGGTTATGTTTTTTGGTGTTGCTTGGGGTAGGGATCTATTTCTATGGACGTAGGAGAAAATTGAAAAACAAACAAAACAAAGCTCACCTCCACCAGAATGACCAAGCGAGTACAAAAGAATATATGTCCAAAGAAACATCTGACTGTATCTTAGCCGAATTGGAAGCTTTAGAACATGATGATTTTTATTTAAAAAGTAACCTTAGCCTCTCATTGTTGGCAAATAAACTTAACGTGAATACCCGATATGTCTCTTATGTGATCAATAGAAACAAAGGCTTAGGGTTTAATAGTTATGTGAATGAAATCAGGGTGCGCCGAAGCATGGCTGAACTTGAGAATAACCCTGAACTTCGGACCTATAAAATTGCTTATTTGGCTGAGAAATATGGATTTTCTTCCCATAGCAAATACACGGCCGCATTTAAAGCGGTAACAGGAATAACACCATCAATCTTCATTACACGCTTACAAGACAACAAAAAAGGTACTCCGTAATAGTGCTTTTGTTTTAGTCTATCGTGATGTGGTTTCTAAAAGTTCTGTGATATTAAGTGGGACATTGTATATCTCAAGGGTGCCATCTTTATGGAATGGCCATAATTCGTAGGGCTTATCCCAGTATAGAGCAATGACATTTTTATCCGGATCTTCGATATACAAATTTTCGGAAACCCCATGATCCGAAGCGCCTGAAATCGTGTAATTTGCATCCAATATCCGTTTTAGAATACAGGCCAAATCTCGTCGAGTAGGGTACAGAATGGAAACTTGTGAAAGTCCTGTATTGTTGGGAAGAGGAGGTTTCCCATTCTTGCTGTACCATGTGTTAAGCGCGATATGCTGGTGATAACCACCAGCTGATATAAACACCACACGTGAGCCGTGGCGACTTGTTTCTTTAAAGCCTAATAGGCCGCAGTAAAATTTCAAAGAGCGTTCCATGTCCGCTACCTTTAGGTGTATATGCCCTATCCGGGTTTGCGAAGGGATACTATAGGGAGCTTTTTGAGTGTCCATTTGGCTCTTCTTTTTTTCAATTAAGAACATAATCAAATGATTAAAATATTCGTTTTTTTTAGGTTGATTTGGCGGTGGATGTGGCTTCACAGGAAAGATAATTTTATACTCTTATCCTTTATGGATAAGGAGTGGTTTAAATTCTCCTATTTTAACCTATATCAATACTAAAATACAAATTATTTCGAATCCGTGCTAGTGTGCCCGATTTTTATTGTCCAATGGACATCGCAGCTCGGTCATTTTTCCGTGAGCTTATTATAAAAATAGGTGTAAAAGCAACATTTAATGAGATTTACGGCACTAAAGTGTAAAGGGTATATCATCAGGAATTTTGATAGAATTTATTTTATTTGATTTTGTCTGGATAGAATAGGGTCTGATTTTGAATAATATTAGGCCAATTTATCCTTTTTATTCAAAATTTTGATGGCTTGGATGTTAGTTTCAACGATGAATTAAAACCGTTGATCCTAAACTTTAAAAGAGGCCGAAAATTAGCATAATCGGATATTGTAATTTTTCAAATCACTATAAATCAGTTTTCTAAAAATTATGCCGAATAGCTGTTTTACGTAAATTAGTTAGTCGTATTCGTCAATATGTGCAGGACGGGTATTGTAGAAACTTACACTTTGGATGATCTTTGCACCGAATTTAATCAATTTCGCATCATACCTACAACAAGATGCTTTTTAAAGATAAAAACGTTTAAAGCAGTATTGCTGAAAGACTTTTTTTGAACCCCTAATAAACCTAAACTCTTTGGGGCAAAATTGGTTATTAATAAAAAAGTATGGATTTTATTTTCTACGCAAGTTATTATTGGAACTGGTTGCTTTCTCAGTTCGTTGGATACCCAATAGTGATTAAAACAACCATCGTTTTAGTGGGTGTACTACTATTGGTGTACTGTTTTTCCTTTTTTAGATTCTTTAGAACCCATAAGGTAAAAAGTGATTACCAACGCACTAGAAGAAAACAGGAAAGTCTTTTAATTGATCGACTACAAAGCATTTTGTATGCCTCTAAAAATTATCAGCAGGATGAGATAAACCAAACCTTTAAGGACGATAAGGTTCTTGTCAAAAGAAATTATCAAAAACGAGTGTTTACTGACTTTATTGTCGCCTTGACTGAAGCAGGACAAGCAAATCACGACAAAATAAACCTAAATAATTACGTCACCGTATTGGATTCTTTTGGAATTATTGATTTCTGGAATAAAATTATGGGTGCTCGTAGTCCAAAACTTAGACAAGAAGCTATTCGTGCATTAGATGATTTGAACGTCGGGCTTTCTGGAGCTTCCATTCAACAATCGGTATACCACAAAAAAGGGAGCCTTAGAAAAAACGCTAGGGCGGCCATGATGAAATACAATATTAATGATCCTTATAAATTTCTGGAAGAGGGTTTTGATACGGGATTTAACGCCATGGATGAAATCCGCCTACATTATTATTTGAGTGAACAAGCCAAACAAAGTGCATTGCCTCAACTTATAAGCTGGGTAGATGCGTCTGATATAAGATATCGTGCATTTTTGATTCGAGAAATAGGGTTTTTTCAACAAACGGGCAGTTGTGCCGCTTTGTTGGAGCTTTTTAAGACAGAAGACAACATTACAGTAAAATGCGAGATTGTCAAGTCTTTAGGGATAATGAAGTACACTTTGGCTAAGGAGGTGTTTATGGAAAGCTATGAGGTTTCTCCTAAGTTGGTTCAACGTAATATTATCAAATCTCTGCCGAACCTTGGTGGTATGGAGGTATTGGATTTCCTAATTACTATTTATAACCAAACCTTTGACAGTGATACAAAAACTCAATTAGCTTATGCCATTGGTCAATATGGGGAACAAGGAAAATCCCGTTTAAAAGCTGTGGTTGTTACTAAAAGTGAATTTGACAAAACACTTTATGCACAAGTCGATTACCAATTAAACTAACACACACTTTTGGGTTTTTCTCTATCCTCCTTTTGGCGCATCCTTGTGTTGAAAAGCGACAGAAAACCCCACTTTTTACCAAAAAGTTATGGAAGCATTTTTTGTATTTTATCAATATGTGATCTATTTCTATGCCACAGCCCTTACGCTAATATATTCTACCTTAGCCTTAATGGCCTACTTTAACATTATCCGAAGTAAGCAGAGCTACAGTGGTAAAGAAGAGCGGATCCTTAAAAAACATCCCGAATCAGCTCCTGGGATATCTATTGTTGCCCCTGCTTTCAATGAGGAGGTTATTATTATAGATAATGTAAGCACACTGTTGAATTTGGATTATCCTAATTTCGAGGTGGTGATTGTCAATGATGGTAGTAAGGACAAAACCTTGGATTTACTTATCGAGCATTTTGCGCTCACCCAAGTGCCTTATGCTTATGTAAGTAAAGTGCCATGTAAACCTGTAAAGCGAATTTTCCGTTCTACAGATCCTCAATTTGAACGATTGACTGTGGTTGATAAAATTAATGGAGGGACCAAGTCAGATGCGATGAACGCGGGTGTTAATGTCGCTAGGCACAATTATTTTATAAATACAGATGTAGATTGTCTATTGGCCAAGGACACCTTAACTAAGGTAATTCTTCCCGTGATGGATTCCGATGTTGAGGTCATCGCGGTTGGTGCTACAATGCGTATGTCCAATGGTTGCAAAGTGGACAATGGAGAAATCACTGAAGTACGACCACCAAAAGGAATCATTCCTGCCTTTCAAGAAGTCGAGTATATGCGGTCTTATTTGGTCGCTAAAATGGGATGGGCAAGGATTAATGCTGTTACCAATGTATCGGGTGGATTCGGACTGTTTAATAAAGAAATCGTCATAGAGGCGGGTGGTTTTGATCCCCTATCTCATGCTGAAGATCTCGATATGACATTGCGTATTATTGCACACAAGCGTGACAACAATGAGCAATACAGAATTGTCCAAGTACCTGATACATTATGTTGGACAGAAGGACCACCAAACCTCAAGGTTCTTAGTCGCCAACGTACCCGTTGGGGAAGAGGTCTTTTGCAGATCTTCTTTGTACACCGCAAGTTCTTATTTAACAGAAAGTACGGTCGTATGGGCTGGATCATGATGCCCTACATCTTTATTTTCGAATTTCTTGCACCAATTTTTGAATTTTTTGGGTTATTGTGTCTTTTTTATCTTTTATGGACCGGCCAGGTGAACTTCAATACGTTTTGGCTGATGTTAGGTTATGTTTATCTTTTGGGTACCTGTGTTTCACTGTTGACCATCAGCTATGACCTGACGGTTAAAAAATTGTACAATAACCTCTCTGAGTACCTCAAACTTATTCTCTTTGCATCTTTCGAAGCATTTGTATATCATCCTCTAACTATAGTATTCACCCTTAGAGGTTATGTGCAGTTTCTTACCGGAAGAAACTTCAAATGGGGAGAAATGACAAGGCAAGGTCATTCCAAAAACAAACCGCAGAACAAACTTCAGGTTACCAAATAAAATAGAATCAAGTAATGGTATCAACAAAAGAATTAGGAAACAGATTTCCTTTATCAACCTTTAGGGGTATAAGCCATATGCAGCTGTCAGCAAAAGTACTGTTCGTTCGGCTATTGCTTGTCAGTGTTGTTTTGCCATATAGTCTTAACGCACAGACAGAAATCACTCTAAATGATAAGAGTGAGCTTGTAAGGCATATCAACAAGTTGTATGCAGATGGGAGCTGGGAACAAGGTAAAGATCTCGCTGATAAGAATCTTAAGAAGTACCCAAAGGACTCCGATTTAAAAATGCTCGTTGGGAAATACCATCTACAGCATAAAGATTATGACAATGCTCGATTAGAATTGAATAGATCCATACGATACAATCAGGAAAATGTCGATTCAAGACATTTATTAGTCACCCTAGAAACTGAAACAGGCCGCTATTCTAGTGCAATATGTTATGTCAACGAACTTCTGGAGATTAACCCCTATTGGAAGGGACTATGGCGGAAGAAAATAGGCTTATACCGATTGCAGGGTAATGCTGTTGAGGCTGATCGCTTGCAAAAACGGATCAATCAGATATTTCCAAATGACAGTGTTCTTAAGAAAGACTACCTCTATCAACTGGAGGTTCAAGCCAATGCCAATCGGATGGCTGGAGATATGGATAAAGCAATTCAGCTTAGTAAGGAATTGGTTACGGAAAGTCCCGAAAATATTAACAATTACATTAATGCATCAAATGATTATCTTAAAGCTGGTGATCAGGAAGGTGCATTGGCCTTTGTTGAACGCGGATTGGTTCGATTTCCACAAAATGAACTGCTCATCGATAAAAAGACGGGGATTCTCGCTCAACAAAACCGCTATAATGAGCTCCTTGGATTTCTGCAGCGCAACAAGCGTTATGAGCAATACCAATATTATTTACAAGAAGCAGCCAGAGATGCGAGAGACAAGGAACCTTTGACATTGTATGGAAAAATAATGACTGCTAATCCTGGGGATAAGGAGGCTTACCGTTATATGTTTAATGATGCCATGCGAAACCAGCAGTATCAAGAAGCCTTACTTATTGTTAAAAATCATCAAAGTGCTCGGGGCAACTCCAAGGAATTGTCATTAAACGAAATGATGGTATATAATCGTTTGGGAAACACCGCGGAGGAAAATCGCGTGGCGGAGGAACTTTTTGCACAATATTCCAATGATCCTAACGTGAGAGCTGCATACGTCAATACGATATATAGTCAGGCTAAGGATAGAATGGAAGCAGAAAACTATAGCCAGGCCATTATTTTTTTAAAACAAGTGGTGGAGTTTGGAGGTGGGCAGTTGAGGGCTGATGCTCAAAACACTTTGTTTAATGCCTATTTGGCAAATGAAGATTACAGTAACGCTTTAGCTGTTTTAGATGACATTGCTTTAGAGGATAACACCCCGCAATTGCAAATCAAACGAGCTGAACTCTACTTTCAACAAAAGGGCTACTCACAGGCCTTTGCTGCTTATGAAAAGGCAGTTGGCATGGTTGACGAAAATCAGAAGCAGGTTTATCTTGGAGGGTATGCTGATATGGCCGAACAAGTCGTAACTAATCTTAATAAGGACTTTAGATACGATGATGCTCTGTACTTTGTTGATCTCTGGTTGAATAATGATCCTACAAACGAGAAAGCCCTTGGATATGCCATAAACTTAGCTCATAAAACCAATGCACTTGAACGGATGCGTACCTATGTGGAACAAGGGGAGCAATATCATCCGGAAAATATCTTCTTTAAGATCAAACTGGCAGAACTCAATAGTGAGAATGCAGATATTGATACCTATGAGAAGGTTTACCAAGGCTTACATGATGAATTAAAAGCCAACCCATATCACGAAATGTTGATAAAGGCTTTTTCGGAGACTTCTACGAATTACTCTCTCGCTTTATTGAAAGAAAAGCATTCTAATGAAGCCTTAGACAAGCTCAACACTGCTCTGCATTATGAGCCGAATAGCATGTCTTTAAAGCACACAAAAGGATTGGCTTATGAGCAATTAAAGCAGTTCGACTCGGCCTATTATTACCAAGGGTTTTACAAACCTTCTGATTTGGAGCGTACAGGATTTAAAAGTCGTTTGAATTATCTTCAAAACAAAACCTATAAAAACCAGGTAGTACTCTCTCATTTTAGAAGCCGTGATCAAGAAAGTACTTACGCCAGTAATTCAATATCATCTGTGGGATACAGCCATACTGCAGGCGAAAACACCTATACTGGAAGGGTTTATTACACTGGAAGAACCTCCGGTAAGGGGCTTCAATTTCAAGGAGAGTGGTTGCGGGACTGGAGTGAAAGAACATCAACTATGGCTAATGTGGCAGTGTCTAATAAGTTTTTCCCGATGTTAAGCTTTAATGCTTCTCTGTTTAGGTATTTTGAAATCCTCAAAGGAATTCAATTCGAACTCGGAATAGGGTTGCGAAGCTTCAGAGACGAACAATTAGATCAGGGTATGAGCGATGGGAATATGTACAATGCGGTTTTTGGAGCGGCAAAGGAGTGGGATAGATTTCGAATCAATGCCAGATACCACCAATTTTATTTGGATGGTGCTTTACTCTATAGCCTGTCGTTGGACACCAGGCATTACTTCTCTTCCCACAATGGCTATATTATGGCTGTAGCAAGTGTAGGTTCCGCACCCGATGTAGAACTAATTAATTACCAGCTATATAATGCGTTTGCTGTGACCAATAGTATGATCGGTGCAGGATTTGGTCATACCATTTATAAAAATATATCGGGATCAATATTGGGTAGTATGAATAACTACAGGGTTTCAGATCAGGAGTATGGTAACTTACTCAATGTGTATTTGCAGGTAAATATTTTATTTTAGAAATATGAGGACCCGATTGCTTCTATGTTGTCTGCTTAGCTGTATTCAGTGGTGCGTCTATGCCCAAGGATCATTCTATAGCATTAGTGGTGCGGAGGATCACTTGAGCCGGCAATGGGTGGACTATCTATACAGCCATCTTTACATGAGGAGTTTCGATAAAACCAAGGTAATCAAATCTGAAGATCTCAAGGTCTCTACTGGGTATCAAGAGTTCTATCTCGAGATCGTGCCAACATTGGAATACGATTATTGCTTTTCCAACAAGGAGGGCGTTCTCATACTGCGCGTAAAAAATAAACGTGCCATGCTGTTTGTGACCTACCAGCTGATGGCAAGTATTGGTGAAACAGATCAGAATTTTACCATTTCAGACCTTCCGCCCTCATTTATAAGCTTTGGCGACCAATGTCGCAGGTTTGATTTTGAATATCGCGAACCACACCTTGAACCAAACACCAATCCTGAGTATGCGGGTATTTTGGGAACAAATAACCTCGATGAAAACTGGGGTTTATGGGGTCATAATTTGCATAAGCTAATAGTAGCAAATCAAGAAATTTATGCTCAAGTCAATGGCGTCAGTAATAAGCAGCAGTATTGCTTCTCCTCTAATGCCTTATACAAACAGCTTAAGCACTACGTTGAGGAGCAGTTCGGCGACGGAACCAAAAAACCATATTGGTTTATGGTCGCACCTAATGATAACGATCTGGTTTGCGTTTGTGACCAATGTTCTAAATTGGGGAATACTGACCAATTAGCAACCCCAGCAGTTGGGTATTTGTTGAATAAATTAGCTGATCATTACCCGGAACATCACTTCTTTACCATAGCATATAGGACGACAAGAGAAGCACCAAGAAAAACCTGGGCAACCAATACAGGAGTGTTTTTCACGTCCATAGATTTACCAAAAGGCATCAACCTGGAAGGACATCCAAAATTTTCTAAATGGGAGAAAGAACTTAAGAATTGGATAGAAAGAGTATCTAAAATATATCTCTGGGGTTATATCTCAAATTTTGACGATTACCTCAGTCCACTACCGGTTCTCAAAGGATTTCAACAACAGATACCTTCCTTTAAGTCAGCAGGCGTGAAAGGCTTGTTTTTAAATGGAAGCGGTTATGACTATTCTCCTTTTGATGATGTGAAAACCTATGTTCTGTCTGCCTTAATGATCGACAAGGATTCAGATGTTGATGTTCTAGTGCATCGGTATTTGAAAAAATTTTATCCAAAATCTTCTGCTTTGTTGGCCAATTATTACCTACAACTGGAAGATCATAAAATGACCAATAATAGACCCTGGCCACTTTATGGAAGCTTTGACAATATTGTAAAGACATATCTCAATACCGAGCAATTTGTTTCCTTTTACAATTCGCTTAAGGTTATGGTTAACCAGAGCTCAGGTGAAGAGTACCTTCGTTTGGATAAATTAATAACAGCCTTGAGTTTTACACGATTACAGGTTGCTTATCACGAAGGTTTAGGGGATCATGGAGGCTTTGAAAAAACATCTGATCATCTCCATGTCAAACCAGAGATAAAAGAAATCATAGAACGATTAAAACGACATGGTAGATTTTCGGATATGGCAAATTATCGAGAAGTACGTGGAGGTTTACTTACTTATATAGAGCAGTGGGAAGACTTGGTACAGCATGGATTAGAACCCAATATGTTATCCCAAAGCGGTATTTCTTTTGTATCTGTTCCTGATCACGATTATCAAGATGCTAGTATTCTTTACGATGGTTTAAGTGGTTTTACATATGATTACCACCAAGGATGGGTGATTAATGGAGGTGAGGTATGGGAATTGTCAATGGAACTACCCAGTGAAGGTAAAGGGAATGTTCTGGAAATGCGTTTTTTAAATATGTCTAAACATGGGATATTATCCCCAGAGCAGGTGGAAATAACCAATGGAAGTCAGGTGTTATACACCCTAGTTCCTACGAAAATCTCAGAAACAGTTTACCGCATCCGAACAGAGGTGGATTTTTCTGAGAATACCAAAGCCGTGCAGATCCGAATATTCAAAAAAAAACAAGGGGGTAAATCAACGATTGCTTTGGATGAGGTTAGACTAATAAAGTAAAAAAGAATTATAAAAAAGAAAATATGAAAACACAACTGTGGTTATTGATTTCGGTCATTTCCCTGGCATTATGGGCTTGCGGTACTGATATCAAAGACCGGAAAACTTCCATTGAGATACTAGATAACAATAGGCATTATTGGCCCGTACTGGCAGGGCAGGAGTTGGACGTTGTTTTTTATATTAATAACACAGGGGAGTACCCACTAATTATCGATGAGGTTATTACTTCTTGTGGGTGTTTATACCTCTCTGGTAAATCAACTTTGGATTTTGTTCCCAAAGGAGAAACAGGTGTTTTGCGTTTGAGTTATGACAGTCAAAAAAATGTGGGTCTTGCAAAGCATTATATCACGCTTTACGGCAACTTTGTAGATGGTAAGACTCGGGAGGCAATATTTGATGTCAACGTTGTTCCTGACGCCTTATACACTAAGGATTATGAAGAATTGTACTTTGAGGAGCAAAAATCAAGCGGAAGTATCAAAAGTTTGGTGGATGGCAAGGAGAATAATAAAGGTTATTATATCGAAACCTCAACCGATAACGACAATACTGGTAATTAGAACCTTCTCCAAAACTTTGATTTTAGACATACGGGTAGAGCTATAGCTAAATCGGATTGTTTAGGAATTAAAAACAATTCAAAATGGAGGCGAACAGCACGAATGCACTTTACTTCATTTGTCTTTTAGATACTCATGTTTAACGAGATCCGATTTGTGAATTATATCAATTTTTTGCTTCCTTCAAAATAAAGTACCCGTCAGCTATTTCAAGTACATCATTGTAATAATGGTCGGTCATCATAATTCCTTTATCTTTTTCAATGTCTATTTAAATGGTATATATTTTAAAATATATACCATGGAATGAATTGGTTTTGGAGAACAATTAATCATTCTGGAGAACTAAACTGAAATAGATTAATAGGAAGGAGCACTCTCTTTATTCCTTAAAAACACGTATCAAATGGGAGTTTTCAACGAATAAAGCTTCTTTTGTAGAAAGGTGTGTTTTCAACATAATTATGAGTTTTTGGAGCATTAATTTAAAATGTCTTTTAGGTCTTCTAACGACTGTATGTCCCTTTTTAGATTATAATACATTTACTTTTCCCGGGTTATTCTCTGGGCGAAATAGGCTATATGGACTTTAATTGATCTTTATGAATTTCAAATAAAGGAGAAATTGGGGAGGCTACTCAGCGAGGGCTTTAGGAATGATGGATCAATCTCAAAAGTTGGGTCTAAATTGA
>NZ_AMSG01000028.1 GCF_000300875.1 Galbibacter marinus | reverse complement strand
TCAATTTAGACCCAACTTTTGAGATTGATCCGTTTTTATTACCAGCATTCTTTATACCATATTTACTACCGATGAATACCCTCCAGAAGACATGGTGGCCTTTGAGAAAATGAGGGCTGAAAGCAAGGGTCGATTCATTCAGGATATTGTGGAAAATATTGGTAAGATGCCTTCTACGATGGTAAAACTAGGAGTGGTACAATTCTTTAGTTGGTTTGCGTTTTTTACTATGTGGAGTATGGCCATGCCTGCTTTGACTGAACATGTTTATGATGCACCAGCGCCAATGGAGAACGCATATGACTTTGCTAACACAGTGCAACAGCAGCAATTTGATACTGCAAACGCGAAATATCAAGATGCATCGGATAAGGTTGGATCAGCCATGGGAATCTATGGCCTCTCATCCATGGGATTTGCATTAGTGCTAGCTTACTTTTCTTCTAAATTCAGGGTCAATCGGAAATTTACCCATATGGTTTCTCTTATAATTGGAGGGGCTGGATTTATTTCCATGTATTTCGCTAGTAACATTTGGCATCTCTATGGAAGTTTTCTCCTTGTAGGTATTGCATGGGGTAGTATACTTTCCATGCCTTATGCCATGCTATCTAGTGCTATTGATGCCAAGAAAATGGGAGTCTATATGGGACTGTTCAATATGTTTATTGTATTACCACAGATCATTGCGGCCATAGGAGGTATAAACTTAAGCTATCAGCTCATGGGGGATCAAGCGATTAACGCTATGATTGTAGCTGGAATATGTCTATTGCTGGCAGCCTTAGCTAATTTACTGATCACCAATAAGAAGGCCATTGCCTATACTATCGATTAAGCGATCAGATATCAAGATTCAAACTAGGAACAACATTAAAATAAGTCTGTAAACTTCACTCTTACAGATATATTACGCAGATGAAACAACAAAAGGGATTTATTTTCGATTTGGACGGTGTTATTGTGGATACCGCTAAATTCCACTTTTTAGCTTGGAGAAAATTGGGAGAGAATTTCAATTTTCAACTTTCTGAACAGCAAAATGAACAACTCAAAGGAGTCAGTAGAATAGACTCTTTGAATAAGATATTAAATTGGGCAGGGGTCGAAATTTCTCCACAGGAGTTTGATCGCCTAGCATCTGAAAAAAATGAAGATTATTTAGAATATGTTGCCCAAATGACCCCAGATGATATACTACCAGGGGTAAAAAGTACTATAGAAAAATTAAAATCAGCCAATTATCCAATTGCATTAGGATCAGCTAGTAAAAATGCCCCAGGCATTTTACGCAAAGTAGGTCTGTTTGATCTATTTGATGCAATTGTTGATGGTAATAGCGTAAGTAAAGCTAAACCAGACCCAGAAGTTTTCCTTCAGGCGGCAAGTCAATTAGAGGTGGCCCCCAAGGATTGTATTGTCTTTGAAGATGCCTATGCAGGGATTACTGCTGCCAATAATGCGGGAATGACATCAATTGCTCTTGGTGATGCAGAAGTTTTGCACCATGCGGATTATGTGTTTAACACATTTAATGAAATAACGTACGATTTTTTAACTCAACTTCAATCAAAATAAAATGAATCAGGATTATATAAAGCCAAATGAGTGGTCATTGATAGAGGAAGGATTTAATCCTCAAAAGGTAAAATCTTCGGAAAGCTTATTTAGTCTAGGAAACGGAGC
Source organism: Galbibacter marinus (assembly GCF_000300875.1). Lineage (GTDB taxonomy): Bacteria > Bacteroidota > Bacteroidia > Flavobacteriales > Flavobacteriaceae > Galbibacter > Galbibacter marinus. The sequence continues at coordinate 32,234 of NZ_AMSG01000028.1, read as the reverse complement.
CATGGGGCAGCGTGCTAATTTTGAAGAAGATTACAGTGGAGAAAGTTTCCAAGGAAGTTACATCGCCGGTGTATACTATCCAGATAAGACCAGAGTAGGATGGTGGAAAAACGGATACCCAGAATATTTTGCAAAAGTATTAAACGCTCCCAATTGGATAGGAATTCACGTGCAAGTTGAAGGTGAAACCTTAGATTTGAACACCTGTACTAAAGTATCAGACTACGCTCGTGAGTTAAACATGAAACAAGGTTGGTATCAGAGAAGCTTTGTCGCTAGTATGCCTAATGGTGTGGATCTCAAAGTAAAGGCAACTCGATTTTTGAGTATGACATTAACTGAAGTTGGTGCCATTAAATATGAAGTTACTCCTTTAAATCGCTCGGTGGAGGTTGTCATAACGCCTTATGTAGATGGCGGGATTACCAACGAGGATAGTAACTGGGATGATGCATTTTGGCAAATCAACGAGGTTAGTTCTAAAGACGATTTTGCCTACGTACGATCAATGACTAATAAAACGGCATTCGATGTTTGTACTGGGATGCTCAATGAATTGTACCTAGATGACCAAAAGGTTGAAGTCAAAGGTGAAGTCGTATCCGAATCTCGAAAAGTAGGACTTAAATATACCCTTAAACTCTCCCAGGGTCAAAAAGCAACCTTAGTGAAATTTGCAGGTTATGTAACGAGCCTGAATCATAAATCAGAGGTGCTTGTTGAGGCCTCTGAGCAAATTCTTATCAAGGCAAGAAATTATGGTTTCGACGCACTTTTGGAATCCCAAATACAAGAGTGGGATGCCATATGGCAAATGGCAGATATTACCATAAAAGGAGATGTCAAAGCTCAACAAGGAATACGATTTAATATCTTCCAACTCAATCAAACCTACTCTGGAAAAGATTCTAGATTAAATATAGGTCCAAAAGGATTCACTGGTGAGAAATATGGAGGAAGTACCTATTGGGATACCGAGGCCTATTGTATTCCATTTTACATGGCTACAAAGGATGAGAAGGTAGCGAGAAACTTGCTTACCTATCGTTATAACCAATTGGATAAGGCTATTGAAAATGCGCAGAAACTTGGATTCACTGATGGTGCAGCGCTTTATCCCATGGTAACTATGGATGGAGAAGAATGTCATAACGAGTGGGAAATTACCTTTGAAGAAATCCACCGTAATGGTTCTATATTATTTGCCATTTACAATTATACCCGTTTTACAGCAGACAAGAGTTATATTCCAGAGATGGGTCTAGAGGTTATGATAGCGATTTCTCGCTTTTGGAAACAACGCGCTAATTTCTCAACAGATAAAAACCAGTATGTAATTCTAGGTGTGACAGGTCCAAATGAATACGAGAATAACGTTAACAATAACTGGTTTACCAACTATATTGCTAAATGGTGTATGGAATATACCGCCCAGACAATCGAGATGGTAAAAGAGGATTATGCAGATGATTTCGCGCGTGTAATAAAGAAAACCAAACTTTCTGATCAGGAGGTCGCCAAGTGGCTTGAAGTAGCGGAAAATATGTATTTCCCATTCGATGAGAAGCGTAATGTCTACTTGCAACAAGACGGCTTCTTAGATAAAGAATTGGTTCCCGTTTCTGAGCTTTCTAAAACTCAGCGGCCTATCAATCAAAAATGGTCTTGGGATCGCATCCTGCGCTCACCTTATATAAAACAGGCTGATGTGTTACAAGGATTCTACTTTTTTGAAGATCAATTTAGTTTAGAGGAGTTGGAGCGTCATTTTGATTTTTATGAGCCATATACAGTTCATGAATCTTCACTATCACCTTGTGTACACAGTATCCAAGCTGCAGTATTGGACCGTATGGATCAGGCATACACGTTTTATTTGAGAACCTCGCGTTTGGATTTAGATGATTACAATAAAGAAGTTCACGAGGGACTTCACATTACTTCCATGGCAGGTACTTGGATGAGTGTTGTAGAAGGATTTGGTGGAATGCGTGTGAAAAATGACTGCCTTTCTTTTGATCCTAAAATCCCTAAAGAGTGGGATGCTTTTAGTTTCAAAGTTAATTTTAGAAATCAAATTCTAAAAGTGGAAGTTTCACATAGTGGAACAACTTTTAAATTAGAAGGAGATCGTGAATTGAAGATTCTAATTAACGGGCAAAGCACCATGCTTCAACCGGATAACAAAATTGTTTTGTAATATGAACAAATACCTTTTATTTAGTATATGTATGGTTTTCTTTGGGCAGATTTATGGGCAATCCCTAAAATCTCCTAACGGAAATTTGGAAATGGAGTTTTCTCTTAGCCAAGCGGGAGAACCTACCTATCTGCTTAATTTTAAGCAACAGAATGTTATTAAATCAAGTAAGCTTGGTTTTCAGATTAAAAATGACAGCATTTCTCTTAAGGATGCTTTTGTGGTGGTAGATACCAAAGAATCGAGTTTTGACCAGAGTTGGGTACCCGTATGGGGAGAGGTGAATTCTATTAGAAATCACTATAATGAATTATTAGTAAAGCTAAAGCAACAAGGTACACAGCGCGAGATAAATATCCGCTTTAGATTGTTTGATGATGGTTTAGGCTTCCGATATGAATTTCCAGAGCAAGATCATCTGATCTACTTTGTTATCGCAGAAGAGCTTACGGAGTTTGCTATGACAGGAGACCATACTGCTTTTTGGCTACCAGGGGATTATGATACCCAGGAATACAACTATACCAAAAGTAAATTGTCAGAAATTCGAGGTAAAATGGATTCAGCCATTACCCCCATTTCATCACAAACACCCTTTTCGCCCACTGGGGTACAAACCTCACTGATGCTCACTACCCGTGAAGGGTTGTATATCAATTTGCATGAAGCGGCTCTGATTAATTATTCAACCATGCATCTAAACTTGGATGACAAGACGATGGTTTTTCAGTCTTGGTTAACTCCTGATGCAAACGGTGATAAGGGTCATGTTCAGGCGCCTTTCAATACGCCTTGGAGAACCGTTATCGTTAGCGATGATGCTAGGGATATATTGGATTCAAAAATAACCTTGAATTTAAATGAACCATCTAAGATAGAAAATACAGATTGGATTAAACCAATGAAATATATCGGGGTATGGTGGGAACTGATAACTGGTAAAAGCAGTTGGGCTTACACGAATGATTTTCCATCGATTCAACTTGGCAAAACGGACTATTCTTCTGCCAAACCAAACGGCACACATGGAGCCAATACTGCTCATGTAAAATCCTATATCGATTTTGCAGCAGAGCATGGTTTTGATGGTGTTTTAGTGGAAGGTTGGAATCAAGGTTGGGAAGATTGGTACGGTAATTCAAAGGATTATGTTTTTGACTTTGTGAGTTCTTATCCTGATTTTGACGTCAAGGAAATACAGGAGTACGCAAAGCAAAAAGGAGTTGAAATGATCATGCATCATGAGACTTCAGGATCTATTAGGAATTACGAAAGGCATATGGACGCCGCTTATCAGTTCATGAAAGATCACGGGTACAACTCTGTAAAGAGCGGTTATGTAGGCGATATTTTACCAAGAGGAGAATATCACTATAGCCAATGGGTTGTAAATCACTATCAGTATGCATTAGAAAAAGCGGCTGAATATGAAATTATGATAAATGCCCATGAGGCTGTCCGACCAACTGGAATAAGTCGTACGTATCCGAACTTGATTGCTAATGAATCGGCTAGAGGAACGGAATACCAAGCTTTTGGAGGGTCCAAGGCCAATCACGTAACAGTATTACCTTTTACACGACTTATAGGAGGCCCAATGGATTACACCCCAGGGATATTTGAGATGGATATCAGTAAATTAAATCCCAATAATAATTCTCATGTTAATTCAACAATCGCCAACCAATTGGCTTTATATCTAACTATGTATAGTCCATTGCAAATGGCGGCAGATCTTCCCGAGAACTATATGCGCTTTCCAGAAGCTTTTCAGTTCATAAAAGATGTTGCCATAGATTGGGATGAATCAATTTATTTAGAAGCTGAACCAGGAGAGTATGTTACCGTGGCTAGAAAAGCGAAAGGAACATCAGATTGGTTTATTGGAAATGTCAATGGATATGATTCAAGAAAAACAAGTCTTAAATTAGACTTTTTAGAACCTGGTGAAACCTATACTGCTCGTATTTATGAAGATGCTAAGGATGCACATTACAAAGAAAATCCTCAAGCGATAAATATTCGAAGCGTACAAGTGAAAAAAAATAGTAAATTGAAATTAAGATCTGCTCCGGGAGGAGGGTTCGCAATAAGCATCATTAAAAATTAAACATGAAGAAAAGTACCTTTTTAATCACCGCAATTTTTGCGTTAATACTGCAATCAGTAAATGCGCAAATCGAACGAATTGAGCCTCCTTTTTGGTGGAGTGGCATGCAACATTCAGAATTGGAACTTATGGTGTACGGTGAGAATATAGCCGAGTTAAGCCCTAAGATTGATGGTATTGAAATACTAGAGGTGAAAAAGACAGAGAATCCAAATTATTTATTTATTACATTGGATACTCAAGGTCAAGAACCTCAAAAGTTTAAAATTGTTTTTGAGAAAAATGGAAAACGTAAGTTTTCTAAAAACTATGAGCTTAAAGAGCGAAGACCTGAGTCTGCTCAAAGAAAAGGATTTGATTCCTCTGATATGATTTACCTAATTATGCCAGATCGTTTTGCCAATGGAGATACTTCCAATGATAATCATAAAGATGTAGTAGAAAAAGTAAATAGAGACCATCAAGGTGGACGCCACGGCGGTGATATCCAAGGGATCATAGATTATTTGGATTATATTGAATCTCTTGGTGCTACAGCAATCTGGAGTACACCCATGAATGAGGATAATGATTCTACTTATTCTTATCACACCTATGCCCAAAGTGATGTTTATAAAATAGATCCTCGTTACGGGACTAATGAAGATTATAAAAGATTATCTCAGGAGCTACATAAACGTTCTATGAAACTCATAATGGATTATGTGGTGAATCATTGGGGAATTACTCACTGGATGATGGATGATTTGCCTACCTATGATTGGATTCATCAATTTCCTGGTTATGGTCAGACCAATTATAGAATGAGTACACAGATGGATCCGAATGCCTCTGAGATAGACGCTTATTACTGTATGGATGGTTGGTTTGTTAGCACGATGCCTGATCTTAATCAAAAAAATCCATTAGCTCTTAATTATTTAATTCAAAATGCTATTTGGTGGATTGAATATGCTGATTTGGATGGCTTTAGAGTAGATACTTATTCTTACAATGATAAGCAAGGTGTTGCCAAATGGACTAAATCCATTATGGATGAATACCCTAATTTTAATATTGTAGGTGAGGTTTGGATGCACGATCAGGCTCAAATTGCCTATTGGCAAAAAGATAGTAAAATAGCTGCAATTCAAGATTACAACTCTCATCTTCCATCGGTGATGGACTTTACTTTACACGATGCCCTTTCTGCGACATTTCAGGTAGAGGAGCCTAGTTGGGATAAAGGAATGATTCAAGTGTATGAAAACTTTGTGAATGACTTTTTGTATCCAGACATTGATAATATCCTAGTGTTTGCTGAGAACCATGATACCCAACGTATCAATCAAATATACAATTCAATAGAGGATTATAAACTCATCATGACTCTACTGGGGACGATTCGTGGTATTCCACAACTTTATTATGGATCTGAGATCGGAATGAAAGGCGATAAAGCAAAAGGTGATGGAGACATCCGTAGAGACTTCCCAGGAGGATGGGAAACAGACACCCACAATGCCTTTTTTGCCCAGGGGAGAACAGCGACAGAGAATGCTTATTTTGATGTAACTTCTAAGATTTTTAATTGGAGAAAAACCGCAACAGCAATTCATAATGGTAAAACTACGCAGTACATACCAGAGAATGACGTTTATGTGTATTTTAGATATAATGACAACCAAACTGTAATGGTTGTAATCAACAATAGCAAGGAAGAACAAACCTTGGAATTAGGCAGATTTAAAGAAAATCTCCAGGATGCCAAATCGGCAAAGGAAATACTTTCTTCTTCTGAAATCAGCCTTGGAGAAACCCTTAACATTGCGGGTAAAGCAAGTTATATTTTAGAAATTTTATAGTACAAAAGTGTAATTAGAATGATTAAGAAGTTTTCGGTTTTCTCACTACCAGTTCTGGTAATGTCAATTTTGATGAGCTGTACACCAACAGCCAATGATAAGGAAAGTACCGCTGAAGAGCCTACGCAAACAAAATCTAAAAAAGTGGTGTATCAGGTGTTTACCAGATTATTCGGTAACACCAACACCACCAATAAGACTTGGGGCACCATAGAGGAGAATGGGGTAGGTAAATTTGAAGACTTCACCCCTAAAGCATTACAGGAAATTAAAGATTTAGGGATCACCCACATTTGGTATACGGGAATACCACATCATGCTCTAGTTGGTGATTACACCAAATATGGAATTAGTAATGATGACCCCGAGGTTATTAAGGGGAGAGCGGGATCTCCATATGCGGTCAAGGATTATTACAATGTCAATCCTGATTTGGCGACTGATCCCGAAAATCGATTAGAAGAATTTAAACAACTCCTTGAAAGAACCCATCAAGCAGGGATGAAAGTCATTATTGATATAGTTCCAAATCACGTGGCAAGAAATTATCAAAGTATATCCGCACCAAAAGGCGTAGAGGGTTTTGGTGTAGACGATAATACAGAGGTTCAATACCAGCGAGATAACAATTTTTATTACAACCCAAATGAAACATTCGAGTTGCCTAAATGGAGAGAGGGTTACCTTCCTCTAGGAGGAGAGCAGCATCCACTGGTCGATGGTCATTTTCAGGAGAATCCTGCAAAATGGACTGGGAATGGAGCTAGAGCATCTAAGCCTGATCAAAATGACTGGTATGAAACCGTTAAGGTAAACTACGGCGTGTCTCCTGAAGGAATAAGAGAATTTGACTCTTTGCCAAAAGGGTATGAAAATGAGCCGTTTCAAAAACATTTTGAATTCTGGAAGGACAAACAAGTACCTGATTCCTGGGAGAAATTTAAGGACATTGCTCTGTATTGGATAGCTATGGGTGTTGATGGATTTCGTTATGACATGGCTGAGATGGTGCCTGTAGAATTTTGGAGTTATATGAATTCCACTATTAAGATGGAAAATCCCGATGCTTTTTTATTAGCTGAGGTCTATAACCCAACCTTATATCGCGATTATATATATAAGGGTAAAATGGATTACTTATATGATAAGGTCGCCATGTATGATTCTATAAAACAGATCATGAAGGATAATGGTAAGACCAGTTATATCTCTGAAGTTCTTAAGCAGACCAAGGACATTTCTTCTCATTTACTCTACTTTTTAGAGAATCATGATGAACAGCGAATCGCGAGTGAAGAATTTGCTGGTGATGCCCAAATTGCCAAACCTGCAATGACAGTACTTGCTACCATTTCAACGGCTCCTTTAATGATATATTTTGGACAGGAGGTAGGAGAACCTGGGGCTGAGGATGCTGGTTTTGGTAAACCTAGTAGAACTTCTATTTTTGATTATGTGGGGGTTCCTCACCATCAAAGGTGGATGAATGATGGTAAATTTGACGGTGGACAAAGCACGGAGCAGGAAAAACAATTGCGCGACTTCTATAAGCGCTTGCTAAATGTTTCAATAAGTCAACCAGCAATAATGGGGCAAATAAAAGAACTACATAAGTACAATATTCAAAATAGCCAAGGTTATAACCAAGACATATATTCTTTTGTGAGGTATAACGAGGATCAAAAGTTAGTCGTGATTTCAAACTTTGATACAGAGAATACATATGAGTTTGAATTGCAACTGCCTAAGGAACTTATAGCAGAGTGGGGTCTTGATAAAACAGAATATTCTTTAAGGGATTTACTGTATCAAGGTAGTAACAAATTAACGTTAAGAAATGATATTGGAGCTGTAAAAATTAGGATAAATCCTCTACAATCATTTATTTTTGAAGTTCAGTGATGTGGTTTTACCGCATTTAAAACTTCAAACATGTTAAAAAAACAAGGACTATTAGCACTCGTAGTGGTGAGTTTATTAAGTTGTACTCAAATGCAAGAAGATCCCATTATAATAGGCCATAGAGGGGCCCGTGGTCATGTGGTAGAAAATAGCTTACCATCCATTAAAAAAGCTATTGATTTAGGTTCTGATGCTATTGAAATTGATGTTTTCAAAATAGCAGATGGATCCATAATCGTTTTTCATGATGATACCGTAGACCGGTTAACTCAGGCAACAGGGCCTATTGAAGCCTATACTAAAGAAACATTGGATACGCTCACTTTAGAGGGAGGAGTTAAAATACCTACACTAGAGCAAGTGTTGGATTTGATCGATGCTAAGGTTGTTTTAAACGTAGAGTTAAAAGGTGCAGGAACCGCAAAACCAGTACATGAAATTTTACAATCTTATATAGATAATAAAGGCTGGAAGATAGAGGACTTTATTATTTCTAGTTTTCGATGGGATGAATTGCAGGCCATAAGAGAATTGAACCCCAAGATGCCCATAGGTATTCTAACTAGTGAAGATATAGATGGAGCCATAGCCGAGGGAGAAAAGTTAAGTGCTGTTGCTATACATCCTCACTTTAAAAGTTTGAATTCTCAGAATGTCGACCTTATGCATGAAAGGAATTTTAAAATATATCCATGGACTGTCAATGATACCCAGGATATCAAAGCCATGAAAATATTTAAGGTGGATGGTATTATTACGGACTATCCTGATCGGGTTCAATGAAACCGATAAATTAAACCTAATTTTGCTGCATGGATTTTGACGTTATTATTGTAGGAGGTGGAGCAGCAGGTTTTTTTACTGCCATTCAACTGGCAACATTACAGTCTCAGCGAAAAATTGTAATACTCGAGCGAGGAAAAGAAGTATTGACGAAAGTCAAAATTTCTGGTGGAGGACGTTGTAATGTCACACACGCTATCTTTGATCCCAATGAATTTGTAAACGCTTATCCTAGGGGGAAGCGTGAACTCAAAGGTCCTTTTCATAGTTTTTGTAGTGGAGACGTCTTTGCATTTTTTGAATCCTGTGGGGTTGAGCTAAAAATTGAACAGGACGGAAGGGTGTTTCCCAAAAGTGATACATCACAAAGCATCATTGATTGTTTTTTGGAACAAATCAATACTTTAGGTGTTAAGCTAAATACTAGCTGCGCGGTCAAATCCATTCACAGGACAGATTTAAAAGAATCTCCATGGACATTAGAGACAACTCAAGGGAAATATCGAGCTGCCCATGTAGTGATTACCACAGGGAGTAATCCTAAAATGTGGGATCAATTAGAGAGCATGGGGCATAAAATTGTAAAGGCAGTACCTTCACTCTTTACTTTTAATATAAAGGATAGTCGAATACAAGATCTTATGGGGCTTGCCACAGATGCCCAGGTCAGTTTACTTAATCAGGCTGGTCAGCCAATTGAGTTAGAAGCTTCTGATGAAACGACATCAAGTGGACCTTTGCTAATTACCCATTGGGGAATGAGTGGTCCTGCTATTTTAAAGTTATCTGCTTGGGGAGCAAGAGCACTCCATCAGTTGAATTACCAATTTAAGATTCTAGTTAATTGGTTGCCTCAGTATAACTTTGAGGACATGGCAATGCATTTGACTGAATTAAAGCAGGAGCATGCTAAAAAACATATTGTTAACACCCGTCCATTTGAACTGCCCAAAAGATTGTGGCTTAAATTACTTGAAGCTGTTAGTGTTTCAAAAGAAATGAAGTGGGCTGATATGAGTAAGGTCCAATTGAGGAATTTAGCTCGGCAGCTCACACAAGCTCAATTCACTGTCAATGGAAAGAGCACTTTTAAAGAAGAATTCGTAACTGCTGGAGGGGTGGATTTAAAAGAAATTAATTTTAAAACTTACCAAAGCAAAGTATGCGAATCTCTTTATTTGGCTGGTGAGGTACTTGATATAGACGCCATAACAGGTGGTTTTAACTTTCAGAATGCTTGGACAGGAGGTTTTATCATTGCCAATGCTATTTCTGAAAAATTAAATAATTAGTAGAGTCTTATCCATATGTTTTGGATCTGTAAAATGGCAGTAACTTTAATGCTTTAGCGTATCTTTGCCCAAACTGTAATTGACTCATGATTCATAAAGATTTTATTTCAAAGCCATACACAGGACAACTAGAAGAGACAGAGTTTGGGTGGCAATCTCCGAGCAATATTGCTCTTGTAAAATATTGGGGAAAGAAGGAAATTCAGATCCCTGCCAATCCGTCTATAAGTTTTACCTTGGATAACTGTCATACAAAAACTAAGGTTCAAGTAGGTCCTAAAGTTAAATCAGAGAAGGAATTTAGTTTTGAAGTTCTATTGGATGGAAAGCCTAAAGAGGCTTTCGCACCGAAGATTGAGACATTTTTCAAAAGAGTTCAACCATATTTACCTTTTGTCGATCAATATCATTTTAAAATTCAAACGACCAATTCGTTTCCCCACAGTAGTGGAATAGCCTCTTCTGCAAGTGGAATGAGTGCTTTAGCACTTTGTTTTATGAGTATGGAGAAAACCTTATTGCCTGATATGAATCAGGAGTATTTTTTTAAAAAAGCTTCTTTTTTAGCGCGCTTAGGTTCTGGAAGTGCAAGTCGAAGCACCCAGGGTCCTTTAATGGTTTTTGGGGAGCACCAGGATATACCAGAGAGTTCTAATCTATATGGAGTCAAATATCAAGGCGAGGTACACGATAACTTTAATAATTACCAAGACACTGTTTTACTTGTGGATGTGGGAGAGAAAAAGGTAAGTAGTTCTGTTGGTCATGATCTGGTCAACGGCCATCCTTTTGCATCTGCTAGATTTGAGCAAGCTAACAAAAATCTATCAGAGCTTTTACAAATTATAAAGCAAGGAGATCTAGAAGCCTTTGTTAAGGTAGTGGAGAGTGAGGCATTGGTGCTTCATGCAATTATGATGAGCTCTCAGCCTTATTATTTGTTGCTTCGTCCTAATACCCTTAGAATTATTGAAAAAGTATGGGAGTATAGAGCTAACACTAACAGTAACTTATGTTTTACCCTTGATGCGGGAGCGAACGTACATTTGCTCTATCCTGAAGCAGAAAAACAAGAAGTTTTACAATTTATTAGAAATGAACTGGTTGTATATTGTAAAAACGAGCAGTATATTTGCGACCAGATTGGATTTGGTGCTAAAAAATTGTAATTTAGAAGTACCATGCAACAAAGGCATACATGAAAGGACCACTATTTTATTCGAAGATTTTGCTTTTTGGCGAATACGGAATCATCAAGGATTCCAAAGGCTTGTCCATACCTTATAATTTTTATAAGGGTGCTTTAAAGCTAAGTGAAGATTTAACTCCAGAGGCTGAAAAATCGAATGATAGCTTAAGGCGTTTTGCCGAGTACCTAGATCAGCTACAGGAAGAGGAAAACCCAATAGTCAGTTTTGATATAGAACAATTAAAGGAGGATGTAGCTAAAGGGATGTATTTTGATAGCAGCATACCTATGGGTTATGGTGTTGGAAGCAGTGGAGCTCTTGTGGCAGCTATTTACGATAAGTATGCTCATGATAAAATCACTGTTCTAGAGAATTTAACTCGAGAAAAACTACTAAAGCTAAAGCACATCTTTGGTGCTATGGAATCGTTCTTTCATGGAAAATCTTCTGGTCTTGACCCTTTAAATAGTTACTTAAGTCTTCCGATTTTAATTAATTCGAAAGATAATATTCAGCCAACAGGTATTCCATCACAAACAACAGATGGTAAGGGTGCTGTGTTTTTATTAGATAGTGGAACAACTGGTGAAACCGCTCCTATGATTCAGATCTTTATGGAGAGTATGAAGCAGGAAGGTTTTAGAAAAATGTTGAAAGACCAGTTTATCAAACACACTGATGCTTGTGTTGAAGACTTTCTCAAAGGAGATGTAAAATCTTTATTTGGAAATTTAAAACAACTTTCAAATACAGTTTTTACCAATTTTAAGCCGATGATACCTGCTGAATTCCATAAATTATGGAAACATGGTATTGATACCAATGATTATTATTTGAAACTCTGTGGCTCTGGAGGTGGAGGTTACTTCTTAGGGTTTACTCAAGATATTGATAAGGCTCGAAAGGCACTAGAGGGATATAAGCTAGAGGTCGTTTATAATTTCTAAGAATTTGACTTTATGATAATTAGCCGAAGGCAGAAACTTTTACTTCTTAAGTTCCTAAGCCTTTTTTCGGTAATAAGGGGGTACAATGTATTGGTGATTGCACTTGCGCAATACCTTACCTCACTTTATATACTTGCCCCTGATAGTTCAATAGCCGCTATTTTATTTGATCCATACCTATTTTGTATTGTAGCCGCATCCGCCATTGCAATTGCCTCGGGGTACATTATCAATAGCTTTTACGATGCCGAAAAGGATCTTATTAACCGTCCTAGGAAAACTTTGCTAGATCGGATTGTTAGTCAGCGTTTTAAATTGACCACCTATTTTGTGCTGAATTTTGTATCCGTGATTTTTGCCAGTTATGTATCCTTCCGCTCGGTGGTGTTTTTCTCTAGTTATATTTTTGGAATTTGGTTTTACTCTCATAAATTAAAACGAGTGACCTTTTTGGGAAATTTGGTTTCAGCGACCCTGGCCATTGCACCGTTCTTTGCGATTTTTGTCTATTATAAGAATTTCCAATTGGTCATATTTGTTCATGCTTTATTTTTGTTTTTAATCATCTTGATTAGAGAACTAGTAAAGGACTTACAGAATATCAAAGGTGATCTAGCTCAAAATTACAAGACCATTGCTGTGGTGTATGGAGAGCGAAGTTCAAAGCTAATTATTACCCTCTTTACCCTATTATCCTTTGTGCCTGCTTATCTTCTAATTGCAAGATTTGAGGTGGGTCATATGCACTTGTTCTTTTATGCTTGTGTTTTTTTACTTTTGGTGTTCTTATTTATTTTATGGAGGTCTTCTACCAAAACCCATTACGTGTTATTGCATAATATCCTTAAGTTTATCATAATCTCTGGTGTCTTGAGTATCCTTTTAATCGATATTGATTTAGTATTACACCGAATCCACTGAAACTTATTGCTTTAATCCTCGTAGAGATTCTGTTTTATCATATAAGCGATCGGAGATGTTTTTTAATAATTGATTAGAATTAACATATCTTTGTTGAAAATTTAAAAATGAGCAGAGCAGATAATTCTAAAAAGGGGAAAAGTTTTGACAGACAGGGTGGTGATCATAAAAAACGCTCTGGTAGACAAGGAGGACAGCCAAAGAAAGTGAGCTATTCTCGTGGGAATGCCCCAATTCAAAAACAACATAAATCTAAAAAAACACAGATGTCTCCTGATCAAATCAGGTTAAACAAATACATAGCTAATAGTGGGATTTGTTCTCGAAGAGATGCTGATATCTATATCGCTTCAGGGAACGTTACTGTAAATGGTGAGGTTATTACCGAAATGGGTTATAGAGTTGAACTTAACGATGTAGTTAAGTTTGATGGTCGAGCAATCAACCCAGAGAAGAAGGTGTACATACTGCTCAACAAACCAAAGGGCTTTTTAACTACAACTAGTGACGAAAAGGGGCGTAAAACAGTGATGGATCTTGTAGCAAAAGCTACCAAAGCTCGAATCGTTCCCGTTGGGAGGCTTGAGAGAAGTACTACTGGATTACTGCTTTTTACCAATGATGGAGACCTTTCTAAAAAATTGACCAATAGCGGTCGTGATGTTCGAAAAATATATCAAGTTACTCTAAACAAATCCTTCCAAATTAAAGATTTACACGCCATTCGAGAGGGATTGACTCTTGAGGATGGAATAGTAAAGGTGGATGAAATTTCTACTATTGAAGGAGCAAATAAAAATGAAGTTGGTATAAAAATCCACAGTAATAAAAACAAAATAGTCCGCCGTATTTTTGAACATCTAGACTATGAGGTGATTAAATTAGATAGAGTAGTCTTTGCTGGATTGACTAAAAAGGATCTGCCAAGAGGAACATGGCGTCATCTTACAAAACAAGAGGTGATTAATCTTCAGATGTTGTAAGATCAAAAATTCAAGTACTTATCCTAATATTTGATATCTGAGTCACTTTTGAACTTGGCGCGGAAACTAGGATCTATATGCAAGGAATTTCACCTAAATTTATTTCTATACAATTCTGATGTGATTAACCTTAAATTCCCCTTCATTCCCTCTTGAAGCCTTTTTTTAGTTGAGTTTCATGGGGAAGTTACTTTATAGTAGATTGTGTAAAATTTACTATCTTTAAATTATGATACACGTTAGTTGTGCTATAATTAGGCATAAAGGAAAAATACTTATTTGCCAGAGATCATCAGCAATGAAATTGCCTTTGAAATGGGAGTTTCCTGGAGGGAAAATTGAAAAAGGAGAATCAAAAGAAGCTTGTTTAGTACGAGAGATTAAGGAAGAGTTGGATATTGCGATAACTGTTAAATCTAGACTGAAAGAGGTCAGTCATGCGTATGAAGATTTTTCAATATGCCTGTATCCATTTATAGCTAGCCTTGATTACGGGCAGCCAAAAGCACTTGAACACGCCCAGTTTAAGTGGGTAACTTCGGAAGAGTTATTAAATTACGATTGGGCTGAAGCAGACATACCCATCGTTGAAGAATACTTATCGTTATGAATTTAGGAATATATGAATCCCTAATAACTGAATCTTTATCGGTTAAATTAAATAGTCTTCCTGGACAAACTTATTTTATTAATAAAACGACTATTGATAAAGAGGAAGCGATTCGTGTTTTATCTATTCATTTACTGAATTCAATTCAAAAGGCGTTTCAAAATATTAGGGAGAAAAAGGATCTGAGGCTAGAGCGTCAAATCGAAGTGAGCAATCGCTTAATTGAATTTTTACATCAAGAAATTGAACACTATGATTTTCAAGAAGATTTAATTGATGACAATGGTGAGATCTTAAATGCAGTATTTAATAAAGTAGATTCACATTACACTAATCTTGGCCTACGTCTAAAAGAAATAACTCCAATTACACGATTGACACAAAGTGAATTGTTTACCGGGGGCAATGTTAGACTGACGTTGGATAGTGAGCTAAGAAAAGAAATTCTTTCTGCTGACCGGATAGATTTATTAGTGTCATTCATTAAATGGAAGGCTATAGTGATGCTAAGATCATCCCTTGAAGAATTCACAACAAAAGGTGGTAGACTTCGTGTTATAACTACCACATATATGGGGGCAACTGATTCCAAAGCCATAAGGGAGTTATCTAAATTAAAGAACACAGAAATTAAGATCTCTTACAATACTGCTAATGAGCGTTTACATGCTAAGGCTTATTATTTTCACCGGAATACAGGTTTTCATACCGCTTATATTGGTTCTTCAAATTTTTCACGGTCGGCCTTAACAGATGGCCTAGAGTGGAATCTTAAAGTTACCACTAAAGAAATCCCACATATTATTGATAAATTTCAGAAGACTTTTAATACCTATTGGGAAAAACCTGAATTTGAGATTTATAATGATGAAATACATTTCAAAAATTTAGACAAGACATTAAAAAGTAATAAAATTGGTAATTCTTCAGAGACCTTGACTACTTTTTTTGATTTAAAACCTTATCATTATCAGTCGGAAATATTAGAAAAATTAACCGTTGAGCGAAATGTCCATAATCATTATAGGAACCTAGTGGTGGCCGCTACAGGAACGGGTAAAACAATAATCTCCGCTTTTGATTTTAAAAATTATTTAAAAGAAAACCCAGATAGCAAACTCCTTTTCTTAGCACATACCATTGAAATTTTAAAGCAGACCCGTAATACCTTTAGAAATATCTTGAGGGATTCAAATTATGGAGAGTTACTAGGAAACGGAGAAGAGCCAAGTGACAAAAGAGCTGTATTTGGAACCATCCAGTCACTTTCAAATCGTTTGGATGATGATTATGTTTCACCAGACTATTATGATTTTGTAGTATTAGATGAAGTGCATCACTCACAGGCTAGTAGCTATCAAAAAGTTCTCAAATTTCTTAGACCTAAAATACTACTAGGATTAACGGCTACCCCCGAGCGAGCAGATGGCCTAAGTATACTCCCTGACTTTAACAATAGAATAGCGGCAGAAATAAGGCTACCGGATGCGATGAATAACAAGTTGTTATGTCCTTTTCAATATTTTGTAATTTCAGATAGTGTTGACCTTGATAGGGTAAGTTGGGTAAGAGGAAATTATGATCAAAGTGAGCTAACTAAGGTGTATACGCAATCAGATCAGAGAGTAGGTGAGATTTTAAAAAAATTAGAAGATTACAGTAAGGATTATAAAAAAGTCAAAGCTATCGGGTTTTGCGTGAGTATTGTACATGCCGAGTTTATGAAGGAGAAATTTACGAAGGTTGGATTAAATGCTCAGGTACTAACAAGTAAAAATAGTGCTGAAAGAGGAGAGATTTTAAATGAATTTAAAAAAGGTACTATAAATTATTTGTTCGTAGTGGACATTTTTAATGAAGGAGTTGATATACCAGAAATTGATACTGTTCTTTTTCTTCGTCCAACAGAAAGTTTAACGGTGTTTCTACAACAACTTGGCCGTGGATTGCGACTTTATGAAGGTAAAGATTCATTAACAGTATTGGATTTTGTCGGTAATGCTCATGTTGATTATGATTTTGAGCCCAAATTCAGAGCTCTAATTGGTAAGACCAATACAACGGTTCAAAAGGAAATAGAGAATGACTTTATCCATCTTCCGCTTGGATGTTCAATTTTAATGGAAAAGAGAGCTAAAGAAGTCATTTTAAATAATATAAGAAAAGCGACCACCTTAGGTAAAAGAGATTTAATCAAAAAGATCCAACAGTATCCAAATCAAACCAACTTACCTTTTACTTTACCAAACTTTTTAAAAATCAACCAAATTCCATTCGAAAGGCTCTATCTTAGAGGAACATGGTCTTATTTTTGTCATCAAGCCGGGGTTTTAGAAAATTACGATGCCGAAAATGAAAAGCGTTACAGGAGTATGCTTACAAATAAATGGACTGCAACCAATTCTTTGAGCTATTTTGAGTTTATCCTCCAATTGGCAGAGAATGATTTTGACGTTGATAGAATTGATTCCAATGAGAAAAATCAATTATTTCTGACCATGCTGCATTATGATTTTTGGCAACAAGCTAGTGATAAGTCACTCAAACAAACCATTGGAGATATAGGTAAAAATAAAACTTATGTAGAGGAAATAAAATCTTATTTAAGAATGCGGATCGATCATATAGATTTCGAGGAAAATTCGTGTCCGAATCTTGATTATGATCAACCGCTAAAAATACATGCACGTTATACAAGAGATCAAATATTAGTAGCATTTGGTTTGTCCACTCTAAATAAGATGAGTCCAAATAGGGAGGGTGTAGCGGAAAACAAAAATTTGAATATTGAGCTTCTGTTTGTTAATTTACAAAAATCAGAAGAGGATTTCTCTCCAACAACCATGTATGAAGATTATGCTATAAGTGAGACCTTATTTCACTGGCAATCACAAAATAGTACTTCAGATATTTCCACTAAAGGACAGTCTTATGTTCATCATCTTAAAAACAACAAGAAAATATTACTCTTTATTCGAGAGTCTAAAAATGATAAGTATAATAAAACACAGGGATATGTTTTTGTTGGCCTAGCTAATTTTAAAACCTATAATGGGTCAAAACCTATGTCTATAACATGGGAATTACAACAGCCAATTCCTGAGTATCTATGGTCTTCATCAGCTAAAATGGCAATAGGGTAACATCTTATAATCTACGCTTTACAAAATACGAATTACAAGAAATTTAAAATCTCATTTAATAACATTAGTATAGCTACATGCTTGGAGGCGTAATCAGCTGGTTGTGGCCATTATGGCATGGAGGATACAATATGTTTTTTTAACGTATAGTAGGAGGGAGTATACCCTACAGTATTAGAACATCACCAAGAATAACCTTCAAGTTAACTTTGGACTGCGTAAACTTTAGAAATCTAGGTTATTAACCAAAAAATGCCAACCAATCGGTTGACATTTTAAAGGTATGCGATTTATTTTATGTTGCGATATTACTTTAAAATACCGTCAACGATACCGTATTCAATGGACTCATCTGCATCCATCCAATAGTCACGATTAAAATCCTTCATAACTTTTTCAAAGGACTGTCCGCAATTATCTGCTAGAATCTGAGCACTTAACTCTTTGGTTTTTATAATTTCTCTAGCCTGAATCTCTATATTAGAAGCTTGTCCTCGAGCTCCTCCGCTAGGTTGATGAATCATCACACGAGCATGGGGATAAATAAATCTTCTCCCTTTTTCGCCTGCTGATAAAATTATCGAACCCATAGAGGCAGCAAATCCCGTACTGATGGTTGAAACAGGACTTTTTATCGCTTTCATGGTATCGTGGATTGCAAATCCAGAGGTCACATAACCACCTGGACTATTGATGATTAGCTTGATCTCTTCATTATTTAAACTGTCTAAATACATCAGATGATCAACCACATGTTTAGCAGATTTATCATCTACCTGTCCCCATAAAAATACAGTGCGCTGCTCTAAATGAGAAGCATCAATTTTATCTTGAATCTTTGTTTTTGCCATAGTTTACAATTTTTCCAGATCAAATATACTTAATTTGCACTCAAATCTCTTGGTTTTTTCCTTTGAAGTGGATATTATCCCATGTATTTAAATGTCCCATTGTAAGATTTAAAAGTTACCCAAGTCTAGAGCTTTCACCTTTGTCCATTCTATGAGCGTAAATAGTATAATAAGCGACGTTTTCCTAGTGAAAACTGAAGATTACAGAGCCAAAATACCAAAGATACTCTGCATAGAACTTAAAGAAAATCTCAAAATACTTCTCCATCAAAATAATCGTAAAATTAACGAGTTATCCAAAAATTATTTTTAATTAAATACTTTTATTAATAACCTCTTTGAATAAACGCATCATTTTCGGTTCTGCTTCTTCGGCTATCTTGATGATATCATTAACACTTACTGTTTCTAAATTTTCGGGATCCCCTTCATCAGTTATTACAGATATTGCCGCTACTGGTAGTTTTAAATGGTTGGCAACAATCACCTCAGGGACGGTACTCATTCCTACAGCATCTGCTCCGATTAATTTTAAATATCGATATTCAGCTCTAGTCTCTAGTTGAGGTCCTATCACAGAGGCATATACACCTTTTTTAAGTGAAATCCCTTCTTTTTCTGCGGCAGCCATTAGGGCAGTACAGAGCTTCTTGTCATAGGGCTGGCTCATGTCAACAAAACGTTCTCCGAGAAGTGGGGCTTCCTTAAAGGCCAGTGGGGAGCCTCCTTGTAAATTAATATGATCATCTATAAGCATAAGAGTACCTTTTTTAAGATCCAAATTAATGGAACCAGCAGCATTGGAAATTAATAATTTTTTAATTCCAAGACTATGCAACACCCGAATTGGATAGGTAATTTGTTGGGGATCATATCCCTCATAGAGGTGAAACCTTCCTTGCATGACAACGGTTTTAACCCCTTCGATTTCGCCAAAAATAAGTTTTCCACTATGAAATTCCACAGTGGCTAATGGGAAATGTGGAATGTGACTGTAATGGGCCACAATTGGATTTTTGAGCTCATCGGCAAGTTTTCCAAGTCCTGTACCAAGGACTATTCCAACCTCAGGAGCTTCAAAACCTTTTTTGATTAAATATTGAGTTGTTTCTATTAATTGTTCTCGAACCATTTTTAATTGTTTAAATATTTTTAATTTACCAAGTACTGTTCTAAGTTTTGGCAAATAGCAATGTCATTGTCTTTAAAAACCATATTATATTCCAATTTTACTTGCAACCAATCCAGCATGAAACTCTCTTAAGACGTACTAAGGTCACTTGAGATCATCTGCAACTGCATTCAACGATTTTACTCCTGCACTTATGGGTTATTTTGAAAACATTCCCTTATTAGTCAAAAAATTTAGCTTGAGCTTTGGCGGTCAGTTGTAATGTTTTAGAACTTCTTTAGATTTTTAGGTTTAAAATATGTTTTTTCCATGGAATATAAGATTGTAATGTTAAATTATTAAATATGATATCTAAGTAATGTGATTTGCCCCTATTTACTTACATAGCTAATTTTTAAGTTGTAATTTAGGGATTCACAAGTAAAGATAAAGAAAGTAAAAATTATGAAGAAAGGATTTCTAATAGACATGGATGGGGTTATATACGAAAATGACACCTTAATTCCAGGAGCTGATACTTTTATAAAAACTCTTCAAAAGGAAAAAATCCCATTTTTGTTTATGACAAACAATTCACAGCGTACACCTCTGGATACGGTTAATAAAGTCGCTAGAATGGGGATAGAAATTAGTGAAGAAAACGTTTACACCAGTGCCATGGCTACGGCTTATTTTTTATCATTTATGAATCCTAATGGTACCGCCTATGTGCTTGGAGAGGGTGGATTAATTACAAGTCTTCACCAACATGGATATACCCTAGTGAATCAAAATCCTGATTTTGTGGTTGTGGGTGAGGGTAGGAATTTTACTTTAGAAATGGTCAATAATGCTGTTGATATGATACTCTCTGGCGCAAAATTAATAGCGACCAATCTCGATCCTTCTCCTATGAAACAAGGCTGGTCCAATCTAGGGATTAAAGCTATTGTAGCTATGATTGAAGAGGCGACCAATAAGAAGGCATTTTCGGTTGGTAAACCAAGTCCAGTTATGATGCGTTCAGCAAGAAAATACCTGGGAATGGAAGCTAAAGAAACCATTATCATTGGCGATACAATGGATACGGATATTTTAGGAGGAATACAACTAGGATATACAACCATTCTAACCCTCTCCGGAGTATCTAAAAAGGCAGAATTAAACAATTACGCTTTTAAACCAGATATGATTATAAAATCTGTTGCCGAACTAGACTTAAAAAAGGTGCTTCAACTACAGTAACCACTTCGGGATGTTAAATTGCCTTAAATGCCAATAGAATTGTGGTAAATTTGGCTAACTTAAGGCCTATATGTTGAAACTGGAAAATTACTTAAAATCATGCAAGTCTTACTCTTTGGTATTACAAGGGAAATAACAAGTCAGGATGTCTTAGATATTCCCGCAAGTGAAAACTTGAAAGACGTAGGTCAATTAAAGGCATATTTAAAACAAAAATATCCTGGCCTTGGTCGTTTGTCGTCTTTGGCCGTGGCAGTAAATAGCGCTTATGCTAATGAAGATGTTCAGATAACTTGCTCGGATGAACTAGCGCTTATACCACCTGTAAGTGGAGGGTGAACTAACAAATCTCCAGATAGAATGAGTCAACCAATTGGCAAAGTAGAAGAGAATTATGCTTATAGATAATCACAATAGAGTCATCAATTATTTAAGATTGGCCATAACCGATCGCTGTAATTTGCGTTGTAATTATTGTATGCCTGCCGAGGGTATTAATTTTGCAAAACACTCCGAGGTATTTTCCATAGAGGAGTTGTGTCAACTCAGTAGTATTATGGTTGACCAAGGTATAGATAAGATAAGACTAACTGGAGGAGAGCCTTTTGTTCGTAAGGATATAATGCAACTCTTCCGGCATTTGACCACATTAGAGGGACTCAAGGAGATATCTGTAACTACTAATGCCACTCTTATCGGACCGTATATCGATGAGCTGGAATCATTGGGGATTAAAGATGTCAACCTAAGTATGGATGCCATCACCAAGAAAACCTTTGAACGTATTACACGAAGAAAACAATTTGATATAGTATATGAGAATATGCTGCGACTCATTGAAAAGGACTTTAAACTTCGTATTAACTGCATTGTTCTTGAGGGACAAAATGAACAAGAAGTACTTTCCCTTTTAGAATTAACCAAATACCATAATGTATCGGTACGGTTCTTAGAAGAAATGCCATTTAATGGTGGGGTTAAATCGTTTAATAAAATTCGATGGGATTATAAAGCGATCTACAAATATATTTCGGAGCATTTCGATGGTATTCAGGAGTTAAAATCTCCGTCAACTTCCACAGCAATTAATTATAAGATCCCTGGTCACAAAGGCACTTTTGGAATAATTCCTTCATTTTCTCGCACCTTTTGTGGGAGCTGTAATCGCTTAAGGATTTCTGCTACAGGGGATGTGATTACCTGTTTATATGGAAAACCGCGAATGAATATTCGCGAGCTTTTAAGATCGGAAAATTCCACCGAAATGATTAGAACTGAAATTCAAAGAGCCATCGGTAGTAGATCCAAAACAGGTTTTGAGGAACAAAAACGCTATGACGGAGTGTTTCAAAATTCGATGACTTCGATCGGTGGCTAGTAAACTTATTTCATTAATTGAAACACAACAATGACTAAGCAACTCTCACATATTGATCAACAAGGGCAGGCCACCATGGTGGATGTTTCTGCCAAAGCTGTAAGTAGTAGGATAGCGGTAGCATCAGGGCTGGTTATTTTTCCCCAGGATGTATTTAATACCTTAAAACAAGAACAATTTAGCAATAAGAAAGGCAGTATTATCCAGACCGCTGTGATTGCCGGAATACAGGCGGTAAAAAAAACGGCAGATCTTATCCCTCTTTGTCATCAATTAGCCTTGTCTAAAATCCAGATCGATATTAAACCCAAGGAAAATAGCCTAGAAATAATCTGTACTGTAAAATGCAATGAGCGCACTGGAGTTGAAATGGAGGCTCTTACAGGAGTTTCAGTAAGTGCTCTTACCATCTATGACATGTGTAAAGCCTTGTCACATGAAATCGTAATTGACAGCATTCAACTCAACCACAAATCTGGAGGTAAAAGTGAATACAATCGCTAAACTCAATGCTCTAGTGCTCGCTGGGGGACAAAGTACTCGTATGGGAGTAGACAAAGGATTGCTTGAATACCACATCCAACCACAGCGATTTCATATCTACAATCTACTTAGGGAGTGTTGTGATATGGTTTATATGAGTATTCGAAAGGATCAACAAGAGCAATTCTCATCCGATGTTAAGTGTGTTGTGGATCAAAATATTTACCCTGGCCCTTTTAACGGTATAATGAGCGCTTATCGAAAACATCCTGATCATGCATGGTTAGTGGTAGCTTGTGATATGCCATTGGTAGATTTACAGGCAATAAATAGACTTATTGATAAAAGAAATCCCTTGAGAGTAGCAACTACTTACAAAGCAATGGATAAAGCATTTCCGGAACCGCTTTTTGCCATATGGGAGCCTAAAGGCCTAAGTGCCGCTGAGGATTATTTAGAAAAAAAAATATCATGTTCGCCTGTTAAATTTTTAGCCGAGAACTTACCTGAAATTGTAAAGCCTTTACGCGATGAGGTTCTTGTCAATATTAACGATCAGGATCAATATCAGCATCTTCTAAAAAGAATTAAAGAAAAACCAGAATCGTAATGAATGCCAATAGATATATACGACAAACGACCTTAAAGGGATTTGGGGTAGAAGGACAGCGAAAACTTCAAAATTCGAGCGTGTTAGTTGTTGGGGCTGGAGGCTTAGGGGTTCCAGTGTTACAGTACCTCAATGCCATGGGTGTTGGAACTATAGGAATAGTAGAAAATGACAAGATCGAGCTCAGTAACCTACAACGACAACCTATATATGGTGAACAAGACATTGGGAAACCTAAAATAGAGGTTTCCATTAAAAAATTACAAGCTCAGAATTCAACCACAAAATTCCATAGCCATAATGAATTTCTAGGAACAGATAATGTTTTGGATATAGTAAAGTCCTATGATGTCATTGTGGATGCCACTGATAATTTTCCTACCAGATATTTAATCAGTGATGCCTGCGTAATTATAAATAAACCATTTGTTTATGGAGCTTTACATGCTTTTGAAGGGCAGGTCAGTGTGTTTAATTACAAATCTGGCCCCACCTATAGGTGTCTATTTCCAGAAATGCCAGGTAAAGGTGAGATGCCTGACTGTAATGTCAACGGGGTGCTAGGGATTTTGCCAGGAATTATTGGAAATTTTCAAGCTTTGGAGGTAATCAAGATCCTGACAGGAATAGGTCAGCCCTTATCTGGAAAACTATTGCTATACGATGGGTTGGTGCAAAAAATTCAACAGGTTAGTTTTGAGCCAAATTCGAAAAATCAAACACGTAAAACTTTGGAAGAGAATTATCAGCATATAAGCTGCCATCTAAGCGCGTCAGTTACCGCGGAGCAGTTTGAGAAGATTCTTCACAATCCTAAAAACTATCAACTGGTAGATGTAAGAAGCCCAGAGGAATTTAGAAACTTTCACCTTGAGGACTCCATAAATATTCCACTGCAAGAACTCTCCAATCGAACAGGTGAGGTAGATTTAAAAAGGACAGTTGTTTTGATATGTCAATCGGGAATACGAAGCGAAAAAGCATTAACCTATTTAAACCAACAGTTAGATGGCAAAATTTATCAGCTCGAGGGAGGATTAAATAATTACCCACAGGTATGGAAATAGCTACTGAATCACTCCTTTTATTGGCCATTTGTTTTTTTGTTATAGCTACCCTGTATTCCTCAGTAGGTTTTGGTGGTGGCAGTAGTTACTTAGCGATTCTTACTTTATTTGTAGGTAGTTTTTTTGTTATTAGATCACTTGCACTAGTTTGTAATTTGATGGTGGTCTCAACAAGTACCTACCTGTATTATAAAAATGGCCATTTTGAAATTAAGAAGTTTCTTCCTTTTGTGGCCGCTAGTATACCTCTAGCCTTTATAGGGGCATCTTTTAGGTTGGAGGAATACGTATTTTTCATTATTTTAGGGATCGCACTAATGACCTCTGCTATTTTATTACTGACCCAAAATGTAAGACGAAAAAAGAAAAATAAAGAACAGGCTATTAAAAGATATCCCATGTGGGTCACCGTGGCCTTAGGAGCTGGAATCGGTTTTCTCTCTGGACTAGTTGGAATTGGAGGTGGTATTTTCCTAGCACCAATATTAAATCATATGCGCTGGGATTTATCTATTAAAATTGCAGCTCTGGCAAGTTTCTTTATTTTGGTGAATTCTATTTCGGGGATAGCTGGTCTTGTGACCAATGACATGTTTGTTTTTCCATGGAAACTAGGACTAGTTTTATTGGGTGCGGTTTTACTTGGTGGACAGCTAGGAATACGGATCAGCCTACATAAATTAAGTGGGGCTGGAATCAAAATACTCACCGCTATCCTTGTTTTTATAGTTGGGCTAAGAGTATTACTAAACAATGGATTGGGGCTGATAAATTTTTAAACTTATGCAAAATGATATCTTATAAAGAAGCATTTGATATAGTACAGAGTTACATTCAAGACTTTGGTATTGAGAAAGTGCCATTTACCCGATCCTTAGGGAGGGTATTGGCCCAAGACATAAAGGCAGATCGTGACTTTCCTGCTTTTAACAGAGCTACCAAAGACGGTATTGCGATTTACTTTGATGACCTAGAACCCAGGAGTGAGTTTGAAATTGCAGGGACTGTTGCGGCTGGAACTCCTCAGATTTCGTTAAATGATACCAACCAATGCCTTGAAATCATGACAGGGGCTGTGGTGCCACAGGGTGCTGATACTGTGGTTATGTTTGAAGACATCCAAATTAACAATGGTGTTGCGACCCTTCAAACCGAGGTTCGAAAGGGACAAAATGTTCACTACAAAGGGAGTGATACCTCACAGGGTGATGTGATTATTCAAAAGGACACTAGAATTAGTGCCGCAGAAATTGGAATACTTGCAGCGGTAGGTTCAGTGGAGGTAGTGGTTAAAAAACTACCTGAGGTGTGTTTGATTTCAACCGGTAATGAGCTTGTGGCTGTACACGAAGTACCTGCTGCACATCAAATTAGAGAATCCAACATGCATACCCTGCACGCACTGTTAGCCTTACAAAAAATTGAGCCCAAACATCACCACTTTGATGATGATAAAGAAACTATTATTGCTTCATTAGATAGTTTGCTTAATAATAATAATGTTCTAATTATTAGTGGTGGAGTATCAAAAGGGAAATTCGATTATATCCCAGAGGCCATGGATCAACTAGGGGTACAGAAATGTTTTCATCGCGTGAATCAGAAGCCTGGAAAACCGTTTTGGTTCGGGATTTACCCAAAAACCAATACCTTGGTATTTTCGTTTCCTGGAAACCCTGTATCTACCTTTGTAAGTTATCATATATATTTTAAAACATGGTTGTACGGTTCTCTAGGTTTAAATCAGGCAGGACTTCAAGTGGTCTTAGGCCAAGCTATGGCTAATGAAACACTACTTACAGTTTTTAAAAATGTATATTTGAAAATAGAAAATGGCGTACACACTGTCTATGCTATTCAGGAGAATGGATCAGGTGATTTAATTAGCATGGGAAGAACAGATGGTTTTATTGTTCTGCCACCTCAAATTGAAAGTTTAGAAGAAGGAACGGTGGTGTATTTCTTCCCAACTAGAACATAAGAACTTACAGGTTGAAGTTATGATGTATGAATTTGAAAATATTATCACTGCTTACCAAAAGATTAATCGACAGGGCAAACCGTGTGTGTTAGCCACTGTAGTTGCTTTGGAAGGAACTTCCTATCGCAAGCCAGGAGTTCGGATGCTCATCGATATTGAAGGAAAAATGGTTGGTGCGGTAAGTGGGGGGTGTGTAGAAAAGGAAATTTACAGACAAAGTGATTCCGTTTTTAAAGACGGTATTCCTAAAGTGATGACTTATGATGGAAGGTTCCGATTAGGTTGTGAAGGAATCCTGTATATTCTAATTGAACCAATTAATTTATCACAAGCTTTTATTGAGACCTTTAGAAATGGTTTGGATCATCGCGAATCATTGCGTCTTAAAAGCTATTTTACAAAACAGGACCAACAATTAGATAAACGTTTTGGAACCGAGGTAATGTTTTTTAATGATACCAATTATGCCATCAATGATCAATTTAATACTTCTTCTGACTCCAACTCTGATGACTTGGATGTTTTCCAGCAAAACTTGCCTGCTGCATTAAGACTTGTGATCATTGGCGCTGAACACGATGCGGTACAACTTTGTAAATTCGCGACATTAAGTGGTTGGGAGGTCTGTGTGATTGCAACAGATTCTGATCCCAAAGAAATATCAAATTTTCCTGGCGCAAAAGCAGTTATCAATACTAGAGCAGAATTGTTTGACATGGACCTAATCGATGATCGAACAGCAGTCATGTTAATGACACACAGCTACTCTAAAGATTTAAAATACTTACTAAGGTTAGAACAAGGAATTACAATTCCTTACATAGGTCTTCTAGGACCAGCCAAGCGACGTGAGAGGATCCTAAGTGAGATCATGGAACATAGGCCACAGGTTTCTGAGGCATTTTTTGATTCTATTCACGGCCCTGCAGGTATAAATATCGGAGCTGAAACCCCTCAAGAAATTGCTGTTTCCATACTTTCAGAAATGCTTTCTGTTTACAGGCAACAACCGATCATTGCGTTAAAGGATAAAAAAGGAAGAATACATTCTTAAAAAAGTGTAAATGAAACCCAAAGTAGCCATAGTGATACTTGCAGCTGGAGCCTCTTCAAGAATGGGAGTTCCTAAACAATTAATGCCTTGGGGAAACGACTCACTTCTGAATCATGTCATTAGTACGGCCAGCACTTTGGGCCTTCAGTTACACATAATCCTCGGAGCTCATGGCGAGACTATAAGAAAAGAAATCCCTAAAATTAATAATGTACACCCTCATATAAACCCGCAGTGGAAAGAAGGTATTGGGAGTTCTATTGCTTTTGCTATTAGCACCTTAAAGAATCTAAAATTAGATGGAGTATTATTTTTATTAGGTGATCAACCTTTTGTCAGTGCTGATTATCTTAAAGAAATAATCACACATTTTGAAAAAGATACTTCTGAAATAATAGTCTCAGAGTTTCATGGAAATCTTGGAGTGCCTGCCTTGTTTTCTTCAGAATACTTCAATGAGTTATCTACTTTACATGCTGATATTGGCGCAAAACTCATCATTAAAAAACACCAAAAAAAGGTGTTAAAGTTAAACGCAGAACCACACGTGAGGGACATCGACACCTTAGAAGATTATCAAAAAGCGCATCAAGTTATGTTTGGTAAATAAGTTAAAAGCAGATGTAATCCTGCAGCTAGTACGGCTCCGATAATAGGACCAATGATAGGGATCCAAGCGTAATGCCAATTACTACTTCCTTTTCCCTTAATAGGTAATATAGCATGAACAATCCTGGGGCCTAAATCACGGGCAGGATTGATGGCGTAGCCAGTAGTTCCTCCAAGAGAAAGACCGATCACCCAAACAATAAACGCAACTGGCAAGGCTCCTATAGATCCCAAACCAATAGGGGTTTGTGATGAATCGCCAATGACAGGATCTGTAAAATAAAAAATAACAAATATCAAAACAAAAGTGCCTATGATTTCGCTAATTAGGTTGCTTGTCTTATTTGGTAATGCTGGTATAGTGCAGAATGTAGCTAACTTTAAAACAGGGTCAGGAGTTTCTAGATAATGATCCCTGTAAATTAAAGCAACCGTAGAGGCTCCTAACATGGCTCCTATCATCTGGGCTATTATATAAAAAGGGACCAAAACCCATTCTAAAAGCCCAGCTGTTGCTAGGCCAATACTTACCGCGGGATTTATATGTGCACCACTGTAGGGCGCTGCAATGACCACCCCAGTAAATACCGCTAAGGCCCATGCTGTGCAAATGACCATCCATCCTGAATCATGCCCTTTTGTTTTGTTTAATACTACATTGGCAACGACCCCATTACCGAGAAGAATGAGCATAAAGGTGCCAATAATTTCTGCTATGAAAGCTGTCATAATAGTCTTATTTAATTAGGGTTTGTCCAATAATTTGTGGTCTGTACTGCTTTTTTCCAAGACTCTAATTGTTTTTCAACATTGCTGTCTTGCTCAGGTGAATACGTTTTGTCAACCTTCCATTTTTGTATAATATCATTTTGATCCTTCCAAAACCCAACTCCTAGGCCTGCTAAATATGCCGCTCCTAAGGCTGTTACCTCTGTTGTTTTCGATTTTATGATTTGAGTGTCTAAGATGGTAGATTGAAACTGCATTAAAAAGTCATTTTCAGTGGCACCTCCATCAACTCTTAATTCTTTAATTGAGATGTTTGAATCTGCCTCCATTGCTTTTAACACATCATGGGTCTGGAATGCAATACTCTCCAGTGAAGCCCTAACAATGTGGGCTGCAGTAGTACCTCTGCTGATGCCTACCATTGTGCCCTTGGCATGTTGATTCCAATATGGGGCACCTAGACCAGTAAATGCAGGTACAAAATACACCCCATCAGTGTCCTTTACGCTTCTTGCCATTTTTTCAGAGTCCTTGGCAGTTTTGATAAGACCTAATCCATCTCTGAGCCATTGAACTACTGCGCCTGAAATAAAAATACTTCCTTCTAAAGCGTAATGGATCTCGTTGCCTATTTTCCACGCAATGGTGGTTAATAGTTTATTTTTTGAAACTAGCGGTTTATTGCCAATATTCATTAGCATAAAACATCCCGTTCCATAGGTGTTTTTAACCATACCTTCTTTGGTGCACATTTGGCCAAATAGAGCGGCATGCTGGTCCCCAGCTACACCAGTAATGGGAATCTTTCGCGCAAAGAGCATGCCTGAGGTATGGGCAATGTCACCACTTGAATCGCATACCTCTGGAAGCATAGACCGTGGAATTTTGAAAAGATCTAAAAGTTCTTGATCCCAGTTGAGGGTATGGATATTAAATAATAGAGTTCTAGATGCGTTGGTAATATCAGTGATGTGTTTGTGACCATTGGTAAGGTTCCATAGTAGCCAAGAGTCCACGGTACCGAAAACTAATTCTCCAGCTTCGGCTTTTCCTCTTGCGTTATCCACATTATCCAAAATCCATTTTACTTTGGTAGCTACAAAATAAGCATCGATAACCAAACCAGTTTTTCCTCTAATTTTTTCTTCCCAGCCTTCTTTAATTAACTGATCACAGTAATCTGCGGTTCTACGATCTTGCCAAACAATTGCGTTATACACAGGTTCACCTGTTTTACGGTTCCAAACTATAGTAGTTTCTCGTTGGTTGGTAATTCCGATTGCTGCTATGTGATCAGCGTGGAGTTTGGCTTTTGATACCGCCTCTATGGTTACAGCCATTTGGGATGACCAGATTTCATTTGCATCGTGCTCCACCCAACCTGGCTTTGGGAAATATTGCGTAAATTCTTTCTGTGCAATGCTCTTGGTGTTACCATTGTTATCAAATACTAAAGCTCGTGAGCTGGTGGTTCCTTGATCTATGGCTAAGATATACTTTGACATTTTAGTAAATTACATTTTGGTTTAATGAAAGATTGCTGGAATTTCGCCAAAAAAATCCAATAATATTTAAAAATTCATTTAAAAATTTACGCAGAATGTAATAATTGTGCCGATTTACTTTTTTTGAATGTTTTCGTTAATGGGTTTAAGTAATGGTAATTGTAGATGAAATTTAGCAGCGATTAATCTTGCAACGATAACCGTTATAGCTGTCATTAATTCCGTGATGTCCGAAGAAAAACCAAATTTATAGAACAGATAGTACACTCCGCCACCGAAAACACATGCCAGTGCGTAGATGTCTCTTGTGAATACCAGTGGGACTTTGTTTAATAAGACGTCTCGAAACACTCCACCAAGGGTTCCAGTAATTGTTCCCATCATTACACAGACCCAAAAGGGTAATCCCATGGCTAAACTTTTACTGATACCAACTACGGTAAATAGCCCTAGACCAATAGCATCAAACATGAATAAAGTACTTCCCCAGCGAAATAATTTTTCTTTAAATAATATGGCAGATAAAAAGGCGATTCCAGTGGTTATAAAATACATAGGGTTCATCATCCAAAACGGTCTAACATCTAGAAGTAGATCACGTGTTGTTCCACCACCAATGGCGGTAACCAAAGCGATGATAAAAGCGCCAAACCAATCTATTCTTTTTCCTGAGGCCAGTCTAAGACCACTGATTGCGAAAGCAAAAGTCCCGAGAAGGTCAAGGAATATAGTTATACTGAATTCCAATTTGTTGTGTGTTAGTTGGTGTTATCCGATTTTAACAGAGGTCATACTTAGAGATCCTCCAAGGGTATTATCATTAAACAAACTTACACTTTCATCAGAATCTTTCAAACCTAAAACATATAATAAAGGTAAATAATGTTCTGGAGTAGGGATAGCCAAATCAAAAATTCTACCTTGTGATCTTGCTAATATGAATTTTTTCATTTTCTGATCTGCTTCATTGGCCCAACCATAACCAGATCCTGAGGTGTTTATGTTTCTCCAATCCACCATTCTCAGATTGTGAACCCTATTACCACTTCCGATAACAAGTACTCCTTTTTTACGAAGTGATTTAATCTGTCGCCCAAGATCATAATGGTAACTTGGTTCTTTGTTGTAATCAATGCTCATTTGGATAAAAGGACTGTTTTACTCTCTGGGTTTTTACATTCTTTGTATTCTGGTGCTTCGTTAGAATAGAAGAAGGACATAAAGGAACTATTGGCTACAAAGGGCACAATGCCGTTTGCTTCATATTGAAATGCTTTTAATCCTCCAATCCATACTATTACTATGAAAATGGCAATACGGATTAGATAAACTACCCAACCACGCATAGCGATGGATTGGGTTTTAAACCTGAATGAACATGAGCAATAGTGCAACACATATCATTCGATTTTCCGACACGGTTTATGGCGCGTCCAAGGGTAGCTACATTAATAGATGCGTTCACATCAGCATCCATATGGCTTCCACAGTTTTGGCACTTAAAGTGCTTGTTAGTTCGTTTACCAATATGTTTACATACATTGCAGGTCTGACTAGTGTATCGAGGGTCAACTACTACTACAGGGACGCCCTTAAGCAGCCCCTTGTACTCCAAAAAGGATCGAAGTTGTCCAAAAGACCATCGACCAAGTTTCGTTCTAAATTTTTTGTTTCTTTTTTTAGAAG
>NZ_AMSG01000027.1 GCF_000300875.1 Galbibacter marinus | reverse complement strand
GTGTTTTTTAGCATTAGGATTTTTTTTTGCCTTTAAGTGATGGTTCTCTAAGCTTTATTTGTGTACTGACCGGACAATAGTTTTCTTCTTTTTATTTTCTTTCGGTATTACTTCGGATGTTGTTTTTTTAAGAAAAATCTATTCTAGAATTATTAATTGTAGTATTGTTGCATTAGAAATTCTAACTAACAACAAAACAACTTTCGCATCATGAAAAAATCCTTTAAAGTTCTTATGGGAACACTTATTGTTCTCAATGTTGCCTTATTGACAATCATTGTATACTCTCAATTATGTTCATCTAGTAGTTTTATAGATTCCGAGCGGATTAATATTAAGGATAAATCTGGTAGTAATAGAGTGGTGATTTCTAACATGGATAATATACCGCCACCAATTATTGGAGGAAAACATTTTAAGCGCGCTGTAAATCCAGCAGGAATCATCTTTTATGATAAAAATGGTGATGAAAGGGGAGGGATAGCGATCACTGATAATCAAGTAACCAATTTTAACGCTTTAGCTTTTGATTACCAAAATGCTGATGCGGTAGGTTTGTTTGCTCAGGATAATAAAGAGGATAATTATTTTAAAGCTGGTTTAATCATCAATGATAAGGATCACTCGGGCAAGGCCGGAGCTAATACAAATAGAATTAACCTACTAACGGAAAATGGTAATGCCTCTTTGGTCATAAAGGACCATAATGAAATCCCTAGAATTATTATTAAAGTAGATAGTCTTGGACAGCCAACTATCGAAATGTTTGATCTAGAAGGGAATTCTACCTGGAAACAATAACCATGCATATTTTTAATCTGTCCACGACTAGACTTTGGATTGTGAACAACAAAAAAAAACTCCGTTTTAGGAGTTTTTTTTTGTTTTATTGAACTAGGTTGTCTTAGTCAATATTTGGTTGTGGCGTTAAACGTAAATAAGGTTTAACCTCTTTAAATCCTTTTGTAAAGATCCCTTTAGCATCTTCGCTAGAAATAGAAGGACTAATTACAACTTCATCACCATGATTCCAGTTCGCTGGGGTGGCTACCTTGTGGTATGCGGTAAGTTGTAATGAATCGATTACGCGAATAATCTCATCGAAGTTACGTCCAGTAGAAGCTGGATAAGTAATCATTAATTTTATCGTTTTATCGGGCGCTATTACAAAAACCGAACGTACTGTTCCTGTTGCATTAGCCTTGGGATGAATCATGTCATAAAGATCAGCGATTTTGCGATCTTCATCCGCTATAATAGGGTAATTAACAACGGTTTTTTGGGTCTCGTTAATGTCCTTAATCCATCCATGGTGGGATTCAATCCCATCAACAGAGATGGCCATAACTTTTACATTGCGTTCTGCGAATTGATCCGTATAGATTGCTACGGCACCTAATTCAGTTGTACAAACTGGAGTAAAATCTGCTGGGTGGGAAAATAAAACGCCCCATCCGTCTCCTAGGTACTCGTGAAAATTAATTTCACCCTCTGTGGTTTGGGCAGTGAAGTCAGGAGCGATATCTCCTAGTCTTAGTGTTGCCATAATGTTTTGATTTTATATTAGTCTATAAAGTTACTAGATTATTAAATACAAAATTGATTTTGCCTTAATAAAAGATTGTTAAATCAGCGAAATACTACTCTTTCCACTTAATATTACACCCAATACTGGGTTTTTGTGCCTTATAGATACGTTTACCCATAATTGTGGCATCAATAGCAGTGCGGATATCTCTTCCAGAAATTGGCATACTGTTTCCAGGTCTTGAATCATCAAATTGCCCTCGGTACATTAGTTCTAGGTTTCTGTCAAAGACGTAGAAATCCGGTGTACAAGCCGCATCATATGCTTTTGCAACTTCTTGTGTTTGGTCATATAAATAAGGGAAGGTATACCCGAGCTCTTGCGCTTTTAATTTCATTTTATCTGGTGCATCCTCTGGGTATTTATCTACATCATTACTCGATATTGCAACAAAACCTACGTCGCTGTTGGCGTAATCTTTTGCTAGTTTAACGATTTCTTTATTTAAATGATTTACATAAGGGCAGTGGTTACAGATGAACATAACTACGGTCGCCTTTTCCCCATAGACATCACTTAGTTTTAATTTTCTACCGGAAATACTATCCGGTAATTCAAAATTCGGTGCTTTTGTCCCCAGAGGTAGCATATTACTTTCTGTTCTTGCCATGGTTCTATTTTTTGTTTGGTGTAAATTACAAATTCGCATCTACTTATGAAAAGACTTTGAGCTTTGATTTAAATTGATTTGTGATATTCTTTAAAGGCTAAAATTTCTATTTTAAGCTCAGAATATTCACTAGTGGTCCTCACTGGTAAATTTGCCTGCTTTTGGCAGAAATACTACCTTTAGCAAAAAACAAAAAATATGGATAAAAATTTAAGTTGGGATGATTTCACCAAAGTGGATATGAGAGTTGGAACCGTGGTTGAAGTTCGTGACTTCCCTAAAGCTCTTCGTCCCGCTTATCAATTAGAGCTTGATTTTGGTAATGATATCGGCGTGTTGAAGACCTCTGCCCAAGTTACCAAACGTTATCAAAAGGAGGATCTGCTGGGAATGCAACTCATAGCTGTAGTGAATTTTCCAAAAAAGCAGATTGCAAATTTTATGAGTGAATGCCTTATTATTGGGGTTGTGGGTGAGGATAATGATGTCAGCCTGCTTAGTCCGAGTTTAAAAACTAAAAACGGACTCCGGGTAGGGTAATAGGCAAAAAAAACCGCTAACAAGACTGCTAGCGGTTAAAAGTGATTTTATATATCTTCGAAACTTATATCAGTGAACTTTTCGGTAGTCACGGAAACCTCTTCTTGGTTTTCGTTTTGCTCTGCTGAAAAATTTTCTTTTTTAAAGTCCTTTTGATGGCGCTCCGAAATGACTTCCTCTCCTTTTTCGTCTATAATATAGTCGATCATTTCTGTTAGATTTTCTTGAAACGCACTAAAATCTTCTTTGTAAAGATAAATCTTGTGTTTTTTGTAGTGGTAAGATCCATCATCATGAGTAAACTTTTTGCTTTCTGTAATGGTTAGGTAATAATCACCAGCTTTGGTTCCTCTAACATCAAAGAAATAAGTTCTCCTTCCGGCTCTCAGCACTTTAGAGAATATCTCATCTTTCTCTACAAAATCTTTATCGCTCATAATTCCTCTAAATTCTATTTATTTGTTAACGAAATCAAAAATGTAAAAAAAAATGAAAGTAAACAACAAAATTTCTAGTTTTCTTTTTCCGAAAGTTGATTTTGATATAATTCGTGATAATAGCCTTTAAGATTTAAAAGTTCATTGTGAGTTCCTTGTTCGATGATCTGCCCTTGGTCAATTACAATGATTTTATCCGCATTCTTGGCTGAAGAAATGCGGTGACTAACAATGATAGTAGTACTTTCTTGTGAGACTTCTTTTAGGTTGCTTAAAATCTCTTCTTCTGTTTCTGTGTCCACAGCAGATAAGCAATCGTCAAATAGATAAATTTTAGGTTTTTTAATAAGAGCGCGTGCAATGGATACACGTTGTTTTTGGCCTCCACTTAAAGTTATACCTCGTTCACCGAGCACTGTGTCATATGCCTTGGTAAAGCCCATAATATTTTCGTGTACTGCGGCTAACTTCGCCGCATGTTCTATTTTAGCTTGGTCGGCGTTGACATTTCCGAATTTAATGTTGTTTTTGATACTGTCAGAAAATAAGAAGGCTTCCTGGGGAACTACTCCAATACTATTTCTTAAATCATTGAGGTTTAACTCAATAATTGGGGTGTTGTCAATTTTAATGACTCCTTTGTCAACATCGTACATTCTTCCGATAAGATCTAAAATAGTTGATTTACCTGATCCTGTTTTTCCAATAATTGCCAAGGTCTCTCCTTTAGGTATCTCAAAGGAAAGGTCCTTGATTGCTGTAATACCAGTATCGTCATAAGTGAAACTAACGTTTTCAAATACAATGTCTCCACTTATATCTGATGGGTTGGGTTGTTGATTAGTGATTTCAGGTTTGATATTCATGAATTCATTAATTCTTTTCTGTGAGGCTTCAGCACGTTGTACAATTGAGGTGACCCACCCAACGGTTGCCACTGGCCAAGTTAACATGTTTACATAAATAATGAATTTCAAAATCACCCCAGTACTTGCGATTTCGCCATTGATGTATTGTATCCCACCGATATAAATTACAAAAATATTGCTGAGCCCGATAAGTAAAATCATTAGTGGGAAGAACCATGCATTGACTTTGGCAAGGTTCATATTGGTTTTCTTTCCTTCTAAGGCAAGAGTACTGATTTGTTTGTCAACTCGAGGTTCAATACCGTAAGCTTTAATGACCGATACTCCAGAAAAGGTTTCTTGGGTAAAGGTGGAAAGGGTGGAGAGGTACTGTTGAACCAAAGTGCTTCTTTTGTGGATGATCTTACTAATATTGTATATAAGTATCGATAGGATAGGTAGCGGGATTAAGGTGTAAGCCGCTAGTTTTGGAGCGGTGTAAAACATCAGAGGGATAACACAAACAAAGAGTGTGATGGTTTGTATACTATATAGTATAGCTGGGCCTGCGTACATTCGAACCTGACCAACATCCTCACTAATACGATTCATAAGGTCACCAGTTCTATTTTTCTTATAAAAGTTGACCGATAATCTTTGGTATTGCTGATACACCTCATTCTTTAAGTCAAATTCGATATAACGTGATATATTAATGATGGTTTGACGCATTAAAAAGGTGAAAAGTGCTGATAATGCAGAGGTACCTATAATGATCAAAATGTAATTGAGTAATTTGGATTTTACTTCTGATAAATCGGCATTTTCGTTTAAAATATAGTGTTCAACCGTGGTGACGGATTGCTCAACATATTCTGGTAAAACCAGTCTAAATACTGTAGCGAGAATGGTGATAAACATCCCAATTATCAGCTGCCATTTGTATTTTTTTAAATATTTATTGATGTATTTTAATTCTTTCATTCGCGTGGGGTGAAAATGGGTTTATTGAATTATCGTCAATTTAACCTGCATTTTACAGTTTTAAATTAAATAATTCTTATTTTTGCAACATATTTCTAACGATACTTCAATTTCTAATTAACTATAAGATATTAAAATGGACACAGAAATCGTACAAGCTGCAGATCTTAAAAAAGTTGATCCCGTATTTGGTCAACTTTCTTTTAATGACCATGAGCAGATAGTATTTTGTCATGACAAAGATACAGGATTAAAAGCAATTATTGGAATTCACAATACAGTTTTGGGGCCAGCTCTTGGTGGAACTCGAATGTGGAATTATGACAATGAATGGGAAGCATTAAACGATGTTTTACGTCTCTCTAGAGGAATGACCTTTAAGTCCGCAATTACGGGATTGAATCTCGGAGGTGGAAAAGCCGTCATTATAGGTGATGCTAAAACCCAAAAAACTCCAGAACTCATGCGAAAGTTTGGAGAATTTGTTAACAGCTTAGGAGGGAAGTATATCACTGCTGAGGATGTGGGTATGGAGACCTCTGATATGGATATCGTCCACGAGGTTACCTCGCATGTCACAGGAATATCTGAATCTAAAGGTGGGTCTGGGAATCCATCACCAATCACTGCTTTTGGTGTGTTTATGGGGATGAAGGCGGCTGTGAATTATAAGTTTGGTTCTCAAACAATGGAAGGAAAAAAAGTATTGGTTCAAGGCGTGGGTCATGTAGGTGCTTCTTTGGTTGAGCATTTATACAAAGAGGGTGCTCAAATCTTGATCTCTGATATTAATCAAGAAAAACTTTTAGAGCTAAGCAAAAAATACCAAGCAACCATTGTACCAGGAGATGAGATCTTTAATCAAGAATTGGATGTCTATGCACCCTGTGCTCTTGGTGCTACCATTAATGATAGCACTGTAAATACCATTAAAACTAAAGTAATTGCTGGGGCGGCTAACAATCAGTTGGCTGACGAGAAATACCATGGTAAAATTCTTATGGAAAGAGGGATTGCATATGCACCAGACTTCTTAATTAACGCTGGAGGAATCATAAATGTTTATGCTGAACTCGAAGGGTATGGTAAAGATGAAATCCTTCAAAAGACGAAAAACATCTACAATACCACGCTCGATATTTTCAACTATGCTGAAGAAAATCAAATCACTACGCATCAAGCGGCACTGAATAAAGCCCAAGAACGTATTGATAACCAAAAATTAGCATCAAAAAAATAACTGAATTTATAAAATAATTCTATTTTTGCAGGGCGAAAGAAATCATTCTTCGCCCTATTTTTTTAATAATTGGTAAGTAAGTTCTTAGGCATGTTAACAAGAAGACACATCAGGGTTAAGGTAATGCAATCGGTATATGCGTTTACAACTTCTAAAAACACTGATTTAGAAAAGGAAGAAAAGTTTTTAGGGGTTAGCATGGACAATATGTATAATTTATACCTAACGTTACTCGGGTTATTGGTTGAGATCCAAAAACAGGCAGAAGAGCAACTTACACTTTCTCAGAAAAAATACTTAGCCACTCAGGAGGAGAAAAATCCCAAGAGGAAATTTGTTGAAAATCCAGTTCTACAACATTTGGTACATGACCAGATTTTGGCAGATAAACTAGCGGCTCGTAAAATTAGCTGGGAGTTGGATCAGGAGTATGTCAACATACTCTACAAAGAAATCACCCAAAGTGAAGCCTACAGCGAGTATATGAGCCTAGAGGCTACTGATTTTAAAGAAGACCGCAAGCTTATAGCTGAGCTGTATCAGGAGGTGATTGCTCCAAATGAAAAACTTTTCGAATACATAGAGGATAAGAAACTAACATGGGTTGATGATTTGCCCCTTGTCAACACCTTGCTTCTTAAAATAATAAAGAAGGTTAAACCAACTAGTGAGGATGATTATTTCCACCCTCCGTTGTTTAAGGACATAGAAGATAAAGATTTTGCTAGTCAATTATTTAAAAAGACTATTTTAAACGATGAGAAGATTCAACGTGAGATTGAAGGGAAAACACCTAATTGGGATACAGATCGTATAGCAGATTTGGATGCTTTATTGCTTAAAATGGCTATTTGTGAATTTTTGTATTTCCCATCCATACCAGTGAAGGTGACCATCAACGAATATCTAGAAATTGCCAAAGAATACAGTACACCAAAGAGTAGTATATTTATCAACGGAATATTGGATAAACTCGTCAAGGAGTATAAAGCCAACAATACGTTAAATAAATCCGGTCGCGGACTTATGTAAAGAAATATTAGTATTTTTGGCGGCAACATTAAGGATTACGAATCCAAATTGAAACCAAAATATAACTAAAACCCAACAAACAATGAAACAAGTTTTTTTAGCGTTCGTGGCCCTAGTAGGCTTAAGTTTTACTTCTTGTAAGGAGGATGCTTCTAAGAAAGTAAAAGAAGAAAATGTAGCGCAAGCTGAACAAAGAGATGAGGCTTCAACAAAAGTTCCTGTTATGACTTTCGAGGTAACTGAACATGATTTTGGAAACATTGCACAAGGCCAGGAAGTAGAACATGTATTTAAATTTACAAATACTGGTGATGCACCTTTAATTGTTACTGATGCAAGAAGTAGTTGTGGATGTACTGTTCCAGAGAAACCAGAACAACCAGTTGCTCCAGGAGAAACAGGAGAGATTTTAGTAAAATATAACGGTAGTGGTCGTAACGGAATTTCTAAAACTGTTACAATTACTGCTAATACAGCTAATGGAACCGAGCAATTAAAAATAAAAGCGTTTGTAGAGCCAAAAGAAGCTACAAATTAATATAAAGCGTAAATAAATTTTAATGGAAGCACTGAATCAATTTGCCCCTTTTATTTTGATCTTTGCAGTGATGTATTTCTTTATGATACGTCCGCAAATGAAAAAACAAAAGCAGGAGAAAAAATTTGCACAAGAACTTAAGAAAGGTGACCGTGTTGTAACCAAAAGTGGATTACACGGTAAGATCATTGAATTAGGAAATGACGGCACATGTGTTATCGAAACAATGGCTGGAAAACTTAAATACGAGCGATCTGCACTTTCTTTAGAATTGTCACAAAAATTAAATGCTCCCGTAAAAGAAAGTAAAAAGTAAATATTTACACATACGTAAAAAAACACCAAGAGGGATTTAGTTTCATCTTGGTGTTTTTTTATATACCGATCGCAAAAGATATTTAAAATGAGCCCTTTTAATTGTGCCTTTGTCTTATCTTTTGCTACAACAGTTATTTAGTCTTCTTTTTCGTCATAATACTTCGAGGTGAGTTCTATGACTTTTACGATCACATCAGTTGCTCTCTCCATACTTTCTACTGGGATGTATTCATAAGGACCATGAAAGTTATGACCGCCTGCAAATATATTAGGGCAGGGAAGTCCCATATAGGAAAGCTGTGAGCCGTCTGTGCCCCCACGAATTGGTTTTATAATAGGTTCGATGTCTAGAGCCAACATCGCTTGTTCGGCAATATCCACGATATGCATTACGGGTTCGACCTTCTCTTTCATGTTGTAGTATTGGTCTTGAATCTCTAGGGTGATTATATTTCCAAAACGATCGGTTAGATCTCCTACTATTTGTTCTATTAGTTCTTTTCGAGCATCAAACTTAACCCTATCATGATCTCTAATAATACCAGTGGTCTTTGCTTGGCTAACATTGCCTTCTATGCTGTGGAAATGGAAAAAGCCTTCTCTATGTGCAGTATATTGAGGTCTTTCTTTTTTTGGTAGTAAGGATAAAAACTCATTTAGTATATTAATGGCATTGATCATTTTTCCTTTAGCATAACCTGGGTGTACACTTTTACCTTTTACAGAAACTACCACCTCTGCAGCGTTGAAATTCTCGTACTCGAGTTCGCCAATTTGGGATCCGTCCATCGTGTATGCCCATTGAGCCCCAAACTTCTTAACATCAAACTTATGGGCTCCTCTTCCAATTTCCTCATCTGGGGTAAAAGCAATTCTTACAGCGCCATGACGAATGTGAGGGTTGTTTATCAGGTATTCCATTGCAGTGACGATTTCGGCCACACCAGCCTTGTCGTCTGCTCCCAGAAGTGTTGTTCCATCAGTAGTTATTATGGTTTGACCTTTATATTGTTTTAAGTCATCAAAATAATTTGGTGATAGGACGATGTTTTCTTCAGGATTAAGAACGATGTCCTTGCCATCGTAATTGGTAATAATTTTCGGTTTTACACCAGTAGCTGTAAAATCTGGGGAGGTATCGTAATGTGAGATAAATCCAATGACAGGAATGATGCGTTCCACATTAGATGGAAGAGTAGCCATTACATATCCATTGTCATCCAAGGTCACATCCGACATACCTATTTGTTTGAGTTCCTGTTCCAATTTTTTAGCAAGTACCCATTGCTTCTCAGTACTAGGAGTGGTAGTGCTGTGTGGATCAGATTGGGTGTCAATTTCAACATAGCTTAGAAATCGGTCAATAATGTTTTGCATACCAAAAATTTTTTATCAAAAATAAGCTATTGTTTTTAAAGTGCCTATAGGGTTAAAACATGATGTTCTGCCTTGAGTGCGTTAAATTGGAAATTAGATGATTAAATTTGCACTATGGATCAAACAGCTAAAGAAGAATTATGGAACACCTATAGCCATGTGGTAGGTGTAGTTTTTGGGGTCTTTGGGCTTGTATACCTTCTTTTAGAGGATACCCACCAAAGTGCATTTAGCACTTTAAGTATTTGGATCTATGGGGTGTCTTTTATTATGTTGTTTTTAGTTTCTTCGCTCTACCATGCTATGGAGGATATCGCAAAAAAAACGACTTTTAGAAAATTAGATCACATCTGTATTTACTTTTTAATAGCTGGAAGCTATACCCCAGTATGTTTAATTGCTTTAATTCAAGGAAACGGATGGATATTATTTTCTTGTGTGTGGGTTATAAGTGCTCTTGGATTAATTCTGAAACTGTTTTACACTGGACGCTACGAGATTATCTCAATTCTGTTATATCTTATTATGGGGTGGCTTATTGTCTTAGATGGTAAAAGTGTTTTACAGGTCTTGACAGAAAACCAATTAAGTTTGCTGCTTCTCGGAGGGTTCTTCTATAGTTTCGGAGTGGTGTTTTATCTGCTTAAAAGACTGAAATACCATCATGTAATTTGGCACTTTTTTGTGTTAGGAGGTGCCATAGCTCATTACTTTATGATTTTAGGCGTTGTCAGAGGTTGATAGTAGTATTCCTATTATTTTACCTCCCGTTTCGGTTGGGTGCTTTGGATTAGGATTTGATGACATCTTGGAAATCCATATAAAATTCTTCAAACTTTGTCATGTTATCATTTAAAAATACCATAGCTTCTTGCCAAGTGTCTTTATTGTGAATGCACACTCCATCCTTTTGAACGTATATCCTTGAGATTTCTTTGTCGTTTTCCAAAAAATAGGTGTCATGAAAGATTGCCTCTGGGAGATAGTTTTCCACTAAGATATTTTGCAGGGATTGCATTTTCTTATAGTAATGAATTCGACGCTCTAAATCTGGATTTTCAATATCAAGAGCCACAATAGCTTTTTTTGTATCAAAATGGAATTTAAATGAAAAGTCCTTGATTTTTGTATTGTACAAAATCCATTTGCGAGGAAATGATTTTCCAAAAG
Source organism: Galbibacter marinus (assembly GCF_000300875.1). Classification (GTDB taxonomy): domain Bacteria; phylum Bacteroidota; class Bacteroidia; order Flavobacteriales; family Flavobacteriaceae; genus Galbibacter; species Galbibacter marinus. The sequence continues at coordinate 23,347 of NZ_AMSG01000027.1, read as the reverse complement.
AGATCCAGAATTCTTTTCTGAGTGCTTTAGATTCCTGTTTACTAAACATGAGATGGGTGTAAATAATATTTGTTGGGTGCAAAAATATCCCAATTTAACAATTTCCAAGTCAAATGGAACTTATAATTTGCAATTTAATTCTTAATTTGAACCACCTAAAAAACGTAATTAAAATTCAACCTCAATATGAAGCGAAGAGAATTTGTGAAGAAAGGCTCCTTAGCCTTGGCCGCAACACCTGTGTTTAGTAGTATGGCAGCTTCACTTTCCCCAATCAATGAAACTATAAATATTGCAGTCATCGGAACAGGAGATCGTGGATCGGGACTTATCCCATTTATAAATGAAATACCTGGGGTAAGGGTGGCGGCTTGTTGTGATGTCCTAGATTTCCGCTTAAAACATGGGCTTAAACGTGCTGGGAAACAGGCAAAGGCCTATACTGATTACAAAAAGTTACTTAAAGACGACTCCATAGATGCCGTACTGATATCTACCCCATTTGCAACTCATGGTAAAATTGCTTTAGATGCCTTAGAGGCAGGAAAGCATGTGTACTGCGAGAAAACAATGACTAGAGGTTACCATGAGATCAAACAAATGGTAGATGCCGCAGCACAGTCCGGGAAAATAGTTCAAACAGGTCACCAATATCACAGTTCTAGATTGTACTTAGAAGTGGTGCGACTTATTGAACAAGGAAAGATTGGTAAAATTACGGCCTTCGAATGTCAATGGAATCGAAACTGGGATTGGCGAAGACCCGTCCCAGATCCTTCATTGGAAAGGGCTATTAATTGGCGCATGTATCGCGAATATTCTGGTGGACTAGCCGCAGAACTATGTTCACATCAGATCGATTTTGTTAACTGGGTGACTCAATCAACCCCTGAGTTTGTAATGGGCGTAGGTGGTATTGATTATTGGAAAGATGGCCGCGAGACCTATGATAATATACATTTGGTGTATCAGTATCCTAAAGGGGTTAAAGCGACTTTTATGTGTTTGACTTCTAATGCCAAGGACGATTATCAGATCAAAATTATGGGAGACAAAGGTACGCTAATTTTAGATTACAATAAAGTGTGGTTTTATCCAGAAGGAGGCTTTGAGAGTGAAAAAACTATCGGAGATGTCGATGGGGTTTCCGGTGCAACTATAACCAATAATTGGGTTGAAGGGAAGGGTATTCCTCTTCCATTTAACCATGAGGATCCAAGCAAACAGGCGCTCATGGATTTTCGTGATAGTATTCGCTCAGGAAAACAACCGATCTCCAATGCTCTAACTGGTGGACATACTGCTATTGCCGTGCAGATGGCCATTGATGCTATGGACCATAAAAAATTGGTATACTGGAAGGATGTTTCGCCTTTCTAAATGAAACATGCACAAAGGGTTCCTAAAATAATTACTATTAGCTTTCGAAGGTTAAAGCGATGACCTTCGGAGCTCTCAAATAGAATGACCGTGGATATGTGTAAAAATATACCAACCACGACAGCTGAGATCTCAAAATAGTAATCTTCTATGAATTCAAAAGTACCCGAAAGGTAGCTTCCAAGTGGAGTCATTAGAGCAAATAGTATTAAAAACAGCGAGCTTTTATATCGATCAATATCTGCGTTTAAAAAGAAAGTACTTAGTATTATGGCTACTGGTACTTTGTGAATGATAATTCCCCAGAGTAAACTGTGATGGTTGTGAATGGGTATGCCTTCTAAAATGGAATGTATACTTAAGCTAATAAAAAGGAGCCAAGGAAAGGTTTTTAATTTCTCATCGTGATGCATGTGGCCATGTTCAGCTCCCTTGGAAAAGAACTCCAAAAATACCTGTAACAGTATGCCGAGCATAATAAACATTCCTATATGTTTTTCCGTGTTGTGGTAGTAGAGCTCTGGAAGAAGTGTGAAAACCGTAATGGATAAAAGAAAAGCTCCACTAAAGGCTAAAAACAGCTTTAGGGTGTGATGTTTTTTAAATTTAAAGACAACTACAAATATGTATCCAGCTAGTACAGCTAGTATTGGAAGTAGATAATTTAGCATATAGTCGTTCTTTTTTTAGTGGGTTACTGCGTTTTGCTTATTTAAGACCGCTAAATTAATGTATTTTTGCTTTTCAAAGTAAGGTTAGAATGTCGAATAATTATAAAATGTTGGCCAAAACCATGTTTGGTTTTGAGGAGCTACTTGAAAAAGAACTTAAAGATTTAGGTGCTTTGAATATTGAAAAAGGGGTGCGGAGCGTTTCCTTTGAAGGGGATAAAGGGTTTATGTATAAGGCCAATTTATGCTTGAGAACAGCCATTAAAATTCTTAAACCTGTTCACAGCTTCAGAGTCAGAAGTGAGCAGGATTTATACGATAAGGTGTATGGTATGGATTGGAATCAGTATTTGAGTTACGACCACACCTTTGCCATTGATGCAACGGTGAATTCTGATCTTTTTAACCACTCTTTGTACATCGCATTAAAGACAAAAGATGCTATTGCGGATAAGTTTCGAGCACAACACGATAGAAGACCGAGTGTGGATTTAAAATATCCAGATTTGAGAATTAATGTCCACATTCAAAAAAATGAATGCACTATCTCCTTAGATAGTTCTGGGCAATCCCTTCATCAAAGGGGTTATAAGACTGCAACCAATATTGCCCCTATTAATGAAGTGCTTGCTGCAGGTTTATTACTTTTAAGTGGCTGGGATGGACAAAGTGATTTTATGGATCCTATGTGTGGAAGTGGAACAATTCCTATCGAGGCGGCTATGATTGCTTGTAATATTCCAGCAAACATCAATAGGAGAGAGTTTGCTTTTGAAAAATGGGGAGATTATGACCAAGATTTATTTGATAAAATTGTAGATAGTTCATTAAAGAAGGCAAGAGACTTTCATTTCAAGATCTACGCCTATGATAAGGTGTCATCTGCGGTAAGAAAGGCTACGGATAATGTTCAAAATGCAAATCTATCTGATTATATACAAGTAGAACAGAAGGATTTCTTTCAATCTGAGAAGTTGTCTGATGATAAGTTACAAATGGTTTTTAATCCACCCTATGGAGAGCGTTTAGCCATTAACATGGAGGAGTTTTATGCAAATATAGGGGATACACTAAAACAAAATTATCCCAATACAGATGCTTGGTTTATCACCTCTAATTTGGAGTCTATAAAACATGTTGGGTTAAGACCCTCGAGGAAGATCAAACTATTCAATGGAAAATTGGAGAGTCGATTACTGAAATATGAAATTTACTCAGGTAGTAAAAAAGCAAAATTTAATAAATAGTATACCACGATTATGAATACAAAAACAAAAGTCTTCCTACTGAATCTAGTCTGCTTTCTAGCAATTTTTTTAGTTCTTAGATTCTCTTTATTATATTTTATTGATGGTGTACATCAGCTGATTTTAGTGTTAGCAGCAGCCATTATAGCAAGTATTCTTTGTCCTAAATTCTTTGCCGTTGTTGAAGATGGAAAAGAGCGTGTGAAACTAAAGTGGATTTTTATAAAAGGTATTAGAAACCTTTAGAGCTATAATTCGCAAACTCTACTGTTCTACCTGTTCATTATTATCAGGTTGTTGTTTTTGTGGCTTATTGCTCTTGAAGATAGGAATTAGGTATGAAATAGAATAATTGTAACCTACCCCAAATTTACTTCCGTCGGTTACCTTATTAAACCCTGGGATAAATAAGTTAGGGAAATTTCCCGCCTCAGTATTGTTAATCAGGTAATTAAGATTTACACTAGCGCCCATAAACACATTTCTAAATAGTTCTACCTTTATTCCCAGAACAATTTCTGCCCATAAGGCATTTAATCCGCTATACTCCCCGAGCATATCTTCACCAGTGATGCCCGATTGAATCTCTTCCCAATACTGGTTGGTGTTGTATATTTGATAGGAGTTTAGGGTTTGGCTAAAGGTGCTTGCCCCCACACGAAAGCCAAGGTTTATGATGTTCTCCATACCATACCAGTTCTCATAAGTATTCCAGTCCAAGCCTACTTTGAGATAGCTACCACTAGTGGTAAAGTTATAATTATCTTCTTGCGTTGTTTTTTCTTCATTTCCAAGAGCTCCCGCAATGTATACATTATGGGAGATTCTAAAGTCCGCTAAGAGTTCTAAACCTTGATAATCATCTTCTAAAAAACTTCGGATCGGTTTGCTTATATCGATCCCTATACGAAGCCCGTATCGTTGTTTATACACCGCACTGTCCTGATTAGTCTCTTGAACCTGAAGCGTGTCTATAGCGGCAGTTTCAACTGAAAGTGAATCCTGTGCAATGGCAGATGTACCAATTAAAAGTATAAATAGACTAGTGATAAATTTTGACATGGACGGTATCTTGATGTTGTAAATTAGGATCTTGAACAAAGACAGAAGTTATCCATTCTTGGTCATTTGGTATGGAATCAGTAAAATCTGGATTGAGATTATAACCGAGTTCTGAAATTCTCACAGCATAGCCACAACCTCGAGAGATAAATTCTTCCTGACGTGTATAATTAAAACGAAGGGTATCAATATTTCCAAGTTCAACGTATTCAATGTTGCCGTTATCTAGGGTGTCCGTACGATCGGATGAGTTTTTAATAAACAAAAAAGCGCTATACGATTCACTAGTTTGAAGTGGGATATCGATCTCTGTTCTTGAGCTACGATCAGGGAAGGTATTTAAGGTATCTCTTTGAGTTCCATCCTCATTAATTCCAATGACTCTTAACCTGGCAACACTCTTAAAGCGGTCCTGGTTTGATATATTGTAAAAACCTAATTTAAGTACTGGTGTTGTAAGGGTATCACCTGGGCAAATATCATCCTTTTCACATGAGGTGAATAGAGCTAAAGATGCGCTGAATACAAATAATAATGCAAGTACTTTTTTCATTCGTTTGCTTATCTTTTTTCCAATAATACGACATTTTCCACATGATGTGTTTGTGGAAACATATCTACTGCCTGTACTTTGGTGATTTTATACATATGATCCATTAAAGCGAGATCTCTAGCTTGAGTGGCACTATTACAGCTCACATAAACAATTTTACGAGCACCTATTTTTAGAAGTTGAGCAACCACATCTTTATGCATTCCGTCTCTAGGTGGATCTGTGATAACTACATCTGGTTTACCATTGGAGGCTATAAACTCCTCATTGAAAACAGCTTTCATGTCTCCTGCATAAAAACGAACGTTTTCAATGGTATTAAATTGTGCATTTGCTTTAGCGTCTTCTATAGCCTCAGGTACTGCTTCTACACCCACAACTTTTTTTGCTTTTCTGGCAATAAACTGTGCAATAGTACCTGTTCCAGTATACAGATCGTATACGATTTCATCTCCTTTCAAATCTGCAAAATCACGGGTGATTTTATACAGTTGGTAGGCTTGAAGGGAATTGGTTTGATAAAACGACTTAGCGTTTATTTTAAATTTCAAACCTTCCATCTCTTCAAAGATGTGATCACGGCCAGAGTAACAAATGACATCCTGATCGTATATGGTATCATTTGGTTTTTGGTTTATCACATACTGCAAAGAAGTTATTTCAGGAAATTCTTGCTTTAAAAACTCAAGTAATAATGTTCTTTCTGCTTCTAAATCATCGTAGAATTGAATAAGGACCATAATCTCTCCAGTGGAGGAGGTACGAATCATTAAGGTGCGTAGTAATCCAGTTTGCGATCTAGTGTTAAAGAATTCCATATTGTTTTTTAATGCAAATTCTTTAACAGCTGTTCTAATGGCATTAGAAGGATCCTGTTGTAGGTGGCAACTTTTTAGATCTAGAATCTTATCCCACATTCCAGGGATGTGAAATCCTAGGGCGTTGCGATCTCCTAGATCTTGGTCACTTGAAATCTCTTCAGCAGTTAGCCATCGGCTATCCGAGAAGGAAAATTCCATTTTATTTCTATAGAAGTATTGTTTCTCTGACCCCAAGATCGGAACTGCATATGGTAATTCCACTTTACCAATACGTATAAGGTTGTTTTCTACCTCTTTTTGTTTGTAGTACAACTGGTGCTCATAGGCCATATTTTGCCATTTACATCCACCACATACTCCAAAGTGCTCACATGCAGGTTCTGCTCTTTTCTGGGAAGGATTATAGAGCGTGGCCACTTTACCTTCAAAATACGCTTTTCGTTTCTTTAAAACTTGAACTGCTACGACATCTCCAGGTACTGCATAGGGTATAAAAATAACTCTACCATCAGGTGCTTTAGCAATTCCTTTGCCTTTAGCACCAGCATCAATCACTTCGACCTGGTCAAAAAATGGTTTATTGTTTTTTCTCGACATGCTGCAAAAATAGGACTTTTAGTTCGAACACGACTTAAAATTAAACGAGTTAAATTTTTAGGATTACCTTTTAAATAACTTCTTTTTAAATAGACGTGTCTGTTACGCTGCTTTGATTTTTTGTGTTTTAATGACTTATTTTATAGGCTCGCTTTCAATGTAAAAATTCTCATCAACTTCGAGATCCCCAATAGTACTCGCAGCTTTTAGTTTCTGCCATTTTGCATTAGGCTGAATCCATTGTGTCTTCCCGTTAATATCGATTCGTACTGGCATATCAAAGTCCTCTACAATATTTACATAACGATATTTTAAAGTCTTGCCTGATATTTTAAGCTGTAACTTTGGTATTTTAACAGTTCTTAAATATTGATTGAAAAAGGCTGTAAGATCTATACCTGACTTTTCTGAAATATAGCCTTCAATTTGTTCTGTAGTTACAGTTTGATGGTAAAATTCTGAGTTTAACCCTCTTAGAATTGAGCGCCACTTTTGATCATCATCGATTAACTGTCTAAGAGTGTGTAGCATGTTAGCTCCCTTGTAATACATATCCGATGAGCCACTAGAATTCACATTGTATTGTCCAATAATAGGAGCGTCATTAGCGATGTTCTTACGAATACCAATTACGTACTCGGAAGAGGCTTGTTTTCCGAAATAATAATCTAGGTATAAGTTTTCTGAATAAGAGGTAAAACTCTCATGAATCCACATGTCTGCGATATCCTTATAGGTGATGTTATTAGCAAACCACTCGTGGCCGCTTTCATGTATGATGATAAAATCAAACTTCAATCCCCAGCCTGAACCCGAGACATCCCGCCCTAAATATCCATTTTCATATCCATTTCCATAGGTGACAGAACTTTGGTGCTCCATACCTAAATAAGGGACCTCTACTAATTTAAATCCATCTTCGTAAAAGGGATACGGACCAAACCAGTATTCGAAAGCTTCAAGCATTTTAGAGGCTTGGGTGAATTGTTTTTTTGCTTTTTCTAAATTCGGCTTTAAGACATAAAAATCAAGCTGAAGCTCGCCATTTTCACCATTAAAAATGTCGTCAAAATGTACATAGTCCGCTATATTAAGATTAACTCCATAATTATTAATGGGGTTTGCAACCGACCAGTGATAGGTCTTGGTTTTTTCCTCTTGGTTGTGATCCACCCCGATGAGCTGACCATTTGAGACATCCATCAGATCTTCTGGAACCGTGACACTGATTTTCATACTATCCACCTCATCATACATATGATCCTTATTCGGCCACCATACACTTGCGCCTAGACCTTGACAAGAGGTAGCAATAAAATGTTGACCAGATTCGTCCTTTTTCCATGAAAGTCCACCGTCCCATGGTGCTCTAACGGCCTCTTTAGGATGTCCAGAATAATGTACTGTAATTTCGTTGGTCTGCCCTTTAATTTGGGGTTTTTTTAAGGTTACAAAATGTGCGTTTCCTACACTTTTAACCTGAAGAATTTCACCATCTTGAATTACTTTATCAATCTTTAAGGGTGGTTGAAGGTCGACTTGTAGTTTTTGATATGGTTTGAGTACTTCATACCTTATAATATTAGACCCTGAGATAAATTTATCATCTGGCTTAACATCAACCTTAAGATGATAGAAGTTTAAGTCCCACCATTCTCTCTCTGGGGTTATACTGCCCCTAAGGGTGTCCTGCAGTGTGAAATTGTGATTGTGTTGTGCCCATGCTCCGCTACAGATTAGTGCCAAAGCCAGAAGTACGCTTTTTTTCATAATATTCGTAAAAAGTAATAATGGCAAATCTAATTAAATTGGTTAAACCAAACGAAAATTATTCAAAATGTTAGTACTTTTTAACAGCGAATTTCAAGGAGTATCATTTAAAATATTAAGTATTCTATTCCATGATTTATCATGAGCTTGCTTTTCCAATTCACTTGCCTCCTTGTTCGCACCCTGTCGCATGTACGCATGACCCGCGCCCTTGTAAATTACAGGAGAATATGTTTTTTGATACTTCTCCATAGCTTGCTTGGTATCTGGAATACTGGCATTTACCCGATTGTCATTACCCCCATAAAACCCATATATTGGGGTTTGTATGTGGGAGAAGGTTGATTTATCCTTGGGTGCAGTCCCATAAAATACTAAGGCATTTTCTAAATTAGGATTTGCGATGGCATAATTAAAAGCCTGACTTCCTCCCCAACAAAAACCTATTACCGAAACCTTTCCTGTGGAAGACTCAAGGTTTTTTACATACTCATAGCTGGCCTCTAAATCCTTTATAACTTGGAGACTATCCAGGTTATAGATGGCTTCACGTGCTTTGTCGGAGTCCTCAAAGTCAGTGGTGCGAACAATGCCCTCCACAGTATTTGAGAGTAGATCTGGTGCAATTACTAGATAACCCTTAGCTGCAAGTTGATCTGCAAATGAACGTGCCCAATCGTTTAAACCTCGATTTTCATGAATGACAATTACCGCATCAGTAACAGCATTGTGTTCTGGATATACTACAAAAGCTTTGAAGGTCCTTGTTCTCTTTTTAAATCCACCCACTCATGATGGCGCTCAGAGCTTAAAAGTGCGGCGGTATCTGGGTCTTTGGCAGTGGTTGTGGATTTATCGTCTTTCTTTTGATTCGTGTTGCAGCCTAGAAGTAAAACTGCCATAAAAAGATAGGTGATATTTGTTTTCATCTTTGGTGGTTATTTAATGGAAACTAAAGATAATTAAAAAATTAAACTATTGATAATCAGTCCTGTTTGTTTTTGTGTTAAAAATAAATTTGATTTTTGGTGCAATTCACAGAATATAATACGGATTTCCGCAGTGTTTTGTGGGATAGTAAGCTGCCTTTTTAATTAAAATTTTATAACGAATTAACCTACAATTAATTAGTATAATTATACATAATTGTTATTTTCGTTAGATTACATAATTCATCATATTATCAGTAAACAAAGCTAATCGAAAGGTAAAGAACCATAAATTTATTAAATAATTTACCTTTTCTTAAAATATCCTTGATAATAATAAATATAATTTATACCTTTAATATCTCAAGGTGGATTATAGTCTGTTATGTTCTTACGATTATAATCTATTTTGTCGGCTATTTTTAACTAATCTTAAACAACAAATCATGAAAAAAGAATGCTATTCCAAGCGGAATCTCAGTCCGCATTTGCTATCGTTGTTTTTTTTGACTTTTTTCTGTCTAATCGGCACTACCATGGCACAAGCTCAACAAGGAGTTAGTGGTACGGTAACTGCAGCCATGGATGGCACACCATTACCAGGTGTAAGTATCATTGTTCAAGGTACTACAAATGGTGTGGTGTCTGACTTTGACGGAAATTACCAATTAAACAATGTGAGTCCAGATGCAACACTAGAGTTTTCTTACATTGGATTTGTTACCCAATCGATTGCAGTGGGTGGACAATCTGAAATTAACGTGGCCATGAATGAGGATCTTGAGCAATTAAGCGAGGTTGTCGTAGTGGGTTACGGGGAACAAAAAAGAGAGGCCATTACGGGCTCGGTAGTGAGTATTAGTACCAGTGATCTGGTCAAAACGCCTACTGTGAACGTTTCCAATGCCATTGCTGGACGTATGCCTGGGGTTATTGCTACACAAAGTAGTGGAGAACCGGGGTATGACGGATCAACTATCCGTATTCGAGGGACAAACTCCTTCGGTGATAGTAGCCCACTAGTTGTAATTGATGGTGTGCCTGCTCGTGAAGGTGGTTTTGCTCGACTTAATCCTGCGGATATTTCCAGTATTTCTGTTTTAAAGGATGCTTCTGCAGCGATTTATGGAGCGCGAGCTGCAAATGGGGTTATTTTAGTAACAACTAAACGTGGTAGTACTGGAAAAACGAGTGTTACCTATACTGGTAATATTGGATTCTCCCAGCCGACTGTAATTCCAGAATTAGCTGGAGCGGTGGAATATTCCGAAATGCGAAATGACTTAGAGATCTATAAATTGCCCGTAAGTCAATGGAGTGATGCTACAACGGCTTTTCGTGAGACAGGTACCTATACGCGCCCTGATGGAAGTACTCTGACAGCGCCCTTTTCTCCTGAGGATAGAAGGTTGTTTGCCAATGGTTCCGATCCATGGGGGCACCCAGATACGGATTGGTTTGATGAAACTATGAAAGGATGGTCTATGCAAGAACGTCACAGCCTTCAGTTAGATGGCGGAACTGAAAATTTCAGATTCCTTTCTTCTTTGGGATATCAAAACCAAGATGCTTATTACAAAAATTCAGCAACGAACTATCAACAGTTTGACCTTCGTATTAATTTGGATGCCAAGGTGAGTGAACACATCAGCACACAAATAGGTGTTGTAGCTAGACAGGAAGATCGTAATTTCCCTACCAAAGGTGCAGGCGCTATCTTTAGAATGTTAATGCGTGGAATTCCAACAGAACCAGCGTATTGGCCCAATGGAATGCCAGGACCAGATATTGAATATGGTGAAAACCCTGTGGTGATTACTACCAATCAGACCGGGTATGATAGAGATCGTAGATACTATTTACAAACAAATGGAAAGGTAGATATTAAGATCCCAGGTATTGAAGGATTAAAATTTACAGGTACCGCTGCTATTGATAAATATATTCAACAGAGAAAACGTTGGGAGACTCCATGGTACCTATATACTTGGCAAGGAGATTACCAAGCAGATGGAGTGACACCAGCTTTGGTAAGAGGAAAAAGAGGACCAGCAGAACCAAACCTACGACAAGAAAACCAAGACCAGCTAAATATACTTCTTGGTGCCACTCTTACCTATGATCGGACCTTTGGGGAACATTCAATAAATGTGCTAGCTGGAACCAATAAAGAGACCATTCGTAATGACAATTTCTTTGCCTACAGAAGATATTTTATCTCCGAAGTGATTGATCAGATGTTTGCTGGGGGTGATGCAGAGAAAGATAACGGTGGTGGAGCATGGGAACGTGCTCGATTGAACTACTTTGGTAGAGTCGCCTATAATTTTAGTGAAAAATATTTATTTGAATTTTTATGGCGTTATGACGGGTCTTATATGTTCCCTGATGATAGTCGTTATGGATTTTTCCCAGGAATTATGGTTGGATGGCGTATTTCTGAAGAAAACTTTTGGCGAGAAAATGTTCCATTTGTAAATTCCTTAAAACTAAGAGGATCTTGGGGACAAATGGGTAATGACAACATCTATTACGATGGTTCATTACAAGAATACCAGTATTACTCTACATATGGTTTCGGATCCTATGTTACCAATGGAGGAGTTTCAAAATCCCTTTATGAAACACGCGTTCCTAATCCACTTATTACCTGGGAGCAGGCGGATAATTACAATATTGGACTTGATGGTCAGATGATGGACGGTAAATTGTTCTTTGAATTCGATGCGTTTTTAAATAAAAGAAGTAGTATTCTTTGGAGACGAAACGCCTCTATTCCTCAATCTACAGGAATGAGTCTGCCCGCTGAAAATATTGGAAAGGTTGAAAACAGGGGATGGGAGTTTAATGTAGGTTATAATGGAAGAATAAGTGAAGATTTTAATTTCCAATTCGCTGTAAATGGAGGGTATGCCAAAAACAAAATAGAATTTTGGGATGAGGCTCCAGGAGCACCAGATTGGCAGAAATCAACAGGTAGGGCTATTAACGCTGGTCTGTACTACATTTATGATGGTGTTTTCAAAGACCAAGCGGACATTGCAGCCAACACCCTTGATTATAGTGATATTACAAATAATCTTCGCCCTGGGGATATGAAATATAAAGATTACGATGGAGACGGAGCTATTACTCCTGATGATAGAGTTCGAAGAGATATGAATTCCCAGCCTACTTTCCAAGGAGGGGCAAACTTGCAAGTTCGATATAAAGATTTTGACCTGACCGTACTTCTTCAAGGTTCTGCTGGGGCAGAAGTTCCGATTTTAACCTATGAGTCTGGAGCTATTGGGAACTACTTAATGGATTTTTACGAAAATCGTTGGACAGTAGACAACCCAAGTAGCGTACACCCAAGGATAACTGACCGTAGTGATCAATATTACTCAGATGGTAATACATACTGGCTGAGAGATACGGACTATCTACGTTTGAAAAATATTGAGATAGGATATACACTTCCTTCAGAGGTGGGAGAGGAAATAGGTGTTTCTAATCTAAGATTCTACCTCAATGGGCTTAACGTTGCAACATGGAGTAAAATGAAAGTAATGGATCCAGAGTCTGTGAATTCAGTTGGGCATTACTATCCTCAGGCACGTATAATTAACTTTGGTATGTCCGTAACCTTCTAAAAACATTTGTTATGAACACTATAAAACAATATACTTTAAGGATATGCGTACTTCTGCTTTTTGTCGGAGTGACCTCCTGTAACGATGATTTTGTAAATACAAAACCTTTAGATGAGGTTCCTGATTCTGATACCTGGTCAGATCCAGCATTATCTGAAGCCTTTGTTCTTGATATTTATAATGGATTTGGACAAGGTGGATTTGATGAACAGATGCAGGCTTCACTAACTGATGAATCGCTCTTTACGCACTCAGGTAGGGGTATTAATACCATTACCGAGTCAAGATCCAATCCCGTTGATCAAGGATGGATTAATTACAATTACAATTGGACGGATATGTACAGACGTATTCGTGCTACCAATATCGCTTTAGAAAACCTAGAAGACCCTCTTTTTGACAATCAGCAGGTTGCTGATAGATTAGTAGGGGAAGCTCATTTCTTAAGAGCTTTTTACTATCACCAATTACTACGTTACTATGGCGCAGTGCCGATTGTGGATAAGGCATATGGACTTAATGATGAAGATTATCTTCTTCCTAGAAACACCTATGAGGAATGTGTGAATTTTATCATAGCAGATTGTGATAAAGCAATTGATTTACTTCAGGGACAGCCTACTGCTACAGGACGTGCTACAGATGTAACTGCCATGGCACTTAAGGCACGTATGCTTGTTTACGCCGCTAGTGATCTTCACGATATTCCAACTGCTTCGGCAAATTCAGCCACAATCGGGGGGTATTCAAACCCTGAATATTTAGGGTATGTGTCAGGAGATCAAAATGCGCGTTGGCAAAAAGCAAAAGCAGCTGCTAAAGCTGTTGTTGATAAAAATTTAGGATATAAATTGAACCTGACAGAACCAGCAACCCCTGAAGAAGCAATGGATAATTATCTCGCATTATCTATGGGAGGTGGAAGCGCAGTTGCTGATGCTTCCGCTGAAATTGAACTTATTTTAGGACGGTATTTCGTGGATGAAAAAGATGAGGCAGGTACTTGGATTGGACGTGCTAATGGACCAAACGGTTACCATAACTGGTCTGGAAATACCCCGACTCAAAATTTGGTAGATGATTATGAAATGATCGACGGTACCCAATTTGATTGGAGTAACCCAGACCATGCAGCTGCGCCATATGAAAATCGTGATCCACGTTTTTATATGACCATACTTTATGATGGAGCAGACTGGAAACCAAGAACTGCAGATGTGGTAGGAACTGACCCGTATAACCAAATCCAAACTGGACACTATGAAGTCATAGGGGCAAATGGAAATGTTGTAGTATACGATGGGGTGGATACACGAAACAGTTCCATTGAGGACTGGAATGGTAGCTACACGGGATATACGATGCGTAAGTTCATCGATCCAGATCCTGCGATTGTTAACCAAACTGACCGTCAAAAAGTGCCTTTTCCAATGTTTAAATATACAGAAGCGGTTCTTAACTACGTAGAGGCTTGTATAGAACTTGGAGAAGATGCTGAAGCCAGAACATGGCTTAATAAAATTAGATTCCGTGCAGGACTTCCTGCAGTTACAGAATCTGGTGAAGCTTTAATGGACCGTTATAGAAATGAGCGTCGTATAGAACTGGCCTATGAGGAGCATCGTTTTCATGATGCAAGACGTTGGATGATCGCTCCAACAACTCTTGGAGAGCAGGTACAAACCATTGATATTTTTGGCGAGTTGAAGCCAGGAGCTAATGTTGAAACCTATGGTTATAATACGGATAATTATATATATCACTACAATGTCTACAATCTTGATCCAGGTATTGAAAATAGACAATGGTTGGATAAAATGTACTTTATAAGTATTCATAGAGATGAGATGAATCGTAATGATTTGTTGAAACAAAACCCTGGATATTCAGAGTAGAACATCTTAATTCAGCTAAATTTTGTATGAGTGCCTAAAAGCACTCGAGCCAAGCCCGGTAAACTTTAATTAAAAGTGCCGGGCTTGGCCTTTAATAAGCCTTAATTACTTGGGCCTTTTTTATTTAAGAATCGTTGTTGGTTTTGGGGAGAACCAATGGCAAAAGAACCCTTTGCTTTAATTTTAATACTGTGTTAATAGCTAGAACTTTCTTTTAATCCTGCTGATAATTGATTAATTTTAGATCTGCTATGAAAGATAAAAAAAGAAACGGATTCGTATTCACCACATTTAAAGAGCCTGAGCAGACTCCTTTTGAAAAGCTGTTTGAGATCTTTAAAGAGCTCATCACACATACTTCAGGAGATTTTGATGAGGCTATCGATTGGCTTAGGGAATTGGACCAAGAGTACCAACTAACTGATGCTAATTATACCATTGACGATTTTATTGAAGATCTCAAACGAAAAGGGTATATACGGGAAGAAATCGATCCTAATGGTGGAGGTTCCTCTGGTGATAAAGGAGGGTATTCCATTACAGCAAAAACAGAGCAACTTCTTCGAAAACATGCTTTAGAGCAAATTTTTGGGAAGCTAAAAAAGAGTGGTTCAGGAAATCACCGAAGTAAACACATTGGGCAAGGAGATGAATTAACTGGAAACTTACGGGAATATAGATTTGGAGATGCTCTTGAGAAGGTGAATATTTCAGAGAGTATTCGAAATGCGCAGCGTCATCATGGTTTTGATTCATTTGCCATGGGTGAGGATGATTTGGTAGTAGAGGAAACCCACCATAAAGCCCAGATGAGTACGGTACTAATGATTGACATTAGCCATAGTATGATACTCTATGGTGAGGATCGTATTACACCAGCAAAAAAGGTTGCTATGGCTTTGTCTGAACTGATCACTACGCGATATCCCAAAGATTCGTTGGAAGTGTTGGTATTTGGTAATGATGCCTGGCCGATACAAATCAAAGACTTACCTTATTTAAAAGTAGGCCCCTATCATACCAATACAGTTGCAGGCTTGCAATTAGCCATGGACATGCTAAGGCGTAAACGCAATACCAATCGACAAATTTTCATGATTACTGATGGTAAACCTAGTTGCGTTCGAAAACCAAATGGTGATTATTATATGAACAGTGTGGGCTTGGACCAGTATATTGTGGATAGGTGCTATACCATGGCCAGGCAGGCAAGAAAGCTACAGATTCCCATTACGACTTTTATGATTGCCCAAGATCCTTATTTAATGCAATTTGTAAGACACTTTACAGAAGCTAACAAAGGCAAGGCCTTCTTTACAGGCTTATCTGGATTGGGAGAAATGATCTTTGAAGACTACGAAACAAATAGAAAAAGAAAAATTCGATAGTATACCTGATTCCTTGAAATGGTGATTATCAAATAAGCAAAATAGATATAATGCAAATAGACAAAATAACTAACCTTGGAGAATTAAAGGCCGCTGGCTATCAAAGCAAAACAATTAAAGAGGAGCTCCGATCAAATTTAATAGAGAATCTAAAAAATAAGGTTAACAGTTTTGAAGGGATTCACGGTTATGAAAATTCTGTAATTCCAGAACTAGAAAGAGCGATACTTTCCAAACACAATATAAATTTATTAGGACTCCGCGGCCAGGCTAAAACAAGACTTGCCAGAGCAATGGTGAAATTGCTTGATCCATGGATTCCAGCTGTTAAAGGATCCGAAATCAATGATGATCCATTTAATCCTATTTCGCGCTATGCTATAGAACTCATCAAAGAAAAAGGTGATCAAACTCCGATTGTTTGGATTGAGCGATCTGAACGCTTTTTTGAAAAATTAGCAACACCCGATGTAACTGTCGCAGATTTAATTGGAGATGTCGATCCAATAAAGGCTATGAATTTAAAACTTTCTTATGCTGATGATAGGGTTATTCATTATGGGATGATTCCAAGGGCAAATCGAAGTATATTTGTTATCAATGAATTACCTGATTTACAAGCCAGAATCCAGGTATCCTTATTTAATATACTTCAAGAGGGAGATATACAAATTAGGGGTTTTAAGTTACGTCTTCCATTGGATCTTCAGTTTGTCTTTACCGCTAATCCAGAGGATTATACCAATAGAGGAAGTATTGTAACCCCACTTAAGGATAGGATTGGTTCACAAATTCTTACCCATTATCCAAATAGCCTTGAGGTGGCCAAAGAAATAACAAGGCAAGAAGCGAAACTAGCTGAAGTTCAAAAATCCGCAGTATACGTACCACAGCTAGTCTATGATATATTGGAACAAATTGGATTTCAGGCTAGGGAAAGTCCATATATAGATCCAAAGAGTGGTGTTAGTGCTCGTTTGAGCATTAGTGCTCTCGAAAATCTAATCAGTACCGCTGAAAGACGGATGTTAAAAAGTGGAGCAACCCATACAAGCGTTCGACTTTCAGACTTTATGGGAGTAATACCTGCCATTACTGGAAAGGTAGAATTGGTTTACGAGGGAGAACAAGAAGGTTCACTTTTTGTAGCTCAGGAGCTCATTGATCAGGCTATTGAAAGTTTATTTCCGAAGTACTTTCCAGAGATTAAAAAACTAGAAAGGCCAGATCAGCCGAATGCCTATGATGAGGTTGTGCAATGGTTTTTCGCTGGTAGTGGTCTTCAACTTTTTGACGATACGTCAAATGAAGAATATCAAAGTGAGCTAAACCAGATCGAACCCTTAGAAGCTCTTGTTGAGAAGTACCAGCCAGATTATCCAAAAAAGGATGTTAATTTTTTAAAGGAGTTTGCACTTTGGGGTATGGTGGTATTTAAAAAGTTAAGTAAACGAAGAGTTTCTGAAGGTTATCAGTTTAAAGATCCTTATGGAAGTTATATCTCCGATCTTTAATTCTCGATGGAATTAGTCTTTGAATTAATAAAATAGTATAGCAAAGTGGTGGTAACAGATACCGATTGCTTTGCTATTTTTCTTCCAATTGTGTTAGCCACCGCTCAAGCATTGTAGGCCAAATATCTATGTGTTGGTTTGTGATACCAAGGCCAAAGCCATGTCCGCCTTTAGGAAATATATGCAGTTCTGAAGGTATTTTATGTTCCTGTAACCCTTGGAACATCTTAATACTATTGGCTACATCTACCACATCATCATCCTGGCAGTGAACAAGAAATGCTTGTGGAGTATTTGAATCAACTTGTTTGTCACTCGAATACAAAAGTTGAGTTTTTTCGCTTGGATGTTCACCCAGCAAGGATTGCATGGAACCTTTATGCGTATAGGCTTCTTCCATACTTATAACTGGATAAATTAGAATCATAAAATCGGGACGAGCGCTAATCTGATGATAAGGATCATCTTGAGGGAAAAGGTCCATGTCGTAATGCGTTCCAAGGCTAGAAGCTAGGTGTCCTCCTGCGGAGAACCCCATGATTCCAATTTGATCCGGATCAATATTCCAACGGTCTGCATTTTTTCTCACCAACTTTATAGCACGTACAGCATCACTTAGAGGAATTTTATTTTTAAAGTCTCCCGTATGTCTTTTAGGCATCCTATATTTTAAAACAAAAGCTGTCACCCCAATACTGTTATACCACTTGGCAATCTCGGTGCCCTCCAAATCATAGGCTAAACCATGGTAACCACCCCCAGGACAGATAATCACTGCCTTTTTACTGCGATGTTTATTGGTAGGGGTAAAGACCTCAATGCTTGGTGATCTGATTTCAGTAATCCAAAGAATGTCATTCTCTGTATGGATTTCCTGTGGAGCATCCATAATCCCATGTGGTACTCCTTCGGGATATAAAGGAATGGTATTTTGGGCAGTTAGTGTTACACTTATACCGAGCATCAAACAAAAGTGAATTATCAAACTAATTATAGCGGCTTTTTCGCTCATTTAATTTTGGGTGTTTGCGTTGGAAATATTGGTGATTCCTTTACCTTCATTACTATAAGGGAATGTGGTGGGAGCCGCCTGAATACATTGTTCTATAAACTCCACATAGGTTGCTTTCCCATCATTGAGAACGCCTCTTGGAATTCGTTCATTTTCACTGTGAATATTTTTAAGGTAGTCTCTTGATATGCTAATTGGTACTGTTGTATAGGTATTAATTCCTTTAGCTCTAAACAATCCTGCATCGCTTGTATTGGGTAAAATAATACTTAGTACTTCTGCTTCAGGATAATTTTTTAATATAGCTGCCTGCATATGTCGGTAAAAGTCATTGTCGGGATCCGAGGATTTCATTTTAGGTGTTTTGTATATGGTAGATACCTCTATGTTTGAATTCTTCAATCTTTTTTTTATGTCTTCTAAAAAAGCATCTGCATCGGTTTCAGGAAGCAGCCTACAATCCAATAATGCCGTAACTTCAGAAGGGATGACATTTACAACATCGTTTTCACTGTCTATACTGGTCAGGGTGATGGTGTTGGAAAACAGTGCGAATAACTCTGGTTGTTTTCTCAGCTGCGGAGTTATAAACATTCGAAATAACTTCGGATGACGCATTGCAAATCCTGTTAAGCCTTTTTCTAAAGCTCCAATACTTTTGAGCATTCTAACATTCAAGTCGTTGTAAATAGCCTTTTGCTTATGATCTAAGAGGTTGTTAAGGGCCTTGACCATTTCTTTATTTGCATATTGTAATGGTGTTACTGATCCGTGTGCTGAAGAATTTATTTTTAATTTTAATTCAAGCCAAAGTGGTCTTTTATGTGCCACTGAAATTGGAAAGAGAACTTGGTCTGGATTGGTCAGTAAGACACCCTCAAGAGAAGGTGGGCCCTCGCCCAATACCACTACAGGATTCAACAGATCCAAATAGTTTTCGATGACATATTCTGCTCCTCCCTTACACTGGGTTTCTTCGCAAGAAACGGCTAAAAATGTGACGTTAAAAGGGAGTTGTGTGTCTTTGTACTTCTGAGCAATTTCAAAAATACTAAAGAGTTGCATCATTGCATTCCCTTTGTTGTCAAAGGTGCCTCGACCCCAAATTTCATTTTGTGTAATTTTACCTGAAAAGGGATCTTCTTTCCACTTGTCTATATCTCCCGCAGGTACCACATCAATATGGTTTAGCATTACAATATTTGGCAGTTTTGATTCTAGAGGGTATAAGGATGCTGTGAAATTATAATTCCCATCGGTGTTGCCCATCTGCTTAATTTGCAGTCCATTTTGGATGCAAACGCTTTTTAGCCATTCGCCTGCTTGTTTTTCATTACCACTAACAGAATTAAACTGTACATATTTACTAAGGTAATTTTCGATTGTGGTTCCGTTGATCTCACTGAGTGAAATCTCAGGTGAGTTTATAGGTGCTTGAGAGCACAAGCCTTGGTGTAGTAGTACTATACAAAGTAAACTAATGCAGTATTTGAGAGATAATTGCATAAAAAGTTGATGTTGGGACCAATATATTGATTATTGGTAAATTTATAATGATTAAATCTAAATATTATTAATACAGTTGGATGGAAACGGGTGGGTGGTTAACTAAGGAAGGTATATGTGCGGGATTACAAAGATAAGATAATTTTTAGTGGACCTGAGTATTATTAATATCTTTGATATCTATTGTGCCGAGAATTAATACATCCTTAACATTAAAGAGCAACGAAACATACCAGGTCAACCTTCAGTGGTCATTTCTTACTTAAGAGTAGGTAGACTATTATATTGGTCCTTAATATTGTTTTTTGCCGAATCATGGATTTATGGGCATCAGCTTTTTATATCCTTAGAGCAAAGAGGGGTATTGGCCATTATCTTTTGGCTTTCATTTTTTCTGTTTTCTTTTCTTCATATTTTTTTAGTTTTGGCAGACGGATGGTCTAGGTTTCAGAATTACAAACGGGTGAAAGATCAATTTTTCATCTATGGTTTTCAAGGTCGAATCGCTGAAAACTATATCGGATCTAAATGTCAGCGTAATGCGGCCATTGTTGCGGCGCAGGAATTAGGGATTGATGATGAGTTAGAAAACTACTATAGAAAAAGAGGCGTGAAATGGTTTCATTATATTCCGTATTTTATGATTAGAGATCCTCTTTTTCTTTTTAAAAATAATTTTTGGTCCAGAACATTTCTGGAAAAATCATATACCCCCAAATTTGATTATAAAGCACTACAATACGAATCAGTTCCATGAATTTATCAGTCAAAGACATCAGTAAACGGTATGGGAAGGTCATCGCACTTCACAAGGTCAGCTTGCAATGTGCGAAAGGAGAAATAGTTGGACTTTTAGGTCGCAATGGTGCTGGGAAAACGACCTTGTTTAAAATATTGTTCCAATTGGTCGAACCAGACTCTGGCCAAGTGGAATTTTCACCTTCAAAGCACAAGACTTTGGGTGGTATTATTGAAAAACCTGGATTGTATGGGTACTTAAATGCCTATGATAATTTAAAGGTGTTTTCACGTATGCAAGGCCTTAGGTTGTCAGAAAAAGATATTGAGCTTTGCCTTCAAAGGGTAGGGTTGCCGATAGATAGAACTGACCAGGTTCAGAATTTTTCGATGGGAATGAAACAACGACTCGCCATTGCAATTGCACTACTGAATCAACCGAGTTATTTGGTGTTGGATGAACCTTTTTCTGGTCTAGATCCTATTGGGATAAAAGCGATAAGTTCTCTAATACTCGATGTAGTAGCTAAGGATAAAATAGGGGTTCTTATTGCCTCTCATTTGGTCGATCAGCTCAGCGCTATTAGTGATCGCATTTATGTGATCAATAACGGAGAAATTATCAATTCAGGAGAAACCCAACAGCTTATAAAGGATCACAGTTCTTATTATACTTTATATGCCTCCAATATAGGGGAGTCTGAGAGTTTGAAAAAGTATCAAGCTGAAATTTTTCCAACCAAGGCAATTATTCAGCTTAAGGGCCATCAACTAGTCGACTTATTGCAAGAGTTACAGGAAGAAAATATAGAAATAACTTCTTATGTCCCTGAGGTTGATTTTGAAAAATTATTTGATGTGAAAGCTTAGATGAGAAATTTGTTAGCGGTAGAGATTTTTAAACTTATAAGGCAAAGTAAAACATATTACGGACTCTTTGCTATATTTTTTATTGAACTTCTTGTGGTTGTGGCTGCATATTTTCAAGGAAACGATATTCTTGATCTTCTTTTAAGTAATTTAAAGGATTCCTTTTATTTTGAGGGAAACCTGCTTAATGGAAACTTGATAATCTATCTTTTGTTAAATATGTTATGGTTTCACTTACCGCTAATTTTAATGATTCTTGTAGCTGGTACCCTGACTTCAGAATTTAAAGATGGGACGCTACAATCCGTGATGCTGCAACCGATCTCTAAATGGAAGTTTATTCTAAGTAAGTATTGTGTTGTAATTCTCTTTACCCTAATTACTGTACTGGCTACAGCTATTACATGCTTTGGGGTTGCCTATTTTATTTTTGGTCATGGTGATCTAGTGGTGTATTTGGGTACTTTGAATTTTATAGAATCTTCCTTAGCACAAGAAAAATTGATATATGCTTTTTTATTTGGCGCACTTTCTATGGTTTTTTTTAGTGTTGTAAGCCTTACTTTAGCGGTTATTTTAAGAGAATCAACTAAGACTTGGATCGTAGCTGCGCTTTTTTTAATACTGAACAATGTTCTGATGAAGTTCGAACTTAATAATAATTTTTATAACCATTGGTTCTTTCCTAAACTCAACAATTCTTGGCAGTTATTTTTTTATACCGAGGTGCCCACAGGGCTTATAGTTCATAACGCCTTGGTTCTTGTAGGGTATACGGTTCTATTTATGCTGGTTGGTTTAATGTTATTTGTTAAAAGAGATATTGGATGATGGGAAAAATAAAATATTTAAAACTATTGTTAGTGTTGTTTTCTAGCAGTGTAGTTGCACAAACTGCAGAGCTTGAGCTTAGCCGTATTGAGAATCGCTTGGACAGTATTGAGAGTTTTTCGGCTCAACTTTCTTTAGAGTTGGATATTACATTTATAGAAATGCCCAAAAAACAAGCAAAGCTATATTTTCAAAAAGGTAAACCCTTAGAATTTGAATCATCTGAGTTTGTTATGCTACCCAAAAAGGGGTTGGACTTTACCATGCAAGAATTATTTAAATATCCCTATATAGTTGTCGATAGAGGCCATAAAACAAAAGAAGCTCAGACATATAGGGAAGTAAGCGTTATACCACAAGACCGCAAAGCAGATTTTGCTATTGCCACCTTGCTTATAGATGCAAAGAAAGATCGCATTATTCAATCTGAAATTAGTACAAAAAAACATGGAACCTATCGCATCGATATGAGTTATGACTCTGCCGATAGTGCGCTTCCAAGTTTTATTACTGTGTCCTTTGAGATCCAAGATGTGAAGTTGCCTATTCAATATTTATCGAAAAATACAGATATGTCAATTGACAAAAAATCTGCTGGTAAAGAGGGGATACAACAAGGGGCTATTTATTTGACCCTTACAGATTACAAGATAAATTACATCGAATAATCATATTTGAAGATGTAAGTTAGGGAATTTCCAAAAACAAAAAGGGCCCTTTAATTAAAGAACCCTTTGTCTATACAACCTAAATTTTATTTCTTATTGAGTTACCCACTCTCCGTTTTCGTTAGCGAAAAGGGTACCAGCCTGATCACCAATTTGAACGTCTAATTTATAGGTACCTTCTGCATTTTTATATGCTTTTGAGATAGCTGCATCTGGATAATCAGCTGCAAGAGCTTCTTGAATAGCTGCTGGAACTTCCT
>NZ_AMSG01000026.1 GCF_000300875.1 Galbibacter marinus | reverse complement strand
TCTGCGTGTTACCCTCTTGCTACTCATTTTTCCCTTAAAAGGTGAAAATTTCGTACTTTTTTATAAGTTTAAAAACAACTAACTTAAAGATACTGAAAGTTACTCATATTTGAAGTAACGTGAAATTACGTGTCCTTTAAAAATTGAATTTTCTTTAAAGCAAAAAAACTTAGATTAGTAATGTATATTCACTGTAGTAGAGTTCTGATATATCTGAATATTGGATGTTTAGGATAAAAAGCTGTAACTATATATTTTTCAAGTAATTTAAATTGAAATGAAAAAAGCTTCTTGGGTTATACTTAGCCTGCTATCCATTATTATTGGCTTATATCCTATTTTATACTTGATAATTGATCGGGAATTTGGATTATTAGGAACAAAGACGGTAGATCTCTTGAAAAATAATTTATGGAATATTATGTTTTACGTGCATATTTTTCTTGGTGGTCTTGCTTTGTTGATCGGATGGCTACAATTCAGTAAAAAATTGAGAAGTAACAATATCAAATTGCATCGGGGGATAGGGAAAACATATGTTGTTTCTGTCTTGATAAGTGGGATTTGCGGACTTTATATAGCTTTTTTTTCAACAGGGGGAATCACAAGTACAATTGGCTTTAGTTCACTTGCCCTTATTTGGATAATTTCAACTTACCTGGGGTATAAAAGTATAAAAGGCGGTAAAATCAGGCATTTCGAATGTCTTTAAGTTAAACAATAAGTGTTAAAGACGAAAGTCAAATCAATCTAATGATCATTCTAAGATAGTGAAATGCTGGAAAGAAAGTATTCACCGAATCATTCACTGGATAGGGTGATATCAAACCATATCAAATGATATCGTAAAAAAAACACTGAAAATCAATAGATTAACAGTGTTTTTATATCCTTTTAAAGAAGGATCGTCGGGGTGGCAGACTTAATTTAAAACTACCTTACCCCTTATTACCACTGCTATTTCGTAATATTCATGTTTTCATGCACACCTATTTGCACACTAAAACTATATAAAGAACTTTGAAGATATAATTTGGTCTTCTTTGATATCTTAAAGATACAAATTTTATTAAACAAGTTATTAAAACTACTTACAGATTAACAATTCTGTTTACTTGCTCAATTTCAAAATTCTAAATGCTCCTTGGATAACCAATACAAAAACGATTGTTCCAATAATCAAATCAGGTTTTGAAGAGTTCAACCAATTTACCAAAAGTCCCGCGATTATCACTCCCAAGTTGATAATAACATCGTTTGAGGTGAAAATCATACTTGCTTTCATGTGTACCTCTTCTTTGCTCTTTGACTTTTCTAAAATGTAGAGGCAAATTCCATTTGCGATAAGTGCTAAAACCGAAACGATTATCATTGTCGAAAAGTCAGGTAGTTTTTCTGCCCCAAAGAATCTCCTTAACACTTCCACAAAGCCAATAACAGCCAGTGTGATTTGAAAATACCCCGCTATTTTTGCAATCCGTTTTTTTCTTATCAGCGTTCCACCAACAGCAAACAAACTAATTCCATATACAAAACTGTCGGCAAGCATATCCAAACTATCTGAAACAAGTCCCATTGATTTTGAAATAAGCCCTGTTGTCATTTCGATAATGAAAAAGACAAAATTAATTCCGAGTACAGTCCAAAGTAACTTTCTCTGGCTTGTGGTTTCTTTAAAATCGGTTTGTTCAGTTTGTTCTGTTGAAATTTTCTTTCCGCCTAAATTCAGTTCAATAATTGATTTTTCGATTTGGTCAATTTTTCCACTGTGAAAAACGGTCAATTTTCGTTTTGGAATGTCAAAATCAAGATTTTTAATTTCTGAAATCCCATCTAATTTCATTCTGATTAGATTTTCCTCCGAAGGACAATCCATTTTTGTTATTTCAAAAATTGTCTTATTCATTTTAGTCGTCATCTTCATTTCCAAACGGTTTTATGATAACTCCAACACTAAATATAAATCCATCAGTTGGTGCATATATCTCGGGGAATGCTGGATTATCGTGTGGTGGTGAAACCAAAGGTGAAAATTTGCTTTGTCTTCTGTTCGTAAAATTTTCAAAATTTACAAATGTTGTTCCCCATTTGAAGTTACACATTGCCACAAAGCCCATAGTCACAAAATCTGTTGTTTCTGTTCCGTTGGATAAAAATTGTTTTCCTGTGTAAAAGGTTTCGTAGCCTATGCGCCATTTTTCAGATTCGTACATCAATACACTACCTGCATTATGTTTTGCTGTAAGTGGTTTTTGTGGATTGCCAGCCAAATAGTTCAACTTCGTGTTAATCAGTGCATAATTTAAGAACCATCTAAAATCTTTGTAAGTAAATTTAATGTTGGTTTCAGCTCCTTTGCTCAAAATTTCATCGGCTGCATTTTCAAATTCAAAAAATCCATTATCGGTTGAATTCAGTAGAAGTCCGTTGTCAATTGCTGAAACATAGAAAAGTTGATTGATAGAAAAACCTACTGCATTAAACAATCTCGTTTGATAGTTCACATCAAAATTAACACCATAGGAACGTTCGGCTTTAAGTGAAGATTTATCTATGGCAAGTACATTCTCAAAGTTGATGTTTTCTGCCTCTTCGGTAAAAACATCTGGAATTTTATAACCTAATCCACCACCAATTCTACTCGAAAACCCATTGTTGTCCTTGTAGAGCAATGATATTCTCGGAAGTGGAAAGAATCCAAAATCGGTATTGTAATCTGCCCTTAATCCTGTTTCCAGAATCCAATTATCTGAAAAATCATGAATATTGTTTATAAACGCACCATACGTAAGGTCTTTTTGGTCACGTTGTAAAGGAGCATTATCGTTTTCATCAAAATTGGATGAATATAAATTTGCTCCAATTATCCAATCTGTTTTTTTGGATGTTCTATGGTAGTTGATTTCCGTAAAAGTATTGGTTTGTTTTCCGTCAAAATTAAAATCGGGAATTGATAGTTTTCTGTCGAAAAAAGAGACACTATTTTTGATGTTTAAAGAACTATTAGAACTTAATTGGGTTTCATAAAGCACTTGACTGCTCAATCTTTTCGATAGGTTTTCTTCGGTATATTGGTGAATTCCATTTTCGCCTCTTTCAATTTTTGTGACGTCTCCACCAATTCGGTCATCATAAGTTCCGTTGACACCTATCCAAAACGTTGTTTTTTCTGAAGGATAATAAAAGAATTTTGGGTTGAAAGACAATGAAGTTGTTTTTGGCATATTGCTGAAACCGTCATCTTCTGGGTCATACGCCTTTTGGTAATGACCAGAACCGTATAACGAAACCCCAAACTTTTCGTTCCGCTTGCTATAAAAAATATTTGCCGTACTACCCAACGCTTGTGTTTGGGTTAGCATAATATCCAAAGACGGTTCTTCTTCAGGTGTTTTAGATACCATATTTATCAAACCTGCAATCGCTCCACCACCATAAAGGGTTGATGAGCTTCCTTTTATTATCTCAAATTGTTGTAGGTCTAAAGGTGGAATTTGCAAAATACTTAAACCGCTCGAAAAACCACCGTACAAAGGAAATCCGTCTCTTAAAAGTTGGGTATACCGACCGTCAAGTCCTTGAATTCTAATATTGGTATTCCCACTACTTAATGAGGTCTGTTGCATTTGTATTCCCGTGCTTTCACGAAGTACCATTGAAATGTTTGTAGGATTCATAACCGCTTTTTCTCCTAATTCCTCTGCGCCGATAAATTCTATTCTCGTAGGGATTTTTTTTACGGTTCTTGTACTTCTTGTGGATTGAACAACAACTTCATCAAGTTCATTTCCTCCAGATTCGAGTTTAAAAGAGAATTCCTTTTTTGCACCAACTTCAATAGTGGTTTCGATGGTTTCAAAACCTATATAAGAAATTTTAATTATATGGTTGCCGTACGGGATTGCTGTAAACGTTGCAATTCCATCAAGATTGGTTACTGCTCCTTTCTCTAATTGTTCAATATAGACGGTTGCCCCCAATACAGGCTCGTTTGATTCCGCATCGCTCACAGTGATGGAAATATCGCTTGTTTGCGCGATTGATATAATTGATACTATTAAAAAAAATGTAGTTAAATACGCTTTTTTCATCTGCTTATTCTGGTTTATAAGAACATGCAAATGTATTCGGCTTTTAGTGCAACTCGATTGCAACGATTATTTGTTGCAGTTGTCGCACAAGCCCTTTACGACCATATTTGCCTGTTGTAACTTGAAGTTTTCGGGAAGTTGAATATTGGGAATAGGAACATCAAAAAGACAAAATGTTTTATTGCAATTCATACAATAAAAATGATAGTGCAAATCCTTTGGGTCGCAATTGCAGCCTTCGGCACAGACCGCATATTTGGTCATTCCAGAACCGTCTTCGATACTATGGATGACTTTGTTTTCCTCAAATGTTTTCAAGGTTCTAAAAATAGAACTTCTGTCTGTGTATGTTAATGCGTTTTCAATATCCTTTAAGGATTGGGCTTTTTCTTGGCTTAAAAGATGGCGCAAAACCACAGTTCTAACTGCGGTATTTTTTACTTTTTTTATTTTTAGGATTTCTTCTTCGGTATGCATTTTCTAAATATATATCTTCAAGCGTTGAAAAACATCTATTTTTTGTTTTTTTTAACAACAACTTTTATTTTCTTGAATAGGTGGACAAGATATACTTTTATGTTTGATTTTCAATAGATTATATATAAATACAGCTTATCTTGGATAAGTCAACGTTTTAAAAAGATGAAGATTTAGGCGGTGGGTTTTTGAGCGCAAAGGCAATCTTCGGCTTTTTAAAATGATAGGCAAAGCGCCGATTGAGCGTCCCGCAATGGTTATTCCGTGATTTTTGCTGTAAAAAAATGCCTGTTTTCGGGGCTTCCCAGAGGTTTTGCTGTAAATTTCCGTGAAAAAGGATTTTTGAAATTTAAGTAAATACTTGTATATGAATGAATTAAAATAATGTAACACCGCTCTGCGTGTTACCCTCTTGCTACTCATTTTTATCCGCTCCTCTACTTAAAATGGTAGCTTTTTTAACGTGAATGAACCTTGAAAATTTTCATTAAAACGTCCTCTTATAAAAACCATATACTTATTATATCTTGAAGGTTTTCCTTTTGTTTGGTAAAGGAGTACTAAGAAAAGTGCAGATTGAAAATGGATGTTCTTTTCAATTCCATTTACTTCCCATAGCGCCATCCGTTACCTTTTGATGGTCTTTTTGCACGGGGTTTGAAATTGGGAAAGGCTTATAAAAGGGAAAGTGCAGCCGACCGGTTATGCAGCCGTCCAATTTTAAATCCCGTAATTTTTCCATCAAAAAGTAATGGTAGGCGGGAAGTTGGAGGGCTAACATTGAAATACAGCACGAAAATTATTTCCCAAATTCTCAAATGATTACGAACTCAAGCGGACGTAAGCCAAAAAATATTTTAAAGCAGCTTTAGATTAGTCTTAACCGAAAATGTTCTTTCTCAGAAATATAACCATAAAAGCACCGTTCATTTTTTGGCTTGTGTCCAAGATTTGTTTTGGACGAACCGCTTTCCCGGAATGAAGTTTTTACGCAATGTAGGGAAATGGGATAAGGACATTTCCGTATTCATACTACTTAGAAAACAATTTTTCTTCAATTAATTTTCTTTTTACTCGGAGAAGGGTTCAACTTTTCCTGAAGCATTGCAATGTCGGAGGAAATCTTAGTATCAATCACTCTGGCATAGATTTGTGTAGTGGTAAGTTTGGTATGCCCCAATAATTTCGATACCGTTTCAATGGGTACTCCATTTGAAAGCATTACCGTTGTGGCAAAAGTATGTCGAGCAACGTGAAAGGTAACATTTTTATGGATTCCACATAATGTTGTGATCTCCTTCAAATATTTATTGGTATTCTGGTTGGAACTGATAGGTAAAAGACCATCTTCAAAATCTTCTTTGTGGAAAACTTTATATTTTTCTATAATATCCATTGCTTTAGGGAGCAAGGGTATTTTCACTCGTTCATCGGTTTTTTCCCTTTTAGTATATATCCAATAATTATTATCGATCCCTTTTACGATATTATCTACCGTAAGTTCCCTCACATCCACATAGGACAAGCCCGTATAACAGGAAAACACGAAGCAATCCTTTATTCTTTGTAAGCGTTCACTTTTAAATTCTGTCTCTTCTAAGAGTTCGAGTTCCCTTTCACTTAAATAAGCCCTGTCATATTTATGGTACTTCAATTGAAACTGATTGAATGGATTATTCTGCATCCATTCTAATTTCACAGCTAAGTTTATCAATTTTTTGAAGCGTTCCAAATGCTTCATTACACCATTATTGGTTAACATTAGCTTTTTTCTTGAATCCTTGTAATTTCGTAGAAAATGCTCAAAATCTGTCACAAACTCGTAGTTGAGCTGTTTTAGGTAAATATCTTTTACCCTTTTTTTCTTTAGCAGGAATTTGTAGAGATATTTTTCAGTAGTGTAATAGTTTTTCATCGTTCCCATTTTAAGAACGTGAACCATATTGTTGTTATGGTAATCGAGTAATTTACTTAAGCTTTTGCTGTTATCGTCTTCTCCTAAATAGCGGGACTTAATAGCATCCGAAGATAATATTTTATCTTCTGCCAAAAACTCCTTATGGCATTCCAGTAACCTCTGGTAGACTTTATCCAAGTAGGTATTTAGCATTCTTGCCTTTTGTGAATTTCCCCTAGCACGGCTTTTGTTGTTATCCCAATCTTTGTAGAGAATGGTTCTTTTTAAACTGATTTCCGCTCGTTTTCTGTTTACCGTAATACGAACGTAGATAGAAAGGTGCTTGGGGTTGCTCCGTGATTTTCTTGTGAAGAAAATTACAGTGAAAGTGCTTTTTGTTTTCATTTTGAATAACTTTAAATTAAACAATAGTTTGTTAAATCGAAAGTCAAATCATACCCGAAAGTCCTCTAAAGGTAATACAATTAGAATTAATCATTGCACACCGAATTGCACACCTTTTATATGGTTTTAAATGAAATCAAACAAATGAATAAAAAACAAAAAACACTGAAAATCATACGATTAACAGTGTTTTGTTTAGACCTATTACTAGGTTCGTCGGGGTGGCAGGATTCGAACCTGCGACCTCCGCGTCCCAAACGCGGCGCGATAACCGGGCTACGCTACACCCCGAAATATATCCATTAAAAAAGAAAAGCGGAGAGACAGGGATTCGAACCCTGGCAACACTTACGCGTTGACAGATTAGCAATCTGCTCCATTACCACTCTGGCACCTCTCCTTTATTCTTTATATCATTATGAACGTACAACTTTGAAATTGCGGTTGCAAATGTAGTAGTTCAATCAGAACAAAGCAACTATTTTCATGAATATTTTTATCACTTTTAAATAGCTTCCTAACAACCAATGAAATACTATTCTGGATATTCTATTCTTAGGTGATAAATATTGGTTAATTTACGTTTTAACACCTTTTTTATTTGCTCAATTTCTTTAAAAGTAATGTTCGCATTTAAGAATTGTCCCTCATCTATTTGTTTACTAACAATCTTCTCGACAAAAGAATTGATCATAGTAGAGGTTGGGTTTTTCAAGCTTTTAGATGCCGCCTCTACGGAATCCGCCATCATTAGAATAGCAGTTTCTTTTGAAAAAGGAATGGGTCCTGGATATTGATAATCCGCCTTATCAATATTTTCATCTAAATTCGATGCTTCTCTATAAAAATAGTACACCAATGAAGTACCATGATGTGTCCTAATAAAATCAATTACTCTATCTGGAATATTGTTCTTTTTTGCCATTTCAATACCCTCTATAACATGAGCAATTATTATTCTCGCACTTTCTTCAGCTGATAGTTCGTTATGAGGATTTACACTCGTAGTTTGATTTTCAGTAAAGTAAGCAGGATTGTTCATCTTTCCGATATCATGATACAGAGCACCCACACGAACCAACATAGAATTCGCCCCGATTTCGTTTGCAGCAGCTTCGGCTAAGTTTGCAACTTGGAGTGAGTGGTGAAAGGTTCCAGGAGCTTTATCCGATAATTCTTTTAACAATTTGGCATTAGTATCAGAAAGCTCTAAAAGCGACACATCAGATACCAAAGAGAAAAGCTTTTCATAAATATAAATCAGTGGGAAGGCCGCCAAGGTTGCCAAACCATTCAAGATGAATAAACCAAAATTAACCCAATCCATATTATTGAAATTCCCCTCATGAATCACGTAAAACGCAAAATAAGCAATGATATAGACCAAGGTGATCTGCCCTACCGAAATAAACAGATTAGCGCGCTTATGAAGCTCAGAAATTGTTTGAATAGTGACTATACCAGCTATGGTTTGCAAAAACACATATTCAAAACTATTAGGCACAATAAAACCTAAAATCAAAACTGTCAACACGTGGGTAAAAAGTCCGAGCCTTGGATCGAAAAACGCCTTAAGAATCAGTGGCATTATACACATTGGCACCACATAGACATAATGAGAATTAAATTTGACAACCGTTGTAGTCAAGAAAATCATCACCAGAACATTGAAGAAGATAAAGGTTACTTTATTATTATTAATAAAGACATCTGGCCTATATTTTTTTAAAAATAACAGTAACATTAAAAGAGTAAGCCCTACTAAAATAATGTACCCCAACAGAATCCAATTATAGTTGTTTTCGTTCCACAATTTAGATTGATATTCTCTCTGTAAAGAATACAACATAGTATACTTCTCCCCTTCAACAACTTCTCCTTTAGCAATAATACGTTTGCCTTTATCAACACCTCCGCGTGTGGTAGTTACTTTAGCCAACTCTCGTTCTAAAGTCATTTTGGTTAAAGCCTCATCAAAAAAGACATTGGGTTGAATTATGTCAAAGTATAAACTCTTCAGTCGCTCACCGTGGGCTTGAAGCTTTCTTTCTGTTAAAAAGCCTGTAATCACCCTATCAAGTTGATTGATCTTCACCAAACTTCCATAGAGAATCGTTTGTTCTTGATTACCTCTAACCACATTTACAAGTACATCACCTTTGTATTGTTCCGTATTCTGAACAACACCTTTTTCATAAATGCGGTTTAACAACTCTTGTCCATTCGAACGCAAATATTTCCGATC
Source organism: Galbibacter marinus (assembly GCF_000300875.1). Classification (GTDB taxonomy): domain Bacteria; phylum Bacteroidota; class Bacteroidia; order Flavobacteriales; family Flavobacteriaceae; genus Galbibacter; species Galbibacter marinus. Next base: position 25,921 of record NZ_AMSG01000026.1, on the reverse strand, counting down.
AGATTCACTGTAATCTTCGGCAGTAAAATAGCTGTTAAATCGCTCCTTATAACCTTCATATACCAAATCCCGAATTCCGACATCGAACTTAAAATAATCTAGATGATTGGACTCTATTTCATCTTTATTCTGCTTTATTTCCTCATCGGTTTTGTGGATTGCAAAATCAAATGGAGCATAGAGAGTCTCGTATTGCCACAACTTCCCTTTATGGAAATCATACTTAAACTTCCCCCCTTTAGGGAATAAATACACCACTAAGGCAGTGGTTAAAATAAAGAGAAAACCTTTGTAAACAAGGGACTGATTTTTATAAAGATTATCCAAGAATTTCTTCATTCGTATTGGTATTATTATTCAAATGTAACAAAAAATAGACTCCTCATTAGCATTTAATTAAAATCAACTTCCTATGATTATCTTTTTAAATTATTTAAATTCGCAACAACAAAATAGTGTATCATGAATAAAGTAGTCATAGTTTCTGCAGCCAGAACTCCCATTGGAAGTTTTCTGGGACAACTCTCAACCATTACAGCTCCAAAACTAGGCGCCCTTGCAATAAAGGGTGCATTGGAAAAAATAGCACTTGATCCTAGCTTAGTTCAAGAAGTTTTAATGGGGAATGTTGTTCAAGCTGGAGAAGGACAAGCACCCGCTCGACAGGCAGCCTTGCACGCAGGAATCCCCAACAGGGTTCCATGCACGACAGTGAATAAGGTTTGCGCAAGTGGGATGAAAGCCGTGATGCAAGCTGCTCAAGCCATTGCCTTAGGAGATGCTTCCATAGTTGTAGCTGGAGGAATGGAAAACATGAGTATGATTCCACACTATGTACATATGAGAACTGGCACTAAATTTGGACCATCACAACTCATTGATGGACTTCAAAAAGATGGACTCGTTGATGCATATGATCAAAACGCCATGGGTGTATGTGCAGACGATTGTGCTGAAGAATATAACTTTTCAAGAGAAGACCAAGATGCTTATGCCATACAATCTTACAAGCGTACGGCAGCTGCTTGGCAAGAAGGTAAATTCGATCAAGAAGTCATTCCCGTAGAAGTCCCACAGCGAAGAGGACAGCCACTAATCGTCTCACAAGACGAAGAATTTAAAAATGTAAAATTAGATAAAATCCCATCTCTAAGAGCCGCTTTCACAAAAGAAGGAACAGTGACCGCTGCCAACGCCTCCACGATCAACGACGGTGCTGCAGCAGTAGTTTTAATGAGTGAGGAAAAAGCAAAAGAACTTGGTATTACACCCCTAGCTACTGTACTTAGTTATGCCGATGCGGCTGGAGAACCAAAATGGTTTACTACAGCACCAGCAAAGGCACTACCAAAAGCACTGAGCAAGACAAATTTAAAAATTGAAGATATTGATTTCTTTGAATTCAATGAAGCATTCTCTGTTGTCGCTCTTGCAAACATGAAAATATTAGAAATTCCAGACACCAAAGTAAATGTCAATGGTGGCGCTGTTTCCTTGGGCCACCCTCTTGGTTGTTCTGGTGTAAGAATCCTAATAACACTAATGAGCGTGCTAGACCAAAACAATGCAAAATACGGAGCAGCTGCCATTTGCAATGGAGGTGGTGGTGCCTCTGCAATGGTCTTAGAAAGAAATTAATTACCCCCTACAAACAGCTATTAAATGCAATATGGAATTTGTCATTTGAGTATCATTCCTTTACGCAATGAACCACAACATGCCTCAGAACTTTGCTCTCAGGCACTATATGGAGAACATTTTAAAGTATTAGAAAAAAGAAAGCATTGGAGTAAAATACGATTGGCACACGATAATTTCGAAGGCTGGCTTGACAACACCCAATATACCATTATTGACGAATCCACTTATCAAAGCCTCCAAAAACTAAAGCCAATACTATCTGGGGATTTAGTAGAATTTATCTATGATAATAACAACAACTTATTACCCATCACCATAGGAAGTAACATTAGTGCAGCGCACTATCTTTCTGGTAAATTTGACGGAGAAACCCTTCAAGGGAAACAACCAAAGGAGCGAATTGTATCAACAGCTCTTAATTACATCAATAGTCCATTTCTTTGGGGAGGAAAAACACCTTTTGGAATTGATAGTTCAGGACTTACTCAAATGGTTTACAAACTCAATGGCTATCCACTACTTAGAACCGCCACGCAACAGTCCACTCAAGGAGAAGCTTTAAGTTTTATAGAAGAAAGTGAAGCTGGAGATCTTGCCTTCTTTGATGACGATGAAGGGAACATTATTCATGTAGGTATTATGATGCCTGATAATTATATCATCCACTCTTATGGCAAGGTGAGAATTGACCGAATCGACCATACTGGGATTTATAATACGGACACTAAGAGCCATTCACACAAACTGCGAGTGATTAAAAAAATAATTTAGCAAAAGAAGGTTGATATCTTTGAATTTTAATTCCATTTAGTCATGATTACTTTAGATGAGTATTTTGTAAATTACTCCCTAAAATAATCACCATGTCATTTTACATCAACCGCAGACACTTTATTAAGTCTACTCTAGCCACTACGCTTTACGCATCTTACGGGGCCTATGGACAACATTTAATGCACCCATCAAAAAAATTAAAAGTCGGACTTATCGGTACAGGATGGTATGGAAAAAGCGATCTTTTTAGACTTATGCAGGTAACCGAAATTGAAGTTGCAGCTCTGTGTGATGTCGATAAAAATCACCTTTCCAATGCCGCATCCCTGGTGATGCAAAGGAACAAACAGCCTAAATCACCTGCCTTATTTACAGATTTTAGAAAAATGCTCTCCAGCGTTGAGCTAGATATTGTTCTTATCGGCACACCTGATCATTGGCATGCTTTAAACACTATTGCCTCACTGAGTGCAGGCTGTCATGTTTATGTTCAAAAACCTACAAGTGTTGATGTCATGGAAGGAGAAGCCATGGTAAAGGCTGCAAGAAAATACAACAAGGTAGTCCAGGTGGGAACCCAACGCAGAAGTACACCACATTTGGTCGATGCCAAGACAAACATTATTGATAAAGGATTGTTAGGAAAAATTGGTCATGTCGAAATGTGCTGTTACTATCATATGAGAGCTAATGGTGAGCGGATTATTAAGGACATTCCAGAATATTTTGATTATGAGATGTGGGCAGGTCCAGCGCCAAAACTCCCTTTTAAAGGACTACCTCATAGAGGTTGGTGGAGAACCAGAACGGAATACAGCAATGGTATTGTGGGCGATATGTGCGTGCATATGCTAGATGCGGTACGATGGATGTTAGATCTTAAATGGCCAAAACGCATACAATCCCAAGGAGGTATCTACGTACAAAAAGGAGGTTATTCCAATATTCCTGACACTCAAACGGCTATTTTCGAATACGAAGATTTCAACTGTGTTTGGAATCATCGGACTTGGGGAACCCCAGCTGATCCAGATTATCCATGGGCCTTTTTTATTTATGGGGAGAAGGGTGTATTAAAAGCAAGTGTCATGAAATACGAATTTATTTCAACCGACGGTAAGACACGCATCTCAAAAAATGTGACCTATGAAAAAGAGCAGTATCCAGAAGATCTTAAAGAGAAAGACATCGAACTTCATACCGCGCCTGCAACTCGATATCACATGATGGACTTTCTCAAAGCTATTGACAAAAAAAGCAAACCCATTGCCGATGTAGAACAAGGACATATATCTACAGCAAGTTGCATTATGGCTAACCTAGCAATGGAACTTGACAGACCACTTATGTATGACCCTGAAAAGCGCCAATTTATAAACGACCAAAGGGCTGATAAAATGTTAACCAGATCCTACCGTGATCCTTGGCAACATCCAGACCCATTAGACTATATATAAATAAAGTCCCCGAAAAGTAAACTCCAGAGACTACTCAATCAATTAGACACCTTTAAAGTGATGGAACTTATTATCTACAAAGATCCCTTTGTAGGATATAATTCAAACTTAAACTCTGTAAATCAAAATTTAATTACTTTAGTGACTGGCAACTCACTACTTATTAATTTTCTGGTATTGAAATCCTAAATTTGTCAATTTCTGATCTCTGATGTTGTTGCCTGTAAAGCTCTTTAGCTTTTTCAATAATATCTGGATGTTTACTAGATAAATCAACCGATTCATAAGGGTCGTTTTTCAGATTGTACACAGCACATTTGGCTGATATATTAGAATCAAGCAGATTTGTCCAAACCACCTTCCAGTCTCCCATACGAATGGCAATCTTACCTCCTTCTTCATGAAATTCCCAGTACAGGAATTCACGATTAATGTCCTTTGTTTTGCCTAATAAAATATCCATTATAGAAAACCCATCAGTTTCTAGGCGCTTTTTATATCCAGCCAATTCAGTGAAAGTAGGCAGCAAATCCCAATAGGCAGCAGTTACTGAACTTATACTTCCTTTTGGGATAGTTCCAGGCCAGTGGGCAATAAATGGAGTTCGAATCCCACCTTCATACAAATCCCGTTTGACCCCCCTAAGACCTGCTGTACTGTTAAAGAATTTGACATCTTCCTTTGTCCTTCCTCCTTCAATATGTGTTCCATTATCACTGGTAAAAATAACCAAGGTATTTTCCTCAAGACCCTTAGATTTTAGTTTTTCCAACAACTTCCCTACATAAGAATCCAAACTAGTTACCATAGCTGCATAGGCTGCCTTGGGATATTTTTGCTGTCCGTAATGACGTCCAGTTGGCCAAGGATTCTCAGGTTCAAAAATACTTTCTCCATGCTTGTTCAAATAAGGCGCTAAATATTTATCTTCAACCCTTAATTCTGCGTGTGGAACCGTATAGGACATAAAGAGAAAAAACGGTTGATTATCACTTTGCTTATCTATAAAATTAATCCCTTTCTGGGTAAATATTTCATTTGCAAAAGCATCATCTTCTATGGCGTGTTTTTTAACTCCTCCTTTCTCAATGGACCAAAGCGAATCTGGCTTTTGAAAATGTCCATCCACGTGATGAAGATGACCTGTAAACTCATCCCATCCCTTTTTCTCTGGTGATCCTGATGTACCCTGCAGTCCTAACCCCCATTTACCAAACATAGCGGTGTGATATCCTTGAGATTTCAGAATTTGAGCAATAGTAGTGTCAGTAGATTTCAAAGGAAACTCTCCATTACCTCTAATGGTTAAATGCCCTGTATGTTTTCCCGTCATAAGACTTGCCCTAGATGGAGCACAAACCGTGCTGCCAGAATAAAAATCTGTAAAGAGCATCCCTTCTTTTGCCATACGGTCTAGGTTGGGTGTCTTAATATATTCTTGTCCATAACTACCCAAATCCCCAATTCCTAAATCATCTGCTAATACAAATACTATATTTGGTTTTAAGCTTAACTTTTCAGACTCTTTAGAATTGCCATTCTTTTCTTGGCATGAAGTAATAGCGAGAAAGATTAAAAAACTATAGAATATGGTAATACGATGCATAGGATACTACTTTAGATGTCATGTTATATGAAGCATACAACATAAACTTTATTGAACAGTTAAAAGTATTAAATACTTCTACTAAACAAAATTAATCTCCTCTCAAAATTTACTTTTAATAACCATCTATAATAATTAAACAAACTATTTGAAACCATTAAAAAACTTTATAAAAGGTATCTTCACTTCGTTTACAGAAATTAGACACTTAGACTTCATTAATTATTGTAGTTTTAATTATTTTTAAAGTGATTAAACACAAAGATAATTCGATCATAGGATTGCCGAAAAATCCAAAATTCGCACAGCCATAATTTTAATCATTCTTGAAATGAGATTCTGCTGAACCAATTTAAAAAACCTCAAAAATTATGTATTGCAGTACAAAAATAATTTTAGAGATAATTAAATTGCTCCCCGCCGTTACCCTATTGCCTTTAAGGACATTTTCAACCCTTGTTTATTAGGTAAAATCACAACCATCCAACTTGTTGAATTTTCAAACAAAACAACTACATTTAATTAATATTCAGTTAGATACACTGCAAACACAAAAACTGTTGATAAAATGTTGAGAACATAAATTGGGTGCTATGGTTTTGTGCGTAAATTATTCTGACCTTTACATTATTCGTATTGAAATCAATTTTTTTATCCATTCAGTTATGACTATTACCCGCATTATTAAGAGGGATTTTACTCAAAAACCCTTCGAACTCAACAAAATAAGCAAGGCGATCCTCAAGGCCATGGAAGCCGTTGGACATGGGCAAGAAGAGGATGCGAATCGCATAGCCGAGAGTGTAAATCAGACCTTGTTAGACAGAGGTCAGCAACATCAAGATTATATCCCCACAGTGGAAGAAGTTCAAGATGTGGTGGAAGAAAGGTTAATGACTAGTGAATTTCACGATGTAGCCAAAGCATATATTTTATATAGAAACAAACAGGCACAAAGTAGAAAAAGTAACATTTTCGAAAAACGTGTGAATTTAAAACCTTATGAATACCCACAATTATACGAATACGTTCCGGCAATACGTCATTCCTATTGGATACATACAGAATTTAACTTCACTAGTGATATTCAAGATTACAAATCAAATTTAACTCCAGTTGAACAGAGTGTTATTAAAAACACCATGTTGGCCATCTCTCAAATAGAGGTCGCTGTAAAAACCTTCTGGGGTGATATATACCATAGAATGCCTAAACCAGAGATTGGTTCGGTAGGAGCTACTTTTGCAGAGAGTGAAGTTAGGCACCACGATGCTTATTCACACCTACTGGAGATCTTAGGTTTGAATAAGGAGTTTGAGGACTTAAAGAAAAAGCCTGTCATTATGAGAAGGGTGCAGTATTTAGAGTCCGCTCTTAAAAACTCAAAAAGTGAAGACACTCGGCAGTATACAGAGTCAATATTATTGTTCTCATTATTCATAGAGCACGTTTCTCTGTTCTCACAATTTCTAATCATTATGGCCTTTAACAAGCATAAAAACATGCTTAAAGGAATTTCAAATGTAGTAGAGGCCACCTCTAAAGAAGAGCAAATACACGGAGACTTTGGAATTGACATCATTAACATTATAAAAGAAGAACAACCAGAATGGTTTGACAAATCATACGAACTACTTATTCAGCAACTATGCGAAGACGCCTTCATTGCTGAGAGTAAAATTGTAGATTGGATATTTGAAGAAGGTGAACTCGATTTCCTACCTAAGAATGTAGTTAATGAGTTTATTAAAAATCGTTTCAACAAGTCCCTTGCAAGTATCGGCATCAAAGAAGTATTTGAAGTTGATGAAAAACTGTTAGCAGAAACGGAATGGTTTGACGACGAAATCATCGGCACAAAACACGGTGACTTCTTCGTAAAACGGTCTATCAATTATAGCAAAAGAACACAAAGTATAACCAGTGACGATTTATTTTAGTATATGGAAAAGAAAACACTCAATCATCAGCCCCAAACCGAAACTTTAGACAACAACGCACAACAATTGATCGACGCACGTAAAGGCTTTTTAGCTAGTACGGCAAAATCAAATGACGACGGTTTTAAGTGGCTGAATGAACACAGCCAACAGTTTTTGGCTTCCGGTTATTTAACCGAGGGTGTTACACCTAAAGCTAGGATACGAGAAATCGCTGAGCGCGCTGAACAAATTTTGAAAATTGATGGCTACGCCGATAAGTTTTACAATTATATGTCCGAAGGATTCTTTTCTTTGGCCTCTCCAGTGTGGTCAAATTTTGGAAAAGAAAGAGGGCTTCCAATAAGTTGTTTCGGATCACATATCGATGACGATATGGGGAACATCCTATACACCCAGTCTGAGGTAGGTATGATGTCCAAACTCGGCGGTGGAACATCTGGTTATTTCGGTAAAATTAGACACCGTGGGGCTCCTGTGAAAAATAATGGAGAAGCCTCTGGTGCTGTTCATATTATGCAATTATTTGAATCGATGGTAGATGTAGTAAGTCAAGGTTCGGTACGTAGAGGCCGTTTCTCACCTTATCTTCCAATCGATCACAAGGATATTAAAGAATTTCTTGAAATTGGAACTGAAGGGAACCCAATCCAGCAATTGACTCACGGGGTAACAGTCAGTAATAAGTGGATGCAAGAAATGATTGACGGAGATGTCGAAAAAAGAACGACTTGGGCTAAAGTACTACAAAGTCGTGGAGAAATGGGGTACCCATACATCTTTTTTTCAGACAACGCTAACAATGGTAGCGTAGACGCATATAAGGATAAAAACCACCGCATCTATGCAAGTAACCTTTGTACTGAAATCATGTTGCCTTCTAATGACAACTGGTCTTTTGTATGTGTACTCTCTAGTGTAAACGTATTACATTATGACAAATGGAAAGATACCGATGCTGTAGAGACCATGATTTATTTCTTGGACGCTGTAATCACGGAGTTTATTGAGAAATTAGATGTATACAAAGATTCCGAAGACAGAGAAGATCGTCAGACTTTTCTATTTATGGAAAGAGCTTATAATTTTGCTAAAGAAAACCGTGCATTAGGATTAGGAGTACTAGGGTGGCATTCACTTTTACAGTCTAGGATGTTGCCTTTTAATTCACAAAAAGCATTTGATCTAAACCACGAAATCTTTAAAACTATACAAGATCGTTCCTATAAAGCATCTAAAGAACTTGCCGAGAAGTTTGGAGAACCAGCAGTATTAAAAGGATACGGAAGACGCAATGCTACACTCAATGCCATTGCTCCAACTACCTCATCAGCTTTTATTCTAGGGCAAGTTTCTCAAGGAATTGAACCGATTTGGTCTAATATCTATGTAAAAGATATTGCAAAGATCAAAACCACGATTAAAAATCCGTTCTTAGAAGAATTATTAGAAGCAAAAGGACAAAATACCTTGGAAGTCTGGAGAAGCATTAGAGATATGGACGGTTCTGTGCAACATTTAGAATTCCTAACAGACTTAGAGAAAGAAGTATTTAAAACCTATTCTGAGATTGATCAATTGGATATTATATACCAAGCAGCTGGACGTCAACCATTCATCGACCAAGGACAGTCCGTGAATATTATTGTACACCCAGAGATGCCGGTTAAACAAATCAACAACATTCATGTTACTGCCTGGAAACTAGGGTTAAAATCCTTGTACTATCAACACAGTATGAATGCTGCTCAGAAATTTAAACAGAAAAAAGAATGTGCAAGCTGTGAAGCATAAACAGCCCTTAAAATTAAAGCCACTTAATTGGTAAATCTGTTTTCATAAATATTAAAAATTGTTATGGAGCCTTTAGTATTCAAACCACTAAAGGCTCTATTTTTACCCCCTTTATAAAGAATTAAATATCTTTGAGTGTATTACATGTATTTAAATGACGCTACCACAATTATTTAAAAACGTTTGGCCATTTGTCAAACCATACGGTTGGCTGGTCTTCGCAGCACTTTTTCTTACGCTTATTGGCTCCTTTACAGCGCAGGTCAATGCACTAACCCTTAAGTATACCGTTGACAAAGTGAACGCCTTACTACAAGAGGGAGCTGGCTTAAAAGAAGGATTGGATATCTTAATTATCATATCGGTCATACTTCTTAGTAAAGAACTCATAAATGTCTTTATCACCTTTGGCCAAAAATATTACGGGGAGAAATTACGCATCTATGTCTCTAGGGACCTAGCCCAAACCATCGTGGATAAAATCCTAACCTACCGCATGTCATTCTACACCTCGACCACCAATGAATCGGGTAAATTGCAAACCAGAATCGATCGTGGAATAGGAAGTTTAACACAGCTGGTGCAAAACTTTTTCATAAATATCCTACCACTATTTGCCAATTCTTTTATCGCATTAGTTCTGATGTTTAATGCAAACTTCTGGGTTGGTTTAGTGGGGATTTGTATTGTACCCATTTATATATTTATCACCATAAAACAAGCCAGAACTCTTAGTGGATGGCGAAGAAACATGCGTGAATTTAGGGAGCGAAAAAGCCAGGGAATTGTCAATATCATCCAGTCCATAACCGTAATAAAGTCCTTTAATCGAGAGACTATTGAATCCGACAAACAAAATACGATTCAAATTGAGATGACAGACAACCAACTCAAAACCCAGCGAACAGGATTTCTCTTTAATGGTATTAAAACATTTGTGGAACAAATAGGAACGGTGATCATTATTATCCTGACTGCCTATTTAGTATTACAAGGCTATATGAGCATTGGAATGATCATGTTCCACATTCTGCTATTTAATAATGTTACAGCCCCAATCGGACAACTTCATCGCATATTTGACCAGATGAACGATGCAATGATATACTCGGAAAGTTATTTTGAGATCTTAAATTCAGAAGACGAAGTGGAGCGTTCAGGGAAATATGCCCCAGAATCCATCGCAGGAAAATTTGAGATTAAAAATGTAGACTTCACATACCCCAACGGAACAAAGGCTCTAAAAGGAATCAACATTACGATTCAACCCAATAAAATAACTGCCCTTGTAGGTCTTAGTGGAGCAGGAAAAAGTACTGTAATCAATTTGTTAGATAAATTTTACCAACCCACAAGTGGCGAAATTTACCTAGATGATATCCCCTTAAAGGATTACGACACTCAATTTATTAGAAATAATATCGGTTTAGTACTTCAAAAGAACCATATATTCAGTGGATCCATAGCCGATAACATTCGTTATGGCAATCCCAATGCAACCATGAAACAAGTGGAACACGCGGCAAAACAAGCCTATATTCACCAGCAAATCCTAGAGCTTCCTGAACAATTCGAAAGCAACGCGCTGCTACTCTCTGGCGGACAACAACAGCGAATCGCTATTGCGAGAATGTTTCTCAAAGACCCTCCTATTATCTTTCTTGATGAACCAACCGCAAGTTTAGACGCCATTGCCACGGAACAAATTAAAAACAGCTTAGATGCCATAAAAAAGGATCGTACCGTTATTATCATCTCACATAGTATTTCTCAAATTATAGATGCAGATAGCATCTATGTCATGGAAAAGGGAAGCGTCGTGGAATCTGGAACGCACCAAGAGATCTACGCCAATGAGAGCGTTTACAGAAATATCTTTGATGCCATGGCTCGGAGTTTAAATATCGAAAAAATAGCCAAGACTTTCGACGATGGAGAAGAACACTACTAACCATCTGTAACACTAAAAATCGGTAAAATACGGTAATACAGTGGAGGCTTAAAAAAGAAAAATTTCCCGTTCTGTGGAATGCTGAACGGGAAATTATTATCTGCTAGACTAAACTAGCTAACCAACCTAAATCGTATCTATGTCCTATAGTTTAACTTTAAACTCCAAGTAAGGTTAAAAGCCAAAGTAAGAGTTGTAATTTCAATTTTTTTATTCATACCAAAAGGTTAGATTTGTACTGATAGCTATCTTTTATAAGAATCAGCTTTCGCCTTACACCTATGGATTTGATTTCTGTCCGCAAAGTATAACTTATATTTAGATAGTTATTAAAAGTAAGGGTTTACATTCAGGATACATATGCCTTACTTTTGGGATACATATTGTATATTGCAACAAGCATTTAAAGGGGTTTTAGGTGAAAAACATGTTACATATACCATACAAAGGAGCAAACAAAAAGGTATTAGGTGTGAATTTCTTATTTATCAAGTTTGTAATCTTTTTCTTTCTTTCACTACATCTAACAATTGCTCAACAATATGATTTACGGTTTAAGTCGATCGATCACAAAGAGGGTCTTTCCTCAAAGCGAATCTCGGCCGTGCTTCAAGACTCAAATGGAATACTATGGATGGGTAACAGAATAGCAGTAGATCGCTATGATGGTGATCAAACCATGTCCTTTACGCTATCGAGAAATTCTAGTATTAATCAATTGGCTGAAGATGCTCATAAAAATATATGGGCAGCAACCTATACGGGCTTATATGTTTTAATTAAAGGAGAAACAGAATTTAAAAAAGTTCAACACCCAGATAAAGAAATTCAAAGAATACTCGATCAAAATATGATTAGTATTGCGCTGCTAGATAACAATTTAGCGTATCTGAGTACCAATTCAGGTAGCTTGGTGAAGCTCAATTATGACCATAATGGCTCCATTATCGACCAAAGTTTTCAGGTGATCAACTTACATAAGAACTATACTATTACCAGCATATTTATAAGCCCAGATGGAAGTTTACTCCTAGGTACTTCACATGGAATAGTACAAAGACTTATCAAAGACCAGATCACAGAAGTTTTCCTAGACAAACATAATACCTCAAGAATCAATGATCTTGCATTAGATCAAGATGGATACCTTTGGGTAGCAACCGACGGAAATGGTCTTTTTAAGATAAACACCAAGGACAAAAAATTAAAGCACTACACTAAAAACACTATTTCAGGCGAATCAATTAATAACAATATTGTCCTTAGCCTACTAAGTGATAAACAACGACTGTGGATCGGCACCGATGGCGGAGGTTTAAATCTCCTTGACAAAACCACTGAGGAATTTCACTATTACACCCAGAATTATTATAACCCACAAAACATTTCTGACAACTCCATTTTAGCCATTGAAAAAGGTCACAACAACAATATTTTACTAGCAACCGTTCATGGCGGTTTATCCATAGTTAAAAATAGTTTTGTAGTTAAAAATGTCCCAGCACTTAAAGTGGGGTTTTCAAATAAGGACCAACAAGGATCCACTATATTGGAGGATAGTTTTGGACACATTTGGCTCTCCGCGGGAAGAAATGGATTGGTTCGTTACTCTCCAGAGAATCAGAGTACATCCTTTTATATGGACAATCCAAAAAACAATGAAGATCTCAGCGGAAGTATTGTTATGTCGCTTTTGGAGGATAATAACAAAAGGCTTTGGATTGCTACCTTACGAGGAGGAGTCAGTGTTTTAGATATCAAAACAAATAAATTCCTTCCCTTAAAAGTGTCAGGCAAATTAAGAGGGACAAATGCTTTGGAGTTGGATAAATACGGGAATGTATGGATAGGACATAGGACTGGGATAACGGTGTTAGACACGGAATTTAATATCATTCATCGCCTGTTTCCTAATGACCATATAACCTCATCTTCGAATCTTGTAAATGCTATTTTTAAAGACGTTAAGAATGATATGTGGATCGGAACTGCAAATGGACTATTTCGCTATGAGGAACAAGGAGACTCCTTTTATAAACAAAGTTTCTTTCACAGTAAAAATGATAGCACCTCATTAAGTAGTAATAACATACGCTCTCTTGGGCAAGCCAGTGATTTGTCCATCTTAGCGGGGACCTATGGTTATGGGCTCAATAAATACCATCGCTCTACCAATACCTTTGAAAAATATGAAGATCAATCAAGCATCAAAGGAAAGATTATTGAAGGCATTCTAAAGGACAACTTCGACAATATCTGGCTAAGCACTAATATGGGATTAACCAAAATAGATACTCAGGGAAACATCACCAATTTCGGCGAAAATGAGGGAATACATTCTTTTAATGGAGGCCGTGCTCATTTAGCTAGAAACGGAGACATATACACCGCAGGACCCTATGGGCTTTCGTTTTTTTCACCAAATGAACTACAACCTACCACTTTAGAGTCTAGAATCACATTCACGTCCGTGAATGCAAAAAATGATAATGAAGAAACTCTTTTAAACTCTATTGAGCTCTCGAGTTATAAAAACAACCCTGATAAAACCGTAATACTCCAACCACAAACTACTTTTCTATCAGTCACTTACACTAGTTCAGATCCTATGGCATCAGAGGAATCAAGGTATTCCTATTCTATTGATCAATTGAAAGATTCCTGGAATGAAGTAGGGAATCTCCGCACCTTGTCTTTCACCAATTTAAACCCAGGGAACTACACTTTGAAGGTAAGAGCTGTGGATCAAAGCGGGAATCCTAGTAAATACATCTCTAACCTGCAGATAAAAGTGCTTCCAACACTCTGGCAGACATTTTGGTTCCGCATGGCTATCTTTCTTCTTATTATAGTAATTATAAGCATACTCTACCGCTGGAGGATTTCGTTTTTAAAACAAAGTGAACTAAAGTTAAAACACCTTCTAGAGAATAAGACAGAAGAGGTGAAAACACAACATAATAAAATCATTGAAAATAAAATGAAAATCCTAAAAATTGAACAGGAACACCACAATTTGCAACAAAAGCAATTGCTAGCCGAACTCAATTTTAAAAACGAAGAATTAACAAATAACACCCTTAGGTCAGTACATAAAAATGACCTGCTAAACACCATAAAAGAAAAATTAAAAAAGGAGCTCAAGCAAAAAGAAATCAACAAAAAGAACATCTCCACCTTAATTGACCACATTAACGATAGTTTTATGTTCGATAAGGAATGGGATCACTTCTACTCTCTTTTTAATGAAATCCACCCCAGCTTTATCAATAACTTAAAAGAAAATTACCCAAACTTAAGTGAGCGGGACATTAAATTATGCGCCTTAATTCTTATGAAATTTACCTCAAAAGACATGGCTACCTTATTTGGGATTTCGCTGAGTTCCGTAAAGATTGCTAGGCACCGATTAAAGAAAAAGCTCAATTTAGAGTCTCATGAAAAAGTACTAGATAAACTCTTGGAAATTTCGAAAGCAACTACCATTTAGCCATGTAAGAGAATTAGAGCAGAAGGGAAAAGAATAAAAAAATATTACAAACAATAATCACTTAGAAATTAAGCTCCTTTTTGTGCTACTGTTTGTAATATTTTTAAAGAAAATGCGATTGACTCGAAAGCCTTTTGTAGCCTATTGTGGCACCACTTCTGAATTTTCAACCTCGGTTACTGTAATAGTTTGAGGCCCAGCAGGGAATTTCCAGGTAAAAACATCCCCCTTGCGATGACCGTATAAAGCAAACCCCATTGGAGAAAGTATGGAAAAAAGATTTTGCTTTATATTACTATCCTTAGGATGGACAATCTTAAAAGTATTGCTCCATCCATTACCTAAATGAACCGTCACCCTTGAATTAAGACGCACGGCATCCTCAGGCATTTCTTCCTGGGTTAAAACTTGTGAATCCTTAAACTCTTCCAATAATTCCTTGACAGATTGCTTAAGAACATTATCATTAAAATAATTAGAATTCTTTACCAAATCTTTAAGAACTTCTAGTTCATTTTTCTCGATGATTAATTTTATTTTTTCCATGATCTTATAGTATAATGAAGATAATATCTTCTTTTTATTGTTTGTTTTAAAATCTTAAAATATAGTGTGTTGTATAAATTGATTGTCCAACCGCCTAACTTTTTTAAATTAAACAGCATCAGGTATCCAAGAAGAATCGGATGATCCCTCTAAAACCTATTACTTAACAACCGTACATAATGATGTAAGGTATCCCCAGCTAATTGACTTGTGAAAATGAATTAGCCTACAGAAATACCTTTAAATATTTTGAATTCAAAAAGAAAACAAAATACACTCAATCATTTAATAGCAAATGTTGTGCCCTATTTTAGCTCAGTCACGCAATTGATTATAATTTACTAAATATCAATATGTTAGTAAAATTTTAAAAACTTTTAAAATCACCTATTGGGAAATAATTCCCCACTACGGAAAATACGCCCCGATAAGGGATCAAAACGGGAATCTATAAATGGATTATTAAATACATTTTAGATCAAGTAGGTACATCAAATTTAAGCATATGTGGATTGTTGGAATTCTCAGCATATACATTTTCAAAAAGAACCCCTATTAGCTATTGGGGCTTAGCTAACAGAGGCATTATCTATGGGGCTACAAAATAATCTTATGGCTGAGTCTGATCAGGTTGATCCAACTCCCATCCTCCACCTAAGGCGCGGTATAGATGGATACGAGCTGTCAAAAGGTTAGTTTTGGTGGTAACCAAATTTAACTCCGTTTCTAAGGCCTCGCCCTGTGCTCTAATTACCTCTAGGTAATCTGCAAATCCAGATTGGAACAACATTCGCGAACTCTTTAGAGCATTCTGTGCTACGGATTGTTTTTTAATAGCAATATCCAATTGATCCTCTAGTCTTTGCAATGAAACCAAGGTATTTCTAACATCCGCAATAGCACTGTAGACATTGCGTTGAAAATCAATTTCTGCTTTATCTCGTTCAAGTTTGGCAACTTCAAATTCTGTAGTTAGTTTACGACCATTTAAAAGTGGTGCCGTAAGACTCCCTACTATACCCCCAAGCAACGACCCAGGAATATTAAACCAATTCTGTGGTAAGACAGATTCTAACCCACCCTCCATGGATATGGACAAATTAGGTAAACGCTGAGCTTGGGTTACCCCTACCCTAGCATTGGCCGCTGCTAATCCATAAAGTGACGCCTGAACATCAGGCCGGTTTTGCACCAAATATAAAGGCAATCTACACACCTCCTGATAAGGTAATTCATCCTTAGTTGTACTATTACCGCGTTCTACTTTCCCAGGTAATTCACCTACGAGTAAACGCAAGTTATTTTCTTGTATCTCTCGTGTTTCTTCCAACTGAGACATAAGCGCAGAGGCCTCTAATACCTGAATCTCTGATTGCTGAACCGCTAAGGCCGAAACTTCACCTGCGTTATAAAGAAGTTTAATCATTTGCATGGTACTATCTCTAAACTTATGGTTCTTACGCGCAACCTCAAACTGCTCATCCAAACGCAACAGAGTGTAATAGTCTTCAGCAACTGTGGCTACTAGTTCTGTTTGTATCACCTTACGCGCCACATAGGATTGCTGATACAATGCACGAGCACCTATTTTCTGATTTCTCAACTTACCCCAAATATCGATCTCCCAATTAAAAAGCATTGTACTACTAAAAGAAGAGTTACTCACAAATCCATTTTTTGGAGGATCAGTCCCCCTATGCTCATACCAACCAGCTTCAGGAGAGCTACTGCTATTCTCAGAACTCCACTCCCTTTCTATATTTAGAAGGTTTAGGTTTAGTGTTGGAAGAAAGGCAACTTTAGACTCTTTGTAATACTGATCATTTATGGCCATATCCTTATCAGCTAAACGCAATTCAAAGTTATTCTTAAAGGCACTTTTTATGAGTCGGCTTAAGGCAGAGTCCTTAAAGAGTTGTTCCCTTGGGATAAGTACACTATCAGGTACTTGAGCTATGGAGTCAGGAAGTTGAAAAACCTCTGGAAGCTCCATATCCTTTGTGGTATATTCTTTTTTGGCGCTACAGGCAACCAAAGAGATAATAAAAGTTATTACCGTGATGTATTTTAAACAAATTCGCATCGCCATTCTTATTTTTCTCTTTTAATATTAACTTTTAACTTTTCATCCAAAGATTGGAAGACAACAAACAACACTGGTATAATAAAAACGCCTAAAATTACTCCAGAGAGCATTCCACCCGCTGCTGCATAACTAATAGAATGGTTACCCACTGCCGATGGCCCCGAAGACCACATAAGTGGTATCATACCAGCTACAAAAGCTAAGGAGGTCATCAAAATAGGACGCAAGCGTAATCGAGCTCCGATGATTGCGGATTTCACTATACTCACGCCTCGCTGTCTTTGTTGCATTGAGTACTCCACAATTAATATCGCATTTTTAGCCAAAAGTCCAATAAGCATCAACAATCCAACTTGTACATAGATATTGTTTTCCAAACCGACCAAGTTAACTAGTCCATACACTCCAATAAGACCTACAGGAACAGATAACAATATTGAAAGCGGTAAGATATAACTTTCATACTGAGCCGTAAGAAGTAAGTATACGAAAAGGAAGCTAAGCAGGATGATAACAGCCGTTTGACCTGATGATAATTTCTCTTCCCTACTCAGGCCTGTCCAGTCCGTTTTGTAGTTACCCGGTAGCTTTTCTCGGGTTACCTCTTCAATGGCATCCATAACTTCTCCTGTACTATATCCACTAGCGGGTATAGCACTAACCTCCACACTGTTGTACATATTGTGTCGGGTGGTAATTTCTGCACCGAAGCTTCGACGAAGTTTTACCAGTGTTGAAACCGGCACCATATTACCGTCATTACTACGCGCATATATATCATCAAGTGAGGATGGAGATGCTGTAAGGTTAGGCTCCCCTTGAACATAAACAAAGTTCAGACGGTTAAAAAGATTAAACTCACTTGTTCTAACACGAGAGTAATAACGCCTCACATTGTTTAGCATGTCATAAATACCCACACCCATCACCTTTGCTTTTTCTCTATCCACCTGGATCTCAATTTGAGGGAAATTGGCATCGAAAGTGGTAGTCGCTTGTAATATTTCAGGACGCGCATTCAAATCCGCTAAAAATTGTTGTGACACCTTCCCAAGAGCTTGAAAATCTTCTCCAATGACATCTTCAACCACGAATCGAACCCCATTTTGATCTCCAAAACCTTGCACAGTAGGACGTGTATATACAGAAACCTCTGCATCTTTAATGCCAGATAAATCCGCTCTTAGGGTGTCGATAAATTGATTAATATCCTTGATTCCTTTTCGCTGATTATGAGGGTACATATTAATATATCCCATCGCATATGAGGAACTCGTAGTATTATCAATTGCATTAAAACCCGAAGATGTAGAAATGGTTTTAATTTCCTCACGATCCTTAAACTCAGCAATTGCTTTTTCAAGTAAGTTATTGGTTCTTGCCAAAGAGGACCCTGGAGGGAGTTTCAAAGAGAATATTATAAACCCGTTATCTTCATCAGGAATAAATGAAGTAGGCGTGTATTGCATGGCTAAAAAACCAAAAAGTGACACCACTACCAATCCTCCCAAAGCTAATTTTCTTCTTCTTATCAACTCAATGATAGATTTAATATACCGATGAGACATCTTATCATAGGCGGTATTAAAATTCACGAAAAAGATTTTCAAAAGTGACTTTGCTTTTTCTCTTTTTCCTTTTGGCTTTTTAGGCGCTATTTCTTGCCCGTGGGTAATTTTATCATCCTCTTTATGTGGATTTTTAAGAATCAGTGAGCAAAGTGCTGGTGATAATGTCAAAGCGTTAATTGCGGATATCAAAATCGCTATAGCCAAGGTATAGGCAAACTGTTTATAAAAAATACCTGATGGTCCTTGCATAAATCCAATAGGCAAGAACACCGCGGTCATCACCAACGTTATCGAAACAATAGCTGGAGCAATTTCTCCCATGGTACTTACAGAGGCCTGGTAGGGGTTTTCTTTTCCCCGTCCCATTTTCTCGTGAATGGCCTCTACAACAACGATTGCATCATCCACGACAATACCAATGGACAGCACCAAGGCAAACATGGTCAAAACGTTTATGGAGAAGCCTAATAAGTAGATAACAAAAAAGGTCCCGATTAAGGCAACAGGAATCGTAATTGCAGGAATAATAGAAGTTCGCAAGTCCTGTAGAAAGATGAATATAATAATAAACACCAGGATAAAGGCTTCTATTAAAGTATGCACCACCTGTTTGATGGAATTATCAACTTGATCCTTTACACTATAAGAAATATTGTATTTCATTCCCTCTGGGAAGCTCTCAAAAAGCTCCTCCATGGTTTGTCGGATTGCAATATCAATATCTCGCGCATTGGCACCACTATTTTGGGTGATATCCATGGTCAGCCCTGGCTTTCCATCAACGGTGTTCATCGCATTGGTATTGGTGGCTTCGAGTCCAACCCGTGCCACATCTTTTAAGCGAAGTATCGCACCTTCTTCAGTGGTTTTTAAAATAATATTTTCAAATTCCTCTTTAGAGGTAAAACGTCCTGCATATTTAATGGTAAGCTGAAACTCCTGATCAGTGTTTTGACCGAACTGCCCTGGAGCAATCTCAAAGTTCTGATCATCGATAGCTTTATCAATATCACTAGGTACTAGCTCATAGGCCCTTAACTTATTGGGATCCAACCAAATTCGAACAGCATAGTTCCTTCCTCCAATTCGAGAAACGGTTGCCACCCCATCGATACGTTGAAGGGGACGAATGATATTAATATTGGTAAAAGACTGTAAAAAGGTCTCATCAAAAGACGGGTCATCACTAAAGATATTGATGGTCATTATGGATCCTGATTGTCGAGGCTTTACTGTAACTCCACTCTCAATCACCTCAACAGGTAAGTTAGTTGTAGCGTCAGAGACCCGGTTTTGCACCTTTACTGCTGCCTCATCAGGATCAATTCCCTGTTTAAAATAAACCGTAATTGAAGCACTCCCAGTGGAGGCCTTTGACCGCATATAATTCATACCTTCTACCCCATTAATGGTGGTTTCCAAAGGCATTAATACGCTACTGGTTACCGTTTCCGCGCTCGCTCCTGGATAAGAAGCCGAAATATTTACACTCGGAGGTGCAATATCTGGAAAACGGGTAATGGGTAACTCCACTAATCCAACAAATCCTAACACAAGGATGATTAGTGAAATTACTGTTGATAAAATAGGACGATCTATAAATTTTTTTAACATCGCTTTTTATATTTTACTTTAAAACCGCTCAATATAAATTTTAACACCTCAGCGTGACAAATACAATTGATTCAATTCAGGGCGCTTGAAAAATTTATAATTAAAGAGTGGCTAATCAGCTTGTTTTAGTTAATCCTGATGATTCATTGAATCAATCAGTTTGAGAGAATTATTCGTAGGAGCAACCAGTGTATCAGGGAGATATGGCAACGGTTTAATTTTCGTACTATCCGATACCTTTTCCATTCCTCCAACCAAAATTCGATCGCCCTTTCGCAATCCAGAAGATACAATATACTGGTTATTTGGAGCTTCTGATTCGATTTCAATTAGCTGCCGAACTGTGTAGCCTTCAGGGGTTAATTTTATTACAAACTTTTTTGCTTGTAATTCAAATGTTGCCTTTTGAGGAATTAAAATCCGTCCCTTTTTAAGATCGTGTCTAACTAATGTAACGGTATTTCCTGAACGCAACACAGCGTTTTCATTAGGAAAAGTTGCCCGTATAGTTACGGTACCCGTTTTTCTATTGACTTGCCCAGAAGTAGCATCGATAAATCCATCTTCCGAATACTCTGTACCATCAGGTAATATTAAGGAAACCCTTTGGCCAATTTCTTTACGTTTTTCTTTGGAAACTGTATCCCTTACAGTCGGATCAGTTTTTCTAAGTTTGGAGAAATCAGATTCGTTAACTGAAAAATAGACGTATATTTCTTGTACACCAGTAAGCACGGTAATTGGCTCATCATCACTTGGTTTTACTAGGTTTCCAAGTCTTTTTTTAATCCGACCAATATACCCACTAACAGGGGCTGTAATGGTGGTATAACCCAATATGATCTTTGCATTACTTACCGCAGCTGAAGCTTGTTTTAAATTCGCTTCTGCTACTTTATAATTTGATTGCTCTTTCTGAAGTCTAACTGGTGCCATTACTTCATTTTCCACCAAAGGCCTTAATCGGTCTACCTCAGTTTGTGCATTGATAAGGTTTGCTTGTTCAACATTTTCCTCAGCTAAAGCACTGTTGAGATCTTCTTGATATTGAGAAGGATCAATTTTAAATAGTTTATCCCCTTTCTCTACGTGATCACCCTCATCTACATATGCCTGTTGAAGAACCCCTTCCACTTGTGGACGAATTTCAACATCATATTTACCTTCTACCGTCCCTAAAAAATCATTATCAAGGATAACTGTGGTTGTATCTACTTCAAAAACAGGAAGAGCGAGTTCATTCATGTTTTTATCATCCTTTTTGGATGAACAACTAATCAATACGAGTAGTACAGTTGATAAAACACCAAGGCTTATTACATTACCTTGCGAAAATTTTTTCATTCAATTAAAACTTTAATCATTAATAATATTTAATAATTTAATTTAGGTTGTATAGAGTATCTTAAATCACTTAAAAAAATGTTAATATGCAACAAAATGAAAGTTGACGTATTTTCATTTTCACAACATACCTACGTAAAAATCTTTTAATTGGACTTTTACAGACTTAAAAAAGTAAAATATTAACCTTTTATTTAGAAATTACTTCCGTTTTTAGATAGCCGCCGCCGTTAATAAGACTATCACAGTTTGTAGCACCTAGTTTGATACAAATAACAAACACTTACAATTGATCCAATCGCTCTATGGCCTCCACCATATCTATTTTAGAATCTAAAACACCAGAGAATAGGTCACCTTTGGATTTTATACGATCTGGAACCGTGTGAATATTAAAATCAGTAAGTTTCAACCCCATTTTAACCTCCTCCCATAAAAGAGGTGTTGATACAGGAGCTTTAGTCCGAGGTCTTACGCAGTACGGCGCAGCTAAAGTTTGACCTCTTTTATTCTGCATAAAATCCAGATAGATTTTCTTTCCTCTTTTTTTTATAGAACGTTCTAAAGAGGTTAATTTAGGAAGCTTTTCTTGTACATAAAGACAGATAAGTTTTGTAAAATTCCTTGCCTGCTCATAGTTGTAGGATCCTGCGAGTGGAAGGTAAATGTGAAGTCCTCTAGAGCCAGATGTTTTACAATAGCCTTCTATTTTTATGGCCTCGAGGATTTCTCTGACCACTTGTGCTGTTTCAATAACTTGGTCAAAGGTGTTTTTATCAGAAGGGTCCAGGTCAATGACTGTGTAATCAGGATTATCTATATTTTTAACTCTAGAATTCCATGGATTTAGTTCAATACACCCTAAATTTGCCATATACAACAAGGTAGCCTCATTTTGACAAAGCAAGTATTTGATTTCTCGTTCCCCTGATTTGGAGTAAATTTCGAAAGTTTCAATCCAACTTGGCAGATGTTCATTGTCCTTTTGAAAAAAACTATCCATATCAATGCCATTGGGATGTCTGTGCAAGCTCTCTGGCCTATCCACCAAATATGGGAGTATGGTCTCAGAGACTTTGATATAATAATCGATCAAATCATATTTGGTTAACCCACTTTCTGGCCAATATACTTTATCAATATTTGAGATTGGAACGTGTATCCCATCAACCAACAAAGAAGATTCAGAAGCTTTAGTGTCGCTCGTTGAGAGCGTCTCAAGGGTATTATCTTGGGTTTTCCCTTGCGAAATCTCCACAAGAGTTTTATCCTCTCTTAGCCCTTTATAAACAGCATGTCTTAATATGCCCTTATCAGTCCATCCGCTATATTTTACTTCGCAAATCAGCTCAGGGGTAACCCAATTTGCTTTTCTCCCCTTTAAGTTAATCTTTGAATCAAACGGACTTTGATCACTTTTAAAACCCTTTAGTTTATTTAATAAGTCTTTCTGAATTGCACTGCTAAATCCAGATCCACAATTTCCAACATAACTTAAGGCACCATCCCGGTAGGCCCCAAGAATCAGGGAGCCAAATATAGATCCTCCGCTAACTGAATCAGTATATCCACAAATTAAAAATTCTTCAGATTCAAATGCCTTTATTTTAAGCCAGTCCTCTGTCCGATATCCAGGAGTATAGGTACTACTGGATTTTTTAGCCATAACTCCTTCAAGACCAGCATCAATGGCTTTTTTATAAAATGCTGCACCCATTCCCTCCACATGGTCGCAGTATATAACATTATCAAGTCCCTCTAACACATCTGGCAATAAACTTTTTCGCTCTATAAGAGAAAGTTCCAATGTGCTATGACCGTTTAAAAACAACAAATCAAACACGAAATATTGTAATGTCCCCCTAGTGGTGGCTGGATCATAATGTTGTAGCTTTTGAAAATCAGGGATCCCATTTTCATCTACTACAACAATCTCTCCATCAAGAATAGCTGAGTGAGGAATCTCCTCGAGTTCCTTTCTAATTGTTTTGAATTTCGTGTTGTATAAGATCCCATTACGTGAATATAATGTGACTTTATTTTCAATAATAGAAGAAACCATCCTATACCCGTCATATTTTAATTCATATATCCAATTAGGATCATTAAAGATTTTCTTAGCTGAACTAGCTAGCATTGGTTTTATGAATTCCTTTGGAGTAATCTCTATGACCTGTTTTGTTTCCTTTTTTATTGTCTTGGGCTCCACGAAGGTTTCTGAATCATAAGTCAAGTTGGTGGCGTAGCGATCCTTCTTCTTTATAAGCAACCAATGGTTATCCTGGGCATTGCTCATCTTAACCAGAGAAAATTCGCCTTTCAATTTACTACCTGAAAGTGAAATTTTCATATTCCCATTTAAATGTTGATCAATGGCATCTCCATACTTTTTGGGTTCTAAAATTTTAAATGTACCATGATCCCATATATCCATAATCCCAGCTCCATAATTTCCTTTAGGAATGATCCCTTTAAAATAGAGATACTTCACTGGGTGATCTTCGGTATGGATAGCCAACCGCTTGTCTTTTGGATTCAGAGAGGGACCTTTAGGAATCGCCCAACTTTTAAGTACCCCTTGGATTTCTAGGCGTAAATCATAATGTAATTTTGTGGCTTGATGCCTTTGAACAACGAAGCGACCACCATTTTCATGATCAATCTCACCAATGGGTTCAGGTGTGGAGTCAAATTTTCTTTTTTCTATGTACTCCTCTAAACTCATCCCTATGAGGCTTTAGCTTTTTTCTTTTCAAGACTTGCCTTTAATTGAGCCATTAAGTCTTTGGCAGGTGTAGGTGTCGAATCTATTTTTTCTGGCTTAATTTTCTTCCCAGAAGATTTACTTTTTATAATCTTCATTAACTGATTATTATATACATCCTTATACTTCTCAGGTTTAAATTTAGTAGTATACTGCTCAATTAAAGACTCGGCCATACTAACCTCTTTTTTAGACACCTTAGTAGAAGGTAATTTTAGATCCCCTGGATTACGTATCTCTGCTGCAAAGCGGATTACGTGGAGCACTAGAGCATTTTTGTAGACTCCTATAAGGCTTAGATGTTCTTTTTGACGCATTACAAAAGTGGCAACCCCAAGTTTTCCCGTTTTCTTTAAAGCATTTTTTAAAAGATTATATGATTTTTTCCCTTCCTTTTGAGGTTCAAGAAAATACGGGTTTTTAAAAAGTACCTCAGCAACCTCATCTTCATTGACAAACTCTTCTATATCGATCGTTTTGCTCTTCTTCATATTAGCGTTATCGAAATCCTCATCCTCGAGCACAACGTACCCATTTTCTGTCTTAAAACCCTTGACAATGTCCTTCCAATCCACTTCCTTCCCAGTCTCCTCATTGATACGTTTATACCTAATCCGAGCATTATCATGCCTATCTAACATATCTAAATCGACTCTTCCATCCTCTGAGCCTGAATACATTTTTATAGGTATAGATACTAATCCGAAACTAATACTACCATTCCATATTGATCTCATATCCTTTGACTTTAAGAGTTAAAACTAAACCTACTCCCTATAAAGTTAGCCATTATAATGTTAAACAAAAACTAATTGTATACTAGTATTTAAGCCCTTATAGATATAAAAGAAATTTTTTGGTGGCTAATTATAATTTTATTTACCTAGTAAAATAGCATTGGAAACGAAAACCATAGTTATCTAGAATCATGAGTTTGAAATTGATTAACGAAAATGAATTGTTTTTATCAGTGATCTCGGCGGAATCAAGCGCCACTTAATTAATATTATTTTTAAATGAAATAAGAATAGATCAAATTGAATCCTTGGGGCAATTGCTGTCTGTATGATATATTTATCAAATAATATGAACATAAATGGGTAGGTTCTGGTTTATTTATATTTTGTACCACGACCATCCTCAATCCCCTTTCCGAGTAGTTTAAGTCACTCACTTTGAATTTGTTATAATTAAGTCTCTAGATTTTTTGTATATTTATAGGTAGTAGCCAAGTGGAACGTAAAATTAACACTTATGAATCTTTCCGATCTTAAAGAAAACTTCGCCGAGCAATTGGTAGCTATTATCAATAGTGGTATGAGAAGTAAAAAGTGTCTCCAACA
>NZ_AMSG01000025.1 GCF_000300875.1 Galbibacter marinus | reverse complement strand
AGGTCTCCATATTGGAAACATCCAAAATTGTGGGCGTACCATCTTCATCCGTGAAAGTAAACGTACCGTCAGCGTTCTCAACTAAGGTTGTAACTGTCTCAAGATTATCTATAACTGTTGCCAGATCTACTATAGTAACTACCCCTGCTTCATCAGTATATGTCAATTCTCCACTTGCAGGATCTAGAATCAAATCCGTAAGAGTCTCCATGCCAGAAACATCCAATACGGTTTCCTTTCCCTCTTCATCAATAAAAGTGAAAGTCCCATCAGCATTCTGAATAATAGAAGTAAGTGTTTCATAACCTTTCACCAAATTTTCTAGATTGACAGTCACTTGATCTCCAGAATTATTGATGTAGTTAAACACATCACCTACCGAGTCATAAACAACAACATTATCAATTACACCACCTTTAGAAACATCATCAGCTGTTACAACACGGTGCCAACGGTTTGCAAACCAGTAATAATATCCTGGTTTAATATCAGTGGAACTTGCTGTATTGAAAACAAGTAGACTTTCAACATTTCCACTAGAAATTGTTTCCATGTCCTGAGTACTTGACAAGGCAACTCTCGGGATTAAAATTCCTTTATCTTGCGAAACAACATCCAGTTCTGCAGAGGCATCTGGCATTGGAGTTCCAATACCAACTTGTGCTTTTATTTGTGAAAAACACAAGATTGAGCCTACCAATAATAAAAATTGTAATTGTTTTTTCATGGTAAATAAACTAGTAAGTATCTTATAATAAGATTGGATTATTACGTTAATAATTTAGGTTTGAAGCACAATATTGATCATGATTTATTGGGATTGCAAAAATCCGCTAATTGTTTAAAAACGAAATGAATTCAGCTCAAAAGGATTGCTTGTTTTCCGGAAAACAACGCATACTTTAATCCTTTTAACGGTGAGGGTTCAAAAAGATCGATCAAATTCATAGAACAAATTTACCTTGAGAAAAAGATGTAGATATTCAACCAAATAAACAGCGAAAAATTATTGTTTTAGCTGTGAATTTATAATCACTTATTTGGTTTTTGATTTAGTAAAGGTGCTGATGTTTATTTTAAGTGGTAGTGCATCTAAAAAGAGACAAGGAATAAAGAAATTAAAATTGCAGTTCCATTAAGCCTTCCAACCTCAAAAAAGCAAGAACTATTACTTTAGTTTTTTGATAAAAAATGGTTCAATGTGATCTCTATAGGAGACTAGAAATAAAACAACAACTATTTCAAGTTCTGGATATACTTAGAAGGAGATTGTTTCATGATTCGCTTGAAGTTAACAGCAAAGGCGCTGTAAGACCCATAGCCACTTATATCTGCTAAATGCGCAAGTGTATATTTTCTAACATGTGGCTTCATTTCTAACTCGTGGATGATAAATTGTATCCTAAGTTTATTAATATAGGTACGGTAATCAGTATGTAGGTGGTGTTTTAAAAAGTAGTTCAAATATTTGGTATTGGTTTCCAATTCCGTGGCTAACATAGAGTAAGAAAATGTCTTGTCCAGAAATTTCTTTTCTTTTTCAAAAATTTCCAATTTTTGATTGAATTTATCGATCATTTCAGCGGAAAGTTCCACAGTGGTCGTTTTATCATCACTAGTATTAGGTTCTAAAACATCAGTAGTCAAAAACGTCACTTGTTTTTTACGATAGAAGTAAACTCCTATCCCACCTGAAATCAACAAAATGCTTATTCCCATTCCCCATATCCAATTATTTAAGGATTCTTGATTACGATTTTTATTAAGGTAATTTGAAACTACATCAATACTTTTCTTATTGAGATTTCGAGAATTACGAATAGTTTGATTGTATTTTGTAAGGTAGACAACAGCACTGTCAGCTTGGCCTCTTCCCTTATAATAATTAGAGAGACTTTCGTATACTTTTTCCTTTAGAAATGAGTTATTCACAGTTTCAGTGAAACGAAGCGCTTTTGTTAAGTACAGGTGGGCGCTATCACTTTTCATTAACCTCCTAAAGGTTTCTCCTGTGCCTTGAGAAATAAGTGCAGCATAAATTGAATTATCAGCCTGAGCTTCCTTAATCTCATCACTTGCAATTTTAAAATGATTTAATGCTTCGACATTTTTATTTAATCCAAGGTAACTCCGTGCATATAATTGTCGAGTGTTGGCAAGGACAAAACTTCTATACTGGCTGTCATCTAAAGTACCGTAATAGGCTATGGCCTTTTTAGCATATTCCGAAGCACCCTTAAAATCATCAGCAATAAAGCTATATTCACCCAGTTCGTGATTGGCCATGGCTTGATATCGCAATTTTTCTTTGTCATCAGAGAACATATAGCTCAGGCTTAGACCTTGATTTAAATAGAATTTTCCTTTTTGATAAAAACCAATACTTCTACATTGTGTTGATAAGAAACCGTAAATTCTTGCCTGGTAATGGATATCCTCAGACTTTTTTGCAAATGATAATGCCTCTAAAGCGAATTTGATCGCCTCAGCCTGTTTATCTTGTTTTACTAGAATATCTGCAGAGAGAAATAATGCTTTTATCTTTTTTCTTTCAGAAGGAGCATTCTTGAATAAGGAGTCTGAAAGTTCTAACGCTTTCTTAGGATTATTTGTGGATAGGTTTAATACAATATCATTATAAAGTTTAGTGTACGTACTGTCTTTATCTAATTGTTGGGAACTTACAAGTTGGTTGCTTAAAAGAAGAGAAATTATTAGAAAAAATGGACTTTTCAATTTAATAATTTGTTGGTTATAATTTTTAAGATTAGAAAATCACTTGTTCGAGAAAAGAAAAAGAGAAAGTAACAACATGAGAAAAAATAGTCCATTGCGCTCTAAAAACTAGGTTGACATAATTCTGGTTTGTAGGATTCCTCCTCAATCTCCTTAATCAGCCAGCGAAAATATTAATAAGATTAACAAATAAATTGATATAAATTCCATTTTCGACTATTAGCTATTTATTTCAGTTGAACTACACTATAAAAAGGAAAACCATAAAACTTGAGTTCTAATGCACTTACTGGCTCCTCAAAACCTAGTCATTCCATAGAATTTGTGTAGAAAAGTACTATTCCGCATTAATTTATAACTTCTAGTATTCATAGGTCAATCTTAAATCTTTAAGACAATTTTAAGAAATAAAAATGCAATATGGTTTGGCTTCCTTCGTTTAGCTTATGTGTGATATAGAATATCATTTATTAGTTCAATAACCCGTCTAAAAAAAGGCATTTAAAGGTTAAGAACAGAATTGTAAGGAAAAGAAAAATTGATGAAAAAACATATACGCTCCAGAAAATCAACAGTACAACCTAAACCCTCTAGCGTAAACTTATATCTTCAATTCTAAATGATGTGTAGAAGCGTCTTTCTATATCCATATCATCTCAGGAACCCCCTTAATTACAATATGACCACTATTATTTAATAGTAAAAAAAACAGCAGTGAAACAAATAAAATTTCATATGATGCGTTGTGAAATAATTAATTTATGTATTAGATCCTATAACAATATAATGACCCTATTAATAGGGAATCCCGTTCTAAATTAAATTAAAAATACCCTAACTTGCCACGCACTAAGATGAAAAAAAGTAATAATAATCGGTTGAGGAATTAATTTCCACAACAACAAATAAAACCAAAAATGCTCCGATTCAGTTTAATACTTATACTAGTAGTATTAGTAACATCATGTGCCTCAAAAAAAGACATTCTGTATATGCAGGATATTGCAGCAGCCCAAAGTGAGATTCAAGCTTCTGTTCATGAGACAAAAATCAAACCTAATGACCTTTTAACTATTGTGGTCTCTGCAGATGACCCAACCGCTGCCGCTCCTTTTAATTTACCAATAACACCAACCTACACTCCAAATGGTCCACAGATTAATACTGTTCAGCAGTTACAGACTTATCTTGTAAATGATCAAGGGAACATCTCTTTTCCGGTGCTTGGAACAATAAATATTGCTGGTAAGGAAAGAAACGAAGCTGTTGAGTTACTTGAAGAAAGACTCAAAGAGTATATTAAAAATCCCATCGTTAATTTAAGAATTGTAAATTATAACATTTCTGTATTAGGAGAAGTGGCCAAGCCTGGTAATTTCACGGTCCAAGATGAAAAGGTGACCGTTCTAGAAGCCTTAAGTTTAGCAGGTGATCTTACCATATACGGAAAAAGAAACAATATCCTTGTCGTTAGGAACCAAGGTGATTCAACTAAGGTGAACTATAGGATTGACCTTACTAATTCTGATTTTATGAAATCTCCTGCCTTTTATTTACAACAGAACGATATCGTTTATGTTGAGCCTAATAGAGCCCAGGTACAAAGTTCGACCTATAACAGGAATACTCCTGTATATATCTCCATTGCCTCTGTTTTGATTTCATTAATTGTACTAATCACCAGATAATAAAAAGATGACCCAAAATCGCAATACACAAACTTCATTTGTAAATGAAGAGATTGACTTAGCTGAATTGTTCAGAGTACTCCAATCAAAATGGAAACTTATACTCATTGCTTTGGTTCTTTTTTCCATTGGAGGGTATCTCATATCTAATTTGCTTCCCAATCAATATGCCACAAAAACAACCATTTTAATAGAAGAGGATCAACAGAATGATCCCCTTAGCAAATTACAGGGTATTGAGTCTATTGATTTATTTGGAGGGCTTACTTCAGATTTTCTTCAAAATGAGATAGAAATTTTGAAATCCAGAAGGATTATTGGAAATGTTGTGGATAGTTTAAATTTAAACGTAAGTTACCTCAACAATGATGCTTTGGTCAACACTCCAATATATAGTGGTGACATGCCTTTTACGGTAAAAGCAACTCAAGTAAGACCCCTTATTTCAGGAGAAGTTCCTACGGTTAATATACAACTCAATGAAGATGGGACTACCTTTATCCTAAAATCAGATGATGGGGAGAAAACCTATGACTTAAACACTAAGATTCCATTAGCGTTCTGTAATATCACTGTGGTTCCAAATTATTTTTATATTGAAAATGATGCAGGGGAATCCGATAACTATGAGGTCACCATAACAGACAGGGAATCGGTTATTGATCATCTTTTAAAAAATATCCGCGCCACAATCATTGAAAATAGTTCCGTGATTACTATTGCTATGGAAAGTACCTCACCGAAGTTATCAGAAGATATCTTAAATAGCATGGTGGTTTTTTACAATAAGAATGCCATCAAAAACAAAAACGCTATTTCACTCAATACCGCAAGGTTTATTGAGAAACGACTAAAAATCATCAGCCAAGAATTGGATTCAGTAGAGACCAATAAGGTAGATTTTAAAAGTGTCAACAAATTAACGGATATCACTTTTCAAGCAGAAAAATTTGTAGAGAATATCTCTGAAACAAAGAAAAAAGAATTAGAAACACTTACTAAGATTGAACTTGTTAAATCCATCGTTCAGGAGTTACAAACAAATAGCAATAGTTTGATCCCAACCAATATCGGCATTGAAAATGAAGACATCAATCTCATTATCAACGAATATAATACAATGGTTTTGGAAAAGGAACGACTTCTAGAGAGTTCTACGGAGAAAAACCCAGTAGTAGTCGATCTTAATGCTAAAATCAACAAAATAAAATTTAATATTATCGAGAGTTTAAAGATGTATACATCTTCTTTAAACATCTTACTTCAAGATGTTAGAGCGCAAGAATCCGTCTTAAGTAATAGGGTAACTGAAATACCTCAACAAGAGAAGGATTATCGCTTTATTGAACGTCAACAAAATATTAAGGAAGCACTTTATTTATACTTACTTAGAAAAAGGGAAGAAGTGTCTGTAGTAATGTCTTCTCAGGCTTCTATGGCTAGAACCTTGGATGTGGCTTACACTCCTACAAAACCGATCTTTCCAAATAAAATTCTCTTTACTGCTGGCGCAGGCTTCGTAGGGATGTTTCTGGTCTTCGCTTATTATTTCTTACTTCTTTTCCTAAAGAATAAAATTGAAACCAAGGAAGATTTAGAAAACATTGTTGGTGATATTCCGATATTAGGAGAACTTCCGAATCTTAAAGACGCAGATCAGAAAATTATTGGCAATGATGACCGTTCTATTATGGCAGAGGCCCTAAGGGTAGTTCGTAGTAATTTGACCTTTTTATACATTAAGAAAGAAAACACAAAGGCTGCGACTAAAATATTAGTTACCTCAAGTGTAAAAGGTGAAGGTAAAACGCTTACCGCTATTAATTTGGCCACTATTTTATCAAATGCAAATAAGAAGACTTTACTCTTGGGAATTGATTTAAGAAATCCTCAGGTTTCAAATTACCTCAAAGGAGTTGAAGGCGTTCATCTCAAACACCAAGGGTTAGTTGAATACCTTAAAGTGAACGGAGAAAAAGATATTTCAAAAATCACAGCTTACAAATGTAAAAACGATTACTTGGATATTATTCTCTCTGGTCAGATACCACCAAATCCTGCGGAGTTGCTAATGGATAGAGCTGCCTTAAATGAATTTTTTAGTCAGGTAGAGAATGAATATGACTATATTATATTAGATTCGGCTCCACTTATGTTAGTAGCTGATTCTTTGGAATTATCTCCTCATGTGGATATGACAATTTGTATGGTACGATCAAATCATACGAAGATCCAAGATTTAAAAAGTGTCTTGAATCTATGTAGGGAAGGAAAGATTAAGAATCCAACTTTCTTACTTAATAATGTAGAGATGAAATACATTAAGTATGGTTATGAGTACACTCAACCATCTTAAAGGTTAAAACAATAGTTTCAATAGCTTAATTAAAAGCAAACAATCTAAGCCAACACTATTTTATTCTAGTGTTGGCTTTGATTGTTTTTAAATGCAATAATCCTGGGCTTTTTAACCAAATCTGCAGAGGGGTCAACATCATCCAGAATGATGTATCTTCGATTAATTATTCATTTTTAGCATTTTACATTTCAGGTGTTAATCGAACAAAAATGTGATATCTTCTGCAGTTAGGCTTTTAAGAAAGTTACCATCATCTGCAACCACTTCGTCCGAAATAATTTGTTTCCGCTCTTGTATAGCCATGATCTTTTCCTCGATGGTATCTTTGCAGATCATGTTATACGCAAAGACCTTTTGATCTTGTCCGATGCGGTGTGTTCGATCTATGGCTTGTTGCTGTACAGCCTTGTTCCACCATGGTTCCATTAAGAAAACGTAATTGGCATTGGTAAGGTTGATCCCAGAATTACCAGCAACGTTTATTTTCTGTGAGGGATATAGCTCTTTTTAAATTAATGAGCGCTTCCAGTAGGCCGGCCAGAAAGGATATTTATGATTTACATTATATAACCAAGGAATATCCTTTAATTGATCTATATAGCCAACTATTGGAGAAACACAAAAGATTCGACAAAGAAGAAGACAAGAATATTTTTGATTTGGATAATGAGGACACGGCATTGAATAATCCATTGTTGTTGTTAAGGTTTGACAGAAAGTATAAGGTGAGTAAAGATAAAATGATGCATTCTCACGATAATATTGTTACGATTGACGCGGCGGATTCTTGGCAAATGGCCAGTATGCGTTGGAGAATTCATCTTCGGCGATTATGTTCCTTTTTAGATATTGATTACCCTTCAGCACTTGTATAACAAGTAAATCATTTCTCAGAGTATTATCCGATATATCTATTTAAAGTCCAGTGGACATAAAAGTGAAGGAGCATTTATACCTTGAAACACATTACACAATAATTGCACAGATTACCTAAAATCCAATGCTAAAGCCATTGGCATTATCAAGTCTTACCGCTTACTGCCCAAGTCCAAGTTAGTCCAAGAAGGCAACTTCCATTCGTTGTCCAGAACCAGCTGGACAAAAAATCTACGAAGACACATCAATGTATAAGAATCTGGGAGTTCCCCCTTTTAAGTGAGCCCTACAACATAGGTACTTTTTCAAAAGCTTTTGTAAGTCGTTTTTAAATTCTGTTAATTCTCCAAAAGTCATTCTTGTTCAATTTTATCTCCATAGTTTCTCACGGAATAAGGTGCATCTCTATAAAAAGCTAATTCATAATTTATTTCTTCTCCCTCTTTTTTAAGCTAACCAGGGTAAATCCTTATGAGAGTAATTTCTTATTGTTGCCGCATACCAACCACTCATTTGCTGAATAACGTGATCCAGAATTGCAGTTTCACTTGCTTTTAACTTATCTAAATTTGCTTTTTCTAATGGCAAATAACGAGTTTGAGGATAACCGTGATATTTAGTTTTGAGCCGTTTCAGCAATCCTCTTTCAACCATTTGATTGATAATTGTATTTAATATTTGAGGTACAGGACCATAAGGTAATTTTTTATATTTTGCACCGTTTAAATGTCCTTCATATAATTCATAATAATTAAAATCAGCGAAATACAGTAGCTTGTAAAGAACTGCTTCTCCAACATTTGGTTTTCCTGCACATTTTTCTAGAATGTATAATAACACATTTTTAAACTTATCAACTTTTAAACTAGGTACTGCAATTCGCTCCTCAATAACAGTAGTATTTTTTATATTCACCACATTAATTTCTTGGTGAATCTCAAAATTATCAGACATAAAATAATCTAACGAAAATTCTAATTCCATTGACAACTGCTGCATTTCAAAAAGTAAAAAAAGGTATGACAATGATTTTTAGCTTTTTTCTGAATTTTATGTTATCTTTGATTTATAGCAATGACCATTACAGTAATATGCATTGCAATAAATGCAAGAATTATGAAGTTTTACAATCGAGAAAAGGAAATTAAATTACTCCATAGTATAGAGAAAAAATCTATACAAGCAGCTCAAATGACTTTTGTTGTTGGGCGCAGAAGGATAGGAAAGACAAGCCTTCTAGCAAAGGCATACCAAGAACACACCATGCTCTATTTTTTTGTCGCAAAAAAAAACGAATCTTTATTGTGTCAAGAGTTTGTACAGGAAATTCGTAATAAACTCCAAGTAGAAATTTTCGGGGAACTCAAAACATTCAAAAGTGTTTTTGGCTATTTAATGGAATTGTCCAAAACAATGCATTTCACGTTGATTATTGATGAATTCCAAGAATTCAAAACCATTAACCCTTCTATTTATAGTGACATGCAAAATAGTTGGGATAGTCAAAAAGACCAAAGCAAAATCAATTTGATATTGTGCGGTTCTGTTTATTCATTAATGAGCAGAATATTCGAACATTCAAAAGAACCACTATTTGGCAGAGCTACTGGTAGAATTCATTTGAAAGAATTTACAATTTCTACCCTCAAAGAAATATTAATAGACTACCACAAGGAGTTCAATAATGAAGATTTACTAGCCTTTTATCTCATTACAGGAGGCGTAGCTAAATACGTTGAACTGCTTGTACAGGAAAATGCGTTTTCTATTGATCATATATTGAATGTTGTCTTAAGCGACAATTCTCTTTTTTTAGATGAAGGAAGGAATGTACTAATCGATGAATTTGGAAAGGAATATGGAAATTATTTTTCAATACTTTCACTGATTGCTTCCTCTAAAACCTCTCGTTTAGAAATAGAATCCATAATGGAAATGCAAGTTGGTGGCTTCCTTGATCGCCTTGAAAATGAATTCGGAATTATTTCAAAAGTTAGGCCAATTTTTGCCAAGCCTAGTAGCCGCTCAGTTAAGTATCACATCAAAGATAATTTCTTGAACTTTTGGTTTCGGTTCATTTACAAATACAGGAGTGCTGTGGAAATTGGAAACTTTGATTTTTTGAAAAAAATCATTAATCGGGATTACAACACTTTTAGCGGCCCCATACTCGAAAAGTATTTTATTGAGAAAATGAAACAAGAAGGAAATTATTCTAACATTGGTACCTACTGGGAAAAAGGTAATCAAAACGAGATTGATATTGTCGCCCTAAATGAACTCGATAAATCTATCATCTATGGGGAAGTAAAGAGGAATAAGAAAAATATCAGCTTAGGGGTTTTGGAGAAAAAAACCGAGAAACTTCAAAGCAAATTCTCTGATTATCAAGCCAAATATATTGGTTTATCCATAGAGGACATGTGAGCTGATTTGGTTAGGTATTTGTCTATTCAATAGAAGTTATAAATAGATAACATGAATCTGGAAATCTATTCAATTTAAATATGTAGTCACCTTTAATTACCACGAAAAAAACCATCATTTTTGAATTGTAATTTCGACGATCCACTTATCATATACCATTTTGGAAGAAATTTAGGTGCGCTATAATTTCTAAACTATACCCTTCTTAGAATGATTAAAAGAAGGGTATAGTTTAGAAGTTTTTATAGCCTCTTACAGGTGATCGAAAAGCTGAACTTGATCCCCTTTTTTAAGATCCAATTCAATATAGTCCGTATTAATTGGAATATGCTTATTTGGATTAGCATTCAGGGTATAGCTTTTGATTGCTTTAGAAACTTTTATCTTAAATGTATTTTCACTAGTTGCTTTTAAGTAGGCACTTTTCAACTTACCTCTTTCCCATGCAGCTCCGACTTCTGCTCCGCCACGTACTCGTAATCCCTCAAAATTACCGTCCTTCCACACCTTTGGAAGAGCTGGTAGAAAGTTTATAAAACCTTCGTGACTTTGAACGAGCATCTCAGCAATTCCAGCTGCAGCTCCGAAGTTTCCGTCAATTTGAAAAGGTGGATGTGCACAGAACAAATTAGGGTAGGTTCCTCCCCCATCGCTCATATTAAAACCTGTTTCGGTGGAAGGCTTCAATAAATCCCCAAGTAATTTATAAGCATGTTCACCATCAGCTAACCGTGCCCAAAAATTAATCTTCCATGCAAGCGACCAACCTGTACTAATATCACCTCTTTTCAAAAGAGTCTTTTTGGCCGCCTGAGCTAATTCTGGTGTTTTTTCTAGGCTTATTTCGTTCCCTGGATAAAGACCCCAAAGATGTGAAACATGACGATGGGTAGGTTCAGGCTCCTTATAATCTTTAATCCATTCCATCAAACGACCGTTCTTTGCAATTTGGTTTGGTGGTAATTTAGTTATGCGATGTTTAAGCTGCTTTCTAAACTGCTTATCAACATCCAATAATTGTGATGCCTCGATTACATTTTGGAACAGGGATCGAATGATTTGATTATCTATGGTAGGGGCAATAGCTACATTTGCTTTTTCCCCATTGGTTAGAAAAAATGCATTTTCAGGAGAATTAGAAGGTGCAGTAACAAGCCAATCCCGATCGGGGTGTTCTACCAAGGTACTATTATAAAACTGAGCTGATCCTTTGAGTATCGGATAGATCTTTTTTAAATAATCCATATCTTGATTAAATGCATAATGCCTCCATAACATTTGGCACATCCAACCTGATCCAGAATTTGTAGAACCCCAAGAAGGATGCTCTCCAGGAGACGTATACCCCCATATATTAGTGATTACATGTGCAACCCAACCATCACCACCGTAATAGGTTTTTGCAGTCTTTTCACCCGGTTCCACCAATCCCTTAATAAGTTTATAATAGGGTTGATTAAGCATCGGAAGGTTAACAACATCAATGGGCCAGTGATTCATTTGAAGATTAATATTTAAATGGTAATCGCCGTTCCATGGTGTTTGTACAGTATTGGCCCACAGCCCCTGCAAGTTAGGAGGCAATAAACCTGGACGAGTACTTGAAATGGCCAGATAGCGACCATATTGAAAATACAGCTCTGCTAGTCCTGGGTCATCTTTGGTGATTTCAAATCTCTTTAGACGCTCATCTGTTGGTAAAGCTTCTGCTTGAGTTTCACTCCCTAGTTCTATAGAGGCGCGATCAAACATGTTTTTATAAAAATCAATATGCGTCTCTTTAAGAGTATTATAAGGTTTCTTTTCAGCCTTATCCAACTGCGTTTCTACCCACTGCTCAACATTTGGAACGAAATAATCCGTTGCTGCAGAAATCAAAATCACGGCGGAATTTGCACCATTCACTTGAAGCGTTCCATCTTTTGCCTTAAGGGTACCACCCTCTGGAATGACTCTTACTCTAAGAGCGTACTTCATTCCATTTCCATCGGTACCATTATTTAATTGTCCCTGCATTAGAAGTTCTTCCCCTTGGGTAGTGGTTGTAAAGCGTTCGGGTCTATCCACACCTAAGTCAAAGGATATTTGTGCTGCTTTACTAGCGGTGAGCTTAAATACAATCACATCATCAGAAAAACTTGTAAAATATTCCCGTGTATATTCAACCCCATCCACAGAAAAGGTAGTAGTAGCCGTGGCATTTGTAATGTCCAATTCACGTTTGTAATCCTGAGCCTTGTTTGGTAGATGGTAATTAAAATGAAGGTTACCCAGGATTTGATAGCTACCGTAGGGCACATCGGCGCCATTTCCTTTTCCACTTCCAGGACCTTTGCTGACAAAGGTCTTATACATAAGGGCTTCTGCTTGGCTGTTTTTCCCTTCAAATAATAGCCTTCTTATCTCTGGCAAATACTTTATCGCATTGGGATCATCGGCATCTTGGGGACCCCCAGACCACAGAGTAATGTCATTCAACACTATATTTTCTTGACTTACTCCTCCATCTGGCATAGCCCCTAACCTGCCATTACCTAAAGGGATCGATCCTTCCCAAAGTTCAGCTGGCTGCTTGTACCAGAGCTTAAGATTGTCTTGAGAATGTGCTATTTGAAAAAAACAAATAGCACATATAACAGTAATAATACTGGGTGTTAATTTCATAATGTTTTAGCTTAATGTAAATTTAACAACTTCTTTATGAGTTCCTATTAATAATCAGGATTCTGAACCAGCACACCTTGACTTTTATCGATTTCCGTTTGTGGTAATGGCCACAAATAAAAGGCGTCTTCAAAGTAGTACGAAAGTACACCATCGTTTACCTCACTGAGTACTTCTTCTGCGATTCTCCAACGTTTTAAATCATAGTATCGTAACCCTTCAAATGCAAACTCTATACGACGCTCCTCTTTAATGTGTTGTCTTAAGGTAACTTTATCTAATCCTGTTTGAAGTGCTGCTAAGCCTGCTCGCGCTCTTACTTGGTTTACAGCATCAAGAACCGACTGACTAGGTCCTTGAAGTTCGTTCTGCGCCTCAGCATAAGATAAGAGAACTTCCGCATATCTCAACATTACCCAATCTTGTTGGCTTTGAGTGGAATACCCATAGGGCATTAATCCAGGACTAAGAAATTTTTTCAATCCATAACCTGTTGGATCGTCATTAGAAGGAGAATGTGTATTACCGTCAATTTCTACCACATCTTTAAAAATAGACTTTTCTAATCTAAGATCGCCTTCACTATAAGTATCAACTAAATTTTGAAGCGGACTTACCACTATCCAGTCTCCGTACCACTGATCCATCGCAGTGGCATTATCTGGCGCTAAAAATTTGATTGAAAACATGATCTCTGGACTCATTTCTTGTGTTCCATCTCTAAATACAGCTTCATAATTTTCATCCAACTTATAACCAGAACTCATAAGTTCTAAGGCTAGATCCCTTGCGCTTGTCATAATCTCAGTATTTACTGATCCACTTTCATTGTAGGCCACATCCATTAATACGCGGAGTTTAAGTCCTTGCGCCGAAGTCTTCACTGCATGGCCATTGGCATCTGGATAAAGTGCCGTAGGTAGGTTAGCAATTGCAAAATCAATATCAGTGAGACTCTGATTTAACACCTCTTCCTGGGTGGACTTTGGTTGAATCTGAGTTTCCAAATTGAGTGGCTCAGTGCTTATCGGAACAGCGCCATAGGCAAAGTATAAGAGATAGTAATAATATCCTCTTATAAATCGAGCTTCAGCTTCATATTGAGATTTAACGTTGGCATCCATGTCAGTGCCTTGGTATTGTTCTAATTTTTCTAGAAAAATGTTCACGCGCGTAATTCCCTGGTAGCAGGTATTGTATAAATCGGTAATATACCCACCTGTTGAAGGTGAAATATTTCCTTGCACATAGGTCTGGCTATTCCAGTAATTGTGCTGACCGTATGCATTATCTGTCAGCACATCCCAATTGGGCATACCATAAGAGACTATACCTCCACCTCCTTGCAAGCTGGCATACACGGCAGTCAGCGCCATTTCAAAATCCGATTTGGATTTCCAGAACTCTGAAGATGATAATCTATCCTTAGGGTTTTTATCTAAAAGATCAGTATCACAACTGGTTAAACCCAGGCTAATAAACAGTACTATACTATAAATGATATATTTTTTCATAACGCCGATTTTAAAATATAATGTTCACTCCAAGAGAATAAATCTTATTTTGTGGATAGTTCAAAAACCGTCCACTTCCTGCCCTCTCGGGATCCAGACCGAAATAGTCTGTAAAGGTCAATAAGTTATCACCTGAAACATACAAGCGAAGTTTCTTAATGTTTAATCGCTCTACAACATCTTCAGGAAGACTATAACCTAAGGTTACATTTTTCAATCTTAAATAGGAAGCATCCTGCAGATAGTAGGTTGAATTTCTACTTATTTTATCAGGTGCATTGAATCCCCAATAAATTTTAGGCATGGTGGTAGATGGGTTCTCAGGTGTCCATCGATCTCTCCAGTGTGTTGTTGGAGGAGATCCTTGTACAAAGGGTTGGACCCCCCAATCCTTTACAAATATATTTCTTCCCTCTACGCCTTGGAAGAAAAATGAAAAGTCGAAATTCTTCCAGCTGCTGCTAAAGTTAAAAGAGTATTCAAAGTCAGGATATTGCCCATCAATGTATGTGCGATCATCATCATTAACTACACCATCACCGTTCTGGTCTACAAATCTTAGATCTCCAGGTTCTGTGTTATCATTATACTGTTTGGGAGCCGCATCAATTTCTGCTTGGGTTTGGAAAATTCCATCCCACTCCAACATATAATACGTATTCCAAGGTAAGCCTTCTTCGTTCACAACGGTTCCTGAAATTTCTTGGGCTCCAAAATCCACCAATTCATTTTTAAACTTATCTATAAAGAAACTAGCGTTGTATGCCAAACCTTCAAAAAAGCCAGATTGCACCATATTTCGATATTGAAGGCTTAACTCAACCCCAGTGTTTTCCATGGTACCACTATTGACCGTTGGTGCACCTAATCCTACAATTCCTGTTAACTGCGAACCCCTCAAAATATCAATAGTACTTTTTTTATACCAGTCTAAGGTAATGTCCAATCCTCTAAAGGCGGTTATATCCACACCGATGTCTGTGATCTTCGTGGTCTCCCACGTGATATTACGATTTGAAAGTGCTAATGCGGCCGCCCCAGAGCTAAGCACTGAGTTATCGAAAGAATAATTACCTGTAAAGGCCAAAATATCTTGATAAGGGTAATTCCCTATATTCTGATTACCCAGCTCTCCATAAGATCCTCTGATTTTTAAATTATCTAACCAATCGATACCAGCATTCTTTATAAATGGCTCTTCACTCACCCTCCAACCTGCTGAAAAAGATGGAAAGGCTCCCCATCGTGTATCCTCATGTAATCGCGAAGTTCCATCGTAACGCAAATTGAATTCTACCAAATAGCGCTGCTTGAAATCATATCCCAATCTTCCGAAGAAAGATTGTAAGGCCCACTCATAGGTTGACCCGTAGGCATTTTGAATTGCTGGACTACCTGCGTCTAATTCAATAAGATTATTTCCAGCGTAATCCCTTCTATAACCTTCAAGGTATTGGTTTTCATTATACTCTTGACTATACCCAATTTGTGCAGTCAAGTGATGATTATTCGCAAATGTTTCCTCGAATTTTAAATATGAGAATAGATTGGTGTAAATGTTTTGGGTATCATTGGTTGTAAGTCCACTACCTCCAACATCGAGATTAGTGGCGAATTCCCCGCTATGAAAGTCATAAAGCTGCACCTGTGGTCTCCAGTCTTTCCATTTTGTAAAATCACCAACGATAGCCGCTTTAGTATACCAATTTAAATTGTCTGTAAAATGTATATCGACCCACCCTTGGGCGTTTATGTTATAATCGATGGTATTTCTCATTGCATTGTTCTGGACAATAGCAACCGGGTTCTTGTTGTTTGCCTCAAAATCATAGGCCTTATAAGAATACCTCCCGTCAGGCAGGCGAGGAGTATAGGTAGGCGCCTGAGAAAGAGTGGCGATAAATAAGTCTTCGGATCCTTGTCGTGGTGCACTTCTATCTCCTTTTTTCAAAGCGATATTAGTTCCAAATTTTATATGATCGTTTATTTGAGAACCAAAGTTAAAACGGATGTTGTAACGCTGATAATCAAAGCCCATCATAACTCCAGGTTGATCCACATAACCAAGTGACAAGTTGTAATTGGTGTCTCCCTTAGTACCATTTATACTTAAATGGTGTTTCTGAACAAAAGCAGGGTCGAATACAATATCGAGCCAATCTGCATTTGGATACCTCACGCGGTCAGTGGCGTTACGGTATAAATCGATTTCGGATTGAGGATACAAACCAGAAGTTATGCCAGTATTTATCTTAGCCTCATTCCATAATTCCATGTATTCTGCTGAATTGGTTATCAGATCGAATAGTTTTGTCGGAGTGTGTATAGAGGTGTTAAGGTTGTACTCGACATTTATCCCCTCTCCTTTACCTTTCTTGGTGGTAACTAAAATCACACCATTTGCTGCTCGTGATCCATAAATAGATGCAGAAGCAGCATCCTTTAGAACTGATACGTTTTCAATATTATTGGGGTCAATACTGTTTAGATTTCCCTCGACACCATCAATTAAAACCAAGGGGTTTGATCCTGCTCCACTAAAGGTTCCTTGTCCACGAATTCTAACAGACAATCCTTCGTTTCCAGGTTCTCCAGAATTTTGCACAACCCGAAGTCCAGGCACCTGCCCCTGTAGCATTGAGGCTGAATTGGTTACAGGTCGCCTGATTAAATCATC
Organism: Galbibacter marinus; assembly: GCF_000300875.1. Lineage (GTDB taxonomy): Bacteria > Bacteroidota > Bacteroidia > Flavobacteriales > Flavobacteriaceae > Galbibacter > Galbibacter marinus. Next base: position 19,253 of record NZ_AMSG01000025.1, on the reverse strand, counting down.
TCCATCTACGCTACTTACCGCACCTGTGAGGTTTACTTTCTTTTGTGTTCCATAACCCACCACTACAACCTCGTCTAGGGTGGCAGTTTCTAATTCTAATGCAATATTAATATTGCTTCTACCGCTAACCGCAATTTCTTGGGTTGCAAAACCAATATAACTGACTACTAAGGTAGCATTGGAAGGTATTTCAATGGTGTAATTTCCATCAAAATCTGTCATTACTCCGTTGGTAGTTCCTTTTTCCAGAATATTCGCCCCTGGAATCGGCATGTCGGTGCCCACTTCTGTAATGGTTCCTGAGACGGTAATTGTTTCTTGTTTAGTTGTCGTGCTAACTTCATTTGACACCGATTGTGAAAAGTTAGATCCGTAAGAATTTAGGATCGAAAGCATAAAGAACACTGCAGTTAGTTTTATGCCTAATCCATAGGTGTAAAGCTTATCGTAACTGACAAGCTTTAAAAAATTGTAATTTTTCATACTTTTGAATTGATTTAGTGATTAACATCTTTCTTTAAATCATTTTAATCAACCGGGAAATAGGCCAATATTTTCCGGTTTTTTGTTTTTTAAGTTTATGCCATAGATCGCATTGGTTTAAAATGGTTAGTATTTTTCTTTAGATTTCTAATTTTATATAACAGGTTATCTTTCGTTTGCTTTGCCCTCGCAAGCTAAAATAAGATATTAAAAAACATACTTCTACCACACAATTGACAAAAACCTATACTTTTTTTGCTCCTCCCCTTAAAAAGCACTGGTTTTTTTTGCAAATTTCATTATAAGCAGCAATTAAAACTGAACATTTATTAATCTCCTAGTTTTTGATTCGTGTTACTTATAAATGATATTGTAAAAGTTTAACCCAATAAGTAAACAAACAGCAGTACAAAAAGGAAAACAATAAGTTCCAGTAACAGGTTGCGGTATTTGTGTATAAACTGGAGGTAAGTATCTCGTTTTCATAGAATTTTGGTTTTATGATAGTAGGTTTTCGGAAGTAACTAGTTTTTTGGTGGGAATATAAATTGCACTTCAATTGTTAAACCCGGTGGACTATTTGAACATTTTATTATTCAAATAGTGTAATATTTGCTCGTTTTTTAACATTTAGGCTGTTTTACCTCCCCTGGATTTAGGGATAAAGTGATTTTCTACATGATGTTGTGGTTTAAAAACAATCTTATTTTAGTACTATGAGTACTAAAAATAGAATTAAAATAAACCTAATTCTTGGCTTGGTTTCGATTCATTTACAAAAACAGGAGTGCGGTGGAAATTGGGAACTTTGATTTTATGGAAAAAATGGTTACACACGGTTACACCTCCATTAATGGCTCAATACTCGAAAAGTATTTTATTGAGAAAATGAAACAAGAAGGAAATTATTCTAACATTGACCTACTGGAAAAAAGGTAATCAAAACGAGATTGACATTGCCTCCTTAAATGAGCTCGATAAATCTATCATCTATGTAGAAGAATAAAATCAACTCTTGTAAATTCTAGTTCCTAAAAAGTGAGAGGGAGATTATAGCTTAAAAGTTTGGGATTATAGCAAAATTGCTTTATATTCACAACAAATATATTATTATGGGCGTCAAAAAAGTTAAAACATCATCATCTAGGAGTAAGACTTTAGATCCCAAAAAAAGTATACGAAGAGCAAGAGTCGTTAAGACTAAAGGCCCTAAATGGAGCATAATGATTGCTGGAAATAAATATGCTTGGTCCACAAAAATGGACAAGATAAAAATTATAAGGCAGGGATTGCCATATGAATCCATTGAAATCATAAGCTTAAAGTCAAATTTACCTATTAAACAAATCTTACGCTTAGTTGGTATCCCTCAAACAACCTACAATAAAAAGAAGAAAGAGCATGATTCCCTCTCTAGTAGAGATAGTGAAATCATTATAACTCTTATAGAATTACTCGATTTTGGATTAGAAGTTTTTAATAATGAGAGTGAAAAGTTTCAACGTTGGCTAAAAAAACCAAATATCTCTATTGGCGGTGTCTCACCAGAGAGTCTATTCGATTCATTAACTGGAATACTAGAAGTTAGAAATTGTCTGAATAGGCTTGAATATGGTAATTTGGCATAATGAGGGTATTCAGAATTGAGCGAGAAAAACATCTTGAAACTACCTTAAAAGGGTTGGGAGCAGCATTAGTAGAAGGTTATCGTTGGAATAGCTTAAACACCTCTTTAGTTTATACCGCCGAATCACGAGCACTTGCAACTTTAGAAGTTTCAGTTCACCTAGACTTAAGGCAAGAATTACCTTGCGATAGATATTACGTGGAGATTGATATCCCTGATGTAGTTGAAATTTTAGAATTAAGAACTGAAGATTTACCAGATAGTTGGGATGCAAAACCTCCGTCACTTGAAACACAATTCATAGGAGATGATTTTGTAAGAGACAATGAGGCAGCTGTATTAAAGGTACCCAGTAGCATTGTTCCTCCTGAGTACAATTACTTAATTAACCCAAACCATCCTCAGGCCAAGAAAATCAAAGTGATTTCAACGAAAAAACTCACATTTGACAGCAGATTTAAACAGGTCGAATGAAAAATTTCTAACCTTTTAAAAGTTACTACTTTCTCTGAAACACAATCATTCTCTATTTCTATATTTCTATCAATCCCTGTACCTATCAAATCAGCATACACCACTAATGGAGGTGCGACAGTGCCTATCTTTAATTCGAGATTATCATTCCAGAATTTATTATATAATTCTATGTTTCCAGTTTTATCTGGAAACAATTTGAACTCCCTAGCAACACTACTTAATTCTTCACTGGTATAAATAGTATAATTCTTAGATTTTAAATTTCCTGTCAACAGCTCCCCTCCCAGCTCTCCGCTAAGATAAACCATCAAATCACTATTAGCCAATAACTTATCCCTAGTTAGCCTATTATCTAAAGTCCTCATTCTAATCTTGAAATTGCGTGGTTTCAATAACTCATTATAAGCTACAACCCACCGTTGAATAATTTCATCTTGCCTTTTCAAAATCCGCTTACCATTAGTTAGCAACAAATAATGATTTGCTTTAAGTTCCTTAAAAATATTACTCACAGAACCTAGTCCAATTCCTGTTCTTTCTACCAGTTCTCTATATTTCAACTGTAAGGTCTCTGGATTAGATATCAATAATAACAATAGCTTCAAACCTGCTTCTTGGAATGCTCTAGAATGATTTGTATTTTTATTAAGATGTGATTTTCGCCCTTCTACAGAAATAAAAATATTTTCGGTCTTAATAAAAGTATTCCCTGATGCATCAAGGTAAATAATTTGATTTCTTTTTAATTCTTCTGCTGTACTATTTGTCAAGTAATCCGCAATTACGATCGTCTTTTCTAAATGATTAACTTCACTCAAAGCAGTTTTAATTATGCCATAATTTGAGTTTTTACCATTTCTCTTTAACACACAATAAAACTCTCTTCATTAATGTGAAGCAGTGCACCGTTTGGCTCACGGAGGTGTTCAACAACAATTGGGACTCCCATAATTTCTTCTAAGGATTCAATTGACTGGTAAACAAGATCATAATCTTTATGCATCGCTGTTCAGTATAATTAAATTAACCAAATTAAGATAGAGTCTTTATAGATAATCCATTAATACTTAACTAAAAAACATATAGTAAAAAAGTCAACTCACTTCTGTTCAATAAAATTCTCTGTTCAGCACTGCTGAACATATAAAAATAATGAACACAGGAATTCAAAACATAATCATCCTAATGGAAAAGCTTGTTGTCCACCATAAAAAATAATTATGATTACTGGATCCTAAAAGGGTACATCCCCATCATCATCATTTATTGAACTACCAAAGGCCTCATCAGCACTTGGAAGATCACTTGTTGAAAATGGATTATCATCGTTGGCATTCATCTTAGATTGGAACTCAAAAGGAGAATCAAAATCATCAAGGTTGTCAAATTTACCAAGATGACCAACGAACTTAAGTCGGATGTTTTCTAATCCACCATTACGGTGCTTGGCTACAATAAATTCCGCCTGACCCTGAGTTGGACTGCGCTCTTCATCATCCCACTCATCAATCTTATAGTATTCAGGTCTGTAGATAAACGATACGATATCCGCATCCTGCTCAATAGCTCCAGATTCCCTAAGATCCGAAAGTAATGGTCGCTTACTCCCTCCCCTAGTCTCCACAGCACGCGATAACTGTGAAAGCGCAATAACAGGCACATCCAATTCTTTGGCAAGCGCCTTAAGGTTCCTAGAAATAGTAGAGATCTCTTGTTCACGGTTTCCTCCTTTTTGGCTACCTCCAGCGGTCATAAGCTGCAAGTAATCAATTACAATAAGGCGAATGCCGTGTTGAGAAGCCAATCTTCTCGCCTTTGCCCGAAGGTCAAAAATAGAAAGTGATGGCGTATCGTCAATAAATAAAGGAGCGGTTTCAAGGCCCTTTACCTTGACGTTAAGCTGTTCCCATTCGTGTTTTTCTAATTTCCCAGTACGGAGTTTCTCAGAGGAAAGTCCAGTTTCCGAAGAAATCAAACGGGTGATTAGCTGAACCGATGACATCTCTAAGGAGAAGAATGCCACAGGTATATTAGAGTTTACCGCAATATTTCTGGCCATAGATAAGGTCAAAGCAGTTTTACCCATACCCGGACGCGCTGCAACGATAATTAAATCACTTGGCTGCCATCCTGAGGTTAGTTTATCTAAACGATCAAATCCAGAAGGAATTCCACTGAGTCCTTCTTTATTTGATATTTCTTCAATTTTTTTCTTTGCCTGAATTACTAAACTCTGAGCCGTTTCTGAAGACTTTTTAATGTTTCCTTGGGTTACCTCATACAATTTAGATTCCGCAGAATCTAAAAGATCAAAAACATCTGTTCCATCATCATAGGCCTCTTGAATAATTTCACTAGAAATTTTAATCAAACTACGCTGAATAAATTTCTGCAAAATAATACGTGAATGAAACTCAATGTGCGCAGAAGAGGATACTTTTTTGGTCAATTGGATCAAATAAAAGTCCCCTCCTACAGCTTCGAGCCTTTTGTTCTGTTTTAAGCGCGCCGAAACTGTTAATAAGTCTACAGGCTCAGAAGATTCAAACAACTGCACTATGGCCTCGAAAATATGTTTGTGAGACTCCTTATAGAACGCATCAGGGCTCAAAATATCGATCGCCTCATCGACACCTTTTTTATCAATCATCATCGCACCCAGTACAGCTTCCTCTAAATCAGTAGCTTGCGGTGGAATTTTTCCTTTTTCCAACGGAATTACACTGGATTTATCGATCCGAACGCCTTGTATTGGGTTTAATTTTTCCATAGTTGCGAATGTATATAATTGTACGATCAAGTCTGGTTAAATCGCCCTTAGGTTTATTAACCGATTGTAAACAATTATAGTGTTAATAACTTGAATTTCTTGTTAATAAAGGTAAAAAAAACCGAAGCATAAACTCCGGTCTTAACATTTTCGTAACAAACACAGAGGCTTATCCAGAATAAACTCCCATCTTTGAATATTTATCCATACGTTTTTTAACCAAATCTGTTGGGGATAACTTTTTTAGTTGCTCGTGAACTTCATGAATTTTCTCCTCCACGATTTTAAAAGTAGTTCCACGATCGGAATGTGCTCCCCCTAATGGTTCTTTTACAATGTCGTCCACTAAGTGTAATTTTTTCATATCACTAGCGGTTAATTTAAGAGCCTCAGCAGCCTGTTCTTTATACTCCCAACTTCTCCATAAAATGGAAGAACAAGACTCAGGAGAAATCACTGAATACCATGTATTCTCTAACATTAGTACGCGATCACCTACACCAATTCCCAAAGCTCCTCCAGAGGCACCCTCACCGATAATAAGTACGATAATTGGCACTTTTAATCGAGTCATTTCCAAAATGTTTCTAGCAATTGCTTCACCTTGTCCACGCTCCTCTGCTTCAATACCTGGATAAGCACCAGGAGTATCGATTAGCGACACAACAGGAACCCCAAACTTCTCAGCCATTTTCATAAGACGAAGAGCTTTTCGGTAACCTTCAGGATTTGCCATCCCAAAGTTTCTGTATTGACGTGTTTTGGTATTGTATCCTTTTTGTTGTCCGATGAACATATAGGTTTGATCTCCTATTTTCCCTAAACCTCCGATCATTGCTTTGTCATCCTTGACATTGCGATCACCATGAAGTTCTAGGAATGAATCTCCGCAGATGGCCTCAATATAATCCATAGTGTATGGTCTAGAGGGGTGTCTAGACAACTGTACACGTTGCCAAGCGGTTAGGTTTTTATAAATATCCTTTTTGGTCTTTTCTAGTTTTTTCTCCAATTGCTTGCAGGTATCAGATACATCAATCTCACTCTCCGATCCCAACACTACACATTTATCCAATTGCTCTTCAAGTTCTTTAATTGGCAACTCAAAATCTAAATATTCCATGAGTACGTTTAATTAATTCAACAGCCCACAAATATAAAACAATATACTATTTGTCTTGCGATATCGCTGTTTTTCTTTTCAAGGTGTTCTTCAAAATCCCGTTAGCCAGCACTGTGGCTAAAATCACAGCGCCCCCTACGTAAAAGCCTTCACTCATTTTTTCTGCGTCACCAAAGATAAGATAGGCTAGGAAAATACCATAAATTGGTTCTAGATTAATGGTGAGCATAACGGTATAAGGACTAATGAGCTTCATCACCTTTACAGAGGCTACAATTGCAAAAGCTGTACACACGCTCGAGAGAAGTAGCATATACATCCAATCCGAAGTTGAGAGCTGAAAGTACTCCAGGGAGAACTCTCCATTAAAGAGAAGGTATAGGGTAATTAATAACACCCCACTGCTAATTTCATAAAACCCAATTACGGTGGAATCGAGTTTTTGAACTAGTTTTCCGTTTATAAGAGAGAATATGGCAGATAGAAGGGCCGATACTAAAGCCAGAAGAATTCCGAGTTTATATTGGGCTCCTACATTGAAAATTATATAAAGTCCAGCAATTACAATAAGGCCAAACATAATTTCATACCAGACCATCTTTCGCTTGTAAAAGATGGGTTCTAAAAAGGCCGTAAAAAAAGCGCCCGTTGAAATGGTAGCTAAGGTGACTGAGACATTAGATACCTTAATTGCCATAAAGAAGGTGATCCAATGAAGTGCAATGACCCCTCCTGCGATAATAAGGGTCGTTAATAGCTTTTTGCTCACCCTTAGATTAAGGCGCTTAAAGGCCACATAAATTCCAATAAAAACTGCGGCGAGCGACATTCTAAACCATACCAAAGGAATGGCATCCAACGAAATCAAAGCTCCCAAAATAGCCGTAAACCCCCAAATAAACACAATCAAATGTAGAAGGAGGTAATTTTTTAATTTAGCGTTTAGCATTATTAAGTAAATAAATAGCGAGTATACCAAATAACAAATTTGGAATCACCACGGCCAGAAGGGGTGAAAAATCCGACTGTTCCGCTAGTGTTCCAAAGACTTTATCAAAGAATATAAATATGAAAGCTAGAGAGATACCTATGGCTAAATTAAGCCCCATACCTCCGCGACGTTTCATGGAGGAAACTGATACTGCAATAATGGTTAGAATAAATGCAGATACTGGTAAACTCCAGCGCTTGTACTTCACCACCAAATAGGTATTGATGTTCGGAGCGCCCTTGTCGCGTTGTTGTTGAATAAATTCATTTAACTCAAAGAGATTTTTAGTTTCCGCCACATAAGAAACGGGCGTTAAATCTTCTAAGTCAAAATCAAATATGGTATCGAGTCGGTTTTCTTTTATGATTATATCGTTATCTTCTCCAACTATACGTTTCATATAGCCGCTTAAACGATAGGTACTGTCTTTGTCTACCCAGCGAATATTACTGGCAGTTATTTTATACTGAAGCTCATTTCCCTGAAAGTTCTCTAGGGTGAAATTATACCCAATCTTTGTACTGGGGGTAAAACTACTTACGTATATAAATTCGTTTTTGTTAATCTGATTGAATACCTTGGTGGTTTCCCTGCCTTTGTCTCGGCCTCCTTTAAGGTAAGTGATGTAAAAATCATTATACCCTTCACTTGCATCTGGAACGATAAACATTCCCATAAAAAAAGAAAAGATGGCAATAATGGTTGCCCCTATAAAATAAGGTCTTAGAAATCGCCTAAAAGAAATCCCAGAGCTTAAAATGGCAATAATCTCGGTGTTGTTAGCAAGCTTGGAGGTAAACCAAATAATGGATAGAAATAAAAAAATCGGAAACAAAAAGCTGGCAAAGTAAAATGTAAAGTCTATATAATAGCCAATGATAGCCTCGGTTGGCGCTTCATTGGCAATCATCTTATCCACCTTCTCCGACACATCAATCATAATGCCGATGGGGATAAAAAGCACCATCATGGCAAAGAAGGTAAGTAAGTATCGTTTTAATATGTACCAGTCTATTATTTTCACTTTAGTAAAGCTTCCTTTTGGTTTTCCTTTATTGTTTTATACATCCTTTTAAACGGTCCTACAATCGCTTGTCCATTTGTTTGACCATGGTGTTTTTCCAAGTCGTAAAATCTCCTGCTAAGATATGTTTTCTTGCCTGACGAACCAACCATAAGTAAAATCCTAAGTTGTGAATAGTGGCAATCTGTTTTCCCAGATACTCATTGGCCGCAAAGAGATGTCTTAGATATGCCTTGCTATAATAGGTATCTACGTAAGTTATACCCATTTCATCAATCGGAGAAAAATCATCCTCCCATTTTTTATTTTTAATATTAATAGTTCCATGAGCGGTAAACAGCATTCCGTTTCTAGCATTACGCGTCGGCATTACGCAGTCGAACATATCTACTCCAAGAGCGATATTCTCCAAAATGTTTATCGGTGTCCCCACCCCCATTAAATAGCGCGGTTTATCCTCCGGAAGAATATCACACACCACCTCGGTCATGGCATACATCTCTTCTGCAGGTTCTCCTACAGAAAGTCCCCCAATAGCATTGCCCTGAGCTCCAGCATTGGCAATATACTCTGCCGATTGTATTCTTAAATCTTTATAAGTAGAGCCTTGAACAATGGGAAACAGCGTCTGATTGTAGCCGTATTTCGGCTGGGTCTGCTGAAATCTATTTATACAACGATCAAGCCATCTATGGGTCATATGCATAGAGCGCTTGGCGTAATTATAGTCGCATGGATAGGGTGTACACTCATCAAAGGCCATGATAATGTCTGCCCCGATGGTGCGCTGAATATCCATGACGTTTTCTGGGCTAAATACGTGGTAAGAGCCATCTATATGGCTTTTAAACTTCACCCCTTCTTCTTTAATTTTACGTGTTCCTGAAAGGGAATACACCTGGTAACCTCCACTATCGGTTAAGATGTTTCTATCCCAGTTCATGAATTTATGCAATCCTCCTGCAGCTTCCAAAATAGGGGTTTTGGGTCTGAGGTATAAATGATAGGTGTTTCCTAATATAATATCGGGATTGATATCTTCTTTTAGTTCACGCTGATGCACCCCTTTTACAGAGGCCACCGTACCCACTGGCATAAAAATTGGCGTCTCAATGGTTCCGTGATCTGTGGTAATGGTAGCAGCTCTTGCTTTACCTGCAGTATCTTTTGCTAAAATTTTAAAATCCATGTAGCTTCTTCTGCGCTGTTTTTTATATTTCTTGTGTTAAGTACAACAACCATAGGCTCTTCTACTTTTCTATCACAAGCGTTATATTTTGAAGCCGCAAAGATAACAAGTTAATTGCTGCGCATCGCTAAAGTTTAATTAATATCCTCACAATATATCACAAATAAGCCGAATTACTGTACTAAAATCCTTTGCTATACATTTTTAAAACTTTATTTTTGTTGTAGATAAAAATTAAAGAAAAACCAATGTCAGACACACAGAAACTACAGGATTTAACAACCCAGGTAAGAAGGGATATCGTAAGGATGGTACACAAGGTAAATTCAGGACACCCTGGAGGATCTCTAGGATGTACTGAGTTTTTAGTAGCCTTATATAATGAGATCATGGAGATAAAAGATGATTTTACCATGGACGGAATTGGTGAAGATTTGTTTTTCCTCTCCAACGGGCATATATCACCAGTATTCTATAGTGTATTGGCCAGAAGAGGATACTTCCCAGTTAAGGAATTAGATACCTTTAGATTATTAAACTCTCGTTTACAAGGACACCCTACCACCCATGAAGGCCTACCGGGGATTCGTGTTGCCTCAGGTTCCCTTGGACAGGGAATGTCTGTAGCCATAGGAGCTGCACAAGCAAAAAAACTCAATAATGACAATCATATCATCTACTCCTTACACGGCGATGGGGAGCTTCAGGAAGGTCAAAACTGGGAAGCAATCATGTACGCTGCCGGTAACAATGTAGATAACCTAATTTCAACCATCGACTACAATGGTCAACAAATTGATGGGGCCACTAAGGATGTTCTTCCTCTAGGAGACTTAAAAGCAAAATTCGAAGCTTTCGGATGGGATGTACTGGATTTACACCATGGTAATGATCTGGACGCCGTTATCAAAGGATTAAAAGAAGCTAAGAGTAGAACTGGAAAAGGTAAGCCAGTTTGTATTTTATTACATACTGTTATGGGTAACGGGGTAGACTTTATGATGGGAACCCATGCATGGCACGGAAAGGCTCCAAATGATGAACAATTGGAAAAAGCCTTAGCGCAAAACCCAGAAACTTTGGGTGATTATTAAGTCACAAATCCATAGATGCATTATAAAACACTAGAAAAATAAAAGATGAAAAAATATACATATACTGAAAAGATAGATACCCGAAGTGGATTTGGAGCTGGAATGACAGAACTTGGACGCACCAATCCAAATGTAGTAGCCCTTTGTGCTGATTTGGTGGGCTCGTTAAAGATAGCAGATTTTATCAAAGAGAATCCAGAGCGATTTTTCCAAATTGGTATTGCTGAGGCTAATATGATGGGGATTGCAGCAGGACTTACTATTGGTGGTAAAATTCCATTCACTGGTACCTTCGCAAACTTTTCAACTGGAAGAGTATACGATCAAATTAGACAATCAATAGCTTATTCTAATAAAAACGTAAAAATATGTGCTTCTCACGCCGGTCTTACCCTAGGTGAAGATGGTGCTACGCACCAAATCCTTGAGGATATCGGACTAATGAAGATGCTTCCTGGAATGACCGTTATCAACCCATGTGACTTTAATCAGACCAAAGCAGCAACGATTGCAATCGCTGAGCACCAAGGCCCTGTTTATCTACGTTTTGGGCGACCTGCGGTTCCTAACTTCACTCCTGCTGATCAAAAGTTTGAAATCGGGAAAGCGGTGAAGATCAACGACGGGACTGATGTGACGATCATCGCAACAGGACACCTGGTTTGGGAGTCCATTTTAGCTGGAGAAGAATTGGCTAAACAAGGGATCTCAGCGGATATTCTAGATATTCACACCATTAAGCCATTGGATCAAGAAGCTATTTTAGAATCCGTCGCAAAAACGGGCTGCGTGGTTACCGCCGAAGAGCATAATTACTTAGGTGGCCTTGGAGAAAGTGTTGCAAGAGTTTTAGCTGAGAACAACCCAACTCCACAAGAATTTGTGGCGACTCAGGATACTTTTGGAGAAAGTGGAACGCCAGCGCAACTCATGGATAAGTACGGTTTAAACAGTGAAGCAATTGTTAAAGCTGTTACAAAAGTGTTAAAAAGAAAATAAACATTAAAAAAAACTGTTTAACAATAAAACACTGTAAAAATAACAATTATGAAAAAAGCAATTTTAATCATCTGCCTTTTGGCAGGAGCAGTAACCTACGCACAGAGTGGTACTGGTATAGGAATAAAAGGTGGTCTTAATTTCGGAGCAGCTGGTGATTTATCAGAAACTGTCAGCGATATTGATATTAGCTCTGATTCCAAAGTTGGTTTCCACCTAGGCGTATTTGGCAAAATGGACTTTGGTACTTTGTATTTCAGACCTGAGCTGGTATACACCAAACTAAACGCTGAATACGATTATGAAGAAGTAACAAGTGATTTCGAAATGAGCAAACTTGATATGCCGCTACTTGTTGGTCTTAACATTCTAGGTCCTGTTCATATTTTTGCAGGTCCTTCTCTACAGTACGTTCTTGATACGGATCTTGAGGATGTCGAACTCGAAGATGTTAAAAATGACTTTACGGTAGGTTTTAACATTGGTGCTGGTGTAAATCTTTCTGACCAATTAGGTGTGGACCTTCGTTACGAAAGAGGATTTAGCGACAATGAGGCTGAATTTGCAAACGTTCCAAATGCAAGGGTTGACACAAGACCATCGCAACTTATCTTAGGATTGTCTTATAAATTCTAAAAACACACGATAGTAAGATACGAATTACTTAGTTGCAAGTACCAAGTCGTTTGTATCTCCTTAAAGTTTAGGGCTGCCAATTGGCGGCCCTTTTTTATAGACCTAACGCCACCCATAACACCGCTGCTTTATTGATTTCACAAGTGCCTGATGAATTACTGCAGCACAAACAACATGCAGGAAGTAGATAATAACGCCTTTAAAAAGATAAAGCGCTCCTAACCAAGTAATTGTTAAAGGCGAAAATAAAGTGTTAAAATAAAAAATAAAGACGCTAAAAATCAGTTTAGTAAGGAAACACTGTAAAAACTAAACAATGAAAAAAGCAATTTTAATCCTCTGTCTACTGGCAGGAGTAACTACGTACGCGCAGACAGGCTCTGGTATTGGAATAAAGGGTGGTCTTAATTTTGGTGCCAATGGAGACCTTACTGAAAGTATTGGAAATCTGAACTCTAATTCTGTTTCAAAGTTAGGTTTTCATGTCGGAGTCTTTGGCAAAATGGATTTCGGGACCCTTTATTTCCGTCCTGAACTGGCTTATAGCAGGTTAAATTCTAAGTATGACGACAACGATTTTAAAATGAATAAGCTGGATATACCACTTCTTGTTGGACTGAACATTCTTGATCCAGTACATATCTTTGCTGGACCAGCTTTACAATATATCCTCGATACAGAACTGGAAAATGTCACCTTAGCCGATGTTAAAAATAAATTTACCGTTGGTTTTAATATCGGGGCGGGTATTAACTTCTCCGATGAGCTGGGTCTTGACCTTCGTTATGAGAGAGGATTTAGTGAGAACGAGGCAGAGATCCTTGGCGTGGAGGGGAATCCTCGATTAGATACCAGACCTTCTCAACTTATCCTGGGATTGTCCTATAAATTTTAATGCTTAACATTGGAAAAACGCCAGGATTTCATCCTAATTATTTTAAAAAAACGCATTATAAATGGAGTAGGAAAATAGCGATTGCGTTCCTATCTCCCTACTTCATTTTAAACTGTTTAATTCAGTAATAATTCGATAATTTCTTTGTGGATCAGTATCATTTTTCTCCTAAATATCCTTAAGTATTTTTAATTCCCTAGGGATATATCCCTGGTCCTCCAGCTTTTTTATGCCCAATGCATCGTATATATATCCAGAACTTTAAAGGATTCTTTTAATGGGCGTTCAATGTTTTTTCTACAATAAGAGCATCTAATGAAAGTTGCTTTGATTCCAGGTAAATAAACCATAAAGTCAATGCGGCAAGAGCCATTACTTCCGGTATAAAAACGTGTTGCCTAAAATGGATTTTTAAACCCTTCCTATTTCGTCTAATGTGGAAGGCTACTGGAGTGATAAATCCGATTCCTATTACCTCATGTGCCACTTCTGTATGCCCATCAAAGAGATGTAGTAGTAAGAGAATTCCAGTGATAATAAGCACTATAGAGCGTAAAGAAAGCAATGGAGATACATCGTATCTTTTTAGTCGAATCGATTTATCTTTTTAAAAAATATGAACTAAAGGCATTGTACTAGCACTCCTTCTAGTTAAATTACTCGAGTTCAATACATTCAAAATGGTATGAATGGAGAAGGTTTATAACCGCTTTAGATATGTTTTTTGGGCTCTCAATACGTAAAATTCTATCGCGATCTTCAAGGTCAAAATTCCAAAGTATGTTGTGGAAATTGAAATCTAGATGAAGTTTTAATTTTCTAATGTGAGCCTTATTCTTGACAGATGTCTTAAAGACATGTATGATCTTATGTTCCATTTTTGATGTATTGATTTGACCTCAAAATTGGAAAAAAGAAGCATCAAAAACGATAACAATTGTTAATAAACCGCTATCGTCTATTACGTATCCTACTCAAGGATACCGAGGTGATCCCTAAATAAGAAGCTATGTAATGTTGTGGGATCCGCTGTACCACTTCTGGGTGTTTGGCCAACAATTCTTCATAACGTTGTTGAGGGGTGTTTTTTAAATAGGAGAAGAAAATCTGTTGGCTCTTTAAAAGCCGAGTGTATAGATGCTCGAGCATCTGATCTCTTAGCTGTTGTGAATTATTAAGGGTATCTTGAAAATCCTTTTGGGTGATAACTTGTAGCATGCATGGCTCCATGCTTTCAATAGTATATAAGCTGGGCTTGTTTGTCATAAAACTTTCTATAGAAGAAACACCATCTCCTTCAAAGAAAAATTGTGTAGTAATATCTTTACCGTTACTGTTAACCCATGTTCGCAAACACCCTTTTTCTACAAAAAACATTTTTTTTGAGAGACTCCCTTCTGCTAACAGCACTGTTTTGGCAGGGACCTCTAAAGGGGTAAAAAGGGGTTTAAGAATACTCCACTTATCGTGTATCGGTTTGTTTTGTGACATGACTGCTTCCTTGCTTGAATTTAAATAGGCTTCCATTTACGATATAAATGGCTGAGTTTGTACTCAAATTTATGTAAAATGGAACTAAAATATAGCATCTTACATGGACTATCTTGTCCATGTAAGATTTATGATGCATTCTTCTTCCTTTTAAAAACGATCATCAGCAAGGCCAGTAGCACTAGCGCAGCGCCTATGATAAAGGCTGGTTTTTTCCAAAACGGAGGGGAAAAATTAATAGGTGCATCATCACCTGAGAGCACAAATCCAGCCCAATAGAAAGGATGTGCTAATTCATCGAATTGAACATTTTCAAGATAGGATAGCTTAGCATTTTGTAATGCCTCACTTTTCGATTGACCTTGCGTGAGATACTCATAAAACAGTATCATAAGTTCAGATGTTTGCTGATCTGGAACCTTCCACAAACTCATCAAGGTACTCGAGGTCCCAGCATAGGTGAAAGCTCTCGACATACTCATCACGCCATCTCCTTTAAAAACACCTGTTCCAGTATTACAAGCACTCAGTACCGCCATATCCGCCTGGAGGTTTAGACCGTAAATTTCTGAGGTGGTAAGCTCGTGAGATCCTTCATTTTTAGAGAATAATATTTTATTGAGCATGGGATTTAGCTTATCTAACTCTGTATGCGTCGCGAGATGAATGATCGATGCTTGATTGCTGTGTTCAAGAAGCGCTTGCTTGGTAGCTTCTTCTCCTAAAACTGGATGTCCTTCCACCAATTGACTAATGGAAAACACTGGAATTTTAACCGTTTTTCTAAGTCTAAGCTTTTCTGCTAATGCACAAGAAAACATCAGACTTGGAGCATTAATTGCCTACGGGACAGAAATTGAAAGCCTCGGCGTTGGTGTAAATGCAGAGTTTCCAGTAATAGAAAACTTAACTGTGTCGCCATCCTTTATTTACTATATACCAAAGGAAGGATCTGGCTTTAAAATGAATTGGTTTGAAGTCAATGCCAATGCTAATTACTATTTTGTATCGCAAGCCGATATGGGCGTCTACGCTATTGGTGGGCTGAACTATAGTAGTGTTAAATTAGAATACGATGGTTCTTACCCATTTGATATGGATACCTCCGATGGTCGATTTGGTCTTAATCTCGGTGCTGGTGCAAATTTTGAACTCGGTGGGATCACGCCATTTGCTGAGATTAAATATGTCATTATAGATGAAGGACAACTTGTATTAGGCGCAGGGGTGAAATTTAATCTGTAACCTATTTAGGATAAGATAATCCACTATTTTTCATGGGATTTTCCAGAGGTTGCTACATGCCTAGCGTTAAATCTATTTATCTTTTGTAAAAGCTACACTAAAGAAGTAGTACACCAGTGTAGCATGTTACTTGCATTTCCCTTTTATGTAAAATGTGTAACATAAATGATAGTCCAGCTAATTGAAAGCGTATGTATTACTAAAGAGCCCCGCGTACAACCCGCCCTACGCTTGTAAATCATTGTACGGTCAACATAATAGGAAACTATGTGTTCTTTAGTCACTAGCCCCATTAGAAATTTATGGACGGTTAATTCATTGGATAGTTAAAAACAATCGTGAATTCATTTTTGTTTTCATAAATGTTCCTGCTTTGGCCAAGGCACCGTGCTAAAGCAGGTTTTATCTTTATCCCTCTAGTGGGTCTATAAACGCTATCAGCAATTTATTTACCGCTGCCAATCTGGTTGTCTGGATCTAAATAATCTGGAATACCGTCACCGTCGCTGTCATCTGGAATACCATCTCCATCACCTTCATCTATGATACCATTATTGTTATTATCTGGAAGTACATCGTATTCATAAAGTGTCAAAATACCATCATTGTCATCATCGGCATCTAAATAGTTTGCAATACCATCGCCATCACTATCATCATCTCTAGGGTCTCCATTACCATTTAAGTCTTCCAATCGTGATGGAATCCCATCGGGTGAACTTATATAACTCCTTGTATTGAAATCATATATTTGATCTTGATCAGCAAGACTATAGGCTAGCATATCTACCTTAAAGATGTAAGGGTTGTAATTACCTGAACTGTAATAAGCAAGTCCTGAAGGGACAAATACAGCGCCAATGCCGTAATCATTGTTCCAAACGATAGTCCCGTCATCAGGTTGATTTTCCGCATCATATCCTGTCCCAACATTTAATTTGGTACAAAACCACGCAAAGCCTTCTGTTAAACCTCCTAAGGTATTAAATGAAACCTCTACATTGGAAGCGTCTTGTACGATGCCATTCATATAACTAGCTTCATACTTTACCACTACCTGATCTCCAAGCAAAGGGTGTTCTTCACTAGCCCCTTGCCTAGCAATGAGCATATACATTTTCTGTGGAACATCATCAATTTTGATCACAGTGTCTCGGAGTTCTGGTCGTTCTATAAGTGGGGTTTTCCCTGCATTGTCACCTGCGATGGTGTCAAAAACAATCTTATAGTCAAAATCCGCAGGAGGATTTTCAAATTCTTCGTAATTGTAAAAATGAGTTTTTAGGTAAGCCTGCAGATCTGTCTCATTTTCAGCCGTTACCTCTGTTAGATCCCTAAGGGTTGGTCCATTATTACTATCATCATCGTTGTTACAAGCCAATAGGGCTAGTAGGGCCACTGCGGCAAATCCTACAAATTTTATCTTCATCAATCTTGCTTTTACTTTCTTAAATGTTATATTCCACATATACAGGTGCGCAATATACCATTTTCTAGTATTTTTGCTTCAACCTTAACGAAATATTTTAAATTACAATTATGCGTGTCGATAAATATTTGTGGTGTGTACGTTATTATAAAACAAGAAATATTGCTAGTACGGCTTGTAAGAAGGGTCATGTTCGGGTGAATGGGCAGAGTGTAAAGCCTTCAAGAGAAGTTTATCCTACCGATAAAATCACCCTGCGTAAGAATCAAATTGATTATCAATTAACTGTTTTGGATATCCCTGAGAGTCGCGTAGGTGCTAAGCTGGTAGATATTTATCGTGTAGATACCACCCCGAAAGAAGCTTTTGAACATTCAGACCTTTTACAATACTCTAAGGATTATTACCGTAAAAAAGGAAGCGGTCGCCCAACTAAAAAAGATCGTAGGGATATCGATGATTATTTGGATGATGGACCGCAAGAAAAATAGTTGATTATTTGATGGTAGGTTATTTTAAGAAAGCCTCGCAATAGCATCATAAATTTTACCATTAAATCTTATCTTTGAAAAAACATTTTTGGTTATGACAACTCAGGAAAATAAAATTCTGTCACACGAAGAAATTCAGCATAAAATTAAACGCATAGCATATCAGATTTATGAAACCTATGTGGATGAGGATGAAATCGTAATTGCTGGAATAGCTGCGAGTGGGTTGGAACTAGCCAAAAAAATCGATAAGTGTTTTAAGGAAATAGCTGATATTAAAACGATTTTTTGTGAAGTCACTATTGATAAAACCAATCCATTAAAACCTATTATAACCTCACTTGATAAATCTGAGTACCAGAATAAATCCGTTATAGTGGTGGACGATGTATTAAATTCCGGGAGCACATTAATTTATGCTGTTCGTCATTTCTTAGATGTTCCTCTTAAGAAATTAAAAACCGTCGTTCTAGTAGATAGAAATCACAAAAAGTATCCAGTAAAGGCTGACTTTAAAGGGATTTCTCTTTCAACCTCTCTTCAGGAACATGTTGATGTGGTTTTTGAAAAAGGCAATGATGCGGTTTATCTAAGATAGCTTCTCTATTACTTCCCCTGCACATTGTTCTGCAGACTGCTCTGTAACATTTAAAATATGGTGCGCCTGCAGGTAATAAAAATTACGTTCAAATAGGTGCTTTCTTATGAAGTCTGATAAATCTTCATCAGCAATGTCTTTAATTAATGGGCGGTATGATTTTTCAGGTTGTAATCGTTCAATGAGCTTATCTACTGATAATTTTAGATAGAATACATTAGGTGTAGCTTCAATGATTGTTTGCATATTATCTCCGAAACATGGCGTTCCTCCTCCTAGGGATACTACGGCATTTGAGTTGCCCTTAAGAAGCTCACCAAGATAATGGGATTCTTTCTTTCTAAAATACACCTCCCCTTTTTGTTTGAAAATTTCTGGGATGCTTAGTTGTTCTTTGGCTTCAATGTACTGGTCAAAGTCAATGAAATCTTTTTTTAGTTGATTTGCTAAAACCTTACCAACAGTGGATTTTCCACTACCCATATATCCAATTAATACAATCATATAAAAAACTTAATTCGTTAATTGTCACTTCTTTAAAGTTGACCCTTAAAAAAAAGACAAATTTATAGTAAAAATGACTTGAAAAATAAATAAATGATCTTATATTTGCACCCGCTAACAGAAAAGTTGGCCAGTGTTAAAATAACACACTGTAATGACTCGATAGCTCAGTTGGTAGAGCACAACA
>NZ_AMSG01000024.1 GCF_000300875.1 Galbibacter marinus | reverse complement strand
CCATTGGCTCTGCCGTGGGTGGGTAGTTCACAGCGAATCCCAAATATTTTCGAAATATGTAAAGTGAAATACTCTAAATATGTAAAGTAAAGCAT
The DNA here is from genome assembly GCF_000300875.1 of Galbibacter marinus. Classification (GTDB taxonomy): domain Bacteria; phylum Bacteroidota; class Bacteroidia; order Flavobacteriales; family Flavobacteriaceae; genus Galbibacter; species Galbibacter marinus. The sequence goes on along the minus strand of NZ_AMSG01000024.1, from coordinate 37,707 downwards.
CTTAAAATGATGTAACACGCTGTTTTGCAGTGATTTATTTCTGACTAATGTAGGGACTAAAAACCCCGCTGACGTTTAGCCTCGAAGATGATAATTGCAGCCGAAACAGAGACATTCATAGAGTCAATTTCTCCTTGCATTGGTATGATAATGTTCTGATCAGAATTATCTAACCATTTATTACTCAATCCTGTTGCTTCAGTACCCACTACAATGGCTGATGGATTATTGTAATCAACTGTACTATAATTTACTGAAGCTGTTAAGGCGGCGGTGTGTATTTGAATACCTTTAGCTTTTAGAAACTCAATAACCTCCTCCGTACTTGCTGTAGCGACAGAGTTTGTAAATAGACATCCTACACTAGAGCGGATGATGTTAGGGTTGTAAAGATCCGTTTTTGGATTGGCTATAATAACAGCATCCAGTTTTGCGGCATCTGCAGTCCTTAACAAGGCACCAATGTTTCCAGGTTTCTCTGGAGCTTCAGCTACAAGTATTAAAGGGTTTTCACTCAAGGTGAGTTGATCAAGATTATGATTAATACTTTTTACAAGTGCTATGACCCCCTCTGTGGTTTGCCTATATGCAAGTTTCTGATATACCTCTTTAGTGATTTGTATGTAATGTTCAGAGTTTTGCACCTTTGTTAGCTCCATCAACTGATCAAGCGCAATAATTTCTGGATCAAACCAAATACTTTGGATTTCATATCCAGCACTAACGGCAAGTTGAAGTTCACGCATACCTTCCAAGACGAATAGACCAGACTTACGACGTTCTCTAGATTTATCCTTTAGTTGTATAAGTTGCTTAACAAGACTATTATGGGTACTGCTTATTGTTTTCAAATTGCCAGTTTTTTTGACAAAAATAAGCATTTAACACAATCCATGAGTTATGGTTATTAGATTGATTAACCATATATGGGCAGCTCCCGAGTTTAACAGGAGGATAATATAGTGGAAAAAGTAAGACCAAAGCATTTTAGATAATGCTCTGGCCATTATTAATACTTAGGTTGCTTTATGACTAATCCATTTAGGCATATAAATACTTTGGAGGTTCTAATAAATAGTGGTCTGTAGTGATTTCTAATTCATCAATGATCCGTTCTAAACATTCTACTTCTTCAAATGGAAGTAATTCTAGGATGTGTTCAAGAGTTGTTTGAATATTGAGTTTTGGTTCTGGAAAGATATCTGTATTCTCATTCCCAAGAGCCATTATACAAACCTTTAGTAATCCTGAAATATGGTAGAGGATGTCGGCTGTGCCATCTACTTTTAGATTGGCCTTGTAATAGATTTTATCGTGACCAGGACGAAGTTCTAAAATTTTACGATTCACTAAATTTTGAAGATCTTTTCGGATTTTTTGAAACCCTTGATCTGGAGTTAAGTGCGGTAGACGCTTTAGCTTTCCAAGTTTTTCAAAATCATATTTGGTAGCCTTTAACTGGCTTCTAAATAATTGTAATGTTGCTTTAAGAGTAATGTTTGCCTTGGAGGTTATAGCTTCTATTTCTTGCTCGTTTAAAAATGTAGGTGTCATAAAGTTTTTTTCGGCTGCTTGATCTAAATATTCCAATAGTTGACGGTCTTGCTCAATGTGAATATCATATACGCAACTTAGGTTTATATCAAATGGAGCAAATAGATTTTGAAGTTCGCTAATTAAATGTTCTTCGAACTGATGCCCTAAATGAAATTCAGCTGCGATATCCAATAAGCTTTTATGATAGGCATATAGGGAGAAAAGTGCCTTTGCAAAGTTCCCTTCATCTTTATGTTCACAGGCAGCATCTAAATGATGTACACAAGAACTGAGTTGGTGATCGATTTGTTCTCTTACAAGATCAAAGGTCACTTCATTGATCTCAACCTGGAACTGCTCCAAATTAGCATCTCTAACATGATAGATGAGGTTTTCTATTTGACAGTGCTGCATAAAAAACAGATTGTGCTGTTTTAATAATGATATTGCATAATCAAGTGGGAAAACTTTAAAAGTATACATACGTGCTTCCCTAAAAATAGCATTCATTTTTGAAACCATCTCCTGATTAACTGTTTTAGTACTTCCCTGGTGTAGTACAATAATTAAAGGTATTACGGATTCAGTGGATCTAAGTTGTGATTCGAAAACATAGCATAGGTCCATCATGGTACTTAATTGATCAATAATTTTTTCTAGTTGTGGATCTTTTTCCTGAAACATGATTCAAAATTTTATGGTTAATATTATTTGTTCAACTAGTTGTAATGTTATTTATAATGATCAGAAAAATCAAACAGAAAAAGTGGTGTAAACAACTATTTATTAACAGATTAAGTGTTCTTTTTACTATTAATACGTCTGAATTTTCAACACTTAAACATGGTAAATACGTTAGTTTTTAGCATCACAGAGTTTATAATTAGCTTGTGGAGATTATTATGACCTTTAAGCAGTTTTAGGTTACGTGTTTAATGCAGTTAGATTTTACTAATTGATTAGTTGCTTTTTTATATTTATTCACCCTAAAATGTCCTCTGTGCTATCCATTAATAGAATGACTTAACCTTAATTTCCGGCAATTAATATTTACCTTACGGTTTACCGTAAGGTAACTCGTTGGGCATTAAATATCTTTGGCGGATAAACTTTTATTGGGGAAAAGATGTTTAATAAAATTCGAGTGCTGGCAATTCTGTCAGTGGTATTTACATGTGTAATAAGCTGTGACGATTCACTAGATGAGATATTTCAAGAATCTGTACAAATTAATCGAGAACACTTATTAAAATCTATTAAAATAACTAATAATGATAGTAAAGTGGGTAAGCTATATGAATTTAACTATTCACAAAAGCAAGACACGCTATTATTTATTAATACAACCATTGTACCTGGTGATGACCCGGAAGAAGGTGATGATTATCAAAGTCCTGAACTTAAATTTGAATATAATGAGGATAATGGTGAGTTAAAGAACTTTGAAAGTTTGGTAGAGGGCCAACAAGGGGAAGAGGGGATCGTTTACCTTGATTTACTTATTCCGAATCCTTATAATGATCCTAAGCCTGAATTTTATGTTCTAGAGCAGGATAGATATTCTAATCCTACTTTGTTACGGATGATTGTAAAGGAGGATGAGGAAGTGAAATTGCTTTATGTCAATATAACATATGATACAGAGTTGAATCCATACAAACCATATTTGGAGTTAGCAGGTGTTATTGAGGCTGCCGATAGTAAGGCTAATATTTCAGGACGTCGACAATTTTTTACCAGTGAATTCCTTCCGACCTTTAATCCGACGAACATCGAATTTTGGAATGAAAATCAACTAGAACATCGTTATTGGTTCATACCTGAGTATGATGAAAAATATAGAATTACTAAAGCTAATGTTTATTATAAAGATGATGCACAATTACATTTAAGTACAAAAACAGTTGAATATTCCTACTTGGACAGTACTATAAAATAACCCTACTATTTAATTTGTGTTAATGACCATATGTGTACGGTATACCCACTCCTACACAATTAAAACAGTGAGTTCGAGGGAAATTGAATCTCGCTGTTTTTTTTATGGTTTGCTTTGTGATAATTTACTAGTAGTGCTACAACATAGCTATAGGACTTAATTCCCTTTTTCTGATTGTTGGCTTTTAAAAATGAATTGAAAGTTCTTTTAAAATAAGGTTCGGCTTTTGTCTTGTACTTTTTCCAAAACGTATTGACTTCAATGTAATTTTTGATGATACCTGGATATAATTGGTTTTTAAGAACTTCAAATTGTTCTGGACTTTTTCTCTCTACTGCGGCAAGCGCATAACGCAGTACATATAAATATCCAGAATACTTAAAGTATAAATCAGAGTTATGTATGGCTGCTAAAAATCCGATAAAGTTTGCTTCATTCTCTGCAGAATATCCTATTTGATGAGCTTGTTCATGACAGCTTACCACTGGATATCTGTAGTTGATTTGTAAGCCATTGACCTGGGCTTCATTGGTGAAGGGGTTTAAGTATCCACCATACCCCATGTAGGTTAGTCCAGTAGAGTATAAAGAAGTCTTTATGCTCTGGGTCTCTATCTGTAAATTTGGATATTGATCGGCAAGCTTCTGGTATCCTTCTAAACTTTTCTGGTAGATCTCCTCTCTAGAATATGGAATTTTGATTATAGCTGTGGAATCAGGGTTTAGTTGTTTGTGTAGGGAGTTACTTTGTTGGATAAGATAGTTAGTGTAATTGTATAATTCTTCTTGAGTATAAAGCTCTGAAAGACCAAGTTTTTCATGTAGGGGAAGTCGATAATAGTTAAATCCCCATAACAGATGAAATAAGGCATAGAGCACAGCGATCACTACAAAACACTCTCTGAGTATTTCAATGGGTTTTTTAAAAAGCTTAGGTAATTCTTTAACTAAGAATCGTATTAAAAACACAGCTGCAATAGAGTATATGATATCACCCACTGAAATGGGAATCCATCCGAATATATAGCGTGCTATTTTAGAAATTACTGGGTATATTCCAGAACTATAATAGGTTTCTACAAAGTTTGGAAAGGATCCAATTATTTTAACCAAAAGTATTTGAGGGACAATGGAAAGCGCAATGAGTGTTTTTAAGTGTTTTGCCATAAACTCAAAATTAGTCAATCTTGGTGGTTGCAAAAAGACTAAAACACAAGAATTTATAAAGTCCGAAAAATTAATAAAACTTTTGCATTACCTAGATTTTGATATCCCAATATGCTATAGTGCGATAAAACTTTGAAGCAAAAAGGAACGGCCTATTATGATTATCGCTTCCTCATTCTAATGAATTCGGAACTCACAATGGCTCAAAAACAATTCAAAGGAGTATAGGTCTTATTAAATCTGGATAGCGCTGGTCGAAAACTTCTCTATTATTATATTTCTTTAACTAATTCTGCTGTTAAAATTTTATCATCAAAGTCCTTCAGACTCTATGTAAGGGGTTTAAAATAAGGAAACCCGTAAAATGTAGTACCTGCGTAACCTTCATTTCTTTTCATGTTTGATGGTCTCTTCTCATTTTTGCCCGGAATTTGATTCTACCCCTCAAGAATTTATAATTCAATTGTTATGATTACTCAGTAATAATTCGTAAAATTATTGGAAGACTACTACTGCTATTTATCTTATTTTTTGTTGGAAGTTTACTAGCATATGCACAAGTGGGTATTGGTACCGATATGCCAAATTCATCCAGTCAATTGGAAATTGTAGCAAAAGATAGAGGGGTTCTTATACCACAAGTTTCTTTAACTGGAACAACTGATCAAACAACGATCGGTTCTAGTAATATAGAAAGTCTCTTGGTACATAATATCCAAACTATTTCTGATGTTAGACCTTGATATTACTATTGGTTTGAGGACAGTTGGAAAAGGATAGTAATCTCTGATGAGGTCAATAATGATTTTACTGAAACTGTAACTACTTTAGAGAATAACAATGACGGAACCTATACATATGTTAACGAAGACGGGACATCTACGGTCATCGACTTAAACGAAATTGATCTATTAATTTCAGTAGTTGATAACGGTGATGGAACCTATAGTTTTAAAGATCAACCTGGAAATACTCTGGTTACAATTGACACCAGCGCATCGGCTAGTGGCTATGATGGTTCAACTAGTGGATTAACATCTACAAATGTTCAGGATGCCATTGATGAGGTGTTAGCTGAGATTAATTCTGGGGGTGGTGTTAGTCTTATTGATAATGTTGATGGGACAGTTTCTCTGGCATCGGAAGATGGAACTCCTTTAGGAACTATAGCTAAAACAGCGGTAACTGATAATACAGATGGAACCTATACCATAGATAATGGAAACGGGACTCCTGTTGCAATTGATACGAATGCTGGTTCGCTTGGTTTTGATAATTCTACCAATGGTTTTACCTCTACAAATGTTCAAGGGGCACTGGAAGAGATCAAAAGTCAACTTGACGGAACTACCGATATTTTAGTTGATAACGGTGATGGTACGTTTACCCATACAGCTGTTGATGGTGCTGAGGTTATTATGGACGCCAATACCACAAGCTTAACAGTAACCGATGGTGTTTACAACTTTACAAATGGAGTAGGGACAACAATAGCCACGATTGATACAAACGCTTCAGCTAGTGGTTATGATGGTTCAACTAGATGGTTATTCAAATGGTCGTTTAACGATTAATGAAAGTCAGCCACTTCCAAGTGGAACCTACTTTTATATTTTGAATTATCAATACTCTAAATTCTTGAGGGACTTATAGTTTCTTGTATTTTAGTTTTACCTTAATTTGCGATATTCGAATCTTCCCAGTCCAGTTACGTTGTAAGGTACATCATAGATTTTCTATGGTTAAATAGGTTTATTTTTCTAAAAGTCAATCTTAAGATAATTGATTGCATAAAGGATGAATCCCTATCCTAGATTGCGGAATTCTAAGATAACATTGGTATTTTTGCCAAAATCTAAATTTATAAAAATGAATTCAGAGATTAGAGCATTAGAACCAATTTCGGTATGGAATAATTTTGCAGACTTAAATGCCGTACCTAGGGCTTCAAAAAAAGAGGAACAGGTCATTGCATTTATGATGGCATTTGGCCAAGGATTAGGATTGTCTACAACTAAAGATGAGGTAGGCAATGTTATTATCCGTAAACCTGCCACACCAACAATGGAAAACCGCAAAACGGTAGTGTTACAATCCCATTTGGATATGGTCCATCAGAAAAACCGCGATACAAAATTTGACTTTAGTACCCAAGGTATTGAAATGATGGTCGTCGATGGATGGGTGAAGGCAAATGGAACCACACTTGGAGCTGATAATGGAATGGGAGTAGCTGCAATAATGGCTATTTTACAGAGTAATCAATTACAGCACCCTGCAATTGAGGCATTGTTTACAATTGATGAAGAAACTGGAATGACAGGGGCTCAAGGTCTCAAAGGTGGAATTCTCAAAGGTGATATCCTTTTGAATTTGGATACAGAGGAAGATGATGAAATAGATATAGGATGTGCTGGTGGTGTAGATTTAACTGCAAGCCGCTCATATAAGGAAGAAGAAACTCCTTCTGGAGTTATGGCATACCAGATTAGTGTGAAGGGACTTCACGGTGGACATAGTGGTATGGATATTCACCGTGGTTTTGGTAACGCTAATAAAATAATGAACCGATTGTTATTCGAAGGTTTTGAAAGCTTTGGATTACGTATAGCAAGTATTGATGGGGGAGGGCTCAGAAATGCAATTCCAAGGGAGAGTGAAGCGGTCGTTGTAGTGGATGAAATTCATCACGATGCTTTTGCTTTAGAGTTTAATCAATTGGCATCTTCCATAAAGAAAGAATTCAAAGTAATGGATCCTAATCTTGTGATTAGTGCGGAGGTAACAGATGTTCCTGCCTTTGTAATGGAGCTTGGTGTTCAGGAAGGGATTACAAGAGCGATTTATGCCGCTCACAACGGCGTTTATGCTATGAGTCCAACTATGGAGGATTTGGTACAAACATCTAATAACATTGCTAGGGTTAAAATTAAAGAAGGGAAGCTAAAAGTAATGTGTTTAACACGGTCTTCAGTGGAATCTTCAAAAATAGATCTCGCCAATGCCTTACGTTCTTGTTTTGAACTGTGTGGGTGTTCGGTGGAACTTAAAGGTTTTTATCCAGGATGGAATCCAAATATGAACAGTCCTATTTTAAAGGTATTGACGGCTAAGTATGAAGAATTATTCAATGATAAACCTAAAGTTGTAGCATGTCACGCTGGTTTAGAATGTGGTATTCTAGGTCAGAATTACCCAGAAATGGATATGATTAGTTTTGGTCCTACTATAAAAGGAGCACACTCTCCAGATGAAAGAGTGGAAATTGAATCAGTAAAAAAGTTTTGGAAGTTTTTAAAAGAAATCCTTGCCAATACTCCAATTAAAGAGTAAGCTAGGATATAAAACGAATCGAGAGAGGGCTATTGGGATGACAACTTTTAATTTTTGACAACTCAGTATGCCTTCTTTTTACAGATTCCGCTTTCAAACCCATCATCCAAATCACCCGATTATCTTTTTACGGTGATTGAGCCCCCATTTTGCTATAGTTTGAGTTAGGGGTTGCACGGTTTTACCGTAATCCGTGAGCGTGTAACGAACGGTGATAGGGTGGGTGCTTAAAACTTCTCTATTGATGAGTTGATTTGTTTCTAATTCTTTGAGTTCTCTGCTGAGCATTTTTCCAGAAATACCTTCTACTTCTTTTAATAATTCAGAAAAACGCATCGCATTAAAACTCAAGCATGATATGATTGAAATCTTCCACTTACCTCCGATAACATCGAAAGCGTCATGAATTGCCCTTATGTTATTTCTACACATTTTGTGATCCCCTTTTAATTTAGTTTCTATTTTGTCCATGCCTTATGTTTGTTGATGGTTACCTAAATGTCACCATTACTTTTTGTCATAAAGTTACTAAATGTCACTGCCTAAACATAACTTTGTTGTTTTAAAAATTAGAATTATGGATTTAATACAAGATTTAAATTGGAGATATGCCACAAAAAGCTATTCCAATGAAAAGATAAGCGAAGAGAAATTGGACTTTATCACTGAGGCTATTAATCTTTCTGCATCCTCATGTGGACTACAGCCATACCGTGTATTGGCAATAGATAACGCCGAACTAAAAGAGAAACTCGGCGCGAATTCATTTAATAAACAGATCGCTCATTCTTCACACCTTTTAGTTTTTGCTGCATACAATAAAGTAACCACGCAGCATATTAGAAATTTGGTAGAACTGACTGCTGAAAAACAAGGAGTTCCTACTGAATCACTAGAAGGATTATTCACTACGATGGATTCTTATTTTAGTAGTAGAACTGATGACCAAAACAAACTTTGGGCTGAAAAGCAAACATATATTGCCCTGGGAACGGCTTTAATCGCTGCAGCTAATGTTAAGGTAGATGCGACTCCAATGGAAGGTTTTGATCCTGAATTATTTGATGAGTTACTCAGTTTGAAAGAGAAAAACTTACATAGTGTAGTGATCCTTTCTTTAGGGTACCGTGATCAAGAAAATGATTTCTTAGCTGATGCACCAAAGGTAAGAATACCAGTAAAAGATATGGTGACAAGAATCAGTTAGCATGTTATATACCTAAGACTTTATTTGGTTAAAATAATTTGCTAATAAGCTGTAGTGCCACATCGGTGTATCAATGGGATGTCTCGGTATGGCACTACAGCTTATTATTTCTAATTGATACTGTCAATTTCGGCCTTAGCAATATCGTCTTTTATATCCGTGATATATTCCCTCAGTAGCTTTCCGTATTTAGAGTCCGCGACCTCTGGAGTAAGTGTATTTGAAATTGAATCTAGATATTTAATATTTACATTATAAGCATCTACAAGCGTAATATATGGCGCGACATAGGAGTCAGTATTGTTAAGTACAAAGTTAATGGTGTATAGATAGCTTCTTTTTGCATTTTGATCGGAGCGTGTCTGTAGCGAATCCACTAAAGTCATATTTCCTGCTTTACTTGCCTCTAAAATTTCCTTTATCAGGTCAAGATTTTCGCCTCCAAATTTTGAACGTATTTTTTTGTATTCATTCCATTTCGTATGACTCTCTGAACCTTCAATTTTTGCCTCTGGTGCAAAAAAGTCTCTGGTGGTCTGAACATTGATCACCCCAGGTTCTGCAAAAATATCTAGTTGATCATTTAAGTTATTTCTGTCATTTTTATCTAAATATAGGGTGAGAACTTCTGGACTTTCAATATCTGTTGTAAACTGAAAGTTAGGCTCTCCATCAATTTTAACGGAATCGATACTAATTAAAGTACTATCCTTTACTTTTTGTAAATATATTTTTCCTTTACGTAGTCCCTTCACAGTTCCATTGATGGTTAAATTACCGGTTTCTTTAGCACAAGATGCCAGGATTAAAGCTGTGAATAGTAGGGTGATGAGTTTATTCATTTTGTGTTATTTTACAAGTCGCAAATATGCATATTTCTTTATTAAGATACTAGCTTTAGTATGCCATTTGCATTAAATAGGCACATAAAATAGCTCCATAGGCACCTACGGCATATCCGAAGACGGCTAGAAGCACTCCAACAGTTGCTAGTGATGGATGAAATTCCGCAGCTACAACAGGTGCAGATGCTGCTCCTCCAACATTGGCCTGACTTCCTACAGCTAAAAAGAAATAGGGTGCTCTAATAAGTTTGGCTACTATAATTAACAATAATGCATGAATGCTCATCCATATGAGTCCAATAGCTAATAGTCCTGGGTTATCGAATATTTTAAAAATGTCCATTTTCATTCCAATAGTGGCTACAAGGACATAAATACATATTGATCCGAATTTACTTGCTCCAGCTCCTTCATAGTTTCTGAATTTGGTAAAGGACAAGCCTATTCCTATAGCTGTGGCTATAGTGATCATCCAGAAAAATTGTGATCCAAAAGACGAAAGTGCACTCGAGGTATCACTAATGGCCTCAAAGTTAGCTGTGAGATAGTCCGATATATTGTTGGCTCCCCAATGAGAGATTCCAACTGGTACAAACGCTAAGGCTAGTATAACCATATAGTCAGAGAGACTTGGCTGTCGAGAAATACTCTCTGAAAATTCTGTAACTTTTTTCTTTAACTTTTCAATGGCGCTGTTATCTGCTTTTAACCAACGGTCAATTTTATCGCTTTTCCCTGCGCCTAATAGTAGTACCGCCATCCATAGATTTGCCACCACGATGTCAACCAATACCATTCCACCGTATTTTTCCGGATTGTATTTAAATATCTCCAGCATAGCCGCTTGATTAGCTCCTCCGCCGATCCAACTTCCCGCTAAGGTAGATAGACCTCTCCATATTTCATCGGGCCCAACACCTCCTACAGTCTCGGGTGATACTAAAGCGACTAAGAATAGTGCAATGGGTCCACCGATAATAATCCCGATGGTTCCCGTGAAAAACATAATTAATGCCTTTGGGCCAAGATTAAATACAGCCTTTAAATCAATGCTAAGAGTCATTAAAACGAGTGCTGCAGGTAAAAGATATCTACTGGCAATAAAATACAAATTGGAAGTCTCATCGGAAATAATTCCAAAAGAATTAAAAAGCGAAGGAAGCAGGTAACACATTAATACTCCAGGGATGATTTTGTAGAACTTCTTCCAAAATGAATTAGAACTCGCGGTGGTGTAAAAAACAAAACCAAGGCATAACATTATGATACCCAATGTCATAGTGTCATCTGAAAAAACTGGAGAATCTTGCATAAAAAAATTTTTGGGAAAATACAAAAACCCTTGGAATTATCAAGGGTTGTGAAGGTTTTAAAAAAATAGCTGACTCAACATAATATCAAGCCAGCTAATGGTCACCAAAACAAATATTGCCTTTGTTGGTTTATGCGGCTGGTAAATCTCCTTTTTCTTTAGTTGGTAATGAGGATGCCCCCATTAAGTAATGATCTACATGATATGCAGCTTCTCTTCCTTCAGATATTGCCCAAACAATTAGGGATTGTCCTCTTCGCATATCTCCTGCTGCAAATATGTGTGGTATGTTGGTTTGATAATTATTACTGGCCTTAATGTTGCTTCGTTGATCGGTATGCAATCCTAACTGTTCACTAAGGGTTTCTTCTGGACCAGTGAATCCTAAGGCTAGTAATGCCAAGTCGCATGGCCACTCTTTCTCAGTGCCATCAACCTCTTGTAATTGAGGTCGTTCTCCTGGAATTTTAACCCATTTTACCTCTACAGTTTTAATAGCTTTAAGGTTGCCTTGGGCATCTTTTACAAATTCTTTTGTCAAAATGCTCCAATTCCTTTCAACTCCTTCTTCATGAGAAGAACTTGTCTTAAGGGTAAAGGGCCAATATGGCCAAGGATTTTCCTCGCTTCTGTACTGCGGAGGCATTGGCATGATTTCAAAATTAGTCACTGATTTAGCGCCATGACGATTGGAAGTTCCTACGCAGTCAGAACCTGTATCACCACCTCCAATTACAATAACATCTTTTCCTTTGGCATTTAAATCAGCTGAACTTTCCGCTTGACCATCTACAACTTGGTTATTTCTTTTTAAGAATTCCATCGCTTGTACGACTCCTTTAGCGTCGGTTCCAGGGATTGGAAGTCCTCTTCTTTTGGTAGCTCCTCCACATAAAACCACAGCGTCAAAGTCATGTAAGTCTTCGACTTTGTAATTAACACCAACATGAACACCTGTTTTAAATTCGATTCCCTCTTGTTCTAGGATTGAAATTCTTCGATCAATAACACTTTTTTCTAATTTAAAATCCGGAATACCATAGCGCAAAAGTCCACCTACTTTTTTATCTCTCTCAAAGACTGTTACCATATGTCCAGCGCGGTTTAACTGTTGAGCTGCTGCAAGTCCAGAAGGTCCTGATCCAATAACTGCAACGGTTTTTCCGCTACGTTTTTTAGGTGGATTTGCCTTTATCCAGCCCTCTTTAAAACCGCGTTCAACAATGTATTTTTCAATAAGCTCTATCGATACTGGAGGTTGAATGATCCCTAAAACACAAGCTGATTCACAGGGTGCAGGGCATAATCGACCAGTAAACTCAGGGAAATTGTTGGTTGAGTGAAGTATATGGATTGCCTTTTGCCAGTTGTTTTTATAGACTGCATCGTTGAAATCGGGAATTAAATTACCCAAGGGGCATCCACTATGGCAAAATGGGATTCCACAATCCATGCATCGTGCTCCTTGATTACTCAGTGCTTGTGGATTTAATTCTTTGGTGAATTCTTTGTAATCCTTAAGACGCTTATCAACAGCAATTGTAGTTTCTTGTTCTCTCTCGTATTCTAAAAATCCTCTTAGTTTTCCCATCTTATGCTATTGTTAATTCTTGTTCAACTTCAGTGTTTTGTTCGGCTAATAATTCCAGTGCCTTTTTATATTCGGTTGGCATCACTTTTATGAAATTTTTACTATTTGCTAACCAATCACTCAGTATTCTACCAGCTAGGGGACTTTGGGTGTATTCTAAATGATTTGTGATTAGTCTTTTTAATTCTTGTAAATCTTGTTCACTGAGAGATTCAAAGGCAACCATTTCCATGTTGATATCGTTTGTGTCTAGTGCGTGATCTGGATTGTAGATGTAGGCGATTCCTCCACTCATTCCAGCGGCGAAATTTCGACCTATTTTACCTAGTATAACTGCAATTCCTCCAGTCATGTATTCGCAACCGTGATCTCCAATGCCTTCTACTACGGCTTTGGCACCTGAGTTTCTAACCAAGAAACGCTCCCCTGCAATTCCATTGATATAGGCCTCTCCATTGATAGCACCATACATGGCTACATTTCCGATAATAACATTCTCCTCTGGTTTAAAGGTTGCTTCCTCTGGAGCCTTGACAATTAATTTTGCTCCTGAGAGTCCCTTACCAAAATAATCATTGGTGTTTCCGCTTACTGTCATGGTAAGCCCCTTGGTTGCAAATGCACCAAAGCTTTGCCCAGCAGCTCCTTTAAAGTTTAGATGAAGGGTGTCCTCTGGTAGTCCTTTTTCTCCGTGTATTTTGGAAATTTCATTGCTTAAGATAGCTCCTGTGGTACGGTTAATATTGGTAATTGGGAAATCTAAGGTCATTTTCTCCTTACGGTACACCGCAGGGTGAGCCTGCCTTAGAATTTCAAAATCCAATACACCTTCTAAATGATGATCTTGCTTTTGAGTATTGTATAGTTTTACATCTTCTGAAACTCTTGGCTTGTAAAGAATCTTTGATAAATCAATGCCTTGTGCTTTGTAATGCTCAATGGCTGTGTTCATGTCTAATTTTTGACTTTGACCCACCATTTCCTCAATACTTCTAAATCCAAGATCGGCCATGATTTGTCGTAATTCTTCGGCCACAAAGTACATGAAGTTAATTACGTGCTCGGGACTTCCTTTAAAGTTTTTACGCAACTCTGGATCCTGGGTGGCAATTCCAACAGGGCAGGTGTTTAGATGGCAAGCGCGCATCATTACACAACCTGAGGCAACAAGCGGTGCGGTGGCGAACCCGAATTCTTCTGCTCCCAGTAGACAAGCTACAGCCACATCTCTTCCTGTTTTTAATTGCCCGTCACACTCAACAACGATTCGATTTCTAAGATCATTAAGTATAAGTGTTTGTTGCGCCTCTGCAATACCTAGTTCCCATGGCAAACCTGCGTGGCGTAAGGAAGTCAGTGGAGAGGCTCCTGTTCCTCCGTCAAATCCTGATATTAGTACCACATCTGCTTTTGCTTTTGCCACACCAGCTGCAATAGTTCCTACACCTACCTCGGATACTAATTTGACATTTACTCTTGCTTCTCTATTGGCATTTTTAAGGTCAAAGATAAGTTGTGCCAAATCCTCAATCGAATAGATGTCGTGATGTGGAGGTGGGGATATAAGCCCTACATATGGGGTGGAATTTCTGGTTTTGGCAATGTCTGGATTTACCTTTGGTCCAGGTAATTGTCCACCTTCTCCCGGTTTAGCACCCTGAGCCATTTTAATTTGTATTTCCTTGGCATTTGACAGGTAATTTATAGATACCCCGAAACGTCCTGAAGCAACTTGCTTAATAGCACTGTTTCTCCAATTTCCGTTGAGGTCTTTATGGAAACGATCTGGGTTTTCCCCTCCTTCACCAGAGTTACTTCTTCCTCCTATACGATTCATGGCAATGGCTAAATTCTCATGTGCCTCTTTGCTAATGGAACCAAAGGACATAGCACCAGTTTTGAAACGTTTAACAATTTCTGTCCATGGCTCTACTTCTTCAATTGGAATAGGATTTAGACTTTTGAATTTAAACATTCCTCTAAGTGTCATTAGGCGCTCACTCTGCTCGTTGATCATTTCAGCATATTGCTTGTAGCTTGAGAACTTATTGCTTCGTACGGCTTGTTGTAATTTTGCAACAGTGGTGGGGTTGAACATATGACGCTCCCCGTTTCTTCTCCATCGGTAATCTCCTCCAATCTCTAAATCGAGTTTAGCGTAATTACTGTCTTGGGTGTACGCCTTACGATGTTTGTTTTGTATTTCTTTTTCAATTTCATAGATTCCAATACCTTCGATCCTAGTTGGGGTATTGGTGAAATACTTATCGACGAATTTTTTGTTTAATCCAAGAGCTTCGAATATCTGAGCTCCGCGATAGGAGTGCAGGGTAGAGATTCCGATCTTATTCATAATCTTCACAATACCTTTTCCGATGGCTTTGTTGTAGTTCAATACAGCTTCTTCGAAAGTGGTCGTGATTTCTCCATCATTGACAAGTTTGTCGATCAGTTCATTAACCATATATGGGTTGATTGCACTAGCGCCATATCCGAATAATAAAGCAAAATGATGCGGTTCTCTTGGTTCAGCTGATTCTATGATTATTCCAATTGAAGATCTTTTAGCTCTACGTCCAAGTTCGTGATGCACAAATGAACAGGCTAGCGCTGAAGGAATAGGAGCCTTTTCTTTGGAGATATTTCTATCGGAGAGTATAATGATATTACTGCCGTTATCGATCGCAGAGGCAATCTCATCAACCATTGCATCTAAACGCGCCTCGAGACCATTGAGTCCTTTGTCAATGTCGTAGAGCATTGAAATAGAAGTCGCTTTAAAATCTGGGTGATCGATGTATTTTATTTTATCTAAATCTTCATTGGAGATGACTGGGTTTTGAATCTTTAACTTTTTACATTGTTCTGGAATGATGTCAAAGATGTTTTTATCCCCTCCAATGCAAAGACTGATATCGGTTACGATTTCTTCTCGTATACCATCCAATGGTGGATTGGTAACCTGAGCGAATAGTTGTTTAAAGTAGTTAAACAACAATTGGGATTTGTCGGATAAAACGGCCAGTGGGGTATCAGTACCCATGGATCCGATGGCTTCTTTCCCAAGGGTAGCCATAGGAATAATAAGCGTTTTGATGTCTTCTTCCGTATATCCAAATGCTTTTTGACGGGTTACGAAATCTTCTTTTTCAACAGGGGTCTTATTTCCTGTATAATCGATATTGGATAAGTGTAATAGATTCTCATCCAACCACGCTCTGTAAGATCTTTTAGAAACAATACTTTTCTTGACCTCCTGATCTCCGATGATACGACCTTCATTCATGTCCACAAGGAACATACGACCCGGCTCCAACCTACCGTGAAGTTCTACATTTTCAGGTTCGATATCAATGACTCCTGTTTCAGAGGACATGATAACAAAGCCGTCTTTTGTAACGGTATAACGTGATGGTCTTAATCCATTTCTATCCAGTAGAGCTCCTATATAATTTCCGTCAGTAAACGGGATGGATGCGGGTCCGTCCCATGGTTCCATGATGCAAGCATTGTATTCATAAAAGGCTTTTTTATCATCACTCATCGATAGGTGTTTCTCCCAGGCCTCAGGTACCATCATCATCATGGCCTCTGGAAGGGAGCGTCCTGTTTGTAATAACAATTCTAAAACCATGTCCATGGAGGCAGAATCTGATTTTCCCTCTAAGACCACTGGAGGAACCTCATTTATAATCTCTCCGAAAAGCTCCGTTTTAAAGAGTTCTTCACGAGCCTTCATTCTACTTAGGTTTCCTTTTAGGGTGTTGATTTCTCCGTTGTGACACATATAGCGAAAAGGTTGTGCTAAATCCCAAGTGGGGAAGGTGTTGGTGGAGAAACGTTGGTGTACTAAGGCGAGTTTGGTAACCACCTCTGGTTGTTCCAAATCAATATAATAGCGGCTGATGTCTTGTGGCATCAGTAGTCCTTTGTATATTATGGTATTGGTTGAGAGACTTGCAAAATAGAAATATTCAGCCTCTGCTAGATTTGAATCTAGGATGGCGTGTTCTGCGATTTTTCTTGCTGCAAAAAGTTTAGCATTAAAGGCTTGCTCGGATAATTCTTGATTATTTTTTCCGATAAAAACCTGCTTTATAGTCGGCTCTGTTTCTGCTGCAATAGTGCCAATACAACTCTTATCAACAGGGACATCTCTCCATCCGATAATATTTAAACCCTGTCGCTTGACATTTTGCTCAAAAATGTCCTTACAAAGTTTTGATTGGTTATCTGATTTTGGAAGGAAAAGCATTCCGACAGCATACTCTTTGCTTTGGGGGATTTCAAAATCACAAACTTCTTTGAAGTAGTCGTGAGGAATGTCGATCAATATACCTGCCCCATCACCAGTCTTACCATCCGCACTTACTGCTCCTCTGTGTTCAAGTCGTATCAGAATATCCAGTGCTTTATGAATGATGTCATTGGTTCTTACTCCGTTTAGGTTACAGATAAAACCTGCACCGCAATTGTCGTGTTCGTACTCTGGAGAGTACAGTCCTTGTTTTATTGGCTTCATATGGTAGTGTGATTTCCACAAAAATATCAAGAAAATTAAGGAATTATTAAGGTTTCGCTGATAATGTTGTAATTAATTGAACGTTACGAATAAATCCTTGTAAAAAACCCAATATAATAAATGAAATCAGGTCTATGTTATCATATTGTTAATTGAGTAATTATCTCGGGGTGATTTTGTAAAAACAAGGGGGTGTGTGTTGTGTTTAATGGTTTTTGAAGGAAATAAACCGATGTAATAGGGGGTGTGTTAGGTAATTGATAGTTTTATGTAGAGCATCGTGTTATTTTAAGGGGGTGTAGTATTGAATTTGAAAGATTTAAGTTTTGCAGAATTAAAACTATGCTTCAGATGTTGTTTTATACGGTGATTTTACGATAGCGTTTTCGTAAGTTGCAAATTTTAATATTTTTGACAAAAGTAAGTTTCTTATTTAATTTGGTTTATGGAGAAGTATAAAATACTGACTAGCTTTAAAGATTATATAAATAGTTATTCGAAGATATCAAATGAGGAAATTCTATTGATTGATCAGATCGCAGAAGTGGTTAAAGCGGATAAAAATCAAGTACTTCTATCCATGGGCGTAGTATCCAACTATATCTTCTATATCTACACAGGGACACTGATTGCTTTTTATGCCGATTCTAAGGGTAATACCTACAACAAAAATATATTCATGGATAATCAATTGGCTGCATCCACTGTTTCTTCTCTTTTAAGAGTACCTTCTGAATTTACTCTTCAGGCTATTGAAAACTCGGTGTTATTAAGAATTGACTTTCTTAAATACCAGCAATTGATTAAACAAAATGAGAAGTTAAAAAACTTTTACATAGCTTATCTGGAAAAGAATTGGATTATTGATAAGGAGCAGCGTGAGGTGTCTATAGTTATGGAGGATGCAAGTATCCGTTACCAAAAACTTATTCAGAAATTTCCAGATATACATCATCGGGTACCACTTCTACACATTGCATCAAATCTTGGGATCACACCAACTCAACTCAGCAGGATAAGAAAAAAAATTAAGAATATTTAGGGGCTGCTCAACATATGTAAAGTGAAATCTGGAAAGCTAGGCGTACTTTTGGTATGTAAAAGTTAAAAAGTATGATGGATGCCTCTGATTTAATTCCTGTTCATTATAAGGATCGAGCAATAGAGTTCCAAAGTCTTATTACTCCAAATTATAAAAATAACCTGCCAGGAGTTTTAATTCTACCAGCCTGGATGGGAATTGATCGTGAAGCAATTCAGGCGGCTGATTCGTTGCAGGCCCATGGCTATATAGCTATGGTAGCTGATGTTTATGGGCAGGGCCAGCAGCCTAGTTCCATCGAAGATGCTTCAGAGTTCTCGAAAGACTTAAAGGAAAATTTTAAACTTTATCAAAGAAGAATTTGTTTAGCGCTAGAGGAGTTTAAAGACCTCAGAGGTTATTCTTGTTCTACTGGGATTATTGGATATTGTTTTGGTGGCACTGGTGCTTTGGAGGCAGTAAGAGGACAATTAGAAATTCAAGCTGCTGTTTGTGTTCATGGAGATCTTTTTAAATCTCCTACTCGAGTATCAGCGGTTTCAAAGGCAAAAGTTCTAATTGAGCATGCCGCTGATGATCAGTTTATTTCATCTAGTGATGTAGAGAGCTTAATGCAAGAGATGAAAGAAAGTCAGGCAGATTGGCAACTTATAACTTATGGAGATGTCATGCATTCTTTTACCAATCCATGGTCAGCCGATTATCATAAAACCATGGCTGATAGGGCATGGAGGCATACACTTCAATTTTTGGATGAGGTCTTAAAGTAAAATTGAATTTGATCAATGAAAAATTTAAACGAAAACATCTATAATTTAACCACCTTATGGCAGATAGTAGGTGATGCTTATGGGAAGTATTGTTTTAGGGAATCTTATAGTTATTCTAATATCGAAAATTCACAATGGCCCAATAGAATCTGGTTAAATTCCCAACCTAGTAAATTGATCATAAGTGAAATACTGGTTGCTTGTGGCCAAGGTGAACTTCCTAGAAGCCTTAGTTATTGGGCAGATTTTGATGATCCTAATTTCAGGTATTTTGAATCAGATGGACTAGTGTTAAAATCCGAGCAGGTGGGAATGTCTCTTGTTGTTTCTAAAAAAGAGTACCCATCAAATAGGCGTATTAAGCTACACAAAATCACCTCCCCGGCGCAACCGTTACTCTGGGAGAAGCTCTATCCTCAGAGTTTTGGATATGTTATTTCAGCCGAAACAGTGAAATATACAATGGATCACATTAATTATTTTCTTATCTACCACAATGAGAATCCTATTGGCACTGTTTTAACCTTTACCACCAACTCAGTAGTTGGGATCCATGGGATGGGCATAATTCCTTCTTTCCGAAAACAAGGGTTTGCAAAAGAGGTAATGCTTGAGTTACTGAACAATGCAGCTAAGGAGAATATTTTATTGGCCACATTGCAAGCATCATCTATGGGTAAATCAGTCTATAAGGACATTGGGTTTAGCGAAGATTTCTTGGTTAGAAATTATAGGATACTATAATACTCTCACAATTTCTAATATATCATTTGTCCATCAAGGTTTATTTAATTGAACCTTCAATTCCTTGATTTAGGGCTTCTATAAATGCATTTTTGAGTATACCTACAAAAGTTTCCCAGCCATTTGTCTCAGGACTATTGATATTGCCTTGGATGGGAACAGTGGTTGCAATCTGATCTTCCTTAGGGTTTTCTACCACTTTACTCACAAGGCCAATCACTGCCTCCTTTGCGGCCGTTAGTATACCGCCTTGCTCCTTATCCTTTTTCCAATCTAATACTTTTAAATTTTCAATAAACGGCTTCACGTAGCCATTGATCTCTCCATCCATTAATTTTAATTCACTATAGAGATCTAATTTCCCTCTTTCCACATCGAACTTGCCTTGAGCTTTGATAAAGTTATTTAAACTGGTAAGATCTACGCTTGTTAATTTCATGTCCATATCAAAATCTGGAATTTCCTTTAGGACATTCACTCGCATATCAAGGTTCAGATTTCCCTGACCAATAGAGACTCCAGATAAGGACAGCGAAGAGGGTAGTCTGGTTGTAGTGGAATCCTCTACATTGGCCAAATTCTTCGCCGTAAGTCTCATGTTGTGGATATAAAGATCAATTTCAGGACTTGTAGTACGATCTAAATAGGTGAATTCGCCATCTGTAATTTCAAGTTTATTTATCGTTAGAGGCATAAGATCCTTTAAAGCTTCTGTCCAGTGTTCTTTAGAAGGTTCCTGTGTGGGCTCTGGTGTTTCAGTTAAAATATGAATGCTTGGTTTATCTAAAATTATCTCCCCAACTAATCTGCCTTTAAAGATTTGTTTCCACTCTATGGATAAATCAGCGTGGTTAATTTTTAAAAAGGGATAATTAGTGGTGTCTGTTCTTTTATTTAATACTAATGTATCAATGGCGTAAGCACCCCGAATCAATCGAATATCTATATCATCCACATGGCCAACATATCCAGGGAGGTCATTCAAAGTTTTGTTGACATAGTTTTTAACAATTGTAGGCAACATAATGCGAAAGATGATCACAAGGACTATAATGCCGAGCAGGATTTTATATGGAGTTTTTAATTTTTTAAACATAGATAATTCAGTTTTTATTTTCACTTCCTTGTAGGATTAGGCTAGAAAAGCTGCCAAGGGGATGATTTTAAATAATGACACCCCAAGGTTTGAGAGTAGAATAGGGTGGGAGTGGGGGAAGTTTACTTTGCCATTTTCTTTATAATGTAAAAGAACAAATACCTCACTAATGTTAAATTTACTGAATTTTCCTATGCAGATTATGACTTTAGGAAAGTTTTTGGATTTAGTTAAAGGGAAAAACACACCTATGACAGTAAAAAATGAAGCCTTAGCTTATTTTTATATTTACCACAGCTGTGTTTTTTAAATATAGTGCGTCGCTACTTATTTAGTAGCGCTCTTGAAATTACAATTTTTTGGATCTCAGAGGTGCCTTCATAAATTTGAGTGATTTTCGCATCTCTCATAAGTCGTTCTACGTGATACTCTTTGACATAACCATTTCCTCCATGAATCTGTACTGCTTCTATCGCGGTATCCATAGCTACCTGTGAGGCATATAATTTTGCCATGGCCCCAGAGAGATCATAATTATTACCTTGATCTTTGTCCCAAGCAGCTTTAAGTACTAAATGTCTTGCCGCTTCAATTTGGGTATGCATGTCAGCTAATTTGAACGCAATGGCTTGGTGATTGCATATTTCAGTGCCAAAGGATTTCCTGACTTTAGAGTATTCTCTGGCAAGCTCATAAGCGCCCGATGCAATACCTAAAGCTTGAGCAGCAATTCCGATACGACCACCAGCTAGGGTTTTCATAGCGAATTTAAAGCCAAAACCATCATCACCAATTCTGTTTTCTTTTGGAACCTTTACATCGTTAAAAATAAGAGAATGCGTATCACTTCCTCTAATGCCAAGCTTTTGCTCCTTAGGTCCAATCTCAAAACCAGCCATTCCTTTCTCAAGGATAAAGGCATTGATTCCTTTATGTTTTAACTCTGGATGCGTTTGGGCGATTACCAAATACACATCTGCAGTTGAACCGTTGGTAATCCAGTTCTTTGTACCGTTGATGATATAATGATCTCCATGCTCAATTGCTGTGGTCTTTTGGGAGGTGGCATCGCTACCAGCCTCTGGTTCAGAAAGACAAAAAGCACCAATGATCTCACCTTTGGCAAGAGGTGTAAGGTATTTTTGTTTCTGTTCTTCATTTCCAAATTTCTCCAAACCCCAGCATACCAGTGAGTTGTTGACGCTCACAATGACTGAACACGAAGCATCTACTTTAGATATTTCTTCCATTACCAAGGCATAAGATACGGTGTCCATGCCGCTACCTCCGTACTGCTCCGAGGTCATCATACCTAAAAACCCAAGCT
This sequence comes from Galbibacter marinus, assembly GCF_000300875.1. Classification (GTDB taxonomy): domain Bacteria; phylum Bacteroidota; class Bacteroidia; order Flavobacteriales; family Flavobacteriaceae; genus Galbibacter; species Galbibacter marinus. The sequence continues at coordinate 15,277 of NZ_AMSG01000024.1, read as the reverse complement.
CTCCCATTCGCTTAACCTGCTCTTTTGGGAACTCTTGTTTTTCATCACGCTCGATTACACCTGGTAGAAGTTCGGTTTTCGCAAAATCTCTTGCAGCTTCTTGTATGAGTAATTGTTCCTCAGTAAATTTAAAATCCATGGTTGTTTTGTGATATTTTTAATGAACTCCCCAAATATATATTTAAATTGTAACATTTTCAACAGAACTTGATTATTTTTACGAATATGAAAAAACAGAGATACAGAGTAATTGGTGTGATGTCGGGAACTTCCTTGGATGGAATTGACCTAGTTTACGTTGATTTTTTTAAAAATCATACATGGGAGTTTAAAATACATACCGCACAGACTATTGCCTATTCCCATTCTTGGCAAAAACGGCTATCGCAGTCTATGAATCTTCCTAAAGATGCCTTGGAACAACTTAATTTGGAGTATACGGGGTACTTAGCTGAGGTGATTTTAGAATTCATTGCTGATCATGGGATCTCTCAGGTAGACTTTGTAGCCTCACATGGTCATACTGTATTTCATCAGCCCGAGTCGGGTTATACCCTTCAAATAGGTAACCTCCCTCTTATTGCAAAACTTTTAAATCTGAAGGTGATTTGTGATTTTAGGGTAGATGATGTAGCTTTTGGAGGGCAGGGTGCTCCTTTGGTTCCAATTGGAGATGCCTTATTGTTTTCTCAGTATGATTACTGCTTGAATCTTGGTGGGTTTGCAAATGTGTCCTTTAGAGAGGGCTCCCAAAGAATCGCATTTGATATCTGCGCTGTAAATACAGTTATGAATCATTTAGTGGCTTCCATCGGTTTGGACTATGACAAAGGTGGAGAAATTGCTTCAAGTGGAGAGGTCGATAGTACGCTTTTAGAGCAATTGCAAAATTTACCTTTCTATCAAAAACCTTATCCTAAGTCCTTAGGTATGGAATGGGTTAAAAGTGAAGTTTTTCCTATTCTAGACTCTTATAATTTAAAATTGGCCGATTTACTACGAACCTATGTGGAGCATATCGCCTTACAGTTAAGTAATATTTTTAAACCCAGTACTTCGGTTTTGGTCACTGGTGGTGGAGCTTATAACTCATTTCTAATGCAGCGTACTGGTGATTTAAGTTCAGCTAAAATTCATATTCCAGTGCCTTTAATTGTCGATTTTAAAGAAGCATTGATTTTTGGACTTTTAGGTGTGCTAAGGCTCAATGGCCAGGTTAATTGTTTAAGTAGTATTACGGGGGCGACTATGGATCATAGTAGTGGCCGTATATATGAGCCATAGAAGTTAAGCTATTGAATAGTGTTGCTCATTATCCAAGACAATGGCTTTTTCTTCCAATAATTGCGCAACAGCTTCATTTACAAAAATTGATTTAAAAGTAATGTTGGTTCCTAGCTCTTGTTTTGTTTGAGGCTTTTTTTCAAGTGTCTTTAAAACTTCCTGTTTTACAATACTTAGTATATCGGGGGCAAGGTATTGTTTCTTTTTACTGCAAACCGAACAGATGCCACAATCTTTTGGATCCTTTTGATCAAAATACTCAAGAAGTTGAACACTCTTACACCGCTGATCATTAGTGCAGTAATCGATCACGTGTTGTAATTGACTTACCTTAACTTCGTTGTAGTGTTCTATGGCTCTTGCGATCACGTTAATGGTCTTATCATCCTCGCGAGGGATCAAAAAGTTTATATTGGTATCCGCGTTATTCTCCGTGTATTGACACATATCGTCTTTGGCCAACTGCTCTAGATAAAACTGAATTTGCTTCTCAGAACTCCCTGTTTTATTTGCCATATTGGTCAAACGAATTGTAGTTGGATAATCAAAAATACCTGGATAGGTTCTGAGTAAACTTTGTACTATCTTCTCTAACCCTGGTTGCTGGTTAAGATACCTAAAGAGTTGGTGATGACTTGTAGTAAATTGTAAAACGGTGTTTTTTGTTGGCTTTTCTATAAGAGATATAATCGCATGGCGATCTAATACCTTTAAACCATTGTATGTTTTTGCTGTAGGGAGTTTATAGGTGTTGCAAAAATCTTTGAAATTTAAACTCACATTTTGATGTTCACCCTCTCCGTAGGGTATTTGAAAATAGTTGTTGAGCTTATTGTATAGCAGTTTAATAAAGTCCACATCAGCAAGGGATCCTAAGTACTGTCCTTTAAGATGTTTAATATCATCTGATCCTCTTAAAATAACAGCATAGGCGCGGCTGCCGTTTCTACCAGCTCTTCCAGATTCTTGAAAGTACCCCTCTAATGTACTGGGGTAATGGTAGTGAATAACGGTTTGTACATCGGGCTTGTCGATGCCCATTCCAAATGCATTGGTGGCCACCATCACCCTGGTTTTATTATTTAACCACTGCTTTAGTTTTTCATTTTTATCCCAGCTCTCTAGCCCTCCGTGAAAAAAATCAGCAGAAATGTTATTCTTCCTAAGCGCATCGGAAATTTGCCTGGTTGCTTTTCGGGTGTTCACATAGACAATTGCGCTGCCTTGATGTTTGTGAAATATTTTATAGAGACTCTCGGTTTTATCGATTGTCTGAAGAACATGATAAGCAATGTTTGCTCTATGGATATCTTTTTTAATAAGAACTGGGTCTGTGAGTTGAAGGTTTTCAAGGATTTCATCACAGACCTTTTGAGTAGCCGAGGCAGTTAATGCCATCATTGGAACTCCAGGCAATAGATCCTTCAAGACTTTACAATCTCTGTAGCTTGGTCGAAAATCATTCCCCCACTGTGAAATACAATGGGCCTCGTCAATGGCGATTAAATTGACATTCATAGCCCTTATGCGTTGCTGTACCAAGTCCTGTTGTAATCGCTCAGGTGATAGGTAAAGAAATTTAAAGTTTCCATAAATACAATTGTCCAAAATGGTATCGACTTCTTGGTATTTCATAGAACCAGTAAGGGCTGCGGTTTTAATGCCTCGCTGTTTTAAATCAGCTACCTGATTTTCAATTAGGGCAATTAGCGGAGAGACAACGATACAGATGCCTTCACTAGCCATAGAAGTGACTTGATAGCACAAGGTTTTTCCTCCTCCCGTAGGGAAGGAAATAAAACAGTCTTGCTTTTGCAAGGCAGTCTCTATCGCTTTTTGTTGAAGGGGTCTAAAACCCGAATATCCCCAAAACTCTTGTAGAACTGCTATTGGATCCTTCTGTTGTTCCATCGTGATGGTGCTTGACTTGCGAATTTATAAAAAATCCTTATTTGAGATGTGAATTTATATAATTGACCCTATTTGCTACCGTGTCGAATGGGACCTCAATAGGGGTGTATCCATAATTGAGGTAAGTTTCCTTAAGTGCTTTGTGTATTTCTACGGCTTGCTCGAAACTCTCATAACGTTCATTATCGCTACAGTATATTTCTTCCCAAGGTGGAAGTAAAAATATCACGTCGTAAGGATGATTGTGGCAGGCTTGGATAAAATGTTCTGGATATTGGGTGTTGAAATAATCCATATAAGCCACCGTATCTGGGATACCTCGATCGAAAAAGATGGTCTTACTCACTTTTTCAACTTGCTGATATTGCGCAATTCTACCCTCTAGGAGCTTTTGACTAAACAATATAGGGTCAGTTAAAAACAACTGATCTATACCCTGCTGTTGAGCCTCAAGGATGACTTCCCTTGAAATCTCAGCTAAACAAAAATATCCCTGAGATTTCAGATGATTGATAACTGCGGTTTTTCCCGTTCCTGGTCCTCCTGTGATGACTACCTTTTTGTGTACTTCCATGATGCGTTTCAAAGGGCAAAAATAACTAAATGCAGCGGTTTTTTAAAAATTGTAGTTGAAAACTGTATCTTTGTACTAAAGAAACAAATGTGAGAAATTCAGAAAAGAATTAATGAAAAATCCAGAAGAAGAAAAGGCATTTTACGAGCGATTGAAAGAGCAATTGGACGATACTACAGAATTTCCATCACTCTATTTGTATAAATTTATTGTACCTAGTAGTGAGGATAAGATCAAACAGGTCATTTCTTTTTTTGATAATAGTGGTGCGGTGGTCAATACCAAAACTTCCTCCAAAGGAAATTATACCAGTGTATCTATTGCAGTGACTATGGAGAGTTCACAAGCTGTGATCGATAAATATAAAGCTGTCAGTGCAGTAGAGGGTGTTATTTCTTTGTAAATACGCTTTGATAAACCGTAAATTTTCTTATTTTGCAATTTGTTTAATGCGAGTATCGCAATGACTTCATCCTAATTAATTTTAATTTTATTTTGATAGATAATTTAGAATACAACAGTGAGCGACCAAAGCTTAATATTCCTGAGTACGGTCGTCATATTCAAAAAATGGTCGACTATGTTGTAGCCATAGAAGATCGAGAAGAACGCAATAAAGTAGCCCAAGCTCTTATTGGTGTAATGGGAAATTTAAACCCGCATCTCAGGGACGTTCCTGATTTTCAACACAAGCTTTGGGATCAATTGTTTATAATTTCTGATTTTCAATTGGATGTAGATTCACCGTTTCCCAAGCCTACAAGGGAATTGCTGGAAAAGCGACCAGATAAACTGCCTTATCCACAGAACTTTCCTAAGTATCGTTTTTACGGTAATAATATCAAAAGGATGATCGATGTTTGCGTGAGCTGGGAGGAAGGTGACTTAAAGGATGCCTTAAAGTTCACTATTGCTAATCACATGAAGAAAAGTTATCTGAATTGGAATAAGGACAGCGTGAAAGATGAAACTATTTTTGAACATTTATACGAGCTTAGTGAAGGTAAAATTAACTTAGCAAAATGGGATGAGGATTTAGCTGAGAGTAAAGATTTGGTAAAAAATAGAGCAAACAAACAAAGACAAAACAACAATCCCAGAAAGAGTAAGGGAAGAAAGAAAAGATATTAAATCGGTATAGTATATTTATGGGTACATTCAGGATCGAAGGGGGAGCTAAACTTAGCGGAGAGATTACCCCGCAGGGGGCAAAAAATGAAGCGCTTCAAATTTTATGTGCTGTATTGCTTACCGATCAAACGGTAACGATTCACAACATTCCAAATATTATTGATGTCAATAAACTGATTAAGCTGCTAGAGAATTTAGGGGTGAATATCCGCAAAGTCGGTACTTCTTCATTTTCATTTAAGGCGAATAATCTGAATTTAGACTATTTACAATCAGAGCAGTTTAAGGAAGATGGTAAAGGCTTAAGAGGTTCCATTATGATAGTCGGGCCTTTGTTAGCTCGTTTTGGGAAAGGTTATATCCCAAAGCCTGGTGGAGATAAGATTGGTCGAAGAAGACTTGATACCCATTTTGAAGGTTTCATTAAACTAGGTGCTGAATTTCGTTATAATAAAGAGGAATACTTTTATGGCGTAGAGGCTAAAAAACTAAAAGGAACTTATATGCTTTTGGATGAGGCTTCGGTAACAGGTACTGCAAACATTGTAATGGCTGCGGTTCTAGCTGAGGGTACGACAACAATATACAATGCTGCTTGTGAACCTTACCTTCAACAACTTTGCACCATGCTCAATCAAATGGGTGCTAAGATCTCTGGAGTAGGGTCAAATTTATTAACCATAGAAGGAGTAGAAAGCCTAGGAGGAACTGATCACACCGTGCTTCCTGATATGATTGAGATCGGGAGTTGGATTGGAATGGCTGCAATGACCAAAAGTGAGCTCACCATTAAAAATGTAGGTTGGCCACATCTTGGTGTTATTCCAAATGTATTTAGAAAACTTGGAATCACTGTTGAAAAACGAGGTGATGATATTTATATTCCAGAACATGTGGATGGTTACGAGGTTCAGAATTTTATAGATGGTTCTGTACTGACGATCTCTGACGCGCCATGGCCAGGATTTACACCTGATTTATTAAGTATTATCCTCACTGTGGCAACCCAGGCCAGAGGTAGTGTTCTGATTCATCAGAAGATGTTTGAAAGCCGTCTATTCTTTGTCGATAAACTGATCGATATGGGGGCGAAGATCATCCTTTGTGATCCGCATCGCGCCACTGTGATTGGACATGACTTTAAATCGAGTTTAAAATCTACTGTGATGACCTCGCCAGATATTCGTGCAGGAGTTTCACTACTCATCGCTGCTTTATCTGCAAAGGGGACATCAACGATTCACAATATCGAACAAATCGATAGAGGGTATCAAAACATAGACGGTCGTTTAAAAGCTATCGGAGCTCACATTGTAAGACTTGATTAATAACTTTTACCAGGATGATTTTAAGGAAGTAGAGTGATAAGAATTGGGTAGCTTATAAAGGCATTAAGACGTTTTCATTAAGGCAAACCATAAATATTTCACTCAAAAGCGCTGCCTTGAAGATTTTCTCCATAAAAATATGTAATTTTACATTCCATTTACTTCAAAAGCATATGAGTCAAAAAGTTCTACTTTCCGCAAAAGAGATCGATATCATACTCCACCGTTTGGCTTGTCAACTTATTGAGAATCATTTGGATTTTAGTGAAACTGTCTTGATGGGAATTCAGCCAAGAGGGGTTTATGTGGCTGAACGATTGGCAAAAATTCTTCAAGAACATTACGATATTAAGTCCTTAAAATTGGGGTATTTAGATATTACTTTTTTCAGGGATGATTTCAGAAGAGGCGGAAAGCCTTTAGAGGCCAATAAAACTAAAATTGATTTTCTAGTAGAGGATAAAAAAGTGGTCTTTATAGACGATGTGTTGTATACTGGTAGAAGTATACGCGCAGCATTAACGGCTATTCAATCATTTGGAAGGCCTAAGGAAATTGAATTGTTGACCTTGATCGATAGACGATTCAGCAGACATCTACCTATTCAGCCAGATTATAGAGGGAGACAGGTCGATGCGATCAACGAAGAAGAAGTAAAGGTGATGTGGAAAGAACAAGAAGGAGAAGATAAGGTATATTTGATAAATAAATAGCTAAACGATGAGCGAATTAAGTGTGAATCACTTATTGGGAATAAAGTATATTAAGGAATCGGATATTCAATTGATTTTTGAGACCGCCGACCAATTTAAAGAAGTTATTAATCGTCCCATTAAAAAAGTCCCTTCCCTGCGGGATATTACCATCGCTAATTTGTTTTTTGAGAACAGCACTAGAACAAGGCTCTCTTTTGAACTTGCGGAAAAAAGGCTTTCTGCCGATGTGGTTAACTTTTCAGCCGCACAATCCTCGGTAAAAAAAGGAGAAACCTTAATCGATACGGTCAATAATATTCTTTCCATGAAAGTGGATATGGTGGTGATGCGTCATCCCAATCCAGGTGCTGGAGTATTTTTGTCCAAACATATTAAGGCTAGTATTGTAAATGCTGGAGACGGTGCTCATGAACATCCCACCCAAGCTTTGTTGGATTCGTATTCTATTCGAGAAAAACTTGGTGATGTAGCTGGTAAAAAAGTTGTGATCGTCGGAGATATTTTGCACTCCCGAGTAGCTCTATCCAATATTTTTGCTCTTCAAATGCAAGGTGCTCAGGTGAAGGTCTGTGGACCAAAAACCTTGATTCCGAAATACATCCACTCTCTAGGAGTTGAGGTAGAGATGGACTTAAGAAAGGCGCTCGAATGGTGTGACGTTGCCAATATGTTACGGGTGCAAAACGAACGAATGGACATTAGTTATTTTCCCTCCACAAGGGAATATACCCAACTCTTCGGAGTGAATAAGAAACTATTAGATTCCTTGGATAAGGAAATTGTGATCATGCACCCAGGACCTATCAATAGGGGGGTGGAAATAACCAGCGACGTAGCAGATTCTAAACAAGCCATTATTTTAAATCAGGTGGAAAATGGGGTTGCTATTCGTATGGCAGTGATTTATTTATTAGCTTCAAAAATTAAACAATAACGGTATGATTATCGATAGTCAAGAGAACATAACTGTACTTACTCAAGAAAAGGTGTCCTTAAACACTTTTTTGGAGAACTTCAAAAAGGCTTTACCTGGGGTGGAGAAGAATCATTTAATTCTGAATTTACTGTCCCTTACCAAGGTAAGCGCCAATGATCTTATGGAGTTTTTGGAATTCTCTCGAAAACATAAGCAAGCTAACAAGTCATTTGTACTGGTTGCCAATGCTGTGGACTTTGATAAGGTTCATATAGAATTAAGCGTAGCGCCTACCTTAAAGGAGGCTTATGATGTCATTGAAATCGAAGACATAGAAAGAGATCTAGATTTCTAATTTATAGTATAAAATTACCACAATGATGAAATTGCAAATATTGGGTTGTTACAGTGCCACTCCAAGGGCATTTACCAATCCAACAGCCCAAGTGCTAGAGATCAAAGGACACCTCTTTTTGATCGATTGCGGCGAAGGGACCCAGGTGCAATTACGTCGACAGAAAATTAAGTTTTCAAGAATTAAACATATTTTTATTTCTCATCTCCATGGTGACCATTTCTTTGGATTGCCAGGACTTCTTTCTACCTTTAGATTACTTGGTAGGGAAACTGAGATTCATATTTATGGTCCAAAAGGAATAAAGCAGGCAGTGACCACCATGTTAAAGGTCGGGCAAGCATGGACCAATTATCCGCTACTTTTTCATGAGTTAAGCGCCGTTGAGTCTGAGCTTATTATGGAGGATGATAAGGTAGAGGTGCACACCATTCCTTTGAAACACCGGGTGTATACCAACGGGTTTTTGTTTAAAGAAAAGATTGGAGAGCGAAAGCTCGATATAGATGCGGTCCTCAATCTAAATATTGATACTTGTTATTACCGAAATATTAAAAAAGGAAAGGATGTGGTTTTGGAATCAGGCGAACAGATAGCCAATGAGCGATTGACTTTGGATCCACCACCACCGAAATCTTACGCCTTTTGCAGTGATACCGCCTATAGTGAACAGGTGATACCACTGATTGAAAACGTGGATCTGTTATATCATGAATCTACCTTTTTAGAGCAACATCATGATATGGCTTTACAAACGGGACATTCAACGGCTAAACAAGCCGCCACCATTGCTGAGAAGGCTAAGGTTGATACCTTAATTTTAGGGCATTATTCTACGCGTTACAAGGATCTGGAGCTTTTTAGATCCGAGGCTCAATTAGTTTTTGATAAAGTGGAACTCGCAGAGGATGGAAAGGAATTTGTAATTTAAATAACATGAAGTATTAGGTATGGAAAAGGAGAACGATTTAAGTAATTATAGAAAAGTATATCAAAAGAGTGAATTGGATCACAGCAATGTTCCAGAAGATCCCATTACCCTTTTTCAACGTTGGTTTTATGAGGTGGAGCAAAGTGGGTCTGTTGATGAGGTGAATGCTATGACCTTGACAACAATTGGTTTGGATGGTTTTCCAAAAAGTCGAGTTGTTTTGTTAAAGCGATTTAATGAAAATGGTTTTGTGTTCTTTACCAACTATAATAGCGAAAAGGGAAAAGCCATAGCGGCAAACCCACATGTGTGTCTTTCGTTTTTTTGGCCCGCTATGGAGCGGCAGGTGATCATAAAGGGGACCGCGCATAAACTCGCCGAAAACCTCTCCGATGGCTATTTTGAATCCAGACCCAGAGGAAGTCAATTAGGAGCTATAGCCTCGAATCAAAGTGAGCCTTTAGAGTCTAGGGAAATTCTCGAGGATAAATTAAAGAACCTTGAACAAGAGTATCATGGCAAAGAGATTCCACGGCCAACATATTGGGGTGGGTTTACCGTTGAACCACATAGCGTAGAGTTTTGGCAAGGAAGACCAAATCGACTGCACGATCGTCTTTTATTTAAATTAAATGACCACTATAGTTGGGATCTAAAACGGTTAAATCCTTAACAAATTTGCATTTCACCGAATTTTTTTGCACTTTGCTGACTTAATGCAATAAGTTTTAGTTTTTTAAGGGGTTTGATTATCCTTTATAATGAGCTAATGCTTAAAGCAAAATAGCGAAGCTTATGAATGCTATTTCAAAAATTAAAACGTGGAGTGTAGTTTTATTTACATGTTTTTGCTTGTGTAATTGTACCAATGAAAATGCTACCGAAGAGGTTATTTATGATTCTTCTGTTGATTATATTCAAATGGAGACCCAGATCCATGATCAAATTAATCAATATCGTCTTAGTCAAGGTTTAGAAGCCCTGGAGCCTGTAGGACTTATTGCAACTACGGCCAGTAGTCATAATATTCATATGATCGCAAATGGCGAGGTATGCCATCACGGTTTTGGTTCTCGTGAAAAGCAACTAGGAACTGGACTAGGTGCAATAGTGGTGGCTGAAAACGTAGGTTATGGTTTTCAGACCGCACAAGGGGTTGTTCAAGCTTGGATAAAAAGCGAAGAACACAAGAAAAATATAGAAGGCGATTTTGATAGTATGGGCATAGCAGCCTCTCAAAATGAGGATGGCTTATATTATTTTACTAATATATTTGTCAAGCGCTAAAAGAGGCCGCTACGATAACCCATATTATTTTTTAGTGTTACTCCATTTTAATTACTGTAAAATCGGTTCTTCTGTTTAGTTGATGGTCTGGTTCCTCACAATGTACTCCATCTGAACATCCGTTAGTTAGACGATGTTCTCCATAGCCATCATGTGCAATGACTCGTTCTTTAGTGAGTCCATTTGAGATCAGGTACTCATAGGTGGAATTAGCTCTATCAATCGATAATCGATCATTATAACTTTTACTTCCTCTAGAATCAGTATGAGATTCGACCTTAATTGTCATATTGGGGTATTGGTTGGTTAACAGATCGATGATTTTATGAAGTTCCTTGGCAGCATCTGGTCGGATGTTGTATCTATCAAAATCAAAGTATATGGTGTTTAGATCCGCAAGTACCTTTAAATCCATCACAGGAACAAGCTGGATGTTTACCACAAGTTCTGTTTGTTTACTTGGAATATCCATAGAATTGAAAAGGGTAAGCTTATCCTGATACTTTGGATGTGATGCTGCTAAATTATAGTATTGTTCTCTTTGGATGCTATGCTGATAATAGCCATTGACATCTGTGGTGAGATCCGCGATTGGGGTACCATCTTGCTTAGTCAGAACTAACTTTGCATTTGCAATTGGATTTCCATTGATAGAATCCGTAACTATCCCTTTGAGCAGTAGTGGAAGAATGGTTTCAAATTCATAGATATCATCATTTCCAATTTTATCCTTACGGTTGGAGGCTATATAACCGCTTAGGCCATCTTCGGCCATAAAAAAAGAAAAATCGTCTCTGTTACTATTGATTGGACTTTTTAAATTGGTCACTTCCACTAGTACACCTTTATCATTCTTTAAGGTTCCAAAAACATCGAGTAATCCGTGGCCAGGATGACCATCGGAGGAGAAAAATAGGTTGCCTTCTGCATTGACAAAAGGAAAGAGTTCTTCTCCTTCTGTGTTGATTATCGGTCCAAGGTTTTCTACCTCACCATAGCTGCCATTATCATGGATGCTAACGCTGTATAAATCACTCTTTCCAAAGCCTCCTGGCATGTCACTTGCAAAATAGAGTGTCTTGCCATCAGGGCTTAGGGCTGGATGGGACACAGAATAATTGTCGTTGTTAAAAGGCAGGTCTTGAATGTTCGTCCATTGGCCATTAAGGTACTCTGCTTTGTAAATCTGAAGGTGGTTTACGCCTTCTTTATCCTTAGTTTTCGTTTTGAGGTAATAATTATTTCGAGAAAAGTACATGGTCTTTCCATCACGACTAATAGTCATTGGCCCCTCGTGATACCTCGAATTGATTTCTCCAGCTACAGCAGTTGGTATACTGTCATTTGTAGCTATATTAATGGTAAACATATCCAAAAATGGTTGTTCGTTCCAGGAATAGGTTTTTTGAGAAACACCATCGCGCTCTTTAGAGGATACAAAGTATACTAGGTCTCCATGTTTAAATGCACCAAAATCACTATTGGGGGTATTAAAATTACTTTCTTTTAATCGAAAGATAGGCTCGTTAGGTAGATAGGTGGATTGGTCTTTTTTTAATGCTCGGACTAATTTGGCATCACCACCTTGTTTTTTATAGTGTTTAGCCCATTTTTCAGAGCCCTCATAGTCTCCAAGATAGCGAAGTGCAACCGCATAATTATAATATACTTCGTTTGCCACCTTCTGCTGATCGATTACTTGTCTGTAATGTTTTACTGCTTTTTCAGGGTCTCGAAGCATGAGGTAGCAATCTGCAAGCCTACGATGTGCATATTTTTCATTGTATTGGGCCTCGATAAGTTCTTTGTAAATATCAGCGGCTTTTACAAAAGAGAAATTCGTGAATAAGACGTCAGCCCTTTGTTGTTTTCCATGTTGTGCTTGTAGGCCGCTTAAAGCCCCAACATATACGAGTATTATAAGAAATAATGTATGTGCTTTCATCGTTGTTGGTATTAGAAATATCGTGGGGATTTATATTTTGAATTTTTAAAACGTAGCTCAAACATTAGTAATACCTCATGGGTGCCTGAGTTATAGGGACGAATGTCTGAGTTAGGTTGTTCGTAGGTGTAGCCTATTCGAAGTTGTGGGCTGACTTGAAAATCAACTAAAAATGCGTAAGCATCATCCACTCTATAAGACGCGCCTAACCACATGCGCTCGTAGAAAAGAAAATTTCCTGAAAGATCATAAGAAACCGGACTCCCTTTGGTGGTTTTGACCATAAAAGCTGGTTTAAACTTGATGTTCTGACTTAAGGTAAACACATAGCCTCCAGTAAAATAGTAGCTTACGCGCTCTGCTGCCTTGTAATCATCTTGCCTGTTTAAATCATTTGTGAAAAGTCTTGGTATAGACGCTCCTATATACCATTTGTCTGAATGCCAATAGATTCCTGCACCTAAATTTGGTGTCCAATGGTTAGAAAAATCATTGAAATAGGGGTCGTTAATAACCGAAGGGTCTGTCAATAGATCTTCATCCAGAGCATACTGGGTAAAGCCTGCTTTAAGGCCAAAGGCAAGCTGAGTGTTAATACCCGTGTGCACGGTGTAGGAGAAATCACCGTATAGGTAATTGAAACGTTCATAACCGAGTTGGTCTCTAATGAAAGAAAATCCCAATCCTATTTTTTCGTTTCTAAGAGGAGTGTTCATCGAAAGGGTTAATGTTTTAGGACCTCCGTCAAATCCATTCCATTGGCTTCTGTGAAGTGCAACTAGACTTAATGCATCTCGGCTGCCTGCATAGGCCGGGTTGATGGAAATGGTGTTGTACATGTATTGGGTGAATTGCGGAAGTTGTTGTGCATGGATATCCATGTTCCACAATAACAAAATAAGTAGTGGTAAGGTGTAAAGTGTTTTCATTTTTAGTTATTTGGCAGTGGTTCCTACATAAACATATCCCTTAATTGGGTCATATCCGCTATCCACTACAGTGAGTATATAGTAATAGGTGCCCGCAGGCATAAACTGGCTGTTGCTAGTGTTGCTAAAGGCATTCCAATTGTTTTGATAATCCATGGACTCAAAGATCTTATGTCCCCAGCGATTGAATATTTGAAGCTCTAGTTTAAAACCGCAATCTTCTAGTCCACTTACAGTGAAATATTCATTGTACTGATCTCCATTGGGCGTAATAGCCTTGGAGATGGAAATGCTTTGTGAAGAATCACAGGGTAGTACCACGCAATCATCATGTACTGTTATGGTGACAATGGTTTGAGGCGTACATGAATCCTCGAGTGTATAATAGGCTGTATAAGCTCCTAATTCGGCTGAGTTAGGATCAAAGAAATTACCGCTTAGATAGTCGTCTTGTGTGGCAAGTGTCCACGTACCTCCAAAATTACTACCTGGTGGTAGTAGATCGTTTAAATCATAAACGGCATCTCTTTGACATAGCATAATCTCCACTAAGTCTTGTTGAGTATTGTGTTGGTTGACCTTGATGATTTGTGTAAAGGTAGCTTGGTTATCACACGGGTCAGTTACCTCCCAAACACGTTGAATTTCGTAGTCGCTTTGGTCGTTGACATAACTCGATGTTTCTTCAAATATTACGGTGACCTCTTGGCTACAATGGTCCTGAAATTCTAGTTGAGGTGCCTCTGGAATGTTCGCACAGCTTATTGTGATTTCTTCTTTGAATAGCTCCATAGAAGAAGTAGTAAGGGTAGGAGCTTCTTGGTCTACAATAAGTGCAATAGTCTGGGTATGAGAGGTGGAGTTCCCAGCGCAATCCGATACGTTCCATGTTCTAGTGGTGATTTGTTTACAACCTTCCGTAGTAGTGATTTCTTCCATTTCCACAACTAGATTACTATCGCATTGATCCACTGCAGTAAGTGTTATAGGCTCTGGCAATATGCTGCAGTATAAGGTTTGATCCTCTGGTAGTGGTTCTACAAAAACTGGAGCTTGTATATCTTCAATTTTAATTGTTTGCAGGTGCGTAATGCTGTTTCCATAACTATCAGTGGCTGTCCATTGGCGCTCGATAATTGGGCTGCATTGGGTTCCAGTTAGAGTCTCGGTAAAGGTTACGGGCACATCGATTTCACACCCATTGGTGGCTGATATAATTCCTGGTTCTGGAATACTTCCGCAATTTACCGTTAGATCCTCTGGCTGTTGATTGAACTTTAGTTCACCATTTGGGATGATGTTGATTAGCTGAGTAAACTGCGCAGTATTGTTACATTGGTCTGAAACTTTCCAGAGACGTGTGATTTGATAACCTCCATCTGGGTCCATGGCACTATCTATTTCACTGTAATGAATGCTTAAATCCAAGGTGCAGTTGTCTTCAAAGGCTAAAATAGGTGGCTCTGGAATTTCTCCACAGCTCACACTGATGTTTTCTAAATAACCAATGCTAGTAGCAGCTAGAACTGGCGCCTGTTTATCTTCGATCGTAATAATTTGAGTATGATTGGTGATATTTCCAGCGCAATCTGTTGCCGTCCATATACGCTCTAGGGTGCTACTACATCCATCGGTGGTTGTTTTTTCTTCAAATTCAACACTAACAGTGTCATCACAATTATCTATAGCTGTCAGTATTACTGGGTCGGGTATATTATCGCAAGAAACTACTTGATCTACTGGTAGCGTTTCTACAAAGCTGGGTGCCTGTTTATCTTCGATGGTAATAATTTGAGTATGATTGGTGGTATTTCCAGCGCAATCTGTTGCCGTCCATATACGCTCTAGGGTACTCTTACATCCATCGGTGGTTATTTTTTCTTCAAATTCGACACTAACTGTGTCATCACAATTATCAAGAGCAGTCAGAATTGTTGCTTCGGGTATATTATCGCAAGAAACTACTTGAT
>NZ_AMSG01000023.1 GCF_000300875.1 Galbibacter marinus | reverse complement strand
TCCGATAATTAATATGTCTGTTTTAATCATATTGACTTTGAGTGTCTTAGTATCTTTGTTATTAAGAATCGATATAAATAGCGCAAATATATCTTAATTGACCAAGGTGCTTTATACGCAAAATGGAAAAAGATCTACGCGAAACGGAATTAGTTTTTAAATAGACTGATTCAGACGAAGTAATGCGAAAGAAAAAAACAATTAACTCTTCTTAATTTATTTAGATTTAATAAAAATAACTAATTTTGAATTAGAATTAATGGTGTTGTCTTTTTCGAAAGTACTCAATTAGATATAAGTTTTAATAGATGTTGGAAGTTTTTAAAAGCAATTCCGAACTGACCAAATTTAATTTTGGAGATCATACAGAAAGTATGGATGACTGCACTAGGGAGTTGATTAGTTGCTTTAAAGAGTCAAATTTTTCTGGCCGTTTTACCGAATGGATGTATGAAGACTTTAAAGTAAGCCATAGTGTTATCACCTGTGATAAGGCGATGAAATTAATCAGTGGGTGTGTGGATGCAACAATCGAAATGATCTTTGTACTCCATGGAGATTTGAAAGCTATATTATCTTGCCCAGGGGAAAGGCAATGTTTTAAATATAATACCCATAATCTAATCAATTGTCCTTGTGGGCGTTCTATTATTGAATTTGGTTCGGGTAAAACTCAAATTGTCAGTATTCAATTAACACCAGCGCTTTTTAAGAATTTTATGCCATCCAGCGAGATATTTGAATCTTTTAATACCTTGTTTGAAAAGCAGCAATCTGGTTATTTGTTAGAAAGGAATCTTGCGATCAGTCTCCCTATTCAGATGATTTTAGACGATATTATAAATTGTCCATGGAAGGGTCATTTTAGAAAATTATTTTTATATTCAAAAGCCTTAGAGCTCTTTTTATTACAGTTAAAACAATGTCGTTTTAATGGTGATGGGTGTTCACTTTCTGATGATGATGCCTTGAAAATTCAACAAGCGAAACACTATGTCCTGAATAATTATAACCAACATATTACCATCCCAGGCTTAGCAAAACGAATTGGAACTAATGAATTCACTCTAAAGAAAGGATTTAAAGAGCTCGTCGGAACAACTGTTTTTGGATACATTAATGACATTAAGATGAACAAAGCCAAACAAATGTTAACCAATCAAAACTTAAGTATTTCTCAAGTCTCTGAATATATTGGTTATAAAAACCCTCAGCACTTTTCAACTGCATTTAAAAAGAAGTTCGGTGTAATCCCAAGTAAGTTTAAAGGTAGCTAGTGGTTGAACTATTATTTGTTTAATACAATGCTAATCAGATGTAGTATTGGATTCAATAATAGGTTCTTTAGCCCACAGATTATTGTTTGTCTACCCCCAGTTGGCATTTCAAATTATTATATTTATAAGGCAGAAAATGTATTTATGATCAATACCTTCACTAAATTATTATAGAAAGAACCAAAATACGTCTATAGAAAAACTGTTTTGAAATTCAAAAGCTAACTTTCTAATTGGATCTGGGAGAAACTTTAAGTTTAACTAAACGTTACAATTATAATACTATGGATAACTACAAACTACCTGCCCAAACACATATTGGTCATGTACATCTAAAAGTAGCTGACCTACAAAGGTCGTTGGCTTTTTACCGAGATTTACTGGGTTTTGAATTAACAACAATGTATGGTGATCAGGCGGCATTTATATCCGCTGGTGGTTATCACCATCATATTGGTTTAAATACATGGCATAGTAAAGATTTACCACCCGCAGCGGTAAACAGTGTTGGTTTGTTCCATACCGCTATCGTTTACCCAACACGAAAAGATCTTGCTGTGATTTTTGAACGCTTGCGAAAGGCATATTACCCACTCACGGGAGCTAGCGATCACGGTGTTTCTGAAGCATTATATCTCAATGACCCAGATGGTAACGGTGTAGAATTGTATTGGGATAGACCTAAGGAGCAATGGGAGTACAAGCAGGATGGTAGTGTTGTCATGTATACCAAACCACTTGATCTGGATGGTTTACTAAGAGAACTTGACTCATAGATTTGTTGATCACTATGGAGAAAACACAATCCATACAAGAACAACATACAGCTGCAGCATAAGCAATAGGATTTGATTATCAATTCTACTATTTTATGTTATTAGCTCCTGACTTGTCAGCCTATTCGGCTTACAGTTGAGAAGCTTCTTTATTAATTTTGAATTATCTTTGAGTTCCTTTCCTTGTTATTATAGAGTCTTAGTATCCTTTGAATTAAATGGTTAGCCACACCTTGTTTCTAGCATTATCAGAAAACCTAATATTCTTTGTTCAATTCTTTTTCTATGGTGATTTTTAAATTTACACAGGGTAGAATATAAATGTTAAATTAACTTTTATTCTTGTAATTAATAATTGTATAATATACATTTACAACGAAACTTTATAACAAACTAATAATTATACAATCGATTGTACGGTGTTTTGGCAATCGATTGTAATTACACTAATCAAACTGTAACACTATGAAAACAACAAATTTTATGAGCTCTCGTGCAGGCATTCTATTGGTTTGTCTGACCTTGTTCGGCTTTTCATGTATGTTTGCCAAAGAGGGCGAAGCCTCTTTTCAACAGACGATCACTGGAAGCGTGACTTCCAGTGACGGCGTGCCACTTCCAGGAGTGACGATCCTTGTCCAGGGGACTAGCAATGGAGCAGTCACGGATTTCGAAGGAACGTTCTCTTTAGAGGCTCCTTCTAACGCCATTTTAGAATTCTCTTATATTGGTTTTAAAACGACAACGATTGCGGTCGATGGTCGTTCTACCATTAATGTAACCTTGGAGGAAGACCTCGCTCAACTCGATGAGGTGGTCGTGGTAGGATATGGGACCCAGAAACGTTCTGATGTTACAGGATCCGTTTCCTCAGTTCCCGAAGGACGCTTGGAAAACCTACCTGTTACCAATGTAACTCAGGCCATTCAAGGAACCACTGCAGGACTTAATATTACAGAAGGATCTTCGGTTCCTGGAAGTACAGGAGGTATTCAGATTCGTGGGGTAAACTCCATTAATGCCAATACAAGTCCATTTATTGTTGTCGACGGTACACCATTTTATGGATCTATGAATGACATTAATACCAGGGACATTAAATCAATTGAGATATTAAAAGATGCCTCTGCAGTAGCAATTTACGGTACCCGTGGATCTAATGGGGTTATACTAATTACCACCAAGCGCGGGGTATCTGGAAAACCAAGCATCAATTATTCCGTATATACTGGTTTAGAGAGTATTTCCCATGTGCTAGAGCCTCGTAGCCCTGATGCCTATGTAAGAAAATACCAGGAGTATATGCGCGCAAGAGGCCTAGAACAAACGGGGGTTTTACTAAATCAAGCAGAAATTGATAATTACAATGCAGGGATCACCACAGACTGGATAGATGCCGCCACCCAGGCAGGTAGTATTCAAGAACACAACCTAAGTATTAGAGGAGGAAGTGAAGAAGCTAAGTATTTTGTTTCTGGTAGTTTTTTAGATCAAGATGGCGTTATTAAGGGATATTCTTTTAAAAAGGTGAACCTTCGTACGAATCTTGATGTGAAGGTGACAGATTATTTAAAAGTGGGATTAAATGCCTTCTTTGCCAATAACAATACCGATGGAGGTAGAGCTAATCTATTAAACGCATCGGCTATGAGTCCATACTCTGTTCCTTATGATGAAAACGGAAATTATCTCATCTTTCCTATGTCACCAGAGCAATTATGGGAAAATCCGCTCTTAGGACTTACCACCGATAGAACTCAGCGTGATAATAATCTGTCTGGAACTGTCTTTGCAGAGCTTACTCCTGGATTTGTGGAAGGATTAAAATATCGTATTAATGCTTCCTATACTACTAATCCATATCACTATGCCAACTACAAAGGAAGAGCGGCCAATGACCAAAATGGTACAGCAGATATCCACGATAGTAAAGAAAACAATTGGATTATTGAAAACATCCTGACCTATAGTAAAGATTTTGGAAAGCATCATTTTGACTTAACGGCCCTTTACAGTGCGCAGAAAAATGAGTTTTTTGAATCCACCACCAGAGGAGTTGGATTTATAAATGATGAGCTTTCGTATAACAATATAGAATCCGCTCAGAATATTACAGCCTCTTCTCAAAGTTGGCAATCTACTTTGCTTTCTCAGATGGGACGCCTAAACTATTCCTACGATAGCCGTTACTTACTTACTCTTACCGCACGCCGTGATGGGTATTCCGCCTTTGGAGCTAATACCAGTAAATATGGCGTGTTCCCAAGTGTGGCATTGGGCTGGAATATTCACAATGAGAACTTTTTAGATGGCAGTGATAAGGTTAATCAATTAAAACTCCGCCTATCCTATGGGGAGACAGGAAACCAAGCAGTGGGGGTTGGACAAACCGCTACTACTGCAGGTACCATATTGTATCCTTTTGGAGGTTCTGCTTTAATTGGAACTTATTTGAACGGACTTGGAAATGCCAATCTTAACTGGGAAACCACTACTTCCTTAAACCTTGGACTGGATTTTGGATTTTTAAGAAACAGAATCGCTGGTTCTATCGAGGTGTATAGAAGTAAAACCAGAGACATTCTTTTAGAAAGAAGTATTCCTGTAATTACAGGATCAGAAAGTATATGGGATAATTTAGGGGAGATGCAAAACACTGGTTTTGAACTTACCTTAAATACAAAAAATATCCAGAGTGAAAACTTTACTTGGGAAACTTCAATTAATTTCTCTACCTATACCAATGAGCTTTTAGAAATTTATGGAGATGGTGAGGATGACATCGCCAACCGTTGGTTTATCGGAAAACCACTTCATGCAATTTACGATTATAAAATGGTCGGTATTTGGCAACAGGGAGAGGATAATTCCCAGTGGGATCCTACGACCCAGCCTGGTGATATAAAGTTCGCAGATATTAACGGTGATGGGGTGATTGATCCTGAGAATGACAGAACCTATTTAGGCTCCAGTCTTCCAGATTGGACTGGTGGTATTACCAACACTTTTAGCTATAAGAATCTTAGCATGAGTGTTTTTATACAAACCGTTCAAGGCGTTTTAAAAGGCAATCCAGATATTAATTACGGAGATGAAGCTGGAAGACGAAATACCCCGAGAGAAGTAGGGTATTGGACGCCAGAGAATCAGAGTAACCAGTGGCCTTCTATCGGGTATCGTAACACAAGAGGGTATGGGTACGCCAGGGATGCAAGTTTTGTTAGAATTAAAGATGTACGTCTTAGCTATAGAGTTCCAAGTGACTTTACTCAAAAGTATGGAATCTCTGATTTAATGTTTTATGTAGCGGGAAGGAATCTTTATACCTTCACCGATTGGATTGGATGGGATCCAGAGAGCAATCAGTCCTATAGAGGTTCTGGCTCCTGGACAAATAACTATCCAGTGGTTCGTTCGATTTCACTAGGAATGAATCTATCGCTATAAGTAAAGCTAACCAAAGAATTAAAACATAAAAAGATGAAAAAATATATAAAATTAATGGCACTCGTTGTGGGACTTAGTGGAATGACTATGGTCTCCTGTGATGATAGTTTTCTGGAGGAAGAAATTGATTCTTCCTATACGCCTGAATCCTTAAATGATGAACTTGGTTTTGAATCAGCTCTTATTGGTCTATATCAACAAGTCAGTACATTTTACACCCAAAGTAGCGATCAAGGTTGGCTAGGGGTTTGGCAAGTGGGGACGGATATTGTTTGGCCAACACAGCCTCAGGGTATTGAAGTTCCGTATTATGAGTACGATCTGCTTACCCCGGATGACAATGCTGCTTTTCAAACTTGGCGAAGGGCGTACAATATTATTGAAAATGCTAACAGCATTATCTATAGTGCTGAGAACCCAACCGGAGGAGCACTGAATATGAGTGAAAACCAGTTACGAACCGTTAGTGCGGAGGCGCGATTTTTTAGAGCGCGGTCTTATAACTTACTAGCTACGCTTTACGGTGGGGTTCCACTGGTAACGGAACCTATCTCAGCGCCTAAATTAGACTACACCAGAGCGCCACTTTCCCAGGTGAATGCACTGATTGAAGAGGATCTTATGTATGCTACCCAAAATCTCCCTGCCATTGATAATGCCCCGGCAGAGGGCAGAGTAAATCGCTATGCTGCCAATCAATTGTTTGCTGAATTCTACCTTCGTATTGGAGAGCCACAAAAAGCGGAAGCCCAGGCTGACCTAATTATCGATAGCGGGAAGTTCCAGTTGGTTGAAGAGCGTTATGGCATCAAAGCAGACCAACCAGGAGATCCTTTTTCCGATATGTTCTATAAAGGGAACCAACGTAGATCTCAAGGGAATACCGAAGCTATCTGGGTATTGGAGAATGAAAACCCCAGCGATGTTCGTGGAGGAAGCTCTGGTGATCCACAACAAAGACGGGTGTGGGGTGCTGGTTATCACAATAGAAATGGAATGCTTCCCGCGGATTCGCTGGGAGGACGTGGAATTGCTAGAATTCGACTTAATAACTGGGTGCTTTATGATCTGTATCAGGAAGATGATATGAGAAACTCCAAATACAATATCAAAAGACGATTTACTTATAACAATCCAGACTTTGCACAGTACGGAGAACCAGTACCATATTCGGGTCCTGATACCTTGTTTATCATTAATCCGTATACGCTAAAATGGGGACATTTTGATCCAAGAGATACCTTTGGTTACGGAATGTGGAAGGATTTTATCTTAATGCGTTTAGGGGAGACCTATTTATTAAAAGCAGAAGCGCAGCTATTACAAGGAAATACCTCGGGGGCTGCCGTATCTATCAATGCACTTCGAAAAAGAGCAAATGCTCCCCAGGTTACAGGTGCTGATATCGATATGGAATTTATCTTAGATGAGCGAGTACGTGAGCTTTTAGCAGAAGAAAATAGACGAATGACCCTAATGCGGACTGGTACATTAGTGGAGAGAGCCAAAGAACATAACAGCGATGCTCCTGCGGGTATGCAAATCCAAGGATTAACCGATACCCATTTATTATTTCCTATACCTTTACGGGAGATACAATTAAATAAGGAGAATAAACTTGAGCAGAATCCTGGCTATTAGGCTCTGCGATAAGTAAAACAAAAAGTATGAAGAAATTAGTTGATCTAAAGGCAGTAAGAGTGTCTGCAGGGGCTTATTTACCCCTGCTGCTTATTGCTGTCCTTAACCTAAGTATTGGTTGGTCCCAAGAAAAAAGCCAGAGGTTTAGTGATAGGGATTATTACATTCAGATGTTAGTAAAAATAGCTGATCCGGTGCTTAGCAATTTAGCTCAAGATAAATTAAAGGCAACTATGCCTGTTGAGAAAGCCATAAATCCTTATGGGGGTAGAGAAGAGGTGACTCACTTAGAGGCCTTTGGTAGAACCCTTGCTGGAATAGCTCCTTGGCTGGAACTTGGTGCTGATGATTCCAAAGAAGGTAAGCTTAGAGAAAAATATATTGAGTTGGCTTTAAAGGGGATTGATAATGCAACCAATCCATCGGCCAAGGATTATATGAATTTTACCGATGGTGGTCAACCCTTAGTGGATGCTGCCTTTTTAGCAGAAGCACTTATACGGGCTCCTACGCAGCTTTGGGATCGGTTGTCAGAAGCCACCCAGCAAAATGTACTAAAGGCTTTTAAAAGCACTAGAAGCATATCACCTCCTTATATGAATTGGCTACTTTTTAGTGGGATGATCGAAGCAGCTTTATTAAAGTTTGAAGGCAAGGCTGATATGATGCGATTAGAGTATGCCCTGTTTAAACATGATGAGTGGTATTTAGGAGATGGTACTTATGGAGATGGTCCTGATTTTCATTGGGATTATTACAACAGTTTTGTAATTCAGCCAATGATCCTAGATATTTTGGCAGTGTTGGCTGATAAGAAAGACCAGCTTAAGTACTGGAGGTACAAGGGTAAATTTATCGATCGTGCGCATGTGTTCTTGGATAGGGCAAAACGTTATGCTGAGGTTCAGGAGCGCTTGATCGCTTCTGATGGTAGTTTCCCTCCTCTTGGACGATCACTTGCCTATAGAGCTGGTGCATTTCAGTTGTTATCTCAAGTGGCACTATTTCAACAATTACCCTCTGGGGTAGAACCTTCACAGGTGCGCGCTGCTTTAAAAGCGGTTATTAAAAAACAAATGGAGGCTCCAGGCACCTTTGATAAAGATGGCTGGCTAACTATTGGTTTTTATGGGGCTCAAAAAGAGATCGCCGAACCCTATATCTCAACTGGTAGCTTATACCTAGTTTCAACGGCCTTTTTAGTGCTAGGTTTGGAAAAACAAACACCATTTTGGGCTGCTCCAGCTAAGGATTGGACACAGAAAAAAATGTGGAGCGGGAAACAGGCTCCAATTGATAAGGCCTTTTACCCATCTAAACCAAAGCAAAAGTCGTGGGATACCCTTATAGCACCCTCCTCTTTTTACAGCAGTAAGAATTTTAAAAAGCATTGGGATAATTATTATCCTTGGGGTAGGGATCATAATGGATCTGCTCGCATGTACTCATCTAATATTATTTTAAAAGACAGCGTACTTGAATTAAAAGCGCAACTTTTGTCCAAAGATGTTGGCAAAAGTAGTTTGGTTCCGCACTTGCCTATTGCCTATAGCTCTGGAGCTGTTCATGCCAAAACACCCATTACCCTAACCGAAGAATTCCCGATCTATGAGATCTCAGGCGAATTCAAAGCACCCATAAAACCAGGTACTTGGCCAGCATTTTGGATGACAGGAGTGGAGGGCTGGCCGCCAGAGACAGATATTTTGGAATTTAAAGGAGATGCCTATAACTGGCAGAATACCTTTATTACTCCAGAAAATGTCACGACCATTAAAAAAGAAATCACGGACGCTCCTACAGCGTGGCATCAGTATAAGATTCGTATGCAGTGGTTAGACCAGACCCATACTTCAATCACTTATTATATAGATAATGTGCAACAGGGAGTACATTATACCAACTTTTCCAACAAACCCATGTGGCTTATTATAAACCTTCAAATGGAAGGATCTGCAGGAAAGGCTGATGGTCTTAAAGAGAGTTCGTATTTTGCTAAGAATATTTGTGTAAAAAGAATTACTAATGAATAAGGGTTTACTTGGGATTTTAAGTTGTTTGTTTTTTTGTATCTCCTGCACTGGTTTAAAGGTAGATCAAACTGCGGTGGGTCTTGGATGGAGTCAAAACTCAGTAAATACCGTAATTTTTAGAAACCAAGCCCTATGTAGTTTTAAAGATCATCAGTTTACAGCCTTTTACAATGCCCATGGTCAGATGGTACTCGGGAAGCGCAAATTAGGAGAATCTAAGTGGGAGCTTTCCCTTACGCCTTATAGTGGAAATGTCAAAGATGCTCATAATTCCATCAGTATGGCTGTGGATGCAAAGGGCTACCTTCATCTTAGCTGGGATATGCATGATACAGCTTTGCGATATGCTAAAAGTAAACATCCTTTAAGTCTTCAGCTCACTAAGGAGCTTTCTATGACAGGCATTCAAGAAAACAAGGTAACCTATCCTGAGTTTCAAAGCCTTGAAGATGGATCCTTATTGTTTTTATACCGCTCTGGTGCTTCGGGTAGGGGGAATCTGGTAGTAAATCGTTATGATCCAAATACTGAGCAGTGGAAGCAACTACACCATAATCTTATCGATGGTCAGGGCATTCGTTCGGCATATTGGCAAACCCATGTGGATAAGCACGGTATTCATTTATCTTGGACTTGGAGAGAATCCTGGGATGTGACTACCAATCACGATATCGCTTATATGGTCTCTAAGGATGGTGGATACCTATGGCAGGATATTAATGGAAAGGTATTAAGGCTACCTGTTAAAAAAGACACAGCCCCTTATGCTTGGCGGATCCCGGAAAACAGTAATTTAATGAATCAGACATCCATGACTACTGATTCTAATGGAAATCCATTTATTGCTAGTTATTGGAGAGAAAACGACCTAACGCAGTATAAGGTGGTATATCATAAAGATCATCGGTGGCAATTATTGGACACCGATTTTAGGGATGAAGATTTTGAACTTGGAGGAGGTGGTACCAAAAGTATTCCCATATCAAGACCAGAAATTCTAGTGGATAGTGATCAGTTATTTTTGCTTTTTCGTGATCGCCAACGAGGAAGTAAAATAACCTTGGCTAGCTATGGTTTAAATAAAAAGAAATGGCGTCTACAGGATCTTACCAAAACCTCCGTTGGGGAGTGGGAACCAAATTTTGATAAGGACCTATGGAGGCGCGCTAAAAAATTACATATTTTTTCTCAAAACGTATCACAAATTGATGGCGAGGGGTTAGATACCACTATGCCTGCGCAAGAAATTGTGGTACTTGAAGTAGATGTATCAAACTAAATAATTATAATCGACAATGAAAAACTTTTATCCAACGCTACTGTTAATTTTTTTAATGGTGTTTTTTATAGGATGCCAAAACCAGCAGTCCGCTTTAGATCAGAAAATTGATCAAGTATTAGATACCGCAGTGTACCAGTATAACTATATGGCAAATCGACTTCCAGATGATCGTTTTCCTAAAACATACCATAAGGCTAACGATGAGCTTGAGACCAGTGATTCGGGATGGTGGTGTAGTGGCTTTTACGCAGGTACCATGCTTTATTTAGACCAAGTATTTGAAAGTGAGATGTTTTGGCCAGAGATCGAAAACTCGTTAAAGCAGTTGGAAAAAGAACAGTTTAATACCTCTACCCATGATCTAGGATTTATGATGTTTTGTAGTTACGGTCACGCTAATCGCTTAAAGCCGAATCCAGCCTATGAGCGTATTTTACTCAACAGTGCTACATCACTGGCGTCACGATATAACCAAAATGCACAAGCAATACGCTCATGGGATAGTGCGCCCTGGAATAAAGGTGGAGAAGATGACCTAGTGGTTATCATTGATAATATGATGAATTTGGAGTTGTTGTTTTGGGCCTCAGAACACAGTGGTGATTCCCGTTTTTCTGAGATCGCTATAAATCATGCCAATACCACAATGGAGCATCACTACAGAGATGATTATAGTTCGTATCACCAAGTGACCTATGATGAGAACACAGGCCAGGTGAAGCTACAAATTACCAACCAAGGCTATGCCGATGAGTCATCTTGGGCACGCGGGCAAGCATGGGGTTTGTACGGTTATGTGGTTATGTACAGGCAAACCAAGGATCAGAAATACTTGGATTTTGCCAAGGGTATAGCAGACTTTATTTTAAACCACCCGAACCTTCCTAATGACAAAGTTCCTTACTGGGATTTTAATGCTCCTGATATTCCAGATGCCCTACGGGATTCTTCTGCTGGTGCTATAATTGCCTCAGCACTGTTGGAGCTCTCCACCTATACTGATGGGGATTATTTCAATCAAGCAGAGGCTATGCTTGAAACTCTTTTATCACCTGTTTATATCGCAGAGAAGGGAACAAACGGAGGGTTTATTTTAAAGCATGGAGTTGGAAATATGCCTAATAAAACAGAAATTGATACCCCACTGAGTTATGGGGATTATTACCTGGTGGAGGCCATGGTTCGCTATATAGATTTGAATTCAAATAAATAAATCTAATTACCAATGAGAATAACTGACGACTTACCTTATTGTAAGACGAATTACTTTTGTAAACTTTTAGTAGCCTTATTACTTTTTTGTCTTGCCTTACCTTTAAAATCCTTTGGCATATATGATCCTGGCAAAGCATATCTTTTTGCCTATACACTTGATGGAAGTAAGGATCGACATGGGTTGTATATAGCCTGGAGTACGGATAAACTAAACTGGCATGCCATAGGGCCACAGCACACTTTTGTATATAGTGATTATGGAACTTGGGGGGCAGAAAAGCGGATGAATAATCCTTTTTTATATCACCATACAGATGGCACTTGGCATGCGGTATGGGGGGTGAATGATCACGATGCAACCTTTGCGTATGCTTCTTCCAAAGATTTGATTCATTGGAAACCGCAATCCTATCCTCCAATTAATACCGATGGTCCAATTCTAATGCCACAAATTAATAGGCAAGGAGGAGAGTTTATAGTTAGTTGGAAAAATGCTAGAGGAGAAAAGGCTGAAAGTTTCGCTGTAAAGACCTCGGATTTTTCTTCTTATTCATCCGTGATACCTATAGCCACAACTGATACTAGGGTCACCGTTGAGATCGATGGTACCCCTGAAAATGGAACCATCCATGAGGTTTCCTGGGATGTAATCGAAAAGTTAATTAATAGCAGAGATTTAGCGGCTTATAGATCATCATTGTACCGCGAGACTACTGACCAAGATCCTCAGCGCTTTGCGAATCTTGAGACTCTTACGGCTAAAGTGAAGGTTTTAGCTGAGCGAAAAAAACAAATTAGCGATCAGCTTATCGGTGTTTTTTATGAGGATATCAATTATGCCGCAGACGGTGGGATCTATGGGGAACTTATACAAAACCGTGATTTTGAATACCATCCTTTAGAGAGGAAGAACAATGATCCTAATTGGAATGCTTTAACGGCTTGGGAGGTTCTAACTGATCACAAAATCGATAGTACTCAGCCTATTCATAAAAACAACAAGCATTATTTGGTCCTTCAGCCAAAGAACTCGGGCGCCCTAGTGCGTAATCTTGGTTATGATGGTATATCAGTGAAAGGTGGAGAGAAATATGACCTTTCATTATTTGTAAAGGAAATAGAAGGAGATAATGTATTGCAGATTAGCCTAAAGGATCGTCAGGGAACCTCCTATGGTACTACCCAAATTAGGGTTAAGGGAACGTTTTGGAAAAAGCATAAAGCGGTAATAAAAACTAAATCAGCTGGAGATGAGCTATTTTTAGAGATCCAACTTCAGAAACCTTCTTCTATTGCTTTGGATATGATTTCTTTATTTCCTAGAAATACGTTTAACAATAGAACCAATGGTTTAAGGCAAGATTTGGCTCAGGTTATAGCGGATATTAATCCAAAGTTTGTACGATTCCCTGGGGGCTGCGTCGCTCATGGGGATGGACTTGAGAATATATATAATTGGAAGCACACCGTTGGGCCACTAGAGGCTCGTATTCCACAGCGTAATATATGGGGTTATCACCAATCGGTAGGTCTGGGTTATTTTGAATACTTTCAGTTTTGTGAAGATATCGACGCCACGCCTATTCCAATTATCGCCGCTGGGGTTCCTTGCCAAAATTCTTCTACTGGCGGAGCTGGGCAACAGTGTGGACTACCTATGGAAGAAATGGATGCCTATATTCAAGATATTTTAGACTTGATCGAGTGGGCCAATGGTCCAGCAGATTCAAAGTGGGGGAGTGTTAGAGCAAAAGCAGGTCATCCAAAACCTTTTAATTTAAAGTATATCGGTATTGGGAATGAGGATTTGATTTCGGATGTTTTCATAGAACGCTTTACCATGATTTACAACGCGATTCAAAAAGCGCATCCAGAAATTACGGTAATCGGTACCGTAGGGCCTTTTTCCAGTGGGTCGGATTATGAGGAAGGATGGCGATTGGCGGATGAGTTAGATATTCCAATGGTAGATGAACATTATTATCAGCCTCCTGGATGGTTTATCCATAATCAGGACTTTTACGACACTTATGATCGTAGTAAATCCAAGGTTTATCTCGGAGAATATGCAGCCCACCTTCCTGGGCGTCCGAACAATATTGAAACCGCTCTAAGTGAGGCCCTATACCTTACCAGCATTGAGCGTAATGGAGATATCGTTGAGATGAGTTCTTATGCTCCTTTACTGGCTAAAGAAGGGAGTACTCAGTGGAATCCAGATTTGATTTATTTCGATAATAGTCAAGTGCATTTAACACCTGGGTATTATGTCCAAAAGCTTTTCGGAAATCATGGTGGAACACTTTATTTTGATCACCAATTAAAGTTGTCTAATAACAGTGGGGATGTGAAAAAAAGAGTTGCTGTCTCTAGTGTTCTGGATGAGTCTTCTAACGAGCTTATTATTAAGTTGGTTAATCTTCTTCCTGTAGCTGTAGAAACCCAGCTAGACTTAGATGAATTTAACCTAGCTCCCCGGAGCGCATCTATGCACACTCTTAGTGGTCATCCAGATGATGAGTCGGCTACACCCCAGAAGAGTGAAGTTGATTTAGATAATTCGAAATCTTTTAACCTTAAACCGTATTCACTACAGGTGATTCGTATTAAATTGTTATAATTATTATGAGAAAGTTATGTTTGTTATTGGTGGCAACTGCACTGAGCTTTAATAGCCTTGTATGGGCACAATCCTATAAGGTGGGGCCCGAGGAAAAGGATTTTAACGCCTACTTATTTGCTTATTTTAAGGGCAATGAGGTAGAGAATGAGGCCCTTTGTTACGCCATAAGTTTGGATGGTTATAATTTTAGAACCTTGAATAAAAACATGCCTGTTTTGGATTCAAAGAAAATTAGTTCCACAGGTGGTGTACGCGATCCTCATATTTTAAGAGCTCAGGATGGTAAGACTTTTTATATGGTAATGACCGATATGACCTCTTCCAAAGGATGGGATTCAAATCGTGCCATGGTGCTTTTAAAGTCTACGGATCTGGTGAACTGGAGCTCATCGGTAGTTAACATCCAAAAGAAGTATAGTGGACAGGAGGATTTAAAAAGAGTATGGGCACCACAATCCATTTATGATGCCCAGGTGGATAAGTATATGATATATTGGTCAATGAAACACGGTGATGGGGTGGATATTATTTATTACGCCTATGCCAATGAGGATTTTACCGATATTGTTGGAGAGCCTAAGCCACTGTTTCTACCTGAAAATGGAAAGTCTTGTATTGATGGGGATATTGTAGAGAAGAATGGTTTGTATCATTTGTTTTATAAAACCGAAGGTCATGGTAATGGTATTAAACGTGCAATAACTAGTTCGTTGACCTCAGGTAAATGGGTTGAACAACAAGGGTATAAGCAGCAGACTTCTGAAGCTGTTGAGGGTTCGTGTATTTTTAAATTAAATCACAGTGATACCTATGTGTTGTTATACGATGTTTATATGGATGGTAGCTATCAGTTTTGCCATAGTAAGGACCTCGATGTTTTTGAAAATATAGATGCTGAAATCTCTATGGATTTTCATCCTAGGCATGGAACCGTGATACCTATTACTAGATGGGAATTAAAGAATCTAACCGATAAATGGGGTGTTCCTGAAGGTTTTCAAATGCCTACGGCTTCCAACCCTATCATTCCTGGATTTTATGCAGACCCAGAAATTCTATATGCTGAGAAGGATCAAAAGTATTATTTGTACCCAACAAGTGATGGGTTTGATGGCTGGGGAGGTTATTATTTTAAAACGTTTTCTTCTACGGATCTTGTAGATTGGAAGGAGGAAGAGGTTATTCTTGATTTGAAAAAGGATGTTTCTTGGGCTAATGGTAATTCCTGGGCGCCTGCGATTATTGAAAAGAAGAAAGGTCGTAATTCTTATAAATACTACTATTACTATAGCGGTGGAATGGATGGGGGTACAAAGAAAATAGGAGTTGCCGTGGCGGATGATCCAAAAGGGCCTTTTGTGGACTCTGGAAAACCTTTGATAGACTTTAAACCTAAGGGCATTAACAGCGGTCAAGAAATCGATCCAGACGTATTTACAGATCCTAAATCGGGTAAGAGTTATCTGTATTGGGGGAATGGTTATTTAGCGGCTGCGGAGCTTCAAAAAGATATGGTGTCTTTAAAGAAAAACACTTTGAAGGTAATGACCCCTGATGCTACCTTTAGGGAAGGTATTTATGTATTTTATCGTGATGGATTGTATTATTTTCTTTGGGCAGAGGATGATACACGTAGCCCTAATTACAAGGTGCGATATGGTTATTCTAAATCACCTATGGGGGAGATGACCATCCCTGAGGATAACATTGTAATTATGAGGGAGGATTCTAAAGAGATTTAC
The DNA here is from genome assembly GCF_000300875.1 of Galbibacter marinus. Lineage (GTDB taxonomy): Bacteria > Bacteroidota > Bacteroidia > Flavobacteriales > Flavobacteriaceae > Galbibacter > Galbibacter marinus. The sequence continues at coordinate 28,228 of NZ_AMSG01000023.1, read as the reverse complement.
GGTGCTGGTCATAATTCGGTGCTTCAAAAACCAGGAAGCGATCAGTGGTATATTGTTTACCATCGTATGTTTAAGCCTGGTGGTGTTGATATGGCAAATGGAGCAGGAGGGTATCACAGGGAGGTGTGTATGGATGAAATGGAGTTTAATGCAGATGGAACAATTAAGCGGGTTATTCCTTCCAATTAATGGTAATTTGTAATGGCTATGATAAGATTTTCTTATTTTTAATTCTTGTAGCACCTATATACTAACTCAGTTGTAATGAAGTCAAAGAATCACATAACCATTTATGATATTTCAAGGAAGCTTAAAATAAGTCCTTCCACAGTATCAAGAGCCTTGAACGATAACCCTCGGGTGAACGCTGAAACCAAGAAGCTTATAGTGGAGACCGCGAAGCAGATGAACTATAAGCAGAATAAGCTGGCCTTGGCCTTGAAATCTGGTCATAGTATGGTGGTGGGTGTTGTTGTTCCTTTTATCAATAGAAGTTTTTTTTCTACCGTAATCCGAGGGATTGAGGAGGAATTAAAACCCCTGGGGTATCATGTAATTATTTGTCAAACAGGTCAGGATGCTGCAGCGGAGCAGGAAAATATTCATGCTTTGTTGGATTCTCAAGTCGATGGGGTTTTTCTCTCTACCAGCATTGGCAGGGAAGAAGGTAGAGCTCATTTAAATCATGTATTGGAGCATGATATGCCACTTGTTTTTGTGGATAGATGTGTGGATGTCATTGATGCTAGCTCGGTGGTTATCGATGATTTTAAAGGAGCGTATGATGCTACTTCTCACCTGATTGATCAAGGGTGTAAAAACATTGTTCATTTTGCTGGGGATAGAAAGTTTGATATTTATGAGAATAGGTTCTTGGGTTATAGTGCGGCCCTAAAAGATCATGGTATCAATCTTGATTTTGAAAAATATGTGATTCATACCGATAGTGTCATTGAAAATGGTCGGGGTGCTATTGAGAATTTGATAGAGGAAGGAATTGCTTTTGATGCTATTTTTTCTGCAAGTGATTTTGCGGCTATTGGTGCTTATTTGGAATTAGAAGAAAAGGGTATAAGGATTCCAGAGCAAGTTGCTCTGGTGGGTTTTGGTAATGAACCTTTTATTAAATACACTAGACCTTCGATTAGTTCTGTAGATCAATCTCCTTTAGAAATGGGACGTAGAGCAGCTCAGTTATTCCTAAATGGTATAAAACAAAGTGATCAGCAGCCATTTTCTGATAAGATCGTTCTGCCTCCAGTTTTACATATTCGGAATTCTTCTAAAAAGAAATAATCTTTTAAGGACTCAAATATCTCGTGCGGCTACGTTCTGATTTAAAATCTTTTACGGGTCAGTTCTGTAACAAGGCTTAATTATCCAGGTTAATAGTGTTTTTGCATCTTGGGTAGTTGGTGCAACCTAAGAAAATTCGAAATCTACCTTTTCTTTTAGTCATGTAACCACTTTTACAATCTGGGCAGATGTATTGATTATTTAAGATCTCAATATTATTATAAGTTTTGATTGCAAAAGGGATAATGGGAGCGGCCTAAGAATTGCTTACCACTTACGCTATTTTTTCTTATTATTACCTTTCCAGTTTTACAGTAAAGGCAGTTCGTTGTTTTTTGCTGGCCTTCTTTTGTGGTAAACAAGTAACCATAATCACGGAGTAACTCTTTAACAAATAAAGAGGCTTCAGATGGAATGAGCAATATAGCTTCATTTTTTGTTCGAATTAAAGCTACATAAAACAATCTCCTTTCTTCGGCAAATCTATACTCTTCATCTTCACTTAATAATAAAGATAAGATGGGGTCATCGGTCACTTTGTTTGGAAAGCCTAATAATTCATTACTTAGGTTCAAAATAATTACATTATCAGCCTCTGTGCCATTTGACTTGTGTACGGTAAGAAACTTAATTGAGATTTCCTCATAATTTGTGATAAGTATTTGGCCTGTACGCTCATTATATTTTATTCTACCGATAGTTTAATAAGCTCACTGATGTCAAAATTATGCCTACCAAGTACCAAAATGGATTTCTTCCCATATTTATCAACAAGATATTTAATTTGGTTTATAAAAGTATTTTCAAGCTCGTTTTTTTTATAATTCACGAATTTAATCGGGTTGAGTAAGTATAATAACTAAAATGAAAATAAAACACATATGAAAACTAAAAAAGCACTTCAAAAAAACTTAATTATTCTAATAAATTAAAATCAATTTGATAGGCTTAAATTAAAAAAAACTAAATTCCTATTTGCTTCAATTTACTCTCATAAATCTGAATATACCTTTCTTTATATACATCAGTTAAAAAACTGCTTTCAATCAAACTGTGAACTTTGTTCAGTTGTTTGGAAAAACCCTTATAGATGTTATCTCGAACAATCTCCGAAAGTTCTAAGCTACTGGCAAATTGGTCAAAATCGGAGCGTTTTATCTTTCGTTTTCCTCCACCTAAAGTCAAAGCTAAATCCTCTTTATCGTCTGGGTAAATGAGGTTTACATTCAACAAATCATAAGTTGGTGAAAACAAAACACCTTTATCGGTATGCATCAACGAAAAGTTTTTCAGGTGCATATCGTTATTGCCTGTTTGGATAAGTTGACTCGTGAAATTTTCACGAAATATATTGTTAATTAATAAAAGATCCTTAAATTGCGTGAAATTTTCACGAGTATGCTGGTAAGATTTGTTTTAGAGAATATGTTTTCATTCGGTAAACGTAAGGAATTTACTACTATTCCAAATAGTAGACTAAAAACATTGAACTTTCATATATATAGTAGAGAGGGATTTGAAGTGCTTAAGTTATCTTCTATTTATGGTGCAAATGGTTCTGGAAAGTCGAACTTAATTAAATCATTAGATTATTTAAAAAGACTTGTTACCCATGAGGATATTCCATTTGCATATAGAAACAATAGCTTCAAATTTACAGATGATAAAAAGCAAGTTTTAGTAATTGAGTTTATTCAAAATGGAAGTGGTTTTTTGTATGGGCTGGAAATAGAAGATGGTAAGATAGTTACCGAAGAACTGTATATTTCAGGTCTTGGAAAAAAAGATGATTTACTTCTATTTGAACGTAAGATGGAAAATAAGAAAACTCAAATAAAATTCTCTTCCGATTTTGAAAAAGATGAAAAAAGCAAGGTAATAAAGGAAGTCTTAATCGAAGAATTTGTTAGGGTAGACAAACCAATATTAAAATTATTGGCTAACCGAGAAAATGAGAACCTAAGAGAAATTAAAAATGCTTTTGCTTGGTTTGAAGAAACTTTACAAATAATTACACCAGATTCTAAACCAGTCGCATTAGCTCATAGGATTGATAAAGACAATTCGTTTAAGGAGTTTGCGGAAGATTTAATGCGTACCTTTAACATAGGTATAAAGTCTCTATATACTGAAAAAACTAATATTCATGATTTTTTCGGGCAGGATAATTCTAATGAAATTGAGGACTTAATAACAAGATTAGAGAAATCCAAGAATAAAATAATTGGTTTACGAACAAGGCGAGGAGAAGAGATTATTGTTGCAAAAGAAGGCGATGATTACATTGTGAAAACATTGGAGTTAGAACACGTGGCAAATAACCTTACTAAGACTTTTTCGTTAGAAGAAGAGTCGGACGGAACAGTTAGGTTATTAGATTTTGTTCCTGCGTTTAAAAATATTTTGTTCGATGACAAAGTTATTTTTGTAGATGAAATAGAAAGAAGTATCCATCCTTTATTAATAAAAGAACTGATTCGTAAGTTTTCCGAACAAGAAGAAACTAAAGGGCAGTTAATATTCACTACACATGAGTCAAATTTACTAGATCAAAGTATCTTTAGACAAGATGAGATATGGTTCTCTGAAAAGGATTTTGAAGGAGCTACAGATATTTATTCTTTAAGTGATTTTAAAGAACATAAAACAATAGATATCCGTAAAGGATATCTAAATGGAAGATATGGTTCAATTCCGTTTTTAAGTAACTTGAAAGATCTAAATTGGGTGGATTATGATATTAACCAATAGGCTTTTTGAACGTACTCCACCTAGCAGGGATGCAAAGTCAATTTATATTTTTTGTGAGGGTCGCCGTCGAGAATATGATTACTTCAAGTATTTTAAAGAGAAGGATTCAAGAATTAATATAGAAGTTCATCAAATCACTCCTGAAGACAATAATTCTCCAGAAGGTTTATTTGAAATAGCAATTAACTCTACATGTCCGACAGGAAAAAACGGAAATAAACCTAAGTATAATATAATTGAGGGAGATGAAGTATGGATTGTGATTGATACAGATCCAGATAAAGATAACAGTAGAGTTGAACAGATTGTTGAAATTAAATCTGAATGTAGTAAAAAGCAAAATTGGTTTGTAGCTGAAAGTAATCCTTGTTTTGAAGTTTGGCTTTATTTTCATCAAAATAGTGAATTGCCTGATGGCATCCCAGATACTTGTAATAATTGGAAAACTTTAGTAAATCAGATTATTAGTGGAGGATTTGACTCGAGAAGACATCCGATTTTCATTGAAGAGGCCACCCATAATGCTAAAACAGCTCACGAAAAGAATAAGAATATATTAGATTCGGGGTATACTGAAGTATATCATCTCGGAACTAGTATAATGACCATTTTAGCTGAAAAAATCAGGTTAATTAAGAGCAAAATATAGGAGTTCTTTCAGGGAGATTTATTGCCTTAAATCTTTTTTGGTAGTTATCTCAAAACTACATTGGTTTCTAAATTGACCAATAAAAGCTGGTCTAATCCTGTTGATGGATTAATTTTTCAAGACACTACACCTCTACATCCTTAGGAAGGGTGAAATAGAAGGTGCTGCCTTTGCCAAGTTCAGATTTAATCCAAAGTTTTCCTCTGTTTTTGACAATCATTTCTTTACAAAGATTTAGACCTAGTCCTGTGCCTTTTTCGTTTTGGGTACCGTAGGTGGTGTTGAATGTAGTTTTATCAGAAGTTAAATCGTTGATGAATTCTGGATCTATTCCCACACCATTATCGCTAATCGCAATTTGGTATTGATTGGCTGTTTCTTTGGCTTGAATGTAAATCTTACCGTTGTTCTCGGTAAACTTTATGGCGTTATTAATGATATTTCTAAAGACAAGGTTGATCTGCTCTTTATCGACATAGACAATGGATTTTGGGGCGATTCTTTGTTGAATATCAATCTGTTTCTTTAGAGCTTGCTCGCTGAGAAGCTGAACATTCTGCTGGGCTAATTTCCCAAGGTCACATGGTTCTGGTCTGGATTTTGCACCTTTCATTTGCGCTTGCCCCCAAATCAAAAGGTTGTTTAATGTAAATGAGATACTCTTGACTTGTTCACTTAGCTGCGGAGCAAATTGGATAAAATCCTTCGCTTTGATCTGATTGTCTTTTAATAGGTCTATCAGACCGTTTAAAGAGGCAATAGGAGCACGAAGATCATGGGCAATAATTGAGAAGAATTTGTTTTTGGTTTCATTGAGCTCTTGAAGTTCCCGCTCCCTCTTTTTTAAATCAAAGTTTTTATTGGCCAGCAGGCTATTGAGTTTTCGCTCTAGCTTTCTACTTCGTTGGGTAAAAAACAAGATGGTAAGTAGGACCATACCACCAAAAGAGTACACATACATCCACAGGCGTTGTCTGTTTAGCTTCTGTTCGTTTTGTAGGATGAGCTGATTTTCTTTAGCTATTAAATCCAATTGAGCCTCATTAGCGGCAATACTTTTGGAATTTTCTAAATTAAAGATACTGTCATTGTATCGTTTGAATTCTTCATGATATTTAAGAGCAGGTTCAAATTCCCCTAATTTCTTATGAAGCAAATACAGAGTTTTTGAAACCTCTTTAAGATCTTCAAACGAATTTAATTGTTGCGCATTTTTTAAGGCCTGATCAGCATAGTGTTGTGCTAGATCGTATTCGTTAATTCCCAGGTATGTTCTTGCAATTCCGTTTAATAAAGAGGTCTTTTCCCTTTTGTCCTCTATGTTTTCATAGAGATTCAAAGATCGCATAAAGATGTTTAATGCTCTTTCATAGTCCTTGATCTCCACATAAAGCTGCCCCTTCACTTTTAAAGCATAGGCAAGCCAGTCATGATAACCTTCCTTTTCAAAAATAGGTATGCTAGCATTTATATTTTTTAACCCCTTCTCAAATTCTTTGGTTTTTAACTGAAAACTAGCCATGTTACTCATGGTCTCTGCTTGGGCAACAATATTGTTGGTTTGTATATTTATTTCCTGGGCTTTGTCAAGAAACTCTAATGCTTTCTTGTATTCTCGTTGAAGTCCGTAGGTAATCCCCAGGTTTTCATATATCAAACTCAAATATGAAATCTCTGCATCGGTTTTGTCTTCTTTTTGCTTAGCTAAGTAAATTGCACTAAGACTGTATTCCACCGAATTTTGAATGTCTCCACTGTATTCATAAAAGGTGGAAATATTGCTATAACAAATTAGAAGATAATACAGACTTTGGATTTGCTCTGCCTTTTTAAGAGCCTGCTTAGCAATATTAATGGCATTGGCTTGACGGCCAAGCTCACTTTCATAAAAGGCGATATTGATAAGTGCCTCGATTTCTCCCTTTGTGTAACCAATGGATTTAGATAATGCTAAACTTTCATTTGCATAATAATATATACTATCCTTATTGACATAGTAATTCGATAGGCTGTATTGGTTGATTAGATCGATGTATGAGCTATCCTTCCTTTTTTCCAAAGGGAGATTGGAATAAGTTTGTATAAGGCTTTGTAGGCTATCTAATCGTTTGTGTTGGGCATTACTGTAACCTGTACAAATCAAACAGAATAACCAAATGGATAGGATTTTTTGTACCATTCAGGGACGTGTAAAGAGCTCAATTATACTGCATTTTAATGCTTTTACTGATCTTAGGATGTATAATGATTCTTTGTTTTTATTTTTAGTAATAAGTTCTTGTTTATGGTTCGTTTACTGGTAGTGTTCGAGAACTAATCCAGTGAGATATTTTTAATTTCTTTAAGTTTTGCTTTCCAAAGATCGAGATCCTCATGATGTTTCTGGATATTTTTACGCACATCCATCACAATAGGATTGTTGTCATCAGCATTAATAAATTGTAAATTGTTTTCCAATTGTCGAATCTCTGATTTCACTTCATCTATTTTTCTTCGAATAAAGATGCGTTCGTTTTGAATGAGGTTCTCATTATCAGAATTTGCTAGCTGGTCTACTTTATTGCCATATTTAATAAGCTCTGACTTTTGTTTTCCTAGATTTAGTTTTTTAAACAGTCCATCCAAAACCTTGTTAAACTTGCCTTCGATGTTTTTCTTGTTCTTTGGTACCCTTCCTATGGATTTCCAATCCGCGATAAAGCTTTTGATTTGCTCTAAGTCCTTTTCCTTATCCCCAGATAATTGGTAACCTTTTAGGCTATCCATAAAATTCTGTTTCTTTTCAAAGGCTTGGAGTTCGTCTTTAATATATTCATTCTTAGCCTCGTGAAGGCGATTAAAGTAATGGTTACATGCGGACTTAAACTCATTCCATATTTTATCAGAATACTTTCTTGGAACATGGCCAATCTTTTTCCAATCCGCTTGTATTCTTTTCATAAGTGGAGTGGTCTGATCGAAATCTTCACTATCCTTGTTTTGCTCGGCAATTTTTACCAATTCCATTTTCTTCTCTAAATTGACATGCTGAGACTTTTTAAGGCTTTTATAGTATTCGTTTTTACTGCGGTTGAATCGACGCACGGCTCCTTTAAATTCAGACCAAGTTCTTTCATTGTCTTTATATGGAACACGGCCTGCATTGAAAAACTCCTCCCGAAGTGCCTCAATTTCTTTGATCAATTTTTGCCATCCGCCATGATTATGTGGTGGGCGTTCCGTGATGGCTTTAATCTTCTTGATGATTTCTTGTTTGGCCGCCAAATTAACCTCGTGGATCTCATCTTGATTTTTAAAGTACTCCTGTCTCTTGTGATGAATGGTTTTGGTAGCTGCACTGAATCGCTCCCATATATTTTCTCGATGTTCCCTATCCACTGGACCTAAATCTTCCTTCCAGATTTTATGAAGGATTTGAAGTTCTCTAAAAGCCTTATTAGCATCAGGAATTTCAGCTAGGGCTTCTGCTTGTTCAATTATTTTAAGCTTCTCTTCTAGATTCTTTTTAAAGTCAAGGTCTCTGAGTTCTCGATTTAGATCTAAAAAGTCATAGAATCGCTCTACATGGTGGTGATAGGTGCGCCAAACATCATTGTATTGAACCCTTGGAATTGGGCCTGCATTCCTCCAGCGATCTTGGAGGTTTTTAAAATGCTTGTAAGTATCGTTGATATTTTCCTCGACATTAATAAGCCCTTTTAGCTCTTCTATAATTTGTTGGCGGTTCTCCAGATTATTATTTAAACGTTCCTCAAGACTTTTGTAGTATTGATTGCGCTTTTCTCTATAGGTGCCATAGATTTCATTGAACTCCTTTTTGGCAGGGGAGACGTAATAGAAATCAATTTCATTTCCACCATTTTCAATAAAATCATCTTTCTTTTGTTCGTATAAATCTTGATACTTTAGGTCGAACTCTGATTTGATCTGGTCAACATGGGTTTTTATAGCTTGAACACGTTGTTTGTTAACTAATTTATCGAGCTCCTCAACAAGCTTTTCCATACTCATTGCATGATAGTCCAAAAGTGGGATTTCATGACGATCTTTATTGCCCTCATCCTCGGCATCTTCTGCGTTGGATTGGTCAATTTCAGTATGGGCATCATCATCTTCTGTTTTCTGCTCTGGCAGATCGGCGGCATTCTCTGGTTCATTAGCCGGCTGATCTTGCTGGGTTTCTTGTGGCTGCGATGTTGATTCTACTGTGGTTTCTTGGTTTTTCTCTCCATCTGCATCTTGCAGGTTATCATTTTTTTCGTCTAACATTATCTAAATGTTTATGGTTCATCAATGCTTTGATGTTGAAAGATACTAACAAGTCTGAAATTAGCCAAGAATTTTGTTAGGAAGTGTGAAATATTTAATTGCTTAGGGTGGCCTTGTTTGATGGTTCTACCACAGTGATTTGCATATTTTTACCGAAGAATTTTTAAAGGTTAATTTCACCCTTTACAACTTTGAAGACGTAAAAGTTTCATGGCCGATTCTATATGGAATTTAACAGGTTATTTTTCCTTTTTTTAATTAAAATTCATGACAGCAATAGTTGTTTTCATATTTCTAAATGGTAAGGACTCAATATTATGAATATTGTAAAAAAGTATGTATTTTACAAAGGTATTTTTGTAACAACTATTTATAAAATATTGATTTGTTAAAATCGAAACTATTGAAATAGCCTATGGTTTAATAAATTATATAGATTAATGTTATAGTTTATCGATTGAAAGGAATCCGATCTTAGCGGTGTAAAAAAATTAATGTGTAACTTAAAATGAACGTAAAATGGAGAACATGAATGGCAAGGATAAGTCCAATGGATCCTGTCCTTTTTTAAGTGGTAATTTAAATCAAACTGGCAGTAGCCACTGGTGGCCAAACAAACTTCGCATGAATATACTTCGTCAAAATTCATCGCTTTCCAATCCAATGGGTGAGGATTTTGATTATAAAAAAGAATTTGAAAGCTTAGACTTCGAAGCCCTAAAACAAGATTTAAGAGAACTGATGACCGATTCTCAGGATTGGTGGCCAGCGGATTTTGGTCACTATGGTGGGCTATTTGTTCGTATGGCTTGGCACAGTGCTGGAACTTATAGAGTAGGTGATGGTAGAGGAGGGTCTGGTACAGCTCAACAACGCTTTGCTCCGCTGAACAGTTGGCCTGATAACGTACTCTTAGATAGGGCAAGACGACTTCTTTGGCCTGTGAAACAAAAGTATGGTAGAAAGATTTCTTGGGGAGATTTAATTGTACTTTGTGGGAACGTGGCTTTGGAGACTATGGGCTTTGAAACCTTTGGTTTTGCAGCTGGACGTGTCGATGTGTGGGAACCAGCTGAGGACGTTTACTGGGGATCTGAAAAAACATGGTTGACTGATGAGAGATACACTGGGGAGAGAGATTTAGAAGACCCATTGGCAGCAGTGGTGATGGGGCTTATTTATGTAGATCCAGAAGGTCCAGATGGAAACTGGGATCCACTCGCGGCTGCAGTTGATATACGAGAGACATTCGGAAGGATGGCAATGAATGATTATGAGACTGTAGCGCTTATTGCTGGAGGGCATACCTTTGGGAAAACTCACGGTGCTGCACCAGCTAAAGGTAACGTGGGACCAGAGCCTGAGGCTGCGCCTATAGAACAACAAGGACTTGGATGGAAGAATAGCTTTGGAACAGGAGTAGGGGCTCATGCCATTGGTGGAGGACCTGAAGTTACTTGGACGCAAACACCTACGGAGTGGGATAATAGCTTCTTTAGAAACTTATTTGAATATGAGTGGGATCCACATATTAGCCCAGCAGGAGCAAGACAGTGGATTGCAAGGGATGCAGAAGAAAACACCCCTGATGCACATGACCCTAATAAGAAACACAGACCGACAATGCTCACCACGGACCTTTCACTAAGAATGGATCCTGAGTACGGTAAAATCTCAAGGCATTTTTATGAAAATCCTGATGAGTTTGCAGATGCTTTTGCTCGTGCATGGTTTAAGCTTACTCACCGTGATATGGGGCCGACTAGCCGATATTTAGGTCCTGAAGTACCTAAAGAAGAATTGATTTGGCAAGATCCAATTCCAGCGGTTGATCACCCGCTAGTGGAACAAGCCGATGTAGATGCTTTAAAACAAAAAATTGCTGAATCTGGATTGACAATTCCTGAGCTAGTATCTACGGCTTGGGCTTCTGCTTCAAGTTTCCGTGGTTCGGATAAGCGTGGAGGTGCCAATGGTGCCAGAATTCGTTTAGCTCCTATGAAAGACTGGGAAGTGAATAATCCTGCTCAGCTTAGTAAAGTATTGAATGTGTTGGAAAATATTCAAAAAGAATTTAACGCTTCACAAACCTCTGGTAAGAAAGTTTCGCTAGCGGATCTTATTGTCTTAGGAGGTAGTGTTGGTATTGAAATTTCAGCCAAAAAAGCTGGTCATGATCTCACAGTTGAATTCACTCCAGGACGTATGGATGCTTCTCAGGAGCAAACAGAGATTCTTGGATTTGAATACCTAAGACCAGCTGCTGATGGGTTTAGAAACTATAGAAGAACGAAATTTAAAGTCTCTACAGAAGAATTGCTCGTCGATAAGGCACATCTTCTTAATTTAACGGCTCCTGAGTTAACAGTTCTAGTCGGAGGAATGCGTGCTTTGAACACCAATTACGATGGTTCTAAACACGGAATATTTACCGATCGCCCAGAGACATTAACTAATGATTTCTTTGTGAATCTTTTGAATATGAGAACAGTTTGGGAACCTGTTTCTGAAGATGAAGAACTCTTTGAAGGTCGTGATCGTAGTACAGGTGAACTTAAGTATACAGCCACAAGGGCAGATCTAATCTTCGGGTCGAACTCTGAACTTCGTGCTCTAGCTGAGGTTTATGGTAGTGCCGATGCAGAAGTTAAGTTTGTTAATGACTTTGCTCGTGCATGGACTAAAGTGATGAATCTTGATCGTTACGAACTGATCTAACAAGCAGATCATAACAATTAATTATATAAAATCCGGGGTGGTAAAAGACCTCGGATTTTTTATGCTTTAATTTTTGGGTATGACCCTATGACTTCTAGTGATTTTTTAAGTGCTTACTTGGTGGTGTCATTCCAAATTTCCCAAGCCGCTTCTGCTTGAAGTTTTAGCATTTGATGACCGTTAAGAGCCGTAGCTCCTTTGTCTTGGGCGTGCTTCATAAAGCTCGTCGTTTCTGGGTTGTAAATAAGATCATATACCAAATGAGCCTCCGTAATGTATTGGTAAGCAATGTCGGGTTTGTCTTCAATATTTGGAAAAGTTCCCAGTGGTGTGCAATTAACAATCACCGTATACTGCTCCATGATCTCTTTGTCCAATTGCTCGTAACTCCATTTGTCTTCCCCAGCGGTTCTAGAGACCAGTTGACAGCTTAGACCTAATGAACTTAGAGCATGTACTACGGCCTTAGATGCACCACCAGTGCCAAGAATAAGTGCCTTTTTATGTCCGCTCTTTAGGTGCGGAGCTATGGAGCGCTGAAAACCAATCACATCAGTGTTGAAACCTTTAAGACCACTTTCTTGGACTTTTACTACATTAATGGCTCCAATGGCTTTAGCTTTTGGATCCACATCGCTTAAATAAGGAAATATGGCTTCTTTATATGGTATGGTAATATTAAAGCCCACTAAGTCCTCTGTATTTTTTACAATAGCTACGATGTCTTCTATTTCTGGGACATCAAAGTTTACGTAGCTATGGTCATCAAGTCCTAAGGTTTTAAACTTTTCTGTGAAATAGCCTTTTGAAAAGGAATAGGAGATATTTCTTCCAAGGAGTCCAAATTTTCTACTCATTAGTTCTTGTTTTTTGTCCATACCATTCTAGCCATAATACGATGGCAATTCCAAAAATAATAAATCCAATGGCAATCCAAGTCTCAAAAGAATCAAAACTCGGCATATACCGCTGGTAATTTGCAATTATTTTTTCACCCGAGGAATCCAGTAAGACTTGACCATCAGGGCTATATTTGTATATGTTTTGTTTCCATGGCCATACCACTCCTAAGGAACCTATAATGAATCCTAGGATAATGGCAGTGGTTCTGTTTTTGAAGTTCTTTAATACATAACTAAGCAAGTGCGATAGACTCACCAGTCCTATAACTGAACCAAGAGTAAATATCGCCAAAATCTTTAAAAGGCGAATGCGTCCTGGGCTTTGGATGGGTTCTAAATTCCATTGAACTAAATTCACTAAAGTGTCATAAAGTGCGTTTACCGAATCCACTAAAAGAAGAACATAATTTCCGACAAGTATCAGTATAAAGGACCCAGAGAGACCTGGTAGAGTCATTCCCGATACACTGATAATACCACAGAAGAAAACAAATAATAAATTGTCATTTTCTTTGGCTGGGTTTAAGTAACTCAACGAGGCACCAACGGCAATTCCAATAATACAGAAGAGGATCGTTTTTCGGTGCCAATAATCAAAATCTTTAGCGATATAGTAAATTGAGCCGAGGATCATTCCAAAAAATGCGGCCCAAACGTAGAGTTCCTTTTGTTGGATAAAATAATCTAGTATTTTAGAAACACTAAAAAAGCTTACCACCATACCTGAAAGAAGTAGGGTTAGGAATCGCCCATTTATATAATTGTAAAAGCTTTTAAACCGTCCATTTAAAAGTAGTTTTAGTGCTTTTAAATTAACCTTTTGAAAAGAATAGATAAACTCCTCATAGAACCCAGCTACAAATGCGACAACACCACCTGATACGCCTGGCACTTTATTTGCGGCACCCATCGCTAATCCCTTTATAAATAGAAAGAATTTATCCGACAGTGTCCTAGTGGGTTGTATCATTTTAACGTGTTTTGGTTTTTCTAGATACCTTTAGTGGTTTTTTTAAGGTTAATGAATTGGTCTGAGCTTTTAGTTGTTCTTTACAGTGGCTACTTTTTCTAATAAAAAGATAGTTAAAAATCCAATAACTGCAAGGCCGACAGCCCACAGTATTTGTGGATCACCATCGTAATTAAATGGACTTGTGCTTTTATCGAGCACTATAGTTTTGTCACCGATTTTCTTGATTTCAGTCACCATTTTCCAAGGCCATATTTTGTTTAAGGATCCTAGAATAAAACCAGTTAAGATGGCTAAGGTGAGGTTTTCATAATGTGTAAATAGGTATTTAAGTAGTCTGGCAAAGCTCAAAATTCCAACAATAATTCCAAGTATAAATACTGCGATGGTTTTAATATCGAAGGTACTTATAGCTCCAAGAATGGTTCCATAGGATCCAAGTAGCACTAAAATAAAGGCTCCAGATATTCCAGGGAGTATCATAGCACAAATTGCTAGTGCTCCTGAAATAAACATATAAAAGTATCCACCATGCTGAGTCATAGCCGGTAGTGTTGTAATGTAATAGGCTAGGATGGCTGCTGCTGCGAAGCCTACTATAGCTTTTATATCCCAAACTTTGATTTGTTTTCCGACAAAAATGATACTGGCAACCACTAGCCCAAAGAAAAAGGACCAAACCATAATTGGGTTTTCATCCAATAGGTAATGTACTAATTTGGCTAATGAAAGTATACTGATCCCAATCCCTAAAAATAAAGCTGCCATAAAGTTCCCATTGACATGCTGCCAAGCTTTTTTTATCCCTTCTGTTTTTAGGATTTTAAGTGCTTGGAGGTTGATGTTGTTAATGGAGGTGATAAGCTCTTCGTAAATTCCTGAAATAAAAGCAATGGTTCCACCAGAAACGCCTGGTACAACATCTGCTGCTCCCATCGCAATTCCCTTAAGGCATATTATGAGGTAGTTAATAAATGATCTCTGCATTATTAATGTTCTTAGGCGAACAAAAATAGTAAAATTAAGTAGAGGGGTTTTTAAAACTGCTAATAATATTTTTTACAGCCTCTTGATTGTAAACCTCAGGAAATAATATTTCCATGGTTTCCTTTTCTTCGAAATTGTGCTCGAGTGCTTTTTTTAAGTAAAAATCCCCGTTAGACTGCTCTTTTAGCATATAATACATCCCGGCTAATCGGTACTCGAGATCAGCGTGGTCAGGGTAGAACTCCAAGGCCTGTAAGAGGTAATTTACAGCTACATCATAGTCATAATGCTCCAACATTAAATCTGTCCAGGATAGGTATGTCTGAAGCTCGTAATTTCCTAATTCTAAGGTTTTTTTATAGGCGTGACTTGCTTCGATATAAAGTGACATGTGCGCATTTATTTTAGCACATCGCTTCCAGTAAAGTACGTTTTCACTGTCGATGTTTATAGCCTTGTTGATGTAGTGTAAGGCTTTTTCGTAGTTCTTTTGTTTGTAATAAAAATCCGTGATTGCGATCCAACCTTTATCTAAAAGCGGATCTTCATACACTGTTTTGTAATAAAACTTTTTGGCAAGTTCCATATTACCTAACCTCTGATGACACTTACCAATTCTAAGGTAAGCAAAAGAGGTAGGGTCTTCTAATTCTAGGGTAATTTCGTAGTTCTCAATGGCCTCATTGTAACGTTTTAAACGTTCAAGGGAACGTCCTCTCTCTAAATAGGCTCCCACAAAGGTATCGTCCGAATAAACTGCAAAATCAAAACACGATAGGGCTTCCTTGTGTCTTCCTTTGTAACCAAATTGCATTCCTAATTGATGCCATGCTATCTCACAATAAGGGTTTTTATTTAAATAGTCATTTAAGAATTCAATTGCCCCATCATAATCTTCTAAGTAATCAAAACAATAGACAGCGTTATACAAGGCTCCATAATCCTCAAAATCTTCTGAAAGACACTGTATAAAAGCGTTTTTCGCGGACAAGAAATCATCCACAAACAGGTATTCCATTCCAAGTAGAGAATAGATGCTGGAGTTGTCATTGGTCATAGAAATTGCTTGGCTTAAAAGCTCGATGGCCTTTGAGTGTTTGTCTTGTTTGGAATATATATTCGCTTTCTGAATAAAAATCTCCTCATTGGTGGACTCTAAGAACTGTAACTCTTCTAAAAGGTTCTCTGCTTGGTCAAAATGATTTTCAAAAACGAGAATTTCGACCTTGAGAAGCTTTAATTCTGTAGAGGCTGGATGTTGTTTTAAACTTATTTGAAGTGCCTTTTTAGCTAGAGATACCTTTCCGATATTTAAATAATGGTGTATAATCTCCTGAAAATCTTCAGAGTCGAAAAAGTACACGTCATTAGTCTTCAACATGGATTCGAATTTCTGTAATGGAAGGTTATGATCTTCGTGAGCACTAAATGGCATAGGCATGCATTTTTAGATTCTACATTAATAAAGTTAGGATTTATAAAGATACTTTCTGTTCTTTTAGCTCCTTTGTTATTAACAATTTAGTTAACATTATTATTTTTCCACTTCTCTAAAAGAGCGATAATTATAGCACATCCCTGCTTAATTTCCTGATCTGAGATGGTCAGGGGAGGGGTGATGCGTATCGCTTTTCCTTCAAATAAAAGCCAGAATAGGATTAATCCTCTTTTGGCTGCTTCCAGGATTACATAATTGGCAATTTGTTCATTTTCAACAATAGGAGCCAACATTAATCCTCTACCTCTGATTTCCTTAATCAAAGGGTGTACCAAAAGTGTTCTAAAGAGTTTTTCTTTCCTTAGGGTGTCGGTTGGCAAAGTAGATTCGGTCAACTCTTTAAGTGTAGCAAGTGCTGCGGCTGCTATGACAGCATTTCCACCAAAGGTAGTGATGTGCCCCATCTTTGGATTTTTCATAAGCAGTGCCATCATGTCAGAGGAAGCTGTGAATGCGCCAATGGGCATTCCTGATGCCATTCCTTTTCCGAGTACTAGAATATCTGGAACAATATCATAGTGCATAAAAGCAAATAGTTTACCCGTACGTCCGAATCCTGGTTGTATTTCATCTAGGATTAAAAGTGCGCCTACTTGCTCGCATCGTTGTTTTACCTTTTTAAGGTAGTTATCCACTGGTTGAATAAACCCTGCACCTCCTTGAATGGTCTCTAGGACCACAGCTGCGGTATCCTCAGTGATCTTTTGGAGGTCTTCTTGGTTGTTGAAACCAATGTGTTTAATCCCTGGAAGCAGAGGTCTGTACGCTTGTGTGCGCTCTGGGAAATCCATAAGACTTAATGAGCCTTGGGTATTTCCGTGGTAAGCTCCAAAAGCCGAGATGATTCCACTTCTTCCTGTGGCACGTTTAGCTAATTTCATAGCCCCTTCCATGGCCTCTGTTCCTGAATTTACCAAATAAGTAGTTTCTAAAGGCTTCGGAAGCTGCTCACTAAGTAACTTGGTGAGCTGCACTGCGGGTGATTGGATGTATTCTCCATATACCATCACATGCATATAGGATGCCGCTTGTTTTTGAACAGCCTCAACGATCTTTGGGTGGCTATGGCCAAGGGTATTTGCTGAAACCCCTGCCACAAAATCCAAATGTGCTTTTTGATTGCGGTCGTAAATATAGGATCCCTTTGCGTGGGATACTTCCAATGCCAGAGGGCTTGGTCCTGTCTGAGCTTGGTGTTTAAAAAAATCCTCCTTCATGATATCTTTTCTTTATGACCCTTGCTGTGCTGTGGCAGCCCCAGCGTCATCTACTGTCTCTTGTTCTATATTTAATTGTTGCTCCTGGGGAGCTAAGTTTGGATTATCCAGATCAATTCCGTGATTGACTCCTCGAATAACTGGTAATTCAATTTGATTGTCCTCAGGTGAGAAGAGATCCTCCACGCTGCTAATCATCTCATCGCCACGCCAATAGAACCCCCTAAATCTTCGGGCGTTCACGGGCATTTCTGAATCAGGATATATCTTTCCTTCTACATTGATAAAGGAGGTCGTGTTGTCGATCTCATTGTTTTCCATCATCATCTGAATGAGTCCACAAACTCTTTTGTCGATACCGACAAATTCATCGTCGTCATTCCACAGATAATAAATGAGTTCGGCATTTTTTATAATATTAACCACCCTTAGCTCATTTTCTTCAAATAGCCCATAAAGGGTTTTTCCTTTGATTTGGTTATAGCCTTGTTTTACGCTGTCCTTAAATTTGACTCCACTTAAGGAATCCTTTTGAATGATAAAGGCGTTATTCCAAACCTTTAAGGAATCTAGTTTTTCGGTTACGGTATTGGATAAAATGTGGATGCTATCTCCGGTCATCTGTGTTTTACCACTCCAGAGTATTGGCATAAAAGCAGCTAATTTGTTTTCTGGAGCTCCAGGGGGGATGGAGGAAATCAGCTGAATTAAACCTGTTTTCTCATCGGTGTGAATGGAATCACATTTACCACTTAGATCGGTTTTAAAAAAACGTGCATCTCTAAAGGCTCGTATTACGCGTTCGTTTTCCTTACCCGTTACCATGAGAGTATCGGCGTGAATATACATGGAATCCTTTTCATAAAGTGTAATCGCTAAGGCTTTTTTGGTTACCAGTACAGAATCTCTTGCCTTATAAACCTCAGCATAGTGTCCTCTTAATACTCCATCATTAACCGTGTCAATGACTTTAATGTTGTTGGTAGCGGAGGCAAATTCAGTGGCTTTGTCAAAATACAAACTATCGCCAAAGATAATGCGCTCGCTATAATCAATCCTGGTATTTTTTAGTCCGTACCCCTGTTCGGCCACTGTATTGTAAAACCCGCGTTCAAAGTACATTTTATAGTCTTCACCTACAATTGTACTTGGACCATACATATAGGCATTTTTGGAAACGGTGTAATAATCCATTCGTGCAGAATTCACGGTGTAATCAGGGTGGGTAATTTTGACATCAGTTTTAAACTCGTATTTGTCAATATCCATATAATAACGCCCTTTGATACTAGTAAGTGTGTTGGCGCTGTCTTTTACTGTTCCAAAGTTTTCGTAATAAGCCTGTTGTGTTTCTCTGTTAAATTCGAGTTCATCTGTGGTAAGGGTCATGCTGTTATTCCTAAGAATAACACTGTCCTTGGCAATGGCTATTTTTGTTTCCCCATTGTACTCTACATATGCACTATTCATTCGAATAGAATCTCCTTGTTGGAAATAGACATTACCATAAGCTTCGATTCTGTTATCGGCCTTATAGAGAACGGCAAGGTCACACCACATATCAGCTCCTTCGTGACGAAACTGTACTTGTTGCTTTTCGTCCTTGTTGAAAATGGTAGCCCCTGGATATCGCTGTTCATCTAGGTTGATATCACCTCCGTATACAATCTCAATTTTCTTTTTTCCTTGTGTATTAGGAGTCTGTGCAATTAATGGGATGCAAAATACGAATAGGAAAATATGTAAAATGGTCTTAATCAAACTGATTCTAATTTTGCATCAAAAATAATGCTTTTTAGGGTAGTTAAAGTTATGTTTTGACGAATTTAAGGAAAAAGCATTGGACTTTACAAAAATCAGTATTTACACGCTGTACTTTTTTTAAATGACTGAATAAACTATTTATAGGTTCCGCCTTTGGTTAAACCCTCTAATAACCCAAACTTTTACTAACCCCTTGCTGTTTTAAAGTGTAAAAAGAGACTGCTTTTGAGCTGTGATAAATATGTTGTACCCTAAAGACTATGTTATCTTATACTGTAATTCTAGTGGGGTCCACATAGGGAATTATAGTCCATTGAGATTCTCCATTAATCTTATCGATGTATCCTAAACTAGGCCAGGGTAAATGGCAAGACAAAAATAAGGTGCCGTTATCCGTTCCTTCTTTAATAATCCGTAATCTGGTCTTTACCGCCTGGTCGAAATCAGTATCCCATGCCGTTCCCCATTCTGGTTTTGAAACTAAAAATGGAGAATGGAAGGTGTCCACAATATGCTTTACGGATTTCTCCCCCGAAAAGATGTTAAAAATGGTATGTCCTTTGGTGTGACCTTCCGCTAGTTCTGTTTTTAGGCAAGAAAAAAGAACTGTACCATATTGGAACAAATGTAACTTGTCTTCTATTTTACTAAAAACTTTTTGAGCCAGTAGTACCCCTTGGTCGTTTGTTGAACTGTCTTGTTCTGACATCCAAAATTCATACTCCTTCTCGGCTAGATGGTACTGAGCAGATGGAAAAACGAAATTGTCCTGTTGGTCTAAAATCCCTCCTATATGATCAATATGCCCATGGGTTATAATGATATCTGTGATATCTGATGCTTCTATGTCTATGCTTTTTAAGCCCCCAATTAAATTCCCAGCATTTTCTCCGAATTTACCTCCTGCACCAGTGTCAAGGAGAATTAATTTCCCTTCATTTTTTATGAGCAAAACATTGAGGCTTCCTTCAAATTTATTCTCGGAAATGTGGAGCCTTTTGAGTTCTGTGGTTAATTTTTCCTTGTCAACATCAGGGGCAAAGATCGGTTGAATGCTCGGAAGTCTTACAACACCATCATTGATAATATAGGTTTCCAAATCCCCAATATCAAGTCTCAGTGGCGCGTAACACTGCTGCTGATTAGATTCTTTAAATGGGGTAAAACTTACCAAGCTACTTGATAAGACGCCTCCAGTGACTAACATGGTTGATTTAATAACTTCTCTTCTATTCATTTGGTTGGTTTTTAGGTGGTTAATTCTTATTTTATTATATACGTATTTTTTTCATTTTTATTTTATTATCGAGATAAGAGAACGGGTAAAGTTGATAATAATTCAAAATTTGAGGTATGGTATAGATTAAAAATTAAGGAGGGGTCTTGGCCCAGGGCTTTTAGGAAAGCTTTAATTTGAACCTTAAATGTTCCTGTAATTTTAAGCTCTTTTGAATTCATTACCTTTTGGTGTGTTGTATCTATAAAATTACATTTTTTCTAATGTAAATTACAGTTGTTAGCCTTAATTTGATTTATGGTGTTGTGGGTTTTAAGATAGTTTTGATCTTCACGAGGAATGATTACTTTTACACCACGATTTATGGATTATACGCTTCTTTTTTGTTTGGCTACAGGGATTTTTGCTGGATTTTACGTCCAAACAGTTGTTGGGTTTGCAGGTACACTGGTGTCCTTCCCTATTTTATTACTTGCCATGCCGCTTACAGATGCGATCGCTTATGTTTCCATCTTTTACTTTTTCTCAAGTGTTAGTTTAATACCAAGGGAATGGCATAGTATCGATAGAAGGCTAATTGGTCAGTTGGTTATTGCAACGGTTATTGGAATTGTCATAGGGGTGCTGGTTCTTCGTTTTTCAAAACCTCTAATTTTAAAACGCGCCTTAGGTGTTTTTATATTGCTTTATGTATTGTATGTAGCTACTGGAAGACAAAAATTAACACTAAAGAGAAAAGGAATTGCTGGTTTTGGTTTTATGGCTGGATTTTTCTCTGGATTGTTCTCTACCGGAGGACCACTGTATGTGATTTGTGTTGAAAATTCAACCTCTTCCATCAAAATATTTCGGGCGACTATGATTGGTATTTTTGGAATGGTAACCTTAGTGAGGGTACCTGCACTTGCAATAAGTGGAATTTTAAATTTCTCACATGTGAAAATAAGTCTTTTGATATTGCCAGTTTTTCTTCTAGCCCAGAGTATGGGTAAATTAACCTTCAATATCATCAACGAGGACTTGTTTAAAAAGTCATTACTATGTTTGTTGTGTATTTCTGCTTTAGGAATGCTTTTTTAAATTTCTCTGTTAGAGAGAATCCTCTAGGATTAGTCCGACTTCCGCCTTTAGGATCGGTAGTAAGTCTGATTTAAACCACGGATTCTTTTTTTGCCATAAATTATTTCTGGGGGAGGGGTGTGGTAATGGAAAATAACTTGGCATATACTGGTGAAAGTCTTTTACTCGCTGGGTTAAATTTTTTTTATCTGTTTTTTGTAAATAGTATTTTTGAGCATACTGGCCAATTAAAAGAATCAACTTTGCCTCAGGCATCGCATGAAGCAATCGACTATGCCACAGGGGTGCACATTCTTTTCGAGGTGGTAAGTCACCTGATTTACCAGTGCCTGGATAGCAAAACCCCATAGGCATAAGTGCAAACAAATCTTCGTTGTAAAAGGTGTCATTGTCCACACCCAACCAATCTCTTAAGTTGGCTCCACTGGCATCATCCCAGGGAATACCACTTTGTTGGACTTTTCGTCCAGGAGCTTGTCCTATCACTACAATTTTGGATATATTATTCGCTCTAATTACGGGCCTTGGGGCATTGGGTAAAAGTCCACTGCAGGTGGTGCAGTTTCGTATTTCAAAAAGTAGGTCTTTCATGTATCAAAATTCTTCCTTGTTGCTCTAATTTGAAATAAAGCAACTCATGTTCATTCTAATGGTCTCGGTTTCTATAGATTACTTACAAATTCTTATGGATGTGATTGGTTGGCTTTTGGAGATTTACTTGATTAAGACCATTTTTTAGATTAGGGTTGCCTGAATTATTGAATTTTAGTTTTAAAAGTGAGCCAACGTTAAAAATTGCACGAGAGATAAGCATCAGAATGGGCATTGATCCTTCCATAGTTCTCGGCGTATATCCAAATCCAGAGAATGATCGTTTATAATGGCAAAGAATTAGTGGTACTTTTTAGGAGTTAATTTTTCAACTACGGTTAAAAAACAAAACCGATCCAAAAAGAACCGGTTTGTGCTTAAATTTGTAAAAATATATAACCTAGATGTTTCGTTTTTAAATCTACCTATGAATGGTTTGTGTTCTATCTGGACCGACAGATACTATTTTAATAGGCACCTCTAGTTCTTTTTCTAAAAACTCGATATAGTCGTTTAATTCTTTTGGAAAGTCCTTCTCAGAGTCAAGCTTAGTAAGATCTTTAGCCCAACCTTTCATCTCTGTATAAACAGGACTTAGGTTTTCTGGCTCGATAGTGTAAGGCAGGTGCTCAATAGTTTCTCCGTTGTATTTGTAGGCCGTACAAACTTTTAGTTTTTCAAAACCACTTAATACATCAGCTTTCATCATCATTAGTTGCGTTACTCCGTTAACTTGAACAGCGTATTTTAAAGCCACTAAATCTAGCCAGCCACATCGTCTTGGTCTTCCAGTGACAGCTCCAAATTCGTTTCCGATCTTTGCCATTTTTTGACCCACTTCATCAAATAACTCTGTCGGGAAAGGACCGCTACCGACTCTTGTGGTATAGGCTTTAAATATACCAAACACTTCACCAATTCTATTGGGAGCTACACCAAGTCCAGTACAAGCTCCCGCAGCAGTAGTGTTTGAAGAGGTTACAAATGGATAAGTTCCAAAATCGATATCCAATAAGGATCCTTGTGCTCCCTCAGCAAGGATCGTTTTATTATTTTTTAATGCTTGGTTTAAGTATTCTTCACTGTCGATAAATTGAAGGGTTTTTAACTCTTCTACGGCAAGGAAAAATTCTTCTTCTAATTCATCTAGGTCATATTGAATATCTACATTGTAGAAATCAATCATGGCCTGATGTTTATCTGCTAATGCTCTATAGCGTTCTTTGAAATCTTCCAGTTCTAGATCACCAATTCTAAGGCCATTTCTACCTGTTTTATCCATGTAAGTTGGACCAATTCCTTTAAGAGTAGATCCAATCTTAGCCTTTCCTTTTGATGCTTCAGAAGCGGCATCCAATAGGCGGTGGGTAGGTAGGATTAGGTGGGCCTTTCTGGAAATTATAAGTTTTGATTTGTAATCAATATTGAATTGTTGAAGACCTTCAAGTTCCTTCACAAATACAACGGGATCAATTACCACTCCGTTGCCAATGACATTTATGGAGTCCTTGTGAAAAATTCCAGAAGGTATGGTTCTTAAAACGTGTTTGATGCCGTCGAATTCTAAAGTGTGACCAGCGTTAGGCCCTCCTTGAAAACGGGCAATAATATTGTAGTTTTTGGTGAGAACGTCTACGATTTTACCTTTTCCTTCGTCTCCCCATTGTAGTCCTAGTAGTAAATCTACTGCCATTGTCCGTAAATAAAATGATTAATTTTTTTGATTTTTTGTTCCGTAGAAATAAAGAGAATGGTTGTCAATTTTAATGTCAAAAACCTCTTCTATTGTTTTTTTTATGTTTTGTATGCGAGGATCACAAAATTCCATCACTTCTCCAGTGTCGGTGAGGATAACATGATCGTGTTGCTTGTCAAAATAGGATTTCTCATAATGAGCCTGATTTTGACCAAATTGATGCTTTCTAACCAAGCGGCATTCCAATAATAATTCAATGGTGTTGTACAAAGTTGCACGCGAAACCCTGTAATTTTTGTTCTTCATCTTGATATAGAGCGATTCGATATCAAAATGTTCGTCACTTTGGTAGATTTCTTGTAGGATGGCATAACGCTCAGGAGTTTTCCTGTGCTTGTTATCCTCTAAGAAGCTAGTGAACACATTTTTAACGATTTCTTGATTCTTATCTGTCGTCATGATCAGGTCTGCAAATTAAACTACAAATGTAGTGTTTAAAATTAAATTCGTCTTACTTTATCGATACCATTAATCTTTTTAAGGTTTTCTAACAATTTTTTCAATATGGTTTTATTTTTTACTTCCACAGTGATCTTGCCTGAAAACACTCCACCTTCGGTTTCAAAGTTAATACTTTTCATATTTACATGCATGTTGCTCGATATGACCTTAGTAACGTTGTTGACAAGTCCTAAATTATCAAGCCCCTCCAATTTAATGATTACTGTAAATTCCTGTTGCGTGGAGTCAATCCACTTGGCTGCAATAATGCGATAGGCATAATTGGATTGTAAACTAATGGCATTTGGACAATTCTTTGTGTGTACTTTAATACCTTCATTTACGGTTATAAAACCAAAGACATCATCCCCTGGAATTGGCGTGCAACATTTTGAAAAAGTATAGTCCAGCTTTTCTTCTTCTTTACCAAAAACTAAGGAGTCATAATTATTGGTAACCTCTTCTTTATGGATTTCCTCTGCCGTGGCAGGTTTGCGGATCCTGTTTTTAAAGAAATTGATAAAGGTATTGTTTCTTGAGGCTGCAAACTCCTTTAACTTCTGGTTATCAATTGTGTTGATTCCAACTCGGTAAAATAAATCTAGGCTCGTTTTGAGCTTAAAGTAAACCACCAAATCATTCACCGTTTTTTCGTTAAGGGTGATCTTGAGTTGTTTTAGTTTACGTCTGAGTAACTCTTTTCCTTCTTCTCCAATTTTTTTCTTCTCTTCTTTTAAGGAAGATTTAATTTTTGATCGCGCTCTTGCTGTGGTAGTATAGTCTAGCCAGTTGGCAGTTGGTTTGGAGCTTTCCGAGGTGATAATCTCAACTTGATCTCCACTTTTTAATTCTCTACTCAGTGGTACTAGTTTACCATTGACTTTAGCTCCTCTGGTTTTGACTCCAATTTCAGTATGGATGTTAAAGGCAAAGTCTAGTGGTGTTGCCCCCTTAGGTAGGGATTTTAATTCTCCCTTGGGAGTAAAGACAAAAATTTCTTTGGAATAGAGGTTTAATTTAAATTCTTCCACAAAATCTACCGCATTGCCTTCAGCATTTTCTAGTGCCTCTTGTAGTTTATTCAACCAGCTTTCTATTCCTTGTTCTTTTTGGTCTCCATGTTTGTATTTAAAGTGAGCTGCATACCCTTTTTCTGCAATCTCATGCATACGCTCACTTCTTATTTGCACCTCAACCCAGCGACCTTTTGGGCCTATTACTGTGATGTGAAGCGCCTCGTAACCTGTTCCTTTTGGAGATGAAATCCAATCCCGTAATCGGGTAGGGTTAGGACGAAAGTGATCTGTTACAATGGAATAAATCTTCCATGCTAAAAACTTCTCATTATCCCGATCACTTTTATAGATGATCCTAAGCGCAAATTTGTCATAAACCTCGTCAAAACTGACGTTCTGCGCTTTCATTTTGCGATGAATTGAAAATATTGATTTAGAACGTCCTCGTATCACGTAATTCAATCCTTCGGCATCTAAGCTCTCTTTTATGATTTCACTAAAGGACTCGATGTATTCTTGTTGGGATTCTTGGCTCTCTTCCATTTTGCTCACCAGTTCATTATAAACTGCTGGCTCTGTGTATTTGAGTCCTAAGTCTTCAAGCTCTGTTTTGATATTATATAGCCCGATACGATGGGCTAAAGGAGCGTAAATGTATAATGTCTCTGAAGCTATCTTAACCTGCTTATGCGGAGCCATGGAATCCATGGTCTGCATATTGTGCAGTCTGTCCGCTATTTTAATTAGTATTACCCGAACATCATCATTTAGGGTAAGTAGCATTTTACGGAAGTTCTCTGCTTGTAGAGAAATGTCTTGTTCGGAGGATATCTTGGAGATTTTGGTAAGGCCGTCGACAATACGTGCTACGGTTTCTCCAAACATCTCGTTCATGTCCTCAAGAGTATAAGCAGTGTCTTCTACCACATCGTGCAATAAGGCAGCAGCAATGGCTGTCGCATCCAATCCGATTTGTTGGGCAACAATCTTAGCTACGGCAATGGGATGGAATATATAGGCCTCACCACTCTTACGTCGTACATCCTTATGTGCATCTACTGCTGTATCAAACGCGTGACGTATGAGTTTTTTATCCTCATCGCTTAGCGTCTGGTAACTGATGCGCAATAACTCCTTATATTGTCGTGCTATCTGTTTGTTTTCTTTTTCTTCATCTAATACCCTCATAGACTAAATGTAAAATAATCTTTATTATTAAACAACAAATTTTGTGCCTGTTTCTATTGGTCTAGGCTATTGTCGAAACCTTACCAATTCAGTGGTCACCATATTGTTTGTATGTCCTTAGTATATAGTAATTTACATAAGTAACTCAAGTGTTACTTATGAGTGCCCTGTTTTAAATTTTTAAATCGCTGAAGTAGAGTAGGGTGTGAATAGTTAACAAAAACATATGTTGGATGAGGGGTTAAATTACTCAAGCTGTTTTTTGAGAGTTTTTTCAGGGAGGTTATAAGTGGTTGTGCAGCATAAGTCTCTTTAGCGTAATTGTCTGCTTGGTATTCGAACTTTCTTGAAAAATAATTCATAACAAGTGATGTTAACGCTGAGATTGGACTATATAAGATTCCAAAGGCTATTAGCCCAGCATGGAAGCTAGATTTGGAAACTCCAATTGCTAAAGAAAGTACAGGTACACTAATAAAGAGTGAAAGGATGTAGAGGGTCACCCCTGTTAATGCTATAGAGGCTACAATGTTGAAGATAATGTGTTTTCGTTTATAATGACCTACCTCATGGGCTAGTACTGCTACGATTTCTTCCTCTTCTAAATCTTTGATCAGGGTATCATAAAGAGTGATTCTTTTTTGTTTTCCGAAGCCTGAAAAATAAGCGTTTGCTTTGGTGGAGCGCTTGGAGCCATCTATTACAAAAATATTATCCAACTCAAAGCCTACTTTAGCGGCATACTGCTGTATTTTTGTTTTTAAACTTCCATCCTCCAAAGGACTTTGTTTATTGAAAAGAGGGACGATGATTCTGCTGTAAAACATGTTGATAAATAGGGTAAATGCAGCCACCACACCCCAAGCATAAAGCCAAAAGCTATCTCCTGCTACTTGATAGAACCAAACAATTAGAGCGAGTATTCCTCCTCCTATGATTGCCATCATAATCCAGCCCTTGAGTTTGTCCAGTATGAAGGTTTTTAGACTGGATTTATTGAAGCCATATTTCTCTTCGATCACAAAGGTGTGGTAGTAGGAAAATGGAGTAGTAATGATGTCACTACCCAAAATAATTACACCAAAGAAGATTAGGGTGATAAGAATGGGGTTAGATGTTGTTTCTCGAGCGAATTGATCTACCATATCAAAACCATCTAACATCAAAAAACCTAACGTTAAAATTAAGGAGAACATTCCAGTGGTATTGGAGAAGCGGTAATTCTCCATTTTATATGCTTGTGATTTTTCGTATTCCTCTTTTTGATAGACGTCTTTTAAATCTTCAGGAATGGGATCATCAAATTTTTGAGCGTTTAGATTGCCTATAATACTATCGATAAAATAATCGATGATCAAAATCGCAATGATGATATAAAATAAGATTTGTGCAGTCATATGTTGTAAATCCTCTGTGTTTATAGTTCGCTGATGTAAAAATAGGTTTTTATAAATCGGCGCGTAAAACCCACTGATGCCTATAGGGTCAGTGGGATGTAAGCGACAAAGGTAGTAATTAACCTTGGCTTAAAATGTATTGACGTATTGTTTCTGGTGATGCTTCACCTATTGAACAAAGTAAACGCTGATACCAATACTATTGACCTAATGTGGTATGATGTAACAACCATAACTGGCGTGTAGATTCTTGTTTTAACCTATGAACAATTTGAGAAACGGATAACCTTGGAATGTAACGAATGAGAAAATGGATGTGGTTAATATCTCTCTCGAAAACTTCTACGGTAAAATCTGAATTATCGGCTATGGATTGAAAAGTGAATTTTAAATAGGTACGGAATGTTTCACAAAATAGTTGCGGTTCTGTAAAATAATTTGTACTTCTACAAAAATTTAGACTATTTAATAATAGAATGAAGTTAAAACACAAATCATATC
>NZ_AMSG01000022.1 GCF_000300875.1 Galbibacter marinus | reverse complement strand
CAAAAAACTTGTTTTTTAACACAGTACCTATTAGTAGTTGGATGGTTAAGCATCAAACTTTATTTTTTAGTCAACAAAGGTTTCTTTTATCACTGCTTTACAATTTTCAATTTCTGATTTTGTCAGGCTTTCAAAAACTCGGATGATTCTAGTTTAGCAATCGACCAAATTCGGACAGTTGACAAAATTGATACGTGCTATGTTACTTCGTCTGAAGCTCCTGAAGTATTTTATTTTCAACTTCTTGACTATCCCATATTTGCTCAATGTCATCCATTTCCATAACCTTATCCATGATCGATTTCTGAAAATCACCTTGTTCTAATGCATGGGAATAAGGATCTGTTGAGAAGGTAACCCTGCTATATAAAGGCATCCACTTATCTGGATACTTAGCTGCAAATCGTTTTTCAATATTCTTTCTTAATATAAATTTCTCATCCGCAGTTTTGGAGCTCATTTCTATAAAATTTCGATAACTAAGTTCTGCTACAGCATCAGCATTTGGTTTGCGCTCGCTTTGATAATTCTCAAATATGGCTTTCCAATTGTCACCATGTTTCTCTATGAATTGATTCAACACGGTAATATCTTCAAATCCTACATTCATTCCCTGACCGTAAAAAGGGACTATAGCGTGCGCAGCATCTCCAATTAATGCCACCTTATCAAAACTTGTCCAAGGCTCGCACTTAATAGTCACAAGGGAGCTTGTGGGATTTTTAAAAAACTCTGTAAGTAATTCAGGCATATCCTTTATGACATCATCAAAATGGGCTTTGAAAAATTCAGTAACCTTTGATTCCGTATCCAATTGCTCAAACGAGCAGGCTCCATGGTATGGCATAAACAAGGTACAGGTAAAACTACCATCTAAATTAGGAAGAGCAATGAGCATAAACTCACCTCTTGGCCAAATGTGAAGTGAATTTTTATCCATTTTATGGGTGTTACCTGCCCCTGCAGGTATGGACAATTCTTTATATCCGGTTTTCAAAAACTTTTGACTGTAATTGAACATGCTACTACGTTGCATCTTATGTCGGATCCTGGAAAAGGCACCATCTGCACCAAAAATTAAATCGTACTCCTGCGGTTCCCATGATTCTTTTTCGCTACCTCCAGTATATAATATTGCTTCAGATAGTGATACATCCCACACCTTAGAATTAAATATAAAATTGGCACCAGCTTGTTCAGCCAAATCAATCATTTTCTTATTGAGAACTCCCCTTGAAATGGAGTAAATAGCTTCTCCTTCTTTACCGTAGTATTGATAATACACAGGTTTACCTTGAACATGAATTGCACGCTTGTCCATAGGTATGGCTAATGCTTGGATGTCTTCTCTGATCCCTACATACTCCAAAGCCTTCCATCCTCTTGTGGATACTGCTAAGTTGATGGATCTTCCAGAGAATTCCATATTGCGAATATCAGGCCTCCTATCATAAACATCGACATGGTGACCTTGTCTTTTTAAATAGATAGCCAATAAACTACCGACAAGTCCACTTCCAGTTATCCCTACTTTCTTAGGTGTTTGCATGGGTAAATTAAGTATAAAAATTCCCGTGAAGTTACGGGAAATCGCTCAAAGTTAAGAAATTTCAAATAGTTGACTTTACCCTAGCACCAAAGAGAACTCAATAATTTTTCGTATTTTGTTACAAATCAAAACTTTAATATTATGAGTGAGGAAAAATTAGAGCACATGCGAAAAATTTTAAACAAGCTAGAGGATATAAAAAATTCGCAAGAAAGTTGCATTGACAAAATAAATCATGTTATCACAGACTTGTTTTCTCAACCTGATTCTAAGTTGGAAAAAGTCATGGAAGATGCACATCAAAAGGCTTCTGATAATGTGGATATGGTTAGAGAAGCTATAGAAGAATATCAGATTCGTGTTAACAAACTTTCTCAACAGTTCGAATAATTTTAGGTTTATAAAACAAATCACAGAAGTAGCTGAGTTTACTAAATACCCGTTTTTACTTCTGTGATTTCAATAATATATGTAAATATGCTACTTGGGGCGGCATCTAATTTTTTAACTTGAAACAAAGAGCATTCGCTACGGCACGCTCTCCCTTGTGATCAAATTTTTTGTTATCACTGGGATAGTTCACTACGCCATGACCTTTCACCCAAGCTGTGGATGAGCCACCACCATCTAAATTCATAGCATCTGTACATCCCAAGGCTTTCATAATGATGGAAAGCTCCTTAATACTAACGCCATGAGCATTGGTATTTCTTCCGTCGACAACCACTGCAATTAGCCTATTGTCTTTTGTAATTCCGATGGCGGTACGAGGATGACGGTTGGTATTAAAGGCCTGATCTTTTTGATCCACCATTTGATCCCTATCCAATAATAATGGGCCCGAGGCCAGAATTGAAGAATGCTCCACTAGAGACTCCCATCCTTGATCTGGGCATTTTATCACAGAAATATCTCCATGTTGACTAATGGCAAAACCAGCATTTTCTCTGTAAGATGTAAACTTTTCACCCGTTTTTGCGTAGATGCTATCGTTTTCCTTTAAAAAAACGGTGGATCCACCAGTTTTGGTATTAAAAAACGAGCCATTAATAGCCGCAATTGCACCAACTTGTTCCCCAAATTCACTCGTGGATACAAATCCAGATTCTACATGTGGCAATGCCACTTCTATAGTTTCTTTAGAAAGGTCCACTTCAAATACGGTTATGCTTTGTCTAGAATTAAACAAATCTTCAAATTGATGATATTTCCACACGATTTCCTCAGATACCTCTTCACTTTCCCATGGAGCATTTGCAATTTTATTTACTTCTGAAGCCTCATTTTGTCCTTGGAGAGTAGTGAAGGCTCCAAAATTTAAAAACAATCCTAGTAAAATATATTTAAGCATATAGACAAATTTTATTTTTCACCTTTATTTTTAATTTTTAAAGATAGTAATTTGAATATTCAAATCATTCTATATCAACGATTAACTCTGTTTTAAGAACCTCTTCTGGGGATATCAAAATATTCTCCACAGTGGTTTTGATATGTAATTTTTCGGGATATTCCCAAACTGGAAAAAGAACAAAAGAAGCAGTTTCTTTAGCGGGCACTTTTATCTTTCCCAATGGCATATTGGTTGCAATATAATCCGTTGTACATGTTAAGTCAAAAGGGATATCTGAATTATTGGTAATACTTACCTTAAGTCTTGGCGCTTTACCCGTTGTTATTTTCTCGGTAGTAACGCTTACTGCATTTTGAAAAAAAGGTTCAGCCTCGGGTTTTCTCCCAACCAGTAAATTATCAAAATAAACCATCGTACGCCTGTTTAAAAGCGCATCTTTTATGGAAGCTTCCGTCTTCTGTTTTGCAAAAACCAACGTCATAGGACGATGCGTTTTAAATGAACCTTCAATTTCATAATGCGCATCAGAATTTCCGATAAGAGTAAGATTGTATTTTTCAGCCATCCTATGTCCTATCAGATTATAGCGCCCAGAATTGACCACTTCAACACCTCCCAAAATTCCTTTAGAGAGTAGCTCCTTATGAATATCGGTAAAGAGTTCCTTATCCTTTTTATCCCACCAGTTATAAGATGGGTGATTGTAGAAAACAAAGCCTCCTTGCTTTTCTACTTCTAAAAACGGAGCCATCAGCTCTTTTTTCTTTATATTGTCCTTCATCACAAAGGTGGATTGAGTATCCTTCATATAATCATATGGCAGATTATCCACATTGGTAAGGAATAATGCATTGTTGTGATATGGCGGTACTCTAGGAGATATCTCTACACCTCTGATCACTAGTACATCTGTTTTTTCTGCCCGCTTTTTAGCAATCTCAAAACCGGCTTCTCTATCGTACTGAATTTGATCTGGGAAACCTTCATAGTCTATGTGTTCGGTAAGTGAAATAACATCGAGTCCATCGCGTTGTGCTTCTCTTACTCTAAAGCTTGGCCAGACATGACCGTCTGAAAAAACAGTATGCAAGTGAAAATCTGCTTTTAGTGTGATATAACCAGGGATATCTGGAAGTTGTATCTTGGTGTTCCTCTCTTTAGTTTCTTGTCCTACTAAAGTACCTGCACATAGCAAGGAACACCATAATAGTCTTAATGTAATTTTTAAATTTGTCATTTTTTTTATTTTAGTTTCTACTTACTACTTTGTCGTATGTAGTATTGTTCTTAATTGCTTTTCTAAAGTCTTAGCCATTCGATAGTGTCCTAAATCTGAAAAATGAACACCATCAGTGGTCGCCTGGTGATCACTTCCGATAAGCTGATCACTTTCGATGTAATATAATTGCACATACCCTTTTTTAAGAAGCTGCTCATAACTGTTATGGAACGCATTATTCTGATTCCGTACTCTTTGCCCAAGTTTTTCATCCCAGTTCCCTGCTTCCCTAAATACACTCTCAACCATCAAAATCGGAACATTGGGTTGTCTTTTACGTAGTAGTTCTACAAATGGAATCGTCCGCTGAGAAATTTGTTCAGGGGAAGGATTGGGTACACAATCCAAAATAATAACATCCGCTTTAACCTTTTGAAGGATTTCGGCCATTTCAGATTCCATTTTTCCCGATCCACTAAAACCAAAGTTGTAAACCTCAGCATCCAGTGACCTACCTAATATCGATGCAAAGGCCATCCCAGGACGGGAGGCCGACGCTCCTTGGGTAATGCTAGATCCGTAAATTAGGATCTTTGGTCTAGCTTCTATAAGTTCAGTAGCTGCAATATCTGCCTTTTCATCAATGCCTATAAGCAATGTTTTAACCTGTGAATACAAAGGGAAATAAAGTCTAAATCGCTGTGAAGAAGACCTCAAGTTTTTGATTACACGAACCTTATTTGTCTGGCCCCTAGGTGGTGCTGAAGCAACATACTGCCAGCGATTATCCTTTAATCCATACAAATCAAATCCATTAACTGCTAATGGTGTCATGTTCGGTAAAACCTTATAGGTTTCCAATTCCCATTTCAAATCAATAAAACTTGAATTAGTTTGAAATTCCACATACAATCCAGCGGTGTTTTTAGATAGATTTTGCAAGGATTCTGATAAGTTCTTATGGTATACAGAATCAATTCTCGTAAAGCCTTGGGAAGCTATTTCCTTAGCTTGCCCGCGAATCCCAAAGTCAGTCGCAGGGTAATATGTTAGCTGTTTGTCTTGCCCAAAAGTTATCAAACTTAACAACTGAATAAATAAAAGGAGTCGTATGGTTTTACGGTGCATCGCGATGGCTTATTTAATTTATTATTAGCCTTTCTGCTCTTTATAATGAGCATACAGCTCCTTATAACAAGCATTATACTGCTGCAATTCTTTTGCCTGGCTCTCATACATAAATGGGCCTTGGTAGTTCACTTGTTCTAGGGCCGAGAGAACCTTATCCCAATTATTTTTTCCTTTATTATCACATGGAAACCAATGATTTTCTGCCTGTCCAGTTCCATCGGCAATATGAAGTGTTTTTAATCGATCACCTAAGGCTAAAATGAGTTCCTCGGCATGAAGAATATGGTTGGTGTCCACAGCCAATCCAATGGATTTAGGTAATTTAGAAAATATCTCCACTGATTCTTCAACACTTCGCATTAAGGGTCGTTCTCTATCTTGATCCACCAACAGTTCAGGCCCTAGCATATTTTCAATAACCATCATAGCTCCGATGTTTTGAACATCCTTCACTAGTGTTGAAGAGGATGCAATGAGTTGGTTTTCCCGCTCTTCTCTTTGCTGTAGTCCTAAATAGTAACTCGGATGGAAAAGCACTACTTCGGGAGCTAATATCCTTAGGTGACGCAGTAACCTTTGATGCATCTGAACAACTTCTTCACGCTGACTTTCATCAGTAATAGAAAGGTCGATCTTAGATCCAAATGGCATGTGAATCGACCATATGTTAATCCCTGCACTATCGGCTGCTGCTTTAACTTGGTTTAGTTTTTCAATAATTTCTTGATCGGTTTTCCTAAAATTCCGATCCTTATCTACAAACATACCTAAGCCTGAAACTTCTATATGATCAATGCCAGCCTCCTTTGCCAACAATAGGGTATCCTTTGTGATCTTAGTTAAACTAATAGCAAATCCTACTTCTAAAGGCTCCTTTTCTGAACTGATTTTGGTGGTCTGGATTTTACCGGTTTGATCCTCTTTAGGTGTGGAGCGGTTGTTATTCCTGCAGCTATGCAGGAATAACACACACCCTAACCCTACCCCTAAAAGTAGAGGCGTAATTCTTAATGTTCCCATTTAGGATTCTGTTCTAATTGTTTGTTTAATTGTAGATCTTCAATAGGTATTGGATAATAATAATCTTTCGCCTCATCAAATTCCCCTCCATCGCTAAAAGGATCCATATTTCCAGAAGTCCCTTGGGTAAGTGGCCGTTGAAGCACATTTATAAAAGTCGTTATACCCTCTGGAGCCCCAGAAGGATCCCCTTGGTGCAAGTACACATCTGCTATGCCGTCATTGTCAAAATCATGTGCTCCTAAACTTGGAAAATAAATCCCTAACATGGGCTGTTCAAGTTTCTTCCCTTCTTTCCATCGCATGAGATCTTCCCATCTAAGACCTTCATTAAACAGCTCTATCCTTCGTTCTCTTCTAATCTCAAGAATAACACCTTTGTTTGCTCCTTGATCCACATTTTTATAAAAAGATTCTTGATAGGGATCAGGATTGGCATTGGCCTGTGCCATATTTAGATGAGGCATACCAACACGATCGCGAAGTAAATTAATGCTGATATCTAAATCACTTTGTGTGAGGTTCCCGAGTTCTGCTTTGGCCTCCGCATAGATAAGTAAGGCTTCAGCATAACGAAAAATAATCACATCAAAATAAGCAGAACTCCATTGGCTTCTATCTGGGAGCGCTTTGATAATTCTGTATCCTGTTGTAGAAGACTCTAAAGAAACTGGTTCTGGATCATCTGATCCAAGTACTGTAAACCCAGGACCAGCTGTGGTCTGTGTTAATCTTGGATCTCTGTTTTGCATCTCATCATAGAATCCCATGGTTTGATAACCAGCAATATCTGTAAAAGGTGTACCGTCTGCCATCAAATAACTATTCGCTGCATCCTTCATCATTCCCCAACCTCCCATAGTAGGAGCGGTCATCAAATATCCCAAATTGTGCGTTTCCAATTCTTGATCAAAATCCCTAGCAAGAATGGTTTCAACAGCATCCTGATTATTACGAGAGAATAACCCTCTATAAGCCTCATCAGGTCCTCCCACTGTATACAAACTGTAAGCTCCAGAGCTCATCAGGTCTTCTGCAGTATTAGCAGCTTCTTCTAAGAAGTCCTCACCTCCACTTATTCCGTGATACTTTCTAAAGGTTCCTTCAAAGAGTGCAATTCTGGCTTTAAGAATTTGTGCGGTGTATTTAGTAATCCTATTTAATTCAACTTCAGCTGGAATATTCTCAATTGCATAGTCGATGTCAGCCATAATGGAATCCATCACTAGCACTCGTGAGTCTCTTGCTTTGTAGAGTCCCTCATCTCCTGCCTCAAGAACTTCACCATACCATGGCACATCACCAAATCGCATTACTTTATCAAAATAAAAATAGGCCCTAAAAAAACGAGCTATTCCTCCATAATGTTTTTGGGCATCAAGACTTTCAACCTGTTTGTAATGCTGAAGAAAAAAGTTTATATCTCTTAGTCGAGACCAGTTCCATCCACCACTACCACGCTCTGTAGGCACTATTCGACCGCCTCTAATTCGAGCCGCTGGCGTCAAGGACATAATGTTATCAGATGAAGAATCATCTGTATAGGTCCCCGTTGTAGGCAACATGGTGTAGAAATCGTTAGTAGCAACCTCCAAGTCTTTGGCAGTGTTAAAAAATTGATCTGTCGTGAGTTGATCCTCTGGCGGAAGGTCAAGAATATCGTCATCACAGCTTATAAACAAGCTTGACACTATTAAAAAACTGAATAAAAACTTCGTATTCATATTGATTTTGTTATCGTTTTAAAGTGTAACATTAAGGCCTAGTGAAAAGGTTTTCCCTATTGGATATGATCTCAGATCTGCTCTTCCTACCGCATCACCTGGGTTGGAATAGTCAATGGCAGAACCGGCAGCTTCTGGGTCTATGTATCTGGAAAGATCTCCAAAACGCCATGTAATTAGGTTTTCTCCACTGAAATATATTCGTAGACGTTCTACATGGAATTTTCGAGTGACTTCTTGTGGAAGGGTATAACCTAGGGTAATGTTTTTAATTCTCAAAAACCCAACATTCTCTAGATAATAGTCATTCATCTCATATAAAGAACGACCTGTCCCTAAAGAGGCGTATCCCCGATCGATTTGCGGAAATCTTCCTCGTCCCTCTGGAGTCCATGCTTGGCTTACCAAATCTTTTCTAAGTAATGAAAGGTAAGGACGTTGGTAAGTACCCCAATAGATATCACCTGTGGGATACCAATTTTGTTTCCCTACCCCTGCTCCTGCTATGGAAAGATCTAGGCGATTCCAATTTGCACTAATATTAAATCCAAAAGGAAACTTAGGCATAGCGTTTCCAATTGGACGCAAATCTCCATGGTCTTCAAGAGTATAGTTTCCTTTGTCTATTCTACCATCTCCATCTACGTCTACATATTTGATATCACCTGCTCTTAACTTATTCCACTGGTTATTCTGAGCGATGTTCAAAATAAAGTTGTAGACATTTCCAAGGCTATTACTTGGATTTTCAAATGAATTTTGGTAAGCCAACGCTTCTTCGTCTGATTGGAATTGTCCATCGACATGGTAACCCCAAATCTGACCTAATTCTTGACCTTCCCAATAGGTACTCATCAACCCTTCTGGGTTTTTGTATTTGGTAATAATTCCCTTGAAGTTGGTCACACTTGCACTGGCATTTATCGTTAATGGATGTCCCCCTACATTAAAGGAGTCTTGATAACCGATACCTAGTTCAAAACCTCTTGTTCTCAAAGAAGCTAAGTTCTCCCTAGGCTCAGAAGCACCGAATACTGCTGGCAAGGGCTCCCCTGGAAGGTACATATCTTCCGTATTCTTTTCATACCAATCAAATGTGGCGGTAAGCTTGTTGTCTAAGAATCCTATATCGACTCCAAAATCTAGAGTAGAGGTGGTCTCCCAACTCACTACTCTTGGAAGTGATCCTGGTGCACTGACGTAGTTAATTCGTTCTCCGTTATCAAGCCATGATGATCTACCGGCATTCATAATTTGTTGGAAGGTATTTACACCGACACTTTGGTTACCTAATTGCCCGTAAGACGCTCTTAGCTTAAATGAGCTAACGATATCCTCTATAGGCTCCCAAAATGACTCTCTATTGACTTGCCAACCTGCTGATACTGATGGGAAAAATCCCCATCTACTATCAGAGGGAAAGCGTGAAGACCCATCGTATCGGGCGTTAACCTCCAATAGGTATTTATTTTTATAATCATAATTAAAACGGCCATAATAGCCCTGAACAGACCATAGTAGTGCAGATCCGTTCGCTCCCATTATTTCTGTACCTAAGGAAAGATTAGCTAGATCAGGGACAAGCAATCCACCCTGTTGTGCTGAAACGCGATCTCTGTCAAATTCTTCTTGGTTATATCCTAACATTAATTTGAAGTTATGAGAATCGGCTAAATCCAACCTATAGGTACCATAGAGGTTAAGTACCTTGTATTTATCTTTCCAACGATATTCTGTTAGACGATTGAGTCCTGCAGTAGTCGGTGTTAGTTTATCCGTACTTAGGTAATCAAATTCATTGTAACGATATGTATTCGCAGTATTGGTAAATCTATTACTATAATTAAGGTTAATCACCAGATTATCCAAGGGCGTTAATTTCGCGCCAAAGGTATTGGTGAATTCTTCGGTGTCATAATTTAGCCAGTTTCCACCAGCTTCCATCGCAGCAGCGCCCCCTTGGCCACCTGTACCTCCACGGCCAACTTCAGTTGGAACACCATCGATAAAATTGGGATAGAAAGCCATTAAGTCATACCAAGTGGTAGTGCTGAATAATCCACCATATCCAGTTCTATAGCCACCGTATTCTTTACTTTGCTCATGACTAAATAGAATGTTATTTGATAACTCCAGCCAATCATTGGCTTTAAAAGTAATGGTGGACTTTAAATTGTTTCTGGAGGTTTCTGAATCTTGAATATTATTGATTGTCTCACGCTCGTAGATTCTTCCTGAAAGGTATGCTTTTAGCTTTTCACTTCCTCCAGAGACTGAAATACTGTGCATACTAGAAGGTTGCCATTTTTTAAACAAATAGTCGTACCAATCAGTCTTGTAGAAAAACTTATAACTTCCATCTGGTTGCAACTGATGATGAGGGGCAATACTTCCGTTAGCAACACCTTTGATGGTATTCCAATCTTGCTCATTATAACCTGTGTAAGTTGTCCCATTATAACCGTAAATGGCGGCGTCCACGGTTTTTCCATATAGGTAAGGATCGGAAATAAAATCTTTTCTTGTGGCAGGAGTAGTATAACTAAAGTTATTGGTATAGTTAATCACTAAATCCCCAGACTTACCTGTTTTGGTCGTTATAATGATAACCCCAAATGCTCCCCTTGCACCATAAATAGCAGCAGAGGCGGCATCTTTAAGAACAGAAATACTTTCAATATCTTGAGGGTTAAGATTGGTAATATCTCCTTCGATACCATCAATTAATACCAATGGAGATCCTCCATTTATGGAATTAAATCCACGAATGTTTATATCTGGAGTTGCTGTAGGGTCCCCAGAGTTCATTTGAATATTTAATCCTGGAAGTAAACCTTGCAGTGCACTTGTAACATCTGGTGCTGGACGTAAGGCGATATCTTCAGCATCAATATTACCTACTGCTCCAGTTAGGTTCCCTTTTCGTTGGGTAC
Source organism: Galbibacter marinus (assembly GCF_000300875.1). GTDB lineage: Bacteria > Bacteroidota > Bacteroidia > Flavobacteriales > Flavobacteriaceae > Galbibacter > Galbibacter marinus. Next base: position 38,206 of record NZ_AMSG01000022.1, on the reverse strand, counting down.
CATACCCTACAACTACAACCTCATCCAAAACAGAAGTGTTAGCACTCATTTGAATCGTTAAGACACTTTGATCGTCAATGGTAACCTCATAAGTTTCGAATCCAACGTATGTAACTTGAAGAACATCACCTTGTCTGGCCTCAATGGTAAACTTTCCATCGAAATCTGTGGTAACACCTGTGCTTGTTCCTTTAATAGCAACAGAGGCGCCAAGTAGAGGAATTCCGGTGTCGTCAGTAACAGTTCCACTTATGGGTTGTTGCTGATTTGTTTGAGCAGCTATATAAACTTCATTTCTACTCTCTTCTGCGCCTATGGCAAAGCCCGTTTGACATAGGAGAATCGCAGATAATCCAAAGATTATATTTTTTGGCTTTTTTTGATTAATTTTAAAATACATAAATGTTAAGTAATTGATTGCACAATGCTTAATTTTATCTACCGCAATTGTTCGCAGCAATTGCGGTTTTGATTTAAGATGGTATCGGAATTATTTTTCGTTTTCTTACATACGCCGTGGTATTGAGGATTTCCATAATAAATTTCGGTGCAAAACTACGACTGTTTCTATTGATACTTATTAAATTGGGGTTAACCGTAATTTACCTTACTGTAAACTGATATATTTCGAAAAAAATAAATTTATGATTTCTAAGTACTTACTGTTTCGTCTTACAGTTTTGTAGAAGGGGGCGTTGTTATTCGGATTATAAAAGCTTTACAGCTAAAACTTGTAATTGGAGGGGGTTGTATTTTTAGGACTTATCCTGGCCCTACGCTTGATCAATCATGCTCAAATCCTAAACTTAATTCCAATGGCCGCTTAATATTTAACATTTCGTAATGTAAGTTATTTTTAAATTTATGTCAAGAGTTTGCAGTTTAATTTTTCGATAACATAAGCTAAACTCTTCCGAATCCCTTTAAAAAACAAGGGTTATGTAAACACTCCTTTTGTTAACATAAACTTAAACCCCTCATGAATATTAGAACATTTCTGTTCATTTACTTTGCCTAGTCAACCACCAGACCTATAGTTATGAATACGTTCGACTTAGCAGACGATGAATTACTTCTACGAATTAAACAAAATGACAGCCAGTCATTTAAAGTTATTTTTAATCGCTATTGGAAACGGCTCTACTTCTATGCATACAAAATTTATCAAGATTCTGATCTATGCGATGATTGTGTTCAAGACCTCTTTGTTTCCCTTTGGGAAAATAGGGAACATGTGGTAATTCTGAATTTAGAAGCTTATTTGTTTAAGGCAATTAAGTATCAAGTTTCCAAACATGTTAACCGTCTCAATTTCCAGAGTATTTCACCAGAAACTTTGAGTTCCCTTTCCGAAGGGAGTACAATTGAGAACACTCTAGAATACCAAGAATTTGAAGAAGAAATCAATACAAAAATTACTGCACTCCCTATAAGGTGCAGGGAGGTTTTTGTGTTGAGCCGATTTCAACATAAAACAAATGCAGAAATAGCTACTCAGCTCAAAATTTCAATACGAACTGTTGAAACTCACATTAGTCATGCATTAAAGCAGCTTCGATCACAAATGGATGAATCCCTTTATTTGATCATTATTGTTATCTCAATCTTTCTATAAAGTAAATTTCTTCCCTTCTATTTTACCGAATCGTTAAACCGCATTTTGAGCTTAAGTGTACATATACATTTTTGACACTTACCTTAAAAGGACTTGATTTTGAATAGAGAAGAATTTTTGGCTTTATTGGAGAAATACCAACTAGGGAAAACCAGCGATGGTGAAACCAAAAGGATAGAACAGTTTTTTGACCAGCTACAGCAAAACGGGCCCACCCCTTTGCTAAGTAATAAAAAACAAAAACAACTCTTTGGAGGTATTGAAAAAAAATTACCCGAGCTCCAAAGAAAAAAGCAAAGGAGAAGCCATATTGCTCTTATGGCTATGGCGTCTATTGCGGCTTGTTTATGCCTCCTTTTCTGGCCATCATCCACAACATTCAATAGTGAAAACCTAAGTATTAAAACAAGTATGACTCAGGACTCCTTAAAATTGAGTGATGGTAGCACCGTCTACTTGAGTCCATATACAACCCTAATTTATCCTCAACAATTTGGTGATAATTCCCGCACGGTGGAATTAAAAAAAGGAAGCGCTTTTTTTAAAGTAGCCCATGATGAGGACAGGCCCTTTTCGGTGATTTCTGATGGTATTACAACCCGGGTTTTAGGTACCACTTTCAATGTTTCCAAACAGGATTCTTCAATAAATATCACCGTGGCATCAGGAAAAGTAATGGTAAGTTCAAAACAACAGAGTTTATCCCTTATTGCTAATGAACAAGCCTTATTTACTAAAGAGATAGGTTTGAACAAGCAAAGGGTAAATGCACAACTTTATTCTAATTGGATGAACCAAAATATGGATTATGGTAGCATCACCTTAAGTGAATTGTCAACTGTTATGAAATTGCGTTTTGGAACCCCATTCCAATTTCAGGATACCTCACTAAAAAGTAGTAAGGTAAGGGTATCCATTTTAAAAGGAGAAAATGTGGAGCAGGTGATTTCTAAATTAAATTATATAACCAAGTATAACCTAAAAATTAATTCTAATGTAATAAAGGTATCGAAATCTAACTGATTAAAAGCCCGAACCTGCTGCTACAAGTTCGGGCAGTATTAAACGAATCTTTAAAAAAAGTCATTTAACCCTATGAAATTTAATATTTTAAAACCACTATCAGTATTTGTGATCGTACTGGCCCTTATGCAGACCGCTGCTTATGCAAATGGTGGAGACACGACCAACTCAAATATAAGTGTTTCGATCGAAAATGCTACGTTAAACACTATTTTTTCCCGTTTGGAAAACAAAACCGATTACTATTTTAATTATAGCGAAGACATTATTATGGACACTCGTACATTCTCATTAGATGTCCATAATGTCACCATTAAAACAATCATGGATGTTTTAGCTCAAAAGGCAATGGTCCATTATGATATTATAGATAAAACGGTTTTAGTAAAGAAGGATAAACTACAGCAACAACAAGTGGTTATTTCCGGAAAAATAGTAGATGCAATGGGCGTACCACTTATGGGCGCGAGTGTAGTCGAAAAAGGAAAGGACAACGGAGTAGCAACCAATTTTGATGGAGAATTCAACATCACAGTATTCAGTGATGATGTAATTCTAATAGCTTCCTATGTCGGCTTCATTTCAAAGGAAGTTCCTATATCCCAAAAAACAACAAATTTGACCATTGAATTGGAGGAAGACGCTCAAAGCTTGGATCAAGTAGTGGTCACAGCCTTGGGTATTACGCGTGAGGAAAAGAAAATAGGCTACGCCACTCAGGAAGTGAAGTTAGCTGCTATAGAAGAAGTAAATGCTCCCAATGTCGGTAATTTACTTACAGGTCAGGTTGCAGGACTTACCGTTACCAACCCTACAGGATTATTTCAAGCACCTACATTTTCCTTGCGAGGAAAAACTCCTCTAATTGTCATTGACGGGATTCCTGTTGAGACTAACTTTTTCGATATTACTCCTAGTGATATCGCTGATATTAATGTCCTTAAAGGGACTACTGCCTCTGCGCTATATGGATCACGTGGACGAAATGGTGCAGTATTAATTACCACCAAAACAGCTACCTCAGAAGACATGGAAATCACTGTATCCCACAATACGCTATACACCGCTGGTTTTACAGCCTTCCCGAAAACTCAAACCGAATACGGGAACGGCTCAAACGGAAAATATGAGTTTTGGGATGGACGCGATGGGGGTACTTCCGATGGCGATATGATTTGGGGACCAAAATTTGGAACAGGAATAAAACTCCCACAATGGAATAGTCCCATATATGACAATGTCACTGGGGAAACCATTCCATGGTGGGGCGATTTAGTGGGTACTCAATATAATGATCGTTCCCGTTACTCTCGGGTTCCAACTCCATGGGAATATCATGACAATTTAGGGAACTATCTGGAACAGGGTCATGTTATGACTACAGATTTTTCAATTGCTCATAGAGGTGAAAAGGGTTCTTTTAGAATCTCAGGGATGTATTCCGATCAAAAATCAAGAGTTCCCAATTCGAGCCTAAAGACAGGAAGCTTAAGTTTCAGATCAACAACCAAGTTAAGCGATCGATTAACGCTTGATAGTAAGCTAGCCTATAACAAAGTGTATTCTCCTAATTACCCACGACACGGTTATGGGCCTAGGAATCACATGTATACCATATTGATCTGGATGGGTGACGATGTCAATGGACATGACTTAGAAAGACATATGTACCGACCTGGAGATGAAGGATATATACAAGCAAACTGGAATTACGCTTGGTATAACAACGTATACTTTGCTACCCATGAACTCAACCAGGTTCATGATGCGAACTTAATAAATAGCCAATTAAAACTTAATTACAGTATATCGGACCATCTAAATTTTCAAGTTAGAGGTTCCGCAGTAATTCGTGATCTATACCAGGATATGCAAACACCAAAATCCTATATGGACTATGATCGCTCTCGTGGTGATTTTCAAACGTGGAATAGTGAACGTTTAACCGTAGATTATGATGCCTTACTCACCTATGACAGAAAGATAACTGAGGATATTGCTTTTGATATCAATCTTGGAGCGTCTTCATATTATCGCAAATACCAACAAGAGTATAATGCCACAGATGGACTCATCGTTCCCAATGTATATAGTTTGAACAACTCACAAGGGAACCTCAGAGCAACTACCCATACTGATAAACGTGCCACTCAAAGCATTTACGCGACATTAGGTGTTGACCTCTTCGATGCTGTGTTTCTAAACGTTGCAGGGCGTAACGACTGGTCCTCTACACTACCCTTGGAAAACAGATCTTATTTTTATCCATCAGCATCAATAAGCACTGTTGCTTCCAATTATATCAAGCTTCCCGATTGGTTTGATTTTCTAAAGTTATACGGTTCTTGGGCACAAGTTTCCTCTGATCTAAATCCGTATCAAATTACTTCTTATTACAACAATAGCGGAATTTATGGTTCCTCTCCTAAGTTGACATATCCTTCTGGTATTATTAACCCTGATATTGAACCAGCTCGTTCAGATTCTTATGAATTGGGTACTCAACTCTCGTTTATTAATGGAAGGATAAAAGCCGGTGTCACTTATTATAATGTTCAGGACAGTAATCAAATTATTGATTTACCTATTTCGGAAGCTTCTGGTTTTAACAGTAGAAAGGTCAATGGAAATGTGTACACCACCAATGGGGTTGAAGTCGTACTTGGGGCAATCCCTTTTCAAAGTGAAAATTTCCAATGGAACACGAATGTAAATTGGAGTAGAAGAGTGAATCGTTTGACTGAAATATATGACAAACAAGAAGGTTTTGGTGACTTAAAGCTCAATGACCGTGCGGATGCCTTTTATGCTAATGTATGGCAAAAATCTCCCGAAGGAGCTCTTATTTTAAACAATAATGGATTGCCTATCCATGACAATTACAAAAAGAATATTGGCCACCATGATCCAAGTTGGGTATTCGGCCTGCAAAACAGTTTTAAATATAAAAACATGAGTTTAGATATTGGAATAGATGGTTCATGGGGAGGATTAATGCGTTCATTAACTGTAGAAAAAATGTGGTGGGGTGGTAAACACCCTAATTCAACTGAGTATAGAGATGCTGAGTATGCTGCAGGTAAACCTGTTTATGTGCACCCTGGGGTAGTGGTGACTGGTGGAGAGTTAATTCAGGATGTCAATGGCGAAATTATTTCTGACAGTCGAACCTTTGCACCTAACACCACAGCGGTAAGTTGGCAAACCTGGAGCCAAAACTACCCTTATCAGGCCCGAGTTACCGAAGAAGAAAGTGAAAAATTTGCGAACGTATTTGATAGGACATTTGTGAAATTAAGATCCGTTACTTTTAAATACAATATCACAGATATACTTAACATAGACAGCATTAAGTATGCCGATATCACATTAAATGGGTACAATTTACTTGTACTTAAAAAGGCAGATATCATAGATCCTGACTTTGGCAATGACGATAATTTACAAGACCCTTCCTCACGGTATATAGGACTTGGATTCAACCTAAAATTTTAAACAAAACAAATCGAACAGAAATGAGACGTATATTTATATGTTTAAACACCATTATAGCACTGTTTTTTTCCTCTTGCACTGATCTTTCAGAAACCAATGAAAATCCTAACAATGTCGAGCAGACTCACCCTCAACTCCTATTGACCGAACTGTCGCATAAAGCATTTTCAGTTGAAGGGAAGGGTATCCTGTACGCCGCAAGAATGATTGTACAAACAGATGGTGAAAATAGTGGTCAATATTATAACTGGCAACGGGGAAGTTTTGACAATTACAACCGCCTTAGGGATGTGAACAAAATGATGGAAGAATCCGAAAGGACTGAAAATGAAACCTATTTGGCAGTTGCTAAATTCTTTAAGGCTTTTTATTTTTATAAGCTAACTCTAAGTTTTGGCGATATACCGTATAGTGAGGCTGTAAAAGGAGAAACCGAAGAAGTATATACACCTGAATACGACAGTCAAAAGAAAGTATTTATGGGAATACTAAAAGAATTAGAAGAGGCTAACGATATTCTATCACATACTGATGAAATTATGAATGGGGATATCATTTATGATGGTCATCCATTAGCCTGGAGAAAACTTATTAATTCCTTTCGACTACGGGTTTTAATGACCTTGTCAAACAAAACTTCAGATTCAGATTTCAAGGTAGCAGCAACATTCGCTTCCATAGTAAACAATCAGCCAATTATCGCATCTAACTCTGAAAGTGGTGCCTTGACATTTATCGATCAAGAAGGCAGTCAATATACTGAGTTTAACGAAAGTTCATATGGATCAGGTTTATATATGGATGGCACCTTTATAGATATGCTCCAGGAACATCAGGATCCTAGACTTTTCATTTTTTGTGGAAGAACCCGCAATGCGTTAGAGGCAGGTTTAGCCAAAGATGATTTTGATGCGTATAATGGCGGCAACCCCTTGGCACCATATGCGGAGATCAATGATCAAGCAGCGGCAGGAGAAATCTCTAAACCAAACCTCCGCTACACCACTGATCCGACTACTGAACCCCATAATCTATTGAGTTATTCAGAGGTTGAATTTTTGTTGGCGGAAGCTATTGTACGTGGATGGATAAATGGAGATGCTCATGCACATTATGAAAAAGGCGTAAGAGCAAATTTTGAGTTCTACAACACCTATGCAAAGGATGGTTTAGATCAATACGTTAAATCCTCTGACGCTGACACTTACTTATCAGGAACAATGGTAAATTTCTCCAACGCAATCACCCTTGAACAAAAAATTGAGATGATTATTACTCAAAAGTATTTCACCTCATTTTTACAATCAGGTTCAAGAATGTATTTCGAACATTTAAGAACAGGGTATCCTGAATTTGTACATAACCAAGATGCAACTCCACCAACGAGATGGATGTATCCTCAAAGCGAATATTTACGTAATCAGGCTAATGTAGCAAAGGCTATAGAAAGTCAGTATGGAACAGGAAATGATGGAATTCGTCAAATCCCGTGGTGGCTACAATAATATAATAAACTTAAAATTGATAAATTTAATTCAAATAACAAATCTATGAAACGTGTATTTTTATTCATACTAATCTGTATTGGACCGTTTTTGAAGGCTCAAAACACAGATCAAAAAATAATTTTGATTACCCTTGACGGACTACGTTGGCAAGAGCTTTTCTCTGGGGCTGATGAAAAATTAGTAGCCAACAAAGACTATCGTGGTAATGAAAGTCTTAAAGAGAAATTCTGGCGTAATACACCAGAGGAAAGAAGGCAAGTTTTAATGCCATTTGTTTGGAGCTATATTGCTAAAAATGGTCAGATACACGGCAATAGGGTCTTAGGAAGCAAAGTGGACTTGACAAATAATATGTTATTTTCATATCCTGGGTATAATGAGATTTTTACCGGAAGAGCGGATGATGAGCGCATTAATAGCAACTCCAAAACAAACAATGTTAATACCACTGTATTAGAAATAATAAACAATGTTCCTCAATTTAAGGATAAGGTCTTTTCGTTTGGTAGTTGGGATGTCTTCCCTTTTATTATTAACGAGCAGCGAAGTGGCGTACCGGTAAATGCGGGGTTTGAAACAGCGAAAGGTGAGGATCTTACAGACAAGGAAAAATTCCTTAATGAATTACAATCTCAAATACCAAGCCCTTGGTCAAGTGTTCGCTTGGATGCCTTTACACATCACTACGCGATAGAGACTATGAAAAAATATCATCCAAATTTGGTCCACATTGCCTATGGTGAAACTGATGATTTTGCCCATGGAGGTGATTATGCAGCTTATTTAAATTCAGCTCAAAACACTGATGCCTTCTTTAAAGATTTATGGGAGTTTATAGAGAGTGATCCATTTTATAAGGGACAAACAACCATTCTAATGACTACTGATCATGGCAGAGGAACAGAGCCTCTGAAAGAGTGGAAAAGCCATGGGAGCGATATTGAAGGTGCTAGAGAGGTTTGGTTTATAGCCTTCGGAAAAGATGTAAAGCCATTGGGTGAGATAAAGTCTAAAGAACAACTATATACCACTGGAATTGCTCCGACTATTTTAAAACTTTTCGACTTGGAGGATTCTCAGAAAGAATATATGACAGAACCGCTTGAATTGTAATCTTAATCTATTGTTAATGATATAGTTTTAAGGAACTCATTTACTTTTTGAGGTCTTCTTGATCTTAAAATTTACACAGGCATTGGGTTAATATGCAGAATAAAAAATAGAAAGAGGCTATCCTTAAAAGGATGGTCTCTCCTTTCATATAGTAATACATCTCCAATCGTTCGGACGTATCACAATCTATAATCCACAAGACTATAAACAGAATGTTAGTTGTTTTTATTCTTTATATTAACTAGATAAAGTCTAAATTTCATTGTTATTATCCTACAAATAAATAACCACCAGGCCAATATTTTGAACCCTAGTTCTCTCACCATTATTTAACCAATTGCAAAATACCCCTAAACTACTTATTACTAAATATTTAAAGTGTTTTTTGTAATAAAGCAAGGGGTGTTTTATCGAAATATTGTAACAAAGTCAGGGATGTTTCTAAAAATTTTGATCTGATTGTCCATAACCCACATGGTAGACAAAAAATTCAATGGAGAATAATTAATTATAGAATGTTGTATTGGTGACTAGTCCAAATTTATAGGAAAGCATTTTACGAAGCTCCCAGTAATTTTTGATATCCTCAAGCTGTTGAGCAGTAGCATTATTGTTTGCACCAATCTCAGCGTGCACTTGATCTACTAGATTATTGAGTAATTTAAGGCGTAACATCGCGATTGTTTGGAAGACCAACAATCCAATAGACATCTCTTTGGTTTTCACTAAAATATCCTTACTTTCCCAATTAGATAAGCTGTATTTCTCTTCATTCATCAATATATCCACTACCAACTTACTCTGTTCTTGAGTCAACAGTTGTTGGAATTTATCAACTTGAACCTCTCCTTCTCTGTTGTAGATATCTATAAGGTTGGTATAAATTTCATGGAATGCCTCATTGCTGAATTCAATTTCATCGGACTGAAGCTCAAGAAAAATCTTTTCGTAAACCTTTTGATCAAGCTGAACCTCTTGTTCAACAACCTCCCCTTCTTCATTTTCCTGTAATACGGTATCATTAAACCGCTCTTCTTTAGCACCGTAGAAAAGCAAGATGGCTATAATGTTTTTTTCCAGCTCATCAAGAAGATTCACTTTGCGACCAACACCACCATGTGGAGTTTTCACCACATTCATGGTTTCTTCTTGTCGTTTTTTGCGGTAATCTCTATCTGCATCAGCAATCTCCTTTCGACCCATTTGGGCCAAAGTACTGTAGAGTACTTCTTCAGAAATATCCATAATCCTAGCACACTCCTGAATGTAAACTTCCTGCTGAATGCGATCTGGAATTTTAAAGATACTATTGATGATATCTCGAATTGTTTCAGCTTTTTGAATAGGATCATTTTGACTTTCCTTAGCTAGTAAAGAAGCTTTAAACTGTATAAAATCAGTGGCATTTTCCTCTAGAAACTGTTTTAATTCTTCTTCGCTATGACTCTTGGCAAAACTATCAGGATCCTCACCCTCAGGGAAAGTGCAAATCTTAACATTCATTCCTTGCTCTAAAATCAAGTCGATTCCTCGAATTGATGCCCGTATCCCAGCCTGATCCCCATCAAATAAAACGGTAATGTTTTTAGTCAACCGACGAATAAGTCTAATTTGTTCTGAGGTCAATGCAGTTCCACTTGAGGAAACGACATTTTCAACACCATTTTGATGGAATTGAATCACATCCGTATAGCCTTCTACCAAATAACAATTATCCTCCTTTGCAATAGACTGCTTAGCTTGAAAAATACCATATAGAACTTTGCTCTTATGGTAGATATCACTCTCTGGTGAATTAAGATACTTGGCTGCTTTTTTATCTGAAGTTAAAATACGCCCCCCAAAACCTAGTACGCGACCACTCAAAGAATGTATCGGAAACATTACACGACCTTTAAAACGATCATACATTCGTTTTTTATCATAAGACTGCTCATCCTTGACAATCGTTAAACCTGTCTTCTCCAAAAACTCCAGCTTATACCCCTTAAGCATGGCAGCCCTGGTAAAAGCATCCCACTGATCAAGACTATAACCAAGTTTGAATGTTTCTATAGTTTTTTCGGTAAAGCCACGTTCCTTAAAATAGGAGCCTCCAATAGCTTTCCCAAGCTCTGAATTTTTCAAATTATCTTGGAAATACTCTTGAGCAAACTCAGAGACTACATACATACTCTCTCGCTCGTTGGTCTTTTCTATTGACTCTTCGCTTTGCTCGGTCTCTTCTATTTCGATATTGTATTTTCGAGCTAGATATCTGATAGCCTCAGGGTAGGTATAATGTTCGTGCTCCATCACAAAAGCTACTACATTCCCTCCTTTCCCACTACTAAAATCTTTCCATATCTGTTTTACCGGAGAAACCATAAAACTGGGAGTTCGCTCATCGGTAAATGGACTGAGTCCTTTAAAATTAGATCCAGATTTTTTGAGTTGTACAAAATCACCAATAACCTCCTCAACTCGGGAGACTTCAAAAACTTTATCTATGGTGCTTTTGGAAATCAATTTGAACTAGTTTTAATTTTTAAAATTACGATGTAGAAATGTACCACGTAAATGAAAATACTATTTTTTTCTTTCAATCACGTAATTCACCATTTGTTTTAACGAAGCTTTATAGGAGGATTCTTCAAAATCTTCTAGTATGGCTAAGGCTTGTTGTTGAAAATCCAACATCTTGGATTCCGCATACTCCATGCCTCCTTTTTGTTTCACATACTGTATAACCTCACGAACTCTCCTTTTATCTTTATTATGCCTTTTAACAGAGTTAATGAGCCATTTTCGCTCGCTTTTATCGCTTTGATTTAAAGCGTAAATAAGGGGAAGCGTCATTTTTTGTTCCTTAATGTCTATTCCTGTAGGTTTCCCAATAGGTCCATCAGTATAATCGAACAAATCGTCTTTTACTTGAAAAGCCATTCCAATGAGTTCGCCGAATTTCCTCATCTTCTCTACCTCTTGGGACTCTGGTGCAACAGAACATGCTCCTAGGCTACAACATGCCGCAATTAGCGTAGCGGTTTTTTGGCGTATGATTTCATAATACACCTCTTCGGTGATATCAAGTCTTCTGGCCTTTTCAATTTGCAACAACTCACCTTCACTCATTTCTCTTACGGCAACAGAGATGATCTTTAGCAAATCAAAATCACCATTATCAATGGAAAGTAATAATCCTTTGGATAACAAATAATCACCTACCAATACCGCAATCTTATTTTTCCATAATGCATTGATGGAGAAAAAACCACGGCGACGATTACTATCATCAACCACGTCATCGTGAACAAGTGTAGCTGTATGAATCAATTCTATAACCGCAGCTCCTCTATAGGTGCGTTCGTTTACCTCTCCTTTTGATATCATTTTAGCAACAAGAAACACAAACATAGGACGCATTTGCTTCCCTTTTCTGTTAACAATATAATAGGTAATGCGGTTGAGCAACGCCACTTTAGAAGACATGGCATCGTGGAACTTCTGTTCAAAAAGTTCCATCTCTTGGCGTATTGGCTCTTTAATTTGTTCTACTACCTTCATTGAGGTTTTAAAGATAATATTATATTAAGTGGATAAAAAAATTAGTTGCCTTTTAAACTAACTTTTTGTTAGAAAAGTTTAATTATGCTGTTTTGTTAGCTAATTGACCACAGGCTGCATCGATATCCTTTCCTCTTGATCTTCTCACTGTTACAGTTATATTATTGCGCTGTAAATTAGTTTGATACATCTGAATTGCACTTTCCTCTGCTTGTTCAAACATCTGATCGCCAATAGGATTGTATTCGATCAAATTAACTTTAGAAGGAGCGAATTTGCAAAACTGCACCAATGCGTCCACATCTTTTTGTCGATCGTTAATTCCCTTCCACACCACATATTCATATGTAATCCTACTTTTTGTTTTCTGGTACCAGTATTCAAGGGCTTCTCTTAAATCTTTCAATGGAAAGGTGGCATTAAATGGCATAATACTAGTTCTTACCTCATCAATAGCTGAGTGTAGCGAAACGGCCAATTTAAACTTCACCTGATCATCTGCTAATTTTCTAATCATTTTAGGAACACCCGAAGTGGAAACAGTAATACGTTTAGGAGACATCCCTAAACCTTCTGGATCCGTTATCTTATCAATAGCCAAAAGGACATTATTAAAGTTCATCAGCGGCTCACCCATTCCCATAAATACAATATTTGAAAGGGGGCGATCAAAATACAAACGGCTTTCATTGTCTATTGCCACTACTTGATCATAAATCTCATCAGGATTTAAATTCCGCATCCTTTTGAGTTTTGCAGTAGCACAAAATTTGCAATCTAAACTACATCCTACTTGACTAGATACACAGGCCGTGGTCCTTGAAGGTGTAGGAATAAGTACAGATTCTACTATTAATCCATCATGAAGCTGTACGGCATTTTTAATGGTACCATCTGAACTTCGTTGCATTTGATCCACTCGAATGTGATTAATGACAAAATTCTCATCTAAGAGCTGTCTTGTTTGTTTTGAAAGATTGGTCATATCTTCAAAAGAATAACAAGCTTTTCCCCATAACCACTCATAGACTTGATTACCACGAAAAGCCTTATCTCCCTTAGAGACAAAAAAGTCTCGGAGTTGGTCCTTGGTTAGAGCGCGTATGTCTTTTTTCGAATTTTGCATGCTACAAAGGTAGGGTATGAATTACAATTCAAAGGCCATGCTAACATTTCTAATAGCCTTCTATTTAATATTGTGGTATTTTTCAAAAGGAGTCCCACTTAAATCAAATAGGACTCCTTTTTATTTATTTTTATTTAAACCTGGGATGCTTATTATAAAATCAACATCGCATCTCCATAAGAGTAAAACTTGTACTCTTCTTTAATGGCTTCTTTATAAGCTTTCATCACAAAATCATGACCTGCAAAAGCAGAGATCATCATCAAAAGTGTAGATTTTGGTGTATGGAAATTGGTGATCATACAATTGGCAATACTGAAATCATATGGAGGAAAGATAAATTTATTAGTCCATCCTTCATAAGGATTTAGCATATGGTTTGAAGATACAGAACTCTCCAATCCGCGCATCGCAGTTGTACCAATGGCACATATTTTTCTTTTTCCGTTTTTAGCGTTGTTTACTATTGAAGCTGCCTTGTTATCAATGAACAATTCTTCACTATCCATTTTGTGTTTAGAAAGATCTTCAACCTCAACAGGGTTAAAAGTACCTAGACCAACATGAAGGGTAAGTTCCGCAAAATCAATTCCCTTAATCTCTAAACGCTTTAGTAAATGTTTTGAAAAGTGAAGCCCTGCAGTAGGCGCTGCAACAGCTCCTTCTGCTTTTGCATAAATGGTTTGGTAACGCTCTTCATCCTCTGGCTCAACATCTCTTTTGATATATTTAGGAAGTGGAGTCTCACCTAACTCATTTAATTTATCTCTAAACTCTTCATAAGATCCATCATAAAGGAAACGAAGTGTACGTCCTCTTGAAGTTGTATTATCTATAACCTCAGCTACTAGACTCTCATCGTCTCCAAAATACAATTTATTTCCAATTCTGATTTTTCTAGCTGGATCAACTAAAACATCCCAAAGGCGTTGTTCTTCGTTAAGTTCTCTAAGCAAGAAAACTTCGATACGAGCACCAGTTTTTTCTTTATTACCAAATAATCTAGCAGGAAAAACTTTGGTATTGTTAAGGACCATAACATCTCCTTCATCAAAATAATCAATCACATCCTTAAAAAGCTTATGCTCGATTTTTTGCTCTTTACGATGTAATACCATCAAACGAGCTTCATCTCTATCCTCAGAAGGATATTCAGCTAATAATTCTTTAGGAAGTTCAAAATTAAAATTAGATAATTTCATGTATTTCTTTGTTTTCAAGGAACCTATGCACATCACAAAAAAAAACCGACGCACTATCACTCTTTTTAAAGAGCATAGAAAAATCGGCAATAGTTCTAAATGATTATAGATTCAAATCCGTTATATATTCTGTGTATTATTCGATTATAAAAACCTTTATCTCAAAATAGATTTTTACGAATTGCAAATATACGACCCCCAGATAGCCGTTGTCAAGTAAATCATCAATTATTTTAATATTCAAGCAATTATGCAGTTAAAAAAGTCTTTTATCAATATTTTGAAAACCAAAAACTAGGATTAACTTCTCGAATTATTTTAGGATAGTTTCAAAACCATCAAGGGTATATCGACGCTATATTTATTCTATCTAATAACCTTAGCGGTCAACATAACTATTGATCTAAATATTTTTCCAGCAAGGATCCTAAACTAGCAATCCTACACTATAAGTCTTCTATCTGAAAACCTAAAGAGTTAAGATCTTTCCAAAAATCTGGATACGATTTACTAACAACCTCTGCATCATTAATTAAAATTGGTACTTTAAGTGCCAAGGGAGCAAAAGCCATTGCCATGCGGTGATCATCATAAGTATCGATGGCGACCTCTGGTTTGATTTCTGAAGTAGCTTTTAATGACAAGGTTTTATCAGTTACAGATATATCAGCCCCTAATTTTCCGAGTTCTGCCTTTAGGGCTTCTAAACGATCAGTCTCTTTAATTTTTAAAGTGTGTAGTCCTTTAAGTTCGCACCCTATTGATAAACCAAAACAACTTACTGCTATAGTTTGAGCAATGTCAGGCGCATTGGATAGATCAAGATTAATCACAGTATCCTTAGAAACATCCTTAACTTTTGAGAGCAGAAGATCATGACCCTTAAAAGAAGATTCCACACCAAATTCTTTATATATTTCTTGAAGCACACTATCTCCCTGAAGACTGTTTTGCTTATAACTTGAAAGCGTGATTGTAGTTCCTACCTCACATAGGGCCACTATGCTGTAGTAATAGGAAGCTGAACTCCAATCAGATTCTACAACCAATTGTTGCATTGGTAAATCATCTAAAGGTTTAACCGTGATGGTATTTGCTTCAAAGTTAGTTTGAACTCCCAGCTCTTCCAATAAGGAAAGTGTCATCCTGATGTAGGGAACTGAGGTTATTTTTCCTTCTAATTGAAGTATTAAACCATTTTCAAGAGAGGGCGCTACAAGCAATAAGGCGGAGATGTATTGACTACTGATATTTGCAGCTAAAGTGACTTTGTTTTGGATAATTTGTTTCCCCTTTATTTTTATAGGAGGATACCCTTGGTTATTTTCATAGGAGATTTCAGCACCTAACTGTCTTAGAGCATCAACAAGAATTTCGATCGGACGTTCGGTCATTCGTTTAGAACCAGTAAGAATAATTTCAGCACCTGGTTTGACAGCGAAAAACGCTGTTAAAAATCGCATCGCCGTTCCCGCATGATGAATATCCACTGTTCCGCTAGTAATCTCAAGTCCTTTTTCCATAACCACAGAATCATCTGAATTAGAAAGATTTTCAATGGTTAAACCTGGATACAACGCTCTAAGTAATAAGCAGCGATTGCTCTCACTCTTGGAGCCAGTTATAGTAATTTGTTTTTGAAATTTGGTTTGATTGGATTGTATTCGAATATTCATGTTCCTGAATTCTTAAGGGTAATTTTTTAGGATTTTAACTTCTGGTTTGAATGGTGACGGTTGTGATCTCTTTTTGACTTAAGATCCATTTTAGCATCGAAGGCTTTTTGTAAATCGATCCCAGTTTGATTGGCTAGACAAAGTACCACAAATACAACATCTGCGAGTTCTTCACCTAAATCCTTGTCTTTATCACTCTCTTTCTCACTCTGCTCGCCATACCTTCTAGCGATAATACGTGCGACTTCTCCAACTTCTTCTGTCAACTGAGCCATGTTGGTAAGTTCATTGAAATAGCGGACTCCGTGCTCTTTAATCCACTTGTCTACCTCGAGTTGTGCATTTTTTAAATCCATACGATTGACTTTAAGTTTTACTGTGATTTAAAATATATCTCCTCTTTTTCAAGAAGCTTTAACAATCTGTATTTTAAAGCTGATTTCAGCTATACTCTATTTTGAGAATCAATAAGTATGGTTACAGGGCCATCATTGATAAGTGAAACTTGCATGTCAGCTCCAAAGGTACCCGTCCCTACTTTTTTTCCTATATTTTGCTCCAAGCATTTTACAAAAGCTTCATATAAAGGAATCGCGACCTCTGGTTTGGCTGCCTTTATATAAGAAGGTCTGTTACCTTTCTTTGTAGAGGCCTGTAAGGTGAATTGACTCACCACTATAATCTCCCCGTCAATATCCTGTACCGATCGATTCATAACCTGGTCCTGGTCTTCAAAAATTCGTAAACCCACTATTTTACGACACAGCCAATCAATATCACTTTGACCATCAATCTCCTCTATTCCCACAAGAACTAGGAGTCCTTGGCCTATTTTTGCTTTTTCAGCTCCATCTATATGTACTGCTGATTGTTTTACTCTCTGTATAACAACTTTCATGTATCCTCAAATTCATTAGGCTAACTACCTTTTACTCTGCGTAAAGGTCTGTTCTATAATTTTCGTCTTCACCTTGGATTATCTGCAAGTAACTCTTATATCTACTCCATGCTACAGTTCCCTGTTCCACTGCCTGTTTTACCGCACATTTTGGCTCGTCCAAATGAAGGCAATTATGAAATTTACAATCACCTTTAATGGCAAAGAATTCTGGGAAGTAATCTCCGATCTCACTGTTTTCCATATCCACAATCCCAAAGCCCTTTATCCCTGGGGTATCAATAATTTGTCCTGAAAAACTCAAGTCAAACATCTCAGCAAAGGTGGTGGTGTGTTGGCCTTGTTTGTGCTGCTGTGAAATCTCTGCTGTTTTAAGGTTTAATCCAGGCTCTAAAGCATTGACTAAAGTTGATTTACCAACTCCTGAATGACCAGAGAAAATACTGGTTTTCCCTTTTATCATTGATTTTAGCTCCTCGACATTCTTTCCGGTGGCAGCAGAAACTTCAATGGTCTGATATCCAATATCGCTATAGAGCGCAATGAGATTCTTCACCAGCACTAACTCTTGCTTTGTATACTGGTCTATTTTATTAAAAACCAGTATGGGCGTGACATGGTAGGCCTCACAAGTAACTAAAAAACGATCGATAAAATCAGTAAAGGTTACTGGATCCTTTAAGGTCACTAGCATAAAGGCAAGATCAACATTGGCGGCAATAATATGGGTGCGTTTAGAAAGATTAACTGATTTTCTGACGATGTAATTCTTACGATCGTGTATATCAGTGATCACTCCAACTTGCTCCCCAGCTTTGTCTTGAATTTCAAATTCAACAACATCACCTACAGCCACAGGATTAGTACTCTTAATACCTTGTATGCGAAAACGCCCCTTTATCCTACAATTGATAAAGCTTCCATCTTGGGCCTTTACATAATACCAGCTACCAGTAGATTTATAAACCGTTCCTTTCATAGTGAAAAATTAGAAGTCAAAAGTACGAATTTAGAAGTTGCCCAACCTCTAGGAGCACCTTTGACTTCCAATAATTCCTTATTGCTGTACAATTTTCTGTTGATGGTTGATCGATTCTTGGTGAATCGCCTTAAAGATGCGAAGGATGAATTCCTCACTCAGTCCAACTTGATCACCTTCTAAAACCATATTACCTAGGATTTCATTCCATCGTTTTGATTGTAAAACAGCTACGTTACGTTGCTTTTTCAATTCACCAATTTGATCGGACACCTTCATTCTCTTACCGAGCATCTCGATAAGTGCATTATCAATCACATCTATCTGAGCACGGCAATTTGTAAGCTTATTATTGTAATCTGCTTCCTGATCAGTTTCCTTTCTGATTTTCAAATCTCTCATGATTTGTTTGAGAGAATCTGGAGTCACCTGTTGCGCAGCATCACTCCATGCATTGTCTGGATCGGTATGGGTCTCAATCATCAAACCGTCATAGTTTAAATCTAATGCTGTTTGAGAAACATCAAATATCATATCTCTCTTACCAGTAATATGCGAAGGATCCAATATCAGCGGAAGATCCGGAAATTTATTCTGAAGCTCAATGGCTAATTGCCACTCAGGATTGTTTCTGTATTTTGATTTTTCATAAGTGGAAAACCCTCTGTGAATCACACCTAGATTTTTAATATCGCTACTGTACAAACGCTCTATCCCACCTAACCATAAAGACAGATCAGGGTTCACTGGGTTTTTCACTAAAACAATTTTATCGGTTCCGTGTAAAGCATCTGCAATTTCCTGTATAATAAAAGGACTCACAGTAGAACGCGCTCCGATCCACAACAAATCCACATCGTGCTCCAATGCTAATTCTACGTGGGCTTTGTTAGCTACCTCAGTAGCTGTTTTTAAACCTGTCTCTTCTTTTACCTTTTGCAGCCATTTTAATCCTAAAGCTCCAACACCTTCAAAATTTCCTGGACGTGTTCTAGGTTTCCAAATACCTGCACGGTAGTAATTGACATCCGTTCCTTTTAGTTCGTGTGCAATCTTTAGCACTTGCTCTTCTGTTTCTGCGCTACATGGCCCTGCAATCACCAAAGGGTGCGACAGGTTCATATCATCTAACCATGTTCTTAACGTTGCTGAATTTTCCATTTTAAAATACTTATGATGATTTGATTGTTATTCCTTCTAATATTTCTTTAATCCTGTTGGTGTCCTCCATCTCTCTGTAAATGGCCTCAAAGTCATTTGATTCCATGAGCTGTTTAAATCGTTGGAGATTCACAATATACTCCTCAAGAGTTTCTATTACATTATCTTTATTTTGCTCAAATATTGGACTCCACATAGCAGGTGAACTTTTGGCTAAACGTACCGTACTCTCGAATCCACTTCCCGCCATATCAAATATATCGCGCTCATTTCGCTCCTTATCAATCACGGTTTTACCCAGCATAAAAGAACTGATATGAGATAAATGTGACACATAGGCAATATGGCGATCGTGAGCCTTTGGTTCCATGTACCGAATTCGCATCCCAAGATCATTAAAAATATCCATGGCAAGTTCCTGTACTTTGAACGCCGTTTTTTCTACCTCACAAACAATATTTGTTTTACCCTTATACAAGCCTCTTATAGCAGCCTGTGGTCCTGAATACTCAGTACCTGCAATAGGGTGAGCAGCTAAAAAATTTCTTCGGTTTGGATGCTCACTTATCAACTTACAAATATTTGCTTTTGTTGAGCCAACATCAAAGACCAATGTGTCATCTTTTACGATGTCCAAAACACTAGGAATCACCTTTAAAGACACATTTACTGGTATAGCTACTATAACAACGTCAACTGAAGCAGCATCCTGCAAACCTGCCTTCTGATCGATTAATCCTAGCGATAGCGCTGCATCTAGATGCTGTTCATTGGCATCATATCCCAAAAGCACTACATCTTTTCTAGTGCTTCTTAAATCGATGGCCATTGATCCACCTATGAGTCCTAATCCTATTACCAGTACTTTCATTTTGAATTTCTATTTTTCATTTATCAGAATTAGTTTAAGCTTTAAATCGTTGAATCGCTTGTTGAATTTGTGCTTCTTTGACACATAAAGAAAAACGAATATATCCTTCCCCTTGGCTTCCAAATATGGTTCCAGGAGTAATAAATATGCTTTTGTCGTAAAGTACACCGTCAATAAATTCTTCAGCTGAGTGAATTCCTTCTGGTAATTTAGCCCAAACAAACATACCAGAGGCACTTGTATCATACGTACAACCTAATTTATCGGCCAATTGAAAGATAAGCTCTCTACGGCGGGCGTACACTTGATTTAAATTTGCATACCAGTCCTTGGATAATTCCAATGCCTTAACGGCTCCTTTTTGCAATCCGTAAAACATTCCACTGTCCATATTGCTTTTCACCTTTAGAATAGCTCCTATATGATCGGTACTTCCAAAAACAAATCCAACTCTCCAGCCTGCCATATTAAAAGTTTTACTCAGGGAATTAAGTTCCAATGCAACATCCTTAGCTCCATCCACTGAAAGCAAACTCAATCGATTTTCGTTTAGAACAAAACTGTATGGATTGTCATTCACTAAAAGAATATCATTTCGTTTTGCAAAGTCAACTAATTCTTTAAAGATTTCCACATTAGCGTTTGCTCCTGTAGGCATGTGTGGATAACTCAACCACATAATCTTCACTTTAGAAAGATCTGTTTGTTCCAACGCTTTGATATCTGGTAACCAATTCGAGTCTTGACTTAAATCGTAATACTTTGCCACGGCCCCGACCAAATTAGTCACAGAAGTATAGGTAGGATATCCTGGATTCGGTATTAAGACCTGGTCACCCGGGTTTAAAAAAGCCATACTAATATGCATGATCCCTTCCTTAGAACCCATAAGGGGCAACACCTCAGTATTGCTATCTAAACTCACATCAAAATACTGCTGATAAAACGAGCATGCTCCTTTTCTTAGTTCTGGCAATCCTTGATAGGATTGGTATTGGTGTGCTTTCTCATCTCCCAGTGAACTCACAAGTGCTTCTAGTACTTGGTCAGCTGGCGCTAGGTCTGGACTACCAATCCCCATATTAATAACCGGTTTGCCTTGAGCAATTAAACCACCTACCTCTCTTAACTTTTTAGAGAAGTAATATTCTTCGACGCTTTTTAAACGATCTGCTACTTTTATCATCGCATTGTATTTATGTACTCTCCGTGAACTTTAAATTCTGATGCCATAATGGCTAATAAAGATTTCGCTTTTTGAAAATCTGCATAATCCTCAAAGGTCACATCCACGAAAAATGAATACCGCCAAGGGGTTTCAATTTTCGGTAAGGATTGAATCTTGGTTAAATTTAGTTTACAATCACTCATTACATTTAAAACTGTAGCGAGACTTCCTCGTTTGGAACCTAATTCAAACTTTACGGATGCTTTATTAATTTCTTCAATAGGAATTACAGAATTCTGCGTTTGAACAATCACAAATCGGGTCGCATTATTAGTCATTGTCTGAATGCTCTCTGCTAGGATGTCCAATTCAAAAATGGAAGCGGCTGCTTTACTTGCAATGGCTCCAATTCCTTTTAATTGTCCTTGGTGTATTCTTCTTGCAACCTCTGCCGTATCCACATCTTCAATTAATTTTATGTGGGGATATTGCCTAAAAAAAGCCTTACATTGTAGTAAAGCCATAGGATGAGAATAAACCTCTTTAATATCTGAGATAGATTGTCCTTTTAGGGCTAATAAATTGTGGTGTACACTAATGTAGTGCTCCCCGATAATATGCAGGTCATTGTCATCAATGCGGGCATAGTTTGGAATAATAGAACCAGCGATGGAGTTTTCAATAGCCATCACTGCTACTGAACTTTTCTTACTCATCAGACTATCAACTAAGGCGTCAAATGACAAGCATTCATCTACATCAGCATCTTGACCGAAGTATTCCTGAGCCACTTGATGGTGAAAAGATCCTAATATTCCTTGTATTGCAATTTTCCTATTCATTTCTGAGTTTATATCATAAAAAAAGTCCCGAAATTTCTTCCGGGACTAACATATTATTTTTATTACAAATACCTACAACAGTCCCGTTCCTCTCTTAAAAAAGTAAAAGAAGAAAAAATAAAAGTTCCAGTTATAAGCGTTTGTAAACATGATCTCTTGATGTCTGTGGTGCTAAAGTAACTATTAATTTGAAATATAAAACCCTAGTCCCTCAATTTTTTTCATTTTCTGATAAAATATAACTTTTTTTAACGATTTGATTTCAAAAGCAACCTTTAAATACGAATATAGGGCGACTTTAAAATGTTTCTCGGTAATACAGTTCCTTAATACTCCCTCTATTGAGTCTTTACAAAACAACCAAAACACTTAGAAGTGCTTAAATTAGGTCTTATTGGAGAGTTATTTAATACCATTCACCGAATAACAATGGTAACTCACGGATTCTAAAGCAATTTAAACATAATGTTGTTAACTTTAAAAGATCATTAGTAATTCCAAAAGTTATGAAATCAATTAAATTCCTTACCGTATTAATTCTTTTGTGCTTTGTGACCCCTACTGAGGCGCAATTTTTGAAAAAGCTGAAAAAGAAAGCTGGAGAAGCCGTTGAACAAACCGTTTTAAATAGAACAGAAAAAGAAGTATCAGAAGCTACAGATGATGCTATTGACTCAATGATAGAATCTCAGGGGGATGAAAACCAGGCGGATCAGAATTCTAAGAATATGCAACAAAGCATTCAATCCTTATTTGGTGGCGGAAATATCGATAACATTCCTGATCAGTATAGTTTCTCTTATAAGGCGGTAATGGAAATCACCTCCAAAAATGATAAAAATCAATTGGAATATTGGCTTGAACCTGATGTACGTTATTTTGGGACGAAAATAACCCAGACCGGCGAAGACAACCTTACGGTACTAGATTTAGACAACCAAAGCATGACCATGTTTATGCATACGGATGATCAAAGATTAATAATGCCTATGCGAACCGATAATCAATTATTTAAAAAGATACTTGAAAATGCTGAAGAAGAATCAAAACCTGAGAATATTGACTTTGTAGAAATAGAAAGCAAAACCATCTTAGGCTATCATTGCAAAGGATATGAATTCACCACACAAGACGGTGTTTCAAAAATTTGGGTAACTGATCAAACACCTGTAGGGTTTAACAGTGGACTTTTTAATACAGACAACAGTCTCCCTAACACCTTCATTCCAATGGATGGAAAATCAATGATGATGGAGATGGAATTTATACCTAGCAAAAAAAATGCTGATACCTATAGCATGAAATGTATTGAGTTTTCTAAAGAAAATATGAGCGTTAGTAAAGCTGATTATAAATCGATGTTAGAATATTAATATAGATTAATATTAACAAAACCATAAATCCATAAGGGTAGTTTATTTTCAAAACCCATCCCATCTGTTAGTGTCTTAGGCAGAATTAGTCGGTTTGGATATCAATATTAGCTATTTTGACTTGAGTGCTAGGTCAATTTTACTAAAAAAAAGATTCTAAGTATTTAACCTATTATCCCTTTTATTTCAATTCTGCTAAGTATTTGGCTTAGCAAAACACAAATACGCATATATAAGGTCGCCTTTTTTAAAAATTTGCCCCTTAAAATCCTCCGTTGATCAAAGTCATAAAATACTATTTTAGAAAAATAAATAGTAACTTTCGAAAAAAATTACAAAGCTTGGAATGCTTATGGATACTCAATTCGCTGTATTTAATTCAATATTAGATAACGACTTTTATAAATTCACTATGCAGTGTGCTGTTGTGAAACTTTTTCCCAGAATACAGTCTAGGTATCAATTCATAAATCGCGGGGAGCATAAATTCCCCAGAGGTTTTGATCAAGCATTGAGAACTGCGATCAATCAGATGACACAGCTGCAATTGACCAAAGATGAAAAACAATTTCTAATTGAAAATTGTCCATATCTCAACCCTGCTTATATTGATTTTTTAGAAGGTTATCGCTATGACCCTTCTGAGGTAAACATACAACAAGATGGTGAGGATTTAAAAGTCAGTGTTCAAGGTTACTGGTATCGTACCATTCTTTGGGAGGTACCTTTATTATCACTAATTAGTGAACTCTTTTATAAGTTAACTGATCAAGAAGCATGGAGTAATGAAAAAATTGTAGCCAATACCCTAGAGAAAATCAAACTCTATGATGAACTACAGGTCAAATTTGCAGAGTTTGGAACCAGAAGAAGACATTCCTATAGAACCCATAGAGTTGTTATGAATACGCTTTCAACCTACAAAGGTGATATTTTTACTGGTTCTAGCAATGTTCATATGGCAATGATCCATCACGTTAAACCTATCGGGACACACGCACACGAATGGTTTATGTATCACGCCGCAGAGTACGGATTTAAAATGGCTAATTCCATGTCATTGGAACACTGGGTGGATGTTTATCGGGGAGACTTAGGTGTGGCCTTATCAGACACCTACACCACTGATGTATTCTTTAGACATTTCGATACCAAGTTTGCTAAACTATTTGATGGTGTACGCCATGATAGTGGAGATCCTTACGAGTTCACAGAAAAGACCATTGAGCATTACAACAAACACGGGATTAATCCGCTGTACAAATACATCATTTTTTCAGATGGATTAAATCCAGAAAAAGTAGAAGCCATAACCAAGGCATGTAAAGGAAAAATCGGACTTTCATTTGGTATTGGGACCAATCTTACCAATGATGTGGGTCTTAAACCTATGAATATCGTTATTAAACTCACCGAGGTTCTAACCAGTAATAAGAGTTGGGTACCAACGGTAAAGATTTCTGATGAACCCAACAAACATACTGGTGATCCAGAGATGATTAGCCTAGCTCAAAAACTACTTCGCATTGATTGATCTTTCTTTTTACGACCTATAACACCCATGAGGTGATTCTTTTACCATAGAAACAAACCCATTTTATGGTATAATCACGATTTGGACACAGTTTTTATTGATTTGAACACGCATAAGATTTCCTCTTAAAGCAATTTTGTACTACACAAATTAAATCAATAAAAAGATGGAAAACATTAAAGGAAAAGTAGTGGCAATTACAGGAGCAAGTAGCGGAATCGGAGAGGCAATTGCTCGACATCTCTCCGCTTTAGGAGCAAATGTTGTAATAGGCGCTAGAAGAGATGACAGATTAGAGAAAATCGCCAAAGAGCTTTCAAATAACGATTCCCGGGTGATTTACAAAAAATTAGATGTTACGGATCCAAAGCAAGTTCAAGCATTTATAGCATATGCCATAGAAGAATTCAACTCTTTGGATGTATTTATAAACAATGCTGGAATCATGCCGTTATCGATGATCAACGATTATAAAATCAACGAATGGAATGCTATGATCGATGTAAATATCAAAGGGGTATTACACGGTATTGCAGCAGCACTCCCAGTTTTCGAAGAAAAAGACAAAGGCCAGATCATTAATATTACCTCTGTTGCTGATCGCTGGGTAGGCCCAACTTCTACTATTTATAGTGCAACTAAATTTGCGGTAAGGACTATTTCAGAAGGGTTACGTCAGGAGGTTAGCGAAAACATACGAGTAACCATTGTAGCTCCAGGAGCAACGGAATCCGAACTAGCTGAGCATATCTCAGATCCTGAGTTACGCAAGGTCGCTAAAAAACAGTTCAGAACGAATTTACTACCTGCTCAAGCTATCGCAAATGCAGTAGCTTTTGCTATTTCTCAACCAAAAGATGTTGATGTTAACGAATTGGTTGTGAGGCCTACGGGACAGAAAACTTTTTAATTTAAAGGTGGACAAATTAGAAAACGGTCTTGGTTTTCACCCCAAATTATAACTCAAAACAATTACCTTTACATATGGAACAGACATTTCGTTTACAGTCTATCGCAGAATTCCATCAATTATGTGGACTCCCTCAACCTGAGCATCCACTAATCAGTTTGATTGATTACAGTAAGGTTAGATACCCTTTTCAAGAAAGTCAATTAAGCTGGATTCAGGAATTTTACACCATAGGTCTTAAGCGAAATGTCACTTCCAAATTCAATTACGGACAGCAAGTGTATGATTTTAACAAAGGGCTTCTTAGTTTTATCTCACCACTTCAATTTCTGAAAATTGAAATCGATCAGAATCAACACACAAAACCAAGTGGTTGGCTACTTCTGATTCATCCCGATTTCTTATGGCAAACGCCATTGGCAAAAAAAATTAAAACATTTGATTTCTTTGGATATGCCATTAATGAGGCGCTATTCTTATCAAATAATGAAGAAAATACCATTGAGCAAATCCTACTTACTATTGAAGGTGAATACCAATCTCAAATTGACAAGTTTTCCCAAGGCCTAATAATAAACCAAGTAGAGCGACTGCTTATTTACGCAGAACGTTTTTACCAGCGCCAATTCATCACTCGTAAAAAATCCAATTACCAGCTATTGGAGAAATTTGAGTCTATATTGAAGCGTTACTTTGACAACCAGTCGGGACTGATTAACGGTGTGCCATTAGTTAGTACCATCGCGGATGAATTAAACATTTCTCCCAATTATTTAAGTAGTCTATTACGCATTAATACTCAGCAAAATGCGCAACAGCACATCCAGAGTAGCATGATCCATTATGCCAAAGCTCGCTTGAGCACTACGAATTCATCCATTAGTGAAATTGCATTTGAACTTGGGTTTGAACATCCACAGTCTTTTAGCAAATTATTTAAGAAAAAAACGAATCAGTCTCCTTCAGAATTTAAAAGTTTATTTAATTAAAAATCTAGAAGGTTTTAAAAAAAGAGCGTTGAATTCGAATCTCTAATACTTCTGCGCACTAGTGGATGATTAGGATTGTCTTTACTCTTGAACCAAATTAAAATTCCGCTATATTTAGGGATTCTTGGAATTAAACTTCAGAATTACTTACTTTGGTTGGCATATGCATTTAATTGACAAAGGATGTCTATAGAAATTAAAAACATCAGCAAGAGCTATGGTGATAAACAAGCTCTTGACAACATATCGTTTTCTATTAAAAAAGGAGAAATCGTAGGTTTATTAGGTCCAAATGGAGCTGGTAAATCTACCTTAATGAAAATTCTAACCACCTACCTTTCTCCAGATAAGGGAAGTGTGATGGTAAATAATTATTCTGCCTCAACTCAGCCCATGCAGGTCAAGGGAAGCATTGGCTACCTACCAGAACACAATCCTTTACATCTAGAGATGTATGTGCGTGAGTACTTAAGATACATCACTTCGATTTATAAGGTAAGTAAAGATCAAATAGAACCCGTATTGCAAGACTGTGGTCTGGGTGATCATGCTAACAAAAAAATAGGATCATTATCAAAAGGATACAGGCAAAGGGTTGGCCTGGCCGCGGCCCTGGTTAGTAATCCAGAGGTTCTTATTCTAGATGAGCCAACTACTGGACTAGATCCAAACCAGCTTATCGAAATCCGAAATCTAATACGGGAAGCAGGTAGGGAAAAAACCATTCTTTTATCCACTCATATCATGCAAGAAGTTGAAGCTATTTGTGATCGCGTTATCATTATAAAAGACGGGCAGATTGTCGCTGATAAAATTCTTCAAGATCTTCGTTCTTCAAAAAAACAGGTGATCGAGGTAGAATTTGACTATCGCGTAGAAAACATCTTACTAGAACAGTTACCACGGGTATTGGAGGTTAAAAACACGGTTGGATTTGTATACCAAATCACCTTTGATACCGATAAAGATATGCGAGGCTCCCTGTTTGATTTTGCTCATGATAACGGACTTAAAACACTACAATTAAATCAAAAGAATAAAGATTTAGAAAGCCTATTTATCGAACTGACTAAGTCATAGAATTCAGGCAAGGCCCTGATTGAACAAAGTTTAATGACTGAGGGATTTCTTAGTTCAACTAATATTTGTATCTTAATCCTATATTAAACCGAAAGACAAATATGAAAAATATTCTTGTGGCCATTGGTCAAACTAAAGATGCAGAAAAACTTATTGCTCAAGCTGTTAAATTCGCAAGCTATTCAAACGGAAAAATCTGGATTATTCACGTGGCTACACCAGATCCTGATTCGTTAATTGGCAGAGAATCTGGACCACAATTCATCTATGATCAAAGAGCGGAGAATCGCAAAAAAGAGGCAGCTTTTATTCAAAATTTAGCACAAGCGATCACTCAAAACCACAATATCGAAGCCGAAAGCATTTTGGTTCAGGGTGCTGTCTCAAAAGTTATCAGGGAAAAGGTCGATAAGTTTAATATCGATTTAGTTATAGCAGGACATCGAAGAAAGGATTTTTTATACAATCTCTTTACCGCTAATAACAAAAAGGACCTTGTGGACGAATTAAATGTCCCTCTTCTTGCCGTTCCATTACACTAATTACAAGCAAATTAATTAGAAGATCACTGGTCATGCTAGATAAATCTATTATATTTGTTGCTTAATTTTTAACGGATTTTAAAAATAGGATGGTTCTATAAACTAAATTATTTTTCTTCTCGGCGGTTACGGGAGCTTTATATGCTTTATCTTCACATTTCGATTAAATTTACTTATAGCTTAAAGGGTATGACCTAACAGCTTTTTATGCTAAAGCTGATTTATTCACTTTAGTAAATTTACTAGTTGTTATAATTTAACAGAAGGGCTGCTCTTTAAAGTAGTCTTGAAATACTGTAGATATGCATTTGGTTTTAAAACATTCCTATCCAAAAGTGGAAACGATAGCAAACATTATGATTAAATATCTTTTTACCCTACTATTCACCATTTCATTTCTTTCTCTTCAGAGCCAGGATTTAGTGGTAAAAGAAACCTTAGGTAATAAATCAAAGATTATCAATGATGGATATATCTCCTTAGAGGTCCAAGGTGGTCTTCCTCCCTATACTTATAAGTGGTCTAATCAAAATACACCTTTAGATTCTGATACCGCAATAGGACTTACCGAGGGGATTCCCTATACGGTGACCATCACAGATAGTCAGGGAAAAAGTGTTCAACATAGCTATAAGATTAAATCGGAGAATATTCCAGAGTTTCTTAACGGTACTGCTGTACCCTTGGTAAATCAAATGTACAAAGTATTATTTTGGGACCCTTTTACTGCCTTTGGACTTTATGATCCAAAGGTTTACGCAGACATTAAGAAGGTTCCTATTCCAGGATGGACAGCAGGTATTGATGATCATTTTGTACTTAAACAGTGGGAGGTTGAAGAAGGTAAGCACGTGGAATCAGGTGACCTTATCGCAGTGGTGAGTTCTTACCAAAAAGGGGATTTAAATGTTTATGCAAATGCCGCAGGAACACTCAAACATCTAAACGATCCGAACGAGGTTATTTACAATGCTGACAATAAGGCACATGTAATAGAGATTGGAGCTCATAATCTTGCAGAGATCAAGCTTGACCAACCTGTGCTAGTGAGACACCTTAATGGTGATCCCAAAACTAGTAACATACCCTTAATTGTAATTTGGCTTATTTTTGGCGCTTTCTTCTTTACCATTCGATTAGGTTTTATAAACTTTAAAGGAGTTCGGCATTCATTTGATCTAGCAAAAGGAAAATATGATGATCCTAATGCTCCAGGT
Source organism: Galbibacter marinus (assembly GCF_000300875.1). Lineage (GTDB taxonomy): Bacteria > Bacteroidota > Bacteroidia > Flavobacteriales > Flavobacteriaceae > Galbibacter > Galbibacter marinus. Next base: position 8,338 of record NZ_AMSG01000022.1, on the reverse strand, counting down.
AAAATCACCCATTTCCAAACCATGACCACGGCCGTGTCGGCAACTGTTGGACTTGGAAATATCGCTGGTGTTGCCATTGCAATTTCAGTTGGAGGTGCTGGAGCTACATTTTGGATGATTCTTGCTGGTCTTCTTGGAATGGCCTCTAAATTCACTGAATGTACCCTAGGGATCAAATACAGAACAATCAATTCTGATGGTAAGATTTTTGGTGGGCCAATGTATTATCTTAAACATGGTCTAGAGAAAAGAAATGCCAAGAAGTTAGGTAAAGTTTTAGCAGTGCTCTTTGCAGTACTTTGTGTGGGAGCCACTTTGGGTGGGGGAAACATGTTCCAAGCCAATCAGTCTTTTGAAATTTTAGCCAGTCAATTTGAATTTATGCAAGGGAAAGGGCTTTATTTTGGTCTCTTTTTAGCATTTCTAGTCGGGGCAGTGATTATTGGAGGTATTGAGAGTATTGGAAAAGTTACTGGTCGTATTGTACCGGTAATGGCAGGAATTTATGCTCTCGCGGCTATTATTATTATCGGAGTAAATATCGAAAATCTAGGCGCGGCAGTATCCGCTATTATCGATGGAGCATTTAATGCATCAGCCCTAAAAGGAGGTATTATAGGTGTTATGATTGTAGGATTTCAAAGAGCAGCATTTTCAAGTGAATCAGGAGTTGGATCTGCAGCCATTGCGCATAGTGCTGGAAAGACAAATCATCCAGTATCGGAGGGGTATGCAGCCTTAATCGAACCATTTATCGATACAGTAGTGGTTTGCACATTAACGGCCCTTGTGCTTATTTTTACAGGTATGCACGAAGTTCAAGGAGTTGGTGGTGTTCAACTCACCTCGGCTGCTTTCTCAACGATAATCTCATGGTTTCCATATGTACTAACAATAGTGGTTTTATTATTCGCATTTTCCACCATGATATCTTGGTCCTATTACGGCATGAGAGCCTGGACTTTCCTATTTGGAAAAAGCAATACTGTAGAACTGGTCTATAAGGTCATGTTTTTATTCTTTGTTGTGGTAGGCTCATCAGTTGGGCTTGGTGCTGTATTGGATTTCGCAGACATGATGATTATTACCATGGCATTTCCAAATATGATCGGTATGTATATTCTAATAGGGGAAGTGAAAAAAGACCTTAAGGAGTACAATAGAAAATTGAAAAACGGAGAACTTTATACCCGTCCCGATAAAAAGTAATTTTTTTAGCTAAGGCTGCTATATCCTAACCTTATTATTCGAGTATATATTGGCCTTTATAGTGCTGATTCACCTCTTTGCTCGCAGGAGGCTTCACTGCTATAAGGTCTCCCGTTCCATAGAGATCCGCCTTTAAGTGACCGGTAACATTTACGATGACATCATTGGAACTTCGGTGATAGATGTTGGCGTTTTCAACCTCGAAATCTCGCCCTTCAAATCTCCCATTTCCAGAGGCCATCGTGATATTCAATTGCTTAGACTGCCCTTGAATATACATATTTGATACTCCGTTGAATACTAACTGAAAATCATTGGCGTGTACATTTAAGTAAAATTCTCCACTTGTTAGGTACTCATTGTTTCTAAAGTTTTCGGAATACACTCTTAATTTATCTACGGTAATAATTCCTTGTGAGCGAACATCTCCCTGTGTAGAGCTACGGATTTCTGAGATATCCGGACTAGATACATAGATGGTCGTTAGTCCATAATCTCTAAAAAAATTGCACTGGTTTTCATTTCTTAATTGTAATTGTCCATCAACAACCTGAACCTTAATATCTGGCAACAAATTTTCACCCGTTTTAATCACCACCTTAGCTTCATTCTCCTGAGTAAAAACCATATGGAGATTCCGCTCTATAAGTATACGATCAAACGGAGCTACTTCTACCTGCTGCTCAATAGTCGTTCCAGCGGATTGTATACAATCATTCACACTCTTATCATCACACCCTATAAGGAAGAAAAAACAGACCAATGCAGTCCAATAGCGCAAAGCAATTATATATTTTTTTAGCCGTAATAAATCCAAGTGTCTCATACTACAATCTATAACCAATTCCAATTTCAACCCCTTCTGCTTGAGCTGCATGTGCCTTTACAGTAATCACGGCGAAGAGTTTTTTACTCTTTGTAAGATAGCCTTTTAATCCACCTCTTAAATAAACTTCCCCCTCATAATCTACTGGGTAATATAGATAATATCCAGCTTGAGCAACCACTGAGAGTTGGTTCAAAAAAAGTTCATGTCCGATAAATACACCTGCTCTTTTAAAATCTTCTGATCCATCAATCCCTCGCTCTGGATAGGAAATGCTACTATAGCGTATGTATTCTTTTAAAAAATTAGAATAGAAGACATCGGTTCCCAGTTGAATAGCACTCTTTTTAGAGAGTCGTTTATCGGCATATACCGAAAATACGTAAAATGGAAATTGTCCACTTCCAATCACATCACTTTCGTTTATCCCTGTTCTAAATACAAAATTAAAACGTACTGGCTCGGTAAAGGCGCTGCTAAGTCCTGCTGTTCTGATATACTCTGGCTGGGTAGCTTCCAGATTATAATTCAAACCAATATTAAAGTTAACGGTATTAATACTTGTGTTTGGCGCTTTGGTATTTCCATTGGAATAATGGATAAGAGTTAGTCCAGCCTGCAGTCCAAATCTATTGAAAATTCGCTCCTTTTTATAGTTTAACATCAGATAGGTACTGCTTAAAAGAGTAGACCCAAAAGCAACATTTCGATAATTGTCCTCTTTATCATATGGCTTTTCTGCAAAGGCAACCCCCTGTCCTACTCTAAACATCAAGTTTCTATTGAAAAAGTAGAAGTTATAATGCCCGTAAAAGGCCGTATTACTTCCCATATATGGATTCTTGAAGTTGTGATAAATCATAGAGGCACCGTAGTCAGGATAATTATACAATTGTTCCCATTCTTTATGCCCATAGGTTTTTCTATTCCAACTAAGTAGATAACCCTCTGGATGATCCGTAACTAAATGTAAAATGTCATTATTGTGCTTACTTATATTACCATAAAAGTAGCTCAGATCAATATAAGAAGTATGTGCCTTGTCGTTTTGTTGGGCGCTTAACCCCAAACAAAATATCGACATCAATACTATAATTAGGTTTCGCATCGGTTATTTTTCAAATGCTAAAGTAAACTTAATAATTTAAAATAGCGCTTGAGCAATATTCTTAATGTTATCGGATTTACCCATAGAATAATAATGTAATACAGGTACACCAGCTTCCTTTAGTTCTTTGGATTGAGCAATACACCACTCTACTCCGACTTGACGTACTTCCTTGTTGTTCTTACATGCATCTACCGCAGAAATTAAATCTTCTGGAAGATCAATTTTAAACACCTGAGGCAGTAATTGTAAGTGCTTTTTAACAGCTATAGGTTTAATTCCTGGAATAATAGGCACTGTAATACCTGCCTGACGTGCTTTTTCAACAAACTCAAAGTATTTGCTGTTATTAAAAAACATCTGAGTCACAATATAATCTGCTCCCGCATCAATCTTTTGCTTGAGTTTTTTCAGATCAAACTCCAAAGAAGGCGCCTCAAGGTGTTTTTCAGGATATCCTGCCACCCCAATACAAAAATCGTCTGTATTGCTATTCTCTAGGGTTTCGTGTAAGTACTTTCCCTGACACATATTTCTAATTTGCTCGACCAATTCGTAGGCATAGGTATGTCCCCCATTGGTTGCTTCAAAATATCGTTGATGCTTCATGGCGTCACCGCGTAGGGCCATCACGTTTTGAATACCTAGATACTGACAATCCACAAGCATATACTCCGTTTCTTCTTTAGTAAACCCACCACATAAAACATGAGGGACTGTATCTACTTTATATTTGTGCTTTATGGCAGCGCAAATACCGACAGTTCCAGGCCTTGTTCGAGTTACTTTTCGATCATATAACCCATCCTTTTCTAGATACACAAACTCCTCTCTTGAGGTGGTAACATCAATAAAGGGTGGATTAAATTCCATCAATGGATCAATGTTATCGTAGAGTTCTTGAATATTTTTACCCTTTTGAGGTGGAACGATTTCAAAAGAGAATAAGGTTTTATTTTGAGCAGCTTCGATATGTTCTGTTACTTTCATGAGACTTTTTGTTGGTTTTGTTTACAAGAAATGGAATTTTAAGAATCTGCAATGTTCGGACTCAACCATTTAGCGGCCTCCTCTACAGGAATTCCTCTACGTTTTGCATAATCTGCCACTTGATCTTCTTTTATTTTACCTAATCCAAAATATCGGCTTTTAGGATTGGCAAAATAATAACCAGATACGGATGAGGCTGGCCACATGGCAAGGCTATCGGTTAGTTTAACTCCTATTCGCTCTTCGACTTTTAACAAACTCCAAATGGTTCGTTTCTCTAGGTGATCTGGACATGCTGGATATCCAGGCGCTGGTCGAATTCCTTTATAAGACTCTTTAATCAATTCTTCGTTGGTGAGTTGTTCGCTTTGGTCATACCCCCATATTTCGGTACGTACTTTTTTGTGAAGATACTCCGCGAACGCTTCTGCTAATCGATCTGCTAAGGCTTTGATCATAATAGAGTTATAATCATCTAAATTTTTGACAAATTTTTCAGAGATCTCATCCACACCAAATCCTGTGGAGACGCAAAAAGCGCCCATATAATCCTGTTGCCCACTATCTTTAGGAGCAATAAAATCAGCCAAGGCAATATTTGGTGCTCCTTTGGTTTTTTGTGATTGTTGACGCAGAGTTAGGAATTTTTCAAGCTCCTCTCCACTCTTTGAATAGAGTTGAATATCATCGTCATTTACTTGGTTTGCAGGGAAAATACCTAATATACCTTTAGCAGTAAGCCATTTCTGTTTAATGATCTGATTGAGCATTTGAGTAGCTTCTTCAAAGAGTTTAGTTGCGGCTTCACCTACTAGTTCATCAGTCAAAATCTTAGGATACTTTCCATGAAGCTCCCAGGATCTAAAAAATGGGGTCCAATCGATATAAGGCAATAGCTCTTTTAAATCGAGTTCGATTTGTTTAACCCCAATAAAACTAGGTTTGGGCGCAGAGTACTGATCCCAATCAAGTTGCATCTTATTGGCTCTGGCTTGATCGATGGTTAAATAATTTTTTATACGAGTTCGTTTTAAAAACCCAGCTCTTACAGTGTCATACTCCTGTTTTAATTCAGCTTCATACTGCTGATTTACCTTTGGATTTAATAGATTCCCAGCAACGCTAACGGATCTGGAAGCATCACTAACATAGACCACTGTCTTGGAATAAACCGGGGCTATCTTCACAGCTGTATGCGCTCTTGAAGTAGTGGCACCACCAATCATCACAGGGATACTTAAATTGAGCTTTTCTAATTCCTTGGTCAGATAAACCATTTCATCCAAAGAAGGTGTAATCAATCCGCTCAGCCCTATAATATCCGCCTTTTCATCCAAAGCAGTTTGAATAATTTTCTCGGGTGGAACCATTACCCCAAGGTCAATGATTTCATAATTATTACATGCCAATACCACACCGACAATATTTTTACCAATATCGTGCACATCACCCTTAACTGTGGCCATTACAATTTTACCTGCAGATCTGGAATCATCCTCTTTAGTAGCCTCAATGAAAGGAAGTAGATAAGCAACGGCCTTTTTCATGACTCGGGCAGATTTTACCACTTGGGGTAAAAACATCTTACCGCTTCCAAACAAATCACCTACCACATTCATTCCGTTCATCAAGTTAACCTCTATGACTTCAATAGGTTTCTCTGCTAATTGACGGGCCTGCTCTACATCTTCTTCGATAAATTCTAAGATACCTTTAACCAGCGCATGAGTGATTCGATCTTGTAGACTTCCACTTCTCCACTGCTGTTGTTGTTTCAGGTTCTCTTTGGAATTTCCTTGTACGGTCTCAGCATAATCCAAGAGGCGTTCTGTAGCATCGTCCCTACGATCCAAAAGTACATCTTCTATATATATAAGAAGCTCTTTATCGATTTGATCATACACCTCCAGCATTTCTGGATTGACTATACCCATGGTCATACCATTTTTAATTCCATGGTATAAAAATGCGGCATTCATGGCCTCGCGTACTGTATTGTTCCCACGGAAGGAGAACGATACATTACTGACGCCACCACTAATTTGTGCATGGGGTAAGTTCTCGCGAATCCACTTTGTGGCACGGAAAAAATCAACCGCATTTTGACGGTGTTCTTCCATACCTGTTCCCACCGGGAAAATATTAGGATCAAATATAATATCCTGTGGTGCAAACTTCACCTGATTGACAAGAATGTCATAGGAGCGTTTACATATATCGATTCTTCGTTGATAATTATCAGCTTGGCCTGTTTCATCGAAGGCCATAACAATGACTGCTGCCCCGTACCGTTTAATAAGTCTAGCGTGATGTATAAATTCAGCCTCCCCTTCTTTTAAACTGATCGAATTCACAATTCCTTTCCCTTGAACGACTTTTAATCCCGCTTCAATGATTTCCCATTTGGAGCTATCTATCATTATAGGAACTCTCGCAATATCAGGCTCAGCTGCGATTAAATTTAAAAACTTCACCATTGCATACTTACCATCAAGCATCCCTTCATCCATGTTTACATCGATGATTTGGGCACCTCCTTCTACTTGGGCTCTGGCAACTTCTAAAGCTTGGTCGTAATTTTCTTCTTTAATGAGTCGAAGAAATTTTCGAGATCCCGTTACATTGGTACGCTCTCCAATATTTACAAAGTTTGTATTCTCATCAATAATTAGTGGCTCTAATCCAGATAAGGCCAATGGCAATCGTTTACTTCGCTCTTCTATATCTTGTTGGTCAATCATTTTTTTCTACTTCAAAGATCATTAATGCTCGGGGTGATATTTTTTAATTCGCTAGGCTTGAATCTAGCACCTTCCTAGGGGTATACTCAGCGGCGATTTCTGCTATTAAGCCAATATGTTCGGGTGTTGTCCCACAGCAACCGCCTATGATATTTACCACATGCTCTTCTAGGTAATTTCGAATCAAATCTTGCATTTCTTCTGCAGTTTGGTCGTATTCCCCAAAGTGATTCGGCAAACCTGCATTAGGATAAGCTGAAATGTAAAAAGGCGATTGATTGGACAATCGTTTTACATAAGGCAATAATTGATCTGCACCGAGCGCACAGTTAAACCCGACACTCAGTAGAGGTATATGGGAGATACTAATTAAAAATGCTTCCGCAGTTTGACCCGAAAGTGTTCTCCCAGAGGCATCAGTAATTGTTCCGCTAACCATAATAGGAATATCTAAACCACGTGCTGCTTTAACTTCTTCTATGGCAAATAATGCTGCCTTAGCATTTAGGGTATCAAATATGGTTTCAACTAGTAACAGATCAACACCTCCATCGATCAACCCTTCGATTTGCTCGGTATAAGCTAGACGTAATTCATCAAAGGTAACAGCTCTAAACCCTGGGTCATTGACATCAGGTGACATACTCGCAGTACGATTCGTCGGACCCATTGCACCAGCGACAAAACGAGGTTTTTCTGGTTGTTTAGCTGTAAACTCATCGGCCACCTTTCTGGCAATTTTTGCAGACTCAAAATTTAGTTCATATACCAAATCCTCCATGTGATAATCGGCCATACCAATACGGGTACTGGAGAATGTATTGGTTTCAACAATATCAGCACCCACTTCAAAATATTTGGCGTGTACTTCTGCAATTGCTTCAGGTTGGGTAATAGATAGGAGGTCGTTGTTTCCTTGTAGTGGATACTCAAAGGTTTTAAATCGCTCGCCACGAAAATCTTCCTCGGTAAATTTATAACGTTGCAGCATGGTTCCCATCGCCCCATCTAATACCAAGATTCGTTTTTCTAACGCCTTTTCAATATCCTTTTCCATATCATTTCTGTTAAAAATTGTCTTTTAAGCTTAAGAGTCCCTTTAAAATGTTATTGTAAATTACGCGGTAAGTATCAAGAAAAAAACAGAAGTCTTTTAGTTATCTTTCCACTATGTGGTAGAATGTAGCACCTTCTCTAATTTTTCGTTGGAAAAACAAAGGGTTGCTAAGGCTTCTACGGGTCTATCCCTTCACCTTTCTTGATAACACACAGTACAATTAGGAACTTATGAGGTGCAAATATAACGCAGATTTTAGTGGTAACCAAGCTGAGTTTGATTTAAAACCCCCTAGCCTTAACCGCTATAAAATTTATAGGGTATATCAAGAATAACAACCTTAATATACCCTATAAATTTATAAATGTATTGTTGGGTTAAACGATACTTTTAACCACTTCTTTTTT
>NZ_AMSG01000021.1 GCF_000300875.1 Galbibacter marinus | reverse complement strand
TTAAAACTTACACACTTCCTGGGATAGTGTCAAATATTATTGAAATTCTTGCTATTGTGTTCTTATACATCCTTTATTATGTCTTGAACTCTCGAGAACAGCAGCTTTATTGTTGTTTCTAAATCCACCTTGTACATCTGTATCCATTCTAGTACACCTCTTATTACCACTAATGCCTTTATTCTTGGCCATACCTTGAAAATCTAGATTCAATGCCTATGAGTTGTTTGTGTTAGGGTGTGCTTACAACTGAGTTAACTCCAGTTTTCTAAATTCAACTTCTGAACCTTCCGCCTGGACTGCAATTTGTCCTTTTTGGGCTGTAGCCTCGTATCCTTCATTGACAAGATCGCCATTAACCCATACACGAACGGAATCAGCTTTAACTTCGATGGTCATGTGATTCCATTCTCCTAAGGGTTTCTCTGAATTATCAGTTAGGTTTTTGATACGTCTCTTTTTGCCTTCTATAACACCCCAGCTTTCCTTAGGTCCGCGACGCTCTACCATGTTGTCAACTTTGATGTTTTCTCCGATACACCAGAAATCACCGGCATCGCCATGTTGCATCTGAACTTCAATTGATTTTGGGAACATTCCATATAAAACCCGTGGGGTAGAAGCATGAACAAGTACGCCACAGTTCCCAGGCTCACCTGCAAACCGATATTCAACATCTAATTTATAATTCTCATAGGATTTATCTGTGATAAGATGTCCTTGAGGATTTCCTAAACTTACCAAATTACCGTCCCGAACTATAAAAGGATTTATAGCTTCCGGGTTGTTATCCATATCCGGCACATCCACATGCCATCCGGTTAAGTCTTTTCCATTAAACAGACTTTCTGTTTGTTGACTCGTGCAAGAGGCTAAAACAATTAAAATAAAGCAAAGGGAATAAATGGTTTTCATGGTTTGAAATTAATGTCAATTAATGATTTGTTTATACATTAAGTGCGATTAAAACACTTGTTCAATTACAAATATCGTTAATTTCAATGAATTGAGTTAAAGTTTAGATATATGCGCTTCATGTTTATAATATTCCCCAAATATTAGGATAGGGAATGAGGTAGCGATATGGGTCTGAACATATGAAGGTAACAAGAACAAATCCACTGCATCTAACAAGGCTAAAGTAACTGCCCGAGGGATCATTGTGTAACTAGGCCTTTTCGGTTCTTCCAGACAAATTTGAATTACTTCCTATCCGATTTTCAATTGGAATCGGGAGTTTAAAAAAACAGATCCGGCCCTTGGGGCCAAATCTGTTTTACGGAAATTTTATGCTATTATGCTCCATTACTTAAAAGTTATGGAGAAAAAGTTGATCAAAGCTGGACCCTAATCGACCCGTTTCGAAAGAAGACTTCGGCATCGACGGTAACGGGTCTACGAGTTCTTCGGGAATAATAAACATCCTGCTCATAATAATAATCGTCATTATGATAAAAGCCATGATTACAAGCATCACAATCCTCCAAATGTTCAAGTTCCCGTTTTCTCAACTCTTTATAATATTTTCTTTCATTTTTGGCCAGTTCTCGATAATACTCCCTTTCATCTTTTTGCATCTCTCTACGGTATTCAGCCATTTTTTTGTCATGCTTCCGTTGTCTTTCCATTTCTTTTTTATAGTGCTTCTTGCTATGTTTCCATTGATCCTTATGTTGGGAAAATACCTGTCCTACTATTAAGAACATGAACGATATAAATAATACGTTGGTTTTCATGATTGTCAATTTTTAAACTTTAGTATCTAAAAACAAAAGTTGTGCCAAAGAAAATCCTGCTTGCTGTTTTTGTAACGGAGCTACTAACTAAACGGCTAAGTAATCCAGTTAATTCAATGATACGTTTAAAAATAGTTTAAATGCTTGAATAACAACAAAATAATGATCTAAAAATAAAGATAACTGACCTATTATCAATGTGTTATTTGTTTTATCATTAGCGGATGCAATGTAATTCATGGGGATAAATCCACCCATAGTGATCTTACAAAAAAACATTCTTATCAAAATCCCAAGCATTGGTGGACGCCATCGTTTAACTACTGACCTCCAAATGTTTTATCTTTCACGGTCTAAACACTATGTTTACTAAAATGCGGTAAAAATTTTGATCGATGAATTCATTAATTAATGACAATATTGACAAAATTAAAGCTTTATGCAGGCAACATAAAGTGGATAAAATGTATGTCTTTGGATCCGTACTAACTGATGATTTTTCACCTCATAGTGATGTTGATTTTTTGGTTAAATTTTTTCCGTTCGGAACTAATGGTACTTTTTATAATTATTTTGACTTTAAAGAAAGTTTAGAGAAGCTACTTAAATGTAGGGTAGATCTTGTAGTCGAAAACACATTGAAGAACCCTTATTTTATAAAAAGAGTAAATGAAAATAAAACACTTATTTACGATGCCGGGGGTTTGATTAGTTAATATGAACTTAGGTGATTTTTACTATTAGCAAAATGTTGCCGATTCCATCTTGCAGAAGAACATAGTTTCCGGTCAAGTCTTGAACATTAAAGGAGTTAATAGTTTATATTTGAGTAGTAACTTATCCATAATGGAATTCGAAGAAATATTCAAAAAGGCAAGTGAAGTCGAAGGTCTAGAAGGTATGACAGTCAATGAACGGCAGTATGTTAGCGGATTAATGAAAGTATTTGATGCCTCTAAATGGCGTAATAGGGATCTTGCCAGAACAATACTTAAAGCCTTAAATGTTGACGAACCTTCTATTAACAAAATTCTGGACTGACCCATATGCCACCCAAAGAAGAAAAACAACAACGTAGACAACTTCATAAAGAAAGAGCACAAAAAGATAAGATGGAGTTTTTGAGGAATCTTCCACTCGCTCAGCAAACTATCACTGATCTATTTGATAATTTGGATTCAGAACTTGAGTTCAATGGTTGTGAACACGACTATACCTTAACCGACAGATTCCTCGCACTGCAAGAAATAAAATTGACAGATCAAATGATTGAGTGGTTTCAGGATAATGGTGGATACTGTGACTGCGAAATACTTTGGAATATTGAAGAAAAATTCGAGTAAGTATTGATAGCTCCTTAGTTATGACCTAATTAAATAATTATAAAAGAAAAATCACTAACTTTTATTCCAACCCTATTTTTATTTATGGCTTTTTCATTGTTCAACACTCAATCAAAAGAAGATAGATTTTGGAACTGGTTCTTGAAAGATCAAGAAACCTATTATGCAGAAGTTGATAATCTTGACCTTCGAGAAAAGTTGTTTGATGACTTGACAACTCACCTAGTGAAAGTTCATCCTGATTTGGTTTTTGAGTTCAGTCCAATACGTGAGAGTGAGGTCAGAGAATTCATCATTTCTACAGATGGTATTAAAGCAGCTTTTCCATTGGTGGAGAAACTTGTGGCAAAGGCACCAACTATTGAAAAATGGCAATTTAATGCGTTCCGCCAGAGGGTTCCCGGAGATGAACTGGCAATATGCTATGGCGATTTGGAAATTAGCTATTCTGATATTTACTTTAGGTACCAGGATGGTGGATACGGCAAGATAGGAATTGAGCTGAATATTAGAAATTTCAATGGTGAGGATTATATAAAGAACGCAATCTACATTTTGTTAGATAGTTTAATCGGAGAGTATGACGTAACAATGGGGTTAGATTGGATTGAGTGGGTGAAATTAGACGAGTCCAATATTGAAAACCTAATTCCTTTAACTGATTTAAGAGACATATTGGATGAAAAGAAGGCAAGGTAATTCCAGAAAATGGTATTTCTACGTAACGCCATAAAATAAGTTGCTGTGCTCTTTAATCCACTTATCAACGCATATTAATATTTCTTTATTACCAAGTTCAACCTATAAATCCTATTTTTACAATATTATTCGAAAAGTAGATGACTGAAAACTATAAGATAGGTATCATTGGTTTAGGCTATGTAGGTTTGCCATTGGCTGTAGAGTTTGCCGGTAAGGGTTATGATGTTCTTGGGTTTGATATCAAGGAAAAACGCATTAAGGCTCTTCAAAATCATAATGACGAAACCGATGAAATCACTAAAGAAGAACTACAACAAGTAAATAACTTGACTTTTAGCAGTGATGAAACACTCCTAAAAGACAGAAACATATATATTGTTACCGTTCCTACACCCGTAGATGATTTTAAACAACCGGATTTAGCACCATTAATAGCTGCAAGTACTACTGTAGGTAAACATCTAACAAAAGGAGATATTGTCATTTATGAGTCTACTACCTATCCAGGCTGTACCGAAGAAGACTGTGTACCTGTATTGGAAAAAGTCAGTGGATTAACATTCAATCAAGACTTCTTTTGCGGTTATTCTCCAGAGCGAATCAATCCGGGGGATAAAAAAAGAAGACTTCGTGATATTGTAAAAGTCACCTCGGGAAGTACACTCGAGACGGCCGATATAATTGACGCCCTCTATAAAACCATAATTATAGCTGGAACTCATAAAGCTTCTAGTATCAAAGTAGCGGAAGCATCAAAGATCATAGAAAACACCCAAAGGGATATTAACATCTCCCTTATAAACGAATTAGCCCTGATCTTTGATCGTATCGGAATCGATACAGTAGAAGTATTGGAAGCAGCAGGAACCAAATGGAATTTTCTGCCCTTTCGCCCGGGACTAGTTGGTGGTCATTGCATTGGTGTAGATCCATATTACTTAACTCATAAAGCAGAACGATTAGGCTATCACCCACAGGTGATTCTTTCCGGAAGACGAATCAATAACAATATGGGTGTGTTTATAGCAAATAAGATGGTTAAGTTGATGGTAAAAAGTGAGCTACCTGTAAAAAACGCAAAAGCCTTGGTTTTGGGCATTACCTTTAAGGAGAACTGTCCTGATGTTAGAAACTCCAGAGTGATCGATGTTATCGAAGAATTACAAGGCTTTGGACTGAAAGTAGATGTTTATGATCCTTACGCTGATAAGGAAGAAGTGAAAAAATATTATAACCTTGATTTGATCGATCAATTAACAGATAGTTACGAAGCTATTGTATTGGCTATAGGTCATAATCAGTTTTTAGAATTAGATCTCGAAGTCTTAAAAGCCAGTAAAGATACCGTAGTATTCGATGTTAAAAGTGTTCTCCCTAAAGGACAAGCAACCGCAAGATTATAGGTAAATATGAAACATCAATCAACAAATAAAAAAATATTAATCACAGGTGGAGCCGGATTTATCGGCTCTCATGTGGTACGCTTGTTCGTCAACAAATATCCTGATTATCATATAACTAATTTGGATGCATTAACCTATGCCGGAAACCTGGAAAATCTCTATGATATTGAAGGTAAACCTAATTATAACTTTATAAAAGGTGACATAACAGATGTCGCCTTCATAGACGAACTATTTAAACGAGAACAATTTGACGGGATAATCCATCTGGCAGCAGAGAGCCATGTGGATCGATCTATCACAGATCCTTTAGCCTTTGTACGCACCAATATTCTTGGAACGGTAAATCTTTTAAATGCCTCCAAATCAAATTGGCAGAACAATACGCAAGGAAAACGATTTTATCATATAAGCACCGATGAGGTCTATGGTAGTTTAGGGGATTCTGGTTATTTCACGGAGAAAACTGCGTATGATCCGAACTCACCATATTCCGCATCTAAAGCTGGTTCGGACCATTTTGTAAGAGCCTATGGAGAAACCTATAAACTTCCCTTTGTGATCAGCAACTGTTCCAACAACTATGGTCCTTGTCAATTTCCAGAAAAACTTATTCCTTTATTTATCCATAATATTATAAATAATGAGCCCTTACCTGTCTATGGGGACGGTAACTATACTAGAGATTGGTTGTATGTTGTTGACCATGCCGAAGCCATAGATTTGGTGTTTCACAAAGGTGAAAATACTCAAACCTATAACATTGGCGGATTTAACGAGTGGAAGAATATTGATTTGGTGAGACTATTATGTACTTTGATGGATGAACGATTGAACAGGAATCAAGGAGAATCAGAAAAGCTTATCAACTTTGTAAAAGACAGACCAGGCCATGACCTGCGTTATGCCATTGATGCCAATAAAATACATAAGGAGCTGGGCTGGAGTCCGACAGTAACTTTTGAAGAAGGATTGGAGAAAACTATTGATTGGTACTTAAGTAATCCAAAGTGGTTAGACCATGTCACCAGTGGAGCCTATCAAGACTATTATATTAAGCAGTATCAACAGGACGATACAAAGATAAAGTAAATCATATGAAAGGAATCATATTAGCAGGGGGATCAGGAACTAGATTACATCCACTTACACTGGCAGTAAGTAAGCAACTCATGCCGGTGTATGATAAACCTATGATTTATTACCCGCTTTCAACCCTCATGAGTGCCGGAATTAACGAGATCCTAATCATAACTAGCCCACAAGATAAAGAGTTATTTGTCAATTTGTTGGGTGATGGGAAAAAATACGGATGTCGATTTGAATATGCTACTCAGGAGCAACCTAATGGACTGGCGGAGGCTTTCATCATTGGTGAAGAATTTATCGGAAATGATAAGGTCGCACTGATTCTGGGGGATAATATCTTTTATGGAACTGGGCTAAGTGAACTACTTAAACAAAACAATGACCCTGAAGGCGGAATTGTGTATGCCTATCACGTTCATGATCCACAACGGTACGGGGTAGTGGAGTTTGACAAAAACGGTAAAGCTGTTTCTATTGAAGAAAAGCCTAGCCATCCCAAATCCAATTATGCAGTACCGGGAATTTATTTCTATGACAATGATGTTATAGAAATAGCAAAACAAATAAAACCCAGCAGAAGAGGGGAGCTTGAAATCACAGACATAAACAAAGCCTATCTACAAAAAGGAAAGCTCCAAGTGAGTATTCTGGATAGAGGAACAGCCTGGTTGGACACTGGAACTTTTGAATCGTTAATGCAAGCTTCGCAGTTTGTTGAGGTTATAGAGGAACGGCAAGGTCTTAAAATTGGCTCCATCGAAGCAACAGCCTATGAGATGGGCTATATTGACAGTCAACAATTGAAAGCACTGGCTGAACCTCTTTTAAAGAGCGGATATGGAAAAAGACTACTTAGTTTGATAAAGGAATAAGTGTGCAAGATCAAAAAGAAGAGGTAACGATGATATGAACCAGTCATAGTAGATACTGATCTAGTTAAACATCCAAAATTACCATTCATTTGTATTTCTCGATTAAACAATCTGAATATTCTTTTTTGTAATCCAAATCATTGGAAACGCTTGTTCCTGTTGAAATACTTTTTACAAAAGGAGAAATTTGAAATTCATCTTTTTCGTTTTCAGAGGTCAATGATTGAAGATAAAATTCAATGATTCGTGATAAACTTATTTTTTTATCGGAAGCATATTTTTTGGCTTTCTCAAGAACTTCATGCTTAAGGCTGAGCGTCAGTTTTTGATCCTTCACCTTACGTTTATTACGTTTTAAAATATTTTTATTGTCTGAATTATTAAAATCCTATTGTAAAGGGTTGATAAATATATGATTAAATCCACAAAAGATAAAAATCTACCCTTGTTTTGTGACATGAAATTAAAAATGTCACCATTGAAAGAGCTCATTTTTTTCTAGTTTATGGTTTCAGCTCCCCGCTTACATAAATTACTTTGTTAATAATCATAGCTTGGGATAAATATGCCAAGTAAATGGCAAAATGCTTCCTTTTTTGAAGCCTATGAAACTTTTAACTCTACAGTAGAATCGTTGTTTTTAGGCAGATTTTGGGCTAACCTGAATTTGCCCTCCAATTGCTTTTAAAACTTTCATTACGGTTGCAAATTGAGGTTTTGCACCATCTGATAATGTTTCTAGGCGAGTAATAATTCCTCTATATCGCAAATTGAACCGAAACCACTTGATATTGTCGTTCTTAAAAGCCTCAGGTTTTAAAATTTCTGTTTTTGTTCTTTGGCAAAAATAAAAGCAGTTATATTTATCCTGTCGAAAATCAGAAGGGAGGCTTTAGGTAGTAGCCTTTGTGATAGGGAAAAAGAAATTGAAAAGAGAATAGATTACGGATTACAGATGATTGTAAAAGAGACCACATTAAAAGGGTGCTATATTATTGAACCTACCATCCATAGGGATGACAGGGGGTATTTTTATGAAAGTTATCACAAAGAAAAGTTTGAGAAGGCTATCAATGAAAAAATTCATTTTGTTCAAGACAATCAATCCAGATCTAAGCGGGGAGTACTAAGAGGGATTCACTTCCAAAAAGGTGAATATGCACAGGCCAAACTAGTACGGGTTTTACAGGGAGAAGTATTGGATGTAGTTGTGGATCTTCGAAAAGATTCCAAAACCTTTGGACAGCATGAAACCATTCTATTGTCAGAAAAGAATAAAAAACAGCTCTATGTTCCCAAAGGATTTGGTCATGGTTTTATAACCCTAACTGAAACCTCTGAATTTTCTTATAAATGCGATAACTATTATCATAAGGAATCAGAAAGCGGAATCATATACAACGACTCTACTTTATGCATTGATTGGGGAATTCCGGAATCAGAAATTATTGTATCTGAGAAAGATCAACTGCTTCTAAGTTTTAAAGCATTGTTTTGAGATGACGTTATGAGGCTTACATGAATTAACCCATCTGAATTAAAATCACACACCTAAAACATACAACGTCCGTTAATGTCAAAAAACACATCACATAAGCGTCTATTATCTTCAGAAAAGAAAACCATTCTAGTTACCGGTGCCAACGGGCAACTAGGGATGACTTTTAGAAAGCATGAAAAGGACTATCAGGATTTGAATTTTGTGTTTATGGATGCTAAGGCCTTGGATATTAAAAATCAAAAGGCCGTAGATCGGGTATTTGAACAAGTCAAACCAGATTACTGTATTAATTGCGCCGCCTATACCAATGTCGAAAAGGCAGAAAAAGAACCGGAAAAAGCATTCTTGGTGAATGCAGTAGCTGTTGAATTTTTAGCAATGGCATGCAAAGCACAATCTTGTATTTTAATACATATTTCGACTGATTATGTATTTGACGGCGAAAAAACGACACCCTACACGACCACAGACACTCCTAATCCCATTAATGTCTATGGGGCTTCCAAACTACAAGGAGAGCATAATATTAAAAAATTCTTAAGCCAATATTTCATTATTCGAACTTCCTGGTTGTATAGTAGGGAATTCGGAAAGAATTTTTACCGAACAATACTCCAAAAAGCTCAAACAGAAAAAGAGCTACATATTGTTGACAACCAGGCAGGTTGTCCCACAGATGCCGAAAATTTAAAGGGTTACATTCTTGATTTAATTATGAACCGCAGTGACAACTACGGTATACATCATTTTAGTGATAAGGAGGTTATGAGTTGGTATGATTTTGCCAAGCTCATCTTGGAGGAAAATAATATCCAAAACACAATCCTCATAAAAAATAACAGCTATAAAACCAAGGCAAAAAGACCTGTTTATAGTGTTTTGGGATAATAATTCTCTTAAATAAATACCTCCAGAAGCAATCTTATAGTGAAGCTTTACTATTTCTACAACCCTCAATCTACCAATAGATTGTTGTTCTGCTTTTTCAACTTTAGGCGCTACACAAACAAATAATCCTTCGAAATTACCATGTTACGTTAGTGTAAAATATAAAGATGATAATAATATCTTACAATGTAGAGCGTTCTACAATCAAACAATTCAATACGATTGTTGTATAAGGTTATAATTACCTTAGGATAGCACCGTATTCACATTGTTTTAGCCCTAAATCTACGTATTACTTTACGATTATTACTATTAAGCTATGACTGAAAAAATCGGTATTATTATACAGGCGCGTACTGGTTCTACCAGACTGCCCAATAAGGTAGTGCTTCCTTTCTACAACGGGAGCTCCATTTTGGATATTTTAATCAATAAACTTCTTGTGTTTAAGGACACTTATAAGATCATCCTGGCAACAACAGACGCCCCGGATGATAAGGTTCTTGTTGACATTGCGAAAAAATATAATATCGAATATTATGTTGGCGACCAATTGGACGTATTGAAAAGATTCGTGGATACTGCAACAGAATTTAATTTAGATACTGTTATTAGAGTTTGCGCCGATAATCCCTTCCTCGATACAGGTTTTATTCAAGATTTGATTGATTATTTCAAAAGTCATCCAGGATTAGATTATCTGAGTTTTAAAAATCATAACGGAACTCCAGCTATAAAAACCCACTTGGGTCTATTTACTGAGATCGTCACCTTAGATGCCTTAAGGCGTGTACAACAGCAAACCAACGAGAAACTCTACAGAGAACATGTGACAAACTACATTTATGCTAACCCTGATAAATTTGAAGTGCATTTGCAGAAAATGCCGGATTATCTGAATTCCAGGGGGGACCTTAGGTTCACCATAGATGACCAGGAGGATTTCTCAAACCTTAAAGAATTATACACCTATTACACACAGCATAACGATGACATAAAATCAACGATTCAACACGTTGATCAGCATACGAACACTTTAAAATTGATGATTAATAACATTAAAAAATACGAAAAATGACATACGTAATTGGAGAAATAGGCCAGAACCATAATGGTTCCGTTGATATTGCAAAATTGCTTATTGATGCAGTTAAAAGACCTGTAAATGACAAGTTATTCGGTAACGAACTTAAGATTATGGACGCTGTGAAACTTACAAAGCGGGATCTTAGTCAAGAATTGTCAGCTTCGCAGATGAATAGAATTTATGATACCCCAAATTCTTTCGGTCGAACTTATGGAGAGCACAGAGAATTCTTAGAGCTTAATGATGAAGAACATCACGAGCTTTACAAATACGCCAAAGACAGGGGTATTGATTTTGTAGAAACATTATGCGCTGTAGGTTGTTTGAGTTTGTTAAAGCTCTTTACTCCGGATCGGCTTAAAGTAGCCTCCAGAGATCTTACCAACCTGCCATTATTGGCTGCCATGGCAGAGACAAAAATTCCTATGATTTTATCCACGGGTATGGCCGGCGAAAAAGAGCTGAACGATGCTTTGGATACCATCACAAAGTATCACTCTGATGTTTCTATATTGCATTGTGTTTCTGAATACCCCACTCAGTATACAAACGTAAATTTAAAAACAATTACGTATCTTCAAAAGCAGTATCCACAATATACAATCGGGTACTCTGATCATACTATTGGTATTGCCACTCCTATCGCAGCTGTTGCCATGGGTGCAAAAATTATAGAAAAGCACATTACCCTTGACAGGCAAATGAAAGGTACAGATCAGGCAGGATCATTAGCTGTAGACGGTATTTACAGAATGATGAGGGATATCAGAAACCTCGAAAAATCATTTGGTGAAGAAGGTATCTTTATTGAAGATTCTGTTAAGGCTGCAAGAGAGAAATTAGAGCGATCTGTTGCGTCTATTCGTCCGCTTTCTAAGGGTCACATTATTACGGAAGAGGATATACATTTGTTGAGCCCGGACGACGGATTCAAATGGATGCAAAGAAGTAATGTAGTAGGGAAAAGGCTGAGCAAAGAAATTCAGAAAGATGAAATCATCTACCCGGGTGATATTGCATAACAGTAAATAATCAAAGTAGACCAAACGAGTAACATAATTTAAATCTATGGTTTTACCAAAATTAATAATCACCGATATTGACGGTGTTTGGACCGATGGTGGTATGTATTATGATAATTTTGATAATGAATTCAAAAAGTTCAATACATACGACAGTGCCGGGGTATTATTTGCCAGGATGTTAGGAATCCCCTGTTGTATCATAACAGGGGAGTCTACTAATATTGTAAAAAGAAGGGCCGATAAATTAAAAATCGAACATACTTTTTTAGGCATAAAGGATAAAGTTCAGGTGGCTGAAGACCTGATTTCTAAATTAGGAATTTCCATGGACGAAGTGGCCTTTATCGGAGACGATATCAATGATTTTAATCTTCTGAAACATGTAGGTTTAAGTGCATGTCCTTCCAGCGCACCGGATTACATCAGAAATGAGGTAGATTGGGTATTATCCAAAAAAGGGGGTGAGGGGGTTTTTAGAGAATTTGTTGAGAAGATTCTTTATCAAAACGATATTGATATTAAAGAACTTCTAATTCAAAAAGAAGTGATTAAAAACTTTATTCAGTGAATCAAATACGAAAATTGAAGTCGAAAGGAAATGGAAAATCGAAATATAATAGGATGCATTTTCTTTTTATTGCTATTTCAAAGAATTACCTGTTAGATTCCAAAGGACTAATGATTAAGTTATGACGCGAATTATAAAATCTATATTATCCTGGCTCTTTACTTGTTATGCTAAGTCTACCGCCAAGAACTGGAAAGCTGATATTAAGGCGAATGGTTTTACCAAACTCACTAGTAAAACCATTCTGGGAAAAAATGTCCATTTTAACGGTATGCGAATTTTTGGGGTCGGAACATGTTACATCGGTGATAATTTTCATTCCGGTTTTGGGTGTAATATTATGACTTCACACCATAACTATGAAGGAGATAAAATACCCTATGACAAAACCTTAATTATTAAAGGAGATACCATTATTAAAGACAATGTCTGGTTTGGAATAAATGTGACAGTAATGGGAGGTGTTACCATTGGGGAAGGAGTAATCATACAAGCGGGTAGTGTAGTGGTAAATAACATTCCGGATTACGCCATAGCTGGAGGTCACCCGGCAAAAGTATTTTCAATTCGAAATATCGAACATTATCTTGAACTCAAAAAGCAAGGTCAGTTTATTTAGTGGGGCATATGTATTGTTTCTGTTAATATCAAGTCTGTCATAAACTTGAATTAAAAAGATTTAAAAAACGAATACTTTGCATCCTGTGTTATATTGACAGTTTTCAATTAGACAGTGGTTTAAGAGGCATCATTTAGAACTATTGGAGGATTAATCAGCACAATGCAGGATAATGAAGTTAAGATGCAGAAAAAGTTAATCAAAAAAAGTAATAACTTAAGTCTATAGACGTTCTTGAATCAGGTAATCTCAATTTGGGATTTTATAAATAAACAATCCATAGCCCCCAAGCTTACTACAATATTTTGATTTTTATAAAGTTGAACAAGCGATTCTGATCACTTGTCAATAAAACGTGAATAAAATCTAGTTAGATAAATGGAAGTAAGTAATGTTTGCTGTATTGGCACAGTCTATGTTGATTGCCCTACTACGGCGGTCGATTTAAAATTCGCCGAGCTCTGCACTAGTCAAACGGCCAGAGGATCCAAGTCCGATAAAATCGTAATTGCAAAATCCCCCCTTCATTTAAGAATATCTCAAACTATCAAAAATGTACGTTCTGAAACTGGAAACAGAGTGACTTTTTAGATGTTTCCATTGATGATCTTATAGAATAAAGTAGAATTTATACGGATCTTTTTTTTTCGAACAGATTCTTACTGATGGAGTATAAAGTGAAGTAGGTGGAAAGGCTAATTAAGATATATAAAAAACATCTAGATAAGTAATGGAATATTATTCTATGTCCAACGATGGCAATAAAGCTTTGAAAAAGGCTCAATAATCATATTTGAATGTTGAAAATGATAATTAAACTATTAAGGATAATCGAACATTTCATGGTGATAGATGCACCGATACACAGGCAATCATATCAATTAAGTAATTAGTGATCAACACCAATGGTGAGTAAAAGTTTTAATAAAGATTTATTAATTGCGGTATTGCTGGTGCTTCCATCATTTGCATTTGTACCGCTGTATTTGTATTTATTGTTAGTGCCCCTAATGATTACACGCAACACAAAATTAGATTTCAATTTTTACCTCATTGTTCTAATTGTGTTATTGAGCGTAATGAATCAAGTGTTAAATCTAAAGATTCTCTTAAGAGACTTTTCCTATGCTGACATAATTCCATACACAATATTTATTATGATTTCCTATTTGTTTGGAAAAAATGTAAATGCTCGTGTATTTCACTATTTGTTGCTATTTCTTTCATTTGAGATATTCATAGGAGTATTAGAATATGTCTCAGGGGTGAAATCGTTTTTTCCGGCAGTGCTTAAGAACATTGTGGGGGAAGCTCCTTTTGGTTTCAACGGTTTGATATACTATAAACGAGTAGCCGGCTTGAGCACTAATTCAAGTGTATTTGCATTTAAGGTGTTTATTGGAATTTTGCTGCTTCACCATTTGAAAATTAAGGGAAGAAAATTGTATATATATGCCACTATTTTTAGCATTGGAATACTAATTACATTTACCAGATCAGTTATTCTAGCGGTATTATTTTTTTTGACATTAGCCTGTATTCCTCAAATGTCCAATTTTCTAAAAGATTTATTGAATCGAAAATTAAGAGTATTATATATTCTTTTAGCTATTGGTGTATTTGCGCTTTTATTTACACTTATTTCCAATTGGGAAGATTTGTATTTTCAATTAAATAGAGGGATGGAGGACGTAGATATGTCTGAGCGTGATATCGTACTCCAACTGTATTATAATTTTTTAGAGGAACATCCTTTTTTTGGGAACGGTTCCTATAAGTTGTGGATGAATATAAATGGTACACTGTATCATGGGCATAATTCTTACCTGCAAACTTTCGCAACACATGGGGTATTTATTGGGTTGTTATTTCTCTATCTGGTTTTTCGAAATATGAATAAGTATAATTTTTATTATCTGCTTCCAATTCTCATTTTATCCCAATTTCAGTACGTGATATTTTGGGGAGTATCATTTATGGATCTCGTTTTTTTCTATTTCCTTTTTATAACTAAGGATAGTTTGATTAAAGAAAAACTTCTAACAGAAGAAACTAAAGGAAAAGTCAAAGAGAAAACTGGTTTAACAAATCTCAAAGTGAGGCAGATTGAGAAGGGGCAAATACTTTGAAAAGGTATAAGATTACTGAACTAAAATTTTAAAAAAAAAAGCAGCAAAGTATGATCAATATTTTGCCGATTAGCGGACTAGTTATTAGTGCTAGAAACAAATTATAAACCAAGTTAGGACCAAGTGAAGATATTAAAAGAAATAGAACAGGATAAAGGCATATTTGCCCTAAAATATAAAGGCATATCGATATGGCCTGTCTTAAGATTAAAGAGTTTTTATCAAATTTTAGAGCAACAAAAAGGAGCTACCAATATCACCAGAAAATTGAACAAGTCTTCAGTTTTAGTGATTTTAAAATGTTTCTTTTACGGTTTCTCGGAACTTTTTAAATTAAGTCGCTATGATTATTTGGTTTTTTCTTGTTCCGAAAGGAGAAAACATGTAGATGGCTTATACCCTGAACGCGTAGTGGAAGGGTTTTTATCCCAAACAAATTCATTACTGATTGAGAATCCTTTTCCACTGGGAAAACATTACAGGAAAGACCAGATACCCACTAAGAGCATCATGAGTGAAAGTATCTTGTTCATAGGGATTTTCATACTAGGCTTTTTTGGATATAAAAAGAGTGCTTTAGAAAATGAAAAGGTCTTTTTAGACATTCAAAAAAAGTATGATTTTAAAATCAATTATAACCGATTTTTACTGATCTATGAAGGACAATATAGACTGATTAAACTACTACTTAAGTGTTTTAAAAAACCTAAAGCCGTATTCTTTGTTTATTCGGCCTCTTCTATGGGCTATATAAGAGCATTTAAAGAATTTAATGTGCCGGTAATAGAAATTCAACACGGGGTTATTAATAAAGAACACAACGCCTATAACGTCTATAATGATTTCGGGAACGAATTATTTCCAGATTATCTGTTGACCTATGGATACAGAGAGCTGGAGGTGTTTAATAACCCGGAAAACTATTTTATAAATCCAAAGAATGTAACGCCCGTTGGATACTATTTGCTTGATAAATATCTCTCAAATCAATCCGACGATCAGACGGAGTATATCCAAAATTATAAAAAGAAGTATAAAACAATTGTGGCTTACACCCATCAGGAAGTTTATGAAAAGGAGATCCTGGATTTCCTTATTGAATCGGCGAATTTAGCGCCTAATGTGTTGTTTCTGCTTTTGCCGCGCTTTGATCTAAAAGAGGTGCGTGAGAATATGCCGGAAAACTTAATAATTGAAAAGAATTTGAATGTCTATGACTGTTTACGATTCGTGGATATTCATTCAACAATATTCTCCACCTGTGCTATTGAATCCTTGAGTTTTGGGGTGCCTAACATCATGTATAATTATCAGAATTTTTCAAAGTCATATTATGCTGATATTCTAGGCGATGTGAATCATACGATCTTTGTGGACTCACCATATGAATTTGTCCATGCCATCTCAGCTCATAATTTTGAGTCTAAAGCGTATATAGCTTCGGCTTCTGATAATTTCTTTAAACGAGACTTCATAAGCAACATGAACCATTTCATTAAAGAGGAACTTAATTCGTAGAACATGAAGGAAATCAATTTGTTGAAAAACATATCCGGGTTTGCTTTTTTCAACGTGCTTAACTCAACAATTCCATTTTTGTTATTACCTGTTTTAACGGCCTATTTGAGCCCGGAACATTATGGAGTAGTCGATATCTTTTATAATACCACACTTATTATAACACCCGTTATAGGACTTTGTGTTGTTCAATCTATTGGAAGGTTCTATTTTGAAAAGATAGTACTTTCGAAATTTGTGTCAACAGTTCTTGTGATCCTGCTTTCTTCAGGGCTAATTATTACAGCCCTGTCTCTGGTTTTTAATATTGTATTTGAAGATTACTTATTGAGCTATGATATTCCTCCTTATTTGATCTTCTTGGCTTTTCTGTACACCCTGTTTACACAAATCTCTGAAATTCTTCTCGCTTTATGGCGAGTATCCTATAAGGTAGCTCATTTTGGGATCTTTCGTGTAAGTAAGACAGCGCTGGATTTGGGGCTTTCCATTTTTTTAATCGTAAGTCTAGGTTATGGGTGGCAGGGGAGAATCTACCCTCAAGTCGTAGTAGCATTTATTTTTGCAGCCATTGCTTTATATTTATTATTTAGACTTGGTTATCTAGATGGATTAAAGGCAGACAAAACCTATAAAAAGGAAGCCTTGTCATATAGTGTGCCATTGATCTTCCATACTTTCGGGGGTTATGTAATTAATTTTTCAGATCGCTTTTTTATATTGCTAATGCTTAGTATGAGTGATGTAGGGATATATTCAGTGGCCTATCAAATTGGAATGGTCATATCGCTGGTTCAAAACTCATTCAATCAAGCTTGGGTACCATTCTTTTTTCAAAAATTAAATGAGAATACCCCGGCAAGTAAAAGAAAGATTGTTCAAATCACCTACATCTATATTGCGTTTTTGATAGTGATGACCTTGTTGATCTATTTGCTAATTCCTGTCATATATAAATACTTTATCAATGAGAGTTATAGTGATGGTGCATCTTTGATAATTTGGGTTTTACTTGGATTTTTGTTTAATGGGATTTATAAGATGTTGGTTAATTTCTTGTTTTATGATAAACGAACCAGGCTGGTTGCCGTTTTGTCAATAAGCTCGGCAAGCTTAAATATAGTATTGAATTATTTCCTTATTAAATTTAATGGAATCACAGGTGCAGCTCAAGCGACCATGTTAACCTTCTTATTTTTTATGTTGGTAATTCTCTACGTTACCCTGAAATCTTATAAAATGCCATGGAATTTAAAATAAAGAATTAACAATATAATCACATCCTAAATTTGTAAGTAAATAAGTTTTAAAAGTCCTATCCAAATAATAATATCCTAGCGTAATTACCGTTTTACAATACAATGATATTAATCCCCGAATAAATACCTATATACAGAATTTTACGATGACTTAGATTGATAAGTCTTAAAAGAGTCGCTTGAACAGCGTGTTCTTGTGTGAATTGTGAATAAAAACTTAAAATGCTAAATGAAAATTAAAAATCTGATCATTTTTGGTACTCGCCCTGAGGCCATTAAAATGGCGCCATTAGTGAAGGAATTCCAGAAAAATAACCAAGAATTTGAGACTAGAGTTTGTATCACAGCTCAACATAGGGAGATGCTTGATCAGGTGCTTGAATTCTTTGAAATTAAGCCTGATTACGATTTAAATCTGATGAAACCGAATCAGAATTTATACACTTTAACCTCCGATATTATAACCGGGCTCAAACCGGTTTTAGAAGATTTTAAACCAGATTTGGTTTATGTTCATGGGGATACAACTACAACTATGGCATCAAGTATAGCCTCCTTTTATTCCGGAGCCAAAGTATGCCATATAGAAGCAGGATTGCGAACCTTTAATATGCAATCTCCCTTCCCGGAAGAAATGAATCGATGTGTAACAGGAGTGGTTACAAATTATCATTTTTCTCCAACCGAAACTTCAAAGAATAATCTGTTAACCGAAGATAAAAAGGATGAATCCATTTTAATTACGGGTAACACAGTAATTGATGCTTTACTTTTTAGTGTAGCTAAAATTAAAAATACTGATTTTGTTGATCACCAGGTTCAAAAACTAACAGATCTTTTAGAATCCGATAAAAGATTGGTACTGGTAACCGGACATAGACGAGAGAATCACGGACAAGGGTTTTTGAATATCTGTAAAGCCTTAAAAACAATAGCTGAAGAAAATAAAGATGTACAAATTGTATATCCTGTTCATTTGAATCCAAATGTGCAAAAACCGGTTTATGATCTATTGTCAAATATTGACAACATTAAGTTGATAGACCCGCTTTCATATCCGGCTTTTGTTTGGTTGATGGAAAAATCTTATTTGATTATCACCGACAGCGGAGGAGTTCAGGAGGAAGCACCAAGTCTGGGGAAACCTGTGCTTGTAATGCGGGATACTACCGAGAGGCCGGAGGCTGTTGATGCAGGTACTGTCGTGCTCGTTGGAACCGATAGTAATAGAATTATTAAACAAGCCTCACTGTTGTTAGACGATAGTGAGGCATATCATAAAATGAGTGCATTACATAATCCTTACGGGGATGGTAAGGCATGTGAACGGATTGTAAATTTTATAAAAGGAATTTCAAATGAATAAGCCAAATGTAGTAATGGTAGGACTTGGATATATAGGTCTGCCGACAGCTGCTTTAATTGCTCAAAATAAAACTAATGTTCACGGAGTGGATATTAACCCTAAAGTGGTAGAGACCATTAATGCGGGAAAAATACATATTGTTGAACCGGAACTTGATCAGGCTGTTGCCAATGCAGTTAAGCAAGGCTATTTAAGGGCTGCTGTTAAGCCTGTTGAGGCCGACACCTACCTTATAGTGGTTCCGACTCCATTTACAGGGAATCACGAGCCTGATATTTCTTTTGTGAAATCTGCTACCCAGGGTATTATTCCATTATTGAAAAAGGGGGATTTATATATTATTGAATCCACCTCACCTATCGGGACTACTGAAAAAATGATGGATCTTATTTTTTCTGAGAGACCAGAACTTGAAGGGGAAATTTACATTGCCTATTGTCCTGAAAGAGTACTTCCGGGAAATGTTATGTATGAATTAGTTCATAATGATAGGGTCATAGGAGGAGTGGATGAGCGATCTACAGAAAAAGCTGTGTCTTTCTATAAGGATTTTATAAAGGGGGATTTACACAAGACAAATGCCAGGACAGCTGAGATGTGCAAATTGGTAGAGAATTCTTCGAGGGATGTACAAATTGCATTTGCAAATGAACTTTCACTTATTTGTGATAGAGCCGGCATAAATGTTTGGGAACTTATTAGTTTAGCAAATAAACATCCTAGAGTTACTATCCTGCAGCCGGGAAGTGGTGTAGGGGGTCACTGTATAGCAGTGGATCCTTACTTTATTGTAGCCGATTATCCTATGGAATCTCAAATCATAGGTAAAGCAAGGGAGATAAACAATTACAAATCCTTCTGGTGTGCGGAAAAAGTTCAAACTGCTAAACTAGAGTTTGAGTTAAAGCATGGAAGGATACCGAATATTGCGCTTATGGGATTGGCGTTTAAACCCAATATAGATGATTTGAGAGAATCTCCGGCTAAGTATATTGCTCAAAAAGTGCTACAGAATTCAAATAATGAACAATACTTTATTGTAGAACCCAATATAGAGGAACATAATGTTTTTAAACTGACAGATTATAGGGATGCCGTAGAAAAAGCTGATATTATTGTGTTCTTAGTGGCACATAATGAGTTTAAAGATCTGAAAATAGCTGATGATAAAGTGGTGCTGGATTTTTGTGGAGTAAATAAGGGGTTAACTGCAAACCGAAGTTATGCATTTTAGATGTTTTTTTTAAAACACCCGAGCTAGAGTCTAATGAAGTAGGGGAAATATCAAGGATTTCTAAATGGGTCTTTTAAGGATGCGTCTTCGCGTTTAATATGTTTTTTAGCCTTAAATGTGCCCATTTTATACGCAAATAGAATTTTGAAGATGAGGTAAACAAATTTGGATCAGTAAGTCTGTTGAACAGACATATGTACTGTAATAAAGATTAATAGGTGTTGTAATTAAACTAAACCTGCCGTTGTCATCGAAATTCAATTTGCTAAATAGCTAACTATAAGAGATTAACTTGTGTTAAGCTGTAGTTAATACTAAATTTTAAGTTTATTCAAAATGAAAATACTTTTTCTAACTGATAATTTTGTTCCTGAAACTAATGCTCCCGCAACCAGGACTTACGAACATTGCAGAGAGTGGGTAAAGCAAGGAGTTGATGTTACCGTAATAACCTGTGCACCCAACTTTCCTAAAGGAAAGGTTTTTAAAGGGTACAAGAATAAATTATTTCAGAAAGAAATAATAGATGGGATTAAGGTCATTCGCGTTTGGACATATATATCAGCAAACCAGGGAACAGTAAAAAGGATATTAGATTATGTTAGTTACATGATTAGTTCCTTTCTCGTGGGCTTATTTATTAGAACAGATCTAATTATAGCTACTTCTCCCCAATTCTTTACAGCAATATCCGGAAGATGGTTGGCATTTTGGAAAAGAAAGAAATGGGTTATGGAAGTAAGAGACATCTGGCCGGAATCAATTAAAGCCGTGGGAGCAATGAAGGATGGGTATATCCTAAAATACTTTGAATATCTGGAACACCGGATGTATGAATCAGCTGATAAAATTGTAGTGGTTACCGATTCATTTAAAAAGTATATACTAGAACCTCATGGGATAGCGGAAGAAAAAATAGCGGTTGTTAAAAACGGGATTTTATCTGACCATTTTGTTCCAAAAGAAAAGGACAGCCAACTCTTACAAGATTTAAATTTGCAAGGGAAATTCATTATTGGCTATATTGGAACACATGGTATGGCTCATGCGTTAGATTTTATTTTAATGGCTGCAAGTAAATTACCAAACAGGAATTACCATTTTCTTTTAGTTGGCGATGGAGCTCATAAAGAATATTTAAAATCTTTGAAGGAAAGTCTAAATCTGGAAAATGTTACCATGCTTGACAATGTTGATAAAAATCGAGTAAAGGATTATATTTCGATTTTGGATATAGGTCTTGTAAATCTAAAGAAATCGGACACTTTTAAGTCAGTAATACCTTCTAAGATTTTCGAATTATGCGCAATGCATAAGCCCATTCTAATTGGAGTCGAAGGAGAAGCTCAACAAATAGTAGAAGGTTATAACGTAGGTCGCAGCTTTATCCCAGAGGATTATGATAGTTTTGAATCACAACTTGACCAAATGTATCACAGCAGCAATCTTTCATATGATTTTAAAAAGGTACTAATTGATTTCGATAGGAGAAAACTTGCAATTAAGATGTTAGATTTTATTTCCAAATAACTTTTTATTCATAGGATGGATACACTGGATATTTGGTTCAGATTGACAGGGAATTAATGCCTTTTACAATCATTAGTTTCCGAAAACAACTAAAACCCTTATGCTTGGACCTACTGCTGACTTCGACAACGCGTTACCCTATATGGGTACCTCGGATCAACTTGCGCCACCTATTTCGGTTTCATTTAGAGTGAAATAAACATTATTCCTCGGTTTTCTTAAATAGAGCTAAATGTTCGAGTAATTCTTTATTCTTACCTGGCTTTTTAATTATTTCAAATAGTTTCATTTCCGTTGGTATTGGTTTAAAGAATTCCAGTCCATTAGTCTTTAGACTTTTTATTAATGGTGACTTGAATTTTTTAGGAAATGTAACTGGAAATAAATTTAGAGATTTCACAAAATATATGAGCCATATAAGGTCATATTGATTGTCTTCAATATTCTTTAATTTTTCATTTAGCAGACTTTCAATAACAGAAGTAATTTTAGCTGTTATTCTTTTCTTCCCTTGATTTTTCTGTATTATTTTTTCAATTATTCCAAGTATTTGAGGAAAGGACTTGTTTCTTCTTTCTTTTAAAAGCAGTAATAAACTTATTGCCTTAAGTAAATCTTTATCTTTAAAGTCGAATTTTAATTCATTCTCGTTGGTTGTTAATTCACTTAAAAATCTATCCACAACTCCAGTTCCTTCATGTTTTTTGTCCACTTTTAAAGTTCCACGCAACGAGCTTTCAAATCGTTTATAATTTATTTTTTTTCGATATCTTACTGAAAAGGGTTGATAGTCAGCTGTCCATTCTCTAAAAAGACCTTCTGGAAGTTCGTCAATTTTAGATTTACTTTCGTTAAGAGTCAAATTGAAAACTGCCATTTGTTTTTGTAAAGTCTTAATTATATAGTTGGCGTCTTCTTTTGAATGGCATAAAAACCTATAATCGTCTTTGAAGCGAACACCAATAAAATCAATTCCTTTTTTGTTAATTATTTTCGAGGATTCTGTATCAACAGTGCTTAAAACTATTTCTGAAATTAAGTCAGAAATTGCAGGTCCAATAGCAATTCCATTAGTGCAACCATCATTCGCATATTGAATCAACTTGTCAAGTTTTAAACCTAAAAATTTTGCAAAATCACTTCTGTTTCCTTTGGCTCTAATGGTCTTTTTTGTATGAATTGCCCAAGCAATACTATGAGTGTAAATCGAAGGGTAGAAGTTTTTTATGTCAGTTTTTAATATGAATTTGTAGTTGTATGCTTCAGCTACTAAATCATTTTCAGCCATTTCCAAAAATTCATAAATCATTCTTCCTGCACGAAGATGACCTAAAATACCTTCATTCTTTTTGGATACTGGAATTGGAAAACTGTATGAATATATTTTGTTTTGAGCTTTGAATAATGTTTTTATTATTAAATCCCATTCATTCATTAGGTACCAAACTAAATCGTGATAGATTTTCGGTGCAATAATTCCAAATGTTCTGTCCGTAAGTTGCGATTTAGGGAAAGAAACGTTTACTAAATCAGATTTTTTAGGCTCGAATTTCGGTTGGGCACCTGTTGTATCAACTTCATAGTATGGATTATCTTGTAATTCAAATTTTTTAACTTGAAAACAAGGTGGAATTACATACTGTTCAGGATAGTAACCTTCCTCCAATAGCCATTTTGAAATCTTCACTTTTGGCACTTTTTTCAGAAGCCTTTTTGTTTCTTTGTTATGTTTCTTTGGTAAGGACATCTGTTTCTTTAAATTGGCTACAACATATGAACAAACACATGTGGTGTGTTAATTTTAATATTATATACATTCAAATATACAGAAATACATAGAAATCTCATGGGTTTTATAGAATTGTAGTTATTATTGTTCAGTAAAATGCGACATTGGACGCATTTCAATGGTTCCCATCGTAATCCTAAAAGCTCGCTCTATAAACCAGAGGCTTGAATATTGGTCATAGACTCCCGGTGAGGGTAGCACCAATAGTTTTAACCTATTTGAATTTCCGGTTATTTTCTCGACTACCACCACGCTGGTAGTCCCAAATCGATTTTTCTTTCTACGCAAAAACATGGGTAAAAATAGCGAATTTGGCCTCCGCGTCACCCTAGTTGGTGAAGCAAAATTTGCAACTTACTGACTATTCATTAGTTACGAAATAGAGTCAAAAAAAGTGTCGAAATCAGGATAAGTGATTATGATATCCATATAAAATATCCGCGGCTATTTGGTTCAAATTGACTGGAAATTAATGTTTTCACACTCATTAGTTCCCGAAGATTGCTAAAACCCTTGACTGAATAAAGGTCGAAAAGGGCTTGCTTGGTGTTATTTATTTTTTAGTATAATTAGATTACTTATGCTTGGATCTACTGCTCCAGGCTAGCGGCGGGGTTAAATGTAACTTATGTTTAAGCTCCTCAACTTTTCTTTTTAAGAACACCTTTCTCTTTAAGTTGGGTATGCTATAATCTAGCCTAAAGAAAAGATAGGCCAAAGCTATGCAGGTAAATAAGAGCAATATTATCATCCAAAGATTTGATGATGCACTGCCCATGATAATTAAGATGACGACAAATATCAAATTAAACCCTGCTATGGTACAACTGGCTTGTCTGTGGGACAGTTTTAAATAATCTACCATTACATGATGGGTATGGTTACGATCCGGGGAGAAGGGTCCCTTTTTGTTGGCGATTCTAAGGGTAAATACTCTGGCAGTATCAAACAATGGTACTATCAATATTCCCATGGCAACTAGTGGAGCACTATCCAAGTGGAATGGTAATTCTCTATAGTCAGATGGATTTAACGCCAAGAATTTCAGCGTAAACATGGCAATCATAAATCCTACAATGAGCGACCCTGTATCTCCCATAAAGATTTTCTTGGTCTTTGATAGGTTATAATACAAGAAGGCGCTTAAACAGGCTGTTAGCGCTATACATAATAAAGAATAGAAGAACTCATGTGAAAGGTAAAATATGATGGTGTACATGGTAAGTATAACTATACCTACCATGGCTGCCAATCCATCGATACCGTCAATGAGATTGTAGGCGTTAATAATGGTGATCATTAAGAATCCACCTATGAGTAAATAAACAAAGTAGGGGATGTCATTGATCCCTAAAAAGTCATGTAGTGAATGGATTGTAAAACTATCGCTTGCCAGTATAAAAGAAACGGCTATGATCTGAGCGGCTAGTTTGGTCAGCGGAGATAGAACCACCAAGTCATCTTTTAGTCCGATGATAAACAAAATCGTTATTGCCGGTACCAGATAGATGGCTTCATTGTACATATCCTGGCCTTTTAAAAAGAATATAGCCAGTATTAAGCCATAGTAAAAGGCGACACCACCCAAAGTGGGTGTAACTTTCTTATGTGAGCTCCTATGGTTTGGATTATCCATGAGCTTCTTATACTCTACAACTCCAATTATTTTTGGAATTGTAAAAAAGGTAAGTAAAAAAGCACCCACCAATAATACTATTGCGGTTTCTAAAAAATACATTCGTTGCGATTATTCAATATAAGTCTATATTGATTAGTTAAAATAAATACCTAAAACACTTGGGCACCACAGCCCAATTCTGTCAGACTTTTCATCTTATCTGACACTACTTATTAACGAGAGATTTATGAGATTGTTGTGCTATTCGTAGATGAAAACTTACATTTTATCCTATGTAAATTAATTGTTTCCCCCTTAAGCCCTTGATGTCATAGGTTTAAAAGTAATATAGACTGAAATTCATATACTATGGTTTAACGATTAGGTAATATTTTACTGCATTAACATTAATTTTAAATAGGAAGAATTTGTGATGGAGAAAATTCAAGAATTCGGGACTGAGGGTCTATTTTTAACATAGAAGTTCATTTTACACTCCATTCCCTGGATTTTTAATAGCTATTCAAATAAGCATGAAACTCTTCTCACATTATGATTATAAAATTTCCTAATCATATCGCACTAAGATCATAAATTTCGCAATTTTGATTCATTGGGTTATAGAAGTTGCAATTCATTCGCAATGTTAAGTAATCAATCCAAGTGTCATACTTTGAGTAATGTAAGAACCCTATCAAGTGACCATCTATATTTAGATGTTATTGAATATTAAACTTCTTTTTAAAAGATGCTTATTTGAATTAAATCAAATAAAACTAAATTTAATTCGTTTATAGTTCACATTTGTGTCAAATAGTGAATATAATTCTAGTAATTAATCTAAAATGACTTGGTGAAATACTGGATTATTGTATTTTTGCTTTGCTACTTATATTATATTTTATGTAAATCTGATCGCGAGGATTTAGCAATCAGTTAGCAAAGATTTTTGGGGCATATATATCGTAAGTATAGATTGATGTTGCATTTTATAATGGGGTTAAAGCCTTTATTTTATAAATGATAAATAAATAAAATCATCGAAAATATTATTTTTAATGAAGTATTTAAATTTAATTGGAAGAAAATCGGAATTGTTCACAAATGATATTTCTTGTTATGAAAAGGAATTATATTCCACTGTATCATCTTCCCGATTTTTAGTTATTGGCGGAGCTGGATCCATAGGTCAAGCAGTGACCAAGGAAATATTCAAACGTCATCCGAAAAAACTCCATGTCGTAGATATAAGTGAAAATAACCTAGTAGAACTTGTGAGGGATATTCGGAGTTCTTTTGGATATATTGATGGTGACTTTCAGACATTTGCGTTGGATGTGGGATCGATTGAATACGATGCCTTTATTGCTGCCGATGGCGCTTATGATTATGTGTTAAATCTATCAGCACTCAAACATGTGCGAAGTGAAAAAGATCCCTTCACCTTGATGCGGATGATTGATGTGAATATATTCAATACGGAGAAAACTTTGCGGCAATCGATTGAAAAAGGGATAAAAAAGTATTTTTGTGTTTCTACAGATAAAGCAGCTAACCCTGTCAATATGATGGGCGGGTCAAAGCGTATAATGGAGATGTTTTTAATGCGAAAAAGTAAAGACATTGAAATTTCAACGGCACGTTTTG
This sequence comes from Galbibacter marinus, assembly GCF_000300875.1. Lineage (GTDB taxonomy): Bacteria > Bacteroidota > Bacteroidia > Flavobacteriales > Flavobacteriaceae > Galbibacter > Galbibacter marinus. The sequence goes on along the minus strand of NZ_AMSG01000021.1, from coordinate 25,627 downwards.
CCAATGTAGCCTTTTCAGATGGTTCATTACTTCATGGCTTTGATCAACGTATAAAGAAACGGCAGCCTATTGTGGCACCTAATGATATTAAAAGGTATTTTGTGATTCCAAAGGAATCAGGAGAACTTTGTTTAATGTCTTGTATTTTTGGAGAAAACAGAGACATTTTCTTTCCTAAACTTAGTGAGGATTTGCACTTGATATCTTTTGCGGATATTGCCGTAAAGTATTTAAACGATTTAGGTTTTGAGCCTTATTTGTGCGACTCAGAAGATCAAGCTAGAGAACTGGTGCACAGCTTGCCAAAAGAAAATAAATGGCCATGCCTGTTCACCAAGAGTGACACTACTGGAGAAAAAGATTTTGAAGAATTCTTTACGGAAAATGAGACCTTGGATGTCGAGTCATTCCACAATTTAGGAGTTATCAAAAATGAAGTAAACTACAATAACGATCTCTTAGAGAATTTCACTAATCGCATCGATCAAATGAAGAAGGCTAAGAGATGGTCAAAACAAGAGATTGTTGATTTGTTTAATGAAATGATACCAAATTTCGGTCATAAGGAAACAGGTAAATATTTAGATAGTAAAATGTAGTATGGATATGTTTGATGATATAATTGAATTTATAAGAGGCACCTATAAAACGGAAGAGTTTATTCCGCTGCATGAGCCAAGATTCATAGGTAATGAAAAGAAATATTTGAATGCTTGTATCGATTCTACCTTTGTTTCTAGTGTAGGGAAGTATGTAGATCAGTTTGAAGAAGAGGTGCAAAAGTTTACTGGAGCATCATATGCAGTAGCGACTGTTAATGGAACAGCTGCACTACATATAGCATTGTTACTAGCTGATGTTGATTCTAATGATGAAGTAATCACACAACCCTTAACTTTTGTTGCAACCTGCAATGCTTTAAGCTATATTGGAGCGCATCCTGTTTTTGTGGACGTGGATAAAGATAGTATGGGATTATCTCCAGAAAAGTTAGAGAACTTTCTTTCCAAAAATACTGAAATCAAAAATGGGTTCTGTATAAATAAAGTTTCAAAAAGAAAAATAAAAGCAGTGGTGCCCATGCACACCTTTGGTCACCCAGCCCGAACCGAAGAAATACTTCAGGTTTGTAATAAATATCACCTTCGATTGATAGAGGATGCCGCTGAATCTTTAGGGAGTTATTCTGATGGAAGGCATACAGGAACATTAGGATTGTGTGGAACTTTAAGTTTTAATGGAAATAAAACCATTACCACTGGAGGTGGCGGGATGATTATCACTAACGATAATGCATTGGCTAAAAAGGCCAAGCACATTACAACCACTGCTAAAATACCACACCGTTGGGATTTTGAGCATGATATGTTGGCGTTCAATTATCGGCTTCCTAACCTTAATGCTGCATTAGGGTGTGCCCAGATGGAAAACCTTCCAATGTTCATTGAAAGTAAACGAGCCTTGGCAGAAGATTATAAAAAGTTATTTGACAATAAAGGCATGCAGTTTGTGGTGGAAAGAGCAGGTACTACTGTGAATTATTGGTTAAATGCACTGATATGTAATGACCTTAAGGAAAGAAATATGTTCTTAGAAGCAACCAATGATAAAGGTGTGATGACGAGACCTATTTGGAAATTAATGACCAATTTAAAGATGTTTAAAAACAGCCAATTTGGAAATATAGAGAATGCTAAATGGTTGGAAGACCGTGTTGTAAATATACCGAGTAGTGTCAGAGTTTAAGAACATATACATATTAGGATATTCTGGACATGCTTACGTAGTTGTCGAGAGTGCTTTATCAAACAACCATACTATTCAGGGCTATTTTGATACCAAGGCTAATGAAGATAATCCTTATAGACTTACTTTCTGTGGAAATGAAAAAGAGGTTGATTTAAAGGCAATTGTTGGTGATGATTATGTGTTTCCGACAGTGGGTGACAATGAGTTGAGAAAGAAAATCTCAGAAACCCTAGAGCAATATCATTTCAATCAATTCACCATTATTGATAAAAGTGCAAAGGTATCCAAAACAGCTAAGATCAACGTATCTACTTATGTGTCCTCAGGCGCGATCATTAATGCTAGAGCTGTGATCGGAAAAGCGTGTGTAATTAACACTGCTGCAATTGTAGAACATGAATGTATAGTAGGTGATTTTAGCCATATCGCCCCAGGAGCAGTATTATTGGGAAATGTAAAAGTAGGAGAAGAATCTTTCATTGGTGCTAATAGCGTTATTAAAGAGGGAGTTTCTATTGGAGATCATGTAATAGTAGGTGCTGGATCAGTTGTCATAAAAGATTTACCCTCTCATACCACATGGGTTGGAAATCCAGCTAGAAGAATAAAGTAAACATGAAGAAGAAGGCCGTATTAGTAAGTTATATATACCCTGTTGCCAAGAAGTATCTAAGAAGTTTTGTCGATTCTGTCAATAAGCAAAACTGTAATGACTTCGACGTGATACTGTTTAATGATGGCGCTACTATATCAGAAGATGATCTGGAAGAATTGTCGCCATCCTTTCAGATCATTGATAGCAAACATAAATCGATTCCTAACATACGGTTTGATTCTTTTCATTTCCTAACTGACCAAGGTTATGAATATGTGATTTTTCAGGACATTGATGATGGGATGAGTACGAATCGTGTGGAGCAGACGATTTCTGGTCTAACGCTCGACCCCATTGTTTGTAATGATTTGTCCATTAGTAAAGATGGAAAAATTATCGCGGCTAATGTTTGGTCCCATCGCATGGAACATGGCTTTAATTTCGACCAGGATTTTCTTGCAGATAAGAACATAATAGGTCTTGGTAATTCAGGTGTGCGATCAGAAGTTTTAAAAACAAAAATTATTCGAGACAATAACATTTGGGCTACAGATTGGTTTGTTTTCTACCAATTCCTAAACAATGGTAAACTAAAGGGAAGTTTTTTACATGATTGCACGACTATCTATAACCAACATGAACAAAACACTGCAGGGCTATCAAATGAGCTGACATTTGAAAGCATATATAAAGCAACTATGGTGAAGAAAAGACATTATAGCGCCCTAGTGAAATTCTACCCGAATCTAAATAAAGAATTGGAGCGTCTTGATGCTTTCGAAAAAAACTTGGAAAATTATAAAAACAAAAACATCAAATTGAACAAATTCCCATTTTGGTGGGAAGAAACAGAAATGATATGAAAAAAATTCAAATTGACAATAGAAAATTAGTACACAACTACTGCGAACCCTATATCATTGCAGAAATTGGAGCAAATCACAACGGAGATATGAATTTAGCTAAAGAAATGATTCTTTCTGCTAAAAATGCCGGTGCAGATTGCGTTAAATTTCAATCATGGACTTCTAAATCACTGATTGCAAAAGAAGAATACGAACGTAACCAGGTGTATAATGATTCTAAAAAGAAGCATTTTGGGTCTTTAAAAGAAATGGTTGAAAAGTATGCCCTAACTGACGCTCAACACAAAGAGCTAAGAGATTTTTGTGAGAATGAAGAAATCACCTTTGCCTCCTCACCATTCTCTGAAAAAGAAGCCAAATTACTCAACGATATTGATGTTCCTTTTTTTAAGATAGCTTCTATGGATATTAATAACCTGACTTTTTTAAGAGAGGTCGCATCATATCAGAAACCTGTAATTATATCTACAGGAATGGCTACATTGGGGGAAATAGAAACGGCACTTAATGCCTGTTATAAGGAGGGGAATGATAAGATCATGCTTTTACACTGCATCTCTATTTATCCACCGCTTTATGAAGATATTCATTTGAATAATATCACTACTCTGCAGCGTACGTTTGATGTGCCAGTGGGTTTCTCGGATCACACCATTGGAACTTCAATTCCGCTTGCTTCGGCCGCTCTTGGAGCCTGTATTATAGAAAAACATTTTACTACTGATAAAGACCTTCCAGGTTGGGATCATGAAATCTCAGCGGACCCTAAGGAATTAAAAGTAATATGCGAAGATTCTAAAAACATTGTTAATGCATTAGGAAGCTATAAAAGAATTGTCTCAGAAGCCGAGGAAAGTAAAAAATTAAGATTTAGAAGGAGTTTAGTTGTCAATAAGGATCTTAATAAAGGTCATGTCCTAACCAAAGATGATCTTTCCGCTAAAAGACCTGGGACTCATATTCCACCAGATCAGGTCAACTTTGTAGTCGGTAGAAGCCTAAAGGTTGATGTGAGTAATGATGATTTAATTAAATGGGAGTTATTAAATTAGATAGAAATCATGGATTTACAAAGTCTACTTATACATAAAAATAGCACCATACTAGAAGCGCTGGTAAAGCTAAACGCCCTTCGTAATATTAGTCGACTGATTTTATTTGTTATAAACAAAGAAAACGCAGTAATTGGGTCGTTAACAGATGGTGACATACGTCGCTCTTTGGCCAAATACGCTGACTTGGATCTCCAAGTAGGAAGTATTTGTAATTATGATTTTGCATATGAATTAGAGAACAAGAATAATAGATTTATCCAATTAAGTGAATACAATAAAAATAACATTAAAATTCTACCTATTCTAGACCATCAAAAGCGACTGGTGCGAATCATAGATTTGGTTAAAACCAGAGCGGTACTGCCTATGGAATGCATGATTATGGCAGGCGGTAGAGGTAAAAGACTTAGTCCATTAACTGATAAAATGCCGAAGCCCATGCTGCCACTTGGAGGTAAGCCCATCATTGAACACAATATTGATCGTTTAATATCATTCGGAATCACTAAGTTTTACATTTCTTTGAAATACTTGGGTCAACAAATCCAAGACTATTTTGGGGATGGAAGTAAAAAAGGCGTTCAAATTGAATATGTATGGGAGGATGAGCCTCTTGGTACAGCTGGAGCATTATCTCTTGTTCCCGAGTTTAAAACAGATCATGTCTTACTTATGAATAGTGACCTCTTCACCAATATTGATTTCGAAGATTTATATTTAAATATATTAAATAAAGAAGGAGATATGATTGTGGCATCCACAGAGTATAAAGTGGATGTGCCTTATGCAGTTTTTGAAACCAATGGTTCCGATGTGAAAAGCTTTAAGGAAAAACCAACGTTTCGATATCAATCCAACGCTGGTATTTATATTTTGAAGAAGGAACTTGTTGATGAGATTCCAAAAAATGAATTTTATGATATCACAACCCTGATGGATAAACTGGTAGAAGATGGTAAAAAATTATTGTATAATCCAATTCTAGGATTTTGGATTGATATTGGTAAACCAGTAGATTATGATCATGCTCAAGAATTTATAAAACATATAAGTTAATGATAGCTATAATACCAGCAAGAGGCGGGTCGAAAGGTTTACCCGGTAAAAATATATTGCCATTATTAGGGAAACCATTGATAGCCTATACTATAGAAGCCGCCCTAAAAAGCCAGTCAATCTCAAGAGTAATATTGAGTACTGATGATCCACAGATTGCTGCTATAGGAGAAGAATATGGTGCTGAGGTTCCATTTATGAGGCCAGCAGAACTGGCAGGTGATGACGCTTTAGCGGTGGATGTGTATAATTATACCTTGAATAGATTAGACGATTCAAACGGAAGTAGGATTAATAATGTTGTTATTTTGTTGCCAACTAGCCCACTTCGAACGCACACAGATGTTGATAATGCCATTGGGTTGTTTATAGAGAAAAATGCTGATTCGGTAATTAGCTTCTGTGAAGAACATCACCCTATAACATGGAATAAACATTTGTCCAATGACGGAAGAATTTTACCTATTTTTGAAAGTAGAGTGGCGAATAGACAATCGGAGAAAAAAACTTACTACCCCAATGGAGCGGTATTTGTATTTAAAAGAGAAATGTTGGAAAAGGGTATTTATTATTCAGAAAACACCTTTGCTTATTTAATGGATAGAACCAATTCTATAGATATAGATACCCAGTATGATTTTCAATATGCAGAGTTTATGTTAAATATTAAAACCAATTAATTTCTATATTACCCTAAAAGTACTATTAGTGATGAATAAAAAAATTCTTTTCGTTGAAAGTCGATATATTACAAATTTATATTCTGAAATTGCAAGCACACTTGAGGAGGAAGGGCATGAAATATATTGGTTAATAATGAACCATAGATTTATTCCTAAAAATGGGAAAGCCTTTTGTATAGACTATCCAAATGGTAAAAGTACTTCTACTAGAAAGAATGATTATTTGGATGACATAATCTCTACTGATCGCCAATTACGTTTTTACTCATTAAAGTCAGAAGAACATTTCTATTATTATGACGAGAAGATCAATAAATTAATTGATGATATAAAGCCTGATGTAGTTTTTGGTGAACCAACATCATTTCATCATTTAATAACGATAGAGGCATGTAAAAAAAGAGATATTTTATATCTACACCCAGGAACTTGTAGGTATCCAATAAATAGATTTGCATTCTACAAACATGACACTTTAGAAATATTTGGAGGTAGTAACGAAACTCTAAATGTTGATGAAGCTAAGCAAATTATTGAATGTATAGCGCATAGGGAAGTTATCCCGAATTACATGGTGCCACAGAAAACCACTAGGATCGAGAAATTACAGGACAGAATAAATATTTTAAGAGGTTATTTGGAAGGAGAAAGATTTAATACACCATCACCTTATTATAAGTTTACGAAAGAACTAAAAAATAAAAACTATTTAAAAAAATGGAATGAAATGGCCGTTGACACGGTTGACTCTTCTCGATTTGTAATCCTTTTTCCACTACATATGCAACCAGAATCTAGTATTGATGTATGGGGAAGGAAATTTTCAGATCAAGCCAGCACCCTTAAAGAAATAGCTACACAGCTTGGATCGAATGATGTTTTATATGTCAAACCAAATCCAAAATCTTCATTTGAAATAAATGAAAAAATCATTCAACTCGTAAAGAATAATGATAATATTGTAGCTTTAAATAGTAGAGTTAGAATGGATGACGTTTTTAATAAAGTTGATTTATTTATCAATATTGTTGGAACAATATCAATCGAGTGCATTTTGAGCGGTAAACCAGTAATAAGTTTGGTAAGTACCTATTTTAATAATGTAAGAAGTTCTTATAATATTAATTCATTTGATGAAATTAAAGATATTATTAATCAAGTGGTATCTTCTAATTTTAGACCTTTCGATATGGAGGAAAAAATTCAATATATGCAGTTTTTGAATTCGGTTAGTTATAGAGGTCTGATTGCAGACCCATATAGAAACAAAGCGAGTATTAGCTTGGAAAATATAAAAAATCTAAATGCTGCTTTTATAAATGTTTTAAATCACATTGAAGGCTAGCGATTTTGATCATCTTCATTAAATATTAATATAGGTATTAAAGCGGATAATATTATTACCCCATGATATCTATTGAGGTAACTTTCCACGAGACACCCGATACAGAAAAAAATAATAAAGTAGGAGTAATATTGATTTACTTTTATTACATACCGCAATAATGTATAGACCAAAAAAATAAGTGTAAAGAGCCCTATTAACCCCGTTTTCAAATATTCTTGTAAATATTGACTATGGGCATTTAATTTAAGCTTTATACCAGTTAAAAAGTTATTTTCAAGATATAAATTATTTAAATAACTCTGGGTGTCGCCTGTGCCAACACCGAATGGAAATGTATTTTTTAAGTCTGTTAATACTAAGTTGTAAATGTATATTCTGTGCTCTAGAGTATTCCTGGTATAAGCATATTTATTTTTGGTTTTAATATTTTCAATATTTAAAGTGGTATACTTTAAAGGCTGAAACTTCCTTTCAAACTTATTGTTTGCAATTATTATGGTGAATAATGAAAGAACCACCCCGAACCCAACAATAGAAATAAATAATTTCTTATTATTATTATTATTTCTTAGAATTTTTTTAAGTGTTAAGAATAGAATAAATATCAAAAAGGCGACACCAGTAAAGTTATTCATTATTATTACGAAGTAACTTAAAACCACAATTAGTGATATATCTAAATAAAGATTTTCCTTTTTTATATCATTAAGAATAATTAGCAGTGGCATTAATAGAATAAAAATTAAATAGAATTGACTAATCCCTATTGTATCAATATATGTAATTTGTACAAATCTATCCATTCCTTCATAATTAAGGAATAATCTATAGTATAATGCTATTAATATGAAATTAACTGGTATGAGTATTTTAATAATTTGAAATAACTTCTGTTTGTAGAATACTTTTAACTCACATAATATGATTGCAGGTAAAAATATTACTGGTAATAATAAAAGTATTTTTTTTGATGCTTCATTGAAATCATTTGAATACACTAATCCAATAAATTGAACTAAAAAAAACATTATATATGCTTTTATTACCCTATTTGATTTAATTTTTAGCCATTTATTTTTTATCGAACTTTTGCTGTCAGTGAAAAAGAAAATTAAAAAGACATATAACAGCATTGTGTTTATCCTGTATCCTAATGGAAACGATATAATGAATAACACTATTAATATACTGAATACTGAATGTCTTATATCTGCTTTAAAATTAAAATTCATTTAGAACTAAGGTGTTAGAGTTTTCACTAATTAAGTAGTTATTTCTGTTATTTGTGATTGACATATTTTTAATTACATTTGGGATGTATCCTAAACTCTTGTCAAATTTAATCAATGGAAGTGATGAATTGTTATTCTCAATTATTAAGCTATCAATAATGTTGTTCTCATTTAAATTTAACCATAATCCACTAAATTTTTTTTCTCCTCCAATTTCTGCTTTTTCAATAGGTTTTATGTTGGAATTGAGCTCTCCAGACCCAAAGTTTTCAATCACGATTTTTTTAAACTTATGATCTCGACCACTGATGTATGCGCCAGTTCTTTTGGAATTACTAATCAAAAGATTGTCAATGGTTATATTTTGTGGAGTATTTAGGAAGCCATGAATTAATAGGGAGGCTTGGTTGTAAATAAATCTTCGACTACTACCTCCTGAATTTAAAATCTTTAAATCTTTTATATAAATATTCTTGGAGCCGCTATAGATACTTACTCCTCGATTAGCCTCATTGTACAGATTATGAGCTATATTAGTAGCTATCCTAGCGCCATTTATGTTAATATTGCTGGAGTTTTTAAAAAACATCATGTCTAAAGCCGTAAATTCTCCCGTGATGTTTACATTTTCAACATTTTCAAAGCTAATTTTTCCACATATAACGGATTTATTAAATTCTATATTTATATTTTTTTTATTTTCAATAATTAAATTTATATTATAAAATCCACTAGGGAATTTAACTTTAACTCCTTTACTTGCCAAAAGAAATATCGAATCAATCTGTACGTTATTTAGCATGGGGCCACTAAATCCATACCTTCTAATATCACCGTAATTGAATTTTTCATCTTTCACCCATTCCACATCACTAAACTTCTTTTTAACGACACTTTTATTTTGAACTTCTAGCTTATTTGAACTTAAATTACAACCCACAAAGAGGGTTATAATGGCGAATATTTTAATTGCTTTTTGGAACATTTATGATTTAATTTGAGTTAGAAATCTATACATGTAACTTAGTAAAATTAGCCCAATAATAAGATATATACCTTTTCCACCGGTAATCAAGTTGAAAACTGGAAAAATAAAGTTTAAGATACATAAAAATAAAATTAGTGGAATGATTGTATAGTTGTTTTTGGCTATGACTGATTTATATAGCCTTGACTGCCAATAACCAAAAAGCATCATGAAAAATGGGGTATAATATTTAAAATCCATAAATATATCCCCGAAAAAAGTTGTGTATTTACCTGGTCTTGGAACATAATTTAACGTTAATTCGTATCCTCCACCAAATATAATTTTAAAGAACTTTGCAATCACAAAAAAAGTATGTGAACCAAGCCGTGCGGGAGAATCAAAGTGATCAATTAAATAAGAAAATTCTACTATACTATGTAAGTAATAGCCATAGAAGGATGCTAAACCCACGAAAAAAGACTGCAGGTAATAGGAATCTATACTTATTACGAATGATAAAAAGGATTCGTCAATTTTAGTATAATCTAAGTATGTCCCTTTCTTTAATATAAATATGATTGCTTGCTCCCTAGTACCAGTAAACTCGATGGTTCTTGAAATAAAAGTTTCAGTTAATAATATGAAAAATAATATTCCTAAAATTCCTAAATAAAATAAATATTTAATTTTAAGTTGGATTATTTTAAAGTGAAAAAGTATAAGTATAATCAAAATAACATAAAAAAACGGAATAGATCTAGAGCCTGTTAAAAAGCTTTCGAAAATAAAATACATTATTAACGCATAGTTAGCATATAATAAGTAGGGTTTCCTAAAATTATGTTGAAAGTATAAGAAGAAATTCAGAAATACACTTGCCTTAATAATGTTACCAAATATTCCAATTATACTTGGAGTCGAATTTTCGAGGATTTCTCTATTCTCAAATGCACCGTTATTAATATTAATCCCTCTAATTACAAAACTGTCAATAAATAAACAAAGCACAGATAAAACCGATATACCTAAGAATATGTAATATAGCTTTATACTATTTCTCCTTGAATTAGTAGATATTATCCTAAGATGTTTTACCTTACTTCCAATAGAATAGCCTAAGAAAAACAATAGGTATGAACCGAGTAACAATATAATTGAAACGCTAGAAATAGGGTAAGAATATGAAATAGGAGAAATTAAATAGAATAGTATCCATATAAGAATACCGTAAATGGCTGCATTTCTGGGAGAGTATACTTTCATATCAAATAATTCGCTAAAAACAGAATAGAAGTTAGTATTGTCAATATAATGACAATTATGGATTTTTTAAATATATATCCATTTTTTATAAGAATGATTTGCTGTGCGGTCACTGTGACTATTCCAATTATAAATTGGACAACAGCAAACTGAATAACATTTAATTGAGGCATAAGTATTAAAAAAACTACATATAATAAAGAAATAAATACTAAAAGATAATTGAAGTATTTTACTAGCCCTTCTCGTACAAAAATGTTTGAAAATATATTGAAAACAGCCCAAAAGAAAGTGAAGAATGTTAGTATTATTAAAATTGACGAATTTGTAACATATGTTTCCTGAAAAAAGGATGAGATATTAATTAATACCTTAGGGAGAATATATATACTACCTATGGAATATATTAAAATTACATATAGAAAAATTGCAAATATTCTATCGAGATAGAGATAACTTCTAGTGTAGATTTCCCTATAATATAATATAAATAACATTTGAAATAGTACTAAGGAGATTCCAGATACTCTGAGGTAGAAACCAAATATTGCAATTGTTTCATAATCTTCTGTGAAAAATTCCAAAATAAATCTCCCTGAGTTTAATAACAGAATTACTAAAAATGAACTAAGCAATAAATGAACACTGTACTTTCCAATTTTCAATAATTGTTTCAAAGAAGTTTTAAAATTAAGGTTTATGTTATTCTTAATGCCAAATATGACATAAATACCAGAATAAACTAATAGAGGTAAAATAAAATCACCAATATTCATATTGACTTCGGTGATGCGACTAACCAATATTAGGAGTAGGAATACAAAATATATTCCACCTTCTATAAAGGTCGCATAAATATTTTTAGTCTCTGATTTAAATATATAGGAGTAAAAAACCTGGTTAGCAAGTATATAGCTGAGAACGAAGGAAAGATATATTTCCAGCGGAAGTACAAAATATAAAAGCTGAACAACAATTAAATATAAAATTAAAAACAATAGATATAAATTGTACCCCTCCTTAGACTCATAGTCTTTTTCTGACAATAAAAAATAACCAGTAGATGCCGGAATCCCAAAACCAATTAAAGAACTTATCAAGAAGCCTAGTCCCCCAATGGCATATTCAATCATTCCATAATCTGAACTTGACATGGTTTGTGAAAGAAGAAGGGGAGCGATAAAAACACTGGCTTTGCTAATGAAAAAGCTAAAAAAGTAAATTATTTTGTTTTTCATTTTTCGAAATTAAAATATTTTATTGAAGATATTTGCTTACTAAGTATGAGAAATGTATATATTAAATAGTGTCTTAAAATTTGATTCTAGATTGAAGTCATCATTTATTCTAACCAATGAATTGTTTGAGAACTGATTTTGGAGGTCTTCACTCTCAATAATTTTATTTATTGCTTCTCTAAATTGTATACAATCGTTACATAAGTACCCATTATATCCATTGGAAACCGCATCTTTATTCCCAATGACGTTTGTTGCAACTATTGGTTTCCCTAAGGACATGGCCTCCAAAATTGTGAATGGGAGGCCTTCCCAAAGCGAAGTCTGTAAATAAATTGTGAACGAATTTGTCATTTTTAGAACTTCTCGCCTATCAAGCCAACCAGTTACAGTGATGTTTCTTGAGGTCAAGCTGTTTTTTAACTCTCCATCCCCAATCCAGATAAATTTTATATCTGGAAAATGTCTGGCTATTTCATTGAATAATTTAGGGTTTTTTTGAGCCGAAATTCTTCCAATCGTACCTATCAAAACTTCCCGATCCTCTAACTCATCTTTATCCTCATTTTTGATGGTTATAGGTTTAACACCATTCCTGACTAGTACAGCGGGTCCAATATTTAATGCATATTCATATTCGGTGTCGCCACATGCTATTGTTGTGCCTCCAAAAATTTTTGTCACATATTTTTCAATGTTCCAATATAATTTCTTTTTGAACTTTGAGATATCTTCTCTTGTGAATGCATAACCGTGAGGCGTATAAAACACCTTAACCTTTGGGAATAAAATTGAAGCAATACGACCTAAAACCCCTGCCTTTGATGAGTGTAGATGAATTATGTCTGGCTTAATTTCTTTAATTTCCTTAATTAATTTATATATGGCAATCAAATCTATTATTGGTGATATTTCGCGAGTCATCTTGACGACTTTTAAAGTATACACTAGGGAAAGTTCTTTTTGTAGCTTTTGTTTATTTAGTTCTTTCCGGTTAGGGCTGTATATGAGTATATTTTCAAGAGTTTTGTTGTGTGTTTTCGATGTGATAAAATCTCCCAAATCCTTGAAATAGGTGTAAACTCCTCCGCCTAATGACTCGGTAATGTGTAATATTTTCAATTTATTTTTTTTGTAAAAGTATAAATTATTTGAATTAATAATACTTTTGTTCTTTATTTATGCATAATTACGAATAATAAATTTTAAACGCTGTGCAAAAAAGTTATTATAAACTTATAAAACCTATTACGTATTTTTTAGATTTGGGAATAGTGTTATTGTTAGCATATTATTTGCCAATACGGTTATATAACCCAATCTTGTTCTTTAGTTATTTGACTTTTGGTTGGATTGTAATTTCTATTCGTAATACTTTCTATGATGTTCAACGCTATGCAAAATTGCCACTTATCTTAACTCTGCTGTTTAAGCAATTTACTGTATTCTTCTTTTTATTATACGCCTTTATCGGTTTCTTTAAAGAAACCATGATCAGCCGGTTATTGTTGGCTGAATATTTTATCCTGTGTCTGGTACTGGTTTCCTTTTTTAAGATCTTGATGTATTACCTATTGATGCGCTACAGGGAAACTCTAGGAGGTAACCGCAGAACTACAGTTGTCATTGGAGACAATAAGAAAACCAATCAATTGGTTGAAGTTTTTAAGCAACGGATGGAGTTTGGATACGATTTTAAACGAAAGTTTGATGTAGGAGGTTATGGGTTTTCGCTTCAGCAGTGCTTTGAATACATTATAGAACATAACGTAGATGAAATTTATTGTTCCGTAGCGGAATTAAAAAACAGTCAGCTGGAGGAGATCATTGCTTTTGCCGATAATAACCTAAAGGTAGTGAAGTTCATTCCGGATAATAAGAACATCTTCACCAAGCGTTTGAAGTATGAGTATTACGATTATATTCCAATTCTCTCCATGAGAGATATCCCTTTGGAGAATTCAATTAACTATTACTTAAAAAGAGCTTTTGATATTATTTTTTCCGGTCTTGTGATTGTTTTGGTACTTTCATGGTTAACACCATTAATTGGGCTCTTAATCCGGTTAGAGTCTAAAGGGCCTATATTCTTTAAACAGTACCGGAATGGGATAAACTCAGAAGAGTTTGCTTGTTTAAAGTTTCGTTCCATGGCCGTTAATAAGGATTCTGATAAGCAAATGGCCACTAAGGGAGATATGAGAATCACTAAAATGGGAGCTTTTATCAGGAAAACCAGCATTGACGAATTACCACAATTCTTTAATGTATTCTGGGGACAGATGTCCGTAGTGGGGCCACGTCCTCATATGGTACTCCATACAAAGTTGTATGCTAAGAAAGTAGATAAGTATATGGTTCGCCATTTTGTAAAACCCGGAATCACCGGACTTGCTCAGGTTCGCGGTTACCGCGGTGAAATTGAAACGGATACTGATATCGTTAACCGTGTAAAATTTGATATCTTCTACCTGGAGAATTGGACTATGGCATTGGATATTAAAATTATTATCCAAACCGTCCTGAACGTCTTCCAAGGAGAAGATAAGGCGTATTAAAACCTATTGAAATAGTAGTAGAACTTAATTAATATATTGGTCGTTGGATAAAACAATAAAATATATCAGAAGCTTATTCTATAACGATGAAAACAGTACGCTTGTTCAGCGTGTTTTCTGGAACAGCCTTTACATCGCTTTTTTTTTGCTGCCTATTGATATTAATTATCCTACACCTTTTTTCGGACTTGCCATTATCTTCGGTGCAATGAACACTATCAAAGCCGATAAGGCTTATGTTCGTGAAAACAAGGTGCTGTTGGCATTTCCCTTATACTTTCTGATTTTACTTATTAGTATTCTGTATACCGATAACCTTCCTGACGGGTTTGATCTTATTGTCAGATCTTTGTCATTGTTGTTATTTCCAATAATATTTCTATTTGTTAAAGAGGATGCAAGTTCCGTTCGAAAACTTTTTGACTTTTTGCTTTATGGATTGGTATTCTCCTTCTTTATGAACCTCTCTACAGTCCTTTATGATGTATTCACAACCGTACAAGTAGAAACTACCTCTTTGTGGGAGCAGGTAACAGTGTCCTGGAGACTATTTATGAACGATCAGTTCTCCAATGTTGTTAGTCCCAGTTATGTTTCGTTGTATATACTACTGGTGCTGAGTTATTATCTTAAAAAGGAATTGAATACCGTTTGGCGATTATTTTGTGTGTTGATATTGTTTGCCTACTTATTTCTTCTAGGTAATGAGGCTGCTTATTATACGCTGTTTGTAATGGGTATATTACTTATATGGAAAGTCAAGGATAAATCTAAACGTTACATACTGGTTTGTTTGTTTTTGTTGGGAACCATTGTTTTTGTGAAGAATCCTCATTTCTTTCATGATAAAGGTAGGACTAATGATACAGCGTTAAATACTCAGGAACTCCCCATATCAGAAAATGACCGTTGGCTTACTTGGAAGGCAGCTATAATGGCTATTGAAGAAGCTCCTTTATTAGGATACGGAATAGGGGATGCTAAGGATGTTCTGGTAGCTAAATATAAAGAACTGGGATCTGAGTATCAAAACCATGCAAAGCACCGTTATAACGCCCATAATCAGTTTTTGCAGACTTGGCTTGAAACAGGTGTTATCGGAATTTTTATTCTTTTGTTTGTCTTTACCTGGCTAGCTTTTTATATGAGGCGTAGTTCCAATGAATTTGCGGTGTTCTTGGCCTTGTTTATTGCTTTGATGTTTGAGTCAATGCTGGTTCGTTTTAACGGTATTGTATTCTTTTCTATTATAGTTCCGCTGCTCTTGAAAAAGAAGAGTATTCTAAGTAGTCGTATTATCCGCAATGTTTGATGTTTGAAACTTGCTTTCGTCAGGATAAGCAGTTCAGAACGCTTTCAGATAAAGTGTTATACTGTTTTTTGTAGTGAATTGTGCCTTTTGCCTATTCAGGTTTTAACTCAATAGACAATCCCAAAGCATTGGCTAGCAGTGCAAAATTTGACAACCGTATATCCTCCCCGTTTTCAATCCTCGAAATGTAGGGGCGCTTTTTACCAACTTTTTTTGCCAAGTTCTGGGTCATATGCAATTCTTTTCGTCTGTTTTTTATGATTTCGCCAAAATAATATGAAAAGGCTTCAATTATGACTATGTGAGCAAGACAAAACTTTCAGAAAAACTCTAGTTTTTCAACCTACAACATAAAGTTATACCAGACAAAAAAAGGAAGCGTATTGCTTCCTTTTAAAAAATTATATTTTTATTCTGGATTAGAATTTATAACCCAATCCAACGCTAAGAGTGTTGATACGACTCTTTATATCATCACTGCCATCTCCTGAATACCTATTGGTGATTTCAAAGGCATATTTAGCCTCAACAAAAAAGTTTTCATTGATTTGATAACCAGCACCAACCCCAAGATCTAAACCAAAAGAGTTAAACCCTTCTGCTGTATCTTCCAACGAGATAGTTCCTTGAGGACCAGCCTGAACATAGAATCCAGATTCCTGGATATGGTATTGTGCCATAACCGGAATGATCAAGAAACTTGTGTCATCTACACTCCCATAATTTAAAGAAGGTTGTAAATGAAAACTCTCTGATAAAGTAAAATCAGCTAAAGCACCAACAAAAAAGCCAGAGTAGTTCTCAGAAACTGAAGTACCATCATAAGTAGCTTTGTCTTGCATATTAAGGTAACCTGCTTGGGCTCCAAAACGTACTTCTTGGCCAAAAGTAACCATACTAGTTAGTAGGATCGCGAAAAAAAGAAATTTTTTAAACATAGTATATTGATTAAGGTTTAAGTAGCAAATATAAACTATAAATTCAATTTTAAAAGGATTTATTACATTTCAAATCTTTACTGAATTCCTCAACGATTTTGTAGTTAATATTTTTAATTTTATAGAGGTAACAAACAACAGGAAAGACACTGATAAAATTACATTTTAAGTAAGTTGTCAAAAGTAACTCTGTTGACTATATTAATAACTTTACACTGAATTAAAACCACTAGATGATTAGAATATTACATACCGCTGATTGGCACATAGGACAACTCTTTCATGAATACGACCGTAGTTATGAGCACCAGCAGTTTTTAAATTGGCTGCTAGAAACCCTCACCACACAAGAGATAGATGTTTTGCTTGTAAGTGGAGATGTATTTGATCTCTCCAATCCATCAGCAGCTTCTGTAAAATTGTTTTACTCATTTCTAAACCAAGCAGTAAGACAAAACCCGGAATTACAAATTATCGTTACCGCTGGGAATCATGACTCAGCCTCCAGATTAGAATCACCTAAACCCCTTTTAGAATCTTCTAATATTCATATTATAGGACTTGTACAAAAAGATCGAAATGGCGCTATTGATTACAGTAACCTCACTATACCAATAAAAGATAAACAAGGAAATACTGCCATATGGTGTATAGCAGCTCCTTTTCTACGGATGGGGGATTACCCTTCCGTACCTAATTGTTCTAATCCATATACAGAAGGCGTTAATTCCTTCTATAAAGAAGCATATACTTATGCGGCATCAAAGAAAGAAGAAGGACAATCCATTATAGCAATGGGACACTTGCACGCCCAACAAGCAGAAGTTGGAGACCTCGATAACACAGAAAGGCTTATTATGGGAGGCGTGGAAAGCATTTCAGCAGCCGCATTTGATACTGGTATCCGTTATGTAGCATTAGGACATATTCACAAAGCTCAGCGCATTGGAGGGAAAGAGCATATCCGCTATAGTGGAAGTCCCTTACCCATGTCCTTTTCAGAAACCAATTATAAGCATCAAGTCATAGTATTTGATATTAAGGAGGACAAAATAGAAAACTTGCATTCCATCGAGATACCTGTTTCAGTTCCACTGAAAAGAACTCCAACAGTGCATAGTTCGCTTACAGAAGTACTAAATGCTTTGAAACAATTAGAACCTTTTACGGGAGATTCAAATACAGCACCCTATTTGGAAGTCCGCGTGTTATTAGAAGGACCAGAGCCTGGATTACGACATAAGGTAGAAACTGCTCTGCAAGGTAAAAACTACAGACTCGCTAAAATAGATGTACGCTACGCAGCTTCAAGTTCTAAATCTAAGGAAAGTAAAGTGATAAGCTCTGAAGAGCTTAAAGAACTACAACCAATGGAAGTTCTGGATAAAGTTTACCAAAGTAAATACAATAACCCCGTTCCTAAAGACCTTCAAAGACTATTTCTACAAGTAGCACAAGAGGTCAATGAAACCGACAATTAAAAAATGAAAATACTTGCTATTCGCATACATAATCTAGCATCCCTTGGTGGAAAAACAGTAATTGATTTTACTAACGAGCCACTTTCTTCTGCAGGGATCTTTGCCATTACCGGACCTACAGGATCCGGGAAATCAACCATATTAGATGCCTTGTGTCTGTCGCTCTATGCTAGAACACCTCGTTACAGGCATGCAGAAAACTCAATAGATGTAGCAGATGTAAAAGGAAGCACCATCAAACAAGGTGATGTGCGAGGAATTTTAAGAGATGGCTCATCTAGTGGATATGCGGAAGTAGATTTCGTTGGAGTTGATGGTCATCACTACAGCTCAACTTGGAGCGTAAGAAGAGCACGTAATAAGGCGGAAGGAAATTTGCAACCCTATGAGATGTCACTTAAAAACATTTCAACAGATCAAGATATACCAGGAAAGAAAACAGAATTACTTCCAGAAATCGAACGTTTGGTGGGGCTTAATTTTGAGCAATTTACCCGTTCTGTTTTATTAGCTCAAGGAGATTTCACAGCCTTTTTAAAAGCTGCAAAGGATGAAAAGTCATCCTTATTAGAAAAACTGACAGGAACTCACATCTATTCAGAAATCTCTAAAAAAGTATACGAACATCATAAAGAGGAGTCCCAAAACCTCAAAGTATTAGATGTACAAAGGGAAGGAATAGCCACCCTAACCACTGAAGAATTAAAGGATTATAAGATTCAAAAAGAAAAGTTAGGCACCCTTGTCAAGGCTGATGAGAAGCGATTTGAGGAATTAAATAAACAGGTTAGTTGGCATGAGAGGTGGATTGAACTTCAAGGGAGTGTGCAATCGGCTAAGCAGAAATATGATAGTGCCTTTAAAGCTAAAGAAGAAGCCAAACCTAGAGAAGTGAAGTTCCAACAGATTGTAGGAGTACAATCAGCTAGGCCAATTTTTACAGAGCGAAATGGGGTAAAGCAGCAACATTCCTTAAAAGCGGATAATGCTTCAAAGCTCTCTACTAAAATAGATTTTTTAAAGAAGGATAAAAAAGAAGCCGATGAAAGCTTTAAAAAAGCCAATGCAGCCTTTGATATAAAGCAGAAGCAAGAGCAGGAAGCTCAACCACTATTAAACGCAGCAAAAGCCTTAGATGTAAAACTCCTTGAAAAATCAGAGCAGGTAGAACATGCTAGTGAAGAGCTTATTCGTGTAAATCGTAAGCTTACACTCCAGACAAAGGAATCTGCTGAGGTTTTAATTGAACTAGGATCTGTTAAAGAAGAAATCCTTGAACTACAACAATGGAAGGCTGATAATGAATCTCGTGGGCCCATAGCGGAACAGGAAAATCTCATCTTATCTAAACTTCAGGATGCAGGGGGGATTTTGCAAAATCTTAAGTATTATAATGCTCGCATAAAAAAGGCTGAAGAAGATATCTTAATTAACAGAAAAGAGCAGGAGGATTTCCTTAATAAGGGTGATGCTATAGAAGGTGATCTGAAACAAAAAAAGAGTGACTTCGAGTCTTTGACTGCTGCATTATCTAAAGTTTCGTTCGAGAAAAATGAGAAAGAAAAAGCTGCTCTGGATACCTCTATAGAAGATCTTATTGGTGCAACAGCTCATTGGAAGTTGTTATTTTCAGCTGTATCGGAAAAAGATAAATTACAACAGACACTTAAAAGTAATAAAGAGGAATTAGAGCACACCACTGTTAAGTTAACGCAAGCCAAAAAACTTCTTGTTACTAAAACATTGGAAAAAGATGCATCTTTAAAAATGCTTGAAAAAGCAAAATTAGCTGCGGCAGAAAGTGTAGAGGAGTTACGAAGTCACCTGGTCCCTGAAGAGCCTTGTCCAGTTTGTGGTAGTTCGCACCATCCATATGCTACGCACCATCCAGGTCTTGATCATGTGCTTGATAAGTTGGAAGCTGAGCATAAGAAAATCGATTCTGAGTATATTAATCAGTTGACCTTACACAATACGCTAGGCCAAAACGCTACACAACTAGAAAAGTTAATTAAGGAGCAAGAGAAGAAGCTCCTGGAGAAGGAAACTGACTTAGCCGAACTTAAAAGGATTTGGTCATCATTTCAGGTTTCAACTCAGTGTAATACATTTCCACAAGAGGAAAGAAGCTCTTGGTTACAACAACAATTAAAAAAGCAAAAAGAGAGACAGCAGAAATTACAAGAAGCACTTCAATCCTATAATAAGCAGAAGTTGGAACTTGAAAATCATAGATCCCAGCTTGACAAACTTCAAATAGAATATGACCAGATTCTTAACAGCATTAAGGATGCTGAAAGAAACCTGAAAACTTTGGAGGAACAGAAACAGAATGATACTAATGAAAGAGATAAGATCAATAAAAACTTAGAGGAGCTTAAAGAAGCTTTATCAGGGTATTTTAGTTCCAAGGAGTGGTTTGAGAATTGGCAGAGCAATCCAGATTCTTTTGTTTCTCAGATTAAAGATTTTTCTAGTAATTGGAAAAGCAATATTTCCAAGCTTGATTCTTTAGTGCGTAAACAGGAGTTACTCTCTGAAAAGAGCAAAGCGTTGGAGACTCCTTTAAATGTTACTAGGGAAGAAGTGACATCTCTTCATAAAAAGTATGCTGATTTGCAAAATCAAAATAAAAAGCTATTAGAGCAGCGGACAGTTCTTTTTAAGGGATCGCCAGTAACAGAAGTGGAAGCCAAGTTAAAAGCAGCGGTTGAATCTGCGAAGAAAACTTTGGAGGATCAAAGGAAAGTACTTGACAAAATAAATGAAGACATTACCCGAAATAGTGCCCAATATGAGCAACTTTTAAAAGATGTTAATAGTTTATCCAAGAAAGTAGCTGAACTTAAAGGTCAGCTTGAGAATTGGATTTCAGATTATAATGCGCAGAATGAAACGATTCTTAGTCAAGAGGGTTTATTAAGCTTATTAGAATATAGCCAAGACTGGATTGAGACTGAAAGAAATAGTTTACGCGGAATTGATGAAGGGGTTATGCAAGCAAATTCTGTATTAAAAGAGCGTACTAAAACATTGGATACCCATACCAAACAGCGTACTTCTGAAATGTCACTGGAGGAATTGACTGCCATACGCGTGGAGGTTGAAGAATCCTTAAAGAAAAATAGACAAGCATCCAATGAGATTGATTTTAAGATAAATCAAGACACTCAGAACAAGAAGCTCATTGGTACCTTATTAGAGCGTATCAATAAGCAAGCTGATGTGGTGGAGAATTGGGCAAAACTCAATGAGATTATTGGTTCTGCGGATGGTAAAAAGTTTCGTCAAATTGCTCAGGAATATACCCTAGATGTGCTGTTAAGTTATGCGAATGTTCATTTGGAGGTTTTGAGTAAGCGCTATATCCTTCAGAGAATACCGAATTCTCTTGGGCTCCAAGTTCTAGACCAGGACATGGGGGATGAGGTGCGAACGGTGTATTCATTATCAGGTGGAGAATCTTTCTTGGTTTCCCTAGCGCTTGCACTGGGGCTAGCATCCTTATCTTCAGCTCGAATGAAAGTAGAATCATTATTTATTGATGAAGGTTTTGGGTCACTGGATCCTGCAACACTCAACATTGCTATGGATGCTCTTGAGCGCTTACATAATCAGGGTCGTAAAGTCGGGGTGATTTCTCACGTGCAAGAAATGACTGAGCGTATACCAGTTCAAATCAAGGTAAGTAAACAACAGAGTGGGAAGAGTAAGGTGGAGGTTGTTGGGTGTTAGGTTGGAGTAGGAGCGTAGGCACAGTTTCCGTGAAACTTATAAGCTGTTTGGATGAAATGCCTTCGTAGTTAGAAAGAGGTCTTATTAAGAAAAGGTATATTCAGATGAACGGCTAAGTAAACCCTGATTGATAATTACTCCCATCAAGGCTTAAAAATACCTCTATTGCGCTTCAAAGCACTGAATAAAGCTTAGAATCCCCACCAGGATTATTCCTTTATTTTCTGAATTTAAATTCATCAGAGCTGGCCGATTATGAAAGCGAAATAGTACAGCTGCCCATAATGATTTAGACTTGAGGTTTTGAAATTCTACCTCGTAAATTTGGTCTCTAAGGGATTCTGGTTCTCCCTCACTATAGTGAAGCATTTGTATTATTTTTTGTTGAGCTTTCTCAAACATAGTTTGGGTTATTTTCTTTTTGGGAAGATTCTGGTTTAATTTAAAATATTCCCATATTAGAAAATAAACTTTCATGATTTCTTCTACCTCCACCATAGAAATATCTTTGCTATAACCTAACAGCACTGATAGGAAAAAAGGTTGTTGCTCATAGATCTGATCAGAAACTTTATCTACATATGCCGCATCCATTTGGTCTATCTTTAATAGCAGGTTTGCCATTTCATTCAAGACCCCACTTTGCTCGAGCAGCAGAGCCAGACCAGAAATAGCCAACACCAGGAGTCTTTTTCCCTGATTTACTCACATAGCTTGGATCAAAGGCAATGGTGAAATCACCACTCCCGTGATCATGCCAGTTGAGTGTTAAAGGAAAGGTAGTCAAAATCCTTGTCGAAACGCGATCTGTAGTCTTGCTCTTCACGATTCCCATAGCGAGCAAGACTAAGAAAATTAACCCTTCCTTTTATGGAGAGTAATAGTCCAAAGACTTCCAGAATGAAATTATTATGGCGTTTCCCTATGTTTGGCATTTTGTTAAGAATGCTTTTTGTAAGATCTTTATACCTGGAATTCTCTCTGTGAGTCATATTTTAGCTGCTTGTCGTAAAACGACTAATATACTAATCAGAGAGTTGCCTTAATTTTTCGATCATTATTTTTGCTTTGTTTTATTAATATTCAACTATTTAATCCATTTTTAAACGAACCATTGTCAAATTAAAGCTATTATTTAAAAAAATCTAAACATACCATATGTATGTGTTTATAACGTATTAAAATTGTAGTATCATTCACATTCAATAACCAAATAATTTTTTAAACTAATTTCGGATCCTATGAAAGAAATAGTAGTTACTTTTATAGTTGGACTTGCCACTTGGTCAACAATTTACGTTTGGACGTCAGGACGATACACACTTCCACAAAAGATTTACTTAACTTTCTGTGTTCTCTTTGTACCGCTTCAATGGATTTCAATTATAATAATATACTTTTATAACTCATCCCGAATCTCATATCCTGCAAATAATACTCAAAAATTCAAAAGAGTTTTTTCAACCAGTGAGCAGGAAATGAGTTTACTTGTATTGAAGCAAAAAGGGATACTGACAAATGAAGAATATCATGAAAAATTAGAGATTATAGAACAGAATAGTAACATCCTAAAAACTAATCTAGTAAAAGAAAAAGTAAAAAGTTTAGATGAATACAAGCATTTGCATAATCTATTAAGGGTCAGTCTATTATCACAAGAGCAATTTGAAAAGAAAGTATATCTGCTTATAAAAGATTACGAGAGCTATATGTCGATATACGGAAACAATTTGTATCCAAAACATACATGGACATTATATCAAAAATATAAACAACATCTAGCTGTGGAGAAATCAAACTATAGCTATTTAGATTTTTACGGAGCATGGAAGTTTAAAAATTATATCATATATTTCAATAATGAGAACGAAGTTAAATTTATTTTTGATAAATCAACAGCCATAGTTGGAACATATATGTTAGAAAATAAAAAAATACACATAAAAACACGGAAAGAGAGATATACTCTAAATATTGAAGACGTAGGATCTCATATCCTTTCTTATATAAATAGTGAAGGTAATCGTTTTACAGGTTATAGATTATAAAAAGACAGCGTTACCATTATGAAAACTTTTATCTCTAACATTATTCCTAAAATAAAAGAATACAGCAAAAAACTTAATGTCCTAACAAATTTTGTGGACAAATATTGGATTCTACTTAATGAAGAAGACAACACCAAATTGGTGTATATATTTAGAGGAAATAATGAGTTATTAATATCATTAAACGGTATTGTTAATAAAGGGAAATGGGAATATTTAGGTAAAGATTCGTTATTGATTGAAAAAGAAAATCAAACATTTTTGTTTAGGCATGGGTTTTTAGATGATAACATTTTCGTTTTAAAAGTTGATGGAAAAAATGAATATGCATTTTTTATGGATGAAGAGGTTTTATTGCAAAACATTAATAAACTGGAACAGCTTAATAGCTTTTTGGAAAAGCATTATTTATTAAATAATTCAATAGAAGAACCAAAAGCAATTTCAACAAGCTGGAATGACAAATTAAATCTTCATTATAACCCAACGTTAAAAAAATTTGGATATGTTGGCAAAGACGGTAATATTTTGATAAAGCACAAATATAGTAAAGCATACGAGTTTATAGATGGTGTAGCCCTAGTATATATAACCATCAATTACAAGGATAAATATGGCTTTATTATGGAAAATGGAGAAACCAAAGTTCCCCTAATCTATGATTATGCAGAGGAATTCTCTGAAGGTTTAGCCGTAGTAAGAAAAGGAGATTTTTTCGGTTACATTAATAAAAAAGGTGAAACGATCATAGACATTATTTATGATGACGCCTATAGTTTCAAAAATGGTAGAGCCCTTGTTAAAAGAAAACAATTCAACGTGATATATGAATTTTACATTGATAAAAACGGCAATAAACAGAATAACCAACCTGTATTAGGATAATCTCATAACTTAATCAAAAAATCACCCCACCAAGCCAAAGACTCGATAGAGTAATTTGGTTAAATGTCACAGGTATTAGAGATGACAATCACTCCACTATGCAGCATTTTGGATACGTTCTACATAATAATGGTTCGTTTAGTTTTACGCAGCCCTAGCCCCGTAGGTCATTAGCTGCCTGATTTTTTCTTTATTTTTTGGCTTGTTCGCTTTAATGCCGAACACGTCCAAAAATCTATGAATCATTAATTCATTGTTATACAGCGTTTTAATATCTTTCATAGAGAACGCTCCTCTTTCATCCTTTGCTATAGGTAGCCAGTGGGCAGCTTTAGCCAAGTTGACTGCTGTCAAAGATCTTAATCCATGGCTGTTCTTGAATGAAAAGCAGTTTGACACATTGTTTTGGTAGTTAACAGCAACTGAATATCCTTTACCCTCAGGGAGAGAAAACATCATTCTTTGGGACATTTATAGGGGTGGTGGCTATTTCGGAGTAATGGGTTCTTCGTCAAATTTGGGGAAATATCAGGTTAATATATGTAGGTTAAATGCTATTTTATAATGGTTTTATTCGTTAAACAGTATAAATTTTCGTATATTTAAGTATGTAAA
>NZ_AMSG01000020.1 GCF_000300875.1 Galbibacter marinus | reverse complement strand
CAACTCGATGAAGCCCGAAGCCCATCATGTCATTAGCGTGTGGGTGGTTCACTAAGGTGAATGTTTTATATCGGTTAAAACGAAGTGCCTTAAAATTAAAAACGATGAAACCACATATTGTAATTATTGTTCTATGTTTTCTTGTTTCCAGCTGTGGGGTTCAGGTAGCCTATGATTATGACAGGAATTTTGATTTTTCAAAAGCACAGACCTATAATTACTTCCCTGCCATGAATAGCGGGATGAATCAATTGGATGAAAAACGTCTTCTAAGAAGTATAGATAGTTTAATGCATTCCAGAGGTTATCGCAGTAGTGAGTCTCCTGACTTGTTTATTAATATCAAAAGTTCTAATCGACCTAAACCAGTCAACAGCGCCGTTGGAATTGGAATAGGTGGAACCAACCGAAATATCGGTGGTGGGGTTTCCGTTGGAATTCCTATAGGTCAGCCAGACCAATACCGTCAAATCATCTTTGATATTATAGATGTTATGAACGATGAACTCATTTGGCAAGCCGTTAGCCAGAGTACTGTGTCGGAGTCAATGACTCCAAAGGCAAAAGAGGCTAAAATAAAATCCATAGTCAATAAGGTGTTCTCTAAGTATCCGCCACGTAAGTGAAATTGTTTTTTTGAACTCTTTGTCTAAGGGTCTTGAATGTGTATCTTTGTTTATTGAGAAAACATCAGTAGAATTCCGATACTTTGAAGATACATTTTATAGCTATAGGAGGTAGTGCTATGCATAATTTAGCTTTAGCATTACAACAAAAAGGACATCACATTACTGGTAGTGATGATGTTATTTATGAACCTTCTAAATCCCGTTTAGAAGCTGCTGGACTTGCTCCAGAGAGTTTCGGTTGGTTTCCAGAAAAAATAGATCATTCTTTAGATGCAGTTATCCTTGGAATGCATGCCAAGCTTGATAACCCAGAGCTTTTAAGAGCGCAGGAATTAGGTCTTGAGATCTATTCTTATCCAGAGTTTATTTATCAGCAAAGTAAGTATAAAACGCGTGTGGTTATTGGTGGAAGCCATGGTAAAACAACCATTACTGCGATGATTCTACATGTTTTGGATTACCATGATAAAGAGGTGGATTATATGGTTGGAGCTCAATTGGATGGTTTCGATACCATGGTAAAACTAACCGATGAAAATGATTTTATAGTCTTAGAAGGGGATGAGTATTTGTCTTCGCCTATTGATCGTAGGCCTAAATTCCATTTATATAAGCCTAATATAGCTTTACTCAGTGGTATTGCATGGGATCATATTAATGTATTTGAAACCTACCAAGACTATGTTGAGCAGTTCAAAATATATGTAGATTCGATCGTTGAAGGGGGAAGTATTACCTATAACATGGAAGATCCTGAAGTGGTCAAGGTAGTGGAGGAATCCGAAAATCAAATTCGAAAAATCCCCTATTACACACCTGAGCATTATATAAATGATGGAGTTACCTATTTAGAAACACCAGAGGGTGCTATGCCTATCGAAGTTTTTGGTAAGCATAATCTTAGCAATCTAGCTGGTGCCAAATGGATATGTCAGCATATGGGCGTTGACCAAGATGATTTTTACCAGGCAATTGCTAGTTTTAAAGGAGCCTCTAAACGATTAGATAAACTTGCTCAAAATAATAATACGGTTGTTTATAAGGATTTTGCCCATGCTCCAAGCAAAGTAAAAGCGACCTTAGGTGCTGTAAAAGAACAATATTCAAATAAGACTATTGTTGCCTGTTTAGAATTGCATACCTATAGTAGTTTAAATGCAACTTTTATAAAGGAGTATAAGGACAGTTTGAATGCTGCTGATACTGCTGTGGTATATTATACACCAGAAGCTTTAAAAATTAAAAAGCTCGAATCTCTTAGCATAGAACAAATCAAAGAGGCTTTTGGACGTGAGGATTTAATTATTTACACCGATCCTCAGGATTTTAGTGATTTCATATTTGACCTTGGACTTGATAACACGGCCCTTCTACTAATGAGTAGTGGTGCATATGGAGGTTTGGATATCGAAAAGTTAAAGGAAAGAGTTAAGTAAGATAAGAAATTAAAGAAGTCGATTCTATTTATAGCAATTAGGCTTTTATGCTAATAAAATGTAAAAAGTACTTTTTATTTGTTGATAACTAAGCTTGTACAAACTAAAAGGGAGATGGATCTTTAATAACTTTAGGACATGAAAGTGAATACTCCAAAAACTACAATCAAAAACTGGAGTGCAGATGATCGACCTAGAGAAAAGATGCTTTTGAAAGGTAAGGATGCGCTGTCAGATGCTGAACTAATTGCCATATTAATTGGTAGTGGAAATCGAAGAGAAAGTGCTGTTGATTTATCAAAGCGCATATTGACAACTTCGAGTAATAGTCTAAGTGTACTAAGTAGGCTGTCGGTTGAACAACTCATAAAATTTAGAGGTATTGGAAAAGCAAAGGCAATTGCTATTGTTGCGGCCTTAGAGCTTGGTAGAAGAAAACGGTTAGCAAAGGCTCTTCCAGATAATGGTTTATCACATAGTGCAGATGTCTTTGAATATATGCAACCTAGGATTGGTGATTTGTCCCATGAGGAATTTTGGGTTATTTATTTAAATAATTCCAATAAGGTGGTTAATACTGTTCAGCTCAGTAAAGGGGGGATTACAGGGACTTTGGTGGATATTAGATTGCTTTTAAAAGAAGCTGTGCTCACCAACGCCGTTGGTCTGATTTTGGCACACAATCATCCATCTGGAACCCTAAGACCCAGTGAGGCGGACAGAAATATTACCGAAAAAATAAATAATGCTTGTTATTCTATGGATATAAAAGTCTTAGATCACATTATTGTAACTGAAAAATCTTATTTTAGTTTCAAAGACGAAGGAATCCTTTAATATGTTATTAGTTTATACCTATAAAATCACGCCCAGGGTTAATTATATCATGAAGCATATCATTTCAAGAATGCTGAATGTGGATATACGCATTACCACCAAGGTGGAAGATTTTATCGCCCATAATGGTCCCAAGATTACCTATACTAGGCAACCACTGCAGAATGAATTTTTTATTAAAAGTCATGAACTGCTGTTCGAACAAGGTATATCGGATGTAGAAATCACCATATATGACTGGGAGGGTGTGCCGTGTTTTTTTCCAACCACTGAAAACTGTGCCCTTCCATTTGATGTTTTTGCTGCGAGCTTTTATCTACTTAGTCGGTATGAAGAATATTTGCCTCATGTTAAGGATGAGCATGGGAGATATCCTGTTACCGAAAGCTTGGCTTATCAGAACAATTTTCTAGAAATACCCGTCGTGGATCTTTGGGTGAAGCGCCTAAAAAGCGCTCTTCAAAGGCGTTTTCCTGAACTCCAATTAAAAAACAAGGAGTATCAGCAGACTTCAGTTATGGATATTGCTGTGGCCTATGCTTATCGTAAGAAAGGAGTTATCAGAACTATAGGCGCCACTCTTATTGATGTTTTTAAATTTAAGTTATCCAAGATACTTGATAGGTATTTGGTGTTGTTAGGTTTTAGGGAAGATCCATATGATTTTTTCTTTCGGGTAAATCAACTTCATAAGCAATACCAGTGTGAAGCGGTATTTTTCTTTTTAATGGCTGATTATTCGAATTACGATAAGAATATTTCGGTGATTAACTCTAGTTTTAAAACCTTAATCAAATCGGTGGCGGATTATAGCATCGTTTCACTTATGGCTTCTTATCGCGGTTTTGATGATTTAGCGGTTTTAAAAAAAGAGCGTAACCGGCTCATAAATACCATTAATAGGCCCGTTAAAAGGGTGCGTCAGCGCTTTAATCGACTGCATATTCCAGAGACTTATAGGCTCATGGTTGATGCTGGTTTTAATGAAGACTACACCATGGGTTATACCAACGAAGTAGGCTTTAGAGCAGGAACATGTAGTCCCTTTTATTTTTACGACATTAGTTTTGAAGAGCAAATTCCAATCCTTATCAATAGTTTTTGTGTTCAGTACACTAGTTTGTATAAGTTCAAAAGCGTTAGTAAAGCAGAGGAGAAGCTTCAAGAACTTTCTGAGCGGGTTCAAGAGGTTAATGGTGATTTCAATGTGGTATTTTCTAACGAGATCCTACAGCTTAATCAACGGAATTCTTGGAGGGACTTGTATATAAAATATTTAAAAATGAACCCTAATTATGATGAACAAGTCTCTTGATATAACCGATGTCTTTTTTGATTTAGATCACACACTTTGGGATTTTGAACGAAATTCCGAACTCACTTATCATAAAATATTTAAGAACTATAATCTGAAAATCCATCTTCCTGATTTCCTTAAGGTATACGTGCCCAATAACACCAAATTGTGGGGGTTGTATCAATTGGATAAAATCAGTAAAGAAGAGCTGCGTTATCAGCGGTTAAAAATGAGTTTTGATCAGATCGGATTATCGGTAACAGACCACGATATAGATTTGCTTGCGGATGATTATATTAAACACTTACCTAGCTTTAATCATTTATTTAAAGATGCCACAAACATTCTTCAATATTTAAAACCCAAATATAACCTTCATATTATCACTAATGGATTTGCGGAGGTTCAGGAGGGAAAACTGAAAAACTCTGGAATAGCTCATTACTTTGATGTAATTATGGATTCAGAAAAAGCAGGGGTTAAAAAACCAAATCCTTTAATTTTTCAAAAAGCTATGGATCTTGCTAATGCTGTCCCTAAGAAGTCAATTATGGTGGGTGATAATTATGAGGTAGATATATTAGGGGCCAAAAATGTAGGTATGCATACCCTGTATTTTAATCCTTTAAAACCAGAAACGGACGGGACCATTAATCAAATCAAAGGGTTGATTCAAATAAAAAATCACCTTTGATCTATACTAAAACAACCTACTTAGCCGTTATGTAATTATGAGAAAACTTGCCCAAAATCACCATTTTTATATCTTTCTCGCCGTTCTTCTGGTGTTAACTTCATGTGTCAAAGAAATGGACTTCGATGGAGTGAAAGATATTACTTTAGAGCCACAAATTGAGATTAAGTTGTTGAAGGGAGAATTCACCCAAGACTTTATGGTTCAGGAATTTGAGAAATACCTGCCATCTGGGGTGCCACTACAAGGGTATATTCCTGCTTCGATTAATTTTTCTTTACCAGAACCACATGAGAGACCTATCAGTTTAACTTCAGAAGAGCGTATTTTGGAGTATTTGGTTGATGGTACAAATGACGAAAGTGGCGAACCTACACCAGTATTGAAATTTGAATTCACAAACACTATCGACAGTTCTTTTGATTTTGATATTAAGTTGCTCGACAAAGATGGGGATCCAATAGAAGAGGATGGTGTAGAAGGAGATAGTGAAGTTCAAGCCTCTAGTGGTGGTGTCATTGAGAAATCAAATATCAGTTATTTTTATAGTGCTGAAAAGATCAAAAACGCAACAGATGTTTTCATAAGCTTTACAATGAGTACTGTCTCAGATCTCCACAAGGGGACGGATAATAGTTTGACTATTGATGCTAGTGGAGTCTTTAATTTTAATTATGATATAAGTAATGGATTACCCTAAATAACCGAATATTAGAACCAAAATTTCGATATAATTTCGAAAAAGAGTCGCCCTAACTCCTACTAGAATTTTAATTTGTATTATCATGCTAAACAAACGATCAATCGCTTGTGCTTTTGCCTTTATGTCTGTGGTAAGTCTATTTGCGCAAAATAAACAGCTTCTTTATAATTTTTCTGAGATACCACAATCATTAATGTTAAATCCCGGAGGTAAACAACCTGGAAGGGCCTATATTGGGGTTCCAATGTTATCTGGATTTCACGCAGGCGCTTCAAGCAGTGGGATTTCGGTCTACGATGCTTTTAAAGAAAATGGATTTGAAAATATGGATCGGCGATTGGATTATGTGATTAATAAGCTAGATCGCAATGATACACAAAGAGCTACTGAACAAATAGAATTTCTCAATGCAGGTTTTGAAATCGGTAACCTGTTTAATAAATATTTTTTAAGTTTTGGCCTCTATAAAGAAATTGACTTTTTTAACTATTGGCCAGATGATATGGCTTATTTAGCACATCACGGTAATAGAGTACCTGGAAGACGCTTTAATATGGCTGATGCGAATATTAAGGGGGAGGTTGTTACTGTATTACATGTAGGTTTACAGCACCAGCTCAACGATAAATGGACAATCGGTGGACGCCTAAAATTTTATTCTAGTAATATGGATGTTACTTCTACAAACAATAAAGGGTTTGTTGGAAGTGGTACGGAATCGGATCAAATTTTTAACGGTGATGCTGAGGTGCTTACCTCTAGTAATGCTAGATTAAAAGAAATCTATAGATATCTTCGAGATGATGTTTTTGACGGAGATATCAATCCTGTTCGTGATGCAATTGATATGCATAGAAAAGTTTACGCCGAGGGACCATTTATAACAGGTAATATAGGGGTGGGTATTGATCTAGGATTTACCTATGAGCCCAGTAGAAATTGGGCCTATTCTGCCAGTATAGTTGATTTGGGATTTATTAATCACAGCGATGATGTACTTAATTATGAGGTGACAGGTTCCTACGGCTTTGATGGAACGGGATCGGGGACCACAGCCGGTGATCTGCTGCAGGTTATTGAAGGTGATTTTGATAAAACCAACAATACAAATTCCTATACTACCATGCGTCCTGTAGAGTTTTATGCCTCAGCTATGTATCGTTTTGGATACTTTAGATCCAATAAACCATGTAATTGTCCTACAAGTAAAGAGCCGCCTTCTGCTATAGGATTGCAGTTATTTGCTGAGAAGAGACCACGAAATCCTGAGGTTGCTCTAACGGCCTTTTATTACCAAAAAATTTGGGAACCACTTAGAATCAAGGCAACATATACGGTAGATAAATATTCAAAAACGAATCTAGGCCTTGGATTGTCGTCACATTTTGCTAACTTTAACTTCTATTTATTGGCGAATAATTTATTGGAATATGGTAATTTAGCAGACGCCAATACATTATCCCTTCAGATGGGGTTAAATTATGTATTTCCAGTAAAAAGGTAAACCTGTATAAGTTATGAAGAAATTAATACTATTGGGACTGTTTTTAATTACAGCTTCCATCAGCGCTCAAGAAAGCCTAAATCAATACAAATACATTATCGTTCCTAAGAAGTTTGACTTTTTAAAAGAACCGAATCAATACAGGGTGAATACCTTTACCAAGTATTTATTTGAGAAAAATGGATTCACAGCTGTATATGATGATTCACAGCCTCAAGACCTACGCGTAAATCCATGTTTAGGACTAAAGGCTAATGTAGTGGATGAATCCAATCTTTTTACCACCAAGATGTTTATCACCCTTGAGAATTGCCAAGGCGTTACTGTATTTACATCAGCGGAGGGGAGAAGCAAGATCAAAGACTATGAAAAGGCCTATCACGATGCTATCGAAGAAGCCTTTGTTTCCATAGGTGCATTAAATTACTATCATGCTCCTGCTGAAAATAATATGGCCTTAATGCCAGCGGCTTCAGCTTCTACAAGTCCTATGGCTACTAAGGTTTCTGAAACTTCTGTAGCAACTCCTGTAGAGGATGCCAGTCAATCTGCTGAGAGTATGGCAAATTCAGCCTCATCTCAAGTAGAGGTTGCAACTGCTAGCACTGTTGATCAGTACAAAGATGTGCTATATGCACAACCAACATCAAATGGGTATCAACTTGTCGATAGTAGTCCAAAGGTTGTATTTAAACTAACCAAGACAACACAGCCAAATTACTTCCTAATTCAAGGAGGAAATGGTTTTGTATATAAGAAGGACGGTCAGTGGATTGCAGAATACTACGAAGGAGAGACTTTAAAACAAGAAGTTCTAAATATTAAATTTTAGTACTCAAATACAACTATGGGCTAGTACCCATATTTGTCTTTCCATCTTCTTTTCAAGAAATCACGCAGTGCATTTTCCCGTTGGTTGTTCCCTGGGCTATAAAAAGTAGTGTTGGAAATTTCTTTCGGGAGAAATTCCTGTTCCACAAAGTTATTATCATAACTGTGGGCGTATTTATATTCATCCCCATATCCTAAATCCTTCATAAGCTTTGTAGGAGCGTTTCTCAAATGTAAAGGTACACTAAGGTCACCTGTTTGTTTGACACATGTTATGGCCTTTCCGATGGCTTCGTAGGAAGCATTGCTTTTAGCTGAGGTTGCTAGATAAACTGCGCATTGGCTTAAAATAATTCGAGCTTCGGGATAACCTAGAGTAGTAACGGCCTGAAAAGTATTGTTTGCCATTATGAGTGCTGTAGGATTGGCATTTCCAATATCTTCAGAAGCTGATATTAACATGCGGCGAGCTATAAATTTCACATCTTCGCCACCTTCAATCATACGAGCCAGCCAATATAGTGCTCCGTTAGGATCACTACCACGAATGGATTTAATAAATGCAGAGACGATATCATAATGCTGCTCCCCAGTTTTATCATATAGCACAGTATTCTTCTGAATCTTCCTTGTGACTAAGTCGTCTGTGATTGTGATTTTATCTGATCCTTCAGAATTTATAAGTAATTCGAAAATATTGAGAAGTTTTCTTCCATCACCTCCGGATAAACGTAGTAGAGCTTCTGTTTCCTTTAGAGTGATTTCTTTTTTGGACAGCTCAGCATCCTGCTTTATTGCACGATGTAATAGCTGTTCTAAGTCTTGTTTCCCAAAAGCATTTAAAATATATACCTGACAACGAGACAATAGGGCCGGAATGACTTCAAAGCTAGGATTTTCTGTGGTGGCGCCTATTAAGGTCACCCATCCTTTTTCTACAGCACCAAGTAACGAGTCCTGTTGGGATTTACTAAAGCGGTGAATCTCATCAATAAAGAGTATCGGATTTTTAGTGGTAAATAAACCACCGCTTTGTTTAGCTTTATCGATCACTTCTCTGATATCCTTCACTCCACTATTAATGGCACTAAGGGTGTAAAATGGTCGTTTACTCTCCTGGGCAATAATATTAGCGAGGGTTGTTTTACCAGTCCCTGGAGGACCCCATAAGATTAAAGAAGGGATGTTGCCACTTTTGATTTGATGTGTCAGTGATCCTTCAGCTCCAACAAGGTGACTTTGGCTGATATAATCCTCTAGGGTTTTGGGTCTAATACGTTCTGCTAAGGGTTCATTCATATTTTCAAAATTACGGAATTTTACTAGGAAGTAAGACAGTCGGTTTCTGACAAATTATCAGTATTTTTAAATTGGACTTGTTTTTGAACAGTAGCATTTTATGGATAGATATGAACCTTTTAAACTTTCCCTTAATGTACTCATTTTCCCAATGCTATTCGGGATCTTGATCTGGAGTGTTTATTGGTTTGAGTTGACCTTTGGCTACGACTTCAACAAATGGGGAGTTTATCCTAGAACACTTTTAGGCTTAAGAGGGGTTCTTTTTAGTCCATTTATTCATAGTACGGTAGACCATCTTTATAGCAATACGCTGCCTTTAATGATTCTCAGCGCAGCACTTTTTTATTTTTATGAAAAAATTAGTTGGAAGGTGCTACTTTATGGTGTCTTATTTAGTGGTTTTTTAACCTGGGTCATAGGACGTTCTTCGTATCATATCGGTGCAAGTGGAATAATTTATGTCCTAGTAAGTTTTCTGTTCTTTAAAGGGGTTTTTGCAGGTAATCGGAGATTGATAGCCCTATCCCTTGTTGTAGTATTTGCCTATGGAAGTATGTTTTGGTATATGTTTCCTATCGAAGATAGAATATCCTGGGAAGGTCATTTATCTGGTTTTATATCTGGACTTCTTTTGGCGATTTATTTTAGATCTGCTGTATTACCTAAGGAGAAATATACTTGGGAAAATGAAGACTATAATGAATCAAATGACCCTTTTCTTAGGCAGTTTGATGAGAATGGAAATTTTATACCCTATAGTGAGTTACAAACTCTTGAGGAGAAAGAAATGGATACCCCAGAGGAAATAGAACAATCACCCAAAAATACCCAAGGAAGGTCAGATGAGTTTAAGATCATATATCACTATAAACCTAGCTCCACGGATAAGCGCGGCTCTTAATTAAAAAATATTGGTAAAGAGTCTTAAGACATGCGTTGTCTTAGAGTTTCATATAGGAATACACCACAAGCAACCGAAACATTTAAAGAACCAATTTCTCCAAGAAGGGGTAATTTAGCCTTTTGGTCAACTGCTTTTAATACTGATGGGGCGATACCCACATCTTCCGAACCCATAACTATTGCTGTCGGCGTCGTTAAATCTACGCTGTAGATGTCATTATCCGTTTTTTCTGTTGCTGCTACTACCTGAATTCCGCTAGCTTGCATGTGGAAAACGGCATCTTTAATATGGTCAATTTTACATATAGGAACTCTAAATACCGCGCCAGCAGAGGTTTTAACGGTATCTGCTGTCACTGAAGCGCTTCCTTTTCTTTGGATTATTATTCCATGAACTCCACAGCACTCTGCGGTACGAATAATGGCGCCAAAATTACGCACATCAGACAATTGATCAAGTAAAAGGAATAGGGGAGTGACATCGGATTCAAGGGTTTGATTAACCAGATCATCCAAATCGTAAAACTCGATTGGCGAAATATTGGCAACTACTCCTTGATGATTGTTTTTAGTTAAGCGGTTAAGTTTTTCAATAGGAACATAAGAACTGCCGATCTCATGTAGTTTTAAAAGGGAATTAAGCTGCTGAAATAAATTGCCCTGCAGTCCTTTTTGAATAAAAACTTTATCAATGGTCTTTCCTGATTGAATAGCCTCAATAACGGCTCTTATTCCAAAAATTTGATACTTGTCTTCCATGGGGTAAAGGTACATAAAAAAACCACCTCGAATTGAGGTGGTTTAATATAAGTTGGTTATAATTATTACTACTGTCTTGTATATGTGGCAGTGTAACCCCCAATACCGAAGAAAGTGTCGTCTAATTCTAAAGTTAGTACACCTGTTTCTTGATCCCAGGATCCTCCAACAATACAACCAATACCATTACTTCCACAGAAATCAGTAGTACCAGATACTTCACCACAAACTACAGAAATTGTACCTGCATTTGTAAGGGTTGTATTTTGAGTACAGTACTGTAACAAACCTCCATCTGCAGTTTCTAGATTCCAATTTCCATCTGGAGTTTTTGTTATTTTAACTGATGGAATTGTGCCTGTTGATCCTGCACCGCAATATGAATTTGTTACCGTGTAAGTCCCAGATAAATCAGCAAAACAGTTTACCTGAACATTAAAAGCATGGTTGTTGTATATGTAAGACTTCCCGTTAGCGTGATGTACCTTAACTGCAAATTTGAATATGTCACCGATTTTTAAATCATCTGCACTTATACCAGTACCTTCTGTAAACTGACTTAATTCAGTTAAGCTAACATCAAATGGTAAACTTTCATAAGTTGCAACTGAAGTTTCTTCACCACCATTAAATTGTTTAACTAATTCAAAATTTGATATAAGACTTTCGTCTTCTACAGAAGCCTTATCTACGTGCATCTCTAGTGTGCTTACAGTGAAATCTACAGGAGAATTGGCAAGATCCTCTGGATTTAATGGAACACCTTGGATTGCGCCCTCGCCTTCGATGGATATTTCCACTCCAGCAATTACCCTATTCTCGAAGATTGGATGCTCTTCACCATCTTTATCACAACTTGTTGTAAAGGAAGCAATGAAAAGTGAAGCTAAGAGTATATTTATTTTTTTCATTTTAGTTTATTTTAATTTAAACCTAGAGTATGTTATTAGTTTTTATCCCACCAAATCTTGGTTGTTAGCTTGTCTTCGCCTTGCTCAGCAATTGCAGCTTCCACATTTTCACCATTTAATGCTACTTCATCGTTAGGATAAGTGAATCTTGTAGGAATGCTACCAACGCCAGGTTGTGGGTCAATAGCTAAAGGTAAATTCGCTGGAATGTCAGTTCTACGCCATTCTGCATAAGATTCATAACCTTGCATGAATGTACCAACCCAAAGTTGTTCACCAATAGACTGTAGGCCATTATACGTTGGAGTATAATCACCTGGCTCTAATCCGTTTTGCTCCAATGAAGCATCGATTCCAGCTTGGAAATAAGTAGCAGCATCACCACTAGCTCCAAACCTTTCAATTGCCTCAGCAATCAATAAGTTTACTTGGACTGCATTGATAAAGTAGAGTTCAGCGTCACTAGCCATGTAATGGTCACCTATATTAGAAACGTATGCTCTAGGGAATCCTGAAGTTTCAGGATTCAGATAACCTGCAGGTTTTCCGATGTATTCCCCGTCTGGATTTGGTTCCGCGTATACTTCTAATCTTGGATCACTTTCCGCTTTCATGAACTCAACTAAGGATTCTCCAACACACCATTCTTCTTGGCGGCTATTAAGAGCAATTCCATAGACTGGGTTGATATTAGGTGAACTTTCTCCTGTATAGGAAATAAAAGCATTATCTGTTACACTTGTAATAAGATTTCCTGAAGCAATCATGGATTGTATCGCAGAAGCACTAAATAAATCAGTATCTGATACTCTCATCATAGCTCTGAATTTAACTGAAGTGGCGAATTTAATCCATTTAGATATGTTTCCACCATAAATTAAGTCTTGGTCACTATTAATAGTTCCACCTGCGTTGAACTTGGCAATAGCTTCATCCAAAAGCTCAAATATTCCAGCATATACGTCACGCTGACTGTCGTATTTAGGATTGTAGTTCCCATCACTAAGCCCCTTGTTAGCTTCGCTAAACGGGATGTTTCCAAATACATCTGTCAATGTTTGATAAGCAACTGCCTTAAGAGTTAAAGCTGTACCTTGGATAGCTGGGTTGCCAGCTTCTTCAGCCAATCTGTACATTTCATCAGCATCAGCTATAACATTTATATA
Source organism: Galbibacter marinus (assembly GCF_000300875.1). Taxonomy (GTDB): domain Bacteria; phylum Bacteroidota; class Bacteroidia; order Flavobacteriales; family Flavobacteriaceae; genus Galbibacter; species Galbibacter marinus. The sequence continues at coordinate 42,697 of NZ_AMSG01000020.1, read as the reverse complement.
TAGATCGATCCAGAGGTTGTCAATCGAACCTGTACGAGGGAAGTATCTATCAGCATCGTTATATACAGGCTGGGATGTGTGTTGTACCCAGTTCGAAGCCGCTTCGTTTGCTAAGAAGTAATCGTATCGTCTATTTATTAACGTACGCTCTATTGCTCCAAGTTGTAGGTCTTCAGAGATGACGGTTGGTCTATCAGGATCTGTATTTATTTCTTCGAAATCGCTATCACAGCTAGTGGCGAAAATCATTCCACCCAAAATAGCCATAAAAGGAAGTGTTTTAAATATTTTTTTCATCATTTGTTTTCTTTAGAATTTAACATTTAGACTAACACCAATCGTGCGAGTTGATGGAGTTTGTGCGTACTCCAACCCTTGTTGTCCAACACCAACCCCGAATGCGGTTTCTGGATCAATGTGGGGAGCTTTTTTGTGAAGTATTGCTAGGTTTCTAATGTTAACCCCTAAATCAATAGATTGGATACCCATATCGCTAAATAAATGCCCTGGAAGGGTATAACCTACAGAAAGTTCTCTCCATTTAACAAAGGATGCATCATAGATGGATGATTCTGCAATGTTCTGGCTATATGCAGTAGAATAAAAGGCTTGAGCACTAGGTGCTATCACATTGTTAGGTACATAGCCTCCATTTCCGTCAGCCATAACACCGTCACCAATAATTCCAGATTCCCGTCCTTTTAAAGTTTGTTCTAACACACCAGTTAACATACCCCAAGTATTGGTTTGAGAATATACTTCTCCACCTTGTTTTATGTCGAATAATGTGCGGAAGTGAAACCCTTTATAAGAAGCGTTAATTCCTAGACCTCCAACCCAGTCAGGCTGAGAATTTCCTAGTATTTTATTTTCTCCTCTTACTGGTAATCCACCATCATAAATAATTTCTCCGCTAGCTTCGTCTCTAGCGAAGGATGGACCATATATGGCTCCAATAGACTCTCCATTTCGTGCTTGGGTATAAACATTCCATAAATTACCTCCGTCTAGATTAATTACACCATTACCTTCAATGTCTGACACTAGGTTGTCATTTTTAGCAAAGTTAATATCCAATCCTAAGTTAAATCCATCGGGATTTCTTAGGACATCAATTCCAGCTACTACTTCAAAACCTTTATTAGTAATAGTAGCAGCATTCTTCCATACTGATCTGAAACCAGATGAAGTAGAAACATCTAAAGGCATGATAACATCTTCAGCTTCTCTATGATAATAGGTGAGGCTTAAATCAAGACGGTTGTTGAATAATCTAGTTTCAATACCTGTTTCAATTGCAGTTTCTGTCTGTGCGGTAATATCTGAATTCCACGCAGTGTTGGGATACTGAGCAGTTGGAGTTTGTCCATTAAGCCCAGAAGATGCAAGGTTATACGCAGGATTTACATTGTATGGTGAAAGCGGTCCTGCACTACCTGTCTGAGCCCATGACCCTCTTAGTTTTAAGAAGTTTAACACATCTGACTGAATGTCGAACATTTGATGCGGTAAAACACTCAATGAAACTGATGGGTAGAAAATACTGTTGTTTTCTGTAGGTAGTACACTAGCCCAGTCATTTCTTCCAGAGAAGTTTAAATACACATAGTTATTATAACTCAATGATCCAGTTGTAAATATACTGTTGATTCTTTGTTCACTACTATCATCACCTAATTCTGCTGGTTGTGCCGAGTTTGCTATGTTGAATAAGCCGTTGATCACAAGATTTTGTGCTACAGCATCAAATAATCTGTAGTGACTTACCATTGTAGCACCACCCACAGTTAAATTTAGGTCAAATTGATCATTTGAGCCAAATGAATCCGTATAGGTAAAAAGGGCTTGAGAGTTAATTTCATATCTATTTCTCTCTGTCATTCTATAGTATCCATTTAGATTCTCTATAGTTCCAAAATGGTATTGTGTTTCTTGGATATCGTTGAAATAATCAATACCTGTTTGCATATCTAAACGAAACTTATCACTTATTTTATAACCAATGTTTGCCCCTCCCATAAATCTGTTTCTTTCCCATGGGTGAAGGTTATTATCAAGTGCCCAGAAAGGATTGTTGTTATATGCAGTGTTCCAGTTGATTGGCACCATTCTTGGATCTCCTGAGTTTGCCATGTTAATGGTTGGAAGATTTCTCCAATCCCTTAATATTCCCCAGTCTGTCTGACGAGCACTCCATACCAACTGTCCAATTTGATTCGCTGGTCCACCGTAGCCAACTCCATTTCTCTGGTCAGAATTACTTCTGATATATCTAACATTAAAACCAACCGACCATTTGTCACTTAAGTCAAAATCAACATTACCCCCAATATTGTATTTTCTCAAATTTGTATTGTAAACAATACCTTGAGCATCTGTTAATCCCATTGAAAAGCGATAGGAAGCTGAATCAGTACCTCCTGCAAATGAAACTGTGTTGTCAGTAGTTAAACCAGTTTGATAGAAATCATCTTTAACACTGTTTCCGTGTGAAACCCATGGCAGTGGTTGCGGGTTATTTGGATTTGCTATATAAGATCCGTATTGTACGAACTCTAAACCAGCATCTAAGCGTGGTCCCCAACTTTCATCAACACTTCCACTTCCATTACGTCCATCAATAAAGAAAAAATTGTCTGGATCATATCCCTGTCCATACGAGTTTTGATAGTCGGGGAAGATGTAAGGATTAGAGAAAGATACAGTGCTGTTGATTGAGATCCCTAATGCTTGATTCTTTTTACCAGATTTTGTGGTAATTACAATTACACCGTTAGTACCTCGCATACCGTAGAGTGCCGTAGCTTCACCTCCTTTTAATACGTTCATTGATTCCACATCTTGCGGGTTGATGTCTGCAAGACCATTAGGGACATCTGTTCCAGTATTACCACTATAGGTGTATGAGCCATTGTCCATTACGATTCCATCTACTACAATTAGAGGCTGTGAACTACCAAAAATTGTAGAAATACCACGAATAGTAATACGGGAAGAAGATCCTATATCCCCTGAAGATTGAGTGATATTTACTCCAGCAATTTTCCCAGAAAGTGAATTCACCACGTTTGTAGTTGGGACATCCGCAATACTTTCACTTCCTAATTGTTGGGATGAATAACCAAGTGATTTTTCTTCTCTAGTAATACCTAGAGCTGTCACCACAACCTCATCGAGTGCCTGAGCATCTAATCCCAAGGTAACATTTATGCTGCTTGCAGCACCAACAGTTCGTTCTTCTGTTGTTTGACCTACAAAGGAATATACTAATACATCTCCTGTGTTAGCTTGGATGGTATAGTTACCATCAAAGTCTGTTTGAGTACCATTAGAAGTACCTTTTACTAGGACATTCGCTCCAGGAAGCGGAAGACCATCTTGGTCTGTAACCACCCCTGTTACGGTTTTGTCTTGTGCAAAAGTAAATTGCACAATCAACGCTAGTAATAGCGTCAAAAATCCACTAAACTTTGTTCTCATTTTATAAATTTATTTGAATTAGCTAGTGCGAAAATGATAAATTCATGTTAATAATCCAATTTTTTTATCATAAAATGCTAATTCAATGTTAAGAAAAATTAAAAAATCAATAAGCGAGCCTTTAAATTAAATATAAAACTGAATAGACTAGTTTTTTTCTTAAATTGGTATTAATTTCATAATCCTTCGACATTACAAATTATATTAGGTTAGACTACTGGTGAGTTGAGAAGGTATTTAGTGTTGATTATATTATTGTGAACTTGATCAATGATAATCATTGGCTATTAATGAATTTCTTGCAATTAAATACGTAATGTGGGGTGCCTTTTTTAAGTTTAATTTTTATTTTCGATTATTTGATTTAAATAATCTTCTAGTTATCATCAAAACCGTTTCAAGTAGTTATCATCAAAACCGTTTCAAGCAGGCTAATGAAACTAATAAAGATTAACATTCAAATATATTTTACTTTAGAATCCTTCGAATTACACTTAGTAAGTAAAATTTATTTGGCTACTGTCATATTTACTTGGTCAGAATTTATCTAGTTAGACTTTGGTGTGTGTCTAAAGATGATTGATTTGAAAATGCTATTGATCTTAATAGCCTCCTTCAGAGTGCGGTCATAATACTAGGTGACATATGTGAAAAAGTTACTACTTAGTGTGGATTATTTGTTTTTTATTTTACCTTGGGATTTTGGCAATTCGCTTATTATAACCTTACAGGTTATTGTCCTTTAGACTATTAGGTTTTTAAAATTTTAATTTAATGTTTTTTGGTTTTTGTTAATATTTTAATTAAATTTCCTCACTGTTAAGTTTAATTTCCTATTTAGCGTAGGTTTTATATTGCAAAATATTTACTAACTTTTTGAAATATTATAACGAGAAACAACATACATTGATTTTAGAGTAAGTAATAATAATATTTTCTCCCCATTCCTCTTTTTTTAGACCTACATAATACTATAGTTGATCTTTGTCAAAAATGAATTTGACATCGATTTGATTTAGAACATATATGTTTTGATTTATAAACTTCCCTCAAGTTTACGTTAGGTTGTCGGTTAAACAACCTTAATTAAAATATTTATAAACTAGATTAATAGCCTATGTCAAAAACTACTTTCTCCACGCCTAAACGCGTTTTACATAACAATCAATTTTTTAGGAAGACATCTATGATTGATGGATCAAACTCTTTGCTACTCGCATTGAAGTAAGGCTTCACTACATAGATATTACCGACCTCTATCCATTTGCATGGTGTAGAACAGGATTAGTGTGCTCTTAGTTTAGCTAAAGAAATCATCATTAACTCCTGATTATTAGGTGATTCAGTTTATTTAACTGCGTCACCCTGGACATCAATTTTCAAATATATGCATGATGAAACAAAAACTACCATCTACATGTAGGGCTCCCCGTACCTTAGATTTTTATGACCCCGGCACTAATTCTTTAACCGGTATATTACCTTATAATTCAAGAATTCATTTGGGTTTCGACCCAAAACTATCCATTACATTACTATTAGCTTGTATTTTTAGTTTAGTGTTAGGGCTAAACACACTACAAGCTCAAATTGGTAATGCACCACCCAATGAACTTTCTCCTTGGACCACTGATACATATTCTGATTTGGTGGTCAATATTGTTGATGATGTATCTAGTACTATACCCGTTTGTCTAGGAGGTGTTAATAATGAGGAGAGGATTATAGATGATAATTTAGGTGAACCAGGGACTATAACCTTCGGTGCCGCATTATTAGGTTGTAACGCCACCTTGAGTGTGGCAGATCCAGTAAATGATTATCCTGCAGGAACCTGGGCTGGATTTCGTGTAGGTACAGGAGGTCTTTTAGGACTAAATGTCGGTTTAGAAATTACAATTACCACTTATATGGACGGAGTTAATCCAGTTCAAAGTCAAACCTTCGATGCTGGATTAATTAGTGCAAGTTTGCTTTCAGACAACATAGCAGATGTAGGATTCATAACTACTGGGGATTTCAATGAAATAAGAATCACTTATCAAACACTCGTTGGAGTAGCTCAATTAGCTGAAATATACCATGCAAGTATAGTTTCCTTTGAAGAAGGGCCTGCTTTAGCATGTAATACTACCACTTCAATGATGCGTCCTGCTTACCCAATGAGTATATCAGAGGACAATACAGATTTGGGTAGTATTCTAGCTATAAACGGAAGTTCTGCAAGTAATAATGTCATTGACAGCGATCCTAATAACTTTGCAACATTAGATTTTACTTTAGGGTCTGGTTCTCTTTCAGTCAAAGATGAAGTAACCGACTACGATGCAGAAACCTTTGCAGGTTTTGATATCGAATCCACTTCACTTCTAAGTGTTGGATTATTGGATGCTATTACAATAACAACCTACCTTGATGGAATTGAACAAGAAACTGCCGATGGAACTTCAGGCGGAATTTTAGCACTTAATACAAGTATTTTAAATTCTGGAAATGAAAGGAGTCAAATAGGTTTTATCACAAGCCAACCTTTTGATGAAGTTCAGATTACTGGATCAGCGGTAGCTCTTGGAAGTATGAATGTATATGGTCTTAGCTTAAAAGAGTTTTGCCCAGCTGATCCATCCGTATTGGCGTGTAACACTCCAGTGATGGCTACAGAACCAGACTTCCCTTTACTTATTAATGGTGTCAATACAGGGGTTAGCGGAATAGGCGTTGGTGATGTAACCAACATTAATGCTGTGATTGATGCTGATGACACGAATTTCGCAACCATTGACTTAGCTTTAGGCGTATTGGGAACAGCATCGTTATCTGTTCAAAATCCTCTTGATACGTATCCTGCCAATACCTATACAGGTTTTGATTTAGAAACTGGCGGTATTCTCAGCTTAGATCTACTCAATAATGTTACACTGACAACTTATTTGGAAGGCGTTGAACAAGAGTCTATTGATGGTAGTTCTGAGGCCTTGTTAGCGGTTAATAGCGGACTTCTTTTTGGAGATCCTGGCCGTTATCAAATAGGATTTGTTGCAAGTACTCCATTTGATGAAGTACAAATTTCGATGGAGCAAATAGCCGATGTTGATCTTGGGGTTACAAATATCTATGGAGTTATTCTTCAGACCTTATGTGAATCACCCATTACCTGTGATATTACTCCTCTTTCCAATCCAGGCCAACCAGTGATAATTAATAGTGCAGCAACCGGAGCCAGTGGCGTTGGTGGAGTAGGAACCTCTTTAGAAAATGTTCAAAATGTAATTTCAGAAGATATTACCGATTTTGCAACTGTAAGCCTTGGTGTTGGTGTTGGGGAGTCTGTATCAATTTCTGTTCTAAATCCGATCGGTGAATTCCCTTCAGGTAGCCAAGCTGGATTCCTGGTAAGAGATGTTAATGATTTCCTTGAGGTTGGATTGCTTGATCAGATCACCGTTTCAACTTATTTGGATGGAACTCAAGTCGACTCATTTTCAGGTGGTGGTCTGCTTTTACTCCAAGCGTTGGGGCTAATTAATTTAGATCTTATAAACGAACCAGGTTCAGAAGATTTTAGTTTTATTGGAGTAACTACAACTGGTGATTATGATGAAGTTAGACTAGAAATAGGAGCGGTAGTTACTGCGTTAAATGAAATGGAAGTTTATGGCGCGTATGTAAATCCTCGAACCATAGAGGGACTTGATAACAATCCTACAATCGCGATCACAAGTATAGGTGAGGATAATATTATTAATGCTACAGAAAGTGAAGGTTCAGTTATCATTGAGGGAACAACTGGAGGGGATGCCGCAGAAGGAGATGCAGTGGTAGTAACAGTCAACGGGGTTAATTATAACACTACTGTTCAATCTGGTGGCACTTTTACTGTTGATGTTCCAGGTAGTGGACTTGAGGCTGATGCTTCCTTAACTGTTACCGCTGTCATTACACATGTGGGAGGTGACTGTACCTCAACGGCGGAAACATCCTTAGCTTATACATTAGATCTTGATGCGCCGACAGTGCCAACGGTGGAGGAACTTATCACCAATGACACTACTCCTGAATTAACCGGTACAGCAGATTCGGTAGATGAATTAACCATCGAAGTTAACGGTATAACCTATAGCGAAGTAGGCGGAGATGTTATTGACAATGGAGACGATACCTGGACACTTCAAATTCCTGATGGAAATGAAATTCCAGAAGGTGTTTACGATGTGGTGGCTACCGCGACTGACGCCGCTGGAAACACTGCTGTGGATGTTACCGTGGATGAACTCACCATTGATACCACGGATCCAACGACTCCTACGGTAGATGAACTTGTCACCAATGATACTACTCCCGAATTAACCGGTACAGCAGACTCGGTAGATGAATTAACCATCGAAGTTAACGGAATAACCTATAGCGAAGTAGGTGGAGATGTTATTGACAATGGTGACGATACTTGGACACTTCAAATCCCTGATGGAAATGAAATCCCAGAAGGTATTTACGATGTGGTGGCCACCGCGACTGACGCTGCTGGAAACACCGCTACTGATGGAACAGTTGATGAACTCACCATTGATACCACGGATCCAACGACTCCTACGGTAGATGAACTTATCACCAATGATACCACGCCCGAATTAACTGGTACAGCAGATTCAGAGGATGCATTAACCGTAGAAGTTAATGGAGTGACCTACGTTGAATCAGATGGGTATCTTACAGATAATGGTGATGGCACCTGGGTGCTACAAATCCCAGTTGGAAATGAAATTCCTGAAGGGGTGTATGATGTGGTTGCCGTAGCTACGGATATAGCAGGTAATACTGCATCTGATACTTCGCTCGATGAACTTACTATTGACACGACTAATCCTACAGTACCAACTGTAGATGAACAAATTACTACGGATACCACCCCTGAGATTACCGGGACAGCGGATTCAGAGGATGAGTTGACCATAGAGGTGAATGGAATAACGTATACCGAGGGTGATGGAAACCTTATTGATAATGGTGATGATACCTGGTTGTTACAAATCCCTGATGGAAATGAGCTTCCAGATGGCATTTATGATGTGGTAGCGACGGCGACAGATATAGCTGGTAACGCATCTTCGGATGATACAATAGATGAACTTAGGATCGATACTACAGCACCTACTGTTCCGACAGTAAACGAGCATATCACAAATAGTAATACGCCATTGTTAACGGGAACGGCAGATTCCATAGATGAATTAACCGTAGCGGTTAATGGTGTAACGTACACAGAAGGGGATGGAAGTCTTACGGATAACGCAGACGACACTTGGTCGCTCCAAATTCCCGATGGAAACGAAATTCCTGATGGCGTTTACGATGTGGTTGCTACCGCAACTGATCTAGCAGGTAATATTTCTACTGATACCACTGTAGATGAGCTAACAATTGATCAAAACGCTGTTACCACGCCAACAGTTGATAAATTGGTGACTAATAATCGAACCCCTGAAATAACAGGGACAGCAGATTCCGAAAATGATCTCACAGTAGCTGTAGATGGTGTTACTTATACCGAGGGAGATGGAAATTTAATTGATAATGGTGATGATACTTGGACACTACAAGTACCTTCTGGAAATGAAATAGCAGACGGGGTATACGATGTGGTGGCTACCGCTACCGATGGAAGTGGAAATACTTCTTCCGATACTACCACAGATGAATTGACTATTGATACCGTCGGGCCAACAATACCTACTGTAAATCCAGTAGTTACCAACGACACAACCCCTGAAATTACTGGAACGGCAGATTCCATTGATGCATTAACTGTAGCTGTAAATGGAGTTACTTATACCGAGGGAGATGGAAGTCTTTTTGATCATGGTGATGATACTTGGTTCCTACGTGTGCCTATTGGTAATGAAATTCCAGATGGTATTTATGACGTGGTTGCCACCGCTACTGACATGGCTGGAAATAATTCCATTGATGCCACCGTTGATGAATTAACCATCGATACGGTAGCACCAACCCCACCAACGGTAGAGGCACAAGTGACCAATAATCAAACCCCTGAAATTACTGGAACGGCAAGTTCAATTGATGAACTATCAGTTGCTGTCCATGGGGTAGTTTATGCTGAAGGGGATGGTAATTTAACAGATAATGGAAATGATACTTGGACACTTCAGATCCCAGCAGGGAATCCTATACCAGAAGGGATATACAATGTAGTTGCAACGGCAACAGACGCTGTGGGGAATACCTCTAATGATACTACTACGGACGAATTGACTATTGATCTTACGGCTCCTACGGTGCCAACAGTCAATCAACACACTACCAGTAATCATACCCCACTACTGTCTGGAACAGCTGATTCAGTAGACGATCTGACCGTCGAAGTGAATGGAGTGACCTACACAGAAGGTGATGGAAGTTTAACGGATAACGGAGATGGAACCTGGGCACTTCAAATTCCTGTTGGAAATGAAATTCCAGATGGGGTCTATGATGTCGTTGCTACAGCCACTGATGTAGCAGGTAATACTTCTAATGATGCCACGGTTAATGAATTAACCATTGACCCTGCGGCACTAACTACTCCAACGGTAGATAAAGTTATAAGTAATAGTTCAACTCCAGAAATAACAGGAACAGCAGATTCAGCAGATGATCTAACTGTGGAAGTTGATCAGGTAACCTATGCTGAGGGCGATGGTAATTTAACTGATCACGGTGATAACAGATGGACACTCCAAGTTCCAGACGGAAATGAAATTCCAGATGGCATTTACGATGTAGTGGCCACGGTTACTGATGGCGGTGGAAGTTCTTCTACCGATGTCACCACAGATGAATTAACCATTGATACAGTAGCTCCAACAGCACCTACTGTGGATGTCTTAGTTACCAATAGTCCCACTCCAGAAATAACTGGAACAGCAGATTCAGTAGATGAATTAACTGTGGGAGTTAATGGAGTTGTTTACACAGAAGGAAATGGTGAATTAACAGACAATGGGAATAATACCTGGACACTTAAGGTGCCTTTGGGTAATGAAATTCCAGATGGTGTTTACGATGTGACGGCTACTGCGATGGATACTGCTGGAAATGTATCTACAGATGATACAGTGGATGAATTGACGGTAAATTCAGCTTCGCCTAACACACCGACAGTGAATACAATAGCAACACCAGACCCTACACCACATATCACTGGAACAGCTGATTCAGAAGATGATTTAACTGTAGAGGTAAATGGAGTTGTATACACGGAAGGCGATGGTAATCTAACGGATAATGGAGATAATACATGGATGCTTCAAGTTCCAGACGGAAATGAAATTCCAGATGGTGTTTATGATGTTATTGTAACGGTAATAGATCAGTTCGGAGGAACCGCAAATGATACTACCACCGACGAGCTGACAGTAAATTCAGCTTCGCCTAACACGCCAACTGTGAATCCTATAGCAACGCCAGATCCAACACCACAAATCACAGGAACAGCTGATTCAGAAGATGATTTAACTGTAGAGGTTAATGGAGTTGTTTACACGGAAGGTGATGGTAATCTAACCGATAACGGAAATAATACCTGGACGCTTCAAGTTCCTGATGGAAATGAAATCCCAGTTGGTACTTATGATGTTGTGGTCACGGTCACAAATGACACAGGAAATACTTCAACGGATACCACTACGGATGAGTTAACTATAGATTCTAGCGCTCCGACCACTCCAACAGTGGACCCAATAGCGACGCCAGATCCAACACCTCAAATTACTGGAACAGCCGATTCAGAAGATGATTTAACTGTTGAAGTTGATGGGGTAGTTTATACAGAAGGCGATGGGAATCTTGTCGATAACGGGGATGGTACTTGGACTCTTCAAGTTCCTGATGGAAATGAAATCCCAATTGGTACTTATGATGTTATAGTTAAAGTAACAGATGATAGCGGTAACACTTCAACGGATGCCACTACAGATGAATTAACCATAGAAACTCCACCAGTGTCTGATATCAGTATTACCAAAGTAGCTGATCAACTGAATCCACTTGTAGGTGATTTAATCAAGTTTACTGTAACGGTAAGCAACGGTGGGGCAACGGAATTCAGTGAATTACTTATTGATGAGGTAATAACTAGTGGTTTCACCTATCAAAGACATACTGCGTCCATCGGAAATTATCAGCCAACAGTAGGACAGTGGAAATTAGAGGAACTTGCTGCAAACCAAACAGCAACCTTGGAAATCTGGGTTGAAGTTAATCCAACAGGTAACCATACTAACATTGCTTCAATTCGAAGCTCAGTACCTCAGGATGACACTTCAAATAATTCCGATGAAGTGACTATAGAGCTAAATTGTTTACAAGTGTTTAATGAATTCACGCCGAATTTTGATGGCTACAATGATTACTTCAGGATAGAATGCATTGAGCAATATCCTAACAGTGTTTTAAAGATCTTTAATCGATACGGAAATAAGGTATACGAGGTTGTAGGATATCAAAATGACTGGACAGGAATAGCCAATGTAAATGGTGCAGTTAACAGAGGGAAAGAGCTCCCTGCTGGAGTTTACTATTACTCACTTGTTGTGAGAGAAATAGGAGTAGATAAATCTGGATGGTTATATATCGCCAAATAACTAAAAACGTATTAATCATTCATTTAAAAATGCTTATTAAAATATAAACTCATGAAAATTATAAACACATATACAACAAACGCACTGTTACTGTTATTAGCATTTTTCGCTAGTGTGGAACTAGTTTCGGGACAGCAACAACATCAGTTTACTCAATATATGTACAATCCGTTGAGCTTGAACTCAGGATATGTCACGGACAATAGACTAGAGGCTGGACTTATTCACCGTTCACAATGGGTAGGTATAGATGGAGCTCCATCCACACAATCTTTGACAATTGCAGGTAGAACTGGTCGAAGAATTGGAGTAGGGCTCACGATGATCAATGAGAACATTGGACCTTCTAATGATCTCGATATCAACGGGGTGTTTTCCTATAGTATTCCGCTTTCTTACAGAATGAATTTGTCATTTGGGATGAATTTTGGAGTAGACATTTTAAATGTAGATTGGTCTGAGGGTTCCTATGCGAACCCTAATGATCCAATCCTCAATAATAACTTGTCAAACGTTACGCCAATTATTGGGGCTGGAGCTTATTTATATGGAGATCGTTGGTATGTTGGGCTTTCCACGCCTAATTTTATAAAGACAGAAACCTTTGATAATGACCAAGAGCTTGTGATCGATAAGACCACTCAGTTCTATTTATTAGGGGGGTATGTCTTTGATATATCACCTGATTTTAAACTCAAGCCATCCACTTTGCTTAAATACAATGATGGAGCTCCAATTACAGTAGACTTGTCTTTAAATGTGCTTTTACAAGAACGATTTACAGCTGGTGTATCCTATAGATTTAACGATGCGCTTAGTGCCTTGTTAGGGTTTCATATATCTAGGAGTTTCTTTGTGGGCTATGCCTATGATTACTCCACTACGGAACTCAATAAGTACAATGACGGTTCACATGAAATCATGTTGAAATACACTTTGCCACTGTTTGATGCACGTGCAAGATCACCAAGATTCTTCTAATACCAAAGACGATGAGAAAATTTTTAATATTAATTCTATTTATACAACTAGGCCTGTATGGGCAAAATAGTAGTTGGAAAGCCGATCAATACTTTGAAGATTTCCATTTCAAAGAAGCCGCAGCAATGTATGAGAAATCTATTGCTGAAGCCGATGCCATTGATGAAATTACTCTTGAAAGACTAGGAGATAGTTATTTTAATCTCAATGATTATCAAAGAGCCTATAAATGGTATGAAGAGCTTTATCACCTCAAGCACGGGGATATTAAGGAAAGCACATTGATCAAATATGTTCAAAGCGCCAGAGCTAGTAGAAAATACGATAGAGCGGATAAGTTAATTACGGAGTTTTATGCTGATAATTACGATCGCTTAGAGGTAATTGCTACCCAGAAGCGACATTTGGATAAGATAAAAGAAAGTGATTCTTTGTATAAGATCTACAATTTGGATATCAATACAAATAAATCAGATTTTGCACCTGCCTATCACGGTGATTATTTGTTATTCACCTCTTCAAGGGATACTTCCGTTACAAAGGACCGTTATTATCAGTGGAACAATCAACCATTTTTAGACCTTTATATCGCAGAGCGAAATAAGCAAAATGGTGAGCTTAGCAAGCCAAAAAAATTTGGGGCAAATACTCGTACTAATTTTCACGATGCAACACCAAGTTTTAGCAGGGATGGCAAATTCGTTTATTTCACTAGAAACTATTCTAGTAAAAAACATCTTAAAGCAAACAATGACGGAGTTTCCAATATTGAAATTGTAAGGGGTTATGTCAGCGGAAATCAAATCACTAATATTGAGTCGTTAGCTTTTAATGATAGTGATTATTCCTGTGGGCACCCCGCGGTATCGGCAGATGGTAAGTATCTTTATTTTGTATCTGATATGCCTGGGGGCTTTGGATCTTCCGATATTTATGTAGCAGAGATTTTCCAGGATGGGATGGCAGATAATCCCGTGAATCTTGGTCCGACGATCAATACTGCTGGAAGAGAAATGTTTCCATTTGTCACCGATAGCGTTTTGTATTTCTCCTCTGATTCACATTATGGATTAGGTGGACTCGATGTCTTTTCTAGTGTAATGACTTCCAATACTACTTTTGAGGTTCCTTTAAATATGGGACCTGCACTGAATAGTAATATGGATGATTTTAGTATGATTTTAGATCCGAAGGAAAATACGGGCTATTTTGCATCCAATCGAAGTCTAGGAAAAGGAGATGATGATATCTATTTCTTTAAACGGAAAGAACCTATGCAATATCAACTTTTCTCTGGTAGGGTGCTTGATAAGAAAACAGAAGAGCCTATTGCTCTTGCCGACATTGTGGTGGAAGATATATTAAATGACACTGTATATACAAATGCTCAGAGTGACCAGGATGGCTACTATCAGCTCAGATTGCCTTTTAAAAGAACGCACGAATTAACCTTTTCAAAGCCGCAATACACCTCAGAAACGCTATTGGCAAAAACTAATGATCAGCCCGATAAAGAATTAACAGATAACAATGTTTATCTGACCTCTCTTGAGAGCTTAACGGTCAAAGAAGGTGATCTATTAAAGATCGATGTTGATCCTATTTATTTTGAATACGACAAGTCCGATATTACCCCTAAGGCTGAATTAGCTTTAGAAAAGGTGTTCTACGTCTTAAAGGAATTTCCAGAGATGAGAATTCTCATAGAGTCTCATACAGATAGTAGGGGATCGGATGACTATAATCTAAGTCTTTCCAATGCAAGGGCAGAGAACACCAAACGTTATCTGATTGCCAATGGGGTTGATAGATCAAGAATAGAAGGCGCGAGAGGTTTTGGAGAAAAAAGACTTCTTAACAAATGCTCTAACGGGGTCAAATGTAGCGATGGAGATCATGCATTAAACAGGAGATCGAATTTTATCATTATTCAAGAATAAACTAATTAGAGAATTCTTAAATGATGAAAATTAAAAAATAAGCGATATGCGCTTCTATTATGTAATGTAGTTTTTGTTACCTCATATCATTTTTTGAGAGTAATTGGTTGTCTTTCAGTAGTATGGTTAACCTAAACAATACCTATTACGGAAGGCAACCTTTTATTAGGAAAACCGCAGTGCATTTTGAAACCTCCCTTAAAACCTTTTTAAAAGATGAAGTCAGTTTGTCTTGCTTTAATTATTGTTTCAATTTTTGCTGTAAGTATTCAAACTACTTATAGCCAGAGGGTGTATGCGAATTTTGAAGAAGACAGCTATACCATATTATTAGCAAATGTAATTAATCCAAGTTTTGCTTCAGATCCTGATCTAACTAATTATTCGAGATTACAAGTAAACGTAGGATTAATAGGTTCTATTGGGACTGCCAGGCAAAACTTACAATTTACAGGTACACTTAAGCCAGAGCCAACTGCTCCAATAATGATAAGGTTTAGGTACGGAGGAGCGCTTCTAGGTCTTTCCAATGTTTTTAATGTTCAACGTACTGATGGTGGATTGAATCAGACTGAGGGAGACATATATACTGGTTCAACATTGTTAGGACTATTAGGGTTGGATGAAGCTGAGGACTCTGGGGAAGTTATTGTTCCAATACCAGCTACTAGCGTTCCTACTGATGGAGTGCAAATTAGATTAAGCGCTCTTATTGGTATAGGTCCTTTTGCGGAATTGTTCTACGCCTTTTTTATCACACCACCTACCGTGGAATTTACTACAGTATATGTATGTCAAGGTGAGTCCGCTTTGATTAGTATTTCTAATTTCCAGTCAGGTTATACTTATAGAGTTTATGACGCTCTTACCGAAGGTAATCTTATCTATAGTGGTACCACGGATGTACTTTCAATTCCAGAGGAAGATTTGACTACTGGAACTTATTATTTAGAAGCTGTGGAAGGAGGTACAGCGTTTACCTCTTCTAGAACAGCATTTGACATTGTGATCTATCCCAAACCGGGATACCCAGAAATTGATTTAAACGTCAATGAAAATTAAATAAACTCAATAAATTCAAAATCTATCATTATGAGAACAAGTACCATCTTATTCAGTCTTTTAGCGGCCGCGCTATTATTTGTAATTGCACCGGCTAGCGCGCAAGCCCCAACCTTTACTTCGCCCATTAGTACACCTGCTGATTTAGACGTAGGAACTATAAGTAGCGATGCAACTGATGTGACCATTGTAGATCAGGCAGTGTTGTTTTACAATCCTACCACAAACGGTCCTTCTATTACTTTGAATGCTTCTACAGATGATGGAGCTGGAAATACATTTTCTTCTTATGAGTGGAATACGGTCTCTTTTGATGGAACCGAAACTCTTATCACTGGTGAAACTACGATAAATCTAACTGCTACTGGGTTAGCTCCAGGATATCATAAATACAGAGTTTATGGTTTGGTGGATAATGGTGATGGAACGGTAACTTGTCAATCTAGCCAGTATGAGGATATCATTTTATTTGTATTGCCTGAGCTTGAGGTGACCTCCGCAGCGGCACTCAATGGAAATCCAGCAGGATATTGTGTGGATGATATTCCAGCAACTCCAATCCAGTTGTCAGTAGATAATATTACAGCAGACTACACAGGTAATTCAAATGGTTATACTAATCCAGCTGGAAGTGATTTTACAGTTAATTATAATTGGTATGCCAATTTAGATGGAGGTACGGCTAATCCAATTGATCTTGGGGACACTGCAACCTATGATGTTACTCTTGCTGAGGAGGGAACCTATACATTTTATGTCGAAGTTACCTATGCCGTAAAAGCAGATGATGGAACCAGAGAATACGTGGTATTTACCGATGCAGTTGACGATGAAACTGGAAACCCATTAGAAGTAGTAGTTACTCCAATACCTGGTGCACCTACCATTACTATAGGTTCCGCTACAGAATAAACTTAGCCTAGTATTAAACTTGAATGAGGAGGGTACTTAGTTGCCTATAGGTTTTATGAGTCTTTACATTAAAGGAGTATGCAGGGCAATTGTTTTTATAATTATCTCAGAATAGCTCTGGGGTTTATGATGGTCTTTGTTGCGGTTGTCGGGGATGTTTATGGGCAATCCAACATGCAACAAGTTCAAGTAAACCCTGGAGAATCTGTACGTTTAAATGTCTTCTCAGAAGGAGCCACCAGTTATGTTTGGTTACAAGATGATCAAATTATTGACCATGCTACAGATTCCTATTATATGGTTACAGAGCCAGGGATATATAGCGCCATTGCATATAATGATTTTCAATGTGCCTCGGTGCAATCCAACCTTGTTGAGGTAATCTTTCGAGCTACAGACACTGAGCATAGTATCGAGCATTTCTGTGAGCTATCAACTCCCACTGTTTTAGATATTGATATCGGCGTGGATGATTTGATTTGGTTCTCGGACAAGGGAGGGCAAAACAGCCTGTCAGCTGATGCGCCACTAATAGATGGTGTAACATATTATGCAAAGAGTATGTCAACTGGCTTAAATTATTCCGTACAAATCATTATGGATGCTTGTCTGGATATCGCTATTGATAAAAGCGTTGATGCGGTAGAAGCTGCCATGGATACTCAAGTAAACTTTACCATAATTGTTAGCAACAATTCAAAAGTAAAGGGCGAGAATCTCGTTATTAAAGAACAGCTTCCAGACGGATACCTCTATGAGGATCATCAGTTGACTTCTGGTCGCTATAGTAGTGTATCTGGTTTATGGGAAATCGTAGAGTTAGCCCCAGAGGCTAGTGAGCAGCTAAAACTTCGAGCCCGCCTTGTGGAGGGTCAGGTTTATCAAAACACGGCAGAGTTGATACATTCAGAGCCAGAGGATTTTAAAGCCAGTAATAATGTATCAAGCGCATCAGTAGAGGCAACATGCGTAAAGGTTTTTGAGATCTTCACACCTAATAATGATGGAAATAATGATACCTTTGTCATTCGCTGTATAGAACAGTATCCGAATAATATATTAAAGGTCTATGATAAAGATGGATCTTTGGTATACTCAAAACAAGGCTACGATAATAGTTGGAGGGGATACAGTAATTCAAATTGGACCCTTAATAAAAGTGATCCCTTACCAGCAGGAGTTTATTTTTACATTTTAGATTTAGGAAATAATACAAAAGCAACCACGGGGTGGATATTCTTAGGATACTAATGAAATTGTCGATTTTTCCATTTTATACAAAATCGTACTTCATTGATACCGAAGAGATTTTATTGAAAATTAATCAATTATGCGTTTGATTTATAAATAAATATATTTACCTTTGCCACCCTTTTAAATCAAAAGTGTGTCTAGTCGATAACTGGAAACCATTGATTTATAGGGATTTGATTAATAAAAAAACATAATTATTGTTAAGTAGATTATGCCAACAATTTCACAATTAGTACGAAAAGGAAGAACCACACTTACTAAGAAGAGTAAATCGGTTGCTTTGGATTCGTGTCCTCAAAGAAGAGGGGTTTGTACGCGTGTTTATACTACTACACCTAAGAAGCCTAACTCTGCAATGCGTAAAGTTGCAAGGGTTCGTCTTACCAATGGTAAAGAAGTGAATGCTTACATTCCTGGAGAAGGACACAATTTACAGGAGCACTCGATAGTATTAGTTAGAGGCGGAAGGGTAAAGGATTTGCCAGGAGTTAGATATCACATCGTTCGCGGTGCATTGGATACTGCTGGAGTTCAAGGAAGAACGCAACGTAGATCAAAATACGGTGCAAAACGCCCTAAAAAGTAATTAAAACTTTTAAAAAGAAGAAATGAGAAAAAGACAGGCCAAAAAGAGACCTCTTTTACCAGATCCGAGATTTAACGATCAGCTAGTTACACGTTTTGTTAACATGATGATGTGGGATGGTAAAAAGTCTGTAGCATTCAAGATTTTCTACGACGCAATGGATATTGTGGAGGAGAAAAAACAAGATGAAGAAAAAACTGCTTTGGAAGTTTGGAAAGATGCGTTGTCAAACGTAATGCCACATGTTGAGGTGAGAAGTCGTCGTGTGGGTGGTGCCACATTCCAGATTCCTATGCAGATCAGACCAGATAGAAAAGTATCAATGGCTATGAAGTGGTTGATTAGTTATTCTCGTAAGAGAAATGACAAATCAATGGCTCTTAAATTAGCTTCTGAGGTGTTAGCGGCTTCTAAAGAAGAAGGTGCAGCAGTTAAGAAGAGAGTTGATACTCATAAGATGGCTGAAGCAAATAAAGCATTCTCACACTTTAGATTTTAATACGTAAGATGGCACAAAGAGATTTAAAATATACAAGAAACATAGGAATTGCAGCGCACATTGATGCTGGTAAGACAACAACCACAGAGCGTATCTTGTTCTACACAGGGGTATCTCATAAAATTGGAGAAACTCACGACGGTTCAGCAACGATGGACTGGATGGAGCAAGAGCAAGAGCGTGGAATTACTATTACTTCAGCAGCAACGACTTGTACTTGGAATTTCCCTATGGAGAATGCGGAGCCAACTCCGGATACACACAGTTATAACTTTAACATTATCGATACTCCCGGTCACGTGGATTTCACCGTTGAGGTGAGTCGTTCATTACGTGTATTGGATGGGTTAGTTTTCTTGTTTAGTGCAGTTGACGGTGTTGAGCCTCAATCTGAAACTAACTGGAGATTGGCAGACCAATACGATGTGCCTCGAATTGGGTTTGTTAACAAAATGGACCGTCAGGGATCTAACTTCTTAAGCGTGGTTAACCAGGTGAAAGAAATGTTGGGTTCTAATGGAGTTCCAATTGTTTTGCCAATCGGTGACGAAGCTGATTTTAAAGGTATCGTTGACTTAGTAAAAAACAGAGCTGTAGTATGGCATGAAGATAACTTCGGTTCTACTTTTGACGTAGTGGATATCCCTGCTGATATGGTAGATGAGGTGAAAGAATACAGAGCAATGCTTATCGAGCAAGTTGCTGAGTATGATGAAGCCCTTATGGAGAAGTTTTTCGAAGACGAAGACTCTATTACAGAAGAAGAAGTACACGCTGCTCTAAGAGCTGCTGTTATGGATAGAGCTATCATCCCAATGGTATGTGGTTCTTCCTTTAAAAACAAAGGAGTTCAATTCTTATTAGACGCAGTTTGTCGTTATTTACCTTCACCAGTAGATAAGGAAGGTATCGTAGGTACACACCCTGACACTGGAGAAGAAATCGTACGTAAGCCAAGTGTTGATGCGCCATTTGCTGCATTGGCTTTCAAAATTGCTACCGATCCTTTCGTTGGTCGTTTAGCATTCTTCCGTGCATATTCAGGTAGATTAGATGCTGGATCTTATGTGTTAAACAACAGATCTGGTAAAAAGGAGCGTATTTCACGTATCTACCAAATGCACTCAAACAAGCAAAATTCTATTGACTTTATTGAGGCTGGAGATATTGGAGCTGCAGTTGGATTTAAGGACATCAAAACTGGTGATACCTTATCTGATGAAAAGTCACCAATCGTATTGGAAAGCATGGATTTCCCTGACCCAGTAATCGGTATTGCAGTTGAGCCTAAAACAAAGGCTGATGTTGATAAGATGGGTATGGCACTTGCTAAACTATCTGAAGAAGATCCAACATTTACTGCAAGAACAGATGAGGCTTCAGGTCAAACAATCATCTCTGGTATGGGTGAGCTTCACTTAGACGTTATTATCGATCGTCTTAGACGTGAGTTTAAGGTAGAAGTAAACCAAGGACAGCCACAAGTTGAATACAAAGAGGCTATTACCCAAAGAGCAGAACACAGAGAAGTTTACAAAAAACAATCTGGTGGACGTGGTAAATTTGCTGATATCGTATTCGCTCTTGAACCTGCGGAAGAAGGTAAATTAGGTCTTGAGTTCGTATCTGAGATCAAAGGAGGTAACGTACCAAAAGAATTTATCCCTTCTGTAGAGAAAGGATTTAAAGAAGCGATGAAAAACGGACCTTTAGCAGGTTACGAAGTAGACGCTATGAAAGTTACTTTACTTGATGGTTCTTATCACGATGTGGATTCCGATCAATTATCATTCGAATTGGCTGCAAAACTAGGATTCAGATCTGCTGCTAAAGCTGCAAAATCTGTGATCATGGAGCCAATTATGAAATTAGAAGTATTAACTCCTGAGGATTACATGGGAGATATCGTAGGTGACCTTAACCGTCGTCGTGGTCAAGTTAATGACATGAGCGACAGAGCAGGTTCTAAGGTGATCAAAGCTATTGTGCCACTTTCTGAAATGTTCGGTTATGTAACTTCGTTACGTACCCTTTCTTCAGGTCGTGCGACTTCAACTATGGAGTTCTCACATTACGCTGAAACACCATCTAATATTGCAGAAGCTGTTATTAAGGAAGCAAAAGGAGTTGAAGCTTAAACTTTTAAGAAAATGAGTCAAAAAATTAGAATAAAACTAAAATCATACGATTACAATTTAGTAGATAAATCTGCTGAGAAAATCGTAAAAACGGTAAAAAGTACCGGAGCTGTAGTAACAGGTCCAATACCTTTGCCAACACATAAAAAGATTTTTACTGTATTGCGTTCTCCACACGTAAATAAGAAATCAAGAGAGCAATTTCAATTGAGTTCTTATAAGAGATTACTTGACATTTACAGTTCTTCATCAAAAACTATTGATGCTTTGATGAAACTTGAATTGCCAAGTGGTGTAGAGGTGGAGATTAAAGTATAATCTTTATAAGGGACTAAGAAGTTCTTTTGAACTTTACAGACCAGTGTGGTTTCACTCAAAGATTTTGAGTAAAGACATGTCCTAAGCGTTACGCGAAGGAAAAACGGATAAAAATACATTTCAGGGTTGGAAGTATTTTTTCAGCCCTGAAGTTTTTTTAATAATTGAATAATTAATTAAGTATTAACAATGTGGTCGAAGGTTATTTAAAACCGGAGATCCTTAAACGTAAATTAAATGTCTGGGTTAATAGGAAGAAAAATTGGTATGACCAGCATTTTCGATGAAAACGGGAAAAACATCCCATGTACAGTAATCGAAGCTGGACCATGCGTAGTTACCCAAGTCAGAACTCTAGAAGTTGACGGGTATGAGGCTCTTCAGCTTGGTTTCGATGACAAGGCAGAAAAACGTGCTAACAAGGCCGAAGTAGGTCATGCAAAAAAAGCAGGCGTTTCTCCTAAGAAGAAAGTTGTTGAATTCCAATTTGAAGGTGATTACAAATTAGGAGACACTATTACTGTTGAGGAATTTGTAGAAGGTGAATATGTTGATGTTACTGGTACATCAAAAGGTAAAGGATTCCAAGGAGTTGTTAAACGTCATGGTTTTGCCGGAGTTGGTCAATCTACTCACGGTCAGCACAACCGTTTAAGAGCGCCAGGATCTATTGGTGCAGCATCCTATCCTGCTCGTGTATTCAAAGGAATTCGCATGGCTGGACAAATGGGATCAGAGAAAGTAACAGTTGATAACTTGCAAGTGTTGAAAGTAGTTCCAGAAAAAAATCTTTTAGTAGTTAAAGGATGTGTACCTGGTCACAAAAACGCTTATGTAATCGTTAGAAAGTAATGGAAGTAGCAGTTTTAGATATTAACGGAAAAGAAACTGGAAGAAAGGTTAAGCTTTCTAAATCAGTTTTCGGTGTAGAGCCAAGCAATCACGCTGTATACTTAGACGTGAAACAATTTTTGGCGAATCAGCGTCAAGGGACTCATAAGTCTAAAGAAAGAGCTGAGATCGCTGGTAGTACACGTAAGATTAAAAAACAAAAAGGAACAGGAACAGCTAGAGCGGGGAGTATCAAATCTCCAATCTTCAAAGGTGGTGGTAGAATTTTTGGACCAAGACCTAAAGATTACACGCAAAAGCTTAACAAAAACGTTAAGCGTTTAGCTAGAAAATCTGCCCTTAGTTTGAAAGCACAAGACAAGTCAATCATTGTTGTTGAGGACTTCAATTTTGAAACTCCAAAAACAAAAGAATTCACTAATGTTTTGAAAGCTTTAGGGTTAGAGAGTAAAAAATCCCTGTTCGTGTTGGGAGATTCAAATAATAACGTATATTTGTCGTCACGCAATTTAAAGACTTCTGAGGTCGTAACTACTTCAGAATTAAATACTTACAAAATTGTTAACGCAAATAGTATTGTTCTTTTTGAAGGGTCTATAGAAGGAATTGAGTCGAATTTAAGTAAATAAGAAACCAATGAGTGTGTTAATTAAACCAATTATTACCGAAAAAGCGACCGCTGATAGCGAGTTGAATAATCGTTATGGTTTCATTGTTGATCCTAGAGCAAACAAAATCCAAATTAAGGATGCTGTAGAGGCTACTTATGGTGTTTCTGTTGAACAAGTTCGAACAATGAATTACGGACCAAAAAGAAGCGTTCGTTACACAAAAACGGGTATCCAGAACGGTAAAACTAACGCTGTTAAAAAAGCAATTGTTAGCGTAGCCGAAGGGGATATTATTGATTTTTATAGTAATATATAACTAAAGACGAGAGATGTCAGTTAGAAAATTAAAACCGATAACTCCTGGTCAGCGATTTAGAGTAGTAAGCGGATTTGACGCGATTACTACTGATAAGCCGGAGAAAAGCTTGCTTGCTCCGATAAAAAAGACAGGAGGTAGAAACAGTCAAGGAAAAATGACCATGCGCTATTTAGGTGGTGGTCATAAAAGAAAGTATCGTATTATCGACTTTAAGAGAGCTAAAACAGGAGTTGAGGCTACAGTTGAATCTATCCAATACGATCCAAACAGAACAGCATTTATCGCATTGATAGTTTACACAGATGGAGAGAAGAGCTATATCATAGCTCCAAACGGTCTTCAAGTTGGACAAAAAGTTCGATCTGGAGCTGAAGCTACTCCAGAGATTGGTAATGCAATGCCTTTAAGTCAGGTTCCTTTAGGTACAGTTATTTCATGTATTGAACTACGTCCAGGACAGGGAGCTGTTATGGCTCGTTCTGCTGGTGCTTTCGCTCAGCTTATGGCTAGAGAAGGTAAGTATGCGACAATTAAACTTCCTTCTGGTGAAACCAGATATGTTTTAGCAGATTGTTTTGCAACAATTGGAGCAGTATCCAACTCGGATCACCAATTGTTAGTTTCTGGTAAAGCGGGTAGAACTCGTTGGTTAGGAAGAAGACCTAGAACTAGACCTGTAGTGATGAACCCAGTCGATCACCCAATGGGTGGTGGTGAAGGTAGAGCATCTGGAGGTCACCCAAGATCTAGAAATGGTGTTCCAGCTAAAGGTTACAGAACCAGAGCTAAAGCCAAAGCGAGTAATAAGTATATTGTAGAACGTAGAAAGAAATAAAGTATTAAGAGATGGCACGTTCACTGAAAAAAGGACCTTACGTTCACTATAGTTTAGAGAAAAAAGTTCAACAAAATGTTGAATCAGGTAAGAAGTCAGTTATTAAGACTTGGTCTAGGGCATCTATGATTACCCCTGACTTTGTTGGTCAAACAATAGCTGTGCATAATGGTCGCCAATTTGTTCCTGTATACGTTACAGAGAATATGGTAGGTCATAAATTAGGAGAATTTTCACCAACAAGATCTTTTAGAGGTCACGCTGGTGCGAAAAATAAAGGTAAAAAATAATAAGTAGCCATGGGAGTTCGTAAAAGATTAAGAGCAGAGCAAATAAAAGAGGCTAAGAAAAGCTTAGCATTTGCAAAGTTGAATAACTGCCCAACCTCTCCAAGAAAAATGAGGCTAGTTGCTGATTTAGTTCGTGGTAAGGATGTTGAAAAGGCACTTGCTATTTTGAAGTTTAGTCAAAAGGAGGCATCGCGTCGTTTGGAGAAATTGGTAGTTTCTGCAATTGCAAACTGGCAATCCAAAAATGAAGATGCTGATCTTGAGGCAGCAGAATTATTTGTTCAGGAGATCAAGGTGGATAGTGGAAGTATGTTAAAAAGACTTCGCCCAGCACCACAAGGTCGCGCACACAGAATTAGAAAACGTTCCAACCACGTAACGGTGGTAATCGGAGCTAAAAATAACACACAAAGTTAATAGATAGATAGTATGGGACAGAAAACAAATCCAATCGGTAATCGCCTAGGTATCATCAGAGGTTGGGAGTCCAACTGGTACGGAGGTAATGACTATGGAGATAAACTTGCTGAAGATGATAAAATCAGAAAGTATATCCATGCTCGTTTGTCTAAAGCTAGTGTGTCTAGAGTAATTATTGAGCGTACTTTAAAGCTTGTAACCGTTACTATCACCACCGCCCGTCCTGGTATTATCATCGGGAAAGGAGGTCAGGAGGTAGACAAGTTAAAAGAAGAGCTTAAGAAAATTACTGACAAGGAAGTTCAAATCAACATTTTTGAAATCAAAAGACCTGAGCTTGATGCAAATTTAGTTGCTGCTAGCATTGCTCGTCAAATTGAAAATCGTATTTCATACAGACGTGCAATCAAAATGGCTATTGCTGCAGCGATGCGTATGAATGCTGAAGGTATTAAAGTAATGATTTCTGGTCGTTTGAACGGTGCTGAAATGGCACGTTCAGAGCACTATAAAGATGGACGTATTCCTTTGTCGACATTTAGAGCTGACATTGATTACGCTTTACATGAAGCTCATACTACCTATGGTAGATTGGGAGTTAAAGTGTGGATCATGAAAGGTGAGGTTTATGGTAAGAGAGAGCTTTCTCCACTTGTAGGAATGTCCAAAAAACAATCTGGCAAACAAGGAGGAAATTCAGGAGCAAGAAAATCTCGTCGTAGAAAGTAATTTTTTAAAGTAAAAGAAAAATGTTACAGCCGAAAAGAACAAAATACCGCAAGCAGCAGAAAGGCCGTATGAAAGGTGTTTCTCAAAGAGGACACGAACTTTCAAACGGTATGTTTGGGATAAAATCAATAGATTCTTCATTCATCACAGCGCGTCAAATTGAAGCAGCTCGTGTTGCCGCAACTCGTTATATGAAAAGAGAAGGGCAATTGTGGATCAAAATTTTCCCAGATAAGCCTATTACCAAAAAGCCTCTTGAGGTTCGTATGGGTAAAGGTAAAGGTGCTCCAGAATATTGGGCAGCGGTAGTCAAACCAGGTAGAATTATGTTTGAAATAGGCGGAGTGCCTATGGATGTTGCTAAAGAAGCATTGCGTTTAGCAGCTCAAAAGTTACCTGTTAAAACGAAGTTTATTGTAGCTAGAGATTATTCAGCTTAATCAAAAGAGATTATGAAACAATCAGAAATTAGAGAATTATCTACAGCTGAGCTACAAGAAAAGCTTGGTGTTGTTAAAAAGCAATATGCAGATCTAAAATTGGCTCATGCTGTTTCGCCATTGGAAAATCCACTTGAATTGAGAAGTACAAGAAGAACTGTGGCAAGATTAGCAACTGAGCTTACTAAAAGAGAATTACAATAATTCGATTCTGCTAAAGATGGAAAATAGAAATTTAAGAAAAGAGAGAATAGGAGTTGTTACAAGTAACAAAATGCAGAAATCAATAGTGGTTTCTGAAGTTAAACGTGTAAAACACCCTATGTACGGTAAGTTCGTGTTAAAAACCAAGAAATACGTTGCGCACGACGAAAAAGACGATTGCAACATCGGTGATACTGTAAAGATCATGGAAACAAGACCTATGAGTAAAACCAAATGTTGGAGATTAGTTGAAATTATTGAAAGAGCGAAATAATTATGGTACAGCAGGAATCAAGATTAAAAGTAGCAGATAACACGGGAGCTAAAGAAGTTTTAACTATCCGTGTTCTAGGAGGTACTAAAAGAAGATACGCTTCTGTTGGTGACAAAATTGTCGTTACCATTAAAGATGCCACTCCAAACTCTAACGTTAAGAAGGGACAGGTATCTACAGCAGTTGTAGTTCGTACCAAAAAAGAAGTGAGAAGACCTGATGGTTCTTACATTCGCTTTGATGATAATGCTTGTGTGCTCTTGAACCCAACAGGTGAAATGCGTGGTACACGTGTTTTCGGTCCTGTGGCTAGAGAATTGCGCGATAAGCAATTTATGAAAATTGTATCATTAGCACCTGAGGTGCTTTAATTCATCTGAAAATGATAAAACTAAAGATCAAATCAGGAGATACTGTTAAGGTTAACGCCGGAGAGAACAAAGGTGCTCAAGGGAAGGTCCTTAAGGTAGATCGTGAGAAAAATAAAGCGATTGTCGAGGGAGTTAATATGGTGAAAAAACACCAAAAGCCTAGCGCTAACAACCCTCAAGGAGGAATCGTTGAAAAAGAAGCTTTTATCCATATTTCTAACCTATCATTACTTGATCCAAAATCTGGAGAGCCAACAAGAGTTGGTTTTGAAGTAAGAGATGGTAAGAAAGTGAGATTTTCTAAGAAATCTAATGAAGTAATTTAATTATGGCTTACGTTCCAAGATTAAAACAAGAGTATAAGGAAAGAGTAATTTCTGCTCTTACAGAAGAATTTGGGTATGCAAATGTTATGCAGGTTCCTAAATTAGAGAAAATTGTTATTAGCCGTGGAGTTGGTGCAGCTGTTGCAGATAAAAAGTTGATCGAATACGCAGTAGACGAGTTGACAAAAATATCTGGACAAAAAGCTGTTTCTACTATATCTAAAAAAGACGTTGCGTCTTTCAAACTTCGTAAAGGGATGCCAATTGGGGCAAAAGTAACCTTAAGAGGTGAGCGTATGTTCGAATTTTTGGATAGATTGATTACTTCTGCCTTACCACGTGTAAGAGATTTTAATGGTATCAAAGCCAATGGTTTTGACGGAAGAGGAAACTATAACCTTGGGGTAACCGAGCAAATTATTTTCCCTGAAATCAATATCGATAGGGTGCATAAAGTTTCAGGTATGGATATTACCATCGTAACTTCAGCTCCAACCGATAAGGAAGCAAAATCATTATTAAGCGAATTAGGATTACCTTTTAAAAAGAATTAAGACATGGCTAAAGAATCAATGAAAGCCCGTGAAAGGAAAAGAGAAAGAATGGTAGCAAAGTATGCTGAGAAAAGGAAAGCTTTAAAAGAAGCTGGAGATTACGAAGCACTACAGAAACTTCCTGCTAACTCATCTCCAGTACGTTTACACAACCGTTGTAAACTAACTGGTAGACCTAAAGGGTACATGCGAACTTTCGGTCTTTCTCGAGTAACATTCAGAGAAATGGCAAATCAGGGATTGATCCCAGGTGTAAAGAAAGCTAGCTGGTAATTAAAAATTTTTAACTGGTTGTAAGTTCGGAATTATCCGAAAACTATGACCGCAAATAAATATAGATGTATACAGATCCTATAGCAGATTATTTAACAAGAATTAGAAACGCGAACAGCGCTGGTCACAGAGTGGTAGAAATACCTGCTTCTAACCTTAAAAAAGACATTACTAAAATATTATTCGAACAAGGATATATTTTAAGTTATAAATTTGAGGACGACAAAGTGCAAGGTACAATCAAGATCGCTTTAAAATATGACAAGTTCACAAAAGAGCCTGTTATTAAAAACCTAAAGCGTGTTAGTACACCGGGATTGCGTAAGTATGTCGGAAAAGACGAACTACCACGAGTTCTTAACGGACTTGGTATTGCTGTTGTGTCAACTTCTCACGGAGTAATGACCTCTAAGCAAGCTCAACAAGAAAGTGTTGGTGGAGAAGTATTGTGTTACGTTTACTAATATATAAAGACAAGAAGAAATGTCAAGAGTAGGTAATAGTCCCATAGCGATTCCAGAAGGAGTTACTATAGATATTAAAGACGACGAAGTTACCGTAAAAGGTAAACTAGGAGAACTTAAACAAACTATTTCTAATATCGCTGTAAAAGTGGAAGATGGAACGGTTGTTTTAGAGCGTCCAACAGAAGATAAAAAAGATAAATCCAAACATGGTCTTTACAGATCTTTGATCAACAATATGGTCATTGGCGTGTCTGAAGGCTTTACGAAAGAACTAGAATTAGTTGGTGTTGGGTATAGAGCTAGCCACCAAGGTCAAAAATTAGATTTGGCTGTTGGTTTCTCTCACAACATTGTTATGGATTTAGCTCCTGAAATTAAAGTAGAGACGGTTTCGGAAAAAGGTAAAAACCCGATTGTAAAGTTGACCTCTACCGACAAACAATTAGTTGGTCAGGTTGCTGCGAAAATCAGATCTTTCCGTAAACCTGAGCCTTACAAAGGTAAAGGAATTAAGTTTGTAGGAGAAGAACTAAGAAGAAAAGCAGGTAAATCAGCTTAATAACTAGCATTATGGCATTATCAAAGACTGAAAGAAGACAAAGAATAAAAAACAGAATCCGCAAGGTGGTTTCTGGAACAGAAGCTAGACCTAGATTAGCTGTTTTTAGAAGTAATAAAGAAATTTACGCTCAATTGGTAGATGATGTAACTGGAAAAACTTTGGTTGCAGCATCATCAAGAGACAAAGAAATTAGTTCTGAGAAAGGTACTAAATCAGAAATAGCTACCCTAGTTGGTAAAGCTATTGGGGAGAGAGCTAAGAGCGCCGGATTTGAAACTGTTTCTTTTGACAGAGGTGGTTATTTGTATCACGGTAGAGTTAAATCATTAGCAGAGGGTGCTAGAGAAGCAGGACTTAAATTCTAAGAAAATATGTATCAAGATTATAAAAACGTAGAATTAGTAAAGCCTGGAGGACTTGAGCTTAAAGATCGTCTGGTAGGTGTACAAAGAGTTACTAAAGTTACTAAAGGAGGTAGAGCCTTCGGTTTCTCTGCAATTGTAGTTGTAGGAGATGAGAACGGTGTAGTTGGTCAAGGATTAGGGAAGTCTAAAGAGGTAGCTGATGCTATTTCTAAAGCGGTAGAAGACGCTAAGAAAAACTTAGTTCGTATCCCTCTTAACAAAGGTACATTACCTCATGAACAAAAAGGAAAATACGGTGGTGCTCGCGTTTACATCCAGCCTGCCTCACACGGTACCGGGGTTATAGCCGGTGGTGCTGTTCGTGCGGTATTGGAGTCAGTTGGGGTACAAGACGTACTTTCTAAGTCTCAGGGTTCATCTAACCCGCACAATGTAGTTAAAGCTACTTTTGACGCTTTATTGCGTCTAAGAGATGCTAAAACTGTTGCTGCGCAAAGAGGAATTTCTCTAGAGAAAGTTTTTAAAGGATAAATCAAGGGTATCATGGGAAAAATTAAAGTTACACAAGTAAGAAGCAAAATAAAACGTCCTGAATCACAGAAGAGAACGTTAGAAGCGCTAGGCCTAAAGGGTATTGGTCAAGTTGTGGAGCATGATGCAACACCAAACATCCTTGGTATGGTAAAAAAAGTAGAACACTTAGTTTCTGTAGAAGAAGCTTAATAACAAAATAGTGATGAATTTAAGTAACTTACAACCCGCTAAAGGTTCAGTACATAAAGACGGAAAAAGAGTCGGTCGTGGTCAAGGCTCCGGTAAAGGTGGTACAGCCACCCGTGGACATAAAGGAGCTAAGTCACGTTCTGGTTACTCTAAGAAGATTGGTTTTGAAGGAGGTCAGATGCCACTTCAAAGACGTGTTCCTAAATTTGGATTTAACAACTTCAATCGTAAAGAATACGTAGGTATCAATTTAAATAAGTTACAAGAATTGGTTGATAAAGGTGTTGTAAAAGACACTGTTGATTTAGATGTTTTAGTAAGCAACAATGTTGTAAAATCAACTGACTTAGTTAAAATACTAGGTGGAGGAGAACTAAAAGCTAAATTAAAAATATCAGTACATAAATTTACCGCCAGTGCAAAAGCAGCTATTGAAGCAGCCGGAGGTGAAGCAGTAAGTTTATAACCAACACGTAACCATGAAGAATTTTATAGAGACATTACGCAATATCTGGAAAATCGAGGAACTAAGATCTAGAATCATAGTAACTCTAGGGCTTTTATTAGTTTACCGTTTTGGAGCTCAGGTTGTTTTACCAGGTATTGATACACAACAATTGGCAGAATTATCCTCCAGAACCGATGGAGGTGGTCTATTGGGAATACTTAATGCATTTACAGGTGGAGCATTTGCGAATGCTTCCTTCTTTGCCTTAGGTATTATGCCCTATATTTCCGCTTCTATTGTGGTGCAGTTAATGGGACTTGCTATTCCTTACCTTCAGAAGTTACAAAAAGAAGGTGAGAGTGGTAGAAAGACCATTAACCAAATTACCCGTTGGTTAACCATTGGGATCTGTTTGGTTCAAGCGCCAGCCTATTTGTATTCTCTAGGGTCTCTAGGAGTTCCAGACAGTGCATTTATTGTAGGTAAAGGACTGGACTTTATGATTCCTGCCGTACTTATTTTAGTAACAGGAACCATTTTTGCCATGTGGTTGGGAGAAAAAATTACCGATAAAGGAATTGGTAACGGGATCTCGCTTCTAATCATGGTAGGTATTATTGCAACGATGCCACAGGCGTTTGTTCAAGAATTTGTTTCCAGAACTTCCGGGTCAAATGGTGGACTAATGCTAATTCTAATCGAAATCATTATTTGGTTTGTCATCATACTTGCGTGTATTATGCTTGTTATGGCGGTACGTCAAATCCCTGTTCAGTACGCACGTCGTACTGCTTCAGGAGGATACGAAAAGAATGTATTTGGTTCTAGACAGTACATACCACTTAAGTTGAATGCCTCTGGTGTAATGCCTATTATCTTTGCACAGGCCATTATGTTTGCGCCTGCATATTTAGGGAGAATAGGACCTTTACAGGACACTGGAGCAGGGCAATGGTTGCAAACTGAGTTTAGTAATATCTTTGGTTTGTGGTACAATATTGTTTTTGCAGTATTAATTATAATATTTACGTACTTTTACACCGCAATTACAGTACCTACTAATAAGATGGCTGATGATCTAAAAAGAAGTGGTGGATTTATTCCAGGGATTCGTCCTGGTAAGGAGACCGCCGATTATTTAGATAAGATAATGTCTTTGATCACCTTCCCTGGTTCATTGTTTTTGGCACTTATAGCAGTATTACCTGCCATAATTCTGTCATTAATGGGAGTTCAACAAGGATGGGCACTGTTCTACGGTGGAACCTCACTACTAATTATGGTAGGGGTTGCTATCGATACAATGCAACAGGTGAATTCATATTTGCTAAATCGCCATTATGACGGTTTAATGAAAACAGGTAAAAATAGAAAAGTTGTAGCTTAATTATGGCAAAGCAACCAGCAATAGAACAAGATGGAAGCATCATAGAAGCATTGTCAAATGCAATGTTTCGAGTAGAATTAGAAAATGGTCACATAGTAACGGCTCATATCTCTGGAAAAATGCGTATGCATTACATTAAATTGTTACCTGGAGATAAGGTTAAACTTGAAATGAGTCCTTACGACCTTACAAAAGCAAGAATTACTTATAGATATTAAGAGATGAAAGTAAGAGCATCCGTTAAGAAAAGGAGTCCCGAGTGCAAAATTGTGCGTAGAAAAGGGAGATTGTATGTAATTAATAAAAAGAATCCTAGATTTAAACAAAGACAAGGGTAGTTATGGCTAGAATCGCAGGAGTAGACTTACCAAAGAACAAAAGAGGGGTTATTGGATTAACTTACATCTTTGGAGTAGGAAAAAGCAGAGCTAAAGAGATCTTAGAAAAGGCTCAAGTTAGCGAAGATACAAAAGTTAACGATTGGTCAGATGATGAGATCGCTCGAATCAGAGAGGCTGTATCATTCTTTAAGATCGAAGGAGAACTTCGTACAGAGGTCCAGTTAAACATTAAGCGTTTAATGGATATCGGTTGTCAAAGAGGTATTCGTCACAGAGCAGGTCTTCCACTTAGAGGACAACGCACTAAGAATAACTCTAGAACAAGAAAAGGTAAAAGAAAAACTGTTGCTAACAAGAAAAAGGCAACTAAATAATTCGTAGCTTAATTATGGCAAAGTCAAATACAAAAACTGCTAAGAAACGCAAGGTTGTAGTAGAATCTGTAGGAGAAGCTCACATAGCTGCATCGTTCAACAACGTTATCATCTCCTTGACCAATAAAAAAGGAGATGTTGTTGCTTGGTCTTCAGCAGGTAAAATGGGATTCAGAGGTTCTAAGAAGAACACCCCTTACGCAGCTCAAGTTGCAGCAGAAGATGCTTCAAAAGTAGCTCATGAGGCGGGTCTTAGAAAAGTAAAAGTGTACGTAAAAGGACCTGGTTCTGGTAGAGAATCAGCAATCCGTTCCATCCACAATGCTGGAATTGAAGTAACTGAGATTATCGACGTTACTCCACTGCCACACAACGGATGTCGTCCACCTAAAAGAAGAAGAGTTTAATTAGATTAATGTTAACTGAAGGTTTTTACGATTATCGAAGGATAGCCTTAATTCATAATCACCTTCAAAATAACTAAAGACATGGCAAGATATACAGGTCCAAAAACAAAAATTGCCCGTAAGTTTGGAGAAGCAATTTTCGGAGATGACAAATCTTTCGAAAAAAGAAATTACCCTCCAGGGCAGCACGGAAACAACCGTAGAAGAGGTAAAAAATCTGAGTATGCAATCCAGTTAATGGAGAAGCAAAAAGCGAAATACTCCTACGGTATTCTAGAAAAACAATTTAGAAACCTATTTGAAAAAGCCAATGCTAACAAAGGTGTAACTGGTGTTGTACTATTACAACTTTGTGAGTCTCGTTTGGACAACGTCGTTTATAGAATGGGTATTTCTCCATCTAGACGTGGGGCAAGACAATTGGTTTCTCACAGGCACATTACCGTAAACGGTGAAATCGTAAACATACCGTCTTATCAATTGAAACCTGGTGATGTAGTTGGAGTAAGAGAAAAATCAAAATCGTTAGAAACAATCGAAAGATCGCTTTCTAACAACAGTACTGTTTACGAATGGTTAACATGGAATAGTGAGAAAATGGAAGGAAGCTTTGTAGCGATTCCAGAACGTATCCAGATTCCTGAAAACATCAAAGAGCAATTAATCGTCGAGTTATACTCTAAATAATAATTAGACAGCAGTCGTACTATGGCAATACTAAATTTTCAGAAGCCCGATAAAGTTATAATGATCGATTCAACCGATTTCGAAGGTAAGTTTGAATTCAGACCTTTGGAACCCGGATTTGGATTAACCGTTGGTAACGCATTACGAAGAGTTCTTTTATCTTCATTAGAAGGTTACGCAATAACCTCTGTTCGTATGGATGATGTAGAACACGAGTTCTCTACCATCGATGGAGTTGTTGAGGATGTAACTGAGATCATCTTAAACTTAAAGCAAGTTCGCTTTAAAAAACAGATTGACGATATAGATAACGAAACCGTTTCTATGTCTATCTCAGGTAAAGAGCAAATCACGGCTGGGGATTTCCAAAAATTTGTTACAGGATTCCAGGTTTTAAACCCGGATCTTGTTATCTGTAACTTGGATGCGAAGGTGGCAATCAATATGGAAATCACCATAGAAAAGGGAAGAGGGTATGTGCCTGCAGAGGAAAACAAGAAAGCAAATGCGCCTCTTGGAACGATCTTTACAGACGCAATCTACACTCCTATTAAGAATGTAAAATTCAGCATCGAGAACTACCGTGTAGAACAAAAGACTGATTACGAAAAATTAGTTTTCGAAATCATCTCTGACGGATCTATACATCCAAAAGATGCCTTGACAGAAGCTGCCAAAATATTAATCCATCACTTCATGTTGTTCTCTGACGAGCGCATTACACTTGAAGCTGATGAGATTGCACAGACAGAAACTTATGATGAAGAATCACTTCACATGCGTCAGTTGTTAAAAACTAAGCTTGTTGATATGGATCTTTCGGTACGAGCACTGAACTGTTTGAAAGCAGCTGAAGTAGATACTTTGGGAGACTTAGTATCTTATAATAAGAACGACTTGATGAAGTTCAGAAACTTTGGTAAAAAGTCACTTACAGAACTTGAGGAGCTTGTTGGAAATAAGGGACTTAGTTTTGGAATGGACCTAGCCAAATACAAATTAGATAAAGATTAGTAACAACTCAATCTTCATATTTTGCTCCCTAGAATGGGTTTGAGCAAGATGAAGGTTTAAATTTTAATGTCATGAGACACGGAAAGAAATTTAATCACTTAGGTAGAAAAACTGCACATAGAAGAGCTATGTTGGCTAATATGGCGTGTTCTTTAATCGAGCACAAGCGTATTAACACTACCCTTGCCAAAGCAAAAGCTCTAAAGCAGTTCATCGAACCTTTAGTGACAAAATCCAAAGAAGACACTACACACAACAGACGTATTGTTTTTAGTAAAATTAGAGATAAATACGCTGTAACGGAGTTGTTCAGAGAGGTTGCTCCTAAAGTGGGTGACAGACCAGGTGGATATACCCGTATCATTAAGTTAGGAAACCGTTTAGGGGATAACGCTGATATGGCAATGATCGAACTTGTAGATTTCAATGAACTCTACAATGCTGGTAAACCTGCTAAGAAGAAGTCTACTCGTAGAGGTAGAAGTAAGAAGGTAGAAGAGACTGCAGTTGAAACTCCTCAGGCGGAAGTTGCCCCTGAGAAGAAAGCTGATAGTGCAGAAGAAAAACCTGAAACTTCACAAGAATAGTGATTAATGTTATCATAACATATCAAAAAGGATAAACGCTTTAGTTTATCCTTTTTTTTGTGTTATTTTGTAAAACTTTTGTAAGTAAGCTCATGAAGTATCAAACAAGAAAAAAAGCTATGATTTTGTTGGCCGACGGAACCGTGTTTTACGGTAAAGCCGTGGCAGGAAAAGAAGGAAGTTCCTTTGGGGAAGTTTGTTTTAATACCGGTACTACTGGTTACCAAGAGATCTTTACAGATCCTTCTTACTTTGGACAAATCATGGTTACTACAAATGCTCATATTGGAAATTACGGAGTCAAAGAGGACGAAGAGGAATCCGATAGCGTAAAAATTGCTGGTCTGGTATGTAAGAATTTTAGCTACGTTCCTTCCAGAGCCGGAAAATCAGATTCATTAGAAAACTATTTAGACCAGAACAATGTGATGGCAATTTCAGATGTAGACACAAGAGCTTTGGTGCGCTACATCAGAGACAACGGAGTGATGAATGCTGTTATTACCACTGAAATAGATCAATTAGAAGCACTTAAAGAGAAACTCAATGCTTTCCCAGCGATGGAAGGCCGAGAACTTGCCTCTGAAGTTTCTACCAAAGAACCATACTTTGTTGGGGACCCTAATGCAAGCTTTAAAGTGGCCGCTGTTGATTTTGGTATCAAAAAGAATATTTTGCGCAATTTAGCCAAGAGAGATTGCTACATTAAAGTATTCCCGTACAATGCCACCTTGGCAGATCTCAAAGCTTTTAATCCAGATGGATATTTCCTGTCTAATGGACCTGGAGATCCAGAGCCTTTAACCAAGGCAATAGAGATGATTAAAGAAATCCTTGCTGAGAATCTTCCGTTATTTGGAATATGTTTAGGTCACCAATTAATCGCTCTATCACAAGGTATCCCTACCTATAAAATGCATAACGGTCACAGAGGTATCAACCACCCAGTGATGAATCACTTAACTGGTAAAGGGGAAATCACCTCACAAAATCACGGATTTTCCATAAATAGAGAAGCTGCACAGGCCAATTCAGCAGTTGAAATTACCCATTCACATCTCAATGATCACGAAGTGATGGGGATTCGCTTAAAGGATAAAAACTGTTTTTCTGTACAATATCACCCAGAAGCAGGTCCAGGGCCAAATGACGCCACCTATTTATTCGATCAATTTATAGAGAATATTAAACAACATAAACTAGAAACAGTATGAGTATTATTGTAGGCGTACATGCGCGACAAATTTTGGATTCTAGAGGAAATCCAACCGTAGAAGTAGATGTAATAACCCAAAACGGGATTGTAGGACGTGCTGCTGTTCCATCAGGAGCATCAACTGGAGAGCACGAGGCTGTTGAGCTCAGAGACGGTGGTAGTGCGTATATGGGGAAAGGAGTTACTGAAGCCGTAGAAAACGTTAATACATATATCTCTGATGCTATCGAAGGTCTTTTGGTATTTGAGCAAAATTATATCGATCAGAAAATGATTGAGCTCGATGGAACCCCTAACAAATCAAGATTAGGAGCCAATGCTATATTAGGTGTTTCTTTGGCAGTAGCTCAAGCTGCGGCTAAGGAATTAGAGATGCCATTATACCGTTATGTTGGAGGAGTTAGTGCTAATACGTTGCCTGTACCAATGATGAATATCATCAACGGAGGTTCGCATTCTGACGCACCTATCGCTTTCCAAGAATTTATGGTGATGCCTGTTAAAGCAAAAAACTTCTCACATGCCATGCAAATGGGTACAGAGATCTTCCACAACCTTAAAAAAGTACTACACGACAGAGGTCTGAGTACTGCAGTTGGAGATGAAGGAGGATTTGCACCGACATTAGATGGTACTGAAGATGCACTTGATACTATCTCTAAAGCTGTTGAAAAAGCGGGATACAAACTTGGTGATGAAATTATGATCGCTATGGATTGTGCTGCAGCAGAATTCTATGAGAACGGTAAATATGATTACACGAAATTCGAAGGAGAAAATGGAGCTGTACGAACCTCAGAAGAGCAAGCGCAGTATTTGGCCGATCTTTGTGCTAAGTATCCAATTATCTCTATAGAAGACGGAATGGATGAGAATGACTGGGAAGGATGGAAAGTCCTTACAGAAAAAGTAGGTGATAAGGTGCAGCTGGTAGGAGATGATTTATTTGTTACCAATGTTGAGCGTTTGTCAAAAGGAATCGAGAATGGAATCGCAAATTCTATTCTTATCAAGGTAAATCAAATCGGAACCTTAACTGAAACCATCGCAGCTGTAAATATGGCTAAAAATGCTGGTTACACCTCTGTGATGTCTCACCGCTCTGGAGAGACTGAGGATACCACTATCGCAGATCTAGCTGTAGCACTAAATACTGGGCAAATTAAGACTGGTTCAGCTTCTCGTAGTGATCGTATGGCTAAATACAACCAATTGCTTCGCATTGAAGAACAATTAGGAGAAACAGCATACTATCCTCAAGGGAAAGCTTTTAAAGTGAAATAATTTCACCGAATCATCCATATAGGATTATGAAAAAACCTCACCATAAGTGAGGTTTTTTAGTATTCGATACTTTGGGTTTTAAACTGGCTATAGGTCTTTATTACTATGGATTTGAAAAATATTAATCTTGCAGAAAATAAGCGGTAAAATTGAGGTATTGTCAAAATAGTTACAGTAATAATAATGCACTGTTAATTTAGGGATATTTTAACTTGAAATCGGACTAAAAAGCCTTCTTTCCAATCAAAAATTAGCCGTAAATTTCGTATTTTCGCAACACGCGTTAAATTGTAAATCAAATACATATTATGTCAGATAAGGCTACTTTAGAATATAAGGGTAAAAAAATTGAATTTCCAGTTATAGAGGGAACAGAAAATGAGTTGGCAATAGATATCAAAGCATTGAGAGCCTCGACAGGGATCATTACTTTAGATCCTGGATATAAAAATACCGGATCCTGTGAAAGTGCCATTACCTATCTTGACGGAGAAAAAGGTATTTTGAGATACCGTGGTTACAAAATAGAGGATTTAGCAGAAAAGGCCGATTTTCTAGAAGTAGCCTATTTGTTAATCTTTGGAGAATTACCAACCAAAGAGCAACTGAATAAATTTCACAATGATATCAAGGAGCACTTAGAGGTTGATGAAGATATAAAGAAGATCGTTGACAGCTTTCCTAGGACAGCACACCCAATGGGCGTATTATCCTCTTTAACTAGTGCATTGACTGCTTTTAATCCTTCTGTTGTGGATATCAATTCGGAAGAAGATATGTACAATGCAGTGGTGAAAATAATGGGTAAATTCCCTGTACTAGCTGCGTGGACTCTTCGAAGAAGGAATTCAAAACCTTATGATTACGGAGATAGTGAACTGGGCTATGTGGAGAACATCCTTTGTTTGATGTTTAAAAAGCCAAACGAAAAGTATAAAATAAATCCAAAGGTAGTAGATGCCTTAGATAAATTATTAATACTACATGCTGATCACGAGCAAAACTGTTCGACTTCTACAGTTAGAATTGTTGGATCTTCTCACGCCGGATTGTTTGCTTCATTATCCGCAGGAGTTTCGGCCCTATGGGGGCCACTTCACGGAGGAGCTAACCAAGCGGTTATCGAGATGCTAGAAAGCATCAAACAAGATGGTGGTGATACAGCTAAATACATGGAAAAAGCCAAAGACAAGGAAGATCCTTTCCGTTTGATGGGCTTTGGACACCGCGTATATAAGAATTTTGATCCAAGAGCAAAAATTATCAAAAAATCAGCTGATGATGTGCTTGCGGATTTGGGTGTTAACGATCCAGTTCTAACCATTGCCAAGAGCCTTGAGAAACAAGCTTTGGAGGATGATTATTTTGTTAAGAGAAAACTCTATCCAAATGTAGATTTCTATTCAGGAATCATTTATAGAGCTCTAGGGATCCCTACAGAAATGTTCACTGTAATGTTTGCACTGGGTAGACTTCCAGGTTGGATTGCCCAGTGGAGAGAAATGAGACTCAAACAAGAGCCTATTGGAAGACCAAGACAAATCTATGTTGGCGAAAACCAGAGAGAGTTCGTCAGCTTAGACAAACGTTAATAGAACCAGTTATTATAAGTAAGGGTGTATTAATTCGTTAGTATGCCCTTTTTTATGTTTTAAAATTAGGTTAATTTGCGGCACCACTAACGGGGAGAAGTTTTTCACTTTCCCTTCTGCAGTGAATAAATATGTATTAAAACAATCGGTATGCTAAAACTCCATGTAACAGATGAGACTTCCCACCTAAAAGAGGTAATTCTGGGGATTGCTAAAGATAATGGTCCTGTACCAGCTCTTGAGGATGCCTATGATCCAAAATCTATCGAACACATTAAGGCTGGTACGTATCCAAAGGAGTCAGATATGATTAAAGAAATGGAGGCCTTTAATGCTGTATTTGAAAAATACAATGTCAAGGTACATCGTCCAGAGATTCTAAAGGATTGTAACCAAATATTCTCCAGAGATATTGCCTTTGTAATTGATGATTATTTTTTTAAATCCAATATACTTCCCGATCGAGAAAAGGAATTAGATGCGATACAGTACATCATCGATCAAATGGATCCTTCTAAAGTAATACGCCCACCTGGGGAAGTTCATATCGAGGGAGGTGACATTATGTTGTGGGGTGAACATATTTTTATTGGAACTTATAAAGGTGCTGATTATCCAGATTATATCACAGCTAGAACCAATATGCAGGGCGTGAATTATATAAAGGAAATGTTTCCAGGTAAAATTGTTAAAGAATTTGATCTTCAAAAATCAAATACCATTGCTAAAGACAATGCCTTGCATTTAGATTGTTGTTTTCAGCCCGTTGGCAAAGACAAGGCAATCATTCACAAAGAAGGTTTTAGAGACCTTAAGGACTATTCTTATTTAGTGAATATATTTGGGAAGGAGAATTTGTTTCATATCGATAAGGATGAGATGTATCACATGAATAGCAATATCTTTTCTATTGCTCCTGATGTAGTAGTTTCTGAGAAAAACTTTACCCGATTGAATCAGTGGCTTCGGTCAAACGGTATTACTGTTGAGGAAATCCCGTATGCAGAAATTGCTAAGCAAGAAGGGCTGTTGCGATGCTCCACTATGCCATTAATCAGACAATAGCTGTTTAAGGGAGGATTTCAGGTTCCCACTTTTGTTTAAAAAGGTTTTGAAGTTGTTGTAATTCCTTTTGATAGATGGTTTTTTTTCGAGTGCCAAAGTATAAGGTGTTTTCCCAAGGCTCGCTGCCTTTCCAAATTAGATTGATAGCCCCAGTGGATAGCGCCTGACGGCAAAGAAAATCAGGAACTACTGCCAAACCTTTGTTGTAACTAAGGCAGCGAATGATAGAACTGATATTGGGAACGATATAATTAGGGCTAAAATCGGGATGCTTATTGAAGTTTCTCAACCAAAAATCTTTCAAATGCTCCATATCCCCAGCCGTGCCATACCAAAGCTGCTGTTTTAGTAGGTTCTGTATCTTGGAATTATCGCCTTTTTCAATTAAAGAGGTTAATTCTAATGTATCCGTTTTACTTCCTGCTACCAGTATAATTCGCTCTTTGGAAAAAGGCTCATATAACAAATTCTTTTGGTTACCCTTTTGTGGGGTGACAATCATATCCAATAGACCATTGTCTAAATCCGATTGCATTTGCGGGTACAAGCCAAATTTTAAAATAAGATTAAATGGCAGTTCAGCAATGTGCTCCTCTAAGGTGTATTGGAAAGTTTCAAAACACATCCCTACGCTTATGGTAACTCTCTGTTGTTGGGAACGCTTATGAAAGTGCTGCTCCACTGTTTCTAGTTTCTCTAAGGGCTGGGCTATGCAATTGTACAGAATTTTACCTTTTTCCGTTGGAATCATCCTGCGTGGCGAACGATCAAATAATTTATAGCCTACATAGGCCTCAAGAGAGTTTAAGTGAAGACTCACCCCGGGCTGAGAAATAAATAATACTTTGGCTGCCCCTGAGAGTGTTCCTGTTTCGTATATAGATTTAAATGTCCTAATCCATTCTAAATTCCATTGCATATCTATAAGTTTTGTTATACAAATGTATAATTTATATTATTTTAATAATACTATTTTCCTTCGCAAATTTGTACCTATAAGAAATTTTAAAAAAAGTAGAGTTATGCAGTACAGAAGGTTAGGAAACTCAGGGCTACAGGTACCTGTTTTAAGTTTAGGCACTGCCACCTTTGGTGGCACGAATGAATTCTTTCAACGTTGGGGTCAAACTGATGTAAAACAGGCTTCTCGTTTAATTGATATTTGTTTAGAAAGGGGCGTTAATTTCTTTGATACCGCGGATGTGTATTCAGGTGGCGCTTCAGAAAATGTATTAGGAGCAGCAATAAAAGGTCGTCGTGACAAAACCATCATTTCAACCAAAGGTTCTTTTAAAATGGGAGAACAGGTCAATCAAAGAGGCTCCTCACGATATCATATTACTAGAGCAATTCATGCTAGTTTAAAACGCTTAAATACAGATTATATAGATGTGTATTTTATAAATCGGCGCGTAAAACCCACTGATGCCTATAGGCTCGGTGGGATGTAAGTGACAAAGGTAGTAATTAACCTTGGCTTAAAATGTATTGACGTATTGTTTCTGTTGATGCTTCACCTATTGTACTAACGAAGAAACCGTTTGACCAAAGTAAACGCTGATACCAATACTATTGACCTAATGTGGTATGATGTAACAACCATAACTGCCGTGTAGATTCTTGTTTTAACCTATGAACAATTTGAGAAACGGATAACCTTGGAATGTAACGAATGAGAAAATGGATGTGGTTAATATCACTTTCGAAAACTTCTATTTTAAAATCTGAATTATCGGCTATGGATTGAAAAGTGAATTTTAAATAGATACGGAATGTTTCACAAAATATTTGCACTTCTGTAAAATAATTTGTACTTCTACAAAAGTTTAGACTATTTAACAATAGAATGAAGTTAAAACACAAATCATATC
>NZ_AMSG01000019.1 GCF_000300875.1 Galbibacter marinus | reverse complement strand
CCATTATTTGAGTATTCAGTAGCTTTATTCGCTGACTGTGCCTTTTGGATGCTTTCTTATCTTCATACACTCCTGAAGCAATTGCATCATTTCTGTTACCCACCATTGTCCTATCCTTTAACAAAGAACTACGCTCTCTAGATAAGGCCTTTAAGCGCAACAGTTCATCACTGGGTGGATGCCAAGAACGAAGTTCTCGCTCAAGCCCGAGCATGCTCAGCATCTTGCTGTCCAATGCATCTGTCTTTGAGCGTTGATCTAAACTCTGGGCATAGCGCTTTACACGACCTGACTGCATAATACAGACCTTATAACCCTTTCCATGCAGGTAATGTGCCAACTTTTGGTGATAAGTGCCGGTGGCCTCCATTAAAACCATAAACTCCACATTAGGGGCTAGAACATTAACCAACCAACGGTCAAGTTCCTTGAACCCACTAAGGTCATTGGAAACATCATTACCCACTTTAAACTCCTTTTGTAGACTTGGGGTTAAAAGGCCTACAACTAATGATAGGGACTTCTTTGAAACGTCTACACCTAAACATTGTTTTAAAATTTTGTTCATGTTCTTTTTCTTTTTTACCATAACTTTCTTTAACATCTTTGCTCGCACTTGATACGGTCTCTTACATTAGGACCTAGGTACTGTTCAGATTCGAAGAAAGTTATAGAAGGGCGAGATTCCTATGAAACGATATCAAATAAATGTATCTAGCCGAGACCTCCCTGTCCCTTCTATGTTGGTATTGATTACTATTTAAAAATAGTATATTTAGATACTTTTATTAATCAGAAAGCAAACATACGAGCCAGAGACCGTTAGCTGCAAGCTGAATAACTCAAAACTTATAATTTAAAAATTTGAACAAAATGGAAAACGGACAACACAGTAAAAGGAAATACGGAAAATTTTTTGCGATGATTGCGACATCCATGATTGCAATGTTCTTTCTAATGTACACTCATTCTTATCAAATAATCGACCACTTTTGGTTTAGTGAAACTCGTCTGTTCATGACTATAATAATGGGTGGTTCGATGATTATTATCATGCTTGCATATATGCTTAATATGTACAAAAGCAGGACAACTAACATTGTAATATTTGGACTTGGAGCAATTATGATAATTGGAGCAATTTGGTTAGTAAGAAGTCAAGTAACTGTGACTGATACCGATTATATGGAAGGGATGATTCCACATCATTCAATTGCCATATTGACAAGCGAAAGAGCAAAAATCAAAGATATAAGAGTTCGGAAACTTGCGGATGAAATTATTAAAGCTCAACGCAGAGAAATTATGGAAATGGAATGGTTGATTAAGGATATTAAG
The DNA here is from genome assembly GCF_000300875.1 of Galbibacter marinus. GTDB lineage: Bacteria > Bacteroidota > Bacteroidia > Flavobacteriales > Flavobacteriaceae > Galbibacter > Galbibacter marinus. The sequence goes on along the minus strand of NZ_AMSG01000019.1, from coordinate 57,486 downwards.
GAGAACGGAATTGTTGAAACGGAATTAGAGAAAAAGGAGAGACCAGTTCCAAATTTTAAAGGCAAGTTAGAACAAGAAACTAAAGATATTGAATAAAAAGCCAGCAGCTAACAATGTATATAAAAAATAGGCGAGATAGTAGTAAATTTAAGGGTTTTAGCTCATATCAAACTTTGTGCTTAACCGAAAGTGAAGTGCTACGTAATCGCCTACTTTTCATATACTAACCCTTTTATTAATCAGAAAGCAAACATACGAGCCGAGACCGTTTGTGGTGAAAATCGATAGACGGCTAACAATTAATTTCAATAATTTAGTTACCTTTAAGGTTAAGCCTAGAATTTTAATGTGGTAGATTTATGGAAATTCTAATCATCGGTGCAACGGGGAGGACAGGTCGTCTTATCATGAGGCTTGCTTTAGAGGAGGGTCATCATGTCACGGCATTTGTACGCTCGGCCGAGAAATTAAACAGACCCTTAACAGGGGTTCGTATTGTCCAAGGTGACTCGACAGATGAAAAGGAAATTCAAAATGTGATATTCCAACATAAATTTGATGCCGTTGTTGTTGCCGTTGGATCTGAAACCTTCAAGTCTTCTAAGGTTAGAACTCAGACAACACGAAATGTTGTAGATGCTCTTGAGAATAGAAGTTCCTCTACCAGACTATGGATTGTCAGTTCGGCAGGAAGTAACGAAAGCATGGATCAATTAGATTTTTTTAGTAGAACCTTTATAAAAAATATTTTAAAGGGACATATTTCTGACCATAACAAACAAGAAAACCTCGTTCAAAAAAGCATTCTACCATATACCATTGTTCGCCCGACTGGACTTAAGGAAACGGGAATGATTAATGACCATGATTATATAGTCATAACCAAAGGACCCATTCTCACAAATAGTATTAGAAGAGGTGATTTAGCCCATTTTATTGTTAGCAATATCGGTTCACAGGAATATATTGGAAAAGCTGTAGTAGTGACCTCAAAGCCAAAAAATGATAAGCCTAATGAGCTTTAAGGAGGTGGTGATATAGAATGTCCATAGCTTCAAGTAAAGGCACTTTTTGAAAATAATATTACCTACTAATTTTTGAGATGTTGTAGGTAACCTTTATTATTGTATTCATAGAAATAATATTATGCTCTCACGCAAAGCAAAATATGCCATTAAGGCACTGTTGTACATTTATGATCACCATGACCAGGTGCCAATTTCTGTAAAGGAAATTTCAGAAGCAAAGAAGATTCCTTATAAGTTTTTGGAATCAATAATGAATATTCTAAAACAAAATAGAATAATCAAAAGTCATCGGGGGCCAAAAGGAGGGTATAGCTTTGTTATGGATCCCAAAGATATCACTGTGGTGACCATTGTGAGAATGATGGACGGTCCAATCGCACTAACTACCTGCACCTCTGAAAATTTCTACGAAAAGTGTGAGGAATGTATCGATGAAGATACCTGTAGAGTTCGTAAGATATTCCTAGACCTGAGAGCGCAAATGATTCCTGTCTTGGAGCGATCTATTATCGAGTTGTAATCCAATCGGTTGACCATTCATTAATTTTTGATAACTCTTTCGGAAAACATGAATTAATAGCACAAAAGAAGGATCAACAAAAACTGTCTATTATCAACAAAGAAAAGATGAATCAATTAATGTATTATTATGACTGAGGAAGAAAAAAATAATGAGTTTACAGAAAAAATAATCAAAGGACTTGAACTATCCTTCGAGCGATTACTTGATTCCAAAAGGCGCAACAATGGTAAATTGGTGGTAATGCGAGATGGTTAAATTGTGACCATTAGTGCAGATGAGTATATACAGTATGAAAAGAAACTTCAAAAACCTCCTAAAAATTAAAACTGAACACATCCTAAATTGGTTATAATTTATCAAAAACAACTTTCCTTTTATATGTAGATTCTAGTCGCTTACCCTCCAATAAAACTATGATATATATTTAAAGATGAGGTTAGAATGATAACCAAACTCACCACGATCATTAACAGTCGTTTGTTTATTTTAGAAGCTACCAAAGCTCCCAGTGGAGCTGCTAACACTCCTCCGATAATAAGACCTAAAACGACTTGCCAGCTGTCGACTCCAACATAAAAGAGAAAGACTCCAGTGGCAAAAAAAGTAACAAAAAACTCAGCTGTATTCACTGTTCCAATAGTTAATCTAGGATCTTTCCCTTGGTTGAGGATATTGGAGGTCACAATTGGACCCCAACCTCCACCGCCAAGTGCATCGAACATACCTCCAACTAATGCCAAAAGACCAGCTTTTCTCACCTTTTTATGCTTTTTAAAATTGTTTCGTATCCCTTTTAGTAAAATGAGAATACCTAAAATCAATAGGTACGCTGAAATATAAGGCTTTATAAAACCACCATCCAATACTGCTGACAACAAATATGCACCCACAACAGCACCAATTACTCCAGGTATAACTAGTTTTATTAAAAGCTTTTTGTCAATATTTTTAAATTTTAAATGTGATAGTCCAGAAACTCCTGTGGTAAACACTTCGGCCATATGTACACTTGCCGAGGCTATTTTTGGTGAAACCCCAAAATGTAGTAATAGGGAACTGCTACTAGCGCCATAGGCCATACCCAAAGCGCCATCTATTAATTGGGCGCAAAAACCAATAGCGATAAAGGTGTAAAAGGTATTGTCAAAAGCAAAAAGAAATTCATCACTCTGCTGAATGATGAATACGAAATACACTATCAAAAGGAGGTTCAGGGTCAAAATAGTCCAACCGATTTGCTTAAAGCTGATTTTTTGAATATTGTGTTTTAAAAGTTGAATGCTAGTCATTGTCAATTTCTTACAATTAATTTTTGGGCTAAGGTATAAAAAATATTAATTCTATAGGGTTGGTAGGATATAAAAAAATATTCAACTATTACTTAATTTAAAAGAGTAGAACAAACCATCTTTAAATACGCCCAATCCTGCTCCAAGTTATGCTCTACTCAATTCCAGAGTAGGTTTCAGGGCCTATTAGGGTCTCACTGTTTTTCTCTGGTGGTAGGATCTTTTTAGCCCAGGGCATTTTGCTGCGGTATTGGGTGATCCAGGAACCTATGGTATTACATTAAAATATAACTTTTTGTAAGTCATATTGAGAAGGATTTTCACCATAAAGAAGAAGAATAAATACAAATAAAATAATCGGTTAGGTTTTTAAATACATCACTCTTATTTGAATTTGTATTTAGCTTCCTTAACCGATTGTTTTTTTAGTCTTAATCAAAAAAGAAGTCGTGGATACTGATAATGTCACCTCTTCCTATTTGTACTAGATCATTGGAGTGTTTTAAAAATATACCCAGTGATCTTTCATTGTAGATGAGTTTCATATCAGCGGAATAATCGCTAACCACATACATATCTCCAGATAATTTGAAGAAGGGAACTGCAAGTTTTCCACCCACCCTAATACCTTTGTTCACTACTTTTCCTTCCTTTAAAATAGATTTTAATTGTGTTTGATCTTTAATCTCAGAGGATAAACTAGCGTAAGCTATCATCATATTCATCCATTCCGTCGCATCGATAAGATGCCATTTCACTTTTTCGTAATCGATACCATATTCATTGATCCACCCATGACTGGTAAATCCGAAAAGTACTTGTTTTTTTCCATCAAGCTCTGGTTTTTCTGAAGGGGTAAACTCTTGAATTTTAAAAGAAATCACAGAGGTTGTGGACATGTCTTTTAATTTTTTTCCATCAAAATCCAAGGTCTTTAAAGAAAAACTGGTCAACTCAGGATTGTTAGCCAGTACCCATTGAGTAGCCGTAAGCTCAGCGTTCTCTTTCATCTGTTCCACAGCCGCTATGCCAACTCCAATAGCAACAAGTCCACCAACAATGCCTGCAGCGGCATCACCTTCTTGTCCATTAGAGGTTTTTGGGGTTAAATACATCACAAGAATCAATACAATAAGTAGTTTCTTCATTTCTTTGAGGTTTAATTTAAATTAGTTTTTGGCAAATTTAATTAGGCAAATACAAAAAACTTTACGGTTAACCACATTGCTTAATCCTTTAAGAATGGTGGTTGTACTATGGTTTAAACCTTAGTTTTGATTCATACCTACTTTGAAATAAAAAGCACCCTTACATTTGAGGGTGCCTGGATTTTAATGGTTTAAGTAAACTATTATTTTGAGGGAAAATTTTCGGCCTTTTTAATCTCTTCGATTTGAAGAGTATGACGCGCCGTATGACCTGCCACATAGAGTAAAGATTGATAGGTATCTGTTGCACCCATAGGAGAATCATTCACCCTGTTCCTGAGCTCTTTAATTGGGGTGTTTTTAATAAATGATAAGATTTCTTTTCGTTGTTGTTTCAAATCCATTATAGCCTTATCTGCATTGTTGTATTTACCTGTTCCAATCAAATTTTTAGGAGCTTTAAATTTTGCACTTCGATCTGTAATCATGTTGATGATGTCTTGATCGCTAAGTTTGATTTCTTTTTTGCGCTCAGGATTAGTTGGCTGCTCCATACTGGTTTTTACCATTGTAAAAAGCAAAGGTTCAGTTTTGTTTATATGTTCCAAACATTGACTTATGGACCAGCTGCTATCGGATGCTTTAAATTGTAATTGCTCTTGACTTAGTCCGTTGACATCTTGCTGAAGCTTCTCTAGAGTTTCATGAAAATAAGTTAAAACATACGCTTTGTCTTCTTGGGATTCAGCTTGTGAATTCCCTACTAAAGGCAGGCAGAGAAGAAGCGTTACAATAAGAAAGTTTTTTTTGAGGTTCATTTTAGTTGTTTTTAAGGTTGTTGGGTTATGATTCTGATAATTCTTTTAATTTGTTTAAGGCCTTTGGCCAGGTGTCATCAAAGTGGTCAATGTATTTTTCATTGGTGTCAATTTCAACTGTGACCCTTGTCAGGCCATTATTTTGAGTGTAGGTGTAGTTTTCTTTAGAACCCGCCCATTGTTCTACTTCGGGTCCTTGAGTTATTTCTTGATCATTTTCAATGATACCACAATGTTCTATGGATACAAATTTGTTTGGAATGTTTTCTGCTATTTTGGATAACATTCCTGAGGTATTCCCCTGGTCGTCTGTTCCTAGAAAGAATATTTTTGATCCCTTTTCCCAGCTACCCTCGAAGGTGGAGGTTGGATTAAAGGAAGCCGTCCAGCTCTGATAGGTTTTTTTATCTTCAAGTCCTAACATAATGTTGTACACTTTGCTAGCTTCTGCACTAATGTCAATGGAATAGGTCTTTGTTGTCATTGTTCGGTGTTTATCAATTAATTTTTTGTCTTTAATTGTAATTTATTAGATATCAGCAGTTAGGGTATGATTGTAAAGGTAAATAGATGATTGATTTTTTTTCTTGCCATAGGACAAGAAAAGAACTTTAGCGAGAAATTTCTTTTCGTATTCTACTAAATGAGGAATCCGTAATTCCCAAATAACTTGCAATGTTTTTCAAAGGTGATTGTAAAATTATCTGGGGCTTCTCTTTAATGAGTTGTAAGTATCTTTCTTTGGCAGAAACAGTCACCATTTCCAGTGAACGCTTCTTTAACTTAAATAAGCTTTTGGCCATCCAAATGCGTCCCCATTCTGAAAACCCTGGGATGGTATGGTAAAGGCTCTGAAAAACATCAAAATCTAATTCCCAGCACTGACAATTGGTCAGCGCTTGAATATTTTCTGTTGAGGGTATTCTTTGAAATAGCGATATGGCTTCAATAACGATATCCTTACTAGAGAAAAACTCCGTGGTAATGTCATTGCCTTTATAATCATTGACATATGATCGTATCAAGCCGCTTTCAAGGATTAAATATCCATTTGCGATGCTGTCTTGTTTTAATATCAAATCCCCCTTTTTGAAACTCACTTTTTTATGTGCGTGAATCAACTTTTCAAGCTCAGTACTGTCAATTAGCGGATGCTTGTAGGTTTGTGTGAGAAGTTCATTTTCCATATCGACCTAGGGTATATACTGATTCAAGTGGCTTTGATCTTGGAAATTGGGTAAGGTTATAATATGTTTGAAAGTGCTTAACTGTTTCGATATCAGGGTTTATTCCATCTAAAGGTACGATAATTTCTTATAACTCAAACCAATGATACGCATGTAAATTAATAAACATTTAGATGGATTAATTTTATAATGTTCTGATATTCAATGTAATTTTTATGATTTGTTTTTGATTTTTAGGTTGTTTTTTCTGTGATATTAGATTTTGGTCATTTTTTAAAAAATTATGGTTAGCCAAAGGGTGCATCTCTACTTTAATTTTGTCCTTAAATAATAAACCGTAGAGAACCATATTATTATGAAGTTGAAGTCAAAAACACAGAAAGTAGGCATTTATGCTGCTATAGGCGTTGTAGTCGTTCTATTAGTTTTAGCATTTATTCCAAATGGTGTAAGTGCACAAGAAGAAGGCCAACAAGCTGCCACTCCAGTTCTTGAGGTCGAAACATCCCTGCCTTTATATGAGTCCATTACAGAATGGGATCAGTATACAGGAAGATTTGAAGCAAGTAATCACGTGGATGTACGAGCAAGAGTCAGTGGCTTTTTAGAAAAAGTAAATTTCACCGACGGGCAACTAGTTAAAAAAGGACAAGTCCTTTTTGTAATTGATCAAAGACCATACAGGATTGCATTAGATCAGGCCAAAGCAAATTATGCTCAAACTCTGACTACTGTGAAAATAGCGGAAGATAATTACAGTAGGGTAGAGTCCTTAAGAGCTACAGGAGCGGTTTCCATCGAGGAATACGACCAAAGAAAACAAGCCTTAGCGCACGCAAAGGCAAGTTTACAATTGGCAGAGGCCAAAGTTGATCAGGCCCAACTTGATTTAGAATTTACCAAAGTTAAGGCGCCTATATCAGGACTCGTTAGTAGGGACCGCGTTAATCAGGGGAACCTAATTGATGGTGGTAGTGCCAATTCAACATTGCTGACAACCATAGTGGCAACAAGCCCTATTCATTTTTATTTCACTGCCAGTGAGTCGAGTTACTTAAAGTATGTTCGTTTGGCCAATAATGGAAAGCGTACAGACCCACGCAAAAAAGGAATTCCTGTAGAGATCCAATTATTGGATGAAGAAGATTTCGTGCATAAGGGAAAGCTAGACTTTATAGACAATCAGATTGATATGCAATCAGGGACTATTGAAAGTCGTGCAGTACTAGAGAACGAGGATCAATTGTTGGAACCTGGAATGTTTGGCAAAGCACGAGTTATTGGTAGTGCTATGCACGATGCTATTATGATTCCTGATCATATTATCGGAACCAATCAATCTGTAAGATTTGTATATGTTCTAAATGACAGTAGTGAAGTGGTTAGTAAAGCAGTTGAATTAGGACCCTTACACTCCAATGGACTTCGAATTGTCAGAGAAGGCTTGAGTAAGGATGATAAACTAATCACCAATAACCTTCAGAAAATTAGACCAGGAATGTTAGTACATACCTCTGAGACAAACGTAGTAAAAGGAGAATCCGAACTGGCTTCTTTGGAGCACTCACAAAACCTGTAGAGGAAGTACCGATTGACGGTTAAGGGAATTACGCTCTTATAGGGTAAAAGTTATAAAACTGTTCGTTGTTCATTTAATTCTTTTAGGCAGAACCCTCTAGTCTACAACAGAATTCCTTCAATGAAACTGCTCCTTTTTTAAATATAAAACAAGGAGCAGGGGACAGTTATTTGAAAATCTGAAACAAAAAAATAATGAAATTTAGTCACATATTTATACAAAGACCCATTTTTGCAGCGGTATTAAGCGTGCTTATTCTTATCGTGGGTGGATTGGCATATTTCACCTTGCCAACTTCTCAATTCCCAGATGTGGCACCACCGACCATTCAGGTTGTGGCAAACTATCCAGGGGCGAATGCACAGACGCTTTCACAGACCGTTGCTGGTCCTATCGAGAAAGAGATCAATGGGGTGGAAGATATGATCTATATGACTTCCCAATCCACATCCGATGGACGGGTAACTATTCAAATCGCATTTGAATTGGGTACAGATCTAGATAAAGCCCAGGTACAGGTTCAAAACAGGGTTGCCACTGCAGAACCCCGTTTGCCAGAAACAGTTAGGCGATTAGGAATCACCACCAAAAAAGTATCTCCAGATATTCTTATGGTTGTGAACCTTTATTCACCCAACCAAACTTATGACCCTACCTTTATTGGAAACTACGCAGTATTACAAATAAAGGATCAATTAGCCCGTATTAAAGGTATTGGAGATATACAACTCTTTGGTGCCGCGGAGTACGCAATGCGTATTTGGTTGGATCCTGATAAAATATCAAGTTTAGACCTTACAGCTTCCGAAGTGGTAGCGGCATTAAGGGCACAAAACGTTCAAATTGCTGGTGGAACACTTAATGCATTGCCTTCTGGCAAACAAACAGCCTTTGAGGTGAACATTCAAACTCAAGGGAAGCTCAATACTATTGAGCAATTTGAAAATGTTATTATAAAGGCTAAGGAAAATGGCCGAATCGTACGATTAAAAGATGTCGGTAGAGCTGAATTAGGCGCTCAAAACTATGCCACAAAAGGTTACCTTGGAAAGATGCCAGCTATTGCGATGCCAATTCTCCAACAACCTGGAGGTAACGCTTTGCAGACATCAGCTTCGGTGGAAGAAACCATGGAAGAAATTTCAAAGAATTTCCCAGCGGATCTCGAATATAAGATTGCCTATAACCCAACAAAATTTATCCAGAAATCCATCGACCAAGTATATACTACGATTTTGGAAGCTGTAATTCTGGTAGTGCTTGTTATTTTATTGTTCTTACAGTCTTGGAGAGCGGCGATCATTCCAATTTTGGCCATACCAGTATCGCTCATAGGAACTTTTGCTGTGATGCAAGCCATCGGATTTTCCTTAAACACCCTGACATTGTTTGGGTTGGTTCTTGCCATTGGTATTGTGGTCGATGATGCCATTGTGGTGGTAGAAAATATGGAACGGTATCTGCAAAAAGGATTTTCTCCTAAAGAGGCTGCTAAGAAAACCATGGATGAAGTTGGAGGTGCATTAGTGGCAATTGGGCTTGTGCTTATCGCCGTATTTATCCCAACTGCATTTTTAGATGGAATCTCAGGGCAATTTTACAAACAATTTGGGATTACCATCGCTGTGGCAACCTCCATTTCAGTATTTGTGTCTCTGACCTTGAGTCCTGCTATGGCAGCCTTACTGATGAGACATGAAAAGCAAAAAGAAGTTAAAGATACCTTTATACTTTTTAGACCCTTTGTTTATATAGGAGCGAAATTTAATGTTTTCATGGAATTGCTTTCCGAAAAATATGGAAACGGAGTTCGCAAATTAGTTCGTACCTCTTTAATGGTCATGGTCGTGTATTTTGGATTGATTCTGCTTACTGGGTTTGAATTCAACAAAGTTCCCAAAGGATTTATTCCCTCCATGGATCAGCAGTACTTTATTACAGTAGTGCAGTTGCCACCAGGGGCATCCCTGTCAAGAACTGATGATGTGGTGAAAGAGGTGTTAGATCGATCTTTGGATATCGATGGGGTAGAAACGGCTATCTCTTTTACAGGTCTTGATCCAATTTCATTTACAAATGCCTCGAATGCCGCGGTGGTATTTCTGACTTTGGAAGATTTTGATCTAAGAGAGGATAAGGGGCTCGAATACACAGATCTCTTGGCGACTATTCGAGGTAAATTAGCCGCAGTAGACGATGCAATTGTACTTGTTATTCCACCACCATCTGTAAGTGGAATCGGTAATGCTGGTGGGTTTAAGATGATGGTTCAAGATAGAGGGAATTTAGGTACAGACCAGCTTTTAGAGGCTACCAATGCCTTGGCCATGGCTGCTAACCAAGACCCTATGCTTAACAATGTATTTACCTTTTTCAATAACCAAAGTCCACAATTGTATTTGGATATCGATCGGGTAAAGGCAGAGAAATTGGGAGTTGATGTGCAAAACGTTTTTCAATCTTTAGAGATCTTTATGGGATCCGCTTTTGTGAATGAATTTAATTATTTAGGGAGAACCTTTCAGGTAACGGCACAGGCCGATGCTCCCAACAGACTAACTCCAGAGGATCTGACCAATATAAAAATACGAAACAGAGATGGCGCTATGGTTCCTCTAGGTTCTATTGCCACTCAAAAGGATATTTCTGGCCCAGCGAGGATTCCTAGATTTAATATGTATCCATCTGCAGCGATTAACGGGGATATTACACCAGGATTTAGTTCCGGTCAAGCCATGGAGCGTATGGAACGATTGGCTGATGAGGTCTTACCTGATGGTATTTCATACCAGTGGACAGAATTAGCGTACCAGGAGAAAGCTGCTGGTAATACTGCAGGGATGGCATTTTTTATGGCTGTAGTGTTTGTTTTCTTGTTATTAGCTGCTCAGTTTGAAAGCTTGGTATTACCCTTATCGGTAATTCTTATTGTTCCCATGGTATTATTGTTTGCCATGATAGGAGTAGACCTTGCAGGACTGGATAACAATATAATGGTGCAAATTGGTCTAGTTGTCCTAGTTGGACTTGCCAGTAAGAATGCGATTCTGATTGTGGAATTTGCCAAGCAATTAGAAGAACAGGGTATGGAGCTCAAAGCCGCGGTAATTGAGGCTTCGAAATTACGACTACGTCCAATTTTAATGACCGCTATGGCATTTATACTAGGTGTAGTACCATTAGCCCTATCAACAGGTGCTGGTGCAGAACTTCGGGTTGCCCTTGGTGTAGCTGTATTTAGCGGAATGTTAGGGGTGACGGTATTCGGTGTATTCTTAACCCCTGTATTTTATTATTTGGGTAGAAAATGGAGTCAGTCAAAAGAGAAAGTGATATCAAAAAGTGAATTAACCACATTAAAAACCACAACAAAATGAATGCAATAGTTAGAATGCTGTTATTATCTCTAGTTTGGTTAGTTGTTTCCTGTGGTGTACAAAAAAGGGATTACGAGGTTGTACTTCCACTTACTGTAAATGAGGATTTATTAAAATCAGATGTGTCTGATACATTGTTCAGTGAGTCGGATGTTACCATCAGTTGGTGGTCAGCTTTCAAGGATCCTGTTTTGGATAGCCTAATTAAAAAGGCACAACAGCACAATCTAGATATTAACACGGCGGTTGCAAATTATCAAGCCGCCAAGGCCTTAGTCAAAGAACGAAAATTTGACCGCTGGCCAACCATTACAGCCAACGCTGGGTATACCAGAGAGCGAATGGGGGAAAATGTGTTCGTTCAGGGAGAAAATCCTACATACAGCACCTATAGTGGAAGCTTAGACGCAAGCTGGGAGGCGGACCTATTTGGTAGAGTGACCAATAGAATTAAAGGTGCCTATGCCACAAAACAACAGGCTGTGGCTGACATGCACGGTGTATACCTGAGTATTTACGCTGAGGTTGCTACCAATTATTTAGCCCTAAGAGGAACACAATATCGCATTGATATTGCTAAAAGAAACCTTAAAGGTCAACAAGAAACATATGATCTCACTTTACAGTTGGCAGAGGCTGGGACTAGTAATCAGCTGGATGTCTCTAGGGCACTTGCGCAACTGGAAGCCACACGGGCTACCATACCACAATTAAAAGCCCAATTAGAGGCGCTTAAAAATAGCCTAAGTGTTCTTGTGGGTGAGGTCCCTGGTGGTTTGGAAGATGAAATTATATCACCACAACCACTACCGAGTTTGCCAAAAACCGTTTCTTTAGGGAATATAGAAGAATTGCTACGAAGGAGACCTGATGTTAGAAGGGCGGAGGCAGCCTTGCAAATAAGAATATCCGAATATAATATCTCTGTAGCTGATTTATATCCTAAAATTAGCTTCAATGGTTCCATTGGATTTTCTGCGGTAGATTTTTCAAATTTTGGAAGTAACTCCTCCTTTACCTGGAGTGTAATTCCAAGAATTAGCTGGGCTGCCTTTAACCTTGGAAGAGTTAAACAACAAATAAATAGCAATGACGCTAAAACACTTGCAGCATTAAGCCAATATGAGAAAGCTGTTTTACAAGGATTGGAAGATATTAAAACGGCTATGAGTGATTATGGGTACGAATTAAAAAGGAGAGAGATTTTAAGAACCTCTTCTAAGGCTAGTTCAGAGGCTGCTCAAATTGCTCAGCAACGCTATAACGCTGGTCTGGATAATTTTATCGATTATCTAAGTGCAGAGAACACTTTACTGGTCTCACAAAACGCATTAGCCTTAAGTGAAATTGCATCGGCAACTTCCCTGGTGTCCATCTATAAAGCACTCGGTGGAGGATGGGAATTATTAACCCCAGAGGATTTGGATCAAAAGTACGAATCCATGAAAGTTGCTGAAAAAAAATGGCAAACTCAAAAGTAATGTAAGTGTTTGAATAAAAAAAAGACCAATATAGCAGTAGATTTTTGAAGGTAACTGTGCTTTGCACATTGTAAAAAAGCAAAATAAATTAAGTTGTAAGCATTATTAATGATCGAGACCAAAATTCCAATTTTTGAAACTTTTAATGATTTTTACCAGGGTATTGGCTTAGAACATCAAAGCCAAATACCAGATTTCGATATTTTTACTATCGAAAGTTTAGAGCCTTCTGCTAGGAGATGTATGCCTCCTTATAGACAGGGGTTCTACCAGATCGCACTAATGAGTAATTACGGGGAAACCGAGTTTAATCTCAATACGGATTTACTTAATTTAGAAGGTTTCCCCTTGTTATTTGTAGTGCCTGGCCAAGTATTTTCATGGGTAAGGGACAAACGTATGACGGGTTATTTTATGTTGTTTAGAAAAGAGTTTCTTGGGAACTCTTTCTCTGATTTGATTACAGATTTTCCATTTTTGAAAATTTCTGAAAAGAACATGCTCTTACTTAATGAAGTGGAGCATAAATCCTTGGTTTTTGATATGAAGCGTATGTATTCAGTTTCTAGGAATCCACACCCATATCAAGGCAAGATGTTGGAAGGAATGTTAGCTTCTTTATTGTATTATTGCAAGGCGATTTTTGAACGAAGTAAAACACAGGAATATCAGTTATCAAGATCACAGACCATAGCCAATCAATTTGAAATACTCGTAGATAAGATGTATGTAGATACTAAGAACGTAAGCTCCTATGCCGAGGCCTTAAATATAACGCCAAATTACCTGACAACCACGGTAAAAAGCCTTACAGGTAAGAGTGCAAAGGATATTATAAATGAACGTTTATTTACCGAGAGTAAAAGTTTGCTGAAATATTCGGACCTAGATATCGCAGAGATATCGCACCGATTAAATTTTGATGAACCCACGCATTTTACAAGGTTCTTTAAAAAACAATCTGGATCCACACCTAATCAATTCAGAAAATCATAAATTAAAAAGGCCAGCTACTATGAAACCAAAAACTAGTAAACCAACCCCTTAAAATAAAAATGTATTCGTTATGGCAAAGTGTTTGATAAATTTGTAAATTAAAACATGGTGAATGTTATGGAGGAAAAAAGAATAGCTCTGGTTACAGAGGCGGGGAATGGGCTTGGTAAAATATTTGCCGACCTACTGCTTGAATATAACTATAAAGTTATACTTGCTGCAGCAGGAAAGAGTTATGAGTTACTTACAAAGACCTATGTAGAGGCGCAGGATTGTAGAGTTATTGAGGTTGATTTCTGCTCTAAAGATAGTTTATATGAGTTAAAACAATTCTTAGATTCTAAGTTTGGAAAATTGGATTTACTGATCAATAATGCCGAAACGGTAAATGGTTTTGGACAAAAAATTAGTCAAATAAAAATGGATGAGGTTAAATGCTTGTTTGATATTAACTTTTTTGCTGTCTTACGCTTGGTTAAAATAACAAAACCCCTATTAGAAAAGGGTGAATCCCCCAGAATTATTAATGTTTCCAGTGCTTTGGGTGATATTAATAAGATGAAGGATAAAACCTTTTGTTACTCAGATTACAGCCTGACAGCCTATGCTACCTCAAAAGCTGCCTTGAATATGTTTACCGTCTTACAGGCTAAGGAATTTAAACCCTCTAAGATTGCTATTCATTCTTTTGACCCTGTAATTCGTGAATATTGTACTTATAATTCTGTAACCTTTGGGGAAGATGTGCGAAATGAGTTTGTAGAACTCATATCTTAATCCATCCGCCAACGAATCCCCATAAATCCTCTAATGCCCTGATTCGGTCCATAAACATAAGAGGGGTCAAAGGTTAATCCATATGGATTTTGATCAGTCACTAGGGCCTTGCCATTGGAATCAAACTCCACATTTTTATCAAAAGGATCATGGGAACGAGCAATGATAAAAGGACTGTCCTTCCAAGGAGTCCAATTCAGTAAGTTCTTCACCCCACCATAGAGTTCAAAGCCAGTACCAATATTTTTTGTGAGCTGTAGGTTCTGAATACTCCACCATGGGGAGTTTTCTTTTCTCGGATCTGTATCACTAAGCAGCGGTAGAGCCATGGGACCGTAAAGATTTCCGGTATAGTCAAGCTTTAATTTCAATGCACTAAATTCATAGCCAACATTCCATACTGCGGTAAATTTCTCGGTAAATAACTGTGGTGTACGCTTAGATTGCTCTATGCTGTATACATCCATGAGGGTTGCACCCGCTAGTACCTTTAATCCACTAGCTAATACCCAATTTGTATTTAAAGAAATACCTTTGGATACCGCATAGCCATCAAGGTTATCATAGATGATCTTATTGGGGTCTGTATTGTAATCCGCAATGATTTTGTTTTCAAAATAGGTGTAAAATACACTTGCATCAAATTGTATAAATGTACCCTTGTCCGTGTAAAGCTTTTTTACCAAATTAATATTGGCATTCCACGACTTTTCAGGTTTTAAGTCGTCCAGAAACACCACTGACCTCGCCCCTGTTAAAGCGGCATGATCTTCGGTAAAAACATTGGCTACACGGTAGCCGTTGCCTATACCTAAACGAATAATGTTGTTTTGATCTTTAGAATGCCATTTGTAGTTTAACCGCGGTGTTAGTATACTTCCGTGAATGGAGTTATAGTCATAGCGCAATCCGACCAATATTTTGTGGTTTGAAGGAAAACTAATCTGATCCTGCATAAACAATCCTGGTAAGTGGGTATGGCTAGGTTGATTAAAATTCGGATCACTAAAGGAAGCTGTTGCAGGGGTATTGTCATCATAATAAGTGTATCGGTAGGTCAATCCAGCGAGTATATCATGCCGATTAAATATCTTATTCCAGGTGAGTTGACCAAAAGCTATTTTTTGATCAGCCATATATGAGAGATTCCCATAGGCACTATTTTGATTATGACCATTGAGGCTAAACTGAAAAAGTAACTTTTCATCAAAGGGTAACTGGTAATTTCCAAAAAGTTCCCAACGACTGGTATAAATACTTTCCCCATAAATTTCTGTTCCGCCCCGATATTCTTTAGACCAATCCATTTCTCCACCCCATCGATCTTCGTACACATAGCGACCTGCGAAAGAAAATTGACGATTATGATTTCGCTTAATATGCCATTTATTAAAAACGGAAATACGATCCTGCAAAGTAACATCAGTAAAGTTATCCCCGTTTTTATCTATGGGGTTTTGATACCTAAAGTAATTGACCCCGAGAAGCGATTGAACCTTTTTGTTTATTTGAATCTTGGATGATATATCTAGGTTGAGTTCTCCCCATGAACTACCAAAGGTATCAACAGTTAATTTTGGTGTTTGAGAAGGTGTTTTGGTAATAATATTAATAAGCCCACCTACAGCTTCACTCCCGTAAAGAGTAGAAGCTGGTCCTTTTACAATTTCTACCCTATCAATTAAGGATTGTGGAATACCACTAAGGCCGTATACTGTGGCTAACCCACTCACTACTGGCATGCCGTCGATTAGTACCATGGTATAGGGCCCCTCCAATCCGTTAATGTGTATATCACCTGTATTACACACATTACAATTAATCTGAGGACGTACTCCATTGATGTTTTGTAAAGCATCAAATATAGAAGCGGAAGGATTGCTTTTAAAGAATTTTGCAGAATAGACTTCAACAGGTACTGGACTCTCTAGTTTTGACACCTCTTTCATCGTGGCTGTGATTACCACTTCGCTCAGATGGGAATCTTCTTCACTTAATTCAATTGCTAAAGATCGATGCTCGCCAGAATTAAGAGTAAGGGTTTGAGTAACTGTTTTAAAGCCAACAGCCGATACAATAATCCGATATTCTCCTGGCGAAATGCCAGTTATAGTAAAGCTTCCAAAACTATCGGTTGCACTTCCTATTTCGGTACCTTCAAGCTGAATGTTTACAAAGGGCAATGGTGTATTATCACAGCTCACAGTACCAGAAAGCGTTGCCGTTTGAGCATAAACTATAGGAGAGAAACAGAGCAGAAACAATGGATATAATAGTCTGTTAAGCAAATTAGTTTTCATAACGCAATTATTTATTAGGATAACAAAAATACTAAGTTAGATTAATCTAACAAATAAATTTAATATATATAATTTTATCCGATTGATCATCTTTTCTCAAAGCGCTATATTTGTTTTATGAATTCATTAGTTGAAGAGAATTATCTCAAAGCAATATTTTTACTTTCCAATAGCGAAGGAGAGGTTAGTGTAAACGAACTTTCTAAGCATTTGGATATCAAAATGCCAACGGTTACTAGCATGGTGAAGAAGCTTTCAGAAAAGCAGCTAGTAAATTATCAAAAGTACAAACCTGTAAAGTTAACCATAAAAGGCAAGGGGGAAGCTGCTCAAATTATCAGAAAGCACCGCCTCACAGAAATGTTTTTAGTGGAGGTAATGGGTTTTGGATGGGAAGAAGTACATGATATAGCTGAGCAAATTGAACATGTAAATTCTCCGTTGTTCTTTTCTAAAATGGATGAGATTCTTGAGTATCCAAACTATGATCCTCACGGTTCTCCAATTCCAGATTCAGACGGTAATATTCCTGGAAAACAATACCGCCAACTGAGCCAATACAAAGCTGGAGATACTGTAACATTTATGGCTGTGGCTAAATCATCAGATGCTTTTTTAAAATATCTAAATAGTAAAGAACTATCTTTAGAAACCAAGCTTACAATTTTGGAAGTTGAACCTTTTGATGGGACTATGAAGGTGTCATATGAGAATAGACCCTCTGAAACCCTCAGTAAGGTGGTATGTGATAAGCTCCTTGTTATTTAGGGTCTAAAGGTTGTTGAAATTTAATTTTTCTTTGCTACCTTATTCTATTGTTTTATTAAGTACTATGTAGTCTAACACAGCCGTTTAAATCCTCAGTTTTTAGTACTAATGTAAAGATGAAAATTCTAGTTCCTTTTTTACTTAAAACTTTACTGATACTTGATTCAGCTAACTATAATCCAGAAAATATAGTTACTAAACCTGCCATGCTATTTTTGATTGATTAGATTTAAAACCCTTAAACCTTGTTTCTTTATTATATATTCTTGATTTGGACTCCTATGTTTATTAGGAATGGTTATTTCTAATAACCCATCTTATAAGAGGTTCAATATATCTTTTAAAGTTATCTGTATGAACTTTAAGTTTAAGAGCTTCAACTTGAACATCTTTATTAGACCTTGCTGGTTTACAATATTTTAAAACTTCAATCTGTTCTTTAGTTAGTTTATTAGCTTGGTCGTTAGCTTGGTCGTCAAATTCAGAATGAATAGGAATCTCTATAAAAAAATAAGATTTTTGAGGGCAAATTTAGAGTTCAAACTTCAAAAGGATCATATCTTTTAATCTTTCACCGTTTTCAATAATTGGTTCTGGATAGTTCTCTAGGAAAAAGTTTTTTCTAACATCAAATTTAATAAATCCGTTTTTTTCATAAAATTTGATTTGCCTAAACCCAACATCTGCTGTGCCAACAATTAAAGTTTTGAAATTTTTCTTTACTTCGGTCTTTATAAAATCTATCAAAGTAGTTCCATATTCTAACCTTTGATATTTCTCTTTTATGGCAATATTTTTTAGTTCTATATCAGTTTCATTATTTTTATATAAACAAAATATCCCTATTATTTCTGACCCTTTTTGTGCAATATAAATTTTAGATTTAAGTAAATATTTATTTATAGAATCAATGGATTCGTCTGCTAATAATAATAGTTCATAAGGAATGTGTTCGTCTTTTTCTAATAATCGGATTTCTATCACAGTTTTTAATTTGTATTACAGCTAACAATGTACCTAATATTTTAAAACTCATAATCAAATTTTGAAGTAGAATACGGCATGTCTTCAATGGCCCTTTCTAACATTTTATTTGTCAACACAACAGCGCCGTATTGTATCTTTTCCCGTGCCCATTTTGTATTTCGAACTACATTTTCTAAAATATAAAGGGCTCTACCTAATCTCAAAGCTTCCCAACCTTGATATCTAGTTCCGCTTATTTCTGTGGCTTCAATAATAAAGGTGGCCTCTGAAATTAATGCCATAGTACGATTTCTTTGTGGGAAATTCGATTTTAAAATAGGATGATTGGTCTCGAACTGGGAGATGGCCAAATGGTTTGCCTTAATAATTTTAAATAGATCTTTGTTTGATTTTGGGTAAACTACATCTAATGAAGTCCCAAGAACCGCAATTGTACGACCATTTATAATAGCGGTGTGATGCGCAATAGTATCGACGCCCTCGGCTCCAAAATCTTTTGCACGATTATCAAGTTCAAAAGTGAATAAATTAATGGCCGTTTTTGACTGTCCATAAGCGGAAAGCGAATCATAATCTCTTTTTTCAAAATTTGGATCTTCAAAATCAAAAGGAGCAAATTGGTGGCCTTGAGAGGAGATATTTAGAACTCTAGCATTTCCTGCCGCTTTTAAAGCGCTCCATAAATTTGCTGTCAACTGAAATACCGCTAAGTAATTTGTTGCTAATTGCGATTCTATACCGCGATCATTTCGTCGAAGAGGAACGAACATAATTCCGGCATTATTAATAAGTAAATCTAAAGGCCGTTTGGAATCCAAAAACTTTTGTGTAAAGTTGTTAATGGAATTAGCATCCATCAAATCCAATTGTTCTATTTCAACATTGGGTCTATTTTGAAGATTATTCTTGGCTTTATCAATGTTGCGCACCCCAGCAACGACAGTTGCCCCAGCATTTGATAATGTTTTTAATGTTTCTAATCCTATGCCTGTGCTCGCGCCAGTAACAATGGCAATCTTCCCTTTCAAGTCAATTCCATTGATCACATCATTAGCTGTTGAGCTAGCACCAAAACCTGATCCTAGAGGTTTTTGTAATAATCCGTTGTTATTGTTTTGTATCATATCTGTTTTATTTATAATTAAATTTCTTTCTAATGCACTTTGATTTATTACCTCATTAGGCTGATGTTAGTCATCCCTCCATCTGACAAAATCTCTGTGCCCACAACAAATTGAGAATCATCAGAGGCTAAAAATACTGCCGCATTTCCGATGTCTGAAGGCTGACCAGCCCGTCCAACTGGGATGATGTCTACCCATGTTTGAAGTACGTCATTCACTGACTCTGCAGGAATCATTTTATCAAATGCTGGGGTTCTAATGGTGCCAGGGGAAAGTACATTGACCCGAATATTTCTGGAAAGTAAGTCAAGCGAAATTCCCTTTGCCATCGAAATAACGGCAGCTTTAGCAGCACCATATACGGTCATTCCTGGAGCTGCACGGTGTGCTGCACTAGATCCAATAAGTATAATCGATGCACCGTCTTTTAGATAGGGTAGAGAGGCTTTTACTGTAAAGTATGCACCCTTTAAATTTAAATCCATGTATTTGTCATAATGCTCTTCAGTAATATCAGTAATGGTTTCCATAGGAACTCCGTCTACTACACCTCCAGCATTAACAACTAGTACATCGATTTTTCCGAATTTCTCGGAAGTTGTTTTGAAAATACGATCTAAATCATCTTTTCTAGTGATATCACCCTCCAAGGCTATAAAGTTTGGATTAAGTGTTTCCAAGGAACTTTTTAAGGTTTCTTTATTCCTTCCAGTTATGGCACCGATCGCTCCCTCATCACTAAAAGAGGAAGCAATACCATATCCTATTCCGCTATTACCACCAGTAATAACAGCTACTTTGTCTTTAAGTTTACTCATTCTGTAATGGATTAAATTGTTAAATATAAATTGCTCCTACAAGCCAAAAATCCCACCAGTTACCGATAGCTTCTGTCCATTGATCCAATTAGCATCATCAGAGGCTAAAAAGACTGCTACTTTTGCGATATCTTCTGGTTGTCCAGTTCGGCCAAGAGGTGTTTTATTAATCATGTCTTTTTCTACCTCACTACCAATGAAGCCTGCATTTCTTGATCCCACGGTGTCTACAACACCGGGTAAAAGTGAATTGATGCGGATATTCCTACCAGTGAGTTCCTTTGATAAGGAAACGGTAACGGCATCTAGGGCTGCTTTGCTTGCAGAATATATGGATCCTGTTGGAAGCGGCAATTTGGAAGCCTCAGAGCTAATGTTTATTATGTTACCCCCTTTTGTTCCAAAAAACTGAACTGCTTTTTGAATGCTCAAAATTGAGCCCAAAACGTTGATGTTAAATTGTTTGTGGAAAGATTCTTCCGTTAATTCATCTATTGGAAGGTACTGAAAAACCCCGGCATTGTTTACCAGTATATCCAAGGTTCCATACGCATTTTCTGTTTCTCGAAATATACGATCTACATCTGTCTGTTTAGAAACATCGCCTTTAACCGCAATGGCTGTTCCACCATCATTTATTATTGTATTTACAACCTTTTGCGCGTCACTATTACTTGAAGCGTAGTTAACTACAACCATAGCACCTTCTTTAGCAAAATGGATTGCAATTGAAGCTCCTATTCCTTTCGAAGCCCCTGTCACTAGTGCTACTTTATCTTTTAATTTATTCATGGTTTACGATTTAAAATTGATTTCTGGTACAAATGTATATTAGAATGGTTATTTTAAGTAACTTTGTACCTATTAATAACTGTAACATTGGTGTAACTAGGTAACATTATGGAGTGTAAAAGAGAGAATTTCGAACAAGAATATAAGCGTGAAATGATGGCAGTACAGGATTCTATGGACGTGCTTAATGGGAAATGGAAAATCTCCATTATATCCTCTATTTGCTATTATAACAAAAGGAGGTTCTCGGATATCTCCAAAGATGTTGTTGGGATTTCAAATAGAATGTTGAGTAAAGAATTAAAGGAATTGGAATTTAATCAGCTCATCAAACGAACTGTGTTGGAGACCCAACCCATTACAGTACAATACGAGCTCACGGATCATGGACGCTCCCTGCAGACGATTATTAAAAATCTTACTGCTTGGGGCGTGGAACACCGTAAGAAAATTATTGGTAATTGATCTAGAAAATCATGGAGAGACTCAGAAAACACATTGAAGAAATACTTCCACTAAGTGATGAAGAATTTTTATTAATTACAACTCACTTTACTAAGAAGCGCTTTAAAAAAGGGGATTATCTAGTGCGAATAGGAGAAACTGTGCCACAAATGTTTTTTGTAGTTAGTGGGCTTTTGAAACTCTTTTATACGGATGAATCTGGAAAAGATCACATTCTTTCTTTTCCAAGAGAGGATTGGTGGGAAACCGATTATTTAGCTTTTAATACCATGGCCAGAGCCAAAATCAATTTACAGTGTCTTGAAGCTTCAGAAATTTTATGTATAACCCTTAAGGATTATCAAAACCTCTGCAACAAATTACCGAAACTCGAACATTTCTTTTTAGAAAAGGCAACCGCTGGTCATATTGCCTCACAGCAGCGTATCTTATCCTTGCTTAGTTCTTCCACGGAGAGTCGGTATGAACATCTTTTACGGCGATACCCTTCACTTTTGCAAAGAGTTTCTAAAACACTATTAGCTTCTTATCTTGGAGTCTCGAGAGAAACATTAAGTAGGTTGTCTTCGTAGTTTAGTCTTTACTTTTTGTGATCTACATCACAGGTGACAGTTACTACATTTTGCGAAATTTGTTGTCTTAATAAGTAAAGATTATATACATGGAAAAGAGAGTAGTGAATCCCTGGAAATGGCAAGATCAGCGCAGCTATAATCAAGCAGTTGAAGTTAAAAATGCTGAAGGTACGTTATATGTCTCAGGTCAAACAGCAATTGACGATCACGGAGTATCTAGTACAGCTGATATGAAAACACAGTTAGAACTTGCTATCAAAAATTTAGAAAAAGTAATTGATAGCGCGGGCTATGAGAGTAAAA
This sequence comes from Galbibacter marinus, assembly GCF_000300875.1. Taxonomy (GTDB): domain Bacteria; phylum Bacteroidota; class Bacteroidia; order Flavobacteriales; family Flavobacteriaceae; genus Galbibacter; species Galbibacter marinus. The sequence continues at coordinate 35,151 of NZ_AMSG01000019.1, read as the reverse complement.
ATATTGTTCGACTAAATATCTACACTACTGCAACGGCAGAACTTTGGCCTCATTTTGACATTGTTCAGAGCTGGATCGAAGAGCATAAAATGCAACAATCTCTAACCCTTATGGAGGTGGTGAGTTTGTTTGAAACTTTAAAAGTGGAGTTGGAAGCAACAGTTGTTAAGTAATAGAGGCTTCAAAACTAATATGTAGATACAGGGGGCAAAAGGCCCCCTTGTTTTACTAATATAAGAACGTTTAAAACCGCAATACAACATTTGTTTACCGATCGTTTGGTAAATTACTTAAAGTTTCATACATTTGCCCTATGAGACCACAAAAAGCGTTAGACAAAGAGGTTATTAATGGGTTAACAGAAGTATTTTGTTCCAAAGGATATGAAGGTGCAAGTCTTCAAGATCTTGCCGCAGCTTCTGGCTTAAAGAAAGCCAGCTTGTATCATCGTTTCCCTGACGGGAAAAAAGAAATGGCTGATGCTGTGTTTTTACATTTGCATGATTTTATTCAGCAAAATGTTTTTGATGTCTTACAGGATGATAATTTAAAACCCGAGGTACGTTTACAAATTGCTCTAGATAATATTGCCGTGTTATACGATGGAGGGAAACGAACATGTATTTTAAGAGCGTTATCCATGGAAGCAGGAATTGATTTGTTTGGTAAACAAATTCAGGATGGAATGAAGCAGTGGATCGAGAGATTTGAGCGAATTGGGGTGGAACTCAATCTATCAACTGAAGTAGCTAATGACTATGCTTTACAAACACTCATTGATATCCAAGGAAGTCTTGTGTTAACAAGAGGAATTGGGAACACTAATATTTTTGATAGAACTTTAAAAAATATTTCCAAAAGGTACTTGGAGTAAAAAAAATTACCTAAGTAATTTATCGAACGGTCGGTAATAAAACTTTTAATTTTTACATCATGCGAAACACTAAGTTTAAACAAGATAATGTAGATGGGGTTACCATCGCTTATCGTGAAGCAGGAAACGAAGAAAATCCGACAATTGTACTTTTACATGGGTATCCGTCTTCTTCACACCAATACAGAAAGGTATTAGATCAATTGTCTGATTCTTACCACTTAATTGCGCCAGATTATCCTGGATTTGGTTTGAGTGATTTTCCTGATCCGAGTAGTTATCAATACACCTTCGATAATATAGCAAAAACAATTGATGCTTTCTTGGACAAACGTGGGATCAAATCATATGCTATTATGATGCAAGATTATGGTGCTCCTATAGGATTTAGACTTGCAACGGCTCATCCTGAGCGTATTACTGCAATTATTACTCAGAATGGGAACGCTTACCTTGAAGGAATTGGAGAAGTTTGGAAAGGGATAAAAGCTATGTGGGCTGATCGGAATCCTGAAACAGAAGCACCTTTGTTACCAGCATTTACACTTGATGGATTAAAATGGGATTATACGCACGGAACCAAAGATCATCAAAAAATTAATCCAGACTCTTGGCATTTAGATTATCTGCGAATGCAGCGTCCTAATGCTCATAAGGTAAATTTGGATTTATGGTATGACTATCAAAATAACTTAAAACTATACCCAAAGTGGCAGCAGTATTTAAGAGACTATCAACCGCCAGTTTTAGTTGTTTGGGGTAAAAATGATGAGTACTTTCCAAAGAGCGGTGCTGAGGCCTTTAAAAAAGATGTCAAAAACCTTGATTATAATCTTTATGACACTGGACACTTTGCTTTAGAGGATCATGGCGACCAAATCATTGGTAAGATAAGGGAATTTATGAGTAGACTTGACTACTAAATTATTGCTTAACCTTAGGGATTATCCTGAAAATTAGATTAATGAGCAGCTTTTTAAATGGTAAAGGGCTGCTTTTTTGGCTATTATTGATAAGGGTTAATTTATTAATAAGTTAAGTGGTCTCTCCCAACCTTTATATTGGTTAGGCTAATTAGAGTATAACAGTGAATTTTTTCCTTTATTATTTTTAAACCAAAGCGTAAATTACCCTTATTCTGTTACAAATATTTGGGAATATTACCCTTATCTTGTGACATGAAATGAAAATATTACCCTTATTTTGTTACAATTATTTTGAAATATTACCCTTATTTTGTGACATGAACTTCAAATAATTTTTTAAATTTGAAATAAATCAGTGACAAAGATGAATTTCGAAAGGCATATAACAAGTCATTTAGAGGACTGGAAAGCTAGAGAGCACAGGAAACCACTAATATTGCGAGGGGCAAGACAGGTCGGTAAAACCACTCTTGTGAAAACTTTTTCCAAAGGGTATGATTTTTTTATTCATCTAAATCTAGAAAAGCCCTCAGATAAATCACTTTTTGAAGCTTATGATGATGTACATTCTATAGTAGAATCTTTATTTCTTCTAAACAGGATTGGCGTTGATAATCAGAAAAATACACTGCTTTTTATAGATGAAATTCAAGAACTTCCAAAAGCAATTCATTTTTTGCGATATTTCTTGGAAGAGGTTCCAGATCTTCATGTTATAGCAGCTGGATCTTTACTTGAATTTGCAATGAAAGATGTGGAAAGCTTCCCAGTTGGTAGAGTTGAGTTTCTATATTTACATCCACTAAATTTTGCTGAATATCTCCAAGCAATTGGTCATGGTGCCATTTTAGAACAATTAGTCAAAATACCTGTAAGTCCTGTTGCGCATAACTTAGCACTGAGTCTATTCCATAGGTATGCAATTATTGGGGGAATGCCTGAAGTAGTAAAGAGAGATATCAAGGATAATAGTTTAGCCAGTCTTCCTCGCGTGTATGAGAGTATTTGGGGCAGCTATAAGGAAGATGTGGAAAAATATGCTTCTTATCCAAGTCAGCGGAATATTATTCGTCATATTATGGATGCTGCTCCACTTTATATGGATCAAAGAATTAAGTTTCAGAGCTTTGGTAATTCTAATTATAAGTCTAGGGAGGTAGGTGAAGCCATGCGTAATTTAAATGCTGCTAAAATAATACAGCTTATTTATCCTACCACAGATATGGTGCCACCCATCAAACCCGATCTTAAAAAGTCCCCAAGATTACAATTCTTAGATACTGGCTTAGTAAATCACACTTTAGGGATACAAGCACAACTACTTAGTATGAATGATTTAAGTAATGCATTCAAAGGAGCAATGATACCGCATATTATTATACAAGAATTACTGTCATTAAATACAATCGCAAATATTAAACCTTATTTCTGGGTTAGAGAAAAGCTTCAAGCATCATCAGAAGTTGATATTGTATTCCCTTATGGAGATAAAGTTATTCCTATTGAAGTGAAATCTGGTTCAACAGGGACTCTAAGATCATTACATTTTTTTATGGATGGAGTAGAACACCCTTATGCTGTTAGAATTTACGCTGGTGAGTTTAAAATAGAAAATTTGGAGACTCTTAATGGTAAGCCGTTTCTTCTGATGAATCTTCCCTACTATTTAGGTACTCAAATCCCCAAGTACTTAGACTATTTTCTGAATAATTACACCGCGGATTAATACAATTCAATGCAGGAATTGATGCCATCTTCTACAACTTTCTTAAATTCGTATGAAAAATTATGAAGTCCATCAAATTATAACACTTTTTAAAGCTTGGATATTTTAATTTTGAACTATGAGCAGTTCAAAACATTTTAGTTTAAAAAACCTTCTTATTTTTTTCTTGTCAACCTTGACTTACGCCCTGTGTCAAATGCTATTTAGTAGCATCCTATTGAAGGAAAATGTGTGGAGTAATTTAGATGTTCAAATACTTGCACATTACCTTGTGGTCATTACCTTATGTATGGCGGATTTTCGATTGGTGATGTTTCTCAATAAACACCTCCCCTTTGCAAAAAACATATTCTTAAGAGTCTTTGCTGAACTTATTGGACTTGTACTAATCTGTTTAGTGCTGTTGTGGGTTTTTAATTTTATGATATATGATGTGCTTCTAGTCCCTGAAACAGGCTTACCATCATTTCTTATAAAATTTGCATTCTTTATGATCACCAACATTCCCATACTATTGGTATTTGAACTGATATACTATTTTCAGTCAGAACAAAAAGCAATAGCAGATTCAGAAAAAGCCAAACGCGAAGTTTTGTCATTTCAACATGACACCCTTAGGGCGCAAATGAATCCACATTTTTTATTCAATTCACTAAATGTTCTTTCTTCGCTGATCTATCTGAATCCCGAAAACGCTAATAAATTTACCAAAGCACTTTCTAAAACCTATCGTTATGTGTTGTCTTTAAACAGACAGCCACTTGTAACCGTGGAGCAGGAGTTAGACGCCTTGGATTCCTATCTTTTCATGATGAAAATGCGATTTGAAAATTCATTTATCCTAGAACTACATAAGACTCCAGAGCTAGAGCAAAATAAAATAATCCCATTAACCCTACAATTACTCATAGAAAATGTCTTTAAACATAATATTGCAACAGAGGAATTTCCACTTCATATAACTATCGATAACGGAGAGAAATACCTGACGGTTGAAAATAATATTCAACGCTCCAATAGCGTTGAAAGGGGAGGGATTGGTTTAAAATACTTGAGTAAACAATACGAATTGTACTCCAGAACAGTTAAGGTTGAACAAACAAATGAAACCTTCAAAGTAAGAATCACCTATATTTAAATTATGGAATACTTAATTGTAGAAGATGAGCGATTTGCTTATGAAGAGCTTAAGCGAATGATGACAGCTTTACGACCTAATTATGTATTAGTAAAACGAACTTTATCCGTTACAGGAACAATAGAATTCCTAAAATCAAATACCGTCGATTTAATTTTGATGGATATTCGCCTAGCAGATGGAAGCTGTTTCGATGTATTCAACCATGTTGAGGTAGTGACTCCCGTAATATTTACCACTGCCTATGACGAACATGCCATTAAAGCTTTCAAGCTTAATAGTATAGATTACTTGCTTAAACCTTTTGACGAAAAAGAGTTGGAAGGAGCGCTCGTGAAGTTTGAGAACTTTCATCAAAACCCTAAAAAGTCTACATTGGTTCCTCACATTTTGGAGCAGTTAGTGCCCAATAAAACCAAAAACAGGTTTTTAATTTCAAAAGGTGACTATTACCATTATGTAGAAACAAAAGACATTGCCCACTTTTATAGCGAGCAGGGAGTGGTGTTTTTACATACCTTTCAAAACAAGCGCTACATTGTAAATTATACTTTGGATCAGTTAGAACCCCAACTAGATCCACAGAGCTTTTTAAGGGTGTCTCGTAACTGTATTGCACAGCTAAAAGCGATTGAAAATATTGCCAGACATTTCAACAGTCGGTTAAAGCTTAGCTTTTCTCCAATATGTCCACACGAAGTACTAGTGAGTCGAGTACGAGTTCCTGACTTTTTAAAATGGATCGACGGTAGTATAGAGTAAAAAAACACCTGGTAAGGGAAAATTATTGCTAACAAACGATCGGACTTAATAATTCAGGTTCTTTCTTTTAAATTCCATCAAGGAAATTCTAAACTCCATAGTTTGCCGATTTTCAATGTCTTGTATTAATTATTTTTTTGTGTTGAATTACAATCAAACATAAAATCAGATCACAAGACAGATGAGAACCATATCAATAATAATGTTAGCAAACCTCACCTTATTAATAGGGGTAAAAGTTCAAGCACAAGAACTCTCTTTACGTACGGAGTACATTGGAAATTCTGGTTACTACTATTTACCTCCAGGCGAAAAGCCAAAAGAAAAAATTGGAAATGCAGAAGGCTCAGCCATAATTTACAAAGGTGCGCTAAAAATACCTTTAGCCAAAAGAGTAGATCAATATAATCGTCCTCAGCTCTGGGGGATGGGACTTGGTGCTGCCTATGCTAAATTTAATAATGATCATTTTACCCAAGAAATGGTATCGGAGATTATGAATCTCGAACTAGGCTTCTATCACGCACGTTCTCTTAGTGAAAAATGGTCACTTAAGGCAAGTTTAGGAATGGGCTTATTTATGCCTACCACCGATTTTTCTGGCCTTAATTTTAGGCATATACTTTTTAGTGGTGGAGTTGTTTTAATAAGGCATTTAAATTCAAATTTGGATTTGGGAGGGGGAATAGCTATTAATAGTTCTTTAGGGTACCCCATGGTATTCCCAACGTTTTACCTCCGCTGGGATTTTCGAGGGAAATATGATGTGAACATTGAATTGGTTGAAGGTCTAGACGCTTCTATTGGGTATGAATTCACAGATAGGTTTACCCTAGCTTATGCATTTGAAATGAACGGTCAAGTTGCTCTGTTAAAACGCGGTGGAGAAGATTTGATATTTTCCCACCAATATATCGTTACAGGATTTCGACCGGAGATAGAAATTAGAGAATCTCGATTTTCTATTATGGGTATGGCTGGGTTAAACTTATATCGTCCAGCTTCTTTTAGTGAGAGAAGCCTAAAAGGAGTGTTTGCTTCAGATAATGATTATTACTTCTCTGTGTCGCCATATGTTTCGATTGGTCTAAAAATGAAGTTTTAATAGGTTGTTATTTAGGTAATTAAAAAAAATAGAAAGAATAATTTAAATGCAATGTCACACTTTTGAGAAATTATAGTAACTTTGTCCATATCTATGATGGACACAAAAACAAGAATAATAGAATCAGCTATTGAGATCTTTGGTGAGGATCTATCTGCTCCCTTGCAAAAAGTGGCGGATAATGCTGATATCACTCGACGAACATTGCATCGCTATTTTGCGGATCGCAATGAGCTTGTGGCTGTATGTAGACAGGAGATAGAATCCAGTTGTAAGAAAGCCATGCTCACGGCTATACAAAGTAGTAATGAGCCACTGGTTCAGTTGGAGTCCATGCTTTATGCTGGAATAGATTGTGGTTCAAAATATGCATTATTTAAAAGGCTTCATCAAGGTGAAGACCATTATCATAACCCGGAGAACAAAAATTGTGCGGATTATGATGCTATTTTTAAAGCCTTTCACAAGATCATTATCCAATTGCAAAAACAGGGTAAAGTAAATTCTGAGATGTCATCACAATGGATTCAGGTGTTGCATAGGGGTATTGTGGAGAGTACTGTTCATGCTAAAGCTCATACCACAAAAAGTGAAGAGGAAATAAAAAAACTTGCTTGGGCGTCTTATATAAAGGCGATTAGTCCATAAAAAAATTTCTAACAATATGTCACAGTTTTGAGACAAAAATAATTTAAACAATGAAATCTAATTACGAAGTAATTATTGTTGGCGGAAGCTACGCAGGCCTATCAGCAGCCTTGGCACTAGGTCGATCCTTAAGAGAAGTTTTAATTGTTGACAGTAGTTTACCATGCAATCGGCAGACCCCGCATTCTCATAATTTTATAACTCAAGATGGTGTACCTCCAGCTGAAATAGCCGCAATTGCTAAAGAACAAGTACTCCAGTATAAGAGTGTTGATTATATAACCGACCTTGCGGTTACTTCCAAAAAAAGCCAAGGAGGTTTTGAGGTAAAAACAGAATCCGATAAAATCTTCTGGGCAAAGAAGGTTATTTTTGCAACAGGACTTAAAGATGAAATTCCCCCGATAAGTGGATTTGCTGAATGCTGGGGGATTTCATTAATACATTGCCCGTATTGCCATGGTTACGAGTTTAGAAATAACAAAACAGGAATTATTGCCAATGGCGACCGTGCTTTTCATTTGGCTTCACTTGTTGGTAACCTTACTTCTCAATTGTATATTCTGACCAATGGTAGAGCCGACTTCACATCCGAACAACTTAAGAAACTCGATCAAAACCATATCAACATAATTGAATCAGAAATTTCACAGGTTAAACATCATAATGGGCACCTGCAAAAGGTAGTTTTTAAAAATCAAGAAATGATGGGATTTGATGCTCTTTATGCTGGATTCCCCTTTAGTCAACATTCGGGGTTACCGGAAGCACTAGGTTGTGAACTCACCCAACATGGGCATATTAAGGTTGATGAATTTCAAAAAACCACTGTTGAAGGTATTTATGCCTGTGGTGACAATTCAAATATGATGCGATCTGTAGCAAACTCAGTAGCTAGTGGAAATCTTGCTGGTGCTATGGTTAATGCAGAATTAACCAAGGAACAATTTTAATAGTAATTAGACTAAAAGCAGTACCGATGTATGGTCAGACACAGGTTATACAAAAAAATGTTATAAAACTGAAAGTTTGAGTGAATTTTGGGAACAAAGCTTTAAGGACAACCAAAAGATGTGGGGTGAAGATCCCGCTGAGGTTACAATGGAAGTTAAATCTCTTTTTCAAAAAAACAATATCAAAAGTGTTCTTATTCCAGGTTTTGGATATGGAAGAAATGCCAAAACATTTATAAATAGTAATTTTAGTGTCACGGGTATAGAGATATCGAAAACAGCAATTGAAATTGCCGAGCACTCTATTGATGGAAGTTATTACCTTCATCATGGATCTATTACGGAAATGCCTTTTGATTCAGGAGTATACCAAGGAATCTACTGCTACGCCTTACTTCATTTATTAAGCGCCGCAGAGAGAAACAAATTTATTAACGATTGTTTCAATCAACTTGAAGTTGATGGAATCATGGTATTTGTGACCCTTTCCACAAAGGATCACCGATTTGGAAAAGGGGAGGAGATTGATAAAAACACTTTTTTAACAAATCATGGAATCTCTTTATTCTTTTTCGATTTAGATGCCATTGAAAGGGAATTTAGTGATTATGGGCTCTATGAAGCCGTTGAAATAGATGAACCAACCATATATACAGGTGGCAAACCATCACAGAAATTTTGGAGAATTAGCTGTAGGAAGGTCAAACTAATGTAAATAAATAATCCATGGATTAGCTTTATTTTTCAAATTGATTCTAGAACAGAAATCCTAAAAAAAGGCTTTAGTACAAATTACTACTAGGGAGACACTTTTTTGGTAAAGAAGTGGCCTTCGGTCCTTTACTTCAACGGGTTTTAAATAAAGCTTTTTTAGACGAGTCAAAGCGTTCCAATTGTTTTTATTAGCTTCTATTTCATGAAAATTTCGTTCGTTTTTCGTCATCAATCAGCATTAGTTTTTAGGTAATGAGACCAGCTTAGTTTAAATTCAACAGATGCGGTCCGCTGAATTGTTTTCTCGGTTTTAACAGACACTGTCTGCTGTTTTTGATGTGTGAGATAAAATTTATATCGTCATTAAAAATGTTATAAGAAGTCATTTTTACCAAATGATAAAAGAAGCTTAAGAGGATTTTTTTAACTTGTAGCTCATGGAAGAATTCATAGCATATATCTTACAGTTCGGGAACTTAAACAAGCATCAAATTGACCTTGTCTTAAGTAAAGCCCAAGAATTACACCTACCAAAGGATAGTTATTTTTCAGAGACGGGGAAAGTTCCATCTAAGGCTGGTTTTGTCGTTAAAGGAGTGCTTAGAGGTTGTTATTACAATAATCAAGCAGAAGAAATCACCCGTTGCTTTATCAGTGAGAACAGTATAATATTTGATTATATCAATTTTCAGGGAAATTCTGTTTCTTCAGAATACATTCAAGCGTGTACAGATTGTAAACTAATAGTGTTTTCAAAAAAGGATTGGGAAGAGCTCTCTCAGATTATTGTCCAATGGGATGCCATGAAAAACAAAATGATACAACTTTGCATGCATCAAAAATCGAGGAAAGGACCGGTGGTCTCTCAAGACGGAACCACGCGTTATTTAGAGTTTTTGAAAAACTATCCCTTATTGGTCAATCGTATTCCTTTGATTTACATCGCGTCTTATTTAGGGGTGACCCAACAATCGCTAAGTAGAATAAGGAAAAATATTACTTAAAAGCACTAGTAATTATCATTTGGTAATTTTTATAGTTTTTTATTCACTAACCTTTGTCTTGTAATTGTAAAACAGAAAGACATGAATAAAGCATTCATTACAGGAGCTAACAAAGGCATAGGCTTTGCGACCGCCAAACAATTATTAGAAAAAGGGTACTATGTGTTTTTAGGAAGTCGGGATTTAAAAAAAGGTGTCAAAGCAGTGGAGAAGTTAAACCATCATGGGTTTACTAATGTAAAAGCAATACAATTGGATGTTACTGATAATGATTCTATAATGGCAGCTTTTAATGAGATAAACAAGAAAATTTCCGCGCTTGATATCCTTATTAATAATGCAGGTATCAATGGCGGGAGTCCTTATACCGTTTTAGAGGCCAGTCCAGAGCAATTTAAAAATACCTTTGACACCAATGTCTTTGGAGTTGCGAGCGTTACAAAGGTTTTTATTGAACTCTTAGGTAAATCAGATCAACCTAGAATTGTAAATGTAAGTAGTAGTGTTGGCTCGCTTACCTTACAAAGTGATCCCACTTGGCCAGCCTATGATTATGCTAAATATGGGGTGTATAGTGCCTCTAAAGCTGCATTGAATATGTATACAGTTAATCTAGCATATGAATTAAGAAATACGCCATTTAAGGTCAACGCTGTATGTCCTGGATATACTAGTACGGATTTTACGGATCGCAATGGTGGTGAGGTGGAGATAGCAGCACAACGTATTGTGAAATATGCCTTGATTAATCACAATGGTCCAACTGGTAAATTTTTCAGTGAGGAAACAAATCCTCAAACGGGAGAGGTGCCTTGGTGAGCGCACTACCCTAGTAGTGTAGTTTAGAGGATGTCAGCTTTTAATTATTCAAAAGAAATATCCCAATATTCACCGCAATATGATACATGACACAAAGTAGTAAGGAATCTGTTTTGTAATATAAATACCCAGCGAAAACACTGAATATAAAGCAGAACAACATGTAATCCAACTCACCATAATGAATAAACATAAATAATAAAGATGAAACTAAAACACCTACTCTCCAGTTATACGATTTAGTTATACGGCTTTGGAAAACACCTCTGAAAACCAATTCTTCTAAGACTGGAATTATAAGAAACATTTGCAGTAATCTAATTTTAGTCGTTCCAGCTGCAGTATTTGAACTATCATTAGTCAGGTAATGTAGTAGTAAATTAATGGCAATAAAAAAAAGTAGTAAGTACAGGTGATAAGGTTTAATATCACCCGCTTTTCTAAAAAACTGCCAAAGAAGCGAGGTAGACTTGGTGATGATAAGTACTGATAGTAGACCTGCGCTTAGACTAATGAGTTGAATTAAATCTTTGTGCCAAAATAGCGAAGGTTTAATAAAATATGAGAGAATCACAGTAAATGTGGCGCCTATTAGTAGTAAAACTATTGTAAGCAATAAAGCGTTAAATGTTACATTCTTCATGATCTCAGATTGGCATTTTGTCATAATTCTTTTGCTTGATCACTGCGTTTATAGAATTTCATCTTTAGTTAAGTAGTTATCAATCATTTCTCGGATTTCTTTACTATCAGGCCCAGGAGCATTCTGGTGTACGAGTTCCCCTTTTTTATTATACAGAAGGTACCTTGGAATGGTTTTGATTTTTAGTTGCTCGGTGAATTTAGACTGATCGTGATTTAATACTAAATAGCTGTGATCATGAGCATCAAGTTGCTCAATGGTAGAAGCGTTTTGCCATTCATCTTTATTCTTATCAATTGATAGGTAAATGAAAACCACATCCTCTCCCATGTATTGCTTATGTAATTCTCTCGAAGCTGGCATAGCCTTTCTACATGGGGCACACCAACTAGCCCAATAATCGACATACACGACCTTGTCTTTTAAATACCCCATTATAGTATCAAGACTGGTAACTTGATTCGTATTATTAATAAGGTTAACCCCATCGGCAGTGCCATACATTGCTTTTAAATTCAATAAATTGGTGGATTCAAAATAATCTTTGAAATCTGTTTCTCCATATTCATTATTGAATTTATTAAAATAGGCTGTGACCTCCTTAAGTGAATTCCCTTGAGAAATCATTTCTTCCAAACTCATTATCCTAGCATATTTTGATAATTTGTCTGAGAAGTAAACTGGGATAGAATCATATCTCTTGGTCAAATTAAAATGTGCCATTGATCTAGAATACTCTACATCATCCTTAAAGTAAACCTCTGCCATGGCCGTATTTAAGTAGCGCCAAGCATTTGGATAAAGTAATGTAGAATCTGAGATAAACAAATCTGAAATTAAAAGTTTCTGAATCTTAGGACTTCCACTATGTCTTGATAATGTGGATAAAGCAGTATGTAATTTGTTTCTAAATATTTCATTTAAAAGCAACCGCTCCTTATCGGAGAAATTATTTCTAATCCCCTCTTTAAACTTTTCAAACAACGACATGTAATTCTCCAATAATAAATGTAATGAGGTTGTATCTTTTTTAAACATTTCAAAATTTGGAAGTACTTGGTGGAGCTCAATTCTAGAATAGTCGTTATATAAGGGCATTAAATTGGAGTAATTATTGGTGATATATATTCCATATAAGGAGTCTATAACCTCTTTTAATTCATAGGAATCAACGATAGAATCAAAAGTTGAGATTTGTATTGGGTTAACTACATTACTTATCAACTCAGTCTCAAATCGATCCTCATGAACCGCTAACTTGATCGTGTCACTTGGATAAACAATTAAACTATCGGTTAAGATATTTTGATTTTCAAGAGTTATAATCTCTGGTTTTTCAAGGGGTATAGTTAAGGTGTCGCTTTTCGAATATGACACTGCGCGATTGGTAGGAGGATAGGTGAAATAAAAAGGTGTAACCACGGAAGTTGGAGTAGATTGCTGAGAGTCAATAATAACCGTAACAGTATTGGCTTTTTGGGCCTTAAGTGATTTTTGATCTTTTTCCCCTTTACAATTACAAAAAAGAAAAGTTATTAAAATAGCCGATAAAATGGAAGTGATTCTATTCATGGTGTGTATAGATTGGTGTTTTAAAAATTTAATAGGGGGCTGAATTTAGAACAAGTCCAACTCTTTTTATTCTATACGGTTCGTTAATTCCGTTATTTGATTTGAACTAAGTCATTTGTTGGTTATAGCAATTTTCTGGTTTAAAGGGTGACTATAACATGTGGATTATCATACAATTATGAGATTAAAGATACAAAAATATTATTAATTGTGTTTTGTTATGATTTTAATCTTTAAATAAAATAATTGAAAAAATAAAATCCTAGATCACCAAACTCTATTGCGAGAATGATTTTTTTAAGCATTTTAGGTAGGTAACCTAATGTTCGCTTAAAGGCCGTTGTGAAGTGTTGTGGATTGTTGTAACCTACCTCGTAAGCTGCTTCAGCAATGGTAAAACCATCCTCTCGTATAAGTGATATCGCTTTTTCCATTCGTAGCTTTGTTATGTATTTAAATATAGTGCTACCATAAACTAGCTTAAAATCCCTTTTTAGTTTGGATTCATTAAACCCAGCTATAACTGAAAGCTCGGCAATAGTTAGGTTCTTATTAAGGTTCTTTTTTATATGATAATCCACTTGCTGTAATGCATCCAAGTCTGATTTTAATAGAACGTTCTTAGCATCGGTTTGCTCTATTTCATCCGCCTTCACAAGGACATCAACCATTAGAGAGGTCACCTTAGATTGTAAGTAGGTTTTTTTCAGGTGCCCACATAAAGAACAGACCATTAATTCCTGTAAGGTCTTTTCCATTTCCGGCAGGATAGGAGTAGAGCGTTTCCAAAACGTATATGGCTCCCCCTTTTTAACTGCCATGTCCACCTTTTTAAGAACCTCTTTATAATCCTCACCTACTATTTTTTTAATCCTATCTAAGGTAAAATAAACTTGAAGCGTTCGATGTGGGTTTCCTTTAAATTCGAGTACTCCATTTAGACTTGGGAGATACAAAATATTGTATTGGGAATCTGAAATTTCTACTAAGGCATCCGTAGTCTGATGTGGAATATATTTAAAATCACCACTAAATTCAAAATGTAAAATAAAGACAGGGAAGTTGTTGTGGATTTCAAATTGGCACCCCTGGGGAGCGGTGATGTTGGTGTTGGTTAGAAAAAGGCCATCCAACTGGAGCTCCTTAATGATCCCGGATGCTTGTTTGTCATTTACCTCGATGTGATTCTCAATAATTTCATCGGTCAAAAAATCCCTCGAGTATTTTTTCTGGTAAATACTATTTTCGAATAGTTCACTTTTTATGATTGATTCCATGACTTCCTTTTGCGTATGTAAAACTTCCTTTTACGGCATTGAAACTTACAAGACTATATTAGATTTGCAAATCTAAAATAATTTATATTAAATCTAAATAAAAATTGAACTCAAACCTAAAAATAGGCAAACTTATTTTAATCACCTTGTTTTTGAATGTCCTATTTCTGCAGGCTCAGACTAACAAAGACAGTGCTGTCCATGGTGTAGTGACCACTTCTCAGGGTGAATCTTTAGCATTTGCTACCGTTATGGTAAAGGATACAAAATACGCTACCCTTACAAACGAAGAAGGCGAATTCGAGTTAGAGCTCCCTTACGGGACTCATACTATCACTGTTTCTTATATTGGATTTAGCGACACTTCGCATACGGTGGAAACATCTCCAAGTATCCAGAGGACAAAAGTAGATTATATTCTGAAAGAAAACGCAGAAAATTTAGATGAAGTTACTGTAAATGGAAAGAGTAAAGCAACTGCGATTGAAACTGAAGGTTTTGCAGTCAACGTGATAGAGACTAAGCAAGCAAGTCAGCGAAATATTCAGACCAACGAGTTGTTAAACACAACAGTAGGAGTTAAGATTCGTCAAAACGGAGGTTTAGGTTCTCAGGTTGAATATAGTTTGAATGGATTATCAGGAAGTGCCGTACGGATATTCATCGACGGAATTCCAATTTCTGTATACGGTTCATCCTTTAGTTTGAACAGTCTTCCGCCATCGATGATTAAGCGTATAGAGGTATACAAAGGGGTTGTTCCAGGTTATTTAGCGGACGATGCATTGGGAGGTGCTATTAATGTTGTTCTTCAGGAATCTGCTCGAAACTATTTAAATGCTTCTGTATCCTATGGATCATTCAATACCTTGCAGGCTAATGCAAATGGTTTGTATCGCTTTTCCAATTCAGGATTCACTGTAAAGGGATCTTTGTTTCATAACTATTCTGACAATGATTATGAAGTATCTGGAAGGAGTGTTGTGGTAACGGGTCTTGGTGGTAAACAAACTCCAATTACCGCGAAACGTTTTAACGATTCCTACAGGTCCACAGGTGGAACTGCACAAATTGGTTTCACGGATGTGAAATGGGCAGATCAATTTTTAGTCGGTGTTACCGCATCAGATGATTATAAAGAAATTCAACATGGTTCTTTTATGACCATTACCCCTTATAAGGGTAGGTTTATGGAATCAGAAGCCTTGCTTGGAAATATTACTTATCAAAAGTCAGACTTTTTAATTAAAGGATTATCGCTTAATGTTCACGGTATATATGGTAAGCGTAACCGGGTGGTAAACGATACCGTTCCATGGGCCTATAGCTGGAATGGAGAAAGAGCTATCGATTTTAAAGGGGATGAATTTAAATATTCTTGGGGTTCGCAACAAGAAGGTGGACCTACCTTGGCTAAAATTAAAAGAAATGTAGCCTCAGTTAGATCTGGATTGTCCTACACCATCAACGATCATCACAAGATACTATTAAACCATGCCTATAGTGGTATTGATAGGGAAGATAGTGATGAGCTAAGATCCGTTAGAGAGAATACATTTAAAGGGACCAGAGATTTGTACAAAAATATACTATCCGCCACTTATGAATTAAATGCCTTTCAAGGAAAATTCCGCGGTAGTGTATTTGGTAAATACTACCAACAAAAAACAGTCAATACAGATCCCTTTATCAATTCTCAAACCAATGAAATAGAAGATGAGGTTACCACTGCTAAGGTAAATGATCAGGGGTATGGTTTTGCTGTGTCTTATGCCATTCATCCCAAAATTACACTGCTTACCTCTGCTGAAAAAGCAATTCGTTTGCCAAACGAGTCCGAAGTTTTCGGTAATGATGGAGATAATGTGGTTGCAAACCCAAGTATAAGACCAGAGCTTAGCAATAACTATAATTTAGGTTTTCGCTTTGGATCCTTTAACATTCAAAAACATGAATTTACCATTTCTACCAACTTTTTCGCCAGAAATATAAAGGATAGAATTGGTCTACCTATTGAAACATCACTTAATGTAAATGATGAAACCATCCTCTATGAAAACCAAGGAGATGGAACATCTAAGGGAATAGAAGCCCAGTTGAACTATACTTACAGAAAGAACTTAGGTATTAATTTCAACTTAACTCGTTTCGATCTGACTATCGAAAATCGCGGTGCAGAAATAGATGTGCCCAACACTCCATTTTTCACCATGAATGCCGGGGCCAACTATACTTTTGAAAATCTACTTCAAAAAAATTCACTTTTAAACTTCTTTTACAGTGTTTACTATACGGATGAGTTTTCATATTTGGTGCCTCAGGGTAAAAATACCGTAGGAGATGAATTTTTTAAAGTACCCGAACAAGTTGTTCATGACTTTGGACTTAGTTACACATTCCCAAACAAAAATTTTGTGATGAGTTTTGATGTGAAAAATTTATTTGACAAACCGGTTTACGATAACCTGTCTGTTCAAAAGCCTGGGCGCGCATTTTATCTTAAATTAAATTATATAATCAATTCTATTTAACCAAATTAAATACATTCAACAATGAAAATAAACTTTTTGACCTATAGAACAATGGTGGCTACCATCCTAACGGTTGGTCTTATGACAGCATGTAGTAGTGACGATAGTCCAGGGGATTTAGATCCACAACCAGACCCAACAGATCCAGTAGAGGACTCTAGATGGATTACCATTGCAGCTGCAAAAATGGGAGAAAATCCGGGTGATGGAAACGGTGGAACTTTAATTTATTCCGTAAGTAGCGAAGATGCAAAGGACCCAACTGTTTCAATTGAGCCATTTGATAATGGTTTCATAGTGCCTTCAAACAGAACCGCACGTCTACAAGCTTCAGAAGATGGAAGTACAATTTTCAATATTAGTTATGCTGGGGATACTGGAGGGAACTATACCAAATACACTGTTGAAGGTGGACAAAACTTTGCGCCAACTGGATCACAGGTGAGTATTGCACAATATGTAGGATCTGCACCAAGATGGATTAAATTATTTGATGGTGATAAAACAGGTGCCGCTGTTTATGTTTCAACTGAACATCAATTTGATGATAACGGAACACCAGAAGATGCCACAGATGATACCTATCTTCGTACTGAGGCTACTATGGGTGTTGTGACTTTGGATTTACAAAATTCAACTATTGTAGAATATCAAGAGCAAAGTGTAGGGTTAAGCCCAGAAGAGGAAGCAGACGGATATTATATCTCTAGAATTGATATGCCTACTTTGAATGCTGCTGGCGATAAATTGTATATAGGGGCACGTCTTAGTAAGGTGGATCCTGCAACTGCAGAAAGTGATAGTGATGGTGAAATCTTAGGATCTAAAACGATCGTATTGGACTACCCTTCACTTTTAAACCCTACAGTTATAACATCTACAGTAGGTCATGGAAATACCAACGGATATCGTAGCATAAATTCCTTTGAGTTCGAAGGAAGCGTTTATCAAGCTAATCAAGGAGACCCTCAAGGTTCACATATTCTAAAAATAGGAGAAGACAACCAGTACGATGATTCTTATGTCTTTAACTTAGACCAAGCTTTAGGTGTTCAAGATGCGTACATCTTAGCTTGGAGACCAGCTGAAAACGGGAAAGCAGTACTTGCTTATCGTCATGCAGGATCTGCGGAAGGTGTAGCTGGAGAGCAAGGATTTTTTGCACTAGTTGATCTAAAAGCTAGAACGGCAGAACAAATCACTGAGATTCCTTACGATCCAAATTTTTACTTATTCCAATACCAAGGTTTTGCAGTTGATGGAACTGAAATATATCTAACTCAAGCTCCTGTTGGAGAAAACGGGAACATTTATGTTGTCGATACAGAGTCAGGTGAAGTAACTAAGGGTGCAGAACTAGTTAATGTATCGGGAAGTCATTTTATCGGAGCATTTTAAGCTCATTTAAAAAGTCATTAATTACAGTAATTCCGGGGAGTTCCCCCGGAATTCTTTCAATATTAGAACATACGCTTTAAAAACCTAAGAAATGAAAAAACAAACCATTAAGATCTTCTTTCTAAGTATGGTTACATCCTTAGCCTCACTAACGAGTATTGCTCAAAATAAGGGAGAAGAAAATCCATTTATGGATAGAGACTACTGGGCTGCAAAACCTAGTATAGAGGATATTGATGCGAAAATCGCTCAAGGACATTCTATCACTGAGTCCAACCGCGGTGGATATGATCCGACTTCTTTCGCCATTTTTGGTGGAAATTCTAAGGCCACGATTGCACATCTTTTAGCCCAAGGGAATGATGTAAACAAAAGAACGCATGATTCAAGAACTTATATCTTTTGGGCAGCCTCTAGAGGGCATTTAGACATCGTAGAGGTGTTACTTGAAAAAGGAGCTAAAACTGATCTAACTGATTCTCACGGCTATACGGTATCTCAATTTACCGCAGCTGCTGGGCAAGATAATACGGATGTGTATGAATTCCTTATCAAAAATGGATCCGACCTTATCAATGAAAAAGATCAAGATGGTCGCAGCGTCATTTTAATAGCGGCTCCTAGGGTTAAGAATTTAGATCTAATCGATTACTTTATCAGCAAAGGACTAGATATTAATGCTACAGATAACCGTGGTAATGGTATATTTGCCTATGCGGCTCAAGGAGGAAATATCGATGTGTTAAATGCACTTATTGATCGTGGTGTTTCAACAAAGGCTAACGCCAAGACTAAGGAAAATGCAATATTGTTTGCTAGTCGTGGAGGTAGAGGTAGTAGTAACTCATTAGAGGTATTTAAATATTTAGAAGAACTCGGTGTTAATCCTAATGTTACTTCCGACCAAGGTATTACTCCACTACACAATCTCTCTCGTTCTTCAAAAGATCTAAAGATCTATGATTACTTTATCGAAAAAGGAGTAGATCCTAATGCTGTTGATCACAATGGTAATACAGCCTTACTAAACGCTTGTTCTCGGAATAATTTGGAGATCATAAAATACCTAAGTGAAAAATCAGATGATATCAATCATTTAAACCAAGACGGTCATTCAGCTCTTAGTATAGCAGTTCAAAACAATAGCAGCGAAGTAGTTGCTTACCTTCTATCAAAGGGAGCAGATGCTAAACTCATAGATAAAAACGGCAATAGCCTAGTGTATTATCTACTAGATACTCGTGGATTACCTAAGGATTTTGAAACCAAGGTAGCGGCTTTAAAGGAAAAAGGTGTGGACTTTACAAAAGCTCAAGAAGACGAAAAAAACATTTGGCATTTAGCAGTTCAAAAAAATAATTTAGCGCTTTTACAGACCGTAAATGGTTTAGGTGCTGATATTAACGCTAAAGATAGTCAAGGAAACACACCTTTACACTATGCGGCTTTACAGACCGATAATGTGGAGGTTTTACAATACTTACTATCAGAGGGTGCGGATGTAAATCTAACTACTGAGTTTGGAGAAACTCCTTATGAATTAGCTAGTGCAAACGAGCTATTAGTAGCGAAGAATGCAGATTTGACTTTTCTAAAATAATTATAGAACACACAATATAGAACCATGAAACTTTTAGGTAAAATAGTAGCATTATTAGGGATATGCTTTATCACTCAGGCTCATTCTCCTCTTGCGATCGGGAATACTAGCAGTAGTATCAACACTCCACCTGTTACTTATAAATGTCTCATTCAAATGATGAACTACACTGGTGAGCGTGCCTATGTGGTGGTGTCACTTGTAGATCCCAATGGGGATTATGTGAAAACGCTTTATGTCCAAGGAGATGATAAAGAATGGTTTCCAGATCTAAAGAATTGGTGGAGTTTTAGTAATGGTTCCAGTGAAAGCATTGATGCCATCACAGGGGCTACTATAGGTAATGGTCAGCGCAATATTATTTCATTGTCTTTTGATCAGTCACAGGTCGATAGTGGGTATACCATACGTTTTGAATCGGCTGTAGAGAATCAAGAGTACTATGCTATTGATGCTGAGGTTGCCATTGAATCAGCAACCATTAGAAACACAGTAAATGGTAAAGGTTACATTCGCCATATTCGTATGATGCCAAATTAAACGCCCAATTATGACCCTTTCTATATGGCGATACAGCCACTTTATATTAGCCTTAATTTCGTCCTTGTTTCTGTTAGCAGTATCCATAACAGGGACGATTCTGGCTGTTGAACCCATATCGAATAAATTACATCCATACAGTGTTAAAGACGCTGGTGATCTTACATTGTCGCAGACACTGATTAATTTGAATTCGAGCTATGATGAAATTCTTTCAATTTCAAAGGATCGAAATGAGTTTGTCAGTGTCTCGGCTATTATTGACGGGCAAACCCAGCAGTTCTATGTAGATCCTTTTACAGGTGAGGCCTTAGGGCCTCTTATAGAAAAAGCGCCTATTTTTCAATTTAGCACCAATTTCCATCGATCTCTATTTTTAAAATCGACAGGCCGCTTTTTAATCGGTTTAGTTTCTTTTTTATTGCTTTTAATAGCTGTCTCTGGTATTGTGTTAATAGCCAAACGCCAAGGGGGAATTAAGCATTTCTTTTCTCCTGTGGTCCGTGAGAACTATTCTCAGTTTAACCATGTGGTGTATTCACGTTTTACCCTTATTCCGATTCTGATTTTATCTTTATCAGGGATATACTTATCACTACTGCGTTTTAACATTATTCCGGAGAAGCAACTAGTTCACCAGATTGATTATGATTCTTTATCTGAGGAGCCAAGATTGGCTTACGAAGATTTTGAACTTTTTAAAAACACACCTTTAAGTGAGCTTAAGGAGATAGAATATCCGTTTTCTGAATTTGTAGAGGATTATTACTTGATCCGACTTAAAGATAGGGAAGTGCTACTGAATCAGTACACAGGCGAAGTGCTTGCTCAGGATAAAAATCCTATGGTAAATACAATTTCTTCCTGGGCTACTGTATTACATACAGGGGAGGGTAGTATCATATGGAGTGTTATCTTGGGTCTTGGCAGTCTTGCCATTCCTTTTTTAATGGTGACTGGTTTTATTATTTATTTTAAACGCCCAAAGAGTAGTGTTAAAAATAAATACAAAAACAGTGAATCTGAATATATCATCTTAGTAGGAACAGAAGGTGGGACAACACTACAATACGCCCAAGAGTTTCATAAAAACCTACTTAAAGCTGGTAAACGAAGCTTTTTAGGTCAGATGAATCATTACAATAGCTTCGAAAAAATGAAGCACCTTGTCATAATCACTGCGACTTATGGTCAAGGGGAGGCTCCAATTAGCGCCAACAATTTTATAAAACTACTTAGAAGTCACCCTCAAAAGCAGTCTTTTTCTTTTTCAGTTGTTGGATTTGGATCGACCTCGTACCCTAAGTTTTGTGAATTTGCTTACCAGGCACATAATGCGCTGCGGGATCTTGAAACAGCGGAATCAACCGAGGAGGTGTTTACGGTGAATGACAAATCTTTTGAGGCATTTTCAAATTGGGCTTTTTCATGGGGATCTAAGCAAGGGGTGAACCTGCAGCTTGATAAGAGTGCTATTAATCTTCCGAAGAAACAAAGCACTGATTTTGTGGTGGTGGATCGATTAACTAAACAAGATACGTTTCTATTAACTTTAAAAAACACCAACGGTATTGAGACCGCATCAGGAGATTTATTGTCTATTACTCCAAAAGAGGATGGACGTGAGAGATTGTACTCTATCGGTGATCTTGGAGGGGGGACCTTAGCTATAAGTGTAAAAAGACATCCAAATGGGGTGTGTTCTAATTGGCTAGGGGATCTAAATCAAGGAGAGGTACTCTCTTGTGGGGTTGTAAAGAATCCACATTTTCGTTTACCTAAAAAGGCAAAGGAAACAGTGCTTATTGCAACTGGAACGGGAATCGGTCCTTTTTTGGGAATGATCCATTCTAATACCCCTAAAAATGCGCTGATTAAAAAGGGGAATCAAAATAGTAAACCCAAACAAAAACTTCGTCTTTATTGGGGTGGTAGAAATCCAGAGTCTCTAGAGCTATATGAATCTTTTATTGACAAGGCGATTAAAGATAAGAAGTTGGATCGTTTTACACCAGCGTACTCAAGGCTGGATTCAGAGAAGGTTTATGTGCAACACTTGATAAAAAAAGATGGTCAAGAAATAGCTCAAACCCTAAAATCAGGAGGCTGCGTTATGATTTGTGGATCTATTGCTATGCAGCGTGAAGTCACCAAAGAATTACAGGGTATTTGTAATTGTTATCTAAAGAAAGATTTAAGTCACTTCCAAAATCGCAAGCAGATAAAAATGGACTGTTATTAGTGTTGGTCCTAGGTATTTTCAATTCGCTATTTTTGTGCCTTTGGGTACCTTAACTAATTGCAGCAAGGATCCCCAGCAAAAAATACCTATCGCGAAACACCCCAATAGGTCAATGTATATGATCTGTTAGTGCATTAAACTTCAGTAAATTGATCAATGGGTGCATGGTTTAAACATCACATTTTTTTAAGTCGTCTCAGATGTAGCGTAGATTCGCTTTACCTAACTGGTTTATCAATTTTTAAAATTTCTAATTCACCTAGTTTCTTTGTCCACTTCGCGTCATCTATTAGAATTTGTTCATCTCCATCTAAAATTACATACCGCTCGTATTTGGCTGGATATAGACCAAGTAACTTCTGTTGGATATCCATGATATTTCCGAGCTTCATGCTTTTAGTACCGTAAATCCGGTACACTAAATTTTCATTTTCCAAGATGGAATGATTATTTACAATTTTACTGATGTGTTTTTTAATATTTTCAGGTAGAATATTGACATGATTATTAACGCTTACCGTTTTCCCAGGTGAAACTAGGATATTAATATATAGGGGTTGATCGTTACCACTTACATTATTTTGGCTGTAGGTGCTAATTGAAAATATCAGACTAAAGAGTAATAAAATTGTTGTTTTGGTCATTTTGATTTGTTTAGATGGGTTTGCATTTAATTACAGGTTATGATTGGCTTTATATAATGTAAATTTAGGAAACAATGCTTGAGTTATGCCCCACGTGATGGAGCCTAGTCACCCAAATATATAAGATTATATTTGGCACTAATTCATTATTGTTATCTCTTTTTAGTGAGATCTATTATCTGCTTTGACCTTAATAAAAACCAAATTCTAAGCTTCTTCAGAATTCTCCGAGCTTAGATTTTGTATGTATTTAGTGGGTACTTCACCAGTTCTGATTTTGAAAGAGCGAATAAAAGTGTGTACATCACGAAATCCACATTCATCTGCCAGGTAATTAATTTTAACTGTTCTGTATCTTTTGTTTTTTTCAATCTTTCCAATAATATAATTCATTCTGAGGTCTGTTATATATGCTTTAAAAGCTTTTCCTTTTTCTTACCGTTGACAGGGTTGCGGCCAACACCTTTTAAAATATCACTGAACAGGCTTATGGTGGTGGAATCAACGATTTTTAAATGCTTGACGGGCAAGGAAAACGGACTGCTGTCCGATAAAAATGAACGGTAAGTCCTAAACAAGCTATAGTAGATATTGGCAAAGACTTTGCTACTACGATTTTTGTTGGCATCGGACAAAGTGCTGCGTTTTGGAAAATGTTTAAGGTTCAAATGACCTATTCGCCCCTCGCAGGCCAATAATATAGTGGATAGCTCACGCAGGGAGCTAACACCGCTCAAAGTTGCGTAAAGCATCGTTACCAAATGATCGTATGTTTTAAAACGCTTGTAATACCTGTCGCTGTTGTGTTGGGATACTGTCCGGGTAATTATTGATGGGGAAAGCAATTTTAATAGTTGCTTAATGATGGGCTGTCAGCTAATGTTGTTACTTTTGTTCATAGTATTTAGTTTGTGGAAAAACCAAATTACTATAAAGCGGGAAATCCATCAAGGAAATCCCGCTTTTAAAAAGTTTTATCGGACACTACTGTTATTTAATGACGATAGTCAAATAGGTTGCTTCTGTCAATTAAATATTTTCGTTAACTTTGAAGAAATTGGGTAAATCAGTCTAATATGAAAAGGAAGTTAAGCTGTTTGGGCATTATAATGGTATTCTTATTGGATACCCCCATCCAGGCCCAAAGCTTTATTGAAGCTATTTTAAAAGAGCCCATTCAAAAAGCGATTACAGAAAGTGCCGAAGTTGATATACAGCAAATGCAAGCTGAAAACACACAATTTGATATGGAGATCATGAAGGGGAAAAGATTGCCCCAAATTTCAATTTCTGGCGGCTACGGATTTTTATATTCACAATTGAGCCCAAAGTTTCCCACCCAATATTTACCTATTAGCGGCACTCCTTTTTTAGAAGATCCCCTCGTCTCCAATTTTCAAACCCAGGTTTTTCTAGGCTCGCTATCGGCAAGGCAGCTTATTTTTGCGGGTAACCAAATTAATAATGGCATAAAGGCATTAAAAGAAAAAGAAAAAGCAGAACGTTTTTTAGCTGAAGCTGGTAAAGAAGAGATTGCTAAGGAAGTCATTACTACTTTTGACCAATTGATGCTCTTGAATGAGGTGGATAAATTAATTGAAGATTCTGAAAAGCGGCTCGAAACAGAACATAAAAAGGTTTTAAAAGCTATAGAAAATGGCCTAGCCATTCCTTATGACCGGGATAAAGTAAAATTAGCAATGCTGGAACTGAAAGAGAAACAGCTTGAAGCCGAAGGAAATAGAAATGTATTACTTGCCAAGCTTGGTTACCTTACTCGAATGACCAAACAAGAATTACAGTCTATTGCCTATGAGTTAAAAACCTTTATGATAAGCACGGCTTCCCTGGATGCAGAAAAGAGAGTAGAGTTAAAAGCCCTGGAAGCGGGAAAAAAAGCAAAGGAATTTGCTTATAAAAAAGAAAAGGGAAGTTTTTTCCCAAAAGTTTTTGCTTTTGGAAATTTGGCGTATTTAAATGCCTTCGACACCAGTATGGACTTTAAAGATGTACCCATTGCCGGCGATGTAACTTTAGAAGCAGAGCACATACGCATGGAGCCGGCAGCTTCGGTTGGCGTTGGTTTACAATGGGATTTGTTTAAGGGAGGTGAAAACAACAAGAACATAAAAAAGGCCGGGATCGAACTCGAGATAAGTAAAACCAAGCTAAAGGATACCCGTGAGAAATTTGAGCTGCTGTTATTTAAAAATCAATCTGATTTAAAAACAGCAGAGCAAAAGGTTTTAGTGGCAGACCAACGCGTTAAGATAGCCAAAAACAATTTACAGCTGGCTACCAAACAATACCGCGCCGGTTTAGTTGATTTAACAGAACGTCTGGAATCTGAAAATAATTACTACAAAGTAAATTTAAATTATTACAATCAAATTCTCAATCAAAGGGCAGCGACAATAGAACTTTTGCTGGCCACCGGGGAGTTGTTGGATAAAATTTATAGCAAAAATGAAAATTAAAAATAGTTTATTCTTAGCGATTCTGGTTGTTTTTGCCGCTTGCTCCGACAAAAAAATTGAGCCAGCCTTTATGGGGAAAATTGAGCGGACGCAAATATCAGTGGTTACCAAAGTGCCTGGTACTGTTGAAAAGATATTGGTCTCCAAAGGGGATCTTGTAAAAAAAGGTGACACTTTGGCTATTTTAGATATTCCCGAAGTCGATGCCAAAAAACAACAGGCCGAAGGTGCTTTTAAATCCGCAGAAGCGCAGTACCAAATGGCCCAAAAGGGAGCTACAAGTGCCCAATTGCGCCAATTACAAAACAAGGTAAACGGACTTAAGGAACAATTTGAATTTGCCCAAAAATCTAAGAACCGGTTAGAAAAGATGTTGCAGGACAGCCTCATACCCCAGCAGCAATTTGACGAGGTTTATGCTAAATACCAGGGAGCTAGAAATCAATACGAAGCTGCCAAAACCGAATTGGAAGAAGCTCGCACCGGTGGGCGTCTAGAACAGCAAACCATGGCCCTGGGACAGCAATTGCAGGCCTCGGGAGCAATCTCTGAAGTAGATGCCGCTGAGCGGGAAAAATATATGACCGCACCCCAGGATATGTCTGTAGAAACCATCAACCTGGAGATTGGGGAGCTTGCCCTGGCTGGCTATCCCGTGTTTAGCGGTTATGTAGATCAATCGGTCTATTTCAGGTTTACCATTGCCGAAAGTAAATTGGGAGAAATTAAACCGGGTAAAAAAGTAAAAATAAAAGTGCTTTATAAAGATACTGAACTTATTGATGGTGAAGTAGTCATGGTGAAGGCATTGAGTTCATACGCCAACATCGCCACTGCCTATCCCGATTTTGACATGCAACAAGCCTTGTTTGAAGTAGAGGTGCAACCCGCAAATCCCGCGGAGGTAAGAGGATTGATAACCAAAGCATCGGTTTCCCTGGAACTCGACAAATAGATTGAAGTGAAGAAATTTATACATTTAATAAATCGGGAATTCAGGCTGTTCTTTAGCAATAATGTCCTGCGATTACTGTTTATAGGCGCTCCCATTTTATACGGTGTGCTTATAGGTGCTGTTTATCAAAAAGGGAAAATCACAGATTTGCCCATAATTGTAGTCGATCAAGACCAGAGCCCAATGAGTGTTAAATTCATTGATATGCTCGAGGAGACCGAAAGTATTGAGGTAGCAGCAGTTTTACCCTCTCTTAATGATGCAGAAAATAAAGCTATAGATGAGGAAGCCACTGTTATTGTTAATCTCCCAAACGGATTTACTTCCGGAATCCAACAAAACAGGTTGCCCGAGATTACCATTTTTGTAGATGCTTCCAACACCCTTACTTCCAATACTGCTTTAATGGCGGTAAATGGGGTTGCAATGACGATGAAAGCGGGTATTCAAATAGAATCCCAATTGAAAAAAGGAGTCCCCGAATATATAGCCGCACAAAATTACGAACCTTTTAAAACCACCATCATAAAACAAAGTATCCGCAGTGGAAACTATCTATATTTTATGCTTCCTGGAGTCTTGCTAACGGTTTTTCAGCAGGTTTTACTCCTGGGGCTGGCTCTAACCTTTGCTGCCGAATATGAAAACGGAACCTTTAAAGAATTGGTGCGAAAAATGCCCAATCCATTTGGAATGTTGGCCGTTAAAATTATTCCCTATATGCTTATGTCTATAGGCATACTCCTACTCTATTATGGTTTTTCAAAATATTACAATATGATTATTGGTGGTGCTTTTTGGGCATTTTCATTAAGCACTTTTGTCTTTATTTTGGCCGTTTGTGGCATAGGGGTCCTGGTGAGCATTGTTTTACCCAATCAATTAAAAGCTACAGAAGTATTGATGGTCGTTGCTACGCCAAGCTTTATCCTTAGCGGATTTACCTGGCCTCTAAGCCAAATGCCAGCCTGGGTACAATTTATCGCCGAGTTAATTCCGCTAACGCATTATTTAAAAACCTTTCGATTACTGTATCTCAACCACGCCGAAATTTCACATATTTATGGGCCGGTGATCGCCATGGCTATTATAGCGCTAGTTTGTTTATCGCTATCAGCAGTTATTTTATATTTCAAAATTAGAAAGACAAAAATAGCTCTGGAAGAAAATGCTTTGTAAGCCAGGTTTAAGCCTTGCAAAATAAAAATCACCTATAGAAATATAGCTCTAAAAAGTTATTGATCTTACAAAAATAACGGGTTTATTTTTTAAAACCATTGATGTCCGGTAAAAATATAACTAATTAGCTTATTCTCTTTTATAGCAATGCCTAACCGGACGATAGTGGATCAAAAACAAAAAAACCGGAGCAAGTCCGGTTTTTATCTTTCGATTTTTTTAAGTGCAGCACCAATGCGTAATGACTGGCTGGGCACTATCTACCTGCAAATTAATGAAAATTTATCAACTTATATCTTTTTTTACTTAAGATAAGTCATTAAAAATGATTTTATTGCATAAAGCCTTTTGGCATATTGGAGGCTCACGCGGTAGCGTGAGAGTTTTGTAGATATGCTTCGGGGCTTTTTTTTATTTAGGCACACTTCCCTTTGCTTTAAATTTCCAATGCCTGTAGGGCATAAACCATAAATTTTCGAAATTTTCCTTTGTCCCAGTTGTTATGCCAATGTTGAAATTTGGATAAATATCCCTAATTCTTAAATTAATATGTTTATATACTTTGTTTTTGGCGAGCGTTCTTTTACCTCTCTTTCCCGTTTCAGGATTTCGATTATCACTTAATTTGTTTAAACGATAGTGATTACGTCGGTTTACTTAAAAATAAAAGGTTATTTATATTATCGACAAGAGGAGATAGCGGATACGGCCTAGGTGAAAAGAATGAAAATATGAACTATCAAACGAGTTATTTAAAATTTGTGTTTTCAATGATGGGAGTGAAGGATACAAATGTAATCTCATTGGACAATGAAGAATATGGTGGTGCTATTTTTGAACAATCCAAGCAGTTTATTTTTGAGAAGATCAAGTGTATGGAATAAGCTTACATGGTTCTATGAAACTTAAGAGGTTTTCCGTGAGCACTGTTAATCCTGTTTATCACTATAATCCACGACTATAGTGATAAACGGAACGGTTTTTTATATGGAAGGATGCACTTGAGGAGAGAATGTTATAGTACAGTATAAAAAATAGTTTTCGGGTAATGGATCCATGATGCTGTACTTATTTTTGTTCATCCTTTACGAGGTAAAATTTGTTTTCACCACAAAAGCTATTTCATTTCATAAGGTATTTGGCATTAGCTGAAACTTCCCCTAAACTCTAATGGGGACAGATTAGTCTTGGACTTAAAGAGTTTATTAAATGACTGAACATGTTCAAAACCTAATTCGAAAGCTATCTGGCTCACCGTAAGATTTGTTGTGGAAAGTTTTTCCTTGGCGAACTCAATGAGCTTTTCATGTATGTGCTGCCGGGTATTTAAACCAGTAAGGGATTTTAGCAAACTACTCAAATAGTTTGGAGAAACATGAAGCGCATCGGCAACGAATTGAACAGTGGGCAATCCTTCGTTGATGACATCATCATTTGCAAAATAATCATGTAAAATAACTTCCAATTGACTCAATATTTGATGGTTGGCCTTCTTTCTGGTAATGAACTGTCGGTTGTAAAACCGTTCGCAGTAGTTAAGGAGTAATTCAATTTGTGAGATGATGATATTTTGGCTGTAGGTATCTATATTGGAATTGATCTCTCGATTAATATTTTGAAATACAGTATTGATAATCTGTTGTTCTTCATTCGATAAAAAGAGTGCTTCGTTTATAGCATACAGAAAAAAATCATATGTTTTAATTTTAGTAGCCAACGAAGTATTCCAAATAAAGTCCTTGTGAATAAATAGAAGCCAGCCCTCTCGATTACTATTTGTTGTTTGATCCTCGACCACAATATTTAATACCTGATTAGGAGCTAGAAAAGACATAAGACCTTCGTCAAAATCATATTCCTGCTGACCGTATATCATTTTAACATCCAGATTTTTTTTTAGTGCTATTGAATAAAAGTCATGTAACCAATGAACATCATTGTGCTTAGGTAAATCGACAATTTGGGAGTAATCTATTAGACTGATTAATGGGTGTTTGGGTTTTTCCAAATTCCGTTGTCTATGATATTCGGAGATTGTCTTTAATTTTCTGAGTTCTTTAGCCATAATACAATTTTTGGACTAGCTATTGAGTTTCTAAATTTACCAATTTAATCAGATTCCAAGCAGTTCCTAGTGCCAATTTAGAAGAAGAAACATAATTTAAAATTAAATTTCGGGTTCGTAATTCCCTTGGTAGTGCCGGTTATCAGTACTTTTTCCTTTCATTTCTTAATCTATATTTCCTAGAATTAAGTTGGTTGGAATATCGTCTAAGGATTTACTTATAGCCCCCCAGTAGACCATGCACCACTTTGCATTAACAGTCCAAACCAATCCTCCAAATGCCAAGTGTGCGTAAGTTTTCCGTCTTTCAGATGATGAAACTCGTGAAGAGCGATGGCTACTTTGTTATTTGTTGAAGGAATGCCTAGTAACTCCTTATGATGTGTGAACTTTAATTCTGCTCTTACGGCTGCTTTTTCATGAGTTCCATATATTTCATGAATGACCACCTCTATATCAGGAAAAGCATCGATGAGTCTTCGCATTATTATTTGTAACCCGATTGGACCCCCTTGCTGATCTGGTGCTAATGGAATGTCCTTCCATTCAGGGGTGCAAACCTCATTAAGTAATTCAGGTTTATTTCTTTTCCAAGCGCTGTAGAAAACCTCTAATGTGTTAAGTTCTTCTTGGGTCAATCCTTTGACCATATTAGTATTTCTTTTTTGCATTTCGATATTTTTTAATATTATAAGTTAGCACCGCCAGAAACCTCAATCCGTTGAGCATTTATCCACTTGGCATCATCAGTACATAAAAATGCCACAACGCTTCCTATGTCGTCTGGCAATCCTACACGTCCCAATGCTGTTTGTGAAGCTAAAAGGGAATTCATTTCTTTATTATCCCTTACTACACCACCCATTATATCGGTTTCGATGGCTCCAGGAGCAACGATATTTGACCTAATCCCTTTCTTGCCTAATTCTTGGGCTTGATATTTGGTGAGTGTTTCCATAGCAGCCTTCATGGCTGCATAGGTAGCGAATCCAGGAGTAGTAAAACGCGCAAGGCCAGTAGAGATATTGACAATGCCGCCTTGATCATTCAAAAGAGACTGATTAAGTAGTTTTTGAGTAAGGAAAAAAGGGCCTTTAAAGTGAACATTAAGCAGCTCCTCAAACTGTTCTAGTGTTGCCTGGGTGTAATTGGCGTAATGGATGAATCCCCCATTATTTATTAAGTAATCTATTTTTTCTGTTCCAAGAGTTTGAGTTAAAGAATCGGAAAGGGATTCAATAAAAGAATCAAGTCCATTGAAATCTGTTAGGTCAAGAGGGATAGCAAACCCTTTTTGTCCATATTTCTCGATTTCATTAATGACTGATTCCGCAGCTTCTTTGTTGGAATGGTATGTGATCACTACATCCAAACCTTTTTTGGATAGACTGATAGCCATATCTCTTCCTAGACCACGGCTTCCACCGGTGACCAATGCAATTTTGTTGTTTGACATTTTCTTTTTTGTATTAAAAATTCAATACAAATATCCTGGGATAACTCGTGAGGGATTTATCTAAAACAATGATTGATTTAGCCAAAACAGGTTTTCTTGAATATATGTGGGGAGGAGTCGTTAGATATTCGAATCACTAGTAAAATAAACCATATCAAAAGCATTGATAATCAGCGCTATTTGTATACAGAATTAAGTGAGTATATTGTAAGGGTTTAAATAAAGTCGTAAGCTGAAAACATAATTATAAAAAGTGTGAAAAATAATCCAACTTCTCAATTCTTAAGGGAAATGAGTACAGTAAAGGAATTATATTTTTTTAAGATGTTTGTTATTAATGTTTTATGTGAATTATTATATTTGATAATAAGCTGGTTTCAACGCAATTTTAATTTTAATGGTTAATAAAATGCCTTCGTATTATGTGTTATTCGGTGAGTCAAACTAAGTCTGTTCAAACATTGGAGCATCATTATGATGTAGAAAATATATTGGGTAGTGTAAAGCCAGAAAAGGATCTAAGATACTACCATGCCAACGGCTTTTCGCACCCCTTAATGTGGATCCTACCTCAAGAACAAAGAAATAGTATCATACCCTCTCTTTGGGGTATAATGCCAAGTAATAAATTAGGTGCTGGGCATGTTGAGTACTATAAGAATGCCGTCCGGTTTGGCGGAGGATTGAACGCACAGTCTGAAAAACTTTTTCATCACTTCATTTATAAATTCAGTGCCATGGGTAGACGGTGCATTGTTCCAGTCACTGGTTTTTTTGAACCCCATACGGCGCCTAAAAAGTTTAAGGTTCCATTTTATTTTGATAGGCAGGATCAAAACCCTATCAGCCTCGCTGGAATTTACAATGTTACAAAGGATGGTTATAATACCTTTACGATACTCACAAAACCTGCAACACCTCTGTTTGCAAAAATCCATAATACCAAACTAAGACGACCAGTTATTTTAAATGATTCTGATATTGACGTTTGGTTGGATGGCTCCTTGAGTGTAAGTACTATTAAAGAGGTTATTAAGGACGACATGCCAGATGAACTTTTAAGAGCCTACCCTGTGAGTAAGGATGTTTATAATCCTAAAGCGCACTCTGATCATAAGGATATTGTTTTGCCAGTGGAATATGCAGAGGTTGCAATTGATTATTAGAAGTTTTTAAAATTAGCAAAGGGGATGACTGCTTTCCTCCCATCCACTAAAGATGAATGGGTTTCCGCAGTATGGTTATGAAATCCAGTCAATCGTACTGTCGGATCTTAGCACCCCTGTGAAATTGCCAGAACTGGCAAAAAGGCTTGGGATGAGTGAGACAAAGATGAAAGCACTATTTAAGCAAATATTCGGAGATAGCTTTTGGTTGATAAGTAATTCGGGTAAAAATGATTTCAGTAATTCTATATGGGTCTCCAAGGATTCTTATTTTGAAGACAAAAGTCGAAATAATATTTTAATATAAACACAACTTTTGTGATTGATCCTTAAATAATCCTAAGGCATAGAAAAAACTGTTCCAATTTGTAATTGAAACAGTTTTAAATCGTTTAGGAGATCAGCACAATTAAATCAGAGTGAATTCCCCAAAAATGCTAATCCTTATTTAATAAAATTTATACATTTACATATAATAAGCGAAAGCACCTACTACAGCACCTATAGACATCCCAACAATAAAAACGTACATTTTTAAATTCGAAGTTCTATTTTTCTCTTTATTTTCCATTTTTATATTTTTCATTTCAAATTTTATTCAAACCATCCTTCTATACCTTCAATA
This sequence comes from Galbibacter marinus, assembly GCF_000300875.1. Classification (GTDB taxonomy): domain Bacteria; phylum Bacteroidota; class Bacteroidia; order Flavobacteriales; family Flavobacteriaceae; genus Galbibacter; species Galbibacter marinus. The sequence continues at coordinate 2,112 of NZ_AMSG01000019.1, read as the reverse complement.
GCGGCCGATGCTCCATAACCGATAGCAGCGCCAACTGCTATGCCTCCTAAAAAATAGCCTGCTACTGCCAATCCAGAAGCAATTATGATACCTCCGTTAGTTTCCTCTAAATTCTTTGGACTTAGTTCGATAATTCCTGAGTCAATGTACAAGTTTTTCATATGCTTATAAAAATATATTTAGTTAAAATTTCATTATATATTAATCTCCATAATATGCTGCCACACCAATGCCTGCGCCAATTGCAATTCCTGCGGCGGCAGCGGCTACATAATGGGAAGCGATGACAACCCCGAAAATGGTAATTGCAACGAAGCCTCCGTTATTTTCTGTTTTTTCTGCTTTGCTAATTTCATTAACACCATAATTTGATAAGTTAAAATTTGTCATGATTTTAAAATTTAAGTGATTATATTTTGTTTATAAAACATATCTATGCGCTTAGATTGGTTTTGATAATGCTAATATACTGTCAGACACTGCACAAACCATGCACGATAGAATTTTTTTGAGAAAAATAGCTGCCTGCAAAAATCTGGGTTACTTCGCTATTACTTATTATAGTAATAGATATATTGACTTCCAGTTTAAAGTCACCTTCATAATAGTATGTTTTTCGACTACGGCTATATGAGATAGTGCACATTGCACGTCACACTTTTGGTAATATTTCTGGTGATAGAATTCCTATTCAAATGTTACAGAAGCTATATCGTCATTCTTCGGTAACTACCACTATAAATTATCAAGCTAATTTTATGAAAAAGGAAGCTGATACGGCTTTGGATAAAGTGATTAATTTTTTAGTGCTTTTTATTTTTTATGGGATTAAAAATCAAATTATATTGGGATTGAATATCTTCAATTTCTTTTTCTGTAAGCATTGAAAATTCTTTCCCTTTTGCCCGTTTAGAAAATTTTCCATTGTTTTGCTCCAAAAAGCGTACTAATAATGATACCATATCATCAGGCATTTCATATGTATTATCAATATAATACTTGAACTCTTCGTATTTGATCAAATAATCAACTTCTTGAGGAATAATATTTTCAATGGTATCCTTGACACAACCATATAAAAACTCCGCATGTGCAGTTGCATCAAAATAACGGTAGTAATCAATAGTTTCACCGATAACTTCAACACTGTGATCAGCAGTCTCCTTCCATTCAATAAAATCCAATAAAGGGATGGAATAACGCTCTAGTACTTTGTGATAGTCTCCGATATGGTCAAGAATAGAGGCGGAAACAGGGAAAATAATTCCTTGCTGCGAAAAACTTTTTTTTGCTAATATATGATGAACCAAATAACGATGAATACGTCCATTTCCATCTACAAAAGGGTGGATGTTTACAAAACCAAATGCAATAATGGTTGCAGCAAGTACAGCATCTATCTCATCGTCTAAAAGCTTACGATTGGTTTCCAACAATCCCGTTATCAGTATCGGAATATCTTCATGTTTTGCGGAAATGTGGTCTGGAATGGGAGAAAAAGTATCCTGATCTCTTTCACCAATAAAACCTCCTTTTTTACGATAGCCCATGTCAATAAAACGGGGGTTTTCTATAACGAGTTGCTGTAGACGTTCAAATTCCTCATGGCTTAAGTCTTTCATGCCTGCTTGTCCTATGGCTTGTCCCCAACGCGCAGTGCGTTTGCTTTTTGGACTTTCCCCTTCAATGGTAAAAGAAGCCTTGGAATCTTTTAATAATAAAAAGGAAGCAGCTCTTTGTAAAATACTTTTTCGTATACCCTTTAGATAGATTTTGTTTCTGGCGGATAAATTTTCCTGAATATGATGCTCCAATATAGTTGTTTTACGAACCAGTGGGCAGAAGTCAACGGTTCCGGGTAAATTGTTATTGACCATTTGACGGGGTGACCGTATTCCTTTTACACCATATTGTAATTGGGTGTTGATTACGTCAACATAGCTTTTTTTACTAATGCTGGAAATACCCGTAAGTTCCGATCCGAGTAACCATTCTATTAAAAACCAAATTCTTCTTGAATATTGACCTGTAGGCTCAATACTGACCAATTGAATCAGCTCCTCTTCACTATAATGTTTTACTGGATACTTCGGTTCGATTTGCGCCACGCAT
>NZ_AMSG01000018.1 GCF_000300875.1 Galbibacter marinus | reverse complement strand
CGAATCTCTATAGGAACTATTTCTGGAGGAATTGATATTACGGATAATCTGGATGTTGGAAATGTAACTAGCTACTCGCCTCCAAGTGACTTTCCAGAGGATACTGCTATTTATGTGAGCGTTACCCCATATAATGAAGCTGGGGAGGCGACTACTTGCTCAGAAGAACAATTTACAACTGAAAAGTTATTAGAAGCCCCACCATGTGCGCAGCTTATAAGTCCAATCGATGGTGAATCTGATGTTGCTCTAAATGCGATATTACAATGGGATGCTGTTACAGAAGCCACTGGTTATCGAATATCTATAGGAACTATTTCTGGAGGAATTGATATTACGGATAATCTGGATGTTGGAAATGTAACTACTTACTCGCCTCCAAGTGGCTTTTCAGAGGATACTACTATTTATGTAAGGGTAACTCCATATAATGATGCCGGTGAGGCGGCCAATTGCTCAGAGGTACAATTTACTACCGAAGTATTTACTGATAATCCTATAATGGGAACCACCCAATATGGAATTTCACCCAATGGGGATTCTATAAATGATTTTTGGGTGATAGAGGGAATTGAGAATTATCCAGATAATATGGTTGCGGTGTTTAACAGGTGGGGAGATATGGTGTTCCAAGTTCAGGGGTACGACAATCAAGGTGTTTCATTCCATGGAATTGCAAATAAAAATACTGTAATGGGAGGTGGGAAATTACCAAGTGGGACCTACTTTTTTAAAATAGATATTAACTCCCTTGGGAACTCAACTACAACTAAAGGGTTTATAGTTTTAAAACGATAGTATGATTAGTAAACAACATGCCATTATTGGATTGGTTTTATTATTCAGTCCATTGTCGATCTTTGGACAACAAACAGCTTTATTCTCGGAGTATAACTATAATCCTATGGTGATTAATTCCGCATATACAGGGATGGGAAATGGAGCAGAAGTAAACTTAAGTAATTATTCATTTTCAAATGATATCGAGGGTAGTCCTAAGCATTTGTCTTTAAATTTTCATACTCCAATTTCAAATAGGAAAATGGGAATAGGAGCGGCGATTTCAAGGGATGAAATTGGCGTAACAACTAGTACCAATGCTTATGTCGCATATTCTTATAGAGTGTTTTTTGATCATAAATCAAATCGCCCTAATTGGCAGATTTACCATCAGCACGTATTGTCCTTTGGGCTAACTGCGGGTATTGATCAATACCAAGAAAATCTTGTTGATTTGGGGATTTCTGATGATCCTTTGTTTGCAGAAAATATAAATGAAACTATTCCAACTATTGGCGTGGGCTTTCTTTACAATCGCCGAAACTTTTACGTGGGCATCTCTGCACCGAATATTCTTGGAGATCGATTGGCTTCACTCGATAATTTGAAACTATCTAATCCAGTGTACGGCTATATGGGCTATAGTTTTTTACTCAATAAATTTGATAAGATCATAATCAAACCTAATATTCTTTTAAAACATGAACAAGGTGCACCAATGCAAATTGATCTAAACCTCGCAACGAGTTTTGAGAATAAGTTTGAAGTAGGTATTGGGTATCGAAGTACAACTTCAGTGAATTTTATGGCAGGAATATATCTGTTTAAGCATTTTAGATTCATTTATCAGTACAATGTAGGATTTAAAGATTCCCTTCTTGGAAATGGCCATGGAATGGTGTTGTCCTATGTATTTAAGGGATTTGATTTGTGACTTTGATGTGCAGTTGTGAGTAGTATATTTTTGAGAAAATTGTATTTTTATGATGAATAATCATTGGAGATGGTCTTAAATAACATTGTACAAAGAAGTATAAAATGCATACGACAAACTATTTCGATTCATTTATTCTTGTGTCCGAAGATACTAAGGTGAGTTGTGGTACCAAGCCACCATTACGGGCCAATAAAGCAACTGTTGCAACATTGCAATATGATTTACTTGTAAATAATCCTTACTTATATACCTCTGATGAGCTACTGTTTAAAGTGTTTGCAGAGCGGAATAATATATCCCAAGAAACATATCCACAGATGAAATCGGATTTTTTTTCAAAAGGTAGGGCTTGTCTTAGAGCCTCCCCTCTGCCAAAAACTTACGGTTTCGGAATCCATGCCAATAGCCAAGGAAAGCTAGCTATATTCGCTATGGAAAGTCAGCAATATGAAAGACTTTTGAATGATCCGAAAATTAAAAAGCTTCGTGCTATGAGAAATTCAAGGGCTAGGTAATTCGTAACTAGTCACTTGCAAGTTTTGTCTTTTTAGATTTAAAATAATAGTTTTTTTAATTGAATAATTAATTTAACTTCGCTTAAGATTTTTATAAATTAGAGTATTTATACTCCATAAAATCATAGTTTAAACCCCATTTATTATCAATAACAATGAATTTTAAGCTTTTTAGAGGCCTATCAATAGGTGTGCTATGTTCTTATCTTTTACTAAATTCTAGCTGCAGTAAAGGTGATGACACTTTAACTTACAACGACAATTTTTTAACAAGCATAGATGCTACGAATCTACCCCCTGGAAATCATCCTATGACAATGTTTGAGGATGATGAAGATCCCTCATTGATGTATAATAAACAGGATCGTTGGTTTAGGGTAGACCAGCCATTACAGGTGATACAAAAAGGAAAGGATTCTATCCAAATATCTCTTTATTCACCAGTTGGTCTCAAAGATGTGAAGGTATTTGCTAAGTTGGACAGCTACGATCAAAGATTTGTTGTTTATCATTTTTCTGAAATTCCCGCTTTTCATCGTTCCGTGCATCAAATACCATTGGTATCTATCACCAATGACTATCAATTGGAGGATGGGAAAATAATAACAATTAATAAAATTGACGGTTTCTCGAGTGGTGAAATCGAGTTTACAGTAGAATCTAGTGATCCTTTATTTGCTAAATTTCAAAGAATTAAGTCTTCACACCTAGTACAATTTCACGACGGTTTTCATATTAATGAACTAGGAAAATTTTTACCAATGAATCCAGTTTTAGCCAAGGAAGCTATTACCTTAATCATTAACTATTCCTATGCACTAAGCCACCCAATTTATTATCAGACGTTTATCAACTTTGATGTCTATAAAAAAGAACAAGCAGCTACTAAGGGATCTGGGATCGATGGAGCAAAGGATTGGCATGGTAATGAGGTAGATGAATCAGGGCAATACGACTATTATACTAAAGAGCAAATAGAACAAATTTATTGGAATTACCTTGATGACAGGACCCTTTATATGGCTATGGTCGGTGGCGACGCTGCATTGGGGGGTGGACAATTGGCTTCTCAATGGGAGTCAGGTTATGTGTATGGACATTGGATAGGTGATCTTTCTGTATGGTCACATGAATATTCTCACCATATTGGTTTTGGACATTCTAGTAATTTAGCCAATAGTGGAGAAGGTGGGGGACAACAAGAAATGTTAGCGAATTTCTACAAATATTTAATATACTTAGAGGATCTGCCATTTATCGATCCACAAATACTTCAAGGTTGGACTAAAACAGCCCACCTCTCTAGGGAATATAATAAGCCAGTATTCGAAATAAAGGAGGATAACCCATTCTATCTAAAATATAACGGAAAAGGAACATGGAATTAATCAGATTATGCCATAGTTATATGGTAGCTTTTCTACTTTTTTTAATCTTAGTAAGCTGTTCTAAGGAGAGCGACATCGCCAAAGAACACCAGTATCACTATATAAGTTATGACACAGAAGTTACAGCAAAGCAAATTGCAGATGGAAGCGGTCTACTTCAGCCAAAAGGGATAGCTATTTTGGACGATAAGCTATACGTATGTAATGGCGATGTATTAGAGGTTTTTAATGCACAAAGCCTTCAACATTTAAAAACGATCAACTCCTTTACTAAAGGTGAAACAACTATTGAATTTAGCAACCTTACTTCTATTGCTGTAGACAGTAGTAGAATTTATATAGGAAGCAGAGACTCAAGGTTGTTTGTGTTAGATAAGAATACAAATTCTGGAATCAGTGTTGTTGGTAATGGTCAGTGGTGGCAAACTTTTGTTCATGTTTTCGGGGTAACGGTAGCAGACGGACTGATGTTTGTAAAAGAAAAAGAAAACTCTATCAAAGTTTTTGATGTTACACAAATCACCCAAAACAGTAATTGGGATCTAGAGCCTATTGCAAAACTCAATACAGTAACAGGGGCAACAGAAGAATATTCAATGGATGTTGAGAATGGTGATTTAGTTGTTGCTGGAAGAAATGCAGAGGCCTTTCTGTATTACAATGTCGATGCTATTTTATCAGGAGCAGAAGCATCTTTTACCACTCCAATCACTCCGATTTACAGTCCTAATGACGGTGTAAAGCCGTTGTCCGTTAAATTTACAGAGGATTGGGCTATTACTTCAGAAAAGATAGGAGAAGATTATTATTTAAGACTCTATCCCAAAGAGAAATTCATGCAAAAAGATTTTGATCCCAAGGTCAGTGCTTACGACGTTATGGGCGATAATCCTTTTGGGGAAATCATAGCAGTAGAACAATTAGGAGATCGCATATTTATTTCTGATTATACAAATCAACAAATAGCAATAGTCAAATTGAAAACTTCCTTGATTATTGAGCATTAATACGCGATTATTGGTAAATCCAATGTAGGTTTACATTTCCAAATTCTGTGAGTCTTGTGTTGTTGCTGATATCATAGGACTCACTTTAGAGATAAAGTTCGATTTAATAAAATCAACTATTACACGTTGTAAAGAACTTTCCCATACCGCTTCGCATGCAAAGCAGACATTAAATAAAAATGGATTTTAATAGGAATGGTCTATTTTCCTACATGTAATAGTGGTCGTATGGTCATTACTGGATAAAGCAGTCGTTCTTTAGCTACAGAACATTTAGATAAAATTGCCAGTGAAATTTGATCCTTCTGATTTACTATATTCTGGATTTTATCAATTTGATATTGGCTTTCGTTACTCCATGATTTGCGGCTAAGACCTCCCAGTGATTGAGCGCATATTTGGTTTGCTGGATAATAGCATCAATTTTATTGCGCTCTAAATTAGCTACTATGCCCAATTGGACTAAATGATCTGTACTAGGAGTTTGTCCCTCTCCCATTACCATTGTACTTTGCTGACCTCTCGGGCCAGAGGAGAACGTTAAATCGTAAGCGGGAGATAGCTTCCATTCCCCTTTGTTATCCATTAGAAAGGAGAAGTTCTTACTGTGGTCATCACGATTGTGTGAAAGCACATTGAATACAGCAAGGCGATACATTTTTTCAACTTCGCGTATATCTTTGGTTAAAACACCAGTCAGGGTTATTAAATCTTCATAATCTAATGATGATATTCTAAAATCGGAATGCAACAAACCGCTTGCGGTATGCATATGAAACCTTTGATTACCCATTCGATCAAAACGTTTTGTTGCAAAATACCCCGCCCCTATTGAGGACTCAAACAAATTGACAGGCATCATCTCAACGCTAGCCATTTTAGCCATAAGTGCATAAACATACTCAACCGCACCCGCATCAACACCATCCGTACTATTAGCAAATTTCACTATCCAATGCTCATAATTTTCAGGAAGATTATGTTTTCCTGAAATTATACGACCCTTGGTGTTGTCTAAGCCTATGAGTGCTTTGGGACGGGCACCAGCAGAAGATCCATTCAGATTGATAAGCTCTTTTAAAACTTCGTCTGCTTCTCCTTCCATTATCTCGTGGGTTTGCTGCGATAGTAAATCCAGATCAATCCCTTCTCCTTGCGTATTATCATCGCTGTGATCGGGTTCATATACCAATGCACCAAGCCCAGACTTACCTACATGAGCCAAACGGTCTAAAGGGGTAAAATCTTCTGGTAATAAATTTTGGGTTCTAACGTATCTTTCAAAAAGTAATCGACCCCAACCGTCTGGAAGACTGTCATTAAAAACACCTGGTAACCCCTCAAAAGGACGATAATTAAAAACCTGTAAACCCGACCCTAATGGTAGTTTTAAAGGAGATATTTCTAAACCTTGAACAATGAAATCCTGGTCATATTCGAAGTATATTTGGTAATCTCGCCAAGCCAAACGTCCCACGGGGATGATATTCTGGTTAAAATCTAACCCTACTTTTAATTCGTTTGTTGAAACGTACTTCATCATTTGCGCCACCCTCTTTCAGGCTTTTTGTTTTCTTTATTTTTCAATACGTCATCTATGGACGAAAACTTATTTTCTAAAGGTTCAGTTGCCTTTATAAACTTTTCTAAATTACCCAGAACCATGGCTAGCTTAAGAAAAGATTCAAGGGAAATAGCTCCTTTTTGCTCAAACTTTCGTAAAGAAGACAAACTAACCCCTGAACGCATGGACAAACCTTCTTGAGTTAGCCCTTTTTCTAGACGTAAATCTCTCATATTTTGAGCTATTTTTAGCCGTGCTTTTGTTGGTGTAATAAGTGATGTCATAATGATGATTATATGTAAATATAACGAATAATTACCATTATAGTGTTAATTATAATTAAAAATGTAATTGGATTTTCCAAGAATTAAGAATGAGTTTGTTTTGAGTAAAAAACATGATTTCAATCCATATGAGTGACCTACAATACAATCTAGAAAGCATCATGACTATCAACCATAAAAATACCGAGATCCCTATCCTTTTAATTACAAAAAGATGATCCCTTATTAGATGTAGGATTTCAGGTATTTTATAAAGTTACGTTAGTCATTGTAGAACGCCTGAAGTTGTTTTAATCAAAATACTAAGCTAAAAGTAGAGCCTGTTTCTAATGTGCTTTGAACTTGAATTTTCCCCTTGTGTAATAACATTATCTGCTTGCAAAGACTTAAACCAATTCCACTTCCATTTTTTTTAGTGCTGAAAAAGGGCACGAATATCGAGTCTACAATTTCTTCAGGAATCCCATTTCCATTGTCTTTGACTTTAATGATAGTATTACCGTTTAGGGTTTGAATTGCATAGATTTTAACCATTGGTTTTGATACATTTATACAGGCATCCACTGCATTTATGATCAGGTTAATTAAGACTTGTTCGATTAAATACGAATCCATTTCCAACGAAAGATCTGATGGCTCTATCTCAAATTCTATAGAAACTCCTTTTGCTTCTAAAGAAGGTGACATCAATCTGTTTAAATTTTGAAAAACAGTTTCAACTTTTGTTAGGTTAGAATTTAATTCAGTGATTTTGTTTAAACTACGGTAGGTTTTGGCGAATTTCATGAGTCCATCACTCCTCTTTCTAATACTTTCAATACCCTCATAAAGATCCTCAGTATTTAAAGGTTCTAATTCCGGGAAACCTAGAGAGCTTTGAATATTATCCTTTAAGGTTTCCGCCAATGAACTAATAGGAGCAATAGAATTCATGATTTCGTGGGTCATAACACTCAATAATTTTTTCCATGCTTCAGATTCATTTTTATTAAGGGTATCATCAATGTTTTGTAAAACTACTAATCGAAATGTATTGGGAGCAACTTGGAAGATCGAGCTGGAAACTAACATTTTGTTTTTTTGATTTCTTACCTTCAATGTGATGGTCTGCTCCTTAATTTGGCTCGCAATGAATAGATTGTCATACAAATCCTTTCTTCGGCTCTTTATAAAACTAATGTTTTTAATTGAAGGAATATCGAGCATCTCTTTTAAAGACTCATTTAACCATAGAACTTTTCCTGTTTCTATTTCAAAGGCAATAATACCAACCTGGACAATTTCAAGAATTTTTTGTAGGTATAGATACTGGGTTTCTTTTTCGCTATTAATATCTTTAACGGTTTTGTTTACTTCATTAAATCCTTGATGTAAACGGCGCATGTCGTCAGGGCCATTATTTTCAGAGTACCACCTAGAAAAATCGCGATATTTCACAGCATCAAAAAAATCATCTAATGTATGAAAACGTTTTGTGATGAATTTAAATAAACTATAGGAAGTGATACAACTGAGAACAACACCTATTACAATCAAATATGTGCTTGCCATTGCTATGCCATAGGCTAAGACCAATTGAAAAGTAAAAAGGATGAGAATCCTTAAGATAAATGTAATTTTAAAGCTTTTATAAACCATACTTATGGAGTCTTCTATACAATGCCGCCCTTGTAATCCCTAAATCCTTTGCTGATTGTGAGATATTACCATTGTTCTTCTCTATGACCTTTAAAATGGTATTTTTCTCTACGGACTCTAAAGTAACACCCGTTGTGGAATTGTCATTATGATATCTCTCAATAGGGGAAAACATGAGGTTTTCTGCACTTAATATTTGATTTTCAGCCATGATGACTGCTCTCTCCAAGGTATACTGTAATTCCCTTACATTGCCAGGGAATTTATAGTTTGTTAGTTTTTCAAAAAAACTTTTATCCAAATGGAAATCATCTTTGAAATACTTGTCGGTATATAGTTTTGTAAAATGACGAGCTAAAACCTTCACATCACTACCTCGTTCTCTGAGTGGAGGAATAGTGAGTTCGACGGTATTGATCCGGTAGATTAAATCTTTTCGGAATCTCGCTTGATCAGCCAGAACTTCTAATTCTAAATTAGTAGCACATATGAGTCTTATATCTATGTTTATAGGCTCATTTGAACCAAGGGGTGTAATTTGCCTATTTTGAAGTACGGTTAATAGCCTGGCTTGTTGTTGGAGTGAAATATTCCCGATTTCATCTAAAAAAAGTGTTCCTCCTGATGCAGTCTCAAATCTACCTTTTCGATCCTCCCTGGCATCTGTAAATGCTCCCTTTTTATAACCAAATAATTCACTTTCGAATAAGGATGTTGTCAACGCACCAACATCGACCTTTACAAATGGTTTGTCTTTACGCAATGAATTTTCGTGAATGGCTTTAGCGATGAGATCTTTGCCTGTTCCGTTTTCACCCAGTAATAAAACATTGGCATCAGTAGGTGCAATTTTTTCTAGCTTTAAAAAAACGTTTTTCATTACCCCGCTTTCACCAATAATTTTCCCTTGGTCAGTTTTAAATGATTTTGAGGAGTATTTCTTGCCTTGTTTATCGCTAAGTTCTTTTAAGGTTTGGATAATACGTTCATTTTCCCATGGTTTCATTAAAAAATCTGACGCTCCTTCTTTTAATGATCTAACGGCAAGGTCAATATCGCCATAAGCGGTAATTAAAATCACACAAGTATCAGGGCTGATTTGTTTTATTTTTGTTAGCCAGAAAATACCCTCGTTACCAGTATTTACCAGACTGTTAAAGTTCATATCGAGAATAACGATGTCAAAATTGTGCTTTTCAAAAAGCGACATGATGTTATTTGGGTTTTTCTCCGTTACAACCTCTTTAACTTTTGATTTTAATAACAAACGTAGTGCTATAAGAACGTCGTTATCGTCATCTAAGACTAATATTTTAGATTTATTTAATTGCATCACTACAATATTACAATATTATGTGGCTTGCTAAAAGTGGTACAGGAGTTTATTTCACAAGTGTAAAATCCGTATTGTTTTCGTACATACGTTGTACTGTTATCGAACACCTTCATTCTTTTTTAAATTGTTAATGCGCTGGAAATGACCTGTTTAATCTTTTGGCACACTTATGTCTTATTTGTTTGTGCATAATTGAATTAATGATATGGATATTCCATTAGAGAAGAAAAGATTTACCACATCAAGGATTTTTATTTTAACGACCATAGTCCTTTTTATTGCATTTGTAGTTTTCGTTATTGTTTCATCTTCTGGTCCTTCAAAGTTGAATGTTGAGAACGAACGACTTACAATAAGTGAGGCTGTCCAAGGAGTTTTTCAAGAAGATATTCCCGTAAATGGGATAGTTCTGCCTATTACAACAATTTATTTGGATGCAGTAGAAGGTGGACGAGTGGAAGAAAAGTTTGTTGAAGATGGAGCTATTATGAAAAAAGGTGAACCAATCCTTCGGCTTTCTAATACTGATTTGGAGCTAAGCCTAGTGAATCAAGAAACCGCTGTTTACAACCTGCTTACCCAGATGCAGATTCAGCAGAATTCAGCGAGACAAAATACAATTAACAGGTTAAATCAACTAACGGATGTTAAAAATAAACTTATCGAAGCAAAGCGCGTTTACAATTTGAATCAAAAACTTTATGATAAAGATGCGATCGGAAGACAGGACCTAATAGCTTCTGAAAATGAATACAATTATCAAAAACAACGGTTAGAATTAGCTCAACAGGTAGTAGCTCAAGATTCAATTGCTACAAATCAAGAATTTTCTCAAGCACAAGACTCATACCAACGAACTCGCACTGCACTTGAGTTGATGCGGAAAAAAGTAGGTGATTTGATAGTGAGAGCACCCGTAGATGGTCAATTAACCTCACTTGACGCTGAAATTGGTCAGTCTAAAACCAAAGGGGAGCGGCTTGGACAAATTGATGTTCTGAGTGGTTATAAGGTTCGAGTTGAGGTTGATGAACATTATATCGCTAGGATTTATGCAGGACAAATTGGGACCTTTAATTTTAGTGGAAAAACCTATACATTGGAAATTAAAAAAGTTTATACTCAGGTGATAAACGGTCGTTTTCTGGTGGATATGCATTTTCAAGCTGAGGTGCCTGCTGGAATTAGAAGAGGACAGACACTTCAAATTCGTGTAGCACTTAGTCAAGAAAAACAGGCTCTGTTAATCCCGAAAGGTGGGTTTTTCCAGCAAACAGGGGGGAATTGGATATTTAAACTAAATAAGGATCAAACAACTGCTTATAGACAATCCATCCAGTTAGGAAACCAGAATACTGAGTTTTATGAAGTTATAGATGGGTTAAATCCAGGAGATAAGGTTATTACTTCAGGATATGATAATTATGGAGAAATCCAAGAACTTATATTAAATTAACTGTATCAATTAGAATGTACACAATAATAGAATTATGATAAAAATTACCGATTTAGAAAAATACTATCGTACCGAAGAAGTGCAAACAATTGCCTTAAACAAACTTTCTTTTGAAGTAAAAGAAGGAGAGTTTGTAGCCGTAATGGGGCCTTCTGGTTGTGGTAAATCAACCTTGTTAAATATTCTGGGACTCTTGGATGACCCGGATAATGGTAGTTTTATATTTAATGGAATTGAAGTTTCAGGTTTTAATGAACGTAAGCGAGCGAACTTGAGGAAACATAATATTGGGTTTGTATTTCAAAGCTTTAATCTCATAGACGAATTAACTGTTTTTGAAAATGTTGAACTTCCTTTAATCTATACTGGTGTAAAACCTTCAGAAAGGAAAAAACGAGTTCATGAAGTTTTGGAAAAAATGCAAATTATGCATCGACGCAAGCATTTTCCTCAACAACTCTCAGGAGGACAACAGCAGCGTGTTGCAGTAGCTAGGGCTGTAGTGAACAATCCTAAGTTAATTCTAGCGGATGAGCCTACTGGTAATTTAGATAGTAGTAATGGTAATGAAGTGATGGATCTTTTAACAGCCTTGAACGAACAAGGAACCACAATCGTAATGGTTACTCACAGTGAACACGATGCTAAATTTAGTCATAGAATTATCAGAATGTTGGACGGTGAGAAAGTAACAGAAAATGTACTGGTATAGAGTTAAAGGTCTAAATTAAAAGGATAAATGATGATTGTAAATTATATAAAAGTAGCCTTCCGCCATTTGTTGAAAAACAAACTTCCTACTAGTTTAAATATTATAGGTCTTACCGTTGGTTTGGCTAGTATTATGACCTTAGGGTTTGGGGTGTATTCTTATTACGATGCTGACTCGTTCATAGAGAAAAAAGAAGAACTGTACACACTTAAAACAGTTTTGGCTAACGGGGATGAAATTGACCAAACTACTTACCCGCTTTTAGGTGAAATAATACATACTTCCCCTGATGTAGCTGCAGCAACACATATACAAGGATGGAATTGGCCTTGGCTGAAGGTTGAGAATAAGGAATTACAGAAAAACACCAAATATGTAGATACAAGTTTTTTTAAGGTTTTTACACTCCCCTTGAAATACGGAAATCCCAAAACGGCACTCCAAGGAAAATATGAAATTGTTATTTCTGACGAAGTTTCGAAGCAGTTGTTTGGAGATTTAAATCCAATTGGCCAAAATATAACATTAGATGATAGTCTTAATGTGACTATTCAAGGAGTTTTTAAATCATTAAATCCTTATTCTTCATTAAAATTTGAAGTGTTATTACCAACAGCCTTATTAGAGTCAACATCTGATTTTAAACAGGGAGCGAATTGGTATAATTCTTTTTCGTACAACTATATCAGGTTAAAGAAAGATACCGATATCAATAAGTTAGAAGGAGATATCTGGGAAATTGTAATGAGGAATTATGAGAGCACAAAAGGGCTGGAGAGAATAGCTCTAGCTTCTTTCCTAAACTATCGTGAGGATTACAATCCTACGGTTGATACGATCATTAAAGGATCTATTGCTACAATTGTATTTGTCCTTATTATTGTAATCATCAACCTTCTCAATCTAAACACTTCTGTCATATACAACCGCAAAAAGGAATTGGCGGTACGTAAGATTGTCGGAAGTGGAAAACGAAGTTTAATAGCACAGTTTTGCATCGAAAACGCAATGCTTGTGTTTACTTCTTTGATAATTGCTGGGATTCTGTTTATACAAGTCCTTTTACCTGCTATGAATACCATTTATGGATCAAGGTTTGGGAGTATCCATTTTGATTTAACTTCTGATTACCCCATCGTAATACTTTATGTTCTTTCGGGCATATTAATAACCGTTATTGTAGGAATAATACCGATACTGAATATTATCAGTATGCCAATTATTCTATCCCTTAAAGGGAAAAGTCAGAACACAAACAAAAGCTTTTTTGTGCGGAATACATTTATTACAATTCAGTTTGCACTGGCTATAGTTTTTATTTGTGTGGCACTGGTTTTAAAAAATCAAATTCAATATATGAATAATGTTCCGCTGGGGTATAATCCGGAGGGTGTGAGTATTGTTAAACTGAATTTAGATTATAAAGATAAAGAAGCGGCAAATTCAAGAATAGCCGTAGCATTGGAAGAATTAAAAAACAATCCATATGTTCAAAGTTTTTCAACTACCGAGGTAATTCCAACGTCCTATAGATACAATTATAATAATTTCTATGACCCTGTGTCAAAAGTAGAATTGGGCATACGAAAAGGCCATGCAGGGCAGGGTTATGCAGAAACATTCGGGATTTCACTCATTGAAGGACGAGATTTTGATGAGCTTCGAGACGCCTCTGAGAGCAAGTCGGTTATCATCAACAGAAAAGCAATGGAATCGTTTGGTTGGAGTAGTATTGCCAATAAGAAGGTAGTAGAAAAAGGAGGGAAAGAAGAAACCTATAATGTGATAGGACTATTAGAGGATTTTCATTACCAAGATATGCAAAATGATATTGAGCCTATTTTACATTATTATGGAGGTAAGAGAGGGTTAGGATATAACAATAGTTACTTAAGCATAAAAATTACTCCAGGTAAGGAAGATTTGGTTATAAATAATTTAAAAGGGGCATTTGATGATATAGCATCGCGACATGAGTTTAATTATGAACCGATGAACGCACGTGTGAGTTCACAGTACAAACTTTTAAATGGCATACTTAATACCGTAAACTATGTTGCTTTTATAACCATTATTATTACCTGTATGGGGATGTTTGGTCTTATTTCTTTGAATGCAAGGAAACGGGTTAAAGAAATAGGAATCCGAAAGGTTTTAGGTGCTGGGACAGGAACGATTACGTATTTACTTTCAAAACAATTCATAAAGCTAGTGTTATTGTCATGCGTCATTGCATTTCCAATTGCATGGTATGTGATGGATTCATGGTTACAAAATTTTGCTTACCGGATTGACATTAAATGGTGGATGTTTGCCGCCTCTGGGTTAATTGCACTTTCTATCACAGCTATAACTGTAGGATTTCGATCCATAAAGGCAGCGAGTGCTAATCCTATTAAAAGTTTAAGAAATGATTAAAGTATCAAAAAGTACATCAGTATGGTTAGAAATTATCTTAAAATAGCGTGGAGGAGTCTTTTGAAGGATAAAATATTCTCCGGAATTAACATCGTGAGCCTTTCGGTGGCTTTTGCAATTGCTTTGTTATTAAGTCTCTATGCGCTTTTCGAGCTTTCTTTTGACCGTTTTCACAAAAATGCGGCTAGCACTTATCAAATTTATGCCACAGTTCAGACTTCTGATGGTCCGAAATCCCATGATTCAAAACCAATTCCTTTTGCGAGTTCACTTCAGGAAGAAGTACCTGGGGTGGAAAAGATAAGTAGGTATAATGGATCAAAGGTACTTGTGATAAAAGGAGATAAGGAGCTGTCAATGGGGGCAGCCTATGTGGATCCCGATTTCTTTTCCATTTTCAGTTTTCCATTCAACCAAGGAGATAAAGCGCAGCTACTCACGGATAAATCAACTCTTGTTATTACCAAAAAAGCCGCATCTATTTTATTTGGAAATGAAAAAGCATTGGGTCAGACTGTATACCTAATGATTCAAGGTGAAAAAAGGCCGTTTACAATTTCTTCAATTCTTGAAAATATCCCTGAACAAAGTAGTATACAATTTGACCTTGCCATAAACTTCAAGCACCAATCTGATGCCATATATGCAAATAATGTGGGCAATTGGAGTAATTCAAATCATTCGGTTTATTTACAACTTTCAAATGGTATTGATCCATCCCAATTTGAAAAATCCACTAGGGCATTTACAGCATTGCATTTTAAAGGGTTTATAGAGGATTATAAAAAGAGTGGAGTCCAAGCAGACCAAAACGGTCAATATATACAACAAAAGTTATTATCCCTAAAGGATCTTCACTTTACTACTGAAGTAAACGGAAATGCGAAAGTAAGTCGTGTGTATCCATACCTAGTTTTGGGAATTGCTCTTCTAATACTTTTTATTGCAAGTGCGAATTTTATAAATATGAGTATAGCTAAATGCACGAAGAGATTACAGGAAATTGGTATGAGAAAAACATTGGGAGCAAGTAATACACATTTGTTTTTCCAATTTTGGGGTGAGAGTATATTGGTCTATAGTTGTGCTTTGATTTTGGGAGTATTACTGGCTAGCATGTTACTAGAACCATTTCAGACTACTTTTAGAACATCTGCCTCCTTTAGTAATACACTGAGCCCATTTGTGATAATTATTTATTTGATGCTATTGCTTATCATCACTTTTATTGCAGGGGGTTATCCATCCTTAGTCATGACTAAGCATAATACAATACAAAGTTTAAAAGGTAAACTAAAGCCAACAGATAAAAACTATATAAGTGATGGCCTGATGATACTTCAATTTGCAATAACAGTTTTGCTTATCAGTGGAACACTTGTGCTAAGGGATCAACTGGAATACATGCGTAGCAAAGATATTGGCTTTAATAAAGAACAAGTCATTGCATTTCCACTAAACGGGAAACGGGAAGATAGTCAGGCCATCCAATTATTGCGAAATGAACTGAGCGATACCCCTGGAATTATTAGTATTTCGGCGTCCAACAATATTTTAGGGTTAGGGAAAGATGGTTCATCTCATGAAAGCGAAATTGGTTTTGTTTATAAAGGACGGCGTGTAGATACTAATATCCTAAGTGTGGATTATGATTATATTCAGACATTAGATATAGAACTTTTAGAAGGCCGTTCTTTTAGCCGACAATTTAAAAGTGATAGTTTAGGGTTGATTATCAACCAAGCAATGGCACTTCAACTCGAGGAAAAGGATCCTCTACAGACTCAAATATTTCTCAGTGAAACTATTCGATATTCAGTAATAGGTGTGGTTAAAAACTTTAATTATCAGGGATTCAATTCAACTATAAAACCACTAACGATTTTTCTTCAGCCTAAAGGTGATATGAGTAATGTATATATTAAAGTTGCTTCAACACATCTTTTAAGTTCAATGGATGAGGTAAAAAAAGCTTGGAACAAAATAGAACCTAATGTTGAATTTCTAGGCTCCTATCTAGATGAGAATATTGACCGAACTCTAATTAATGAACGCCTTATGGCATCAATGATTGGAAGTGGATCCATACTGGCCATTATTTTAAGCTGTGTTGGATTGTTTGCCATGTCATTGCTAATGGTTGAACAAAGAAAAAAGGAAATTGGTATTAGAAAGGTAGTCGGGGCAAGTGTCTCTACTATAACATTTCTACTAGTCAAACAATTTATAGTATTGGTAATGTTAGCCTTTTTAATTAGCGCTCCTATAGCTTGGTGGGTCTGTTCCAATTGGTTACAAACCTATGTTTTTCGAATCGAATTAAGCATATGGACATTTCTCTTTGCAGGGGTGCTTGTATTGCTTATTTCCATTGCAACTATTGGGGGAAGAACCATCAGGTCGGCACTCCAAAATCCTATTAAAAGCCTACAAACCGAATAAAACAAATGGCAATGATCAGAAATTATCTTAAAATAGCTTGGAGAAATTTACGACGCAATAAGGTTTATTCCCTTATTAATATACTGGGATTAAGTTTAGGGCTTAGCTGTGCAATGCTCATCCTTTTATATGTTAAGGACGAGGTTAGCTTTGATATGTTTCATGAAAATGTGAATAACATCTATAGGGTAACACAGGAGAAAACGATTAATGGAAAGCTACATAAAAACGGAAATTCTGGATACCTTCAGGGCCCTAGATTTAAGCAAAATGTAGCAGGTATTGAATCTTTTGTACGAATCCAAGGAGGAGCAGAAGATATAAAGAAAGATGGTGCTATTTATTCGCAAAAAGTATTAAGAGTTGACTCGACCTTTTTCTCCATTTTCAGTTTTCCTCTTTTGGAGGGCAATCCAAAAACCTGTTTAAAAAATCCTAATTCAATAATAGTTTCGGAAGATTTTGCAGAGAAGCAATTTGGACGCTTGAATGTTTATGGGGAAACGGTTATGATCCGTCAAGACAGTATATTTACCCCTTTTAAAGTGACTGCAATAGCAAAAAATAGTCCTCAGAATTCTTCTATTCAATTTGATGTGCTACTACCCTTTAAGGTCTCTGTAGAAGATGCTAACAATGATCTTAACTGGTATAGCTATTTTTTAAACACCTTTGTGGTATTAAATCCATATTCGGATAAAACCGATATAGAAGAACAAATGCAAGCATTTTATGAAAAGGATGCTTCGGGAGCGTTTAAATCAATGATAGAGCGGTATGGAGGAGGTCAAGATGCCACCATGGGTTCCTATTTGTTGCAGCCCTATTCCACGTTACACCTTGATACAGAACGTCCAGCGCAAAATGGATTGAGTAATGCAGGGAATCCAATGTATTCTTATATACTTTCAGGAATTGCACTTTTTGTGCTCATAATAGCTTGTATTAATTTTATAAACCTAACAATAGCCAGATCAATTAAACGCGCTAAAGAAATTGGAATCCGTAAGGTAGTTGGAGGTGATCGAAAACAACTTATTATACAGTTTTTAGGGGAATCTTTTTTACTTTGCTTTATGGCTTTTGCAATGGCTATTATTGTTGTTCTACTAGTATTACCTGTGTTTAACGAACTCTCAAATAAGGCGCTCTCATTTTCGTATTTACTCGATTTTAGATTGATCCTGGCATATCTAGGTTTATTTCTATTTACCGCTTTATCAGCTGGCTTTTATCCTGCTTTAGTACTTTCAAAATACAATCCAGTTGAGATTTTGTATAGTCGTTTTAACATTGGAGGGAAAAACTACCTTCAAAGATTCTTGGTCGTTTTACAGTTTTCACTTGCTTCATTCTTAATTATAGCAACATTCACTATATATAGGCAATTCAACTATTTGACAAACGCTGACTTAGGCTATGATGATAGTAATATAATTAGTATATCAAAAGGTTATATCAGTAAAGACAAAGCAAAACTTTTCAAAAATGAGCTGCTTACAGATGTTAATATTGTTTCAGTAGCACCTAACAATGTGGGCCATTTATGGACCATGGCTAAACTTGCAAATGAGGAGGAAATTAACTTTAGTTACGCAGTGATCGATGAATCTTACTTTCCAGAGCTAAAAATTCCAATTGTCAAAGGAAGAAATTTTTCTCCAGATCACCCTATGGATGCTTCAAAGAATATCATGGTAAACCAGGCATTTGTGGAAAAAGCCAATTGGGAAAATCCTATAGGACAAACTGTTAATTTCTTTTATAACCAGAATGAAATTTACCAGGTAATTGGTGTGATTAAAGATTATCATTTCTTGTCATTGAATCAGAAAATTGAACCACAGTTATTTACTATGATAAGCAACATTTCTTTTGACAATTTTGACATAAAAATCAAACCCAATTCTGCTACTCAGAGTTTAAAACACATAGAAGAATCTTTTAAGAAAATATTTCCACTTAGTCCTTATTCCTACGTATTTAAGGACGATGTGAATAAGGAAGCCTATCAAGCAGAAGCTAAATGGAGAAAAATACTACTATTTGGCGCCCTGCTTACCATTTTTATTTCTTGTATTGGGTTGTTTGGATTAACAGTCTTGTCATCCGAAAAACGGACTAAAGAGATTGGGATACGTAAGGTGTTAGGGGCTTCAGTGAGTGATGTCATGAACATACTTTCATTGGATTTTTTAAAATTAGTGGCAATTGCGCTTGCAATTGCTATTCCTATTGCTTGGATGGCGTCAAATACCTGGTTGGAAAATTATCCGTATCGCATTGATATAGGCTGGAAAATGTTTGTTATAACGGCAACATTAGTGGTAATTATCGCATTGATAACTGTAGCTTTCCAAGCTATCAAAACAGCATTAGCAAATCCAATTAATAGCCTAAGAAACGAATAATTAAAATCAAACAAATCATGTTGTTAGAACTTAAAAATATATTTAAATGGGTGAATTCAGGCGGGAATAGATTTTACATGCTCAAGGATGTAAACCTAAAGGTAGAAAAGGGCGCTTTTATATCCGTTATGGGACCTTCTGGCTCTGGGAAGTCTACCTTGCTTAATGTTTTAGGTATGATAGATACTTTTGATGAAGGGGAATATTATTTTAACGGGGAACCTATACACCAATTAAAGGGAAAAATGAGATCGCACTTATTTAAGGAAAACATCGGTTTTGTTTTTCAAGCCTATCACCTCATTGATGAACTCACTGTATATGAGAATATTGAAACTCCACTGCTCTACAAAAAATTTAAATCCTCAGAGCGGAAAGCACTTGTTTCGGATATGTTGGATCGTTTTAATATTGTAGGTAAAAAAGATTTGTTTCCAGCTCAACTAAGTGGTGGACAACAGCAATTAGTTGGAGTTGCTCGTGCTCTAATAGGTAACCCAAAATTACTTCTAGCGGATGAGCCTACTGGAAATCTGAATTCTAAGCAGGGAGAAGAAATTATGGAAATTTTTAAACAACTAAACCAAGAAGGCGTCACTATTGTTCAGGTAACACATTCTGAAAAAAATGCTGACTACGGCACTCAAATTATTGAGCTTTTAGACGGGAGAATAATTAATAGAAAATAGCAGCCTAAAATTAGATTAAACCTTTTGATTACTTGTGCTATAATAGCAGCAGAAGAGTACTCTTTTTTACTTTTTTAAACAATCAAATTCAATTATGATTAAGATAATAACTGTACTTATATATCTTTTAGCTAGCGTATTATGTTTTGCTCAGCAGAACACAGAATTAACTCTAACATTAGAGCAATGCCTTGAAATGGCTTTGGATAATAATCTTGATTTAAAGAGATCAAGGTTGTCAAAAGACGCTTCATCTGTAAGTTTTAAACAATCTAAATCCCAAATGCTCCCTACACTAAATGGTAATTATAATTTAGGTGTTAGTAACGGACGTAGCATCGATCCGTATACTAACGATTACGTAGATCAAAAGTTGACATTCTCTAACGCTGGACTGAATCTTAATCTCACCATTTTCAACGGTTTTAAACTTTTAAATACTATTCGTAGTCAAAAATATGAATTGAATGCTGCTAAAATGGAAGTGGAAGAGCAAAAGCAAAATTTAATTTTAGAGGTGACGTTAAATTACCTTCAAATACTCAGTAGTAAAGATTTATTACAATTGGCTAATTCACGATTAGAAACAACAAAAAATCAATTAAAGAGATTAAAGTCACTTTATGAAGAAGAGGTAGGAAATCCAGCCGATTATATGGACATGAAAGGACAGTTAGCCTCAGATATGACCAATGTTATAAATGCAAATAATAACCTTGAGGAAGCTAAACTGAATTTATTTCTTTTATTAAATATGGAACCCCATATTGAAGCAGAATTTGTAAACATGCATATTAAGGATGATATCAGGCACTATCAGTACACCTCTGAAGAGGTTTACAAAGAAGCCTTAGCGAATCTAGCTACATTCAAAGCGAAGGCGTCTAGGTTGAATGCTGCAAAAATGGAGGTGAAAGTAGCACAATCTGGCTATGTTCCCGAGGTATCTTTATTTGGTCAATTAAATACCAACTATTCAAGTGCTGCACAGTTATTTTCTGAAAAGGGTACTTCTCTTGTTGAAACTGGAGGGTTTATAACTATTGATGATGTTAATTATCCAGTAATGGAAAATGAAACTTTATTTTATGGAGAGGAAATTGATTATATGGATCAACTCAAAAATAACGTTTACACCTCCTTTGGTATTGCTGTGACGATCCCTTTGCTCAATGGGTTTGAGTCCAAAAATAATGTAGCCTTGGGGAAAATAAAGCTCGAAGAGACAAAATTGGATTTACTAAATACGAAGCGCGAGTTTAAGAATGCAATTGAACATGCATATTTACAGATGGAATCAGCTTTGAAGCGATATTATATTTATCAAGAGCAATCAGAGGCGTTTGATGAGTCTTTTAGAATTAATGAAATTAGGTTTAACAATGGAGTTTCAAATATTGTGGAATACCTGACCAGTAAAAATAACATGGACAATGCAATGATTAATCTAGCAAATTCTAAATATGAATATTTATTAAGGGTGCGAGTTTTAGAATATTACAGAGGGGTCTGATCCCCGTTATCATATAGGTGATAGAAGTAAATCAGATTATATTCACTTTACTTGATAAATTAAATTTCTTTTAGTTACCTTTTATGTTAAAATTAAGCTGCTTCTAAATCCTGCTAAATGAGCATTAAGATATTATTATGGATTTAAAAAAAACATATACTGAATTCAAGGCCATTGACACAGTTCTCTCACTAGAAGAAGAGAGAGCACTTATGTACCGATATGTATATGCACCAATAAATTAGAAGGTAATAAGCTAACACTTTCTCAAACAACCCAGCTGTTATCTTCCAATACAATTACTGGGAACAACAACATCAGAACCTCAGATATTCTCGAACAAAAAGGTATGTATAAAGCATTGACCCGCATACTTAAAGCAGTAAGATGTGATGAGCATTTAAGCATTTCTCTGATCCTTGAATTAAATTGGTTAGTGATTGGCTCATTATGGAAAGATGACGATTCTTATTTTGATGCAAAAAACAAAGGTCAAGAGGAAGGGGAGATTAAAAGGAGCCAAAACCTTATTAGAATAAGTCAAGGAAATAAAGAATTACTTCGTCAAGAGCCATTGAGCAATCCAGACAATGTGAGTCAAAATATGAGTAATCTCATTGAATCTATCCGTCGCACTGAAAAAGATGTATTTGAGAGATCAGCTTTTTTGGCACAGGAACTATGGCTGCACCAACCTTTTGTGGAGGGTAACAAAAGAACAGGTCGACTATTGACTAATTTTTTAACAATGAAAGAGGGTTATCTTTTGTTTGTGTATGAAGATAAGAACAAGAATTATAATTCCCTCCTTATCGAACAGTATCTTGAAAGCCAACCCTACTTAATTTTGAATTATATAAAGAAGAAGCTAAATGAAACTATGCTTAATCAAATAAGGATCAATAAATTGAATGATAAAGGTAAAGGATTCAGGATGATCTTGTAATTTGAATACATCTAACAGTGACTCTGGGCTTGATTGCAATATTTATTTTGAAAGTTTCCGATTCTTCATAATTATGTTTTAATATTTTCTTTGCTCCAATGGGAGAGCCAGAGCCTCCTCTAATGTTAATAGGAAAGCCTCTAAATCTTAATGTTTAATGTACTATTAGTGTTTAAAGCTGTATCATATTTTTCATTATTCGTAATATGGATTTCGCCGCAAATACGATCAACTTGTTGTATTGTTACTTAGATTCCTCCTTAGATTGTCTCAATCTCAAAGTAGGATAAAATTTTTCTCCTTTCCAATGTTCTGAATCGATAATCATTATTATATTTGTGAACCATTTTGTGTACACAAATAAAATAATTGAATTATGAAAGTCATAGAAATTACAAGTCGTGAGTTTAGAGAAAAACAAAGAGCTTATTTCGAACTTGCGGACAAGGGAGAAAAGGTTATAATTAAACGAGGAAAGAAACAAGCTTATATTCTTACACCTATCCATTCTAATGATTTACAGATTTCTCCAGAGATGGAAAAGAAAATACAAATGGCGGTTCAGGAAGCTAAAGTTGAATATGGCACCAAAAAATCAAAACTAAAGAAGAATTGAGGGAATTACCTGATTCTCTGTGAACAGTAACGTATTGTTAATCATAGGTAACAAATTAAATTTTACCAGTCCAAGTGAACCTAAGGAAAATCTTTGTTCGTTTTATTTCGTCAAGTTGATTTTAAAAGATCTGTAATCTGATATTCACATTTTTAACGCAATTATTCAAACAATCAATCAATGAAAGTTATCTGATATGGCATTACCAATAAATATTGAAGAATTAGTTCATGGTAAAACCATTGAATGGGAACGACTAGAATTTAAAAAAGGTTGGAATCCTGAAGTGGTTATCCGTTCTATGTGTGCTTTTGCCAACGATTTGCACAATTGGGGTGGTGGTTACATTGTTATTGGTGTCGAAGAAAATGAAGGACAGCCGATATTTCCTGCTAAAGGATTGAATCAAAATAAATTAGATCCAATTCAAAAGGAAATTATACGGTTAGGGCATAAATTTTCCCCTAATTATTTCCCTATTACTCAACCATTTCTTTTAGATGGTCGGTATATTTTAGTGATTTGGTGTCCAGCAGGAGATCATAGGCCTTATTACGTACCTGAAAGCTTAGGGAAAGGGGCAAGTCGTTTTTCTTATGTTAGGATTGCTTCCAGTAGTGTCAAAGCCCAGGGAGAAAATTTGAGAAGACTCCAAGAGTTAGCAGCTCGTATCCCTTTTGATGACCGATTAAACAACCAAGCTTCTATTAATGATCTTGATCTAGGGTTGATTCAAGCGCATTTGCAGGAAGTGAAAAGCAGTTTGTTTTCAGAAAGCACTAAAATGAGTTTCCCTGATCTTTGCCGCACCATGCTAATAGCTAAAGGGCCTAATGAAGATATTAGACCAGTAAATGTGGGACTTTTAATGTTCTGTAAAAAACCGGAGCACTTTTTTACCAGAACTAGGATTGAGCTTGTGTTACATAAAGATTTAACAGGAAAACAGTTTGAAGAAATTAATTTTGAAGGACCTATTCAACTTCAATTGCGGGATGCTCTTGCCTATATAAAAGTGAATGTCATAAAAGAGAGTGTGATTAAGCGTAAAGAAAAAGCAGAATCCGATCGTTTCTACAACTACCCTTTTGAAGCTATAGAGGAAACTTTATCGAATGCGGTATATCACAAAAGTTATGAATTGGGATCACCGATAGAGGTTCAAGTGTTTCCAAATGAAATAACCGTATTAAGTCATCCAGGGCCAATTCCTCCAGTGAATGCTAAAATTCTTTCAACACAAAAACAAATCATTGCCAGGGAATACAGAAACAGAAGAATTGGCGATTTTTTAAAAGAACTACACCTTACAGAAGGGCGTGGAACAGGTGTTCCTACTATATACAATGCCATGGCTAATAACGGTTCTCCTAATCCAATTTTTGAAACAGATGAAAGAACTTATGTGTTGGTTAGGCTACCCATACACCCTGAAGTACATATGGAAGATTGGGAAAGCGAACAAGTCACCCCCCAAGTCACCCCCCAAGTCACCCCCCAAGTAAAAAGTCTGTTAAAGGTTATTACAGGAGAGCATAATAGACTGGAATTACAAGAATTACTCAGCTTATCGGATAGGAAAAATTTCCGGGAAAATTATTTACAACCTGCCCTTGAGACGGAATTAATTGAAATGACTATCCCTGATAAACCCAAAAGCAGTAAGCAAAAGTATAGGTTGACAAAAAGGGGAGGGGAAATTAAATAAACTCCAATATTCGCTCACTCTCTAACCTAAAATCCCAGTCTAGCTCTGCTCAATTAAATGAAATACAAGAACCAAAACCTTAAACAGTTTGTGTCTATAACATATTATTGCTAAAGAAGCTACTATATTTTAAGAGTTAGCAATAGAGTCATAGGCGCCCTAGTTAAAAAATTTAAAACTACCCAGCATTAGGTTAAAGTGATTTTTTTGGAAAGAGAGGAATTCTGTAAGGCTATTGGAAAGCTATAAAATAAGATTTTTGAAATCAATCAAAAATCTACCACCTTTTTGTTATCTGAAAATCAAAAACCCCTGTAAAAACAATGTTCTACAGGGGTTTTCTGTACTCGAGGCGGGACTTGAACCCGCACGGACATTACTGCCCACTGGATTTTAAGTCCAGCGTGTCTACCAATTCCACCACTCGAGCAAAATATATTATATTGGTATGCCTGAGCGAAAAACGGGATTCGAACCCGCGACCTCAACCTTGGCAAGGTTGCGCTCTACCAACTGAGCTATTTTCGCGATTTTTATGAACGTTGTCAATATAAGTTTGTAGGCTTATATTTTCTTCAATGCGGATGCAAATTTAATACAATTCTTCAAAAAGCAAAGCATTTATTTGAAAAAGAATGGATTTCATTTTTTTCAGAGTTTAACTAACTCTTTCCCAGCATTCTTTTAATCTCATTTAATTTCATCAGCGCCTCAACAGGGGTTAGGGTGTCGATATCTGTTCCTAATATTTCTTCTTTAATCTCTTCCAATAAAGGATCATCGAGATTAAAGAAACTCAATTGCATGTCTTGTTGGGTCGTTTTAAGTTTATCTGTCAACTCATCACTACTATGAGATTTCTCCAACTGTTTTAAGATCTTATTCGCCTGGTGAATCACCTGTTGCGGCATACCAGCCATCTTAGCTACATGAATACCAAAACTATGGTGGCTACCTCCTGGCTCTAATTTTCTTAAAAACAATACATTGTCTTTGAGTTCTTTTACAGATACATTGTAATTTTTTATTCTGTCAAATGTAGAACTCATCTCATTAAGTTCGTGATAGTGGGTTGCAAATAATGTCTTAGCCCTATGCGGATGCTCATGGATGTACTGCGCAATGGCCCACGCAATAGAAATACCATCATAGGTGCTAGTTCCTCTTCCAATTTCATCTAATAGAATTAAACTTCGTTGCGAACTATTATTTAATATAGAGGCAGTTTCGTTCATCTCCACCATAAATGTGGATTCCCCAAGAGAAATGTTATCACTTGCTCCAACACGTGTAAAGATTTTGTCAATAATACCGATGCGCGCTTTTTCAGCAGGAACAAAACTTCCCATTTGCGCCAACAAAACGATAAGCGCTGTTTGCCTTAATATCGCAGATTTACCACTCATGTTAGGTCCAGTAATCATAATAATCTGCTGATCCTTTCTATCTAAAAAAGTACTATTTGCAATATAAGACTCCCCAGGATTCAATTGTTTTTCAATAACTGGGTGCCTCCCGTTTACAATATCTATATCAAAACTTTCATCCAATTCAGGATGATTATAATTGTTTTCCTGTGCAAGTTGAGCAAAGCCACATAAGCAATCCAATTGAGCTATGATAGAGGCGTTTTTTTGCACCTGTTGTATGTAAGAATGCATCCAAAGAACTAATTGGTTAAATAATTGAAGTTCCAAGCTTGCAATTTTTTCTTCTGCACCTAAAATCTTAGCCTCATACTCTTTTAATTCCTCGGTGATGTAGCGCTCGGCATTTACTAAAGTTTGTTTTCGTATCCAATGTTCTGGGACCTTATCCTTGTGAGAATTCCTTACCTCAATATAATATCCAAACACATTATTACTGCCGATTTTAAGTGAGCTAATCCCTGTGTTTTGAGTCTCCCTCTTAAGCATATTATCAAGGTAGTCCTTGCCAGAATAGGCTAACCCACGTAATTCATCGAGCTCCTCAGAGAACCCTTTTGCAATAGTACTTCCCTTTGAAATGTTGGTAGGGGCCTCTGGATGTATTGTTTGCTTAATACGATCACGAAGTGCTTTACATACATTTATTTGAGCTCCAAGTGCAATTAGATTCTCGTTTTCACTTTGATCAATAGCATTTTTTATTGGCTCTATAGCATCTAAAGAATTTTTTAAATAAACCACTTCTCTCGGGCTTATTTTTCCAGTGGCAATTTTAGATATCAAGCGCTCTAAATCACTGATTTGTTTAATTTGCTCCCGAAACCAGTTCCTTAGATTTTGATCATTTTTAAAGAAACTTACAATTTGATGCCTTTGTTTAATATCATGGATATTTTTAAGAGGGAGTGCTAGCCATCTTTTGAGCAGTCTACCACCCATTGGCGAAATTGTTTTATCAATTACATCCAATAAACTAACCGCATTAGCGTGTCCAGTGTTGTAAAGTTCTAGGTTTCTGATTGTAAAACGATCCATCCACACATACTGCTCCTGGGCAATAGGTGAAATAGAAGTGATATGGTCTAATTTTTTATTTTGTGTCTCAGAGAGATAATATAGGATCGCGCCCGAAGCGATAATCCCATATTTTAGCTGATCAACCCCAAAGCCTTTGAGTGATTTAGTTTGAAAGTGCTCATTTAAGGTCTCGTTGGCATAATCTTCTTGGAACACCCAGTCCTCTACAAAAAATGCATGTAATTCTTTTGTGAAGTCCGCTCTGAATTGTGTTTTGAATTTCTTAGAAACCAACACCTCACTTGGAGAAAAGTTTTGAAGTAATTTAGAGATATAATCCTTAGAACCTTCAGTTGCGAGGTATTCTCCCGTAGAGATATCTAAAAAAGAAATTCCTAATTGCTTTTTATCATAGTGAATAGCACAAAGGAAATTATTGGATTTAGCAGCAAGAATATCATCATTAAGTGCCACCCCAGGGGTGACGAGTTCAGTAACCCCTCTTTTTACAATTTTTTTAGTGAGCTTTGGATCTTCTAATTGATCACAAATAGCCACCCGTTTACCAGCCTTTACCAATTTAGGTAAATACGTATTTAACGAATGGTGGGGGAAACCTGCTAGCTCGGTTCTGTCACCTCCATTATTCCGATGCGTTTGAACAATTCCTAATATTTTGGCGGACACAACGGCATCTTCGCCGAAGGTTTCATAAAAATCACCAACTCTAAACAATAGTAAGGCGTCAGGATACTTTGCCTTAATGCTATTGTATTGATTCATTAAAGGAGTTACTTTTTTAGTTTTAGAAGCTGCCAAAATATGTTTTTTATGTTCTTTGACGAAAGTATTATTTTTTATGCTGAAATTCCATTTCTAAGGGAAGTTTTAAGTACAATCTTTAAAAATATCACTTTCAAATAATCCCATATAATTTAAGGTGATCATTTTAATTCCCTTTTTAGAAGACCATTTGCCTTTCCGGGTGATATTTGGTTATTTTTGCCCTAAAATTGAGATTAATGCGAAAGTTAAAAAACAGCGAGTTAAATAGACTAGAAGTAGAAGCTTTTAAAAAAGCTCCAAAAACCCCTATTACAATAGTACTAGATAATATCAGGAGTTTAAATAATATCGGTTCTGTCTTCCGTACAGCAGACGCATTTTTAATTGAAAAAATTTACCTGTGTGGGATTACCGCAACACCACCTCATAAAGACATACATAAAACTGCACTCGGTGCAACGCAGAGTGTGGATTGGGAATATGTGGAGAATACAGCTCAAGTCATAGATGCTTTAAAAGAAAAAGGAGTAATTACCGTATCTATAGAACAAGCAGAAAATGCGACCATGTTAGATCAATTTGAAGTGGAGCCTACTAACAGGTACGCCGTTGTATTTGGGAATGAAGTCAAAGGAGTACAGCAAGAAATTGTAAGTAAGACTGATCACGTTGTTGAAATACCTCAATTTGGAACAAAACATTCTTTAAATATCTCTGTAAGTGCTGGAGTTGTTATCTGGGATCTGTTTGCAAAATTATCGCGCTAAAAAAAGGGACCCGTTAAACGAATCCCAAGAAATATATTAAGTAAAGTTAGCTAGTTTCCTACTATAAAATTGCCCCACGAATTAAGTGAAGAATAAGCAATAAACCAAAATATTTCTTAAAAAATTCTAAAAATGTCCAAGAGGTCTTAACCGTTTTGGTGGATTTTATCGATGATAAACTGATAGTCTCTCTGGTGTTCCACAAAATCTAACTCCGTGACATCTATGATGATAGGGTTTATTTCTGGATGAGATTTTATAAACTGTAAGTAGGCAGAGTTTATACTTTTTAAATAACTAGGATCTATTTGTTGTTCATACTCACGACCACGCTTTTTAATATTTTCTAAAAGGCGCTCATGACTTTGAAATAAATACACGTAGATATCTGGCTTAACTACTTCTTTATACATGATGTTAAAGAGCTTACGGTATAAGTCAAACTCTTCCTTTTGCAAGGTGACATTAGCAAAAATCAAGGATTTAAAGATGTCGTAGTCACTAATCATGAAATTGTTGAACAAGTTCGGCTTAGAGGTATCGCTTGTAAATTGCTGGTAACGATCCGCTAAAAAAGACATCTCCAAAGTAAAAGCATAACGATTTTGATCCTCATAGAATTTGGGAAGGAAAGGGTTATCCGCAAAACGTTCTAAAATAAGCTGTCCGTTAAAATCCTCGGCAATTTTTGTAGCCAAGGTAGTTTTGCCGGCACCAATGTTACCTTCAATGGCAATAAATCTAAATTTTGAGAAATTGTTTTTTTGGAATTGGAGTTGAAGGTCCGTTTTTTCAATCCCACTTTGATCTTCGCACTGCTCCAATAATTCACTTACAGTTTTATTTAAAACAGGATGTATTTTACCTGGTATAATCTGAGCTAAGGGTTCCAATACAAATCGCCTAAGCTGCATTGAAGGGTGAGGAACTATTAATTGTTCATCTTCAATGATGTAATCGTGATAGAATAGGATGTCTAAATCTATGGTTCGTGCTGCATAATGTTCAGCATTGGGATCACGTGTTCTACCCAGAGTGGCTTCAATACTCAGCATACAATCCAGTAATTCTTTGGGAGTGAAGGGCGTATCTATACCTAAACAGATATTATAGAAATCATCACTTTTAAAACCCCAAGCAGGAGTTTGGTAAACAGAAGAGCAGCAGACAATATTTCCTGCTTTTTCATTTAGAAGTTCGATGGCTGTTTGCAAATTTGCTTGGCGATCTCCTAAATTACTTCCTACTGACAGATATGCGCGTTTGATTAAATGTTCCACCATGCAAAGAAACAAAAGAAGGGTCATTAAAAATGGTGCTTTGAAAAAAAATTATAAACAATCGCTTAATTCTATAACCATTTAATGTGATAGAATTGTTTGTTTTTTGGGTGTAGGCAATTATCTTTGACTATCATTGAGAAAAAAAATATGAAGTTTTTAAGAAATTTATTAGCAGCAATTTTAGGGACCCTAATTGCTTTTGGAATTGCATTTATGTTTTTCCTTATAATCGCTACCATAGCTGGAAGTGCTGAACAACCAATTATTGTAAAAGACAATTCCATACTAGAGATTGCCTTCGATCAGCCACTAAAGGACTACGGAGGTAAATACAAGTTTACGGATTTGGACTATCAGTTTGAGGAGTACAATGGGGTGAATAATGTTTTATTTGCCATAAAAAATGCAGCTGAAGATCATAAAATAAAAGGAATTAGTATTCACAGTTCTTTTCTAACCACGGGTGCAGCTACCACAAAATCGATCAGAGATGCTATATTAGAGTTTAAAGAATCTGGGAAGTTTGTTTATGCCTATGGTGATATGTACATGCAAAAAGATTATTATTTAGCCTCTGTTGCAGATTCTGTATTTTTAAACCCTACTGGAACATTAGATTTTCGTGGACTTTCCTCTGAAGTATTGTTTTTTAAAGAACTTCAAGAAAATTCAGGAATAAAAATGGAGGTGATAAGACACGGGAAATACAAAAGCGCTGTTGAGCCCTTTCTGTCCAACACCATGAGTCCTGAAAACAGACAACAAATTTCAGAATTGCTACTCTCTGTATGGGATACATACTTAGAGGACATCGGAGAAAGTAGATCTATGACAAAACAAGAGCTCAATACCTATGCGGATAATTTGGCCACTAGAACCCCAGAGCTTGCACTTGAAAATAATTTTGTCGATGGTCTTGCCTATATGGATCAATATATAAGTTCAATTAAGCAGCAATTAGGGCTTTCTTCAGACCAAGATTTAGACCATATTAATATTTTGGATTACGCAGAGTATGCCTCCAAAATATTAAAAAAGAAGGAGAATGATAGAATCGCCATAATCTATGCTCAAGGGGAGATAGGCTATGGAAAAGGAAATGACAATTACATCGGACAAGACATCATGTTTAAGTCCCTTAAAAAAGCTAGAGAAGATGAGCGCATTAAAGCCATCGTACTCCGAATTAATTCACCTGGTGGAATGGCCATCACCTCAGATATTATTTGGAGAGAAATCCAAGTGACAAAAGAAATAAAACCAGTGATCATATCAATGGGAGATTTGGCAGCATCTGGAGGATATTATATGGCTGTTGCTGGTGATAAAATATTTGCTGAACCAAGTACTATAACGGGATCAATAGGGGTCTTTGCTACCATACCAAATGTGAGTAATTTGGCGGAAAATTGGGGAATTAATGCCGAACAAGTCAATACCAATAAAAACTCTACTGCTTATAGCGTTTTTGAGCCAGCATCGGAAGACTTCAAAGACTATATGAAAACGGGTATTGAGGACTTTTATCAAACATTCTTAAAAAAAGTAGCTCAAGGTAGATCTATGTCTATCTCAGAGGTGGATGCAGTAGCTCAAGGCCGAGTTTGGACAGGTGAACAAGCTTTAGAGAAAGGTTTGGTAGACGAGATAGGCGGTCTTGACGATGCGATTCAGTACGCCGTTAGTTCCACTGGTATTAGCACCTATAGCATTGAAAACTACCCGGTATATGAGACCTCAATTGAGGAACTCCTCAGAGGGTTGTCTGGTTTTGGCTTTGCACAAACCAAGGAAGAACTGTTAAAAGAAGAACTGGGAGAAGAATTTTATAAGGTAATGCAGCAATTAAAAGCAGTTGGTACCAAAAAAGGCGTACAAGCAAGATTGCCTTTTGAGATCACCATACATTAATGAGGTAACCCAATTTATTTTCGATCTAAAAATTTAGTTTCTAATCACAATAGGAATCTTAGAGCTTTCTAAGGCCATAAGGTCTATGGAAGCTCTATTTGATTTGATATTTCCCAAGGTAGGAACGCCACTTTTAAAATTTTGCAAGTAATACACTCCCTTATACAGTTTTTGATTTAAAAATTCACTCATCGTTATGATATCAGCTGAGGTGAGAAGACTCTGGTGTACAGTAGTTCGAACCTCGAATGGTATATCATTTAAGAGCAAAAGCTCTAAAGTAGCAGAGAATTCCTTAAAAAACCTTCCACCAGTTATAGCGATTTCTTTATCAGGCATGGCCTTAAAATCCAAGGCCACATAATCTATTAATTTATCGCTAAGCAAAGAATCAAGCACTTCTGTCTTACTGCCATTGGTATCCACTTTAACTAAAAAGCCCAACTTTCTTACCGAAGTAACAAATTCTATAAAATGAGTGTGTAAGGTGCATTCACCACCACTCATCACCACCCCATTTAACAAATCAATTCGAGTTTTTAGAAATCCCAGGGCATCTTTATACCTAAGGGTACCTTTGCCTAAAACGATATCAGGGTTATAACAATATGAACACCTCATGTTACAACCGCTAAACCAAAAAATGCAGGCTGGATGCCCTGGGAAATCAAGTAGGGTAAAGGGGGTAATTGAGTAAATGCTTTTAGCAGTTCTCTCTAAAATGTTTACGTTGCTTGTGTTCACCTTTTTTTCCGATATTAAAACTTTCAACAGGTCTGTGGTATCCCATTACTCTGGTATATACCAAACACTTGGTTCGTAATTCATTTAAGGAGCTTAAATCTTTTTGTAGGACTGTTTTCATTATTTTAAAATTTAAGGTCTGATTCCTCTCAGACAGTTAGTATATCTAGTTTTCGAAATTCCATAGAAGATGCCTTATCTCTTATTTTGTCAATACTTCCAATTCCGACTCCATTTTATCCAAAAGTACCTGATCACACTGCGGACAATATTCATGTTCTCCATTTAGATACCCATGTACTGGACATATACTAAAAACAGGGGTGAGAGTGATGTAAGGGAGTTTAAATTTTGTCAGAACAGTTTTTACAAACTCACGGCAAGACTCCAGAGAACTGATTTTTTCATTCATGTACAAATGAAGCACCGTTCCCCCTGTATACTTACATTGTAATTCATCCTGCATTAGTAAAGCTTCAAAAGGATCCTCGGTATAATCTACAGGCAATTGTGAGCTATTGGTGTAATACGGATTTTCGGGTGTCCCCGCCTGTATAATATTTGGATATCGTTTTAAATCTTCCTTTGCAAATCTATAGGTTGTACCTTCAGCCGGGGTGGCTTCAAGATTGTACAAATTCCCAGTCTCTTTTTGAAATGTTTGTAAACGCTTACGTATATGATCGAGGATCTCTAGGGCCATTTCATGTCCAAAGTGATCGGTTAAATCGTGACGATCCTTTGTGAAGTTTCTCACCATTTCATTCATCCCATTGACGCCAATGGTGGAAAAATGATTTCTAAAATGAGTCAAATAACGACGCGTATAAGGATATAAGCCCCGATCAAACATCTGTTGGACAAATACCCGTTTTTTCTCCAGTGTTGACTTGGCTAAATCCAATAAATGATCCATGGCCTGAAATAATGCTTGTTTCTTACCAGGGTATAAAAAACCTAACCTAGCCATATTAAGAGTTACTACACCAAGACTACCTGTCATTTCGGCGCTTCCAAAAAGACCATTTCCGCGCTTTAAAAGTTCACGAAGGTCCAGTTGAAGTCTACAACACATGCTTCTTACGGCATTAGGAGCATAGGCGTTTGGATTAGGAACACGCTCTCCTTTATCGTTTAACACATACTGACTTCCTATAAAATTTTGAAAGTAAGACGAGCCTATTTTTGCGGTATTTTCAAACAAAATATCTGTGTTAGGACCATGCCAATCAAAGTCTTCTGTAATATTCACTGTTGGAATAGGGAAGGTAAATGGCTGCCCAGAGGCATCTCCCTCAGTCATGACTTGGTAATAGGCTCTATTTATCAATTGCATTTCGTGGCTAAAATGTTCATACCTTAACTCAGAAAGATCCTCTGCGCCTCTTTCCTTAGCTAGTTCCAATAATATTTGATTATCTACCCCTTCAAACAAGTGTTTGCCTTGGCGGGTAGGAATTTGCGTTTTTAAATCCTCAGGAACCACCCAATCCAAAGTAATGTTAGTAAAGGGTGATTGACCCCAACGTGCCGGAACGTTGAGGTTGTAGACAAAGCTACGCACCGCCTTTAATATTTCTTCGAAGCAAAGTTGATCTTTAAAAACATAGGGAGCTAAATAAGTGTCAAAGGAACTAAATGCCTGAGCTCCTGCCCATTCACTTTGTAGAATTCCTAGAAAGTTAGCCATTTGCCCCAGCGCCTCCCTAAGGTGATTTGGAGGACGACTTTCCACGCGACCCCGTACACCATTAAAACCCTCATCAAGCAGTACCCTTAAGCTCCATCCAGCACAATAACCTGTCAAACAATCCAGATCATGTATATGTAAATCTCCACAACGGTGTGCCTGGCCTTCTATTTTGGAATAAACTTGGTCCAGCCAATAATTGGCGATTAATTTCCCCGCAGCATTGTTGACAAGTCCTGCGTTGGAGTAGGAGGTGTTTGCATTGGCGTTAATTCTCCAATCGGTTTGTTCGATATATTCAGCTACTGACTGAGTGCTGTCCACATAGGTGGTGAAGGGATTAAAACCAGCACTGTTTTCTCGTTGCATTTTACGAGTGTAACGGTACAGGGTAAAAGAACGCAAAACTTCAAAATATCCAGCATCAAAAAGTTCTCTTTCAATGGAATCCTGAATATCTTCCACCGATAGTACGGTTTTTTGCTCTATTTTACGCATAAGTCGATTATAGACCTTCGTATCGGTGGTCTGTTGAACGCTACTAAAGGCTTTATCCAAAGCGATGAGTATTTTATAACCTTCCAAAGGCACATAGGCACCTGACCTTTTAACAACTACGTTTTTCATTGGACTTTTAACTATTGATTTGCCATTATTATTTATTGGTGTTTCACAAATTTATAAATAATAAGATAAAATTGTCCTTTTTAATAAATTACTAATTAACAATCCAGTAGCCTCTTTGGTTAATAACGATATTAACAGTTAAAACCCCTTATTGTTCATAAGCTCGTATCCTACGATAAATCATATTAATAGCAAGGGTATCTTAAGGAGAAACAGGGCAAAATATTGTGTGATATCCTTAGCTGTTATTTACTGGAAGTTGGTAGGAGAGAGGTTAGATTGAATTTGTAAACTCAGGGTTATGGATTATTCCAGTTACAAGCTAATCTATAGCCGTATTCTATTCGTATATAAGACGAAACATTAAATTTTTATTAAATTCTAAGGCATTGTAGGGGAAATGCTGCAAATTTGTGTAAACTGAAACGAATCCCCAAAAAAGTTACAAATGAAAAAGATTCTAAAAATATCCACTATAACAATCGCTGTGATTGTTGTTTTATTACTGATCGCCCCATTTTTATTTCAGGGGAAGATCATTAAAATAGTGAAACAAACGGTAAATGAGAATATTAATGCAAAATTTGAATTTGCGGAGGCCAACATTAGTTTTCTTAGAAACTTCCCAAATGTTTCAGTAGGGATTGAGGAGTTGAGTATCATTAACAATGCCCCTTTTGAAGGAGATACCTTGGTATATGCCGATAAAGCGCATTTAAGCGTTCCTTTTATGCAAATCTTCAATAAAGCTGGTGAGCCATATAGTATCAATAGTTTTGAAATTGACGGGGCGGTGGTAAACATTCTAACTGATGAAAATGGAAATGTAAACTACGATATAGCCAAAGAATCAGATGCGAAAGGCCCATCTAAACCGCAAGATCAGCAAGACGAAACAGCTCCGCAAAGCGATCAGGCCGTTTCATTTTCTGTGGAGCGTTATCAGATTACAGATTCTAAGATAACGTATTACGACCAGCCAGGAAAGATGTATTTTGAACTCGATGAGTTTAATCATTCAGGTAAGGGAGATTTATCCACTAGCATATCAGAGTTAGACACCCAGACCTCCACCCTTATATCCTTTGAAATGGACAGTGTGAACTATTTGGATAAAAATCCACTGAAGCTTGATGCGGTGATCGGAGTGGATTTAGATCAAAATAAATACACCTTTTTAGATAACAAAGCTATTATTAATCAACTTGAATTGGTGTTTGACGGCTTTGTACAAGTGAATGAGGATAACCAGCAAGTGGATATTAATTTTAAAACACCTTCTACAGATTTTAAAAATTTCCTAGCCGTTATTCCAAAGGAATACTCAAAGGATATATCTAATGTAGAAACCACAGGTGATTTTAGTATTGTTGGAGAATTAAGTGGTGTCATTGACCAAGATCATATTCCAAGTTTTGATATTTCAATAGCTTCAGACAATGCTTCTTTTAAGTATCCAGACCTGCCTGAGGCGGTTAAAAATATCAATATAGATGCCAGAATAGCCAATGAGACAGGGATTGTAGAAAATACCTATGTTGCTATTAATAAATTGGATTTTCAGATAGCTCAGGATGTTTTTAGCGCACAGGCACAAATAAAAAACATCATGGATAATCCACTAGTTGATGCAGGCTTAAAGGGGCGAATTAATCTAGCGAATCTTTCCCAGGCTTATCCATTTGATTTGGATGCACCTCTAAAAGGAATTTTAGATGCCAATATAAACACCAATTTTGATATGAATTCTATCGAAAAGGGTCAATATCAGAATACTAAAAATAATGGAACTTTATCCTTAAAAGGATTTGAGTACAGCTCCGAGGAACTCAAAAATCCTGTAGCCATTGACAACGCCGCGTTGGCATTTTCTGCTGGGGACGTGAAACTGAATAGTTTTGTAGCAAAGACTGGACAAACCGACCTTTCTGCTACAGGAGCCATCGAAAATTTGTTGGGATATATGTTTAATAAGGAAACTTTGAAAGGGAACTTTGATTTACATTCCAACACCTTTGCTATTAATGATTTTATGATGGCCTCTAGCGAAGAAGAAACTTCCTCAGAGTCTAGCTCAGAGACGCAAAGCCCTCCTAAAACAGAGCAACCCGCAGGACAAAGCTCTGAAGAGGAGATCAAAATCCCATCTTTTCTAGATGCAACTATAAATGCCAAGGCTAACAATGTTATTTACGATAACCTGACATTAAAGGATGTTTCCGGAACATTGGTTATAAGAGATCAGACTGTATCTTTAAAAAATGTAACCTCTAGTATATTTGGTGGTTTGCTGGCTTTAAATGGGTCTGTTTCAACCAAAGAAGCAGTGCCTGCTTTTAATCTGGATCTTGGGATGAATAACTTTAGTATTGCGCAATCCTTCCAAGGCTTGGAGATATTACAAGCAGTAGCGCCTATTGCCGATGCCCTAACAGGGACTTTAAATTCTTCCTTTGATATAAAAGGAAATTTGAATTCGGATTTTACGCCAAACTTATTGTCGATCTCAGGTAATGCCCTTGCCGAGGCTCTAATTAGTGGAGTGGATCCTGAAAAGGGGAAACTCTTAAGTGTCTTGAGTCAAAAGGTTGATTTTTTAAAGGCTACTGAGGAAAATACCAGAGATGTAAAGGCGTCCCTTACATTTGATAATGGGAAAGTCAATGTAAAACCATTCTCCTTTAAAGTGAAAGACATCGATGTGGAAGTAGCAGGATCTCATGGATTTGATAAATCCATGGCCTATAATGTGAGCTTTGATGTTCCTGCAAAGTATTTAGGAGAGGATGTCTCTAAGGTCTTAGCACAACTAAATGATCCCAATGCAGAAAATATGGCCGTGCCAGTAACTGCAACTATCGGAGGATCCTATACCAATCCTACCATCTCAACGGATCTTGGGTCGATGGCGAGTGAACTTACCAAACAACTTATCGAGCAACAAAAACAAAAACTGATCGGTAAAGGAAGTGATAAATTAAAAGAAGCCTTAGGTGGTATTCTAGGGGGAAGTAAAACCGCTGATAGTACCTCCACGGCCACAAGTGATACGGTACAAACTTCTAAAAACGATCAAATTAAAAACACTGCAGGAAAGCTACTTCAAGGGCTTCTAGGTAAAAAAGATAAGGATACGGTGAACTAAAAAAAAATGGTAATGTGCTGAACATCTTCATTTTGTAGGTGTTTGGATGCTCATGGCCGTTGATGGTCTAAATAATTTAGTTATTTGGATTATTATAAGAATATTTAAAGGACAGTAATTGTTGAATTTGTTTTCAATTACTGTCCTTTTAACATTCACAACATACCATTTTAGCCAATGCACCAACACTCCCTTTTTGTCCTAATTGCTTTATTAGCATGCTTTTCTCTTGAGATTAGTGCACAATCCATTACCCCTAAAACCTACACAGCCTATACGGTGAGCGACTCTATTACCATTGACGGCCTTGCTAAGGAGAAGTCGTGGGAGCTTGCCCCTTGGTCAAGTGAATTTGTAGATATTAAAGGGCATGAAAGGCCTCTCTACAATACCCAATTAAAAATGCTTTGGGATACAAATTACCTCTATGTGTATGTGCAAATGGAGGAGCCTCACATTTGGGGAACTTTAAAAAAACGCGATACGGTTATCTTTTACAATAATGATTTTGAAATCTTTATTGATCCCGATGGAGATACTCATAATTATATGGAGCTTGAAATTAATGCCTTAAATACCCTGTGGGATTTGTTTTTAACCAAACCCTACAGAGAAGGTGGTAAAGTGCTAGATCACTGGGATATTAAAGGCCTTATCTCTGCGGTATCCTATCAAGGAACCTTAAATGATGCAACCGATGTTGATACCTCATGGAGTCTAGAGTTGGCCATTCCATGGGAGGCCCTAAGAGAAGGAGGGGGTCCGATTCCAGAGGATAACTTTTGGCGAATAAATTTCTCCAGAGTGCAATGGCAATTTGAGCTAGAGCAAAACCGCTATACTCGTAAAAGAGATTCTGCAGGAAAGTACCTAGATGAATTCAATTGGGTTTGGTCACCACAAGGCGTAGTCAATATGCACGAGCCCGAACATTGGGGATACGTGTATTTTTCATCTAACTCAATATCTAAAACGGGACACAAGGATTTTCAGATCCCAAAGGATGAGAAAATAAAATGGGAAATGTACAAGCTCTATAGGGCACAAAATGCTTATTATCATAATCACCAGCACTGGGCATCTAGTATATCAGACTTGGAATTAGAAACCCTAAGAGTAGAAGGAGCACTTTTGCAACCAGAATTACAATTGCACGATACGGGATATAATATAACTGTTAAAAGTCCCTTTACTTCGAATCTTCTGATCATTCGCGAAGATGGATATTTTACAACTAAAACTAAACGCTAAAATTTTTAAAAATCATGAAAACTAACCACGCATTGTATCTATTAACGGCCTTGATTTTACTCGGCTGTCAAGAAAAGCAGTCTAAAACTATAGAAGCTGATCTTACCCAAAAGACAGAGCGTATCGATCAAAAAGAATTTAAATATTGGACTTGGATTACCGCGGACCAAAAGAGAAGTGATTCCTCTTATGTAGCAGAATTTACAAAATATAAATCTCACGGCATTGATGCTGTCCTGATTAATACCCACACAGATCCACAGTTATTACAAAGGCTAACTCCGATAGCCAAAGACCAAGGATTGGAGGTTCATGCTTGGATTATGGCCATGAATCGCCCTGGAGATTCGATCGCCTTACAACATCCCGAGTGGTATGCGGTGAGTGGTGATGGAAACTCCTGTTTCGACACAAGACCTTATGTGGATTACTACCAGTGGCTATGTCCCACTAGAAAACCAGCTCGGGAGCATGTGCTAAATTTAGTAGAACAGCTGGCTAAAGTAGACGGGATAGCCACAGTACATTTGGATTACATCCGGTACTCTGATATTTTCCTGCCTGTGGGTCTATTGCCAAAGTATGATTTAACCCAGGATACGGAACTCCCAGAATTTGATTTTTGCTATTGTGATGTATGTGTTGAGAAGTTTGAGAAAATCCATCATAAAAACCCACGTGATTTTTCAAACCCAGCCATTGATATGGAGTGGAAGCAATTTCGATTAAATCAAATTAAAGCAGTTGTGAATGATGCTTATGAGATTGTTCACAAACA
Organism: Galbibacter marinus; assembly: GCF_000300875.1. GTDB lineage: Bacteria > Bacteroidota > Bacteroidia > Flavobacteriales > Flavobacteriaceae > Galbibacter > Galbibacter marinus. Next base: position 24,236 of record NZ_AMSG01000018.1, on the reverse strand, counting down.
TGGAAAGAAATTAAGCGCTGCGGTGTTTCCGTATCCAGAAATGGCCGATCATATGGTACGTCAGCGCTGGGATAAATGGAATATCGATATCGTTCTTCCTATGATCTATCACAATTTCTATAACGAAGAGATTGATTGGATAGGATATGCCACTGGGCAAGGAGTTGCAGATCTTAAAGGAAGACCTACAGAATTACATACCGGAATTTTTGTTCCTCCAATGACTGCTCAAGAGTTAGAACAAGCCATTGAGCTAGCTAAGGAAAATGGCGCCAAGGGAATTTCATTTTTTGACGGGGGAGCCTTAACAAAAGAACAGCTTTCTGCCATTAAGGTGTCCCAATAATTAAAACATTACACACTTAGGAGAATTAAATCGCAATGCCATTTTAACTGGATACAAATATTAAATGTAAAATTTACTTTAAATCACCTCAAAATCAGTTAAAAATAAAACTTTTAAAGTCCCGAATTTAGTATTACTAAAACCATTTATGTGATTTTTAAATGGCTTTGTATGGCATTTGTTGTCGTTTGTTTTCAAAGCCCTGTTGTTGGTCGAAATAATTTAGAAACCATTAAGTATTTTTTAACATTTATGTAGACTATATTATCCTTATTTATATAAGGCTAGCAACAATTAAATATAAAAACTAACTTAAACTTCAATTTTATGCGTAAGAGACTTTTATTTTTTACGATGTTTTCCTGGCTGTTATTCAGTATTCAGCTCAATGCTCAAGAAAAAAGCATTTCTGGTACGGTAACAAGTCAAGAGGATGGTCTTCCCTTACCTGGTGCTACAGTAGCAATTAAAGGAACAAATTTAGGGACCTCGACAGATTTTGACGGTAATTTTACCTTAGATCAAGTTTCAGAACAAGCCGTTCTAGAAATCTCTATGATCGGGTTTAGCACACAGGAGGTTTCTGTGGCGGGAAGAAACTCTTTCTCAATTTCCCTTAGCGCAGACACCCAACAACTCGATGAGGTGGTGGTCACCTCCTTAGGACTTACAAGAAAACGTAAATCTTTAGGATATTCGGTTACTGAGGTTGATGGAGAAAGCGTTTCTTTAGTAAAGGAATCTAACGTTGCCAGTTCTCTAGCTGGTAAGGTGGCTGGGGTGGTAGTTTCCAAATCAACCTCTGGAGTCGGAGGTGGAACTCGGGTAGTAATTCGAGGGAACAATTCCATTACAGGGAATAACCAACCGCTTTATGTGGTCGATGGGGTTCCTATCGACAATACCGCATTACAGTCTTCTAATGGTTCTGAATATTCTATTCCTGATATGGGGAATGGGATTTCTGATATTAATCCAGATGATATCGCGAGCATGTCCATTTTAAAAGGACCAAATGCAGCTGCCCTTTATGGATCTAGAGCAAGTAATGGGGTGATTATCATCACCACCAAAAGTGGACGTCAAACCAAAGGTTTGGGGATTTCTTATACATCAAGTGTGACCTTCGATACTCCATTAGTTTTGCCGAATTACCAAAACCAATACGGTCGTGGAACTGATGGTAACTTCCCACAAATTGACCAATCGGCTGATTTAAATTCACGCGTTAGTACAGTAAAGAGTCACAGCTCATGGGGACCGCGTTTTGACGGTTCAATGCGACTGGCATACAATGGTGAGATGCGACCCTATTCTGCACAACCTAATAATGTTAAAGATTTTTTTGAAACAGGTTCTAGTTACATCAATACGATCGCTTTAAATGCTGGTTCAGACAAAGCTACCGTGTACTTCTCATACACAAATTCGGACTTGGAATCCATATTGCCTAATTCCGGTGTTAAACGAAACAACTTTAACCTAAGAGGAACAGCGAATCTTTCTGATAAATTATCACTAGATGCCAAGGTAACTTATTTTAAGCAAGAAGCCAACAACAGGCCAGCTCAAGGTACTGAAGGAGTAGTGGCTTATGTTTGGCCTCTGGTAAGAAATGTGAACATCAATGATTTAAAGACCTATCAAGATCTAACCAATCCTTTAGATCCAACTAGACCTTATTCTGTTATTGCACCAACATCTAATGGAGGAAACCCATACTGGATGTTGCAAAATGACCACAATGCCGATTTTAGAACCAGAATTACAGGATTTGCGAAATTAAACTATCAATTCAACGACTGGTTGTCTGCTTTTGCAAGGGTAGGTACTGATGCGATTTCTGTAGAGACAGAAGGTTATGAGGCTACGGGTCATCACTTTTTTTACGATGGTAGAATCCGTTTTAGCCAAAATGACAATACTGAGACCAACTATGATTTCTTATTGATGTTCAACAAAGACATCGGTTCTAAATTTAATATTGCCGCTAATGCTGGTGGTAATATGAGGCACTCCACTTATAAATCAAGTGGAACCAACGGATTTGATTTTAAAATACCTGGTCGTTATTTTCTAGATAATACAGATGGAACCCAATTAACAGCCTATCAAACCGATAAAGTTGAAAAGCGAGTGAATTCCCTATATGGTTCAGCATCCTTTTCATATAATGATATGGTTTATTTAGATTTAACGGCAAGAAATGATTGGTCTTCTACGCTTCCAAAAGAAAATCAATCCTATTTCTATTCTTCGGCAAGTGTAAGTGTGCTGCTCAATGAGATTTTTAATTTAGAAGATGCCAATATCGATCTTTTAAAACTAAAGGCAAGTACCGCAAGCGTAGGTAATGATACAGATTCTCAGCAAATCGTCAATGTTTTTAAAGTAGCTGCAAATGGCTACCTAGGAAATACTCAGATAACACGTGAGAATATTAAATTCAGCGAAAGCCTTAGACCTGAAGACGTTACCTCGCAGGAAGTAGGGTTGGAATTACAAGCTTTTAGAAATCGACTTTATGCTGATTTCGCGTATTACCAAATCAGTAGTAAGGATTTAATTTTTGATGTCCCAGTAGATCCAGGAACAGGATATGGGTTCTTTAGAGAGAACGTAGGGGAGATTACCAACAAAGGATTTGAATTATTAGTTGGTGGAACGCCAGTTGATAACGAGAACTTCACATGGAATACTTCCTTTAATATAGCAAAAAATGAAAATGAATTAGTAAGTCTTATTGATGGCCAGGACAACTTTACCTTTAGTTCAAGTAATAGTGGTATAGTAGATGTAAGGGCTGAAGTCGGTGATGGTTATGGTGATATTTACACTACAGATTGGCTTCGAAATGAAGCAGGTGAACTTATATTGACAGCTGAAGGACGTCCTCAAGCAACCGCTGAGCGTATTAAAATGGGTAATTATCAGCCTGATTTAACTGGTGGATTTACAAATACCTTTCGATACAAGGATTTTACCTTGAATGCTTTAGTGGACTTTAGAATCGGTGGTGAAGTATTCTCTGCAACCGATGCAGGTTTAGATGCTAGTGGTGTATCAGAGCGCTCTTTACTATACCGAGAGGACGGTGTGGTTGTTCCAGGGGTTATTGATGATGGTGAGGGTAATTTCTCTGCTAATTCAATTAGAATTTCTGCTCAGGATTATTGGGGATCTGTCAGTGGAGTTGGTTCCGAGTATGTGTACTCGCAAACCAATGTTCGTTTGAGAGAACTTAGTTTAACCTATAATTTACCAGCTAGGTTTTTAGATAAAAGCTTCTTTACAGACCTTTCTTTAAGTGCAGTGGGTCGTAACCTATTCTTCTTCTATAAGGAGACTGATAACTTTGATCCAGAATCTTCTTATTCTACCTCGAACTTAGGACAGGGAGTATTGTATTATGCACTACCTACTACCAAAAGTATCGGACTTAGTTTAAATGTAAAATTCTAAAAATGTACACGATGAAAAAATTATCATATATAACAGGCCTTTTATGCCTCATTATTGCAGTGGGTTGTACAAAGGATTTTGAGGAAATTAATAGAGACTCTCAGGGTTTTGATTCTGATGAGGTTAGTGCAAAATACTTTTTAACCAATTCTCAGGTAGGGTTATATGCTCCAAGCAGGTTTGAGTATTGGAGAGCACATTTGATCAATTCTGATCGTTATGCTGGACATGTTGACTTTGGTTTTAATCAAGGCTGGTGGGCTGGTGAATTAGGCTATAAGTACGATGTGGCCTATACCGATGCAGCCTATGGATGGTTAGCTGGTTATTTTGGAAATATTAAAGCCTTCGCAGACTTTACCAAAGAAGGTGGTGAATTTGAAAACCAGTATATGTTTGCCATGTCTTTGATAATGAAGAGCTTGTACTTCCAGATGTACACCGATACCTTTGGGATGGTCCCATTTTCTGAGGCTGGTGTCGATGGAATCCTAACGCCCAAATACGACGCACAGATCGATATTTATAAAGGAATTATAGCGGATTTAGATCAGGCTATGACTATCATTGGAGACGCGGAGCGTACAGGTTTAGGGATTGATGATGTTGGAGAAAACGATGTGTACTGTGGTGGTGATCTTCAACTTTGGAAAACACTGGCCAATAGTTTAAAACTGCGCTTAGGAATGAGAGCCTTGGGTGCTCCTGGAGCTGACTTTGCCCAGACAACGATTAACCAAGCCTTAAACCAACCACTATTGGATGCGACCACAGGTAGTGTAACTATGAGTAAGGATTATGTGATCAGCGAGTGGACTTCTTCTTCCTATGGAGATGTTTGGCATGATTTCGCAGGTTTAGGGTCGAAGTGGACCATGGGTGAGCCGTTTATAAACTTGTTGGACGATAACAATGATCCTCGTCTTCCGGTATATGCCAATCCTGCGCCTGGTGGATCCTTTGTGTTTACCAATATCAAAGAAGGTGGTTCATATACAGATCCTAACTACCAAGAGCGTGTAGATTTTATCGAATCTACTTTAATTACCGCCCAAGCGGATTACACCTTGACTGTAGATGGAGATGATATTATTATTGACCTTCCAGCAGGACAGTATATCGGTCAACCAATACGTTTGAATGCTGATATTATGCCCTATGTACGCTTTGAAATGTTCAGTACCCCAGGAGACGCCATCCTACAACCACGAGGTGATAAAGCCACTGGATATCCTGAGATTATCCTTAGCAGTGCTGAGTCCTACTTTTTACAAGCAGAAGCAGTTGTTCGTGGGATTACCTCAGGAGATGCACAAGAACTTATGGCAAAAGGAATAATTGAGGCTATGAAATTATGGGAAATCTCTGAAGGGGATGCCAATAATTATATTTCAAATAGTGCCATTGCGGATATTTCTACAGGTACAACAGAAGAAAAATTAGAAAAAATCGCCTTACAACGCTGGTTGGCAAGCTATACAGATGGCTTTGAAGCTTGGGCTATTGTTCGCGATACTGGATATCCTTCTAGTTTAGCAGCAGGAGTTTCAAACCCTGTTATTTTTGGACTTGGGACCCTTAATGGTGATTATCCGCAAAGACTTCGTTATGGATCTGGGGCACAAGCAAATCCGAATTACGCTCAGGCCGTAAGTCAACAAGGCCCAGATAATCAAGCTACCAAATTGTGGTGGGCAAAATAATGTTAATGTTTGAATTTTAGATTGCTAAAGGGACTGCTCTAAGGGGCAGTCCTTTTTGTTTGATTACCTGATAATTATCATCTTTTAGCACTGTCGGATTTGATAATTTTGTACTATTAAATGCTAGGGAAATGAGTGCAAGTCTAATTCAAAAGTATAACGTTCCAGGGCCTCGATACACGAGTTATCCGACGGTTCCGTTCTGGGATTCAACAAGCTTCGATTCGCAAAAGTGGAAAACATGCCTAAAGAGTTCTTTTACCGAGAATCAAAAAGAATTAAGCCTATATATCCATTTGCCATTTTGTGAAAGCCTCTGCACTTTTTGTGGTTGTCATAAGCGCATCACCAAAAGGCATCAGGTGGAAACCCCCTATATAGAATCCCTACTTAAAGAATGGCAATTGTATGTGAATCTTTTTGCAGATACCCCTATTGTTAAAGAAATCCACTTAGGTGGTGGAACTCCCACATTCTTTTCCCCTGAAAATTTAAAGGAGCTCATTGACGGAATTTTTAAAATTGCCAAGCAAGGCAATGATGTTGAATTCAGTTTTGAAGGGCATCCTAACAATACTAAAAGAGAACATCTACAGCTGCTATATGACCTTGGATTTCGACGCGTGAGTTATGGGGTTCAAGATTACAATCCGCGCGTTCAAAAAGCTATTAATAGAATACAACCTTTTGAAAACGTACAGCGAGTTACTGAACAATCCAGAGAAATAGGATATAGCTCAGTGAGTCACGATCTTATTTTTGGACTTCCTTTTCAAAAAAAAGAACATATTTTAGATAACATTGTAAAGACCGCTAAACTTCTTCCCGATAGAATTGCTTTTTATAGCTATGCACATGTTCCTTGGATTAAAGGAAATGGACAAAGAGGTTTTGATGAGAAAGATATTCCAAATGGAGATGAGAAACGAGAGCTCTATGAATTTGGAAAAAAACTGTTGTCCGATGCTGGATACCAGGAAATCGGAATGGATCACTTCGCTCTTAAAACAGACCCCATGTATATTGCGATGAAGCAAGGGGAGCTACATAGGAACTTTATGGGTTACACTATGCAAAATACCAATCTTTTGATCGGTTTAGGGGTTTCTAGTATTAGTGATAGCTGGTCGGCTTTTGCTCAAAATGAAAAGGACATCAATACTTATAAAGAATTGGTTGATCAAGGGGAGATACCAGTGATTAAAGGGCACGTATTATCCACTTATGACTTGACCCTGCGTCGTCATATACTTAATCTGATGTGTCAATTTCAAACAAGCTGGAAGGATGATGCCATGAAATTCGATGAATTAGATATGGTTATTGACTCTTTGCAGGAATTAAAAAATGATGGCCTACTTACCTTTAGCGATCATGGGATACAGGTGAGCGATCTTGGAAAAGCATTTATCCGTAACATTTGTATGGCCTTTGATGTGTACTTGAGAAAAAGTAAACCTGAAACCCAACTGTTTTCCTTGACAGTATAATTGGGGTGCTAAAGAATGTTTTTAATTAAGGTACAATACAACTTGGATCTGCTTTGATAAAAAGCTGTAGATTCGAGGGTGATAAATAGGGTATTCCAAGTCCCATGCCTCGTAGAATAAACATTAGCCCGATGACCACAACGGCCACCGGAATGGCTTTACTTATTTTTTGTCGCATGGAAACCGATAAGAAATTTCCCAAATAAACAGCGGTAGTCATAAGAGGCAATGTACCCAATCCAAAAAAAATCATATACAGGCCACTTTGAATAGGACTAGCAAAAGCTAAAGCTCCAAAGAGTCCCATATATACCATACCACAGGGTAGAAGCCCATTTAAAATACCAATGGAAAATAGGGCTGAGGTTCTATTTTTCTTTAGCTGTTTTCCAAGGGCTGTTTTAGCTTTAGACATCCAAGAAAAACTCCATTGGGATATTTTGCTTGCTCGAAGAAACCTCATTGGAATAAGGGCCGCTAGTATCATTATTAGACCAATTACAATAGATAAACGCTGCTGCATATCAGCTACAAACAATCCTTTTCCCAACCATCCAAATAATACCCCGAGCGACCCATAGGTTAATAGGCGCCCAAAGTGATATAGGAAAATCTGCCCTAATTTTTTAGCTGGATTTTTATGATCCAATGGAAGTAAAAATGCAATTGGTCCACACATACCTACGCAGTGCAGACTTCCTAATAATCCCAATATGAAACCTGAAAAAATCACTGTAACATTAATTTAGTTTTGAAATAATACGGTATCTGGTTCACCTCCCAGTTAATCTCTATATCCCAACGTCCTTCTAAAAGGTGCTTTGAGGGTATAAGCATTTTTGATCCTTCAAGTTTTATTGCTGTTGTAAAATCCAGTTTTTTATTAGAAGGATTGTACATGTAAACAGAACCTTTGATTTGATCATCTCGTAAATTTTCTGGAAACCCAATCAATAAGCCTTCTACTCGTTGTTTGACCTTAATGCTATAATCCATAGTAGCCGCTGCAGCTGCATTGTCGATTTTCTGCTGCAAATCCAATTCCTTTTTATAATAATCTTCTGTCACCAAATCATGTTGGTAAATTTCATTGGTATTCATTTTAATAACCAAGTACCCTATAAAGCTTATAAACATAGCAAAGGCCATAACGATTCCTGTCCCCCAGTTGAATTTCATATTGTTATTTTTTTAATTACTAAAACTTCTAGGACCTAAAAATGTGGTCGTGGTTGTTTCAATTAAACCATCACCACTATAGACTCCTATTTTTACCTTATTCTTATCATTGTCCAACAATGCCTTATCAATTTCAATAAAGAGGGTGCCTTCAGCAAGTCCTTCTTTATCAATTTTAAAGCTGTTATTTCCAACAGTGGATATCTTTCCTTTTGGCTCTAGTAGCTCAAAGCGAACACTGTCAATAGCGTTAACGGTTTTGTTGATCACCTTATAGGTATACACATTACTGATAGTAAACGCTCCTTTTTCTTGGTACAACTGACCTGGAAGTCTTAAAACAGAAGCTTCCACATCATTTCTTAAGAATAACATGCCGATTAATAAACCAGTTAGAATGACCAGAACAGCTGAGTACCCTTTAAGTCTTGGTGTGAATTTAAAAGGCAATTTTTTCTCAATGTTTTCTTCACTAGCATATCGAATCAGACCCCTGGGATAATTTACCTTATCCATAATATCATCGCAGGCGTCAATACAAGCAGTACAGTTCACACATTCCAACTGTGTTCCGTTACGAATATCAATTCCTGTAGGGCATACATTCACGCATTGCATACAATCAATACAGTCCCCATATCCTAAAGCACTGCGATCCTCATTTTTTTTGAATTTTTTTCGTCCTTTTTCACTCTCACCTCTCTTGTGGTCATAGGCCACAACTATTGATTTGGTATCGAGTAAAACTCCCTGTAATCGTCCATAAGGACACGCAATGATACATACCTGTTCACGAAACCAGGCGAAAATAAAATAGAACACCGCTGTGAAAATCAGAAGAGAAATAAAGGTGGATAATTGATCTAAAGGATTACTCTGTATATAAGCTAAGAGTTTGTCACTTGAAATTAAATAAGCCAAAAACACATTGGCAATCAGAAAGGATATTATAAAGAACACGATCCATTTAAGGACTCTTTTACGAATCTTTTCTGCGTCCCATTTTTGTTTATTTAGCCTTATTTGTGCCCCTCGGTCCCCTTCAATCCAATACTCAATTCTCCTAAAGACCATTTCCATAAAGATGGTTTGTGGACAAATCCACCCACAAAAAATCCTTCCAAATGCGGCAGTGAAAAACCCGATGAACACCACCCCAATAACCATAGATAATACAAATAGATAAAAGTCTTGAGGCCAAAATGGAAAGCCAAAAATATTAAATCGTCGCTCCACGATATTAAAAAGCAAAAACTGATTCCCGTTGATCTTTACAAAAGGAGCGCTGATTAAGAAAAGTAACAGTACGTAACTTACATATTTTCGGTAGGTATAGAATTTTCCTGAAGGTTTTTTGGGAAATACCCATGCTCTTTTCCCTTCTTCATTGATGGTTCCGATGGTGTCCCTAAAACTTTCTTTTTCTGTACTCATCATTTTATTGAATTATTCTAATGCTGCACTATCATTATTCCAAATATCTCCTTCTGGTGCTTTACCATCCGCAGGATTGTTAGCTGAAAGACTCATTACATAACTTGCTACTTGTTGAATTTCTGAGGGCTTTAAGGATTGCTTCCAAGAGACCATTCCTTTTCCACTTCGGCCGCCTTCAGAGATAGTATTAAAGATGTTTTTAATACCACCTCCGAGAATCCAATACTCATCGGTTAGGTTAGGGCCTATACCACCTCCACCATCCATTCGGTGGCAAGCAACACAAAGAGTGTTATAAATACCTTCTCCAGCTTTTAAATCGGATGCCTCTGTTAATAAAACCACATTCTCAGCATCGATAAGATCTTTAGCGGTTTTCCTATACTGTTCAATAGCTATAGTAGCCGCCGCAACTTCTTTTTCGAGTTCTACGTATTGATTATCCGCTCCTAATATTTCAAAGCGAACCATGTAAATGATCGCAAATACTATGGTGGCATAAAAGCCGTATTTCCACCACGGAGGTAAGGTGTTATCTAACTCCTGTATCCCATCGTAATTGTGGTCCATAATGATTTCAGCCTCCTTTTCTAGTGGAGCTGAATCCATGAGTTTGTCCACTATCTTTTTAAACCAAGTAAATTCATTCTCCTTCTGATGTTCTAAATCCACTTGGGGAGAAATAGCTCTGGTGACTGAATTCATCGCAGCTATCATAACCTCCAAGCCTATAAGTAACACTGCAAATAGACCTAAGAATAGGGAGACTTGCGGATATTTTATAAACGCTGGAATATCTCCAGAATCAATAAAGTATTCTGCCAGTATAAAAACAATCGTTAGAATAAAGAGTACTCTAAGATAGGATGTGAATGTTCTCATTTTGCGTCGGTTTTATCGTTTATATCCAAGGGTAAATGGCTCATTTTTTGTAAATAATCTTTTTTAGCCGTGGCTACCCACCAAAAAAGAAGGACAAAGAATATAAAGAAAATAAGCAGTGAGATGATCGGATATATGGCAACTCCATCAATGGATTCCATATAATTCTTGACAAACTTCATCATAATGTTTCGTTTTTAGACTGTTGATTATCTTGATCAAAATCGATGCTTATATCTGTTCCCAAACGCTGTAGATAGGCAATAAGAGCGACGATTTCACGGTTTTTCATTTCAACAAAATCCTCCCCTTTAACTGCGGCAGCTCTTTTATCTGCCTCATAGGATTCTTTAAAACTAGGATCTTGATATAAATTCTCTTCTATTTTCGAAGCCTGAGCATCCATATGCTCAAAAGCATTGGCGATCTCTTGCTCGGAGTAAGGCACCCCAAGTTTTACCATGACTTTCATTTTGGTCTCTGTATGGGAGCGATCGAGCTCATCGGTAATTAACCATTGGTATGCTGGCATGATACTTCCAGGTGAGGTGCTTTGTGGGTCGTACATATGGTTGAAATGCCATGAGTCACTGTACTTCCCGCCGATACGATGTAAATCAGGTCCAGTTCTCTTACTTCCCCACAAAAATGGGTGATCATAGACATATTCTCCAGCTTTAGAGTACTCTCCATAACGCTCCACTTCACTTCTAAAAGGGCGGATCATTTGAGAGTGACAAGAAACACAACCTTCCCGGATGTAAATATCTCGTCCTTCAAGTTCAAGCGGCGTGTATGGGTTTACACTTGCAATGGTAGGAATGTTTGATTTTACCATAAGGGTAGGCACAATTTGAACAATTCCACCAATTAAAATTGCAATAGTAGCTAAAATGGTTAACTGAACAGGTTTTCTCTCTAACCAACCGTGGAAAGTCTCTCCAGAGAGTTTTCTTTTCGAAACACGAACCAGTGGTGGAGCCGTGGCTAATTCGTCTTCTAATTTTACACCCTTACGGATGGTGATAATAGCGTTGTAGATTCCGATAATCGCTCCAAGAAGATAAAGAGATCCTCCAGCTGCTCTCATGGCATACATAGGGATGATCTGTGTAACTGTCTCTAGGAAGTTTCCGTAAACCAGCGTTCCGTCAGGATTGAATTGATTCCACATAGAAGCCTGGGTAAAACCAGCCACATAAAGCGGGATCGCATATAGGATAATACCAAGGGTTCCTAACCAGAAATGTGTATTAGCTAGCTTTGTAGAATACAGTTTAGTTTTAAATAATCTAGGAACTAGGTAATAAATCATACCAAAGGTTAAAAACCCGTTCCAAGCCAAGGCTCCAACGTGAACGTGTGCGATAATCCAATCGGTGTAGTGCCCAATAGCGTTTACAGTTTTTAACGATAAGAGTGGACCTTCAAAAGTCGCCATTCCGTAACCTGTAATTGCAACTACAAAGAATTTTAGAACAGGGTCAACCCTTACCTTATCCCAAGCACCTCTAAGGGTTAATAATCCGTTGATCATTCCTCCCCATGATGGTGCAAGAAGCATCACTGAAAACGCCACCCCAAGGTTTTGGGCCCATTCGGGTAAAGCGGTATATAGTAAGTGGTGAGGACCAGCCCAGATATAAATAAATATAAGTGACCAGAAGTGAACAATGGATAAACGATAGGAGTACACAGGTCTATTAGCCGCCTTAGGAACATAATAATACATCAGACCTAAGAAGGGTGTGGTTAAAAAGAAGGCCACAGCATTATGCCCATACCACCATTGAACCAGTGCATCTTGAACCCCAGCATATACTGAATAGCTCTTCATAAAACTTACAGGAAGTTCTATGTTGTTAAAGATGTGTAGTACGGTAACGGTTACAAATGTTCCCAAGTAAAACCAAATCGCTACATAGAGGTGACGCGTTCTTCTCTTTAAGATCGTGGCGATCATATTAGCTCCAAAAGCAAGCCAAACCAAGGCTAGAAGAATGTCAATTGGCCATTCCAACTCGGCGTACTCTTTGGAAGAAGTAAACCCAAGTGGTAAGGTGATCGCAGCAGCTAGAATAACGAGTTGCCAACCCCAGAAATTGAAGTTACTCAAAAAGTCGCTAGCCATACGAGCCTTTAATAAACGCTGTAAGGAATGATAAACCCCGGCAAAAATGGCATTTCCAACAAAAGCAAAAACCACTGCATTAGTATGCAATGGACGAAGCCTTCCAAAACTCAGCCATGAAATACCATCTGTTAGTTGTGGGAAAATAAATAGAAAGGCCAGAAGTAGCCCAACACCCATTCCAATAAGACCCCAAAACATGGTCGCATAAAGGAATTTTTTGACAATTTTATTGTCATAGTAAAACTGTTCTATTTCCATAGTTCAACACTGTTATTTATTCTTTGATTTATTGTATTTATTTGTTTGCTTTTGCTTGGATTCGCTATCAAATAAAATTCGAATAGCAGGAGTATGACTATCGTCAAACTGTCCATTTTTCACCGCAATTATAAATGCAGTGAAAAAGACAACCGCAATTACGATACTCAAGGATATTAGGATGTAAATAACACTCATAGCAATAGCTTTCTTTACGTTGCAAAATTAGGATGACATAAGCACTTAAATTATGATAAATGTCATGTTAGCTTACGGCTTACATAATAGGTGCTAAGGGTGGTAAATGCTACAATACTAATGGAACTTAAAGGCATTAAAATTGCCGCAACTACAGGGGATAAATTTCCTGTAACTGCAAAGGATAATCCAATTACATTATATAAAAAGGAAATCACGAAGCTAAGGTGAATAATATGCACACCCATTTTGCTCAAACGAAGGTATTTGTCGAGATCTTTGAGTTTGGATGCATCTAAAATGGCATCACAAGCAGGAGAAAACACATTCACATTTTCAGAAACTGCAATACCGACATGACTTTCTTTGAGCGCGCCAGCATCATTTAAACCATCGCCAATCATGAGCATTTTTGAACCTTCTTTTTGATGGTCTTTGATGTAGTTGTATTTATCTTCAGGCTTTTGATTGAAAAACATTTTGGTTCCACTTGGAGAGCGCTTGGTTAAATTCTCTTCCTCCTGTGCATTATCTCCAGATAATATGGCTATTTCATAGTGTTTACTCAGGTTTTTGAAAAGTTCAAATACACCCTCTCTATACATGTTTTGCAATACAAACTTTCCTTTGTAGTTGTTGTTAGTGCTGATGTGGACACTGGTGTTTTCTACCTTGGTGGCCGCTTTGTGATTTAAAAACGAGGCGGATCCAACTTTTATGGTGTCCTTTTCAAAGGTGGCCTCTATTCCCTTTCCTGCAGTTTCCTTAAAATCATCCATGGTAAGGATGTTTTGAGATCGAAGCATATTGTATAGTTGCCTACTCAAAGGGTGATTTGATCCCCGTAAGGTACTTTTTAAAAGCGCCTGTTCATGAGTATTGAGTTCCATTCCGTGATAATGGATTTTACTTTGATCATTGGCCGTTATGGTTCCTGTTTTATCAAAGATTATGCTGCTGATCTCTGCCATACGATTTATAACCTGTCCATTTTTTAGATAAAATCCTCTCTTTCCGTAAATACGAAGAAGGTTTCCAAGGGTAAAAGGCTCAGCTAGGGCAAGGGCACAGGGACAAGCAATAATTAAAACCGCAGAAAAGACATAGGCAGCATATCCAGGGTCCCACCATAACCAGAAGCCTAGAGTAGAGAAGGCCACTATTAGGATCACAAGTGTAAAATACTTACTGATTTTATTAGTCAGTGCAAAATCTTGAGATTTCTCCTGATTCTTCATGGAGTCTTTACTCCAAAGCTGGGTGAGATAACTTTGAGAAACACTTCGTATTGCCTGGATTTCAATTGGCTGATCTTTTTGTTTTCCGCCAGCATATATTTTATCACCGAGGGCTTTGTGAATGGGGTTGGATTCACCGGTGACAAAACTGTAATCAATCTCTGCATTGCCTTTCATAAGAATGCTATCCACAGGAATTATCTCTTCATTTCTAATGAGAATGCGATCTCCTTTTTTTACATCTTTGACCTGAATGTTTTCTTCCATTCCATCTTTTATGACCGTGACTCCAATGGGGAAATAACTTTTATAGCTACGCTCGAAAGATAAAAAGGCATACGTTTTTTGCTGAAAATACCTGCCCACTAACAAAAAGAAAAGCAAACCTGTTAAACTGTCAAAGAAACCTTGACCAGTATGAGCAATAATTTCATAGGTACTTCTTGTAAACAACACAAAAACACCAAGAGCAATAGGGAGATCAATATTTAATATCCCCTTTTTTAAACTTTTATAGGCTGAAATAAAATAATCCGATGCCGCATAAAATACCACAGGAAGAGAAAAGGCAAACATAAGCCATCGAAACACAGGTTTGTATTGATCTAGCCAAAACTCACTTACCTCAAAGTATTCAGGGAAGGAAAGCAGCATGACATTTCCGAAAGAAAACCCAGCTACTCCTATTTTATAGAGCAAACTACGATCGGTTACTTGCTTTTCGGTATTCTTGTTTTCGAGATTAATTTTAGGGGGGTAACCAATTGAGGCTAATAGTACCACGAGCTCTTTTAAGGATAGTGAACTGGAATTATACACCAAGCGAACCGTTTTCTTAGGAAAGGTGACCTGGGCATCTTTAATATGGAGGTTGAGCTTATTGGCTTGTTCTAAAACCCATATACATGAACTACAATGGATGTTTGGGATAAATAAATTGACGATCTGAATACCATTTTCATCGAATTCCAACAACTGATCCGAAATGTCTTTGTTGTCTAAATAATCAAATTTACCAACAAATTGCAAGGGAGAAATTCCTGGATTTTTTTCAATATCGTAATAGGAATGTAGCTCGTGCTCACTTAGGATTTCATAGACCGTTTTACATCCAATACAACAAAAATCCTTTTGGTCAACCACAAAAGATTCATTCTCGAACTCAATACCACAGTGAAAACAAGATTTACCCATAATTCCCCTTAAAAGATGTGCAAATTTCAGCAAAGATGTGTGGAAAATTTATGATATTTGTCATAAAATTGGTGCCTTATGCAGGAGTTGGATATGAGTAAATGTAGTCAGTGTATTGTGCGGAAATTTAGCGCTTTAAAAACCCTTGATAAGTCCGAGTTAATTTATATGTCCGCGTGTAAAACGGGACAGACAATTAAGAAAGGATCTTATATTTTCAATGAGGGTGATCACCTAAAGGGAGTATACTGTATAAAGTCTGGAGTTTGTAAATTAGTCAAGCTTTCTTCCAATGGCAGAAATCAAATCGTACGATTCATAAAAAGAGGTGATCTTTTAGGTCAGCGCAGTATTGTTAGCGATGATGCGGTTAGTTTAAGTGCTATCGCCGTAGAAGATATGCAGGTTTGTTTTATCCCCAAAGCAGATATTCTAGCCGTGTTCAAACAAAATTCCAATTTCTCTAGTGAAATTATAAACGATATTTGTTACGATCTTAAATTAGCCAATCACCAAATCGTTCGAATGGCTCATAAAACCGTACGTTCTAGGTTTGCGACCATTTTATTGGAATTACAAGAGGAGTTCGGAGTGGATAAAGATAAAAATCTCAGTTTGAAGCTCTCCAGAGAAGAGTACGCGAATCTGATCGGGACCGCTACAGAATCAATGATTCGAATGTTTGCTAACTTCTCAAAGGAAGGACTCATTGAGTTAAAAGGGAAAAATGTTGGAATTCTTGAAAAAGAAAGACTTAAGCAAATAGCAGAAGAGTGAACCAATTATTTGAAAGCAGTTTAATTGTGCTTTTCTAAAATGTTTACAACATCGGTTATTTTTTGCATTCTAGCATGGTCTAAGGCTGTTAGTCCATTAGCATCTTTTAAAGAGGGGTCCGCATTATGTGAAAGTAGTAATTCCACAATATCAGCTTTTCCAAAGGTCGCTGCATAAATCAAGGCCGTACCTTTATTTCCATTGGCTAAATTAACCTCAGCCCCATGGTCGATCAATAATTTTGCAATCTCTGTATAGCCCTTAAAGCACACACCCATTAGAGCGGTATTGCCAGAGGCATCTTTGATGTTGACATCTGGATCAAAACTTAAGATGGCTTGGGCAACGTCCTTGTGTCCATAATAGGTGGCTAGTAGTAAAGGTGTTGATCCTCTAGAGTCTTTAAGGTTAGTTAGTGTTGGGATTTCTTTTAAAAATGCAGTAACCTTAGCGGTGTCACCAGTTCGAATGGCTTCAAAAAATTCTTCTGTTTTCATAATCGATTGCAATGTTGTTTTATAATTCTTTTCTTTCATTTCAAAAATACAACTTTTGCTTAAATCTTATATGGTTTTTATTGCCTGATAGTGTAATCTTTACATCATTAGGAGTGTCTTTGGGTCTACCAAAGCAGTAGATATGAGTTGTGTGCTTCTTTGGCTTTAAAATAATCGGAAAATAAATAGTTAGATTTAAAATAAAGACGTTTCTTTGCAGCAGTGTTATGAAGCCTAATAAAATTTGGTGTTATTTATCCATCCGATATTTTTCAGTTCATCTTTTTTGACTTTATTCCATAGATACCTAAGACAACTTCAGTTTGATCGTTGTTTAATAGGTGTCGAGTTTTATACATTTTTTTAAATATTTTAATATGAAAGAAGGAACAGTTAAGTTCTTCAACAGAACAAAAGGGTTTGGATTTATCACAACAGAAGACACTAAAGAAGATATCTTCGTACACGAAAGTGGTTTGATAGATAACATCAACGAAAACGACCGCGTTAAATTTGATACCGAAAGAGGTAGAAAAGGAATGAACGCTGTTAACGTTGAAGTAATAGACTAAGACAAAAACAAATGAGAACCATCTATAAACTAGATGGTTTTTTTAATTTCAAATATATAATATGCTGATAATACCAATTAAAGAAGGCGAAAATATCGATCGTGCCTTAAAACGTTACAAACAAAAATATCGTAAAACGCAACAACTTAGAAATCTACGTGATAATCAACACTTCACTAAGAAGTCACAAGAGCGTAGAGTGCAGGTTGCTAAAGCAATTTACAAGCAAGAATACCAAAGAAAGTTAGAGGAATAATCACTCTAGCTTTTTTTTATTCCACCTACCCTTAGTCTTAATTTACAATCACTTCGATTGCAACAACCAAGCCTTCATTTGATCTGATGTTAAATACGGTTTGGTCCTCAAAAATTAAATATTGCCCTTTTATCCCCTTTAAGACACCTTGATATTCTGGTGTTTTAAGAAGGTTTAAGCTTTTAGGTTTCTCTGGGTAGGCCTCTACCGGAAATTCGATATTGGTCTCTGAATTATCTTCTATAAAATAAGGTTTTACTTCCTCTGGTAAATAGTTCTTTAATTCTGCGCCATAGGCCTTTAGGTCCTCATCCTTTATGTCGTTCTGAAGCATTTTTCGCCAGTTGGTTTTATCCGAGACATGGTCCTTAAGTGCTACCTCTGCGATACCTGCAAGATATCTATTGGGTGTTTCAAGAATCTCCAATGCCTCATGAGCACCTTGATCAATCCATCGGGTAGGAACTTGATTTTTTCGAGTTACGCCGACTTTAATGCTACTAGAATTTGCCAAGTATACAATATGTGGCTGTAACTGCATTTCTTTTTCATAGACTAAATCTCGATCCTCTACATCTAAATGAGCTTGGCTTAATTCAGGTCGAATAATCCAATCTGCAGCTTGAGGGGCTTCAAAAAAGCAACTTCTACAAAACCCTTGTCTGTATATTGGTTTGTCCAAATGACAGTTTAAGCATTCAAATCTCAAAAATTTTATGCCAATTGTTTTATTGAGCAGTTGATTGAAATTAATATAGTTGGTGTCCAAAACCAAGTAATAATTAACAGGTTTGGAATTTTCTGTACGCATTTTGGTCAGTACACCTTCGAACATCATAAAAGTTTTTGCTATTTTTAGCAAATATAAATCAAAATATGTCATTTCCACTAATTAACTCCATTGCTTCCTGGTTTCTAAAGAAGCGGTTCCATCAGATGGAATTGTTCTTGAAATATCCTGCTGAGGTACAGACTGAAGTGCTTAACCATTTACTGAGTCGCTCCAGTGCAACTGAGCTAGGAAAACAATATGGATTCTCGGAAATCACTTCGTATAAAATCTTTGCCGATCGTGTGCCCATAGTGCGTTACGAAGATATTGAGCCGATGATTGAGCGTTCTAGAAAAGGGGAGTCGAACATCTTTTGGCCCACACCTATCAAATGGTTTGCTAAAAGTAGTGGTACAACCAACGCTAAGAGCAAATTTATCCCAGTGAGTACGGAGTCCCTTGAGGATTGCCATTTCAAGGCAGGTAAGGACATGCTATCGCTTTATTTTAATAATAACGAAGAATCCAGACTCTTTGATGGGAAGAGCTTGCGTTTAGGAGGGAGTAAAGAATTGTATCAAAGCAATCAAACGTTTTTTGGTGATTTGTCCGCTATAATCATTGACAATATGCCATTTTGGGCGGAAATGAGTAGTACCCCAAGTAACAAAGTTTCTCTGATGAGCGAGTGGGAAAATAAACTCTCCGCCATAGTTAAAGAAACAGTGAGTGAAAATGTAACTAGTTTGGCTGGTGTTCCTTCGTGGATGCTCGTGCTTTTAAATAAAATTTTAGAGGACACAGGGAAATCTAACCTGTTTGAAATCTGGGAAAACCTCGAAGTTTATTTTCACGGAGGGGTGAGCTTTCACCCTTATAAGGAACAATACCAGCGAATACTACCGCGTCAAAGTTTCCGCTATTACGAAATATATAATGCCTCAGAGGGCTTCTTTGCTATTCAGGATAGAAATGATTCTGATGAGCTTCTGCTGATGCTAGATTACGGGATTTTCTATGAGTTTATTCCTATGGATACCTATGGTACTCCAAATGAAAAAGTACTGCCCATTTGGGAGGTAGCTTTGGATACGAATTATGCTATAGTAATTACCACCAACGCTGGGTTGTGGCGTTATCTTATAGGAGATACAGTACGATTTACCTCTAAGGATCCTTACAGGATTAAAGTCACTGGACGAACCAAACATCATATCAATGTTTTCGGAGAAGAATTAATTATTGAAAATGCCGAAGAAGCCTTAGAAAGAGCTTGTAAAATCACTGGTGCTGAAATCATTGATTATACTGCTGGACCAGTTTTTATGCAAGGCAGGGACAAAGGGGGTCATGAGTGGATCATTGAATTTAGAAAAATGCCAGAGTCCTTGGATGTCTTCTCTAAGGAATTGGATTTGGCTTTGCAGTCGGTGAATTCTGATTATGAGGCAAAGCGTTATAATAATATGACGTTAAATCCGCCAATTCTACACCTTGGAAGAAAGGATTTATTTTACGACTGGTTAAAGAAATACGATAAGCTAGGAGGGCAACATAAAATTCCTAGGCTCTCTAGTAATAGACATTATTTAGAGGAGCTATTAAAAATGAACACCCAAAATTAATAGGGTATTTAATTAACTCGTTTTTTTATCTTAAATCAGGATTGATTCCTAGGACATTCTCTTGGATATAGCTATTGATGAAATCAGTTGTCATATGCTTACGGCCAAGCAGATCTTCGGATTTGATAATATGGGCAATATCGAGTTTTCGATAAGCATCGAGCATAGGTTTGGAAATAGGTTTATAGCTATAATGCCATGGCTCATAATAAAAACCTTTTCTATCAGGGTTGTCCGTGTAAACAAGGTAAAACCCATACTTTTGGGAGTTTTCATCCATCCATTCTTTGAGCTTACAAAAAGGGCCATCTCCTTGATATTTTTCAGGAACCAATACATTGCCACTATAGGTAGCTGCAGCATCTATAATATCTATGTCTGTTCCCCAATGGTGTCTAGAGGTTCCAGGATAAGTGGAATACTCAATGATTTTGTCCATAGCCTGGATTGGACTCATTCCTTGATCTGTATAAGCTTTATATTTGCGATTCCATATTGATTTTTGCCTTGAAAAGTCGCGATGTCCCGAGGCCACTTGAATTTCAATTCCTTGTTTTTTAGCATCTGCCTTCATTTTTAAAAACGCATCATAGGCTTGTTTTTGTAAACCAATTCCATCTCCATATAGCGCTAGAGATGTTTTACCTGTTAGAACTTCTATGGAGTAGTTGTCTTGCGCTATGCAGTTCATTTGGCTTATAATTAAGCAACTAACAAAAAAGAGAAAATAGGTTTTCAAAATAAAAGGATGTTGATTTGGATAAAGATACGATTTCTAAGAAAAGAGCCTTTGCCATTGAGCCACAAATCAAGGTAAATACATTATCTATCTGTAAACATTACTTTCGTTTTTTAAGACTATAATTTCCTTGATATTTGAATCCTCACCTAGCTCTTAGGTTGGAATTATCTGTAAGCTTAAAAAGAAAACTAATCTTTTTGTGATAAATTTGTGAAGGTCATTATCGTCCTATCCCTGTACTTGAATGTCAGTACAGGGTTCTTTGTTAGACCATGCCTATGGCATGTACAAATAAGTAATGGTTCACCATTAGAATTAAAACCAATTAGAGAATATGGAATTTAAAAATACGAGGGAATTTGCGCAGTTACTGGATTCTAAGGATACTTTACAATCCTATAAGCAGGAGTTTATATTTCCACAGTTCAACAATAAAAACGTACTGTATTTTACGGGAAATTCCTTGGGGCTTCAGCCAAAGAGAACCCGGGGTTTTCTCGATGAAATATTAAACGATTGGGGCAATTTGGCTGTAGAAGGACATTTTTATGCAGACAAACCATGGTGGGATTATCATCAGCGTTTGGCAGCGCCATTGGCTAAGGTGGTCGGTGCCCAAACAAGTGAAATTACCGTGATGAACACCCTAACTGTCAACCTTCATCTGCTGATGGTTAGTTTTTATCAACCTACCAAAAAGCGTTATAAAATCATATGTGAAGAAAAGGCATTTCCATCGGATCAGTATATGTTTTTAAGTCAGCTTCGAAACCACGGATTAACTCCACAGGATGCTCTTATTGTATTAAAAAAACGCCCTGGTGAGAACCATTGGAGGACATCGGATATTTTAGAAAAGATCGAATTACACAGAGATGAACTCGCCCTAGTGCTTATCGGAGGGGTAAATTATTACAACGGTCAAGTATTTGATATTAAAACAATTACTAAGGCGGCAAAACAAACAGGTGCTATGGTCGGTTGGGATCTCGCCCATGCCGCTGGAAACATTCCTTTGGAGTTGCATAATTGGGAGGTGGATTTTGCTGCGTGGTGTAGTTATAAATACATGAATAGTGGTCCTGGAAATGCCTCAGGAGTATTTATTAATCAAAAGTATCACAATCGTAAAGATATAGCGCGTTTCGAAGGGTGGTGGGGTACAAAAAAAGAAACTCGTTTTCAGATGAAACCTGAATTTGAGCCCATGGAAAATGCGGATGCCTGGCAGATTAGTAACCCTGCAGTGATGACCATGGCTCCTTATCTGGCATCCTTGGAAATGTTCGAAGAAGTAGGGATGCAGGCATTGAATGCTAAGAGCAAGACGCTGACTGGTTATTTGGAATTTATATTAGATGACATAAACTCCGAGAATAAAAATCAAAAGACTTTAGAAATTATCACGCCAAAAGATCGCGGGTGTCAGCTCTCTTTGTTTGTACATGGTAAAGGCAGAGAATTATTCGACTATTTAATGAATAATGGTGTCATTGTCGATTGGCGTGAACCCAATGTTATTCGCCTAGCGCCAGTTCCATTTTATAATTCCTTTGAAGATTTATATGAATTTGGCCAAATTTTAAAAGCTGGAATTTAGAAATTTACGATTAAAATATAAAGGTTGTACTGTCATTGCAACTCTTTTATAAAAGGAGCTCCTAGACACTACAACCCTTACCACTATTAACGAAAAATTAAAAAGTCATCGGTACTTCCATAATCAAAACCTTTGTATCGCTGTCTGCTTTGATATCAATTGTTTCTATTTCATGAATACCTAGACCATCACGCCTGTTGAGCTTTTGGTCATTTACACTTGCATCTCCTTCAATTACAAAAGCATAAACTCCATTTGTTTTGTCATTTAGCTTATATTCGATGCTGTTACCCTTATCAAGTTCTGTGATATTAAACCACGCATTTTGATTGATTGTAACCCCTGCATCATCTTGATTAGGAGAAACGATTTGCTGAAGCTTGTTTTTTCTATCCTCTAACTTCATACTGATCTGACTGTAGGTTGGATCAATATTTCTTTTTTTCGGAAGTATCCAAATTTGAAGTAAGTGTACTTCCTTATCCTCGTTTTTATTATACTCACTATGAAATACACCAGTCCCTGCACTCATGGCTTGAATATCACCCTCTTTGATGACCTCTTTGTTACCCATGCTGTCTTCATGTTCTAGATCTCCAAATAGTGGTATAGAAATGATTTCCATGTTTTCATGTGGGTGTTTTCCAAAACCTCTTCCGCCTGCAATTACATCATCATTAAGAACTCTTAAAACCCCAAAATTCATGCGCTTTGGGTCATAATAATTAGCAAAGCTGAAAGTGTGATGAGAATCTAACCATCCATGGTTCGCGTGGCCTCTTGAGTCTGCCTTATGTAATATTGTTGTCATGATATTTTCATTTAACTCTATTAGACGTAGAATCCATACTTTTCTTACAGACTACAAACCTACGCAAACCAAAATCAATTGTATTAAATTTCACTCCAAGACACTGAGTTTAATACCAGTAAAATACAATTTAAAAATACCATTTTCATTTTGGTGCATAGTGGCTATTTTTAAACCTTGGTAGTCTTTATAACTTTCCCAAGTTGTAATCATACACATGGAAGTTGAATTTTCTTCTCTATAAACCCACTCTTTAACCATGTTGTTATTGTCGATATAGAAGTCATATGCATCTCCTGGAGTATCAACGTCTAAACTATCATAGACGATGGTTAATTTCTGTAAACTATCCTGACTAATAGGAGCAAGATCCATTATCGGTTCACTGAAGGTTTTATGCTCATCCCATACGAGTTTATATGGAGCAAGTAACCAGTAGACATCATTAACAAAGTTCTTTTCTGCAGCTAATTCTGCATCGCTTAAAATTCGATCACGATTAAAATCGAGCCTCTTGCCATCTTTAATTAGGGTTACCTCGTTTTTCTTTGGACGCCATTCCCAACTGCGTTCAAAGTGCGTAGTATCTCGATCCACATTAAATGTGAATTTGATTTCATCAACCTTGTCCCAATGCTCAAATCCATGAGCATATGCGACTCTTTCTAATGAATTAAGGGGTTTATTATCTTCTTCTTTACAGCTAATTACTAGCAGAATACATAATAGTAGGCTAAATACTTTCATGATAAATTATTGATCAATTAGACAAGGGCATGTTTTGTTTAATCCGACCTAGTAATTCATATCTCTAGTGGTTTGGTTCCATTATCAAATACGCTTTACCAGGTGTTATACCCGACAACATAATGGCTGAAGGGAGGTGTTTTAAATACAATAATACAAAAAAATCAATTAGAGTGTACCAGGTGTACCTTTATTAAAGGGCTAAAGAGGATACCTGCAGTGAATCGCAAAAAGCAGAAAGTGGGGAACTAATGTGATTGTAAATAAAAGAAAGTTATAGATAAGTTTATAAACCAGAGCGTAAAACCCATTGATC
>NZ_AMSG01000017.1 GCF_000300875.1 Galbibacter marinus | reverse complement strand
ACAGGTGGCGTCATTACTCCGAAATAGCCATCTCATATAAGGAATTTCAGGACTTTCCTGGGTATAAAGGTTTTCTTCATCCATTTGATAGATAAATTTTAATACCCTATATTCGCATATACGGTAGTTAATACTGTTGATTGAAAGAATTATTAATGCGTAAAGTCGGAAGCTTTACGCATTTTTTTTGCATTTAAGTTCTCGAAGAGAGTTGTCTTTGTTGAAGATTTGGTAATGATGAATTAAAATACCTCTATCACCAAAATTTTCTGCATTTAGTAGTCCTCTATCTATATAGTTATCTATGGTCTGGACCGAACGTCTACAGATTTTAGCAGCCTCTTTACGGGTGTAATACTTGGTAGTGTAATCTTCTTTGGGTCGATCTCTAATGTCTATAACTATCTTCTTGAGTTCAGACATTTGCTGCATTAAGATCTCATAAGGATTGTGAATTGTTTTCATTGCGTACTAATTTTTATTAATACAGCAATGTTATGACTCGTTTGAGGAACAAGCACTCAATATTGAGTTATTGAGTGAAAATTTAGGATTAATTAAGGCTATTTAGATATGATAGGGCATCAAAATCTATCTTGTTTTGATTATCTGCCATCTCAGAAGTTTTTTAGTGCCTTTAATATTAGAATACATACCGGGATCAATTCTATTGAGATGAAAATATTTGGCGGAAGCCTGGCAATAATAACTATCTTTTTTTCCTTTTATGATAACGTTTAAGGTTTCCAATTTGTACATTAGTATGGCAACTTGGGTTGCTGTAGTCTTATTATTTTCATCATAGAAATCATTTGTGATTAAAAGGGAATTTAATTTCTCAAAAGTTTTTTGCGATTTAAAATAATCTTTAAAACATTTATTTTCTAATTCAACTTTAGCTTTTATTTTTTTCTTTTCAGCGTCTCCAATTTTATTAAGATTCTTTTCAATATTTTTCACTAATCCAGTAGTGCCATTAATCTTTAAATTTAATGCATTACTAGTTTTATTAAATAGAAAATTTGTTTTAATAGATTTATCTTGAAGTAAATTTATGTCCTCTCGATTTTCAGAGATTCTTTTTTCACTTAAAAGAAATTTTTTATCTAAACTAATCTTAGGATTTTTTACTGTTCTAAAACTCTTCACCCAAAGTTTTTTACGATTAAAATAAATTAGATATAAAGTAAGGCAGATAAATAAACCGATAATTAAATTATGTGTCAGTTCACTTTCTATAGCTAAAGATTTGTATAGTCTAAAAATAAAAATTGGAAATATCAAAAATGCTAAGGATCCAATAACCCTAAACATATTATTGCCATGATCAAAATCTGAATATTCATTTTTGCAGGTAGGAATGAAAAAAGGAATAGTTGCTTTAATAGCTGGCATAATGGCCAGGGGCATATGCACAAAAGTGACAGCAGTTAAAACCGAAAGTAATATAAAGGTAGAATCCATAGTAAATTATGCTTTATTAGTATAAAAATACTAAATTCGAACGAAATAATAACACATAATAAATATATAGATTGTCAACCATTTTGTCAACGCAAAATAAAAAACCCCGTAAACACTGGGATTACGAGGCTTTTTAGTGGAGTCGGAGGGATTCGAACCCTCGTCCAAACAAGCAATTAAAATGCTTTCTACATGCTTAGTTTCCGATTAATTGTCGACTATTAGCTGACCGAAAACCGCCCACTAATAGCTTAGCTTCTTAAGTTTTGAAACTTTGTCGAAGCTACAAAGTTTCTATGTTGACTTTTATGGTGCCTCATGATGAGCCGCCATCAACAAGGGCTGCTCAGAGACATCTCGCCTTTCCGCCTTGCGGAAACGTGGCCAAAATCCTACTGTGAATTCAGATTAGGCAGCAAGAGCGTAGTTATTCTCGCCATTTAAAAAGGTTGAAATATGATATTTAAGAGCTGTATCTCAGCGCTCTGCATGCTTACAGGTCAATTAGACTCGCTGTCAAAACCAGTCGACCCCAATATGTTGATTAAAGAACGTATTATTTTAGAATTAGTAATTGTGATTAATTCTAAAAGGGTTGCAAATGTAATACATTTTATTGGAAACTTGTACATTTACATCCAAGCACGTATTTTAGAGCAAATTTTATACCAAATATTTTATGAAGATTGGAATTATCAAAGAGCGCAAAACTCCGCCAGATCGTAGAGTAGTATTGAGCCCTGAGGCCTGTCAAATTGTCAAAGAAAAATTTCCAAAAGCAGAAATTCTTATAGAGCCTTCATCAATACGAATATTCAACGACCAGGCCTATGCAGATGCAGGATTTGAGGTTACTGAAGATATGAATCAATGTGATGTGTTATTAGGCGTAAAAGAAGTGCCGATTGAAGCTTTGATACCCAATAAAAAGTATTTTTTCTTTTCCCATACTATTAAAAAACAATCTTACAATCGTAAGCTACTACAAAGAGTATTAGATTTAAATATAGAATTGTACGATCATGAGGTGATCACAAATTCAGATGGACAGCGCTTGGTTGCTTTTGGTCGTTATGCTGGTATTGTAGGAGCCTACAATGGCATTCGGACTTATGGGCTAAAATTTGATCTTTTTGACCTTCCAAAGGCAGAAACTTTATCTGGAATAGATAGTTTGATCAGCGAATTAAATAAAATAACTCTCCCGAATATAAAAATTGTTGTCAGTGGAAAAGGACGTGTCAGTGGTGGAGTGAAAGAAATTTTGGATGCAATGAGAATCCGTGAAGTGGATGTAACGGATTATCTAAATACCTCCTTTGATGAGGCAGTTTATTGTCAAATCGAGGTTTTGGATTATAACAAAAGAAAGGATGAAACAGATGCCAGTATTGCTGATTTCTATGAAAATCCACAAGAATATGAGTCCGACTTTATGCGTTTTGCGGTTTGTAGCGATATGTATATTGCAGGGCATTTTTATGCTGATGGTGCACCGTACCTTTATACAAGAGAACAAGTGAAATCTCCTGAGTTTAAAATAAAGGTTGTTGCGGATATTAGTTGTGATATAGATGGGCCAGTAGCAACAACCATACGACCATCCACCATTGCGGATCCTATTTATGGATATGACCCAATTTCAGAGCAAGAAATCAACTACAAAAACCATGATGCTATCGCTGTGATGGCTGTGGACAATTTACCCTGCGAAATCCCTGCGGATGCTAGTGAAGGATTTGGAGAGAGTTTTATAAACCATGTAATCCCAGCACTGTTAAATCAGGATAAAGATGGTGTGCTACAACGAGCCAGAATGACCTCAGCAGGCAGATTAACCAAACGATATAGTTATTTACAGGACTATGTAGATCGAAAGTAATGTTTTACATGTTCTGATATTTCACTATATGTTAATTATGTGTAACTTGCAGGGCTGATTTATATTGTTTTCACAAAACAATAACTCGTATTTTAATATTTATAAAGCGCGCAATACATGTACAATTCAAAAATTACAGGATTAGGATATTATGTGCCTTCCAATGTGGTATCCAATGATGATTTATCCAAAATTATGGACACCAATGATGCTTGGATTCAAGAAAGAACTGGAATAAAAGAACGACGTCATGTTGAAAAGGATGGAGGAGAAACCACAACTAGTATGGGTGTCGAAGCGGCAAAAGTCGCCATTGAGCGTTCTGGTTTAGACAAAAATGATATTGACTTTGTGATTTTTGCTACACTGAGTCCTGATTATTATTTTCCTGGTCCTGGTGTTTTAGTACAACGGGATTTAGGGCTTAGAACAGTAGGTGCTCTGGATGTAAGAAACCAGTGTTCTGGTTTTGTGTATGCACTCTCAGTTGCCGATCAGTATATTAAAACAGGGATGTATAAAAACATCCTCGTGATTGGTTCGGAGCTTCACTCTAAAGGATTGGATATGACTACGCGAGGAAGAGGAGTTTCAGTGATCTTCGGAGACGGTGCGGGTGCTGCAATATTGAGTAGAGAAGAAGATACCACCAAAGGGATACTATCCACGCATTTGCACTCCGAAGGAGAACATGCAGAACAATTGGCCCTTATCGCTCCTGGAATGGGAAAACGTTGGGTTACTGATATATTGGAAGATGAAGATTCTGAGAATCCTTCTTATTTTCCTTATATGAATGGACAATTTGTTTTTAAACACGCTGTTGTTCGCTTTAGTGAAGTAATTGTAGAAGCATTAGAGGTGAACAACTTAACCAAAGAGGATATAGATCTTTTGGTACCACATCAAGCAAATCTTAGAATTTCTCAGTTCATACAACATAAATTTAAGCTTTCCGATGACAAGGTGTATAACAATATTATGAAATATGGAAACACCACCGCTGCATCGATTCCGATTGCTTTGACTGAGGCTTGGGAACAAGGAAAGATTAAAGAAGGGGATACAGTAGTTTTGGCAGCTTTCGGTAGTGGATTTACCTGGGCAAGCGCTATTATCAAGTGGTAGGATAAGAACATTAAAAGTTACAATTTTTAACACATAAAAAAGCAATGGTCTTTTAGTAAACTAAGAACCATTGCTATTTTTTTGGTACAATTTCTATTGGTCCAGAACCCTACTCTCCCACAAGTTTCTTGTCATCTGTGGTGCGTATTAGAACTAAGAATATAACAGTGATCAGGGCGTTTATAAACACGTTCATAAAGCCAAGATCAAAATTAAAATAGTGAATCAGTAACTCATTGGTGATATAAGTTAATACAGGTGCAATAACACAAATAATAGGGGTGAATTTATCCTTTATTCTAACCTTGGTGAAAATCCCTAATAGAAATAGACCTAGAAGAGGCCCATAAGTGTACCCTGCCACTTTGAAAATGCTTGTAATAATATCACCAGTGCTATTTGCAAAGGCGGACATTATTGCAAACACAACTAAATTAAATCCTAACAAAACCATGTTTTTAGTTTTCCTTTTCTCTTGAGGAGATTTTTTTTCCATATCTAAGAAATCGTATGAAAAAGAAGTTGTCAGAGCTGTCAAGGCGGAATCAACACTTGAAAAAGCTGCTGCTGTAATCCCCATAATAAAAGTAATGGCAGCTGCCAACCCAAAATTATTTAAAGCAAGCATTGGAAAAAGATCGTCTGTGTTTAGGAAGGTTCCGTTGTTATCCACAGCCAAGGATATTCCATGATTTTCTGCATATATATAAAGTAACACTCCCAAACATAAGAATAAAAACTGTGTGATTGCTAGGATAAAGCTAAATACCAAAGCATTCTTTTGAGCATCATAAGGTGATTTACAAGTGAGGGTTTTCTGCATCATATTTTGATCCAATCCCATCATAGCAATGGCGATAAGTATACCGGCTATAATCTGTTTAAAGAAATTGTTTCCAGATTTAGGATCCCAGTCAAATATTTGAAAATATTTATGAGAAGTCATGGTGTCGATGGTCTGCGCTAGGCTTAAATCCATTGCATCTTGAATGGCAAATATTGATACAAGGGCTGCGGCAATTAAAAACGTAGTTTGACAAGCATCAGTCCATACGATAGTCTTTATTCCTGATTTGTTAGTATATAACCAAATAATAACCAAGATGATAACAACCGCTATATGAAATGGAATCCCTAGTGGATCAAAAAGCGCATAATCTAATACTTTGACCCCCAGAAGTAGTCTTAATGCGGCACCAAAGGACTGCGAGATGATAAAAAACAGCGACCCAGTCTTATAGGAGTAGAACCCAAATCTATTAGAAAGATAGGTGTAGATGGATACTAATTTTAGTTTATAGTATATGGGGATTAAGACAAAGACGATGAAACTATAGCCTATCATGTTCCCTAAAACAAATTGGAAATAGTAAAGGAAGTTATTAGAAACCATCCCTGGAATGGAGACAAAAGTAACCCCTGACATGGCTGCCCCAATCATTCCATAGGCAACTAGAGGCCAAGGAGATTCACGATCTCCAGTGTAAAAAGCATCGCTTCCAGAGGTTCTCGATACAATACGAGAAATTCCAGCGAGGAGTAAAAAGTAAGCTATAAATACGGCTAGGAACAAGGTGGTATTCATGAAAAGGTCGTTTTATAATTGTTTTCAACGGTAGCTTAATAGGGTTATAAACCTAGTGGATAGGAATTATTTTAACCAAATAAGACGATGGTAAGATACATTTATTTCGGTAATCTGACATGTAAAATGATTAAAAATGCAATATTTATGCAGCAATTAATAAAAAAATGCTTTAATTTTACGTGTTAACGGAATTGATCGTTGTATTCTAAGTAAAAATACCGAAAAGTATGCAAAAGAGAGACAGACAGGATGTTATTGTGGAAGAGGTACGGATTAACCGTAATGTATCTTCAAATTTTTTAGCCCGAAAATTAAAAGTTTCTGAAGATACCATACGCAGAGATCTCAATGAGCTGGATAAAAAAGGACTGATTTTGAAAGTTCATGGAGGAGCAGTATCTACCATACAAAAGCTTTATCATTACAATGAAGATATGATCTTCAACAGGGATGCTAAAAACGCTATATCAAAAAAAGCATCCAACCTTATGAAAGATGGTATGGTGATTATTATTAGTGGGGGAACAACCAATTTAATGCTTGCCAAACAATTTCCAAAAGATTTAAACGCGACGGTCTATACCTATAGCTTGCCCATAGCAATGCAGCTTTCTGAGCACCCTTCTATTGAAGTGATTTTCATTGGTGGGAAAATCAATAAAAAATCAATGGTAACAGTTGGTATTGATGTGGTTCAATTGCTCTCTGGTATTGCAGCTGATATATGTTTTATAGGTGTTAGTAGTATTAATATTACTAATGGGATTACCGATGAGGGATATGAAGTTTCTTTGGTAAAAAAAGCAATGATTGCAGCCTCTGATAAAACCATAGCCTTGGCAGATTCGAATAAGTTGAATGTTCGCCAAAATTATGGAGTTTGTACCTTGGGTGAAATCGATACTCTTATTACAGAACTGGATCCAAAAGATCACAAATTACGCAATTACCGATCTAAGGATTTGGAGATATTATAAGAACAGTAGCATACGACTAACTTTTACCATATGGTTGTTAGTTGTTCAAGAATGTTATAACTTTAGTACAATTGCTTTAACATACACTGTATATGGAACACTTAATAAAGAAAAAATCAATATCCTACGAGAAAGCGGGTTCACACGAAGACAATCGCTATGAAAAAATACATAACGTCGTTTTTGAAAGTTCCTCAGAGGCTTCCCTTTTGGTAGCTAGAGAAATTGCTGATCTGATTGTTGATAAAAATAACAGAGGGGAGACTTGTGTACTTGGTCTAGCTACTGGTTCTTCTCCGATCCGTGTGTATGATGAACTTGTAAAAATGCATAGGGAAAATGGGTTGAGTTTTAAAAATGTGGTTAGTTTCAACTTGGATGAATACTTTCCAATGAATCCAGAGAGCATTCACAGTTATCACCATTTTATGAATGAACATTTGTTCAACCATATCGATATTCCTAAAGAAAATATTTTCATTCCAGATGGTACTATAGCTCAACAGGATATTCCTGCCTATTGTCAGGGGTATGAGCAAAAGATAAAATCATTTGGTGGAATAGATTTTCAGTTATTAGGTATTGGTCGAACAGGGCATATTGGGTTTAACGAGCCTGGTTCTCACTACAATTCCATAACCCGAAGTATAACCTTAGACCAGTTAACGAGAGAGGATGCTTCATCAGGTTTTCACGGTATTGAAAACGTTCCTAAAAAAGCCATAACCATGGGTGTGGGTACGGTGTTTTCCGCCAAACGCATTGTTCTTTTAGCTTGGGGTCATAAAAAGGCTGAAGTAGTAAAACAAACTATTGAAGGAGAAATACTTCCTCAAATTCCTGCGACTTATCTGCAGGAGCATCTCAACACGACTATGGTGCTTAACACAGAAGCAGCTTCGATGTTAACTCGTTTTGAATCTCCATGGCTTGTGGGTGAGGTACAGTGGAGCGAAGCTTTGATGAAAAGAGCAGTAGTGTGGTTGTGTCGTAAGGTAGATAAGTCAATTCTTCGCCTAACTGATAAGGACTACAACGAACACGGTCTGGCTTCTTTGATTACAGAAAAAGGATCGACTTATCAATTGAACATTGATATGTTTAATAAGCTACAGCATACCATAACGGGTTGGCCTGGTGGAAAACCCAACGCCGATGATAGCAACCGTCCCGAGCGAAAATCTCCAGAGAAAAAACGAGTTATAATATTTAGTCCACATCCTGATGATGATGTCATTTCAATGGGAGGGACTTTTGATCGTCTAGTGGAACAAGGACATGAGGTACATATCGCTTATCAAACCTCTGGAAACATTGCCGTCTCTAATGCTGATGCACTTAAATTTGCTGAGGTTGCCATGGATTTCTTGCCCAATTGTAAGGGTGTTGATAAGTTGCAAAAGGCTACCAAGGCTATTGAAGATCAAAGAGAAAATGAAATTGATCCACTTGAGGTTCGAGAATTAAAAGGTTTGATAAGAAAGAGAGAATCCATCGCCGCTACGCGTTATTTAAATGTGCCCGATGAACAAGTTCATTTTTTAAACCTTCCATTTTACGAAACAGGAACAATTAAAAAGAATCCTTTATCCCAAGATGATATCGCAATTGTTAAAAAATTAATAAGTGATATCCAACCACATCAGGTATATGCCGCTGGTGATCTTGCAGATCCTCATGGAACCCATAAAGTGTGTTTAGATGCCGTGTTTAAAGCTATGGCAGAGCTCAAATCTCAATCGTATATGGATCAATGTTGGTTGTGGCTCTACAGAGGCGCATGGCATGAGTGGGAAATTCATGAAATAGATATGGCAGTTCCAATGAGTCCAGACCAAGTGCTCAGAAAACGAAAAGCCATTTTCTTCCATCAAAGTCAAAAAGATGGTGTGTTATTCCAAGGAGAAGATCTCAGAGAGTTTTGGGTCCGGGCTGAGGAGAGAAACAAAGAAACCGCTAAACATTACAGGGACCTTGGTTTAGCGGATTATGCCGCCATTGAAGCCTTTAAGCGCTTCGATTATTAAGGTAAGTAACAATCTCATTAAAATATCAAACCCGGGAAAACCCCGGGTTTTTGCATAATCGCTGTAAATAACACTAACCATCAACTATAATGAGAAAATTACAGCAATTAATTTTTTATAGAAAGCCACCACTAGATTCTTTGGTATTATCGTCTCTGTTTTTGCGGTTTACTTTTCTATTTTTCCCATCACCAAATCTATAGGTAATACCTGCATAAATGGTTCTACTTTCCCAATTGAAAGTTCCGTTTTGTCTATAAGGACGTTCTCCTTCAAGACCAAATTTCATGGTGTTAAATACGTCATTGAAATTTAGGCTAAAGCTTCCTTTTCCATCTGCGAAGCTATATCGAGCACCAGTATTTACGAAATACATTGGTTTTGTGGTCAGTTGTAGGCTTTCATTTTCACCTCTATAGAATCCAAATAAGGATAGACTAAGTTTTTTAGTGATGGTGAAATTATTATTCAATCTTGCGTTAAAAGCTACATTATCCACTTCCACCTCCTCAGTTATAATGTCATCAACACTCGGGTCATTATCACTAGGATTTAATAGCTCAGTTAAACCACGTTGGGTTTGTGTATACATATCAACGCTGGCATTAATATTCCACCAACTAAGGGGTTTGTAGTTCGATGATACTTCAAAACCATAGGCGTTGGTGTTATCAAAATTTCCATAAGTGAGTATTTGCTTTGTAAGATCTAATCGGTCTACATTGAGGACCTGGTTGATTTCATCTTCAATGGTTCTATAGTACATTCCAAATGTAAGGCTACCGTTGTTTAACCTTCTAGTGTAATTGATCTCATAGGAATTAGTGAATTGTGGCAAAAGCTCTTCATTTCCATAAGAGGAGATTTTTGGCGTACTCCATTCCCTTATCGGGTTGACTTGGCCAAGGCCTGGTCGATCCACCCTACGGCTAAAGCTCATTTGGAATTGGTTCTTTTCGCTAGGAGAATAGGTGACAAATGCTGATGGATAAATTTCCAGATAATCATCGGTGAAACTACGCACGTTGTTCGTGTCAGCGGCAACACCTACGTCCTCCATACGTGCCCCAAGTTGATAACTCCATTTATCAAAATTTTGACCAAAGGTGGCATACGCGGAATAAATGTCCATTCCATATACAAAATCGGTATCTGGTGTTGGAATTAAATTTCCTTGTTCATTATAGCTAAGACCAGTGGAGGAGTAGTCTACGTTAGTTTCAAAAGTGCGGTATTCCAATCCAAGTTCTAACTTTGAATTCTCTGAGAGTGGATTGACATAATCTAAATTTGCAATGGTTTGTTGTCTACGTGTATCCACAAAGTCTAGGTAATCAGGTTGAACTGAAGTGCCCATGAATCTGAAATCTGCATCTTCCTCATTTTCGAAATTACTATAGTCGACCTCAAGTTCTATATTATGGCCGTCTTTCTCAAAATCCCGTTTGTAGACGACATTGTATTGTTCATTGTGGTTGTTATTGTTTTGCGTAAAGACTTGTCTGGTGTCCGACACACTTGGGTCCATGTTTATGATATCGGTTTGACCATTGAACTTACCATCGTATAAATTTTGATTGGTAAATACTGAAAAAGTGTTCTTTTCATTGATGAAATAATCAACGCCTAATTTATAAAGGTGCGACTTTCTATTGTTTAAAAAGTCCAATAATTGTACTTGATTTTCATTGAAACCTGTTGAAGCTGGGTCATCGAATCTTTCGATCCTACCATCATTTGTGTATTTACTAATATTATTCCCATAACTTCCGTAGAGGTTTAATTTGCCATTTCGGTAATTGAGGTCTAGTGCACTATTGAATTTCGCTTGATCCTCATAAGCTAAACCAACACTTAAATTACCATTAAAACCAATATTAGCGTTCTTGTGAAGAATGATGTTAATAATACCACTCATTCCTTCAGGGTTGTACTTTGCTGAAGGGTTAGTGATGAGCTCAATCTGTTTAATTGAGGTGGAAGGGATTTGTTTAAGTAACTGCTCTACAGGAACATTTGATAGCTTTCCATCGACCATTACTCGCACATTTGAATTTCCACGCATGCTCAATGCACCTGTTTGTTGGTCTACATTAATGGAAGGCAGGTTGTTCATAATATCAGAGGCGGAGGCACCTTGAGTGGTGAGATCCTTACCGACATTGATTACTTTTCGGTCAATTTTTTGTTCGATGGTGGATCGCTCTGCCACTACACTTACTCCCTCTAGTTCGGTAACATTTTCAACTAAAGCTATGGTGCCTAAATTAACCTTATAGTTCTCTGTAGAAATTGTAATGTTTTTCTGATAGGTTTGATATCCTATAAATTGTACTTCTAAAATGTGTTTTCCTGCACTAATGTTAGTGAGTTTAAAACCACCATCTTCCTCTGTTATGCCGCCTTGGATAACGCTGTCATCTGATTTGATTGCCACTGTGGCGTAAGGAATTGGCTGTTTTAGGGACTGATCGATTACCGTTCCATTAATAGTTCCTATTTTTGGTAGTGCTTCAGATTGGATACTGTTTTGTGAATGTGAAAAATAAGAAAATAATAATGCGCAAAATAAAAATGCATGTTTCATTGATTGATCGTTTTTTGATTGTTGATTGATATTACTTAGTTGACGTTTGATTTGTGATACTGTTACAGCATTTAACACTTTTTAACATGAAAAAAACTTTAGTTATAGGAGCCTCACTTAATCCAAGTCGCTATAGTTATTTGGCTTTGCAGCGTCTTTCTGCCAACAATATAGAAACAGTTGCCGTTGGCCTAAAAGAAGGAAATGTAGCAGGAGTTGATATTTCAATGCAGCCAGTAGATTTTGAAAATATCCATACCGTAAGTCTTTATTTGAATCCTACTAATCAACAAGAGTATTACCAATATATCGTTGATTTAAAACCCAGACGTGTCCTTTTTAATCCAGGAACTGAAAACCCCGAATTTTATGCCATATTAAAATCTCATGGTATTATAGTTGAACAGGCTTGTACTTTAGTGTTGCTCTCCACTGGGCAGTATTGATTTGTTTAGTCTATTAGATTTAAAATCGCTAAATATCAATAGCCCGATAAAGGTTAGGGCACCATTTAGAATGAGAACAAAAAATCCGAAATCAAATCCAAGGTAACGATTGCTGTAAAGGCTGATAAAATAGGCCAGAACAGGGGAGCACAACGCAACATAAGGGATGAGTTTGTCTTTGGTTTTAAGTTTTGTAAAGAGGCCAAAACTATACATACCAAGTAAAGGGCCATAGGTGTAACCGGTAAAAATAAATAACTTAGCGATTACACTTTCGTCTTTTATAATGTATTTAAAACTTATAACAACAATTATAAAAACAAGAGAAAGTAAAAGGTGAACACGTTTACGAATCCTTACCTGTTTTTTAAGAGAGTGCTTTTTGTCAATCTCTAGGATATCGACACTGAAACTTGTAGTTAATGAGGTTAAGGCGCTATCGGCACTACTGTATGCGGCCGCTATAAGTCCTATGATAAAAGAGATAAACACTACGGGCCCTAAATAATCTTTGGCTAAAACGGGGAAGAGTTCATCTTTGTGAGCATCAATTCCGTTTTGCTGTGCATAGACTGTTAAAAGCACGCCTAAGCTCATAAATACCAGGTTCACTACCGTTAGAATTATCGTAAACCAAAACATGTTTTTCTGAGAATCCCTCAAGGTGCGACAACTTAAGTTTTTTTGCATCATATCTTGGTCTAGACCAGTCATTACAATAGCGATAAAGGCGCCCGATAAAAATTGTTTCCAGAAATAATCCCCACTGTTTACATCCTCAAAAAAGAAAATCTTTGATAGTGAATTATCAGAAATATAGGAAATAATTCCTTGGGTTATATTCATTTCATTATATAGGACCACTGTGGTTATCCCAAGGGCAATTAACATGAAAAGAGTTTGAAGGGTGTCTGTCCAAACGATCGTTTTTATACCACTTTTAAAGGTGTAGAGCCAAATTAGGGTAATGGTGATGGTTACAGTAAGCCAATAGGGAATACCCATGGCGTCAAATGCAAGGGTCTGCAGTACATTTGCTACCAGAAACAGTCTAAAACTTGAGCCAACCACTCTAGAGAGTATGAAAAATGACGCTCCTGTTTTATAGCTGTAATTGCCGAAACGTTGTTCTAAATAGGCGTAAATAGAGGTGAGGTTCATTCGGTAATACAAAGGAAGTAGAACAGTCCCTATGATTAAATACCCTAAAAGGTAGCCTAGGACCACCTGCATATAACTAAATTGCGAAGCTTCTACCCATCCAGGGACTGAGATAAAGGTCACCCCGCTTAGCGAAGCGCCGATCATTCCAAAGGCAACCACAAACCACGGTGATTGTCTTTTTGCTTTAAAGAAATTTTCGTTGTCTTCCTCCTTGTCACTGGTTACTAAAGAGATAACCAGTAAAACCACAAAATATAAAGCAAGAATTAATAGTATAAAGCTAGGTTTCATTACCAATTTTTCAGTATTGATCTGCAAATCTATTGGATATTATTCAGATTTGTGTCTTAAAATCGTAATTTCGCACCAATGGAATTTTCATCAAAACTATTGGAAAACGCGGTGAATGAGGTTTCACAATTACCAGGGATCGGTAAACGTACCGCCTTGCGATTGGTGTTGCATTTACTCAG
This sequence comes from Galbibacter marinus, assembly GCF_000300875.1. Lineage (GTDB taxonomy): Bacteria > Bacteroidota > Bacteroidia > Flavobacteriales > Flavobacteriaceae > Galbibacter > Galbibacter marinus. Next base: position 54,783 of record NZ_AMSG01000017.1, on the reverse strand, counting down.
GCAGCCAGAACAACAAACCTTGGAATTAGCCGAGTCTTTACAGATGTTGCGAACTCAGGTGAGATACTGCAAAAACTGTAACAACATTTCTGATCGAGAGTTATGTGAGATTTGTTCAAGTACCAAAAGAGATCGAACCCTTGTCTGTGTCGTCGAAGATATTAGAGATGTTATGGCTATCGAAAACACTGGGCAGTTCAAAGGGGTTTATCATGTTCTAGGTGGTAAAATCTCCCCGATGGATGGAGTCGGGCCCTCCGATTTGAACATTGTAAGTTTGGTAGAAAAAGTAAAATTGGGGGAGATTAAAGAAATTATCTTTGCTTTAAGTTCAACAATGGAAGGAGATACAACCAATTTTTATATCTTTAAACAGTTGGAAGGTCATTCCATAAAAACATCGACTATTGCAAGAGGTATTGCGGTGGGAGATGAATTAGAGTATGCCGATGAAGTTACCTTGGGAAGAAGTATTTTAAACCGCATTCCATTTGAAAATTCCCTAAAAGGCTCCTAAGCTAGAAAGAATGTTTTGTAAATTATAATTAACAAAAAAGCATATTTTTTATTATTTTCGCAATTATAACATCATTTAAAAGCGCTAATTTATCGATATGGCAAAAATAGAATTAAAACTTCCTCAAATGGGGGAAAGTGTTGCAGAGGCGACAATCACTTCTTGGTTAAAAGAAGTTGGAGATACCATTGAAGCTGATGAGGCTGTTTTGGAAATTGCAACTGATAAAGTTGATTCCGAGGTCCCAAGTGAAGTGGATGGAGTTTTGGTTGAGAAATTTTTTAATGTTGATGATGTGGCCAAAGTAGGGGATGTATTGGCTATAATAGAAACTGATGGTGATGATCCTCAAGGCGTTGTTGAGACTAATGAAGAAACTGAAGTTGAAACTGAGATTGAAGAGTCTAGGGGGATTTCTGGTGCTCAGGAGTTGGAAATGCAGATGGATGATCTAAAGCAAGGTCTAGAAACTACCCCAGACTATGCTTCTTCTGAGCGTTTTTATTCTCCATTGGTGAAAAACATTGCAAAGCAAGAGAATATATCTTTAGATGAATTAGAACGAATTCAAGGAACTGGAAAAGATGGACGTGTAACTAAAAATGACATCCTTGCTTACCTTGAAGGAGACGGAGATTCTTCAAAAGGGGTGAGTGTTGAGCCATCTAATAAGGTTCAAAAGCCGGAATTAAAATCAGTTCCTGTTGCTCCACAAAGTGCACCTGTATCTGTAAATGGTCAGGATGAAATTATAGAAATGAGCCGTATGGGTAAATTAATTGCCCAGCATATGACTGATAGCGTTAAAACCTCTGCCCATGTTCAGAGTTTTATAGAGGTTGATGTGACCAATATATGGAACTGGAGAAACAAGGTGAAGGATCAGTTTTTAAAACGAGAAGGTGAAAAATTGACCTTTACGCCCATTTTTATGCAAGCGGTTGCCAAGACTATTAAAGACTTTCCGATGATCAATATTTCCGTTCAAGGTGATAAAGTGATCAAGAAAAAAGATATAAATTTAGGAATGGCTGCAGCCTTAGAAGACGGAAATTTAATTGTTCCTGTAATTAAAAACGCAGATCAATTAAACTTGGTTGGTATGGCGAAGCGAGTTAATGATCTAGCCGCTAGAGCTAGAGCTAATAAACTAAAGCCCGATGAAATTACCCAAGGCACTTATACGGTTACCAATGTAGGAGCATTTGGAAGTGTAATGGGAACTCCAATTATCAACCAACCACAAGTGGCAATACTGGCTTTGGGTGCCATACGGAAAGTACCTGCGGTGATAGAGACTCCAGAGGGCGATTTTATTGGAATTCGTCATAAGATGTTCCTGTCTCACAGTTATGACCACCGTGTGGTTAATGGAGCTCTCGGAGGACAGTTCATTCAAAGAATAGCTCAGTATCTTGAGGCTTGGGATCCTAACAAAAAAATTTAAGACTTGTTTTCACAATGGAGCAAAAAAATCATAATACATTATATTGACTTTATTAAATTCTGTGGGTGGCGCTCTAAACGAGTGTCCTTGGGTATGTTTGCATGCATTTATGGCTCGTTAATCGTATTAAAAAGACGTGTAAGTTAACCAATGCGTGTAATTCCATAATTTTTAAGTTATAATATTTTTGTGCCTGATTTATCGTGAATATATTTCTAAATTATGATCAACCGATAAAAGATCCAGATTGCATATTCATCACATGTTAGGGTGAACTCTAAAAAAAACATTAACTTCTATGGTCATAAATGTAATGGGGATTGTTTAGAGAATTTAAAAAACAAATCAATATATTTGAGATTAATACTAGGGTGATTACTCAAGTAAATAGTGATATTTGTTATAATCTAAAACTGGTGTTTTGAGAATAATTAAGAACATACTTTTATTTCAAAAAAAGATATTCTTTACATCTTATGCAGTTGCAATACTAATAGGAATATTATCCGGAGGCGAACCGAAAATGATAGGATTGATCTTTTTATTTATTTCACCTTTGTTACAATATTTCTTTTATGAAATAAGAAATAAATATCAGTACTATTATTACTATAACTTAGGACTGAATAACCATACGCTTTGGATTTCAACTTTTGTTATTGCTGTAGTTAATCTAATAATTTTATCGCTAATATGAATAGTCTTCATGTTGATAACGTAGTAAAATCCTTTAATGGTAAAGTTATTTTAAGTGATGTATTTCTTTCTTGTCAAAAAGGTGAGATTAAGGGTTTAATTGGTCGAAATGGCTCTGGAAAGTCAACCCTTCTTAAAATTATTTTTGGAACAGTTAGGGCTGACTCTAAATTTGTTAGAATTGGTGATAAGGTAATAAAAAATATAACTTATGGAAGAAATCTTATCAATTATATGCCCCAAGATAGCTTCTTGCCAAATAACATTTCAATAAAGGATTTAATAAATTTATTCCTTCATAAAGAAAACAGGAAAAGTGTCCTTGAGGATGATTATATAAGACCTTTACTAAATAAAAAAAATCAAGCATTATCAGCAGGCGAAAGAAGAATAATTGAAGTTTTGCTGCTTATCAATTCCAATGCGGAATTTATCTTGCTTGACGAACCCTTTAATGGTGTTAGCCCAATTGTAGGTGATTATATCATAGATTGTATTAAGAAAATGAAATCCTCTAAAGGTTTTATTGTAACAGATCACGACTATGAAAGGGTAATGAGTTTAGCTGATAGCATAGTTTATTTACAAAATGGGTATTTAAAAAAAATCAATAATAAAAGTGAATTATTAAAATTGGGATATTTTCCAGAAACTCAGTTTATTAGTTAACGTTCTTTGTAAGGTGGCTAATATAACTATTGATTTATATTCACGTATTTTTTAATTGGACAAGTGTTCCTTTTTGTAAATCATTAGGCGGTAGTTATTCATCTTAGTATAGAGAATATTAGTTTTATATAGAAGTCCTTAGTTTGTGATTTTTGAACTAGTTTTTCCTCTCTTTTTAACTTTTGTCATGTACTGAAGACTGTTTAAGGAAAGGGAGCTTGCATCCAACCCACTCTTAATGGTAGCTTGGATCTAAATGACCTTGTTTTTTGATGGCATTTTTCGTACACTTGTATAATAGTAATTAGAGTTAAAAACCTCGTAAAAGGACTTGCGAGTACGCCAATGGAGCAGTTGAATATTCTGATCCATTGGTAGCCAAAAACATTTTTGTTGTTTGGTAGTTCACCGTTTGAATCATACATACATGGAACTAAAATTATCAAGACCCATTTGCTTTTTTGACCTTGAAACAACTGGGATCGATGTTGCTAGAGATCGGGTTGTGGAAATCTCAATATTGAAAATATTTCCAAATGGAAACAAGGAAAGTAGGACATGGTTAGTGAACCCTGAGATGCCTATTCCTCCTGAATCTTCAGCAATTCACGGGATCACAGATGAAAAGGTGAAGGATGAGCCAACCTTTAAAGCGCTCTCCAAAACCATATATGCAATGATAAAAGACAGTGATTTGGCTGGGTTTAATTCAGATCGTTTTGACATCCCAGTGCTTGCTGAGGAAATGCTTCGCTCTGATATCGACTTTGATATGGGCAGTAGAGTAAGTGTAGATGTACAAACCATCTTCCATAAAATGGAACAACGCACCCTCTCCGCTGCTTATAAGTTTTACTGTGGCAAAAGTTTGGATGATGCGCATAGTGCTGAGGTGGATACCAATGCTACCTATGAGGTGCTAAAATCACAGCTTGATCGTTATGCTGAGCTTGAAAATGATATGAAATTTCTCTCGAATTTCACCACCCGTAGAGTTACAGCAGACTTTGCAGGTTTTATAGGCTTTGATGAGGATGGTGTCGAGGTGTTTGCTTTTGGTAAACATAAAGGGAGAAAGGTAGAAGAGGTTTTAGAACAAGAACCTGGTTATTTTGGGTGGATCTTAAACGCCGATTTTCCGAGATATACCAAAAAGGTATTGACCGCTATTAAACTTAGAAAATTGAATACGAAGCTAAGCTAATGTTTAAGCTCGGTCAAGTTTTTATTTATATCGGTCTGTTTATTGCCTTCGGCTACTGTCAGGCTCAAAAATCAATTCTTGTTGGTGAGTTAAAGGATGATCAAACAGATGAGCCTTTAGCTTATGCTCATATCATTTTTACTAAGACAAAATACGGAACTACTTCCAATGAACAAGGCAGGTTTTTTTTGCAAGTAGATAGCACGCTATTAAGGGAGGATGTTCGTATCTCCAGTTTAGGTTATCAAAGTAAGGTGATGCCTTCTTATAAACTTTCCAATAAAACCATTTTCCTTTCTCCTAAGATTGAGGCTTTAAATGAAGTGGTTGTTTATGATCGCGAAAATAAAAAGAATAGCCGTACCCTTAATCCCTTTAGTGGTAAACAATGGGTTGGCTTGGGGAACTTTAGCGGGGGTGCATACCCTTCAGTGTTAGCTCGATATTACCCCAATGACTTTAAAGACGTTAAAAAACTCTATTTGGATCAGGTAACTATTTATTTCAATCCACCTTATCATGTGGAGTCTAAATTTAAATTAAGAGTTCTTGGTGTGAACAATGATCTGAGTCCAGCAGAGGATCTGCTACTTAGCAACTTGATTGTTCATTCTAAAAAGAACCAAAGAAAAGCCAAGGTGTCCTTGTCTGAATTCGGTATTGAGGTGCCAGAAAAAGGGTTTTATATAGCTGTTGAACATTTGTTTATCCAAGAAAACCAATTTGAAGAACAGTTTGATGTACGATTAGGGGATACAGTGTATCAGGATGTTAAGACTATACGATATGGTCCTATCTTTAGAGGGGTGCAGGAAAAACCTGAGGATGTGCATGCTTATTATAGATCCAATGTGGGTTGGAAGTCCATGGATAACCTTAAGCTCACTGGGGATGGAAATACATTTAAAAATGGAAAAATCGTTGCACCAGCCTTTAAAGTGAAAGTTGTTTACTAATTTGCGATTTTAAATTAAAACTGACATGAAGATTATCTGTGTTGGCAGAAATTATACTGAACACATTGCTGAGCTTCAGAATGAAAAACCTGATGCTCCTGTTATTTTTATGAAGCCTGATACGGCTCTCTTAAAAAATGGATTGGATTTTTACCTACCAGGGTTTTCCTCTGAGATTCATCATGAGGTAGAACTTGTCGTTAAAATATGTAAAGTAGGAAAGCATATCGCTCAGAAGTTCGCGCCTAACTATTACACTCAGGTGAGTTTAGGTATAGATTTTACAGCTAGAGATATACAAAGTTCCTTAAAGGCTAAAGGTTTGCCATGGGAACAGGCCAAAGCCTTTGATAATTCTGCTTTTGTAGGTAGGTGGTTGGCAAAGGAATCTTTAGGAGATTTAAACGATGTTCATTTTAGCCTTTCTAAGAACAATGAACAGGTTCAATGTGGTCACAGCGCAAAAATGTTATGGAAAATAGATGAATTAATTTCGTATGTTTCGAAGTATTTTACACTCAAAACAGGCGATTTAATTTTTACGGGTACCCCTGCTGGCGTTTCACAGGTTCACAGTGGTGACCATTTACAAGGACACATAAACGAACAAGAAATATTTAACCTATCAATTAAATAATACCTAACATTATGAAGTACAATTTAGATAAGCTCAACGAATTATCTGGAGGAGATAAGGAGTTTAATCAAACCATAATAACCACCTTTTTACAAGAGACTCCTGAAGATTTTAAGGGTCTTGAAAAAGCAATTGATACTCAAGATTTTAGTGCTATTTATCAATATGCACATAAAATAAAACCCAACGCAGATTTACTTGGAATAGACAAGTTAAAGGATCAGATGTTGACCATAGAATCCCATGCTAGGGGAGATATGGACATTGAGAGCATCAAAGGTTTGTCCACTAGTGCTTCCATTGAATTCCAAGCGGCGTATCAGGAATTAAACAATTATATAAAGTAGCTAAAATGTTAGCAGAAATTATTACTATTGGCGATGAAATACTCATAGGTCAAATCGTAGATACGAATTCTGCGTTCATTGCTAAGAAACTCAATTCAATCGGTATTTCAGTTTTTCAGGTGAGCTCTGTTCAAGATGAACAAAGCCACATTTTGAAAGCGATGGAAGAGGCAGAATCCAGAGTGGATATTGTTATTATCACAGGGGGGCTTGGGCCGACTAAGGATGATATCACAAAGCATACGATTTGTACTTACTTTTCAGATGAGCTTGTTGAAAGCAAGGCGGTGTTAGAAAATGTAGAACGCCTGTTTAAAAAGTATTCCAATAGTCCAATTTCTAATTTAAATAAAGGGCAGGCACTTGTGCCTTCACGCGCGCAGGTGTTGATGAATCATTATGGTACAGCACCAGGAATGTGGCTTGAAAAACAAGGAAAGGTGTTTATCTCTCTTCCTGGGGTCCCATTTGAGATGGAGGCACTCATCGTTGATTCTGTGCTTCCCAAGCTGAAAAAGCAGTTTAAGCACCCTTATATTCTCCACAAGACCATTCTTACCTACGGACTCGGAGAAAGTGCATTAGCGGAACGTCTCGAGTTTTGGGAAAATCAACTTCCGAGAACCATTAAATTAGCTTACCTACCAAATTTAGGTAAAGTAAGGCTGAGATTAACGGCTAAAGGAGATGATAAAATATTGTTGGAGAAGGAGGTTCAAAAACAAATGGACGGCCTTATGCCATTGATTCAGGATTTATATTTTGGATTAGAGGAGGAGAATGCTTTGGAGCATACATTAGCTAAGTTACTAAGTGATCGTAAGCAGCACATTTCGGTAGCAGAAAGTTGTACTGGAGGTAAGTTGGCTCATACCTTCGCTGCTATCCCTGGGGCTTCTAGTTTTTTTACAGGTGGTGTTGTCACCTATGCTACTGAGTCGAAAATCGATGTTTTGCATATTGATAAATCCGTAATAGATCAGCACAGCGTAGTCAGTGCGCCAGTGGCTGAGGCTATGGCTTTGTCTGCTCAAAAGATGTTTAAAACAGATTTTGCCCTGTCTACTACGGGGAATGCTGGACCGGTAAAAGGAGACTCAGATGCCGAAATAGGAACCGTTTTTATCGGTTTGGCGACTCCGAAAGGTGTTTTTTCTAAGGAACTTAACCTAGGAAATCATCGGGAAAAAGTGATTAATAAGGCGGTAAATAAAGCTTTGGAAATGCTTTTTAAAGAATTTTCAAAAAAATGATTCTTTCACTTGCTATTAAGACTTAGAATTCGTTAATTTGCACCCTGTTTTTAAATAATACTAAAGTATAGAAGCATGTCAAGAGTTTGTGAACTTACAGGAAAGAAGGCAATGGTGGGAAATAACGTTTCTCACGCTATGAATAGAACAAAGCGTAAATTTGACGCTAACCTAATTAAAAAGCGTTTCTTTCTTCCAGAAGAGGACCGTTGGGTTACGCTTAAAATTTCTACTGCTGCATTAAAAACTATTAATAAAAAAGGGATTACTGCAGTATTAAAAGAGGCAAAAGAAAAAGGGTTTATTAAGTAATTGGTAATCCGCTAAATAAGGAATAAAATGGCAAAGAAAGGTAATAGAATACAGGTGATATTAGAATGTACCGAGCATAAAGAATCTGGGCAGCCAGGAACTTCTCGTTACATCACTACTAAAAATAAAAAGAACACTCCGGATCGTATGGAATTGAAAAAGTTCAATCCTATCCTTAAGAAAATGACTGTTCATAAAGAAATAAAATAATTAGGCCATGGCAAAGAAATCAGTAGCAACGTTACAGACAAATTCAAAGAGATTAACCAAAGCAATTAAAATGGTTAGATCTCCTAAATCAGGTGCTTATACTTTTGTTGAAGCCGTTATGGCTCCAGAACTAGTTAATGACTGGGTGAATAAAAAATAAAAGTTCACAACTTTTTATCGCTAAGAGCTGCTTTCTATCCGGGAAGTGGCTTTTTTGATTTAATGTACTTTGACTGATGTAAGTTTAAAATTACCTAAGCGTCAAAATAGTATCACAACTGTTAATTTAGTTGTATGTTTGTATAGACGGATTATTTTTTAGAATGACCGTCATTTATAGAGAACAAAATTTTTACTGTAAGAGTTTAATCAAGGATAATAACCATTCTTGTCGCCTTAGGATGATAAGAACACCAAAGAATTAATCGCAATAAATGAGTTTTTTTAAAAAAATATTTTCTTCAGAAAAGAAACAGACTTTAGATAAAGGACTTGAAAAATCAAAGACTAGCTTCTTTGGTAAGTTAAGTAAAGCCGTAGCAGGTAAATCTAAGGTGGATGATGAGGTACTTGATGATCTTGAAGAGGTGTTAGTTAGTAGCGATGTGGGGGTAGATACCACCTTGAAAATTATTGAGCGTATTGAGGCAAGGGTTGCAAAGGATAAGTACCTAGGAACCGATGAGCTCAATGGGATCTTAAGAGAAGAAATCGCTAGTTTGTTGTCAGAGACCAATACTGGGGAGCAGGAAGACTTTATGCTTCCTACTGATAAAAAACCTTATGTTCTAATGGTAGTAGGAGTTAATGGTGTGGGTAAAACTACCACTATTGGAAAGCTTGCATACCAATTTAAAAAGCAAGGTAAAAAGGTGGTTTTAGGTGCTGCAGATACTTTTCGCGCGGCTGCCATTGATCAGCTACAAGTTTGGGCGGATCGCGTTGATGTTCCCATTGTAAAACAGCAAATGGGTAGTGATCCTGCTTCTGTGGCATTTGATACCTTGAAATCTGCTGTTAACCAAGACGCTGATGTGGTAATCATCGATACCGCTGGTAGATTACACAATAAGATAAACCTTATGAATGAACTTACTAAAGTAAAGCGTGTTATGCAAAAAGTAGTTCCTGATGCGCCGGATGAAGTATTGCTTGTTTTGGATGGTTCTACGGGTCAAAATGCTTTCGAACAGGCAAAACAATTCACAAAGGCCACTGAGGTGAGTTCCTTAGCCGTTACCAAATTAGATGGTACAGCTAAAGGTGGGGTGGTTATAGGAATTTCAGACCAGTTTAAAATACCTGTTAAATATATTGGAGTAGGAGAGGCAATTGAAGATCTTCAAGTATTTAATAAATATGAATTTGTCGATTCCTTCTTCAAGTGATGAATAGCTCAAAATTTCTAGTGACCCTAACTCGGGTATTGGCTTATTTTAGTTTGTTTTATGCTATTTTAAAAGGTATAGCAATTTTTGGAGGGCAGTGGTTTTGGCCTAATTTCATTCTTGGAATTGTAGGTGCTATAGTCGCTTATTTGCTTTTTAAAGTTATTAAAACAGGGGGCTATAAATGGATCTATGCTATTATCTGTGTGATTTTGTTTTCTGTTATTCGCTTTTACGAAGAGCAATTGATAGTTTATTTGCACAATTTAATGTCATAAGGGTTAAATTCCTTCGAGATACTCGTTTTATACGCTATCAAAAGCGTAATTTTGCCGATTGTTTATAGGTTTTTCCCAAGTAGTAGAATCCGTTCTGGGTTACTGATGGATAAAACAAAGTATAAACAGTATCTGGTTGTTGGATGCAGTCGGATATAAAACCAAAACAAGGTAAGGCATTATCGTTAGGTGAGTCTACAATCCTTGAAGCCCAACCCATCGGCTCTGTCGTAGGTAGGGTAGTTTGCTAGAGTTAATTATACTACTTTCTTAGGCCTTAGAATTGGTAACTTTGAAGGTTAATATTTATATGTAAGGTATGAGAACCAAGACGTTAAAAAAGAATAAAATTAATGTAGTTACCCTAGGGTGCTCGAAGAATGTTTACGATAGTGAAGTACTCATGGGACAGCTCAAAGCCAGTGGGAAAGAAGTTGTTCATGAAAAGGAAGGTAACGTGGTGGTAATTAATACCTGTGGTTTTATCAATAACGCAAAAGAAGAAAGTGTGAACACCATCTTGGAGTATTTGCAAAAGAAAGAAGAAGGTGAAGTTGATAAAGTGTTTGTTACGGGTTGCTTGAGTGAACGATACAAGCCAGACCTTCAAAAAGAGATTCCGGATGTGGACCAATATTTTGGGACTACCGAATTACCTAGTCTTTTAAAAGCATTGGGTGCAGATTACCGGCATGAACTCATCGGTGAGCGACTCACTACCACTCCTAAGAATTATGCATATCTAAAGATCGCAGAAGGTTGTGATCGTCCTTGTAGTTTTTGTGCGATACCTCTTATGCGGGGTAAACACAAAAGTACTCCAATTGAAGCGCTGGTTATAGAGGCAGAAAAATTGGCAGCTAGTGGAGTAAAAGAATTAATCTTAATTGCTCAAGATCTTACCTATTACGGTCTTGATATTTATAAAAAAAGAGCTTTAGCTGAACTTCTAAAAGCGCTTGTTAAAGTTGAAGGAGTGGAGTGGATCCGACTGCATTATGCCTTCCCTACTGGTTTTCCAATGGATGTTTTAGAGGTAATAAAACAAGAGCCAAAGGTATGTAATTACATTGATATTCCACTTCAGCACATTTCTGATTCGATTTTAAAATCGATGAGAAGAGGAACCACCTATAATAAAACCACTCAGCTTTTAAAAGACTTTAGAGTAGCTGTCCCTCAAATGGCTATTCGAACCACCCTTATTGTGGGATATCCTGGAGAAACTGAGCAAGACTTTAACCTTCTAAAGGAGTGGGTGAAAGAAATGCGATTTGAACGCTTGGGTTGTTTCACATACAGTCATGAAGAAAACACCCATGCTTACCAATTGGAAGATGATGTTCCAGAGGAGGTTAAACAACAACGCGCCTCAGAAATTATGGATATACAATCTCAGATTTCTTGGGAGTTAAACCAACAAAAAGTAGGGCAGACTTTCCGATGTGTAATCGATCGAAAAGAAGGAAATTACTTTGTAGGAAGAACGGAGTTTGATTCTCCAGATGTGGATAATGAAGTTCTTATAGATGCTAGTAAGCATTATTTAAAAACTGGTGAATTCGCTATGATTAAGATTTTAGAGGCTGCAGATTTTGATCTCTATGGAGAGCCAGTAGCTTAGCTAATAAAATATGATAGTCCAAAAGAGGACTAAAAATAGAAATGCCATCTAATTAAAATAGTTTTAGATGGCATTTTACTTCTTTAAAAGGAAGGTTGATTTTACTCGACGATATAATCGATTTCCATAAAATCTACAACTTCTTTATCCCAAACATTTTTAACAAATTCAACGTGATCTGGATGGTTGGAGTAAGTGTCGTAATCCGCTTGATTTTTAAACTGCATTGTTAGCCCTAAATCAAAATCATTTTTTTGCCCTATCTCAGTAACTTGTGTCATATTCATTACTGTATTAATGGACTTTAAAGCTACGGCTTGAGCTAAGAATTCTTTTTCAGCTTCACTACCTTTCGGGTGCTTTAATTTAAAAAATACCGTGTGGGTGATAATACCCTTTTCTGGCGAATTGGTTGATGACTCACATGAGGTCAGCATAAACATAGCTACTGTTACAAGTATAACAATTGGTCGATAAAATTTCATAGTTGTTGATTTTAAAAACGAATATAGTCATTTCTACTTTAATTCGAAACGAATTTTAGTCCTACAACAGACATAATTAATGTTGTGATAAAGAAGACCCTCCAGAAGGTTGTCGGCTCGTTAAATACAAGGATACCCATTAGTACTGTTCCAACGGCCCCTATGCCAGTCCACACAGCGTAGGCAGTGCCAAGTGGTAGAGTCTGGGTTGCCTTAATGAGTAGTACCATGCTTATAGTTAAACAAATTAAAAACCCAGCATACCAGTAAATAGCTTCATTTCCAGAAGATGATTTAGCCTTACCTAGGCAAGTGGCAAAGCCTACTTCAAAGAGTCCTGCTATAATTAATATGATCCAATTCATAAAACCTTTATTTTGGTTGTAAAGATACAGTAGATTCTTTATCCTTAATAGTCAGAAAGTTTATTTCATCTTTAAGTATTATTTCAACCCGTGAGTATATGATATCTTTGTTTAAAAATTACTTATAGGGATGCAAGAATTACAAGAGTTTATTCGAGAAGTGAAGGATTTTCCAAAGCCAGGTGTTGTTTTTAAAGATATCACACCTTTATTAGTAAATCATAGCATGAGAGAACAGGCCTTACAATCACTTATTTCATTGATGCCAGATCGGCAAATAGATGTTGTAGTGGGAGTAGAGAGTCGTGGATTCTTTTTTGGAACTTTATTAGCAGCAGCTTTAAAATGTAGTTTTGTCCCAGTACGTAAACCTGGGAAATTACCTTTCCAGACTTTGACTCAAGTATATGATTTGGAATACGGGCAAGACAGTTTACAAATCCATACCGATGGTATTAAAAAAGGAGACAAGGTCTTAATTCACGATGATGTTCTGGCAACCGGAGGAACAGCAAAAGCTGTATGCAATTTAGTGGAAGCACTAGGTGGAGAGGTTGTGCAGTGTAATTTTTTAATGGAGCTCGCTTTTTTAAATGGTAGAGATAAACTAAAAGGTTTCAATACAAAGGCAGTAGTCACTTATTAATCTAATGTGTTTTTTGTTACAAATGCCTTCCAGCCTATAATCGCTAATTGCACTTTAGTAGCCGTGGCAAGGTCTAAGCCTTTTTTGGTATATGAAGGGAGGATGGCTCGATTGATTTTAGCTAATATTTTAAAGAGTTGTTTTTTCATGAATCATGCAGTTTAAAAAATCATTGTGCTTTCACAAGGAGTAACAGCCGTCCCTTTTTTATTGACAATTAATTTTTGTACCCTAAATTTAAATTAGGGATTTACTGGGCTGGTTACAAAGTAAATATACTAATATTCTTCTAAGCAAACCAATATTTGCCCAAGCAGCACCAATTTTTTTTCAGTTACTAAATGTCCTGATCCATCGTTTTTTAGAGGGTCTGTTTTCCAAAGTAAATTTATTTTGATATTTATCTATCAACTGTAAATTAATTATGAAAATAAAACAGCTATGGATATTTACCCATAGCTGCTAACCTTAAAAAGCTTTTACAATTCTTCTACTTCTTTTGATGATCTTTTGTGTAGATTTTAATGACTCCATCTTTGGCATTGTTACCATATTTTTCTGTAGCCTTTTTCTCTTTAATTACATCTACGGATTTTATAGTGTATTTGTCTATAGAATTTATGTCAAAGTCATCAGGCATTTGTCTGTCATTTACAATTATGAGTGGTTTACCCGAAATGCTTTTAGTGGGGACCTGTAGAACTGTTTTCTTAGAGGTGTCAGTAGTGGAATTGTTGGGTTTTAAAGTAATATGAATGACCCCGTTTTTTCCCTGCTCTCCATAGAGTTCTGTGGCTGATTCATTCTTTAGCACTGAAATACTTTCTATGTCATCCACTGCGATAGTACTTACTTTAAAATCAGAAGGTTGTTTTTCTCCATTGATTACATAAAGGGGAGGTAAAGAATCTTGGGCTTGTTGGCTTACATTAATGCCAAGTGGAGAAGAGGCTTCAATTGGCAGATAATTCACCTGGGTTTTAAAGCTAAAAAGTAACATAAACCCTGCTAAAAATGGAAGTACTAAGAAATATTTCCAACTACTTCTTTTGTTTGATCTTTGTTTTTGTAACATAACGATTCGTTTTTTGATTAATGTATTAAAAAATGGATTGATGACGGAAAACGAGTTTCCGGATAGTTGTTTTAACAATAAATATTGGTAGTCCTTTTTGCTACTATCAGCCAAAGTACAACTCTGATCATCTGCGATATATTCAAGGTTTTGAGCGAGCTGCTTTTTGTAATTCCAGCTGATAGGATTAAACCACAGGATGATTTTGATAAGGCTAGCTAGTAGCATGTCTACCGAATGCTTTTGTGAGATATGAATGTTTTCATGCTTTAATATGGTATCTAATTCAGATTCCAAGTGTAAGTCAGGGTTGTAGACAATGGTGCTTAAAAATGAAAATGGACTTACCTCTTGCTCAACTTCGATAAATGATACCTTTCCTACTTTCTTTACAAGCCTTCCCTTTCTGAGGATCCTTTTTAAAGATAATAGTTCCATTATAAATCGCGCCGCTACAACCGAAGCCCCTAGGATATAAAGCCCGAATAGATAGGTCCAATAATTAGGCGATTCTACATTGACCCCAGCGATTACACCTACGGGGTTCTCAAATGGGATCACGCTAGGGAAATGTATGTGAACCATTCGTTGAAACTTAACAACAGGTAGCAATAATGCCGTTACTATACCAAGAATTAAAAAGTAGCGATTGAGATTAAAGAACGTTTCTTTTTTTAGAAAAACAGTGTATATAATCCAGAATATGCTCAGAAGGATCGCAGATTTAAGTACATAGATTAGATAAATTTCCATTACTTACTGTTTTCTATTTGATGAATGATTTCTTTTAATTCTTCCACGGATATTTTTTCTTCCTTGGCAAAGTGACTTACAAGATTTTTGTAAGAGTTGTTGAAGTAGTCTTCCATTGCTTTGGTGACAAATCTGGAACGATAGCTTTCTTTTTTCACAATAGGGTAGTACTGGTGGGTGTTTCCGAAAGCGTTATGACTGACAAAGCCTTTCTCTTCTAGGTTTCGGATAATAGTAGATAAGGTATTATAATGTGGTTTTTCCTCTTTGATCTCGGCCATCACTTCTTTGACAAAAGCTTTTTCAAGGCGCCACAGAATCTTCATGATGTCTTCTTCTTTGTTGGTTAACTTTTGCATACGCGTAATCTTTGCTTTATGAATCAATAGAAACCAAATATAAAACTATTTTTATAGTTAAGCAACTACTTTTATAGTTTTATAACTAATTTTGCAGGAATTCTTGTGTTTAAATCAAAAAAAGAGGCCACTAAATGCAGCCTCTATAGTAATGGTGATGTAGAATTATATTTTATGCTTCCACTGCTACATTTACAGTGTTTACTGTTTTTATGATTCTAGCAGCAACTTTATAAGGATCAGCATTCGAAGCTGGTCTTCTATCCTCTAACCATCCTTTATATCCTTTCTCAACGGTGATAATTGGAATACGGATAGAGGCACCTCTATCGGAGACTCCATATGAGAAGTCATTTATTGAAGCCGTTTCATGCTTTCCAGTTAAACGTTCATCGTTGAATTCTCCATATACATCGATATGCTCTTTTGTAACGGGTCTGAACGCTTCACAAACTTTATCATAAACTTCTTTTGAACCACAGGTTCTAAGCAGGGTATTAGAGAAATTAGCATGCATTCCAGAGCCATTCCAGTCTCCTTTGATAGGTTTTGGGTGGTACTCTATATAGTAATTGTACTCCTCACATAATCTGTCTAGTAAATAACGGGCAATCCAAATTTCGTCCCCAGCCTTTTTGCCTCCTTTGGCAAAGATTTGGAATTCCCATTGACCACAGGCTACTTCTTGGTTAATGCCTTCGAAATTAATGCCAGCTTCAATACATAGGTCGGCGTGACGTTCTACGATTGCTCTTCCATGGGTGTTTTTACCTCCCACTGAGCAGTAATACAATCCCTGTGGACCTGGGTATCCTCCTACAGGAAAACCAAGTGGTAATTCTGTTTTGGAGTCCATAATAAAGTACTCTTGTTCGAAACCAAACCAAAAATCTTCATCATTCTCATTATCAATAGTGGCTCTTGAATTCGTCTGGTGTGGTGTGCCATCCGCATTAAGTACCTCTGCCATGACTAAATATCCATTATTCCTTGCAGGGTCTGGATAAATTGCCACTGGTTTTAGTAAGCAGTCTGAAGAACCTCCTAATGCTTGCTTGGTTGAGGAACCATCAAAAGACCATATAGGGCAGTCTTCTAATTTTCCACTAAAATTGTCTTCAACTTTAGTTTTGCTTCTCATGTTTTGGGTGGGAAAATATCCATCCAACCAAATGTATTCAAGTTTTGCCTTGCTCATAATTTTATAGTTTTAATTGAACTTTACATTCGCAAAAGTAGTTTTTTTGAAAATATCTCGATAAATCAAGGGGTGTTTTTTTAAATACGTCTTTAATTTTTATTAATGCCCTATTTTTTTAGGGGGTATTTTTTTATATGCATAATTTGAGCGAATTTTGTTGACAAATAATTAAAAAATAATGTCTCAATATTTCCTACAATGTGAAATATTTAGGTAATTTGTTAATTCGTAACAATAAACGAAGTATTAATACTTTATATACCAATTATTTATATGTCTACAATTAGATTTGAAGCAATAAAGCAAACGTTTGAACGCACTCCTGTTCATGTTGAAACACCTGACCATCGTTCAGATCAATTCGGTGCCAATGTCTTTAATGCAGTTGTCATGAGGCAGGTGATGTCTAAAGAAGCTTATAGTAGTGTAATGGATGCTATAGAAGGTGGGGGAAAGATAAACAGAAAATTAGCTGATGAGATTGCCACTTATATGAAGATATGGGCAATATCTAAAGGGGCCACACATTACACGCACTGGTTTCAACCATTAACTGGAACAACAGCCGAGAAACACGATGCCTTTTTCGAGCCCATTAGTACCACTGATGCGGTTGATAGGTTTGGCGGTGCACAGCTGGTACAACAAGAGCCTGATGCTTCCAGCTTTCCAAACGGAGGTATCCGAAATACTTTTGAAGCTAGGGGGTATACTGCTTGGGATCCAACATCTCCAGCATTTATTCACGGGACGACTCTATGCATCCCTACAGTTTTTGTTTCCTATACAGGAGAGGCCTTAGATAATAAAGCGCCTTTGCTTCGATCTCTATTAGCTATTGATCAAGCTGCCACAGAGGTGGCACGATATTTTGATAAAAGTGTCACCAAGGTAAACGCTACCTTGGGCTGGGAACAAGAGTATTTTTTAATTGATAAAGCGCTTACCCTTTCAAGGCCTGACCTACTATTAGCAGGTAGGACATTGCTTGGTCATTCACCAGCAAAAGGTCAGCAATTAGACGACCATTACTTTGGATCTATTCCCGATCGTGTGCTGAACTATATGATAGAATTGGAAAATGAATGTGTTCGCTTGGGGATTCCTGTGAAAACCAGACATAATGAAGTGGCTCCAAATCAATTTGAATTGGCGCCTATTTATGAAGAGGCGAATCTTGCGGTGGATCATAATTCATTATTGATGGACCTTATGGATAAAATGGCAGACAAGCATAATTTTAAAGTACTGTTCCACGAAAAACCATTTGCCGGAATTAACGGGTCGGGTAAACATAACAATTGGTCCTTGGCCACAAATAAAGGTGTCAACTTATTAAGCCCTGGTACCACACCGACGAAGAATCTACAGTTCTTGACCTTCTTTATAAATACCATTAAGGCTGTTCACGATAATGAAGAACTCTTAAGAGCTTCAGTGGCTTCCGCAACAAATGACCACCGATTGGGCGCTAATGAAGCACCTCCAGCAATTGTTTCTGTTTTTATTGGAAGTCAACTCAACAAGGTTTTAGAGGAATTAGAGGATGTGTCTAAAGGAAAGTTGTCACCTGAGGAGAAAACAGATCTAAAATTAAATGTAGTTGGTAAGATTCCAGAGATTTTATTAGACAACACGGATAGAAACCGTACTTCTAGCTTTGCCTTTACAGGTAATAAATTTGAATTTAGAGCTGTGGGATCTAAGGCGAATTGTGCAAAACCGATGATGATTTTAAATGCCATTGTAGCCAAGCAACTTAAAGCATTCAAAGTAGAAGTGGATGCTTTGATTGACAAAAAAGGCCTGAAAAAAGATGAGGCCATATTTAATGTGCTTAGAGAGTATATTAAAGCTTCTAAGAAAATTAGGTTTGAAGGAGATGGATACAGCGCTGCATGGGAAAAGGAAGCGGTCAAAAGAGGCCTGAGTAATAATAAAACGACTCCAGAGGCTCTTAAGGTATATCTTAAGAAATCCACCATCGATTTGTTTGAACAACTTGATGTTATGAGTGAGATCGAAATTAAAGCCCGTCACGAAATAGAATTAGAGGAATATGTACACAAAGTTCAAATAGAGAGTAGAGTACTAGGTGATATTGCTAGAAATCATGTTATTCCAACTGCAATTCGCTATCAAAATATATTAATCACTAATGTTAAAGGAATCAAAGATGTCTTTGGAAGTGATTTTAAGAAATTGGCTCCAGAGCAACTGGATTTGATTGAAGAAATTTCTGAACATATTTCTGAGATCAACTCAAAGGTTAATATGATGATAGATGCTAGAAAATACGCGAATAAACTGGATAAAGCGCAGCTTAAAGCAGAGGCTTATTGCGAACGTGTGTTGCCATTTTTTGAAGACATCCGTTACCATTGTGATAAATTAGAATTAATGGTAGAGGATAATTTATGGCCACTTACTAAATATAGAGAACTGTTGTTTACAAAATAATGTTTGATCGGTTATAAAGCATATAATATGCTTTGTTCTTAAACCGATTTTTACGTGGCTAGGTCGAAAAAAGCTAAGTATCTATAAATTAGGGGATTTTTCCTGATTTTACAACTAAATGTTTTCCTATATTTGGGACGCTATTAATCAATTTAATGATGTAGTTCTTAAATTTTGGGACATAAAATTTTTGAATTACAGAAGATAGAAGGCCTTAACCAACCTTCTAAAGTATAAGCACACAAACAAAAGTTTGTGTGCTTTTTTTTTATGGCTATTTTTGTCTAAAATTTCATTCAATGAGTTCTCAGATAAGTAAACGATATTCACAAAGAGGTGTTTCTGCTTCAAAGGAAGATGTGCATGCCGCCATTAAAGATGTTGATAAGGGATTATTTCCAAAAGCGTTTTGTAAAATTATTCCCGATCATTTAACGGGTAGCGAGGATCATTGTTTGATCATGCACGCTGATGGGGCAGGGACCAAGTCTTCTTTGGCCTATATGTATTGGAAGGAAACAGGGGATGTCTCAGTTTGGAAAGGGATCGCTCAAGATGCCTTGATAATGAATATCGATGATTTACTTTGCGTAGGAGCTACGAGCGATATTTTGCTCTCTTCGACCATTGGGAGAAATAAGAATGTGATAACTTCAGAGGTAATTGCTGCGATTATTAATGGTACCGAGGAACTTATTGCTGAAATGAAACAGTATGGGGTAAATATTTATTCCACTGGAGGAGAAACAGCTGATGTAGGGGATTTGGTGAGAACCATTATCGTGGATTCTACTGTTACTGCCAGAATAAAACGTTCCGATGTTATAGATAACGCGAATATTAAAGCAGGTAATGTGATTGTTGGATTGGCTTCTTATGGTAAAGCTTCCTATGAAAAGCAATACAATGGAGGTATGGGAAGTAATGGGTTAACATCGGCGAGACATGATGTGTTTGGTAAATATTTGGCAGAAAAATATCCAGAAAGTTTTGATCACAGTGTACCAGAGGAATTGGTGTACTCTGGAGATACAAATCTAACAGATTCTGTTGAAGGATCTCCACTGGATGCTGGAAAATTAGTATTATCTCCAACAAGAACCTATGCGCCGATCATTCAAGCGATACTTCAAAAAATCGGATCAGCAAAGATTGATGGTATGATTCACTGTAGTGGAGGAGCACAAACTAAAATATTGCATTTTATTGACAATTTGCATATCATTAAAGATAGTATGTTTGAAGTGCCACCGCTATTTAAACTCATCCAAGAGCAGTCTAAAACGTCGTGGAAGGAGATGTACCAGGTATTTAACTGTGGGCATCGTATGGAGTTGTATGTTGATCCAAGTATAGCCCAGGAGATCATTGCAATTTCTAAGTCTTTTGATGTGGACGCTCAAATAGTAGGAAGGGTAGAGGCTTCATCTACCAAAAAGCTGAGCATTATTTCGGATAAGGGAACTTTTGAATATTATTAACGTCTTCTTTTATAATTAATAACCTTTTTTGGTAGTAAATTAGAGAGTTTAATAGTTAGGTTATAAGCTCTTTAACTGCCCTATGTGAGCTGCGCATATGGGTGTTTTGCCAAATAAAAGGGATACTAAAATGAATATGGGATTGTTATACTAAGGCTGGCACATATCAAATTCCATCAAAATAATCGTAAATTTGTGCTGCCAATTTTAAAGAAGTTATGTTAGATAAATTAAATGTTGTAAAGCAACGCTTTGATGAGATTTCAGATTTGATCATCCAGCCGGATGTCATCGCTGATCAAAAGCGTTATGTGCAACTCAATAAGGAGTACAAAGATCTTAAAGATCTTGTAGATAAAAGGGAGGAGTATAAAGAGGTTTTGGATAACATTGCTGAGGCTGAGGAAATCATTGCTGATGCAAGTGATGCTGAAATGGTAGAAATGGCAAAGATGCAGTTGGATGAGGCCAAGGAGAAACTCCCTGGTTTGGAAGAACAGATCAAATTCATGCTTATTCCTAAGGATCCAGAGGATGCTAAAAATGTCGTGGTTGAGATCAGAGCAGGAACAGGAGGAGATGAGGCAAGTATTTTTGCAGGTGATTTACAACGCATGTACACCAAATATTGTGAAGGTAGAGGATGGAAGGTTGGCGTGGTGGACTTCAATGAAGGAACCTCTGGAGGATATAAAGAAATTATTTTTGAAGTCAACGGAAGTGATGTTTACGGAACCTTAAAATTCGAAGCGGGTGTGCATCGAGTTCAACGTGTTCCACAAACTGAAACGCAAGGCCGGGTACATACCTCTGCAGCCACTGTGATGGTATTGCCAGAAGCTGAGGAATTCGACGTTGAGTTGGATATGGGGGATGTGAAGATTATTAGAACCACCTCAACTGGTCCTGGAGGACAATCTGTAAATACGACTTATTCTGCGATCCAGTTACAACACATCCCTACTGGAATAGAGGTACGCTGTCAGGATGAGAAATCACAGCACAAAAATTTAGAAAAAGCAATCAAGGTTCTACGATCTCGATTGTATGAAAGGGAATTGGCGAAAAAACAAGAAGCGGATTCCGCAAGACGTAAAAGTATGGTTTCTAGTGGAGATCGTAGTGCAAAAATTAGAACCTATAATTACCCTCAAGGAAGAGTTACCGACCATCGTATAGGTCTTACACTTTACGACCTTTCTAATATTGTAAACGGTGATTTGGATAAAATAATAGAAGAATTGAAATTGGCAGAAAATACAGAGAAGCTTAAGGAGGCTAGCGAAATTTTATAAACCAAAATTCTCTTCATTTAAAAATATTTTATAAAGTATTTTAAAGTGAAATATATCCTTAAGAGGCTTTAAGTAAATGCAATCATTACTATGGAATTAACCCAGCTGGTAGAGCAGATAAGAAGGAAAAAATCATTTTTATGCATAGGTTTGGATGTCGATTTAAAGAAGTTACCAACCCATTTGTTAGAAACCAAGGACCCTGTTTTTGAATTTAATAAAGCAATTATTGATGCCACGCACCATTTAGCCGTAGCGTTAAAGCCAAATATTGCTTTCTATGAGGCTCTGGGAATCAAAGGCTGGGAGAGTTTAAAGAAAACAATTGATTACATTAATGAGCATTATCCAGAGTTGTTTACCATAGCGGATGCTAAAAGAGGCGATATCGGGAATACTTCGACCATGTATGCTAAAGCCTTCTTTGAGGATCTCAACTTTGATTCTGTGACCGTAGCTCCTTATATGGGAAGAGATTCTGTAGAGCCGTTCTTAGCTTTTAAGGATCGGCATACCATATTATTGTCTCTTACCTCAAATCCTGGTGCATTTGATTTTCAGACCAAGGAATATGCCGCAAAACCTCTTTATCAAAATGTGCTGGAAACCTCAAAGAATTATGTGAATTCTGAAAACCTAATGTATGTCATTGGTGCAACCAAAGCAGAATATCTAAAGGATATTCGTGCGATAGTTCCAGAATCATTTTTACTAGTTCCCGGGGTAGGAGCTCAGGGAGGGAGTCTTAAGGAGGTCTGCAAATACGGGTTGAATGATAATGTGGGGCTTTTAGTGAATTCTTCTAGAGGTATCTTATATGCTTCAAAAGGGAAAGACTTTGCTGAAAAAGCGGCAGAGAAGGCGAAGGATCTACAATTGCAAATGGCCAGTTTTCTTTGATTCCTTTGGTTGATCAACTAGGTAGACATATTGATACTTCACGTGCTTTTAAAAGGGTAGTTTGCCTTGTTCCATCTCAAACAGAACTTTTATATGATTTGGGTTTAGAACATTTATTAGTTGGTATTACCAAGTTTTGCGTTCATCCGAATCATCTGAGAAGTAACATTACTGTAGTTGGAGGAACCAAAAACGTACACTGGGAAACACTCAAATCCCTAAATCCAGACATAGTACTTTGTAATAAGGAAGAGAATACCCAGCAAATTGTTGAGCAGTTAGAAGACTTCACTCAGGTGCATCTTGCTGATATCTATAATTTAGATGACTGTTATGAATTAATTCAGCAATATGGTGAGATTTTTAAAGTAGCTCGCAAAGCTGAGTTTCTCATCCAACAGATTAAAAAAAAGGCAAAGGAGTATAATTCATTTTTATCTGGTGAGCCACGTCAAAAAGTCGCCTATATGATTTGGAAAAAACCGTGGATGCTTGCAGGGGGAGATACCTTTATTAATCACATGCTCGAGGTGGCAGGTTATAAAAACGCTTTTAAGAATCACTCCAGATACCCTGAGATTGAATTATCAGATTTACATACTTCTAAGATCGATTTGCTGTTTTTATCTTCAGAACCCTATCCTTTTAAAGAAAAGCATAAAGAGGAACTAGCGGGAGTATTTCCGGGCACTGAAATCGTATTAGTAGATGGAGAATTCTTCTCCTGGTATGGCTCTCGGGTCTCTTTAGCTTTAGAATATTTTAAAGAACTTAAGTTACAATTGAAAACGAAAAAAGCCGACTGATATCGGCTTTAAAACTAAACTAAACTAACTAATCTGTTTTGCTAACTCAAAATTTATTTGGTGCGTTACTGATGATGCAAATGTCAGCATATAGATTCTAGTTAGTGTTAAGAGTAAATTACCAAACTATTAAATCGATGATTTGTGTGGATAATTGATTACTATTTTTTGTGACTTACTAAATGAACAACGGTCTTCTTCAATCCATTTGATTTAACAGTTAACTCCATGGCTCCAGTTTCTCCTTTTTTGGAGCGAACAACAACTAGTGCGAGACCATTAAAGGCATTTCGTTTTTTAGAAACAAAGGATGTTAAATCAGAAGGGTCTCCATTATCGGTGGAAATAATTTCTCCTGGGCCCTGAATGTTAAACTCAAGTTCGTTATTGGCTGTCGGAACAACTAAACCGTCTTTATCAGCTATTTGAACTGTGATATAAGATAAGTCCTTACCATCGGCATCAATTGTAGATCTATCCGCCTTTGCGATCAGTTTAAAAGGTTCTCCGGTTGTAAAAACCGTTTTCTCTGCCCATTTTTTGCCGTTTTTATAGGCAACAACCTTCAATTCTCCGGGATAGTATTGTACCTCATCCCAACGCAAACGGTATTCAAATTCTCCTTTTTTCTTTTTACCAAGTGATTTTCCATTTAGAAAAACTTCCGCTTGGTCACCAGAGGTAAATACATGTACTGGTGTTATTTGCCCGATTCTCTCAGGCCAGTTCCAATGTGGCAATACGTGGACCATTGGTAAGTCTGGTCGCCATCTTGCTTGATATAAATAATAACGATCTTTTGGGAATCCGGCTAAGTCGATAATGCCGTTATACGAACTTCTTGAATCATAGTAAGGCGTTGGTTCACCTAAATAATCAAATCCAGTCCAAACAAATTCTCCTGCTGAGTAAGGGTGTTTATCCAATGAAGCAAAAACCTTATCAGGACTAGATCCAAAATCAACGGCATAAAGTTCGTATGCGCTGACGTGTTTTATTTTAGAGTCACCACCCATTCCATCCCGGATTGGTGAGCTGATTAAATCCGTTACAGGAAATAAATATATGCCACGACTACTGGCTGCCGATGCGGTTTCACTACTTAGAATAACTTTGTTTGGAAATTTATTATGAAACGGTTCATATTGTGGCTTTGTCTTAATTCTATCAGTTACATTGTCAAAAATGGGATCTTGGCGGATGCCTTCTCCTTGATAGTTAAAACTGATGATATCCATAACTTTAGGAAATGGCATATCTGATTTTGCCCAGTTCATTGCACTTGTTGTTGGTCTAGTTGGGTCTTCCTCTTTTATGATATCTGATAACTTTTGTCCAATGGCTGCTCCCTGTTCACCTGTGTACTGTTCACCAACTTCATTCCCATAACTCCACATAATGATCGATGGATGGTTTTTATCTCTGCGCACCATAGCCCTAGCATCAGCTTCATACCAATCTGAAAATATTAAATGAAAATCATGAGGTGTTTTTTTTCGTTTCCAAGAATCGAATACTTCATCCACTACCAAAAATCCCATTTTATCTGTCAGATCCAAAAATTCTGGAGCTGGTGGATTATGGGCCATTCTGATGGCATTGACCCCCATCTCTCTTAAAATTTCTAATTTACGCTCCGCTGCGCGTAAATGAAATGCAGTACCAATAGCTCCTAAATCATGATGCTCATTTACCCCTTGAATTTTAATTAATTCGCCATTGACCAAAATGCCTTGATTAGGATCGAGTTCAATATCCTTAATACCAAATATGGTTTCGTAGTTGTCTATTAAATCATTTTCGTCCATTACAGAAGTAACAGCTTTATATAGGTGAGGAGTTTGT
Source organism: Galbibacter marinus (assembly GCF_000300875.1). Taxonomy (GTDB): domain Bacteria; phylum Bacteroidota; class Bacteroidia; order Flavobacteriales; family Flavobacteriaceae; genus Galbibacter; species Galbibacter marinus. The sequence continues at coordinate 29,574 of NZ_AMSG01000017.1, read as the reverse complement.
GATGGAGGAGGCCCCCAAAGTTTTGGGTTGTCTGTGGTTACTGACCCTTTAATGGATTGACTTTTGCCCGCTGGAATTTTAACATTAGACTTTGTGATTGTGGCAACTGGCGTTGCGACCTCATTATTGTTAAATTCGTATATCTTCGTGATCAGGTCAATATTTGAATCAGTTTCTGTATTGTTTTCGACCTTTACATCAACATGAATCTCTGCCGATGTCTTGGAGACATTTGAAGTGGTTATTGTAGTTCCCCAATGTGAAACATGTACTTTGTTGGTTTTGGTTAACCACACATTTCTATACAGGCCACCACCTGGGTACCAGCGGGCAGAGTGATTTGGGTTATCCAATCGAATTGCTATTTGGTTATCTCCATAAAAGTTTAGATAAGGTGTTAAATCCAATCGAAACGAATTGTAGCCATATGGCCAACCGCCAACTAAGTTCCCGTTAAGCCATACAATAGCATAAGACATGGCACCATCAATATCTAAAAAAATAGATTTGTTTTTATCTTTTTCAGAGATGTCAATTTTTCTTCTATACCAGGCTACGCCATTACTTGGTAAACGGCCCATTCCACCTCCTACCTCAGCACTATCACCTTTTTGGAAGGGACCTTTAATAGCCCAGTCATGAGGTAAATCTATGGTTTCCCAATTGCTGTCATCAAAGCGAGTTTGCACAAAAGGAAAATCGCTCCCGGGTTGACCTTCAGGTCTAGTATGATGCTGAGTTGAGTCTTTTATAAAAGTATTTGCCGTTGGTAGGATATATGGTTTTAAGGCCTTTTGAGAGGTTTCTAATTTTTCAGCTTCCGTTGCTGGTGTATCAGCAGCTTTATTATCATTTGCATTTTCAATCGCCGGCCGAATATCATAAAATAGATCATCAGTTTTGCCCTTTGAAGTGTATTTAAAAAATTTCCATCCTTCATTTATGGATATTTTATTTCTTGCGGTATTGTTGTTTTCGGTTTTTGTATCATTCTGGCAACTAATAATAAGGGATGCTAAGATAAATATGACTGTAAAAATTATAGTTTTATAACGCATAGTGGGTGGTTGGGTTAAAATTGCTGAATTCCAAAACTACTGGAATTACATTCAACAAGAAGAATAAAAATAAGAATTATATCCAAGAATATTGTAAAGGTTGGGTAATCTAAAATATTTGTGGGTTAGATATGTTTTTTATATCTCAATAATAACTTCACGAGATTTTAGAGAAGTCAAATGTCAGCTTTTAATATTACCAAATCCTAGAATTCTGCTGTAATTGCTTAACTGAAAATAATGGTCTTATTATTATACACCATTGTTTTTCTGTCTACATGAAGTTTGATACCTCTTGCCAGTACAATCTTTTCAAGATCTCTTCCCTTTGTAACCATGTCTTCTATGGAATGAGCATGGGTTACCCTTGTAACATCCTGTTCAATTATAGGTCCAGCATCTAACTCCTTAGTGACATAGTGACTTGTAGCGCCAATAATTTTCACCCCTCTTTTGTAGGCGGAATGATAAGGCTTGGCTCCCACAAAGGCAGGTAAGAAAGAATGATGAATATTGATGATTTTATTTTCATAGCGCTCGATTAATGCTGTTGATATAATTTGCATATACCGGGCTAGCACAATGAAATCTACTTGATGCTGCTCAAGTAATTGTAATTGCTTTATTTGTGCCTCTTGACTTATCTCTTTCGTATAAGGAACATGGAAAAATGGAATTTTAAATGCCTCTGCTATAGGTTTTAGGTCTGGATGATTACTTAAGATAAAAGGAATGTCTACCTTTAATTCACCTGAATTATATCTTCCTAATAGGTCGTATAAACAGTGATCGTATTTTGAAACAAAAATGGCCATTTTAGGACGGTAATCATCGGAATGCAACTGCCATTTCATTTGATAGGGCTCAGCGATACGATACTTAAATTCAGATCTAAAACTTTCTAAATCAAAATTGTCATGTACAAATTCACTTTCGGACCTCATGAAAAAGATTCCATTTTGCCGATCGACATGTTGATCGATATAAATAATGTTTCCTTGGTTTTGATGGATGAAGCTTGTTACAGATGCGATGATCCCTGAAGTATCCTTACAGTGAATAAGAATAGTGATTTTGGTCATATGATTTGTTGTTTACAATGATAAAATTACGGTATTTTGGGGATCAAAAAATTTTACTTTGTTGTAATTATTAATTTTTAACAAGGGTATTTTAAAACAAAATTCCTAATTCGTTGCAAATTCTTTAAATTGCAGCTATTAAAACCTCATATTTTTGAAAATGAATCAAACAAAACCATATATTCCTAAGAATAAAATAAGAATCGTTACTGCGGCCTCTCTTTTCGATGGTCACGATGCAGCGATTAATATCATGCGTAGAATCATCCAGTCCTCAGGTGTAGAAGTTATACATTTAGGTCATGATCGAAGCGTGGAGGAGGTTGTGAACACTGCTATCGAGGAGGATGTCAACGCCATTGCAATGACTTCTTATCAGGGAGGACATAACGAATATTTTAAATATATGTATGACCTCTTGCAAAAGAGAGGGGCAACGCATATTAAGATTTTTGGCGGTGGAGGTGGAGTTATCCTACCTGAAGAAATTAAGGAACTCATGGATTATGGGATAACTAAAATTTATTCTCCTGACGATGGAAGGGCTCTAGGGCTTCAAGGAATGATTAATCATCTTGTGGAATTGTCTGATTTCCCTATAGATTCTATAGACCGCGCTGATATTAAATCTGGCCTTAGAGAGAAAAACAGTGGGGTAATCGCTAGGCTGATTAGCTTAACTGAGAATCAACATGATTTGTTTCAAGAGATTTTCTCAGAATTAAATCCTAGTTCTCTCCAGGTTCCAGTTCTTGGTATTACAGGAACAGGTGGCTCTGGTAAAAGTAGCTTAGTCGATGAGGTTGTAAGACGATTTTTAAATGATTTTGAAGATAAAACCATTGGAATTATCTCCGTGGATCCCTCTAAGAGAAAAACCGGTGGAGCCTTGTTGGGAGATCGCATTCGGATGAACGCTATTAATGATCCTAGGGTATATATGAGAAGTCTTGCAACACGACAATCTAACTTAGCACTATCCAAAAATGTTGCCGAGGCCATTGAGGTTCTTAAAGCAGCAAAATTCGATTTAATCATACTTGAGACTTCCGGTATTGGTCAAAGTGACACAGAGATATTGGATCATTCTGATGTGTCGCTATATGTGATGACTCCTGAATTTGGTGCCGCTACCCAATTAGAAAAAATCGATATGTTGGATTTTGCGGACCTAGTGGCCATAAATAAGTTTGATAAAAGAGGTGCTTTGGATGCCCTTCGGGATGTTAAGAAGCAATATCAGCGAAATCATCTTATGTGGGATGCACAACCAGATGATATGCCAGTATATGGTACCATTGCATCACAGTTTAACGATCCTGGTATGAATCGCCTTTATATGGCCATAATGCAAATCTTAAAAGAAAAGACCAACGCTTTGCTTGATTCACAATTCCATATCACTATGGAAAAAAGCGAAAAAACTTATGTCATTCCACCCAATAGAACGCGATACCTTTCTGAGATCTCTGAAAGCAATCGAAATTATGATACAAAGGTTAATCAACAAGTAGAAGTTGCCCAGAATCTTTATGGGATTTTTAGGTCAATATATAGCTTAACCAAAGCTGATAAATCAAAGAAAGAAACCAACTATTTAACTCAAGTTGGACTTAATGAAACTTTGCTTCTAGATTCGGTTTCTGATACAAATCAGGCTAAACTAGTTCAATTACTATTGGATCAATTTAATCGCGTGAAAAAAGATTTGGATCCTCACCATTGGGATATTTTAATTCAGTGGGAGGACAAAAAGGCACGTTATAAAAATCCAGTTTATGAGTTCAAAGTCCGAGATAAGCAGATTCGAATTCCAACGCATACCAGCACATTGTCAGGAAGTGCAATCCCAAAGGTTGCTTTACCAAAATACAAGGCTTGGGGAGATTTATTAAACTGGGTATTACAAGAGAATGTTCCTGGAGAATTTCCTTTTACTTCAGGCTTATATCCATTTAAGCGAACGGGCGAAGATCCAACAAGGATGTTTGCTGGTGAAGGTGGACCTGAGCGTACAAATAGAAGGTTTCATTACGTTAGTTTAGGAATGGAAGCAAAACGTTTGTCAACGGCCTTTGATTCGGTAACCTTATATGGGAACGACCCGGATTTACGACCTGATATTTATGGGAAAATCGGTAATGCAGGGGTTTCAATTTGTTGTTTGGACGATGCAAAAAAACTCTATAGTGGTTTTGATCTTGCAAACCCAATGACATCAGTTAGTATGACCATTAATGGACCCGCACCCATGTTGCTTGGTTTTTTTATGAATGCAGCCATTGATCAGCAATGTGAACTGTATATTAAAGAAAATGGTTTAGAGCAACAAGTTTCAGATAAAATTGATGCTATTTATAAAGAAAGAGGAGAGAAGCGACCTACGTATCACGGCTTTTCAGTCGATGGAAGTAATAAAGAAAATGGACAGTTACCAGAGGGAAATGATGGCCTAGGACTTATGTTGTTAGGTGTCACGGGAGATATGGTTTTGGACCCAGAGGTCTACAACAGTATTAAGGCACGAACTATGACCCAAGTACGGGGGACCGTTCAGGCTGATATATTAAAGGAAGATCAAGCACAAAACACCTGTATATTTTCAACAGAATTTGCTTTAAAATTAATGGGTGATGTTCAGAGTTATTTTATTTCTAATGAAGTTAGAAATTTTTATTCTGTTTCGATTTCTGGATATCATATTGCAGAAGCAGGAGCCAACCCTATTACTCAACTAGCCTTTACACTTGCCAATGGATTTACCTATGTGGAGTACTATTTGAGTAGGGGTATGGATATCAATAAATTTGGTCCTAATTTATCTTTCTTCTTCTCCAATGGTGTAGATGCTGAATATGCGGTAATTGGTCGTGTGGCAAGAAAAATATGGGCAAAGGCCATGCGCGATAAGTATGGAGCCAACCCACGTTCTCAAATGTTGAAATATCATATTCAAACTTCTGGTAGATCTTTACATGCTCAAGAAATCGATTTTAATGATATTCGAACTACCCTACAAGCGCTATATGCCATTTATGATAACTGCAATTCTTTGCATACCAACGCTTATGATGAGGCCATTACAACTCCAACAGAGGAGTCTGTCCGTAGAGCGATGGCTATTCAGCTCATTATCAATAAAGAATTAGGTCTTACTAAGAATGAGAATCCTATTCAAGGAAGTTTCATCATTGAAGAGCTGACAGATTTGGTAGAACAAGCAGTGCTTTTAGAATTTGATAGAATAACTGAGCGTGGGGGAGTCCTTGGAGCGATGGAAACCATGTATCAGCGATCAAAAATTCAAGAAGAAAGTTTGTATTATGAGACCCTTAAACACAAAGGAGAGTATCCAATTATAGGGGTAAATACTTTTTTAAGTAGTAAAGGTTCCTTAACAGTAATTCCAAAAGAAGTCATCCGGGCAACTGAGGCGGAAAAACAGCTACAATTAACAACCTTATCCACTTTGCATAATACTTATCAGAAGGAAGCCCAAAAAGCTTTACAGGAGGTTAAACAAGCTGCTATTGAGAACAAGAATATATTCGAAACCCTCATGGAGGCAACCAAATATTGTTCGCTTGGACAAATTACAACTGCACTATTTGAGGTAGGTGGACAATACAGAAGAAATATGTAGTTTTTATCGATGTGGTATATGAGGATTGTGTGCTGAAATTTGATTACTTTCGGACCTTATTTGAATATAAAAAATATGGTTTCAAATTATCCTAGCTTGAGACTTGAAAAGGCCTCACTTTTATATAAAAGCACACAAGTTTTAAAAGATATTACATTTGAGTTAAACCCTGGAGAGTCTCTAGCTATTATTGGGGCTTCTGGAAGTGGAAAGACTTCCCTAGCCAAACTCATATCTAAATCGGTACATCCAACCTCAGGGATTGTTGAAAATAATTTTCGTACAGTATTTGTTCCCCAACAAGATCACTTTAGTGAAATCGCAGGACTTGGTAGTACTTATTATAGTAAGCGCTATGAGTTTCACGATTATGAGAACCCAATGACTGTACCTGAATTTTTGCAGCAACTTCTTAAGAGACTCGCAATAGAGCAGCAGTCTTTGGAGGACTTGGAACTATTGGATACCTTTAAGGTTCGTTACCTATTGGATAGAAACCTTATGCAACTCAGTAATGGAGAACGTAAGCGATTGCAGTTAATAGTAGCGATCTTGGAGCAGCCAGAATTACTGATTGTGGACCAGCCTTTTACAGGATTAGATGTCGGAGCCCGGGCTCAATTGTCTGACTTACTCAAGCAGCTTATCAAGCAGGGATTGAGCCTTGTTATAATCTGTGGAAAAAAAGAAGTTCCTGACTTTATAGATAAGGTGTTTCTTTTGAAAGAAGGCCAGATAGCCTTAGAGGGAAATCCACAGCAGGTCAAGGTAAAAAGCCCAGATGAGACTGCGATAAATACCACTATTGAGGTAGATGAGTTACTTGGTCAACAAACAGATCGTTTCGATACCATTATATCGATGAACCATGTGAATGTACAAATGAAGGGTAGCCCAATCCTTATAGATATTAACTGGCAAGTAAAACAGGGGGAGTGCTGGGCTTTACTGGGGCACAATGGAGCTGGAAAATCTACACTTCTCAGTATGGTTACAGCTGATAATCCTCAAGGATATACCAATGATTTAAAACTTTTTGACAGGCAAAGAGGTAGTGGAGAAAGTATATGGGATATAAAAAGCCGTATTGGTTACTTATCTCCAGAGCTCCATTTGTATTTTATGAGAGGTAAAGGAGTCCTTAGTAGTGTGCCAGGGATTACCTCTGATGCAAAACCTTATAGTACCTTGAGTTGCTTAGATGTGATCATTTCGGGATATCTCGATGAAATCGGTACAGTATCTCCACCGACACCCCATCAAAGGGCTACGGCACTTTCTTGGCTGGAAATGGTAAAGCTTACCAAATTACAAAACACTCTCTTTTTAGATGCATCTCTTGGGGAACAACGTGTTATTTTACTTCTTAGAGCACTAATTAAAGCACCTGCGTTATTAATTTTAGACGAGCCTTGTCAGGGTATGGATGCGGATCAAATTGAATACTTTAAAGGATTATTGGATCATATTTGTAGTTCTAAACATATTACAATGGTCTATGTATCACATCACAAAGATGAAATCCCAAGCAGTGTTCAAAATGTATTAGTCTTAGAAAAAGGAAAAGTTATTGAAAATGGACCAATAAGGACTCTTTAGTTCTTGTTGTGTAGACCAATTGCCCACTTATCATGAAGGTGGCCAAATTTTCTAACCTCGGTGCGAAGTAGATTTAAAAATTCGCTACTTTGTTTATGAGAGCTCTCTAGTTTTTCACAATAATGGAGAATCGCAGCAGTGGTACGTTCAATTGAAGAAATGGACGCATGTTTGACCGTAGGATCTGGAGAGCTTTCTGCTATGGCAATCTTTGGCGCTAAACCAAGAGAAGCCATGATGAGTTTCTCAGAAAACTGATCTGATGTACATGAAGACCTGTGTAAATCTAGGACAGATTTATCACCACGAAGAAAATCCACTATTTGACGGCTAAGCTTAAAGATATGTAATGCCTTGCGGTAAACAGGTAACTTAGTGACATGTCGTTTTTTATAGTATGAATAATGTTTTTTCATCAGTTTGCTTTGTACTCCAAAAATACTACAGATTTACGAATAATTAATTTTGATTTTAAGGAGAAATAGTTAATTTGCATTAACTATTAAGGTAAAATTCCAAATTTCATTTAAAATGAAAAACGACAATTTAAACTGGTCTATTTTAAGACTATTACAAGAAAATGCTCGCTATACCAATGCTGAAATAGGTAGGAAAGTTGGGCTGTCTTCACCAGCGGTTGCAGAACGTATAAAAAAGATGGAAGACTTCGGGATTATTACCGGTTATAAAGTAGCAATAAACCATATTCAATCAGGGTACCAGTTAAAAGCTTTTGTAACCTTGAAAGCTTTTATGGGCAAGCTAAAGCCATTTATGGAACAAGTAAAAACCTATAAGGAGGTTCGAAATTGTTATCGCATCACAGGTAATGAGAATTTACTGATGGAGGTGGTTTTAGCCGACCAATTTCATTTGGAGGAATTTATCGATCGTTTATTAACCTATGGGGAGGTTCGCACCTCCATTGTACTTTCAAAGGTCGTGGAACACAATCCTATTGAACACAACCGTAGAACTTCTAGTTTTTTAGGGAAGGTCCGATAAGATTAATTTTATTATGTTATCTGAGCTTATCGATTTTAAGGTAGCCAATATGCAGTTCATCTTCCAATTGTTCCGAAGATTTGGTGTAGTACAGTTGGTATTTTTGCTTTATGGAATCAGATAAGATCTCCTCGATGGTATAAATATCGTCCACATCCACTCCATACTTATCATCGATATGCGATGGCGCTCCCTCAAATCCACAATGTTTATAGAAAGCAGATTCTTTTGCGTTTTTGACGGCCTCTGCTTTAGATTGAGTGATGGTCAGGATTTTGTAATGGTATTCCTCGAATTCATTCTCTTTATAACCACCAAGATTAAGGAAAAATAATTGAAGAGGGCTGGAGTCTTTTTCCCGTTCTTTCACCATAACATTGTAACGGTCGACATGATTTACTTCTCTGTAGGCATCAATATGAATTTTACCCTTGGCCTCGGGCCAAAATTCAATCATCTGAGGCAATAAATCCTTGAGAGAGGATCCAATACCAAAGAAGATATCATGCTGTTCCGTGAACCTACCTTCGGGTTTACACCCCAACATTACCATAAATAATTTTAAATCCTTTCTCATAATAGTTTTGCCAAAACACAAAGGTATTGTATTTTAACATCAGTTAAAACGCAGTTATTTATTAATTTTTAACTGCGCCAATTCCGATAGAAATTTAAAATGAAAAGAATTATTATAATCCTGTGCTTGTTAGGAGCTTACTTATCTAACGCTCAACTTTTGGATGCGGTTAAAATCTCAAATTCATCAGACACCTATGCCGTTTATCTTCCCGAGCAATATAGCGAGGATAAAAAGTGGCCTGTCATTATGGTTTTCTCTCCAGTTGGTGATGCGGTAGAGGCTGTGAAGCGTTTTCAAGAATCAGCGGATCGTTATGGCTATGTGATTGCATCGCCTGATGAGGTAAAAAATGGGAATTACCAAGAGAATCTACTAAAATCAAGAACTTTCTATAGTGAAGTTATAAGGGGCTATTCCATTGATAAAAATGCGATTTATTTGGCTGGATTTTCTGGAGGTGCACGTTTGGCGATGAGTATTGCAGTTATGTCTTCTCAAATTAAAGGTGTTATTGCATGTGGTGCATCGTTTTCAAATGTACCAGGATATGTGCCTACAGAAAATAAGTTTTTTTACATTGGGATGGTCGGAGATCAGGATTTCAACTACAATGAAATGCTGCAGGCATTAGACTACCTTGAACAAAAGAAATTTGATGCTAATTTATTAGTATTCTCTGGAGGACACAAGTGGCCACCAAAGGAATATATCGATAAAGCCGTTCGTTTAGTAAGTGTTAAAGCTATCAATAAAAATATGCGCCCAGAAGGGGCAGAAAAATTGGATGAATATTTTAGGATGGAGCTAAGATTTAACCAAGATCTATTAGAAGAGAACCTAGTTTATAGAGCATATAATGATATGAAGCTCAACCAAACCAATTACAGATTCTCCATCGAAAAAGATAATTTAAGAGCTTTAGAAAAAGCCATTCGTAAGCATAAAAATTTTAGAAAACAACGAAACAATTGGAATGAGGTTCGAAGAATCGAGTCTTATAAGTACATGGATTATATTAGCTTTCTTCCGCAAGACATTTCAAGTGGTGAATTGGAATCTTTGGCCTATTGGGAACAACAAGTGAATAGCATTAAAAATAACTTTCTTAATTCGCCTATAAGGGAGCGAAGAAATTTAGGATCAAGATTGCTTAGTTTCTTAGAAGTCGCCTCTGGCGAACTTGCAAATTCTTATACTTCTGATGAGCAACTTGATAATTTATTGTATATCGCCATTTTGCAGACCTTGGTGGATGAAAAGAATTACGATGCGTATATTGGAATACTGAGAATCACCGTTAAAAAGAGCGAATATGGAATGGCATTGTATTACTTGGATAAAATGCTTAAAAATGGTTTCACAGCCACCGAATTATTAGACAAGCAACATGAGATTGCCTTACTAAGGATACAACCAGAATACAATGAACTTTTAGAGTCATACGGGCTACAAGTACGCTATTGAAATGTACCCTAAATCAGAAGTTTAGTTGTAACTTTGGGGCTAAATTTCAGTATTATGAGAGTTTGGATAGTTTTAGTTTCGATTTTAATGGTGAGTTACGGGTGTAAGGATGGTAAAAAATATCATGATCAAAAAACCGATACTCAAGAAAAAACAGATACCGAAGCATTGGGTGCTGATAACCCATATGACCAAGCGGTGTTGTTTCAAAAAAAAATAAATGAGGAATTTTCCAATCCAAAAAGTTCCCCTTTAAAGAAGAAGGATCTAGAGAGTTTTAATGGTCTGTCCTTTTTTCCAATTGATACAACTTTCAGTGTAGTCGCAAAATTTCAGCGCACTCCAAATGAACAACCATTTTTTATGCCAACTACCACCGAAAGAATGAGCCAAGAAGTTCTATTTGGTGTTGTTAGCTTTGAAATCCACGGTAAAGCATTTAAGCTTAATGTTTATCAAAATCTTCAACTAAGAGAAACTGAAGAGTTTAAGGATTATTTGTTTTTGCCTTTTTCTGATCTAACTAATGAGGAGGAAACCTATGGTGGAGGACGTTATTTAGACCTAACTATTCCTAAGGGTGATTTCATTGTAATCAATTTTAATAAGGCGTATAATCCTTATTGTGCATATGATGAAAAGTATTCATGTCCCATAGTGCCAAAAGAAAATACATTGGATTACGCCATTACAGTTGGGGTAAAAGATTTTAAAAATTCGAAATCATAAAATTTATAGTTTAACTAAAATAAATTCACCCTCTAAGAATCATAAATTCCTAGAGGGTGAATTATATTATACTATAAAGAGGCTACTGACAACTACAGCCTGGTGCTGTAAAACTATGCGTACTTTGATGCCATGGAAAAGCAGCATTACTCTTTGAATTTTCCCAGTAAAACTCACCTCTTTCTTTGGGGTGATTTCCAATTTCATTCATGTTTTCTGCCTCATACAACCTACCATTGACCATGGTGTAAATGATGGTGTTTGAGTTCGAAATATCCTCTAAAGGGTCTTTTTCTAATACAATAAGATCCGCGAGTTTACCTTCTTCTAAGGAACCGATTTCTTCTCCCATTCCAATGTACTGAGCACCGTTGATAGTTGCTGCTTGTAAGGCTTCAAAATTACTCATACCGCCCATTTGCAACAGCCATAGTTCCCAATGTGCTCCTAAACCGTGAAGCTGCCCATGAGCACCAAGATTTACTTTAACCCCTGCGTCTGATAGTTTTTTAACAGTTTGAGAAACTAAGATTGGTCCATTTTCATACTCCTGGTCTGGAATCTTAGTTCGGTGTCTTGACCTGGAATCAATTAATGCTCTTGGAGTAAAATTTAAGAGTTTTTCATTCTCCCAAACGTTGGTTTTGTCGTACCAATAATATTCACCATTGATACCACCGTAATTCACAATGAGAGTCGGGGTATAACCCGTATTACTTTCACCCCATAATGTAAGAACATCTTTGTATATAGGGGCTATCGGTATGTTGTGCTCAACACCTGTATGACCGTCCATAATCATAGTCATATTGTGATAAAAGGTACTTCCTCCCTCTGGTACCACATTAATGTCATATTCTTTGGCAGCCAGCATGATCTGCTGGCGTTGTTCTCTTCTAGGTTGATTATAACTCTTAACAGATGTAGCACCAAAGGCTTTAGTTCTACGAATAGCGGATTTTGCATCCTCTAAACCGTTAATCTCGGCTTTGAAATCACCATCTGCTCCATAGAGAATAATACCTGTTGAGAATATTCGTGGGCCTACCATATCTCCACTTTTTACCAATTCAGCCATACTGAAAATGGTTTCACTCAAAGCTGAAGGATCGTGTACCGTTGTAACACCATAAGCTAGGTTTGCAAATGATGGCCAATGTTGCTCTGGCGTTAATCCATAACGAAACGCGCCTATATGCGCATGTGCATCTACTATACCAGGCATGATGGTTTTGCCTTGTAGATCGTAAACTTTAGCATCAGCTGGTAAGGTTATCTCATCGGAAGAACCTATTTTTTCAATTTTGTTCTCGCGTATTAAGATCGTCCCGTTTTCAATTACTTTATCACCCTCCATGGTGATAATATGTGCATTTGTAAATGCAATGGAGCCACTAGGAACATCTGTTGTTACTTCTAGATCAATAGTGATTCCTATTTCCGTAATTGGCCCTACCTTTTTTGGAGAGTCCTCTAAAAAGGTAAACCGTTGTGAGACTTCATTAGTATAGTATTGGTCTCCAAGTGTCCAGTGAATGTTTTGGCTATTATTTGACCAATGTAAATTCAGTCCTGCATCTTTGGTGATTTGAGTAACAGGAACGGACTTTGTTTTAGGATCTAATTCAATAGTTTGACCAGTTAAAACAAGTGGAGCAATGTATGCTTTATGTAAATTGGTAAAAGCAATCCATTTGTTATCGGGGCTAGGAACCAATCTATTGGCGTATTTAGAACTCACTAATACTCGCTCATCCTCACCATGAAGGTCTATACTTTTTAAGGTTTTGGTAATACCACCCATCATAGCACCGCCAGTTTGAATAAATACGCGGCTATCATCGAGATTAAATACTGGAAAGTCACCTTGATGGTATATTTTTCTGATGTTTTCACCTTCGGATGACATTAAATAAATTCCTGATTCCTTACCATAGGTATGTCCTAAATCGTTGTTTCCACTCTTTTTTACAAAGACAATCTTTTTACCATCATTTGAAAATGAGGGGTTTCTGTAGATTCCTTTTTCAGTGGTTAATTCTGTTACAGACCCATCTGCTAGGGATAATTTACGAACAGAGGACAAATCCTTATCGCTCCAAGTCACATAAACAATCTGTTTTCCGTCAGGAGAAAATGAAGGTTCGAATTCAAATTCTTGGCTTTGTGTTAATCTAACAGGTTTACCCTTAGGTAGGCTTTTCTTCCAAAGGTATCCAACAGCGTTAAATACCAAGGTTTTTCCGTCTGGTGAAGTGGTCGCATTTCTGATAACTTTAGCCTTGAAAGTGTCTTGAAATACTGGGTGCTGGACTAAATGAGTCTCAGCAATGTTTATCACATTATCTACCTCAAATGGAATATCATTTACGGTTAAATCCTCAATATTGATTCTTTTAATTTTTCCTTCACTCCAGAAAACAAGTTCTTTGTTGTTAGGCATCCAATCGAATCCTGGATATACTCCAAATATAGCCCAAGCTTCTTGTTGATCTTTACTTAGTTGATCATAAACTGGCCACTCTTCTCCAGTGTTTAAATCGTGGATAAACAATACGGATTTAGTTCTAACGCGCTTAACAAAAGCTAGAAGATTTCCGTCAGGGGATACCTGAGGTCTTGCTGCTCCACCCGGTCCTCCTGTAACTGTAATGGTTTTGCCTGTTTTGAGGTCATAACGTTTGATTACATATATCTGTGAGTTAGGGTCTTTATTGTATTGGAAATATCCACCTGGATACATGTCTTCACTGTAATACAAATAGCGTCCATCAGAGGAGGTGCTAGGTTCATTGACATCCTGTTGGTCGTTTTTCCTTTCTGTTAATTGATAGCCACCTTCTGCTGCGATATGGTACTGCCACATCTCACCAGCTCCTAATGATCTTGATGAGGTAAAGTGTTTACGGGCGATGATTGAATTACCATCAGCAGTCCAAACAGCATTATTTAATAATCTAAAGGTTTCTTTTGTCAGTTGTTTGGCCTGTCTGCCATCGGCATCCATGATCCATATATTATCGCCTCCACCAGCATCGCTAGTGAATGCTATTTTCTTTCCATCAGGACTGAACCTTGGCTGTATTTCAAAAGGCATTCCCGAGCGAAGTGCTTTGGCCTTACCACCGGAAATAGGCATTTTATAGATGTCGCCTAATAGGTCAAATACGATGAATTTCCCATCAGGACTTACATCGAGATTCATCCAAGTACCCTCATTGGTTTTAAGGGGAACTTCTTTGATATTCCATTGATCTGTATAGGGATCTGAAACATTCCATTGCTCGTCTTTTTGTTTTTTTTCTTGAGCAATAAGATACATAGGAGCTGTGCAAATTATCAGCATCCAAAGAAACTTTCTTAGCATAATGTATGATTTAAAACGACCAAATATACAGCTTCTTTTCTAGGGATGAAAAGCACTTTTAGCTACAAAGTGAAATTTAATCTGGATTCTTCTTAAATCGATATTTCTAAGAAGTGTTTATTTATCAATGCTATTAAGCTTCTCCTAAATTAAGCTGATTCCGCGTCGCTTTCTGCCAAGGATTTTAAGTTAGGCAAGAAATAAGCAACAAGACCTAAAAGTAGCATAAACGAACACAGGTAATACACAAAGTAGATATCCTTATAATCCGCTAGAACACCTAGTAGAGCAGCCATGATTCCTCCAATACCAAAGGAAAGCCCATAGAACAATCCAGAAATCATTCCAATTTTTCCAGGCATTAGTTCTTGAGCATACACTATGATGGCTGGAAATGCCGATGAAAGTATAAAACCAATAATAATGCTAAAGGCAGAGGTTAAGAATAAACTATCTAAATAAGGCATTAATAATGCGAATGGAGCTGCACCAAGTATTGAAAACCATATGACATACTTTCTACCGTATCGATCGCCCAATGGGCCACCGAAAAAGGTTCCTACAGCTGCCGCGGCAAGGAAACCAAATAAAAACAATTGGGAGTCTGCGACTGATACATCAAATTTCTCAATGAGGTAAAAGGTGAAATAACTACTTATACTGGCCATATAAATGTACTTTGAAAAAATAAGCACAAAAAGAATACCTACCGACCTGTATACCATCTTTTTGGATAAATGGGTATTGAAGTCTTCTGTGAGGGTGTTTTTCTTTAATGTTTTAAATTCTTCTAGCTTTCTCTTAGTCCAGCGTCCTGTGTAAATTAGAACCACAATTGCTACTAATGCGAATATGGCAAAATAGGCTGCATAATTTCTTCCATACGCAACAACAATTGCTGCTGCGATAACTGGTCCTATTGCGCTGCCAGTGTTTCCACCAACTTGGAATATGGACTGAGCTAGGCCACGTTTTCCACCAGAGGCCATGTTGGCCAATTTTGAAGATTCTGGGTGGAATACCGATGATCCCGCCCCTATTAGGGCTGCGGAAAGTAATATTCCTGTATAATCTGATGCAAATGCTATATAGACTAAACCTGCAAGGGATAAAAACATTCCAAAAGCGATGGAGTAGGGTTGCGGGTGCTTATCAGTATAGGCACCAACAAAGGGTTGCAGTATGCTTGCGGTGAATTGAAAAGTTAACTGAATCAGACCTATCTGAGCAAACGAGAGGGTGAATTCGTCCTTTAAAAGGGGATAAATGGCAGGTATTAAAGATTGTATAGAATCGTTGAGCAAGTGTGCAAAACTAATGCCGATTAATATGCTATAGGCGGTAGCCTGATTTGTCTTTTTTTGGACGTTCATAGGGCCTGAAAATTGATTCAAATAAAAACAACAAAATTAAGGTAAGTGAACCAATAAATTGAACAGAATTATCAGATTGTTTTTAGAGTAATGATTAACTCTCATTAAACCAACTTTAGAAGGTCATTAAGATTACCAGTATTCTAAAATATGTATTTTTGAAGATTACCTTATTTTTTTGCTATTGCTCAAAAGTAGATGTAGTATAAAACATACGATTTATAGAAAATATTACATCTATCAAAGATGAAGAATTTGAACAAATTAAGCTTTTTTTACGACAAGAAAAATTTTAAAAAACCAATACCTAATCCAGCAAGGGGAAGAAGCAAAATATGAATTTCTAATTCTGCATGGAATCTTTAGGGTTTTTTACCTTGATGAAAATGGAAAAGAGCATATAGTTCAATTTGCTATAAAAAATTGGTGGATGTCAGATTATATAGCCTACTTCAACCAAAAACAAGCTACTATGAATGTTCTATGTATGGAAGCAGGGGAAGTGTTATGCCTTACATTGGAAGGAAGAGAGAAGCTAGCTTTGACTTTGCCTAAAATGGAGCATTTCTTTAGAGTTAAACTCACCAATGGCTGTTTATCTCTGCAACAAAGGATAATCTCTCTTCTGTCTAGCAATCCACAACAGCGATATGAAGAATTTGCAAACAATTATCCCAATCTAATACAAAAAGTGCCCAAAAAATATATTGCCGAGTATTCGGGGGTCAGTAGAGAGACCCTTAGTCGTTTGTACTCAGGTTCATGATACTTGAATATATTTAGCCTATAGACATACGGCATAAAAAAGCTTCACTACTTATACTATTCCTGAAAATTTAGAACGATTCGCTATTTTTATAAATCAAGTCCCCTAAAATGGGATTTTGCATTTTTAGTTTCACCATTAATTTATTTTACGAAGATTTCTATTTTCTACTATTAAAATACCCCCCTGGTCCTGAATAAATTTATTCATTCGCTCCCTTCCCGCTGCAGGTGGGACAATCGTGTATTTCCCCTTCTTTCAATTTGATGCCTTCAATATGCTCTTTCAGGATTTTCTGGATCCGCATGTATTTATAGGAATGGTTGTTGACATCGATTTGCTTGTCTTCAAAGATGGTTCGGATCTTCTTATCATATTCCTGATATCCCCAACATACTGCACATAAACCTTCGGGTGCACTGTCCCTTGTTTCTTCTTTGGGTTTTTTGAGGAACTCCATTATTTTTGTGTAAATATCCATAGCTTTTAATTTTTAATTCTTTCTCTGCTTCTCTGCCACTTTTAAGTGAGAAAACAAACCATATTAAGGCAAAAAATCCTATAGCAAAAGTGGTATCCCCGGTTACACGTAACCATTTAATGGTATCCATTCCCGGTTGCTGCGCAAATTCAGTTAATCTTGCATCCCACATTCCTTCGTTTATACTGGCAACTGCCTGGAGAATTCACATAGGCAATAATCTCAGCAATGACATAAGCATTAATCCTATATTAATTGAACAGAAAGCGCCCCCGATTAGCTAATCATTCCATATCGGGTCAGGCTCGTAACGAAAAATGGGAATAAATAACCAGGCTTCACAGCCGAAACTCATTCTAGCTTCTTTATTTGCCCTAAGAGCTGGCGAGAGATTACGATCAGTAATGGGAAATCTTAACCATCTCAGGTTCCGGAATATTCTGTATTTAAAATTTCTCTTTAAATGCTCTTCTTTCTTCCCACTTGAACTTCATTATTACTACAATGTCTGCATCTGGATCTGTCGGTTATAAGTTGAACACCTCTCTTCCTGGTGATGTAATTCCATACCCATTCCACAAAAACATTTATTCTGTTCCTGAAACCGATCAGCAGGAGGATATGAATGGTTGACCAAAGTACCCAGGCGAAGAAGCCACTGAACTTGAGTCCCCTGATGTTGGCTACTGCTTTTGCTGTTCCAATGGTAGCCATGGTTCCCTTATCGATATAACGGAAGTGGGGAGGTAGGTAATTACCTTTCTCTTTCCGGGCGAGTTGTTTTCCCAGATAAATTCCCTGTTGTCGGGCCACTGATGCCAGGGCGGGTAGGGGTTTTCCGGAGGGGTCCTTGAAATGGGCTGCATCCCCTAGTACGAAAATATCTGGATATCCGGGAATGCTGAGGTCGCCATTGACGAAAACCCGGCCAAGTCGATCCTGTTCCACCTGGAGGGAATCCAGCAGGGGAGAAGCTTTTATTCCCGCAGCCCATATGATATTGCTACTGTGGATGCTTCCTACCTTCAGGTGTACTGTATCTCGTTCTATTTTTACCACCGGGGTTCCTCTAAGCACTTTTACTCCCAGCTCTTCCAGCATATCTTTACCTTTATCTCCCAGGGGTTCTGGGAATCCATTTAGAATGTTTGGAGCAGCCTCGACAAGAAAGATCCGTATCTCCTCTTCCTTGACATTTTTAAAGCCGTTACGCATAGTTCGTTTGGCTATCTCCGCAATGGCTCCTGCCATTTCAACACCAGTTGGACCGCCCCCGATGATGACGTAGGTCAGATGCATCTGCCGTTGCTGGGGATCCTGGAGTTGTTCAGCTTCCTCGAGGGATTGGAGAATACGTTCCCGTACTTTTAAGGCATCGCTGATGGTCTTCAGTCCTGGGGCATGTTCCTGCCATTCTTCATTTCCAAAATAATTGTACTGGGCTCCTGGTGCCAGCACCAGTTGGTCAAAGGGTATTTTTCTCCCATTGACCAGACTGAGGTGTTTTTTCCTGGGATGGATCTTTTTCACCTCGCCTAGTACCACCCGAATCTTGGAATTCTTACCCAGGATGGCTCGAATAGGGGCCGCGATATCCCCGGGGGAAAGGGCTCCTGTAGCCACCTGGTATAACAAGGGTTGGAAAAGATGGTGATTGGCCTTGTCTATAATGGTGACCTCGGTATTGGAGTTCTTCAGGTTATTGGCTGCGGTGATTCCTGCGAACCCCCCGCCTATGATGACTGTTTTTTTGGGTTTATTGTTCATAGTACGTATACTTAAATTTTGCCTTTTGCAGGCTGATAAGTTCCCACAGGGGTACGAAAACTGATGGCCAGCCTGTTCCAGCTGTTGATCGCATTGATACAAATGGTCAGGGCGATGAGCTCCTCTTCCTCAAAGTGCTCCCTTACTGCTGTATATACCGTATCAGGAACATCATTTTCTGAGATCAGGGTGAGTGCCTCAGTCCATTCCAGGGCAGCCTTTTCTTTTTCGCTATAGAACGGGGTTTCCCTCCAAACGCTCAGGGTATAAAGCCGTTGTTCGGTTTCCCCGGCTGTCCTGGCATCCTTGGTATGCATATCAATACAGAAGGCACAGCCATTAATTTGTGATGCCCTTAATTTTACAAGTTCTATTAAAGACATCTCCAGGATGGAAGCAGCGTATTTTTCCATTTCCATAATCCCTCCCAGGGCTTCCGGAGCTGATTTAGAGTAGTTTATTCGTTGTTTCATATTTCTGTACTTTTTTATTAGTTCTTCTCTTCAGGGGGTATCTGGCCTGATCAACACTTACTACATTCTCTAGATTCTTTCATCGAGGTGGGGAAACCAGCGGGTAATGAGGCTGCAATTTTAATGCTTATGTACTGTTCGTTGGGCAGGATGTGAAGCTTCGTTGTGTTCCAGTGGGGCATGGATCGCTTCGATGGTATGGGTGTAATCTACGTAGGCAGCAACATAAGCGCGACCCTTTTCAGGAGATTCATCCCTCACATCATAGAGAGCAGCCACTTTTTCATACTTCTCCTTAATCACCTTCCCGATATGCTTGTTCAACTTATTCAGAAGGGTTGGAAGATCTTTTTCAAGGATTGCGGTGTCAGTCAGACCTATGATCTGCTTGGTAGAGCCTGCCGGTTTCAGACCTGTGTAGGGTGCCCCTTCTCCTTCTCGGTGCAGACGAACCAGAGTTTCCAGAAAATGTTTCTCTAGAAGTTGGTATACCTCCTTATCCCTGTTCTTGTACTTTAAGGTTTTATTGAAAAGAGAGGTGATCTCCGCCTCTTGGTCTTCGCTGATCCATTTATAGACCAGCTCCACATTATCAGATTCCAAAGCCTTGAAGGCATCCTGAATAACAGGGCCATCATAAGAATCGCAATGGGCAAAGCTATTTTGCGGAAGCAATAACATCGCAATGAGTAGCCCAAAAAAGCCGATGATCTTTGATAAATTACGTTTTTGTTTGTTTTTGGTTTCCATGACTTTAGGATTTTAAATTCTATACAAAGATAAGGAGCTTTCCTATAAAAGACAAGAATATCCTTTATAAAAATTAGTTGGAGAATAAAGCAGAAGGATGAATGGAAAGAGGTGGTTAGGAGTATTATATACCCTCGTATCCAGGATTATTAATGAAAGCAAAGCCTTTGGAAAGATCTTCCGCAAGGCTCCTGATGCTTGTCTCCTCAAATGTCTTAAGCAAATTGTCCCGGTTCGCAGCGTATTTGTGGTGCAAAGGGCAGGGATGTTCGTCAGAGCAGATGTGTAGCCCCATTATGCATTCTCGGAAAACCGCAAGACCATCCACAGCATTCACTATCTCCAGTACCGAGAGGTCCAACTGATCCTGTTCACAATAAAAGCCGCCATATGGACCTTTTAGAGAAGTGATTATCCTGTTCTTGTTGAGCATCTGAAGAATCTTGGCGGTAAATGGGGCAGGGGCCTCAATCTCCGCAGCTATCTCCTTCATCCCCAGTTTCACGTCCTGACGGGCCTTGGAAGCAATAAAAACAGTCGCCCTTATTGCATATTTACAGGATTTTGAGATCATACTTTCTAATAATTGAATTTATAACAAATATAGGAAAAGTTATAAAGGACTTGTTTATCTTCTATATTTTTTCTTTAATATCCTTGCAGCTTAGGAAGGTCCTCAAGTATTTTAAAACTTTGATTTGGAAATAAAAATGTCGCGCGGAATTAATAAATTAATGAGAATTCCCTTTATCGAATATTTAAGGGTATGAAAGAAGGAGGATCGGACCTGAGAGGTTTCTGGGGGAATGTCAACACGACTCTCGCCTCCTAATTTCATTTTTATTTCGTACTTTAAAGCCTCAAAAGAAAAAATATGAGCTATAAAATCGCCTCTCTAAGAAAATTAGAGGAAAGAGGAATCGATGTCGCAAGGCTGCCTTTTTCCATTCGGATTCTTCTGGAAAATGTACTGAGAAACCGGGATGGATTTGCCATCACCGAAGAACACTTGGATACCCTGACCCACTGGGACGCTTCTGGGACCGGACCCTGGATGTAGCATTTTCCGAGGATGCTTCTAGAAAAAGAACTGGGAACTCCGCTCAAAACTTTTCAATCTTAAATAAAATAGCATTGAACCTATTAAAAAATGAAAAGACAGCAAAGGTTGGGGTTAAAGGGAAAAGGTTCAAAGCAGCCTTGAGTAATGCTTACCTGCTAAAAGTTTTAAATTTATGATGCGTTTGCCCTGGGTAACCGAATAGGTAACTTTTGTTTTGATTTTAAAGCTAACCATATGAAATCAATAAAAATTAAAGCTACTGATAATCATATAGTTAGCATTTTATTGGTGTCGCTTGACACCCATTTTGTCGGGATGACTGGATTCGAAATACTTTTGTAAATCGCTGTACTTTAGTGGATTACACATAATATCCAACAATTACGCCCCTATTAAAGCACCCCAATTAGTTTTTAGTACTTTCGTTGTTGCAAAAATAAAGTTTTAGTTTTGAGTTTAACTAGATTCAGGGATTTAATTTCTTAGATCCGAGAATGTATAAAGTAACTTGTTATTAACCAATTTTTCTAAGAGAATCGATTCATAAATAATTACCCAAATATTTGTAATAATTTTTCTATATTCATTGAATTATATTATACGCTTTATAATGAATTATTTTAAAGAGATTAGATCTACATTAATACTAGTTGGAATTTTTTTTATAGGTTATAAGCTAATTTTGTTGGTTAGTTTCGAGAAAGAATTTTTCCATTCATATGGAGGATATATTTTTGGATATATTATAGTTTGTATAATTGCTATTATTATTCAAATACAATTCAAAAAGAAAATGATTCAAAAGATCACAAATGTAGTGTTATTTCCACTCGGGGTTATTTCTGCTTTTGCGGTTGTTATTTTTCCCTTTCTTATGGTTTTCCTATTTATATGTTTATACTTCATAATTACAGCCGTGACCCCATTATTCCTACTCAATTATTTAAATAATAATGGTTATTTAGAATTCGCGACGGATTTAACCATTCTCTATGGCGTAGTTACCATACCAGTGTTTTTTGCTGTATTCTTTAACTATCAGATTAGAAATTTATTTTATTTTTTTACTACTATAGTAAATGATTCAAGGTATGGACCTTATGAAATACGCGAACTCACAGATTATTTTATATCCGAAAGGAATGTTAGATTTTTAATATACTTCCTTTATTTCCTTGCTGTGATAGTAATTAATGTATTAGAATATCAGGAAAGCTTTTTAATTGGGATAGCAGCTTATGATAATATAATTTTACAATCTTTTATCACTTTTATTGCATTTGATAAAGTGTTGTCTTTGTTGAAAGATTTAGAATTTAAACCCTCAGATTTTTTAAGAAAAATAATCTGTTCGATTTCGAAAAAATTAGAGGACATGAATAATTATAATAAACCTTCTAATAATGATATTAATTAATAAAATGATGCAGCAATCCTAGGGTTGATATCTTGACGTATAGTTCTTTCTAAAAAAAATCAAGGATTATTTTTGACGTTTGAAATATTTATTTATGGCTTAACTTTTAATGTGGATTTTATTTGCAATTCCACAATTCCATTCTACCTTCAAAGTTTTTTGTATCTTTAATCAAATTAATAGCGTAATACTTTGGTCATTACAAAAATTGATTTGACCTTCCTAAGATGACCTTAAAATCAGATTTAAAATATTGCATCCACTGGTAGTGGATGTCTGTTGGTTTCGTCCCTTTTAGGGACGGGAGCGGAAGAGCAAGAGGGTAACACGCGATGCGGTGTTTCGATTTGCTTGTTGTTTTCAATTAATTGATTTTCAATCAATTACAACCATGATGATTATACTGATTTTCAGGAGTTTGCAGCAAAACTTCTGAAACCCATGATAAACAGGCAATTTTTTGCAGCAAAATGAAGAAATTTTCAACATACGGCTTCTCAGGGATCAATGTCAAAAAAGATATTGCCGAACGGTTTCGTGTCTTCTCCAAAGATATTTCCAAATCACATTCTGAAACACTAGAAGCTATGTTGAACTTCTTCAAATGGAACAATCTTGACCCTAATGATAATCTTGGAATAAAAGCGGATGACACTAAAAAACGAATTAATGCCCTGATTGCTATCATTCGGAACATAGAAAAACAACAGACCCTCCCCACCAAAGCGATGCTGGATACGCTCTTTCAGGAAATAACACAATCAGAAGAACAAGAGGAAATAGAAATGACTGAAGATGCTTTTGATTTTGGTACTCCTGAAACCATTACCAGGGATACCGAATTGGAACATTACCGAAACCGATTTGAAGAGATGCAACAGCAATTGAGCAGGTATAAAAATAATATAGATATCCTACTAAGTCGATTGCATCATGTGAAAGGAACTTTTGGGAAAGGGTATCATAAACTAAATATGGATAAAGATGAATTGGAAAACATAAAAAAATCATTGAATCATGTACATCACCATCACCGCACAAAGTCTTAGTGGAAACTTTGGTCAAAGTGCTGCCGCTTTTATAGACTATCTCGAAAAGGAGAATGAAGGGAAACCCATGCCTGAACTAGAGCATTTTTTTGATCAACATCATAATGAAATCTCCGCTGAACAGGTCATCAAAGAAATTGATAACAATACGGCTAAACTAAAAAAAACAGAGCCCAAATTTTATTCCATTACCCTGAATCCAAGTCAGCGTGAGCTGAAAGCTATTCAGGATTCTCCTGAAGCTTTAAAACAATACACAAGGGAAGCCATGAAAGAGTACGCTAAAGCTTTTAACCGGGACATCGATGGGAAACCAGTCAATATCGATGATATTAAATATTTCGCCAAAGTGGAACGCCAACGCACCTTTAAAGGTTCGGATAAAGAAATTCAAGAAAACCAATCTTATGCCACTAAAATCTTAGAGTTAAAACTACAGATGCGAAGCATTCAGCGTGGAGAAACGGCAGGCGATATCAAAAAGCTGCAAAAAGCCATTGAGCGTCTGGAACGTGAAGCACCATATCAATTGCATGGTAAACGTATTGTTAGAGATATGCCTAAGCCCGGACCTCAAAGCCATATTCATATTATTGTCAGTCGCAAAGATGCATCAAATCGTTATAGCTTGTCTCCGGGAAGCAAATACAAAGCTTCTGAAGTAGAAATGAATGGCAAAACTGTAAAGCGCGGATTCGATCGGGATGCTTTTTATAAGAATGCCGAAAAAACCTTTGATACCCTATTCAATTACAAACGCAATTATGTGGAATCTTACACCGCCCGTAAAACCTTTTTAAAAGACCCCAAGCAGTATTTTTCCATGATTACCAAACTACCTACAAACGAAAGGGCAATGGCTTTTAAACTGCTGCAAAAAACAGGCGTGAATACATCATTACTCAGTATCCCTACCAATAAACTCCAACTCACTATGAAAGCCATTAACACCCTGAAAAAAGGCATTGGTAAGGCTATTGAATCTGGATCTATTGGCATATGAATTGGCAGCTTGAACATATCATCCTGTATATTGTTTCTCCAATATTATTTGTGGGGGCTGTTTTGTATGGACTTTTTTATGGTGAAAAAAAGGAACAAATTCATAAGAAATACAAGGTGCGCTTCAAACTAAAAAACGGCAACTTTAAAATTGATAATATAAGAAGGGGCGCATCTATCATTGGTTCGGCAGGTAGTGGTAAAACTGAAAGCGTGGTCTATAATTTTTTGCAACATTTTAGTCAAAATGGTTTTTGTGGGGTCATCCATGATTATAAGGATTTCGAACTCACTGAAATGGCCTTTCCATTGTTCAAAGCTGTTGAAATGCCTTTTTATACCATCGCCTTTGATGAGATTCATTTTCGGCTAAATCCTATCGCGCCACAGTATTTGCCCAACGAGGAAAGTGTTAATGAGTTGTCGCGAGTCCTCATGGAAAACTTATTGGAACAGAACCTATCGGAAAATAGCGGTAGTAATAAATTTTTCTCTGATGCTGTGGAAGGCCTACTCAGTGGTATGATATGGAAAATGAAAACGGCCTACCCTGATTTCTGTACCCTGCCCCATATTATTGCCTTGTTTCAGACCTTGAATACCAAAAAATTAGTGGCATTTTTAAAGTCCGATCTGACCTCCCGAAGTATGGCGAGTGCTTTTATTAACGGGATTGAATCTGAAAAACAAACTGCTGGAGTCAAAAGTACCTTGGCGAATGCTTTTAAAAAAATCAGTTCCAAAAAATTGTTTTACGTATTGTCTAAAGATGAAGTGTCTTTGGATATCAATAACCCCGAAAACCCTGCGGTAATTGCCTTGGTGAACAACCCTAAATATGATTCGACCTATTCGCCTGTCATTGCCATGGTGATGCATACTATCATCAAGCAAATGAGCCTACGGGGTAAAGCCTCCTCGTTTTTACTTATGGAAGAGGCTCCAACTTTAAAATTGCCCAATATGCACCGTGTTCCGGCAACACTCCGCAGTTATGATATTTGTACCGTCTATGTGATGCAGGATAAAGTGCAGAACGATCTGCTATATGGGGATAAGGCGAGCAAGGCTATTTTAAGCAATTTGTCGTATCAGTTTTTTGGAAAGGTGAATGATCCAGATACCGCTAAATATTATGAACGTTTTTTTGAAATGATTAAAACGCCCACTAGAAGTATTAGCAAAAGTAGTGGTATGAGTTTTGAAAGCCGTATTACCAAAGGGGAACGCGAGGTTTCTAAACGTAGAGCCGAAATATTCTTTAAACTAAAACAAGGGGAATTTATCGCCTTTGCTGATGGAAAGGATAAAAAGGTATGTTTTCAGTTACAGCCCATTTTAAAAGATAAGCCTAAACAGGAACATCAGGTTTCTGATGCAGACTTGGCCATGCATTTTCAGAAAACCCACCGGGAAGTGCAGTCTATTTTTAAAGGGATATAACCTAATTGTTTGAAGTGTTATTTCCTTCTGATGAATCTCATAGTTTCAGTGTTTCAGAAATCCCTCTCGCATGGGCTTCGTAATTTTGTCGTGAAACTTTTTATTAAACAATAATCGACCATTAACAGGTTTAATGATGCCTTCTATTCTTTCTGATAATTCCTCATAGCGATCTAGAACTAAAGTAAATCCTTTATCTCTGTGGATAACAAATTTTTCATCCTCAGTTAACAAGTAAATATGCTTTAAAATATTTGCAGGGGATTCATCTTCTTCAACACCAGTATGAAAACCAAACTCGCTATAGGCGTCACAACCTAGAAATACAATTCCAGGACCTTCCATGGTAGGTATTTGTATGGTGAAAAATGCCACGTATTCTCCCGGGCGACTTGCTTTGCTAAACGGAGTGTACATTAAAATATGTATTTGATTATTTGTTGATATCAAGTCATGTAAAGATTTATAACTCTTATTAATTTCTTCTTTTTTTCTAACATAGCTAGCAGATGGGTAGAAACTTTCTGTTTTGACATCATTCACTTTTTTTATAAATTCTGGAGAAAACTCAGTTGTTTCGTTATCTTCATCAATATTATTATTATCATTTAAATAGCCAGCAGCTCTCAAATGCTTAAAATAAGGAATATATTTTCCATTTAAAAAAGGTAAACATAATTCTGATATTTTTATAGCATCCCATTCCCTAGATTTAATCGAATCTAAAAGAACATCCTTAAGTTCAATTCCTTTTATGCCGACTTCTGCAAACCTATCTTTTAGTCCTACACCATAAACAAACTCTGCATTATGAATGTTTTCAATATTTTCAAGATTGTCTGTTACATAAATTTTAGACTTTGAATTATTTGATTTCACAAAATCATATACCATACCTTTCATCTGCCTTAAAATTTTAATGGGAAGTTTTCTCTTATTATTAGCCAAAACGGTATAAACATCAATAAAATCATTCGTAGTTATTAATTTGATAGGTATTATTGTATCCGATATTAGTAAAGTACTATCAGACATTTCTGTTTCAATGGAATTTGGAGTCCATTGACAAAATATTAACCTATCTTTTAATTTTTCAATTTTCTCTTTAGTTAAACACTTAATAATGGATTTAAGAATTGATTGAATATTCTTATCATCTAAACTATATCCAATAAAAATAATTGGATTTTCGATGAAAATTGTAAGCAATTTAGCAGCTAAATAAGCATTTCTACCCTCATAATTATTATAATCTTCATCAGTAAGAATTAAAGAGTTTGGTTTTCAATGAATTTCAGATACTTCTTCAAATTGTAAGCTATGGCAGCGAGCTGCATACACTTATTCGCCTGTTTGATGCCTATGGTATTGATTTTTCTAAGACCCATAAACTGGGTAAGTGTTCCAAAAACGGGCTCTACGGTGCTTTGTCGCTTGGCTTTCATATAACGTCCCTGTGGACTGTTTACCCGAGCTATATTACGTTCATATTCTTTCCGGTAAGCGGTAATATTGATCCGATTTTCATGACTCTTGCCAATACATTGCTGTTTTATTGGGCAGCCCTTACAATCTCTACGCTTGGTAAAGTAATTACCTTTTAGCGTTCCTTTTTCTAGTTTCTGTTTTCTAAAAGTTACTTTTTTACCTTGTTAAACTTGAAATCAAGCTTTCTAAGCTTCCTTAACCATAGAACAAACCAATATCAAATTAATTTGTTTTATACACCAAATCCAACTATTTTTAAAATATAATCGGTAGTTTTGAGACAGACTGCCGTTGGCGATAATTTGAGAAAACTAACCAGAATCTAAATAAAATGGAATACATAATAATATTAATCATACTCGTAATCATACTCGGAGCTATAATTTTTGCTATTTGGAACATAGCAGTTGGAAAGCAAAAATCTCAAGAAAAAATCAACAATTTCACACGGAATTTCAATAAATCAACTGAAAATACTTCAGCATTAGTGAACACAACTTTTAATAAAACTAAAAAATCAATAGAAAAGAAAATTAGTAAATCTTACTTAACAGGATGCAGCTGGATAATTACTAATGAGCCGAATGATAACATCCTTTTCACTTTTAGAAACAACAATGAACTACTAATTACAACAAACGGAATTGTTAAACGCGCAGAATATGAATTAATTATAGACAACAATAGTATTTTAATCACAAAAGATAATGTTACTGAACATTATAACATTGTAAATATTAAAAATGATTTTCTGTTTTTAAATATGGTTTCATCAAATTCAATATTGTTTCTTGCTAATAACACGAAATTTAAAGACGAAATTAAATCAGCATTAAATAGATATGCTAAAGAAATTTATAATCTGAATTAAAAACTATTGCCAACACCGTAAAAAATAATGCGTAGTTTAGTACAAAACCAAAAGTTAGCGCGTATTTGGTCACTCTGATTTTCCTACGGAAAATCCTCTGACTCAAAACTGCACTATTCTTATACAAATACGTTAGTGGCAATTAAAACAAAATGAGTAAATCCAACCAAATAATTCCAGACTTCACAGAAGACCTTGTAGGTTTTATGGTTCAGAGTATGTTGACTATTACTCGTTTTCCTAGAGCTCCTTTTGCGATGGTTCCTCTTTCCAAGAGTGAAGAAAGGATCTATGGAGCTGATGTGGGAATTGATTCTATTAGTCCAATATATATTCAATTCAAAAGGTCTTTAGCATATCCTGATTACAGCTCCGCACAATTCATAAAAGATAGAAAAGCCTTAAAGGCTAACTGCTCTCCAAGAACATTATACTTTGAATTAAGAGCAAAGAAACCTAAACACAAGGATTTCCAGCACAATATACTTTTTGATTTGAAAAATAAATTGGATAAAGCAGGAAAAGGAAAGGCTTTTTACACAGCACCATTATTCCTCAATAGAACAGCATATTTGTTAGCAGTGCATATGTCTTCCTTATTATCTTGGAGACCTTGGCATTGGTATAGACATGACCCTTTTTTCGAACAAACACAAAATATCTTAACTCAAACGGGGAGTATCAGATTTCAAAATATTCCGATTCTTCGAGAGCATATTGTTATTCCACCTCATACAGAGGTTACAACGCATAAACACAGATATAGCTATTTAGAATCTGGCAAAGAAATCTGCTTTCACGAACCAACTAGACTTGATAACGAACAAAATCTCGGACAAACAATTTATGACTTCTTAAAATTCAGAAATGGTCAACCTACAACGGAAATGATTAATCTAAAGGAGTCAATGTCTCTTTTGAATGAATTGAGTGAAAATAATGTTTCACAAAAGGCGCTTAATTCCAATGAACAAATTATTGATAGATGGTTGAATTTTGGTGAAGTCCTTTGGAAAGAGTATAAGATTTACCAATATATGCTGATTAAACTAAAAAAATGAATAAAAGCCACTAATCGAGTAGACGGCCGTGAACGAAGAGTCC
>NZ_AMSG01000016.1 GCF_000300875.1 Galbibacter marinus | reverse complement strand
GTCAATACATCCTCTCCCAAGGGTAGTGTGTCGCTGACATCCCATCCAGGCTAAAGCGATCAATGGGTTTTACGCTCGATTTATAAATACCAAAACCGATAACCAAATAATTTTTGGGGTTAAGGATAAATTCCACCATTGCATTAGATTGAAAATGCTATGAAATTAATCTCTTGACTCAGAATCCTTTTACTAACATTGACCCTTGCCCTGAACCTATAATTCTAATTCGTTCTTTTTCTAATTTTCTTGCTTGCGTTGTAGTTTAGGGATTTAATACCCATTTTACAATTATGTAACATGAGTTGATGTTAATTTTGTTTATTTTGCGAGAATCTAATCATTTTTTGAATAAAGTGTTATTGGGTAGGTAAAGTAAAATACAAAAAACATTCAGCAGAAATTTCATCCCTATAATGCAATCTAAAATAACGAACGAATTATGAAACGAAGAACCTTTGTAACACAAACTGCCCTTGTTTCCTTAGGGTTTTTAGCGCTATCAAGATGCACCCTAAAATCGTCCAAAACTTCAAATGCAACAACAAAACTACCATTAAAGACTGACCCAGAGGGATATCTAGATCTTCCAGATGGATTTTCTTATAAAATTATTTCCAAGCAAGGAGATCCAATGACTGATGGCCTTAGGGTCCCTGGACGTCCAGACGGAATGGGCGCATTTAAAGGTACTGATCAAAAGGTAATCCTAATTAGAAATCATGAAATCAACCTTTCTCCTTTATCAGAGAGCCCCTTTGGTGATGAAAACCAATGGCTAGACAAAGTAGATACCAGCAAGTTATACG
This sequence comes from Galbibacter marinus, assembly GCF_000300875.1. Lineage (GTDB taxonomy): Bacteria > Bacteroidota > Bacteroidia > Flavobacteriales > Flavobacteriaceae > Galbibacter > Galbibacter marinus. The sequence goes on along the minus strand of NZ_AMSG01000016.1, from coordinate 69,173 downwards.
ATGCTGGCAAATCCACCAAACCAGGTCTTGGCGGAACCACGACACTAGTTTATGACGAGGCAACTCAAGTGGTAGAAAAACAATTTCTTAGTTTAGCAGGAACCTATCGCAATTGCGCTGGGGGTGTAACCCCATGGAATTCATGGCTAACTTGTGAAGAAGATGTGAGTAATGCTGATGGCGAATTTGTGGAGCAAGACCATGGCTTTGTTTTTGACGTTCCAGCAGATGCTGATAGTCTTGTGGATGCTAAGCCAATTAGGGAGATGGGGAGATTTAATCACGAAGCTGTAGCAGTAGATCCTCAAACTGGATACATCTATCAAACTGAGGATAGACACGATAGCCTATTGTATAGATTTGTTCCAAATGATAGAGATGACTTACATGCCGGGGGTCGACTACAAATATTAGCAATTGTCGATCAAAAAACCTTGGACACTAGAAATTGGGAAGAAAAAACGGTCTCTCTAAACAAAGAATTACCCATAGAATGGATAGACATCGATGATGTAACACCAGAAGAAGACGACCTTCGATACCGAGGAATGAAATTAGGTGCTGCGTGTTTCGCTAGAGGTGAAGGAATGTGGTATAGTGATAATGAAATATACTTTGCTTGTACCAATGGAGGTCCTCAAAGATTCGGGCAAGTGTTTAAAATTAACCTTAAAGAAAACACTTTGGAGCTCTTTGCTGAGTCCGAAGATAAAACGGTCCTTCATATGTGTGATAATCTAACTATTACTCCTTGGGGAGATGTCATGGCTTGTGAGGATAATGGAGAAACCAATCGCTTACATATCATAGATCAAGATGGAAATATTAAGTTGTTCGGTATTAATAAAAGCAGTAAATCAGAACTAGCCGGTGCTGTGTTCTCACCATCTGGCAAAACCTTATTTGTAAACCTACAAGAAAACGGAGAGACCGTGGCTATTACAGGGCCTTGGGAAAAACTCCACAGCTAAATTCATTGTACCTACACCCTTTAAGGAAGTAATTCTAAAACAACTAAGTAGCCACAGTGGTCAGAAGCAATTTCATCGCATATCGTTTTCGATTCAAGTACTTTCCAAGCTTTTTTAGGGGTATACATAATATAGTCTATCTTTCCCTTAGGATCATCTGAGGGAAAAGTAGGCTCAAGGGTAGTTTCTTGGTAGGCCGCACTCCATTTGGATTCAAGTATTTCTATAGGCTCACTCCCTGGGGTATCGTTTAGATCACCAGCTAAAATGGACGGGTAATCACCTGGAATTAACTTTTGATTGATTGCCTGTACCTGCATCATTCTATCGCGATTATCTTTTAAATGATCAAGATGAGTCCCAATAAAACGAATGGTATCTCCAGGTGAGATGGCAATGGTGATTTCAGCTGCTGCACGAGGTTCACTAGTTGGCTGGTGCGGAAGTGGAATATTCTTAGCCGATAAAATTGGCCATTTGGACAATACGCCTTCACCATACGCTCCGCCATCATAATCCATCGCTTTAGCAAAATAGGAAGTCATTCCAGTTCGCTGTGCTAATTCGGTGGTCAAATCAAAGTTTTTAGCACGTTTTGTCTTATAATCCACCTCCTGAAGGGCAACCAAGTCAGGTTTCGTATTGTTTATAACATCAGAAATAACATCAAGGTCAAAATCCCCTTTAGTAGTTGCGCCGTGTAGTATATTAAGTGTCAAGACCCTAACAATTTTTCGCTCTTTGGTGGCGTGTTGTGCTTTTAATTGTACAGGCACCAATATGCATAATACTAATAGAATCCTAATTATTGAAAGTCTAGACATGGAATGCAGTTTATAAATTACCAAAATGTCATTAATCTTTGTTTGTATGCACAGATTAAGGCGTACAGAGGGTTAAATTAAAACATTATCTATGGTTCTCCCAAAGCTTGCAGATATTTTTTAAACAACACGTTTGACCTACGCTAATAATTAAAAAAATTCCCTCTAGATTTAATATTCTAAAAGGAACTTAAGATGATAAATAATTCACTTGGGGACCAATGAAAAATAAAATAGATCAGAACTGATCGTTATGATTGACCATCCAGTGTATCCCGAATTTATCCACGAAACACCCGAAATAATCACCCCAAAATTGGTCTTCCATGGGCATTTCCACAGAACCTCCTTTGGAAAGGCCATTAAACAAACGATCCGCTTCCTCTCGGCTTTCAGTATGAAGCGATATATAATTCATATTCCCTCGCTCTAAGGTATGACCGGATGAAGGCATAATATCTGAAGCCATCAGAACAGAATCCCCTCCCAGGGGCAAGGAAATGTGCATTAGTCTATTCTGTTCTTCCTTGGGTATCTTATCACCTTCTGGGGCGTCTGAGAACCTCATCATAAAGGAAAACTCACCTCCAAATACAGATTTATAAAAATTAAAGGCTTCTTCCGCATTTCCGTCAAAATTTAAATACATGTTTACTTTCATCAAAGTCGTGTTTTGATTAATACTATGGTGTTTACTATACTTGATTTACAGGTTTTTAAAACCGTGATAAACCATACACCAAAAGTAAAACATAAAAAAACACCATTAAGGGGGAGATTCCGCCATTTTTTAGTGTGGTATACGACAATTGCCACAATAAATCAAAAGGCTAATAGATGAGTGTAAAAACACAAAATGGATGCTAGGTAACTAACATCCATTTTGTGTACTAAATTTATTTTACCTTGTAAATACTTACCAAGAGCAGGATTAAAGTTTCTTCTTAACCTCAACCTCTCTAAAGCTCTCAACAATATCTCCAATTTGAATATCGTTATAATTTTTAACTTGAAGACCACAGTCGTACCCTTTAGAAACTTCCTTAACATCATCTTTAAAGCGTTTCAAAGAAGTTAGTTCTCCCGTGAAAATCACCACACCATCACGAATTAAACGAATTCCAGAATTACGGTATATCTTACCATCAGTAACCATACATCCAGCAATAGTACCTACTTTAGAAATTTTGAAGGTTTCTCTAATTTCTGCAGTTCCCGTAATTTCTTCTTTCAATTCAGGTGATAACATTCCTTCCATAGCATCACGAAGATCGTTAATCGCATCGTAGATGATAGAGTATGTTCTGATATCAATTTCTTCCTTATCCGCGATGCTTCTTGCATTACCCATAGGTCTAACATTAAACCCGATAATAATCGCGTCAGAAGCGGTGGCTAGAAGCACATCGGATTCCGTAATTGGTCCAACTGCTTTGTGAATGATATTGATATGGATTTCCTCTGTAGAGAGTTTCTGGAACGAGTCAGTCAATGCTTCCACCGATCCATCAACATCCCCCTTAAGGATAATGTTCAGTTCTTTAAACTCACCAAGAGCAATACGTCTTCCTATCTCATCAAGAGTAATATGTCTTTGTGTTCTAACGGATTGTTCACGTTGTAATTGAGTACGCTTAGCTGCAATTTGTTTTGCCTCTTTTTCATCCTCATAAACATTGAACTTATCACCTGCTTGTGGTGCACCGTCCAATCCTAACACTGAAATTGGGGTAGAAGGACCAGCTTCAGGAATATTATTTCCTCGCTCATCCTGCATCGCTTTAACCTTACCACTATGGGTTCCAGCTAGCAAATAATCTCCAATTTTCAAAGTACCGCCTTGTACTAAGACCGTAGACACATATCCACGTCCTTTATCAAGATAGGCCTCAACTACAGCACCTACAGCACTCTTATTAGGATTTGCTTTTAGTTCAAGTAATTCAGCCTCTAAAAGTACTTTTTCAAGTAATTCTGGAACACCTAAACCAGACTTAGCAGAGATATCCTGAGATTGGATTTTTCCTCCCCAGTCTTCAACTAATAAATTCATATTTGCAAGACCCTCTTTAATCTTATCTGGATTCGCAGTTGGTTTATCTACCTTATTGATAGCGAACACAATTGGAATTCCTGCTGCTTGAGCGTGGCTTATCGCCTCCTTGGTTTGAGGCATCACATCATCATCCGCTGCAATTACAATAATCGCCATATCGGTTACTTGAGCACCACGAGCACGCATCGCCGTAAAGGCCTCGTGACCAGGTGTATCAAGGAAAGTGATTTTTTGACCATTTTTAAGTGTCACTCCGTATGCTCCAATGTGCTGGGTTATACCACCACTCTCTCCAGCAATTACATTCTCTTCTCGAATATAATCCAATAAAGAGGTTTTACCGTGGTCAACGTGACCCATCACTGTTACAACAGGAGCTCTTGACTCAAGATCCTCAGGAGCATCAACTTTTTCTACTTCTGTATCCTCAAGGTCAACAGTAATAAACTCAACTTCATATCCAAACTCTTCAGCGATAATGGTTAATGTCTCAGCATCTAAACGCTGATTCATCGTCACCATCATACCTAATGACATACAAGCTGAGATAATTTTAGTTACAGGAACATCAATAAGTGTAGCAAGCTCACTAACAGTAACAAACTCCGTTACTCTAAGAGTTTTACTCTCTGCCTCTTGTTGTGCAATCTCCTGCTCTGTTTTTTGTCGGTGAAAATCTCTCTTCTCTCTACGATATTTTGCACCTTTCGACTTAGAGGCTTTCCCTTGAAGTTTTTCCAAGGTCTCACGTACTTGTTTTTGTACTTCTTCCTCAGTAGGCTCCACTTTTTCAACTGGCCTTCTTTGACCAGCACCCTTACGTCTATTTTTGTTATTATCCTTATTAAATCTGTTACCAGAATTATTACCAGAACCAGGACGAGAATCTTTATTGTCTTTACTTATTCTTCTGCGACGTTTCTTTTTGTCATCAGCAGAACCCGTAGACTTGGCTCCTTTTTTATTAGGATCTTCTTTAGTTTCTTTTTTCTTCTTAGGCTTATTAAACTGAGATAAATCAATTTTTTCACCTGTAAAATTAGGTCCAGAAAGTTTGGTATACTTTGTCTTGATTTGCTCTGAATCAACCACCTCATCATCAACAATCATCTTCTTAGTTTTGATGGGGGCTTTTGGTGTTTCAACAGCCTTAGGCGCTTGTGGCTTTTTCACCTCTTCGGGTTTAGTATCCTTCACTGGTTCGGTAGACTTTTCAGGAGTTTTTTCAGCGGGTTTCTCCTCTTTCTTAGTTTCAGTTTTAGCCGTTTTTTCCTCCGCTTGTTTTTCCTCTTTAATAGGTTCTTTTTCAACCGGGTCAGCCTTAGTCTCAGTTTTAGGCTTGGTCTCCAAACTTGGGGATTGTTCCTCCACTTTATCTATTGGCTTTTCTTCCTTAGAAGCATCAGCAGCTGCAGCATCATCTTTTTTCTTACCGCTAAGTTCGATTTTTCCAACAGTTTTAGGACCAGAAAGCGTAGCTCGAGCACGGATAATTTCCTGCTCCTCCTCCAATTGCTTTTGGCGTTTTAACTCGTTCTCTTTCTCCAATTCCTGACGGATAGCCTCTTTCTCCTTACGTTTTTCCTCACCGACTTCTTTGGAGGCAACCTTCTTACTCCTATCTGTTTGAAATTCGTCTAAGAGAACATTATACACCTCATTAGTAATCTTAGTTGTAGGTCTAGCTTCTATGTCAAAACCCTTTGACGATAGGTGCTCTACAGCCCTGTCTAAAGAAATGTTTAACTCTCTTAATACCTTATTTAGCCTCAATTTTGCGCTTTCAGCCATATAAATTTTTGTTATCCTAATTTTATATTCTTAATACAAAAGTTAGTCTTCAAATTCTTCTTTTAGAATCCTAACTATTTCAAGAATAGTCTCTTCTTCAAGATCCGTTCTTTTTATAAGATCTTCAATATCATTATCTAACACACTCTTTGCTGTGTCTAGACCTATTCTTTTAAACTCATCAATAATCCATTGCTCGATTTCATCGGAGAATTCCGTCAATTCAACATCTTCCTCCACACCTTCTCGCAATACATCTATCTCATAGCCTGTTAATTGACCCGCTAGACGAATATTAAATCCACCTTTACCAATTGCCTTTGACACCTCTTCAGGTCTCAGTAGCACCTCAGCGTGCATGGTTTCATCGTTCAAAGTTACTAAACTTACTTTAGCTGGGCTCAATGCTCTACTAATAAATAATTGTGGATTACTAGTATAATTGATCACATCGATATTTTCATTCCCTAATTCACGTACTATACCGTGAATCCTAGAACCTTTCATTCCAACACAAGCACCAACTGGATCAATACGATCATCGTATGAATCTACGGCTACCTTCGCTTTTTCGCCTGGGATCCTAACTACTTTTTTCACAGTAATTAAGCCATCGAATACTTCTGGAATTTCTTGCTCGAACAATTTTTCCAAGAATTCTGGAGCAGTACGAGACATAACGATCATAGGTTTATTACCTTTAAGCTCTACTCCTTCAATAATCCCACGTACGTTTTCTCCTTTTCTAAAGAAGTCAGATGGGATCTGCTTATCCTTTGGCAATATAATTTCATTTCCTTCATCATCGAGCAAAATAACTGCCTTGTGACGGATATGATGTACCTCTGCTGTATATATCTCTCCTATAAGATCTTTAAACTGCTTGTATATAGTTGTATTATCATGCTCGTGTATCTTAGAAATCAGATTCTGACGTAAAGCCAAAATAGACCTTCTTCCCAGATCGATTAACTTCACTTCCTCAGAAACATCCTCACCCACTTCAAAATCGGGTTCAATCTTTCTTGCTTCGGATAATGATATTTCCTGATTCTCATCCTCAACCTCGTCATCAGCTACCACTATACGATTTCTCCAGATCTCCAAATCTCCTTTGTCTGGATTTATAATAATATCAAAATTATCATCGGATCCAAACTTCTTTTTCAGCGCATTTCTAAATACATCTTCTAAAATGGCCATTAGGGTTACACGATCTATAAGCTTATCATCTTTAAACTCAGAAAATGATTCGATCAATGCCAGATTCTCCATGTCTGTTCTTTAATTAAAATTTTATCATCACTTTAGCTTCTTGTATATCCTCAAAAAGGACTTCTTTCTCGTACTTAACAGTAACTTTTCCTTTACCTACCGGTTTAGGTTCCCTGGCCTTCCAAGCTAATTGCAATCCATTGGCGGTTACCGCTGTAAGTTCGCCTTCAATTTTATTCTCATTGGTAGTAACTTCAAGCTTTCTACCAATATTTTTCTGATATTGTCTGTGATGTGTAATAGGTTCTGTAGCACCTGGTGAGGTAACCTCCAAAGAGAAGTCTAATTCTTCTCGATCCAAATTGTGCTCTACATGCCTACTGACATCCATACAATCTTTTAAAGCAACGCCTTTATCCCCGTCAATAATTATTTTTATTTTATTGTCGGAACTTACTGAAAAATCAATCAAAAACAATGACTGTTTCTCTTCTAGAATTTCATTTAAAAGCCTTGTTACTTCGTCTTTCAACATCTATAATTAGTATAAAAAGAGGGGACTGCCCGTCCCCTCTGAAATAGATTATTCACTTTCAACGGTGCAAATATACAAAAAAATATTATACGACTTTACCCAACAAGTAAATTGTTCGTTATCAAATTATTCGCCCTCTCTTTACAACATACTATTATCAGCATTTTTGAGGGTGATCTAAAATCAATAAATAACAAAAAATTGCTCTTGGAAAAAGCCTCCAAATCTTTGCTACCTATAGGAACAAAAAAACCCTTAAAAATTGTAGTTTTTAAGGGCTTTTTTGTTGGCCTACAAGGACTCGAACCTTGAACGACTGAACCAAAATCAGCTGTGTTACCAATTACACCATAGGCCAGTAAAATGTGCTTTTAAAATGTATCATCCGTAAAAGCAGGTGCAAATTTATAACAAAGTTTGATATGCACAAACATTTTTAAAATATTTTTTAATCACCACTACAACCAATTGACAATTCGTGGGTAAAAAGCCCGTGAAATGTCAACTTTAGGCTCTTGGTTGTTAACATTTTTGAAAAGTAATTTACATTCTTATATATTTTCTTAAATTCGCTTGCTATATACTATAATATTATATATTTAGAAAATAACATAGATGTCTGCAGAACAATTTAAAAAATGGGATACTATTCTGGGATGGATAGTTTTTATCATAGCCTTAATGACTTACCATCTCACGGTAGAACCAACTTCAAGTTTTTGGGATGCAGGAGAATATATAGCGACCTCAGCTAAGTTACAAGTAGGTCACCCACCAGGAGCTCCTTTTTTCCAAATGATGGGTGCATTCTTTGCAATGTTCTCTACTGAGGCAGAAGCGGTAGCCGTTACTGTAAATCACATGTCAGTATTTTCAAGTGCTTTCGCAATTTTATTTATGTTTTGGTCTATCACAAACATCACCAAAAAATTAGCTCAAAGAGGTGGAGAATTAAGCATTGGAAATTATATCGCCATTTTAGGAAGTGGATTTGTTGGAGCGTTAGCCTTCACATTCTCCGATAGTTTTTGGTTTAACGCTGTAGAGGCGGAGGTATATGCTATGGCTATGCTTCTGACTTCAATTATGGTTTGGTTAGGACTCAAGTGGGCCGATGATATGCACAACCCAAGAGGGCACAAATGGTTGGTGCTTATCTCATTAGTAGTAGGTCTATCATTTGGGGTTCACTTTATGGCACTTTTAACCATTCCTTCTCTGGGAATGATCTATTATTTTAAAAACAATGAAAAACCCACGGCTAAATCTTTTATAATCGCCGTCTTAGTTTCAGTAGGTATCTTGCTATTTATTTTCAAAATGCTGTTACCGAATGTGATGAAATTCTTCGGTTATTTGGAAGTCTTTTTCGTCAATAGTATTGGGTTGCCATTTAACTCAGGAACGATCATTGCAGGGATCTTAGTCATTGCACTATTTTATTTCTCCCTTAGGTATACCAGAAAAAAGAATTACAATCTCTTAAATACCATTGCACTGAGTGTGATGTTTATTCTTATCGGATTTTCAACCTGGATGATGATTCCTATCAGAGCCAACGCGGGGACTGTGATCAATGAAAACAGTCCTACTGATGCCAGACAGCTCTTAGCTTATTACAACCTTGAGCAATACCCTGAAACCCATTTGATTTATGGGCCAATGTATTCTGACGCCTTTGCTGGACAGGATCCAGATGATCCGTATAAGGACGACAAGCCTAAATACGAAAGAGATTATGAGCAAGGCAAATATATCATTGTCAACCATTATAAAGATGCTCGAGTAGCTCCTAATAGTGATCATCTAGGATTTTTACCGCGAATGTGGAGTAGTGAGCACGCCGCAAACTACATGAGGATCACTGGACCACTGGAAATGAAAGTCAAACCACAATACCGAGGAGAAAAACAACTCACCGATGCGGTTTCTCAATTCAAAATGGATTTAGAAAATGGAACCATTGATGAGGATCAGTACGTTGACTTTATAAAGCAATTCAGCAGTTTTCTTATTATTGAAAAACCAAGTTTTGCCCAAAACATGCGTTACCTATTTGAGTATCAAATGGGCTATATGTATTGGAGGTATTTTATGTGGAATTTCGTAGGACGACAAGATGATATTCAAGGAAAACTAGACAACCACGGTAACTGGTTAAGCGGTGTTAAGTTTGTAGATCAGTGGCATCTTGGATCTCAAGATCACTTACCATCTGATGTATTAGAAAATAAAGCTAGAAACACCTATTTCTTCCTGCCGCTTATTCTGGGGATCATCGGTTTATTATTCTTATTTAAAAGCGACAAACAACTATTTTGGATTCTATTTATGCTTTTCTTATTCATGGGATTAGCCTTGAAGGTCTATTTGAATGAGAGGCCATTTGAACCCAGGGAAAGAGATTATGCACTAGTAGGATCTTTCTTTGTATTTTCTATGTGGATAGGACTAGGAGTCTACGGATTATTTGAAGAATTTAAAAAATATCTAACACCAAAAATATTGGCACCTGTGGTTACCGCCATTTGTGTGCTCGCAGTTCCAGTGGTGATGGTAAGTCAAAACTGGGATGACCATGATCGATCGGATCGTTATACCGCTCAATCTATGGCTAAATCTTATTTGGATTCTATTCAAGAAGATGCTGGAGCTATCCTTTTCACCATTGGTGATAATGATACCTTTTCGCTTTGGTATGCTCAAGAAATAGAAGGCTATCGCACTGACGTTCGTACCATAAATACCAGCTTATTTGCCACCGATTGGTACATCGATCAAATGAAAAGGGCAGCCTATGAGAGCAAACCGATTCCGTCACAACTCACTCATGATAAATACGCTTATGGTATTCGTGATGTGATATATTTCCAGCAACTCACCGATGAGCGTTGGGACATTAAACGATTCATGGATTGGGTGAGTAATGATGAAAACACCTTTAGAACCTTGATTAAAAAACAGGGTGGAGATCTAAGCCAATATCCTGAAAGTTATCTCAACTTGGTATTCTACCCTACCAATAAGATTAGGGTTCCTGTAAATAAGCAGGCAGTCTTGGATTCTGGATTGGTAAAAGAAAAAGATTCTTCGCTAATTGTTGACTATATCGACATTGATCTACCAAAGACTGCCCTTACAAAGAACAGATTGTTAATGCTAGATTTACTAGCAAACAATAACTGGGAACGTCCAATTTATTTTACGGGAGGTAGCTTCGATGCTGCGGAATATATGTGGATGAAAGATTACCTACAATTAGATGGTCTTGTTTATAAACTAGTACCGATTAAAACAGCTGTGGATCCAAATAACCCGTACCAAATGGGACGATTAGATCCAGATTTAATGTATAATATTGTTAAGGACTGGCATTGGGGTAATTCACAATCACCTGATATTTATCACGATCCTGAAACTAGAAAAAACAGTATCTCATATCGAGGAAACTTGGCAAGATTAACAGAAGAACTTCTTAATCAAGGTGACAAAGAACGCGCGAAGGAAGTTTTAGATCTGGCCATGGAAAAAATGCCTTTCGGATATTTTGGGTATTATGTATTCTTAGAACCATATGTCCAAGGATACTACCAAGTCGGTGAAAGTGACAAAGCTAGAGAGCTTTACCAAAATGTTGTTAAAAAATACCAAGAAAGCCTTAATTACTATAGTCATTTACCAGTAGAGGAGCAGTATCAGTACGCCTCAGAAATTGTATCTGATGTACAGCGTTACAGAAGTCTCTTAGACATTGTTGTTCGATACGATACTCAAGATTTCGGAATGCCAGAAACACAGACATTTAATGAATATTTAGATCGTTTCAGCAATCTCTATGGTGGATCTCCTCAGCCTGAACCAACAGAACAGGAGCTACAAAATCAACAACCCATCAGAGATGCAGCGCCTGAAATACCAGTAGACTCTTCAATAATTGAACTCGACACAGTCCTTGAATAAAAAACAAACTACTCCTAAGCACACCAAATACGTGCTTAGGAGTACTTTTAATTCAACCAAAATTCAGTTGCATTGAAATTGTATGTTGTCAAAACCCCAAAACCTTTAAAATGGTTTTTCAAAAGAAAAACTTGGGATGTTAAAACACCTGAAAAAGAAGTATTTCTAACCTTTGATGATGGGCCAACACCACAGGTCACTGACTATGTTTTAGATCAATTAGAAAAGCATCAAGCAAAGGCTAGTTTTTTCTGTATTGGTAAGAATGTCCATGAGTATCCCCAGATTATGGATCGATTAAAATCCTTCGGTCACACTATTGGAAACCACACTTACAATCATTACCATTGCTATAAACATTCCTTAGAGTCCTATCTTCAAAATATTACATTAACAGAGAACGCTTTTAAAAAACTTTCCATAAAGTCTAATAAATTGTTTAGACCTCCCTATGGCCGTATATCATCCAGGGCTACCAAAGAGCTTGTAAAACAAGGGTATACTATTATTATGTGGGATATACTGAGTGCTGATTTTGATTTAAGAAACACTCCTGATCAATGCACAAAAAATGTAATAAAAAATATCAAACCCGGAAGTATTGTAGTGTTTCATGATAGTGTCAAATCCTATCCTATATTAAAAGAAGCTCTTCCTAAGGTGTTAAATTATTTGGATGAAAATGGCTATAAGTGTTCGCCCTTGTAATAGTTGGCTATTTTAGATATTCTTGAAGTAATCCGATAAGCGTGTCAGCATCCTGCTCTCCAGTTTGGCGCCAAACCATCTCACCGTTTTTATAAATCATAAGTGTAGGTGAACCTTTTACGCGCAGAGCATCAGCAAGCTCCTGGTTTTTATCAATGTCGATCTTTACAACCCTAGCCTTATCACCTAAGGAAGCTGCTACATCCCTAAGAACAGGATGCATTGATGTGGATGACTCGTTCCAATCGGCATAAAAGTCTAAAAGTACCGGAACCTTACCAGCAATTAACTCTCCAAACTTTGACATACATACTGAATTTTAACGGCTATTCAACTCAAATGTACTAAAAAAAAGTAAAACTGCACATCAAATTATTGGATTCACTGCATTTTTTGTGCGGTATTACACAGTGGTTTTGGACTTTTTCCTCAACTCAATAACACTCACCTCTGGCCATATTCCAACCCGTCCAGGATAACCAATAAACCCGAGTCCTCTATTGACATTAATATACTGTCCAGCTTTTTCGTAGATTCCAGCCCAATACTTATAACGGTATTGCACTGGACTCCATCTCACTATACCAGGAATTTCAACTCCAAATTGCATTCCATGAGTGTGTCCACTTAAAGTAAGGTGGTAATGATACGGGTGGTTAACCACCTGATGTTCCCAATGTGATGGATCGTGACTCATTAATATTTTAAAATCAGAAGCTTCGACCCCTTTAACGGCCTTCTCTAGATCTCCTGCTTTTTTGAATCCTCCCTCTCCCCAGTTTTCTACTCCAATTAAGGCAATTCGCTGACCGTCTTTTTCCAAAAATCGATTTTCGTTTAACAGCAAATTAAACCCCATATCTCTCTGGATCTGCTTTAATTCTTCCAGGTTTGCATCCTTATCTGCATCAGAGGACCAATCGGCATAATCTCCATAATCGTGGTTTCCTAAAACCGAAAAAGTTCCATCTTTAGCTTTTAATTTTCCAAAAGTCTCTTTCCATGGATGCATCTCTGAAGCGACGTTATTAACCAAATCGCCAGTAAAAAGTACAACATCCGATTCTTGTTGATTAATTAGGTCAACTACATATTCAATCTTTTTTTTGTTGTCTAAACTTCCACTGTGTATATCGGAGATCTGTGTCAATCGATAACCTTCAAAGGCATCTGGAAGATCTTCAAATTCTAAGGTATAGCTAAGGACTTGGTAATCATATTTTCCTTTATACATTCCATACAAAAGTGATAAAAACGGAACCGAGGCTATTCCCAAGGCAATTTGACTCACAAACTTCCTACGCGATGGGAAATCTCCAGAGGCTAGTTCAGGGGTGGTAGTAAACTTACCTACGATCCATCTTACAACGCGGACAACATCTTCAACAAGCATAAAGAAACCACTACATAAACCAAAGGCAGCAAAAGCTAAAAAGAGCCCAACAGCTAACCCCATCCCAGAGTTTATTCCTTCAGATCGGTCAAAATGATTAAATTGCAGGTATAGATTTACAAGTACTCCTACAAAAGCAAGGCCGTAAATAATTTGTAAATATGGGCTTCTTACCAAGGTGCGGAATGCCTGAAATCCGTATATAGCACCGATAATATAAAGCACTCCTAAAACGATCATAAATCGTGACATAGTTCAATTTTTTTCAAAAGTACCTCATCTGCTGTGGAATAAAGGCATTTTTAATATTTTTTAACTAAACAAACAAGTTCAGAAACTTTAGTCGTACTAGTTCGACGAACATAACGCTCATCATATAATCCAGCGTTAAAGGCTAAAGGAATGTCGGATTTTAATCCTAATACTCCCTGGCTTGCAGAAAAGTGGATTTCAGAAAAACCCGCCTCCTTAAATTTTAAGATATTATCCTCATTAACGCCACCTCCTGGCATTAACTTTATACGATTTCCAAATTGTGTATTGAGCTGACTAAGATTCTTTATTCCCATTAAAGCAGTCGGTTTTTGTCCACTGGAAAGGATACGAGCGCACCCCATATCGATAAGCTGTTCTATTGCCTTGTACGGTTCTTTAACCCAATCAAAGGCACGGTGGAAGGTAAAAGGTAAGGGGGCGCTTAATTTAATCAATTCACCCGTGCGCTTAGCATCCAAGGAATTATCATCATTTAAAACGCCAGACACAATCCCATGGCAGCCATTTTCCTTACACCATTTTATATCCTCCTTCATCACCTGAAATTCCGCATCACTATAGGTGAAGTTTCCGCTTCTAGGGCGAATCAACACAAAAACATCAATAGATAACTTTTCTAATACGAGTTTTAAAGTACCGTGGCTTGGTGTAATTCCACCCACTTCGAGCTCTGCACATAATTCAATACGATTAGCACCGCCATTTTCTGCACTTATCGCAGATTCCAAAGAATTTGAACAAACTTCTATCAACATATCCTTATATTTAAAACGTAAAAGTAAACAACTATCCACTATGCAACGTCGAAAATTCTTGAAAAAGACTGGCTTAGGTGCCAGTGGGCTGCTTTCTATACCGCTATTATCTGCTTGGAATCATCAACTCCCCCAAACTATTACACAAAATACCACTAAGTCTAAAGGTCCTGTGGTGGTCTGTACATGGAACTTTCACAATGCTACCTCAAAGGCATGGGAAGTACTTTCTTCTGGAGGTTTCGCACTTGATGCAGTTGAACAAGGTGTACGCGTTGAAGAAGCCGATGTAAATAACCAAACCGTAGGTAAGGGCGGGCGTCCCGATCGTGATGGTAATGTTACATTAGACGCTTGCATTATGGACAAGTCGGGCAATTGTGGTTCGGTGGTGTACCTTCAAAATATCACCCACGCCATCTCTGTAGCCCGCAAAGTAATGGAACAAACTCCACATGTAATGTTGGCGGGTAAAGGCGCAGAAAAATTTGCTTACCAGCAGGGCTTTAGCAAAGAAAATCTACTGACAGAAAAATCTAAAAAAGAATGGTTACAATGGAAAAAAGAATCCAAATACGAAACAATCATCAATATTGAAAATCACGATACTATCGGAATGTTAGCCATAGATAAGCACGGAGATATTTCAGGGGCCTGTACCACAAGCGGAATGGCCTATAAGGTAGGTGGCCGAGTGGGCGATTCACCCATTATTGGTTCTGGACTATTTATTGACAATGAAGTTGGAGGAGCCACCGCTACAGGAGTAGGCGAAGAAGTCATAAAAACAGTAGGCTCTTTTTTAATTGTAGAATTGATGCGACAAGGTAAATCACCTTTGGAAGCTTGTAAAGAAGCAGTTCAAAGAATTGTATCCAAGAACAAAAATTACAAAGATTTTCAAGTGGGATTTTTAGCCATCAACAAACAAGGAGAAACAGCTTCGTATTGTATCCATCCTGGTTTTAGCTATAGCAAATACGATATAAATGGACAGAGTAACAATCCATCTGATAGTTATGTGAAATCATAATTCATCATACATCAAGGTTTTTCGGATAAGAGTAAAAATTGATTTGTTTACAAGAGCGATCAATCCTAGAACTTTTTTAACTTTACCCATTGCAATTTAAAACATCGACGAACATGTCCGAGAAGAAGAAATTATTCCTTTTAGATGCTTATGCCTTAATATTTAGAGGTTATTACGCTTTTATTAAAAACCCTAGAATCAATTCTAAAGGCATGGATACCTCGGCCGTCTTAGGGTTTATGAATTCTTTATTGGATGTAATTAAGCGAGAACAACCCCACCATCTTGCAGTAGCCTTCGACAAGGACGGAAGTAAAGATCGTTTAGAGATGTTTGAATCCTATAAAGCCAATCGGGATGAAACCCCTGAGGCTATTAAAATTGCAGTACCAATTATACAGCAGATACTTCAGGCCATGCATATCCCTTGTATAGTAAAACCTGGTTATGAAGCTGATGATATCATTGGAACTCTTGCCAAACAAGCCGAAAAAGCAAATTACCAAGTCTACATGGTGACCCCAGATAAGGATTTCGCACAATTGGTCTCAGAAAATATTTTTATGTACCGACCAGCGCGAATGGGTAACGGTATTGAAATTTGGGGAATACCCGAGGTTCAAAAAAAGTTTGAAGTTGAAAGGCCTGAACAGGTGATTGATTTCTTAGGAATGATGGGGGATGCCGTTGATAACATTCCTGGTCTTCCTGGTGTGGGAGAAAAAACAGCTAAAAAGTTCCTGAAAGAATTTGGCAGCATGGAGAATCTTCTAGCCAATACCAGCCAACTTAAAGGCAAGATGAAAGAAAAGGTGGAAGCCAATGCTGAGCTCGGTTTATTATCTAAGGATTTAGCCCGAATAATGTTAGATGTTCCTGTGGAGTTTAACGAAAAGGATTTTGAATTAAACACCCCTGATCTTCCAAAGGTGCAAGAAATATTTCAAGAGCTGGAATTTAGAAGGCTTGCAGATAATCTGATGAAGACTTTTAGCCCTCAAACCACTGCTCCAAATGATCCATCTCCAACTAAAGCCACTACAGTCTCAAAGGCAGTAGATCAACAATTAGATCTCTTTAGTGACCCGGTAAGTAGTCAGGCTTCAGGGGGCAGTATGGAATCTGGGTTTAAAACCATCGACCAAACTACTCATTTATATCAGCATGTGGATAGTGATATGTCTCGAAAACTTTTACTTGAAATGCTACTCAAACAAAAGCGGGTATGTTTTGACACCGAAACCACGAGTCTAAAGTCACTTGAGGCTCAATTGGTAGGTTGTGCATTTTCTTGGGAAACAGGAAGCGGATATTACATGAGTTTCCCTGAGGATCAACAGCAAACAAAACAACTGTTAGAACCCTTTAAGGCCTTTTTTGAAAATCCAAACATCACAAAGGTCGGTCAGAATTTAAAATACGATATAAAGGTGCTTTCCAATTACGATATAAAAGTAGAGGGCCCTATTTTCGACACCATGATTGCGCATTATCTAATCAATCCAGATATGAGGCATCAATTGGATATTTTAGCAGAAACCTATCTCAACTACAAACCAATTCCGATAGAAGACCTCATTGGAAAAAAAGGTAAAAACCAAGGAACCATGCGCTCCACCCCGCCCGAATTGCAAACTAAATATGCCGTAGAGGATGCAGATATCACCTTACAATTAGCAGCTATTTTTGAGACGCAATTAAAGCAAAACAATACCGGAAGAGTTTTTTCTGAAATAGAATCACCTTTAGTGAAAGTGTTATCCGCTATGGAAATTGAAGGTATTGGTCTTGATACAGCTTTTTTAAATTCTCTTACAAAGGATCTCAACAACGATTTATTACAATTAGAACAGGATATTTATAGTCAAGCTGGTGAAGAATTCAATATTGCCTCACCTAAACAGTTAGGACCGATATTATTTGACAAGCTAAAACTTGCTGATAAACCTAAAAAGACTAAAACTGGGCAGTACTCCACTGCTGAAGATGTCCTTTCTTATCTAGCTAAAGAGAATAAAATTGTATCGGATATCTTGCAATGGAGACAATTAAACAAATTAAAGAGTACTTATATAGAGGCGCTACCCACGGTGGTTAACCCGAAAACAGGTCGTGTTCATACGGTCTATAGTCAAGCAGTCGCAGCAACAGGGCGACTGAGCTCTAACAATCCAAATTTACAGAACATCCCTATTCGTACCGAACGAGGGCGACAGGTTCGAAAGGCATTTGTGCCTCGAAGTGAAGAGTACCTTTTACTTGCAGCTGATTATTCGCAAATAGAACTGAGAATTATTGCCGCCTTAAGCGATGAGGATACCATGATCAACGCTTTTAAAAACGGAGAAGATATTCACGCCTCTACCGCGGCCAAGGTCTTTAAAGTGGATTTAGACAAGGTTACTCGCGAACAGCGTAGCAACGCAAAGACGGTCAACTTTGGTATTATATATGGAGTCTCGGCATTTGGGCTGAGCAATCAAACCAATCTAAATCGTAGTGAAGCCAAAGAATTAATCGACACCTATTACGAGACCTATCCCAAACTAAAGGCCTATATGAGCAAACAAGTTCACTTTGCTCAGGATAACGGCTATGTTGAAACCATATTAGGTAGAAGACGCTACTTAAAGGATATTAATTCACGAAATCAAGTAGTTAGAGGAGCCGCTGAGAGAAACGCTGTAAATGCACCTATTCAGGGAAGCGCCGCGGATATCATTAAAATAGCAATGATTCGTATCCAAGAAAAGCTAAAAGCAGGCAACTACAAAACAAAAATGTTACTTCAAGTCCACGATGAATTGGTATTTGATGCACATAAAGAAGAAATTAATGAGGTTACTCAACTTATAAAGACAGAAATGGAAAATGCCTTCCAGCTCAAAGTGCCACTTGATGTTGAAATTGGAGTTGGTGAAAACTGGCTTGAAGCACATTAATTGTAAAGCGCTAGGAACCAATCTATTTGTAGCAATAAATTATTCACACCCCCTGTTTGTAAATAATAGAAATAATTGTACTTTTGCACCCCATTATCCCGACTTTACGTTTGGGATTGGGAATGGAATGTTTAATTTTTTAAAAAAGTTAGTGTGGATACATTAAGCTACAAAACAATTTCAGCTAACAAATCGACTGTAAATAAACAGTGGGTTTTAGTGGACGCTGAAGGTCAGACACTAGGTCGCCTTTCTTCTAAAGTAGCCAAACTACTTAGAGGTAAGTACAAACCTAATTACACACCGCATGTTGACTGTGGAGATAACGTTGTTATCATCAACGCAGATAAAATCAACCTTAGCGGTAAAAAATGGGATGCAAAAGAATACATCCGACACACTGGATACCCAGGTGGTCAAAGAAAAATAAATGCGACTGATCTATTCAAAAAAGATCCTACGCGTTTATTAGAAAAATCGATTAAAGGAATGCTGCCTAAGACCAAATTAGGTGCAGATTTATTCCGTAACCTAAAAGTGTATGCTGGAACTGAGCACAATCAAGAAGCTCAAAAGCCAACTGCAATTAACTTAAACGATCTTAAATAATGGAAGTAATTCACAAAATCGGTAGAAGAAAAACCGCTGTTGCAAGAGTGTACGTTTCTGAAGGAAAAGGAGATATCACTATCAACAAAAAAGAATTTACGCAATACTTCCCAACACCAACTTTACAGTACAAAGTTCAACAACCTCTTTCATTGACTGAAAATGTTGAAAACTTTGATATCAAAGTAAATGTTTACGGTGGTGGTGTTACTGGACAAGCTGAGGCAATTCGTCTTGCGATTTCAAGAGCACTTTGCGAGGTAGATGCAGAGAACAGATTAACGCTTAAACCAGAAGGATTATTAACAAGAGATCCAAGAATGGTAGAGCGTAAGAAATTCGGTCAGAAGAAAGCACGTAAGAAATTCCAATTCTCAAAACGTTAATCGATCGAATATTTATAGTGCATTATTGCATTGCTTATTTATTATTGAATTTAAAACATGTCGTTGCTTCGATTCCTTCAGGAGTAGAAGATTGGTTTAGCATCCAAATGGTAAAGGCGATCGATTAGTCGTGACCACTTTAACATTGCTAAATAAACAACACCCACAGTATGGGCAACGGAACGTAAACTATTACAAAAATGGCAAATAACATAGAAGTTAAAGATTTACTAGAAGCAGGTGTACACTTCGGTCACCTTACTAGAAAATGGAATCCAAACATGGCTCCTTACATCTACATGGAGCGTAACGGAATCCACGTTATCAATTTATACAAAACTGCTGCTAAAATTGAGGAGGCTAATGAAGCCCTTAAGAAAATCGCAGCGTCAGGTAGAAAAATTTTATTTGTAGCTACCAAAAAACAAGCAAAAGATATCGTTGCTGACAAAGCAGGGGCTGTAAACATGCCTTACATTACTGAAAGATGGCCTGGTGGTATGTTGACAAACTTTGTCACTATCCGTAAAGCTGTTAAGAAAATGACTGCTATCGACAGAATGAAAAAAGACGGTACTTTTGATACGCTTTCTAAAAAGGAAAAGCTACAAGTTGATCGTTTAAGAGCTAAATTAGAAAAGAACTTAGGTTCGATTTCTGACATGACCCGTCTACCAGGGGCTTTGTTTATTGTAGATACAATGCGCGAACACATCGCGGTTAGAGAAGCACAAAAATTAAACATTCCAATATTTGCAATGGTGGATACAAATTCTGACCCAAGAGAGGTTGAATACGTAATTCCATCCAATGACGATGCTTCAAAATCCATTGAAAAAGTTCTTACGCATGTAACTAGCGCTATCGCTGAAGGTTTATCTGAAAGAAAAGCAGATAAAGCTGAGAAACAAGCAGATGAAGACAATGAGAAAAAGGTTGAAAAAGAGGCTAAAGAGAAAAAAGCCAAAGCTTTAGAAACTGAAGAAAACGAATAAATAATAATTTCTTAAAGTCGTTATCCATTTATTTTCTTTGCTTTACCCCGAAGAAAATAGGATAACGACTTTACGGATTAAAACAGAAAACAACATGGCAAAAATCACAGCCGCAGAAGTAAATAAATTAAGAAAAGCTACCGGTGCAGGTATGATGGATTGTAAAAATGCACTAGTTGAAGCTGAAGGTGATTTTGATAAAGCAGTAGAGATTCTACGTAAAAAGGGTCAAAAAGTTGCTGCGAAGAGAGCTGATAGAGATTCTGCAGAAGGTGCAGTTATCGCTAAAGTAAACCAAGACGCAACTAAAGGAGTGATCGTTTCATTAAACTGTGAGACTGATTTTGTTGCTAAAAACGAAACTTTCGTTAAAATGGCAACTGACTTTGCAGAATTGGCTTTAAACTTGGATTCAAAAGAAGCGCTTCTTGATGCTGATTACAACGGAATCAAAGTTTCTGAAAAATTAATCGAACAAACTGGTGTTATCGGAGAGAAAATTGAAATCGGTGATTTCAGAACTCTTCAAGCTCCATTTGTAGGTTCTTATATCCACGCTGGTAACAAAATTGCTACTCTTGCTGGTCTTTCTGCTAATGTAGAAGGCGCTGCAGAAGCCGCTAAAGATGTCGCTATGCAAGCAGCCGCTATGAACCCAGTAGCCCTTGATGAAAGCGGTGTTGATCAAGAAGTGATTGATAAAGAAATCGAAATCGCCAAAGATACCTTAAGACAAGAAGGTAAACCAGAAGCTATGTTAGAAAATATCGCTAAAGGTAAACTTAAACGTTTCTTCAAGGACAACACCTTGGTAAACCAAGATTTTATCAAAGACAACAAACAAAGTGTATCTGCTTATGTAAAATCTGTTAATGGAGAGTTGACAGTAACTGCATTTGAAAGAGTTGCATTAGGATAAAACAGTCTTTGACAACCATATTACTCAACCGCTTTTAAACTTGATTTAAGAGCGGTTTTTTTGTGAGATTAAATTATAGACACAGTACTTAATTATTTTGATTATTTTTGCTTCGAAAACAAATATTTAATATCCTTCAACAAACGAACATGCAATACAAAAGAATCCTTCTTAAATTAAGCGGTGAAGCCCTAATGGGTGAACGACAATACGGAATCGACCCAAAGAGACTTAAGGTCTACGCAGAGGAAATAAAGTCTGTAGTTGACCAGGGTGTTCAGGTAGCCGTTGTAATTGGTGGAGGAAATATCTTTAGAGGTCTTGCTGGTGCGAGTAACGGAATGGACAGAGTACAAGGTGATCATATGGGAATGCTCGCTACTGTAATCAACGGTCTTGCATTGCAGTCCGCTCTTGAAGATGAAGGTATACAAACCAGATTACAATCTGCCGTTATGATCAATGAAGTAGCGGAGCCTTTTATTCGTAGACGCGCATTGCGCCACTTAGAAAAAGGAAGAGTTGTCATCTTCGGTGGTGGAACAGGGAACCCATATTTTACAACTGATTCAGCAGCTGCTCTACGTGCCATTGAAATTAATGCAGATGTTATATTAAAAGGGACAAGAGTAGACGGTATTTACACAGCAGATCCAGAGAAAGATAAGGATGCGACAAAATTTGATGACATTACCTTTAAAGATGTTCTACAAAAGGGCTTAAAGGTTATGGATACTACTGCCTTTACCCTGAGTCATGAAAATGAATTGCCTATTGTAGTATTTGATATGAACAAACCCGGAAACTTGTTAAAACTAGTCTCTGGAGAAAAAATAGGAACTAAAGTTAACCTATCCTAAATACGAAATTAGAAATTTTCAACTATTTTAAAATCCAATAGTTATGGACGAAGAGATCAATTTTATTTTAGACGCAGCAAAAGAATCAATGGAAGATTCATTAGTACATCTAGAAAAAGAATTTGGTAATATTAGAGCAGGTAAAGCAAGCCCTGCAATGGTTTCAAGTGTGATGGTCGATTATTACGGATCGCCTACTCCTTTGCCTCAGGTAGCTAATATCAACACCCCTGACGGTAGAACTATTTCGATTCAGCCATGGGAAAAGGCCATGCTTCAAGAAATCGAAAGAGGGATCATGATCGCAAATCTCGGATTCAATCCAATGAACAATGGTGAGATGGTAATTATTAATGTTCCTCCACTTACTGAGGAACGTCGTAAGGACCTTGTAAAACAAGCCAAAGCGGAAGCAGAAGATGCCAAGGTCTCTATTCGTAACGCTCGACAGGATGCCAATAAGGACATTAAAAAATTAGATCCTTCAGAGGATCTAAAAGCAAAAGCTGAAGTTGATGTTCAGAAACTAACCGATGCATACATCAAAAAAACTGATGAAGCACTCGTGGTTAAAGAAAAAGAAATTATGACTGTTTAATGCTCATGAGCGTTAAACTTTCTTAAAACTACAGGCGACTTTTACAAGTCGCTTTCTTTTTTCGTAACATTACAACCCCAAAGGATTAAAGGCAATTTTTCTCCAAATGAAAGATATATCTCTATTTATTTTTTATGTGATAGGCATCTTGGGTTGTATGGCACAAAACAACCCTAAATCCTCTTTTGGTGAAAATGATTTGCAAAATACAAGCACAGATAGTCTAGCCAATGCTATTATTGTAAAGGTCATAGAGAACAAGCCGAAGAATGATCCTGATGCTATTTTAAACACTTACAGCTACAACAGTTACACTAAAGCAATTGTCAGCGCTGATCACGAGGCCATAAACGGCACCGTAGATTCCATTTTTAAGCGCAAAAGAAAGGGCCTGAAATTCAAAAAGATTGATTCTACCAATTACCTTATTAAAAAGCAACTAGAGAAGTCTCATCTATATATACTAGAGAAGGTATCCAATTTTGCTTATTCTAAAGAAAAAGAAAAAAGAGAAACCATCTTAGGAATTCATATGGCTGGTTTCAAAAAGCCCATTTATGAAGTGCTCGCAATTGAAATGCAGTCCTTTTCACTCTACAATACCCGTGTAAAGGTATTTGGGACTGACTTCTTTAGCCCTTTAGGCAACAAAGGAAAACAAACCTACTGGTTTGATTTGGAAGGTACCTCTGAGATCCAGGGACGAAAAAATTATATTATTCGCTATACTCCTAAGAAAAACAAGCAAGATGTAGGTATTCCTGGTATACTTTATATTGATGCTCAAAGCTATGCCATTCAAAGAAATGAATCTAAGTTAGATGCATCTATCGAAGTTCAAGCTATTCAAGAATACCAGTATTTCCCCGACCATAAATTATGGTTTCCTAGCGCTAATAAAATACAAGTGGACAAAGGAACTTCAAATAAAACAGTGACCTTATTTGGGAAGCTACGCGTGGCTACAAGCGAACAAATGATTGATTCTTCTATTGTGAGCACTAATGAAGACGATATCAAAGACCATATTTACCTTGTCGCTCAGACTTCTAATTTCGACATCACTTTAAATAAACCCGTTACAATAGAGAGAAAAGGTACAGCTATCGAGCTTTTAAAGGTGGCCAGTGAAAGAGATTCAACATTTTGGGAAGAATATAGGACTCAAGAGATCACAGATAAAGAATTAGAAACCTATAAAGCGGTGGATAGTTTAACAAGCGCTAGAAACTATGAAAACAAACTGTCTTTTATAAGAAAGTTCATGGTGGGATACATCACCACGCCTTATATTGATTTTGATTATAAGTCATTGCTTAAATTCAATAGATATGAAGGATTTAGACTTGGTATGAGCGCAGTGACCAACAGTAACTTTTCTCCCAAATACACTATACATGCCTATGGAGCTTACGGGACAAAAGACAAAGATTTTAAATATGGCTTTGGAATAGAAAGGCGTCTGGATCGCTATGATGACACTAGAATAGGAATCATGCATAAAAATGATTTGGAAGAAAGCGGAAGCCTTACCTTCCTCACCGATGGAAGGGCGTTCTATTTGTTTGAACCGCGGTTATTTAACTTGACCTATTTTCACAAAATTAAAGATGTAAGTGCGTATTTAACCCATGATTTTAATCCCAAGTTAAATTCAAGGTTCCAACTGTCTTATCAAGATGTAACACCCACATACCAGTACAGTTATGCCAACGATGGAGAGCAATATCACAATTATCAAAACAGCTCTATAACGGCCTCCATACAGTGGAATCCTTTTAACAAATATCTTCAAAGTCATTGGGGTAAAACAGTAATCGAGAAAAACTATCCACAGTTTTCTCTTCAATACAGTCAAGCCTTTAAAAACGTCATTAATAGTGACTTAAATTACACAAAGATCGCCCTAAGGGCCATCCATGAGCTCAGACCTTTAAATAAAGGAACAACCTCATTCCAAGTGGTTGCAGGAATTAGTTTTGGAGATCTTCCAGTGACTGAACTCTACAATGCCTCCCCTAACCAACCTGGAGGTGATGCCATCTTAAATCGATTTTCCGTAGCGGGAAGAAATAGTTTTGAAACCATGTACTTCAATGAATTTCTATCAGATAAGTACGCTATACTTCAAGCAAAGCATACCTTTAACCGCTTCAGTATCACCTCTTGGCTTAGACCTGAACTCGCACTTATTTCGCGTTTTGGAATCGGCTCCACAGCTGGAATGCATAAACACCTAGACATTGAATTCAGTTCCATGGAAAAGGGATACTCTGAAAGTGGATTAGAGATCAATAAAATATTCAAAGGGTTTGGGCTCAATTTCATGTATCGTTATGGAGCATACCATCTTCCAAATTTCGATGATAACATTTCTTTAAAGTTTACCTATTATTTAACGCTTGGTTTTTAGCACACTTGCGAAGGGATTTCTAACTTTGCACGGAAAAATTTTTAGATGGCCAAGAAATTAACAAGCGGGTTCTGGGGAACCACCGCTCGAATCATACTTCGTACTCGTGTTATAATATTACTTATTCTTTTTGGGATCACTCTTGCTTTATCAACCCAGTGGAAGAATATACGCTTTACCAATACCGAGGCGAATCTATTGCCTGACCATCACCCAGTAAATGTTGCTTACAATAATTTCCTAAGTATCTTTGGAGAAGAGGGAAATGTCATGGTTATTGCCATAAAAGACAGTGCGATTTTCGATCTGGAAAATTTTAATAAATGGAATAAATTAAACAAACAGATTCAAGCAGAACCAGAGGTTGATCTCATCTTATCAACCGATAATCTACAAACTCTTGAAAAGAATACCCAGAAGCAAAAGTTTGAATTAACCCCGCTGATACAAGGAAAATTAACTTCGCAACAGCAACTCGACAGTATTAAAGATGAGATTTTCCACAAGTTACCTTTCTATGAAAGTGTTTTATACAACAAAGAAACCCAAACCATCCGATCGGTAATTTATATGGACAAGGAAATTGTCAATACAGCGGTTCGTAAGAATTTTGTGTTGAATAATTTCGTTCCCCTAATAAAGGATTTTGAAGCGGATACTGGCATAGATGTAAAGGTCTCTGGTATGCCGTATATTAGATCCTTAAATGCTGATATTATTATCGGAGAAATCGGTATGTTCATTGGTGCAACACTCATAGTTACCTCACTGATTTTCTTTCTCTTTTTCCGCTCTTACAGAGCCACCTTCATTTCGATGATTGTAGTGATGATAGGTGTAATGTGGGCCTTTGGAGTTTTAGGATTACTCGGCTATGAGATTACCATTTTGACTGCATTAATACCGCCTCTGATCATCGTTATTGGGATTCCGAATTGCATATTTTTAATTAATAAATATCAACAAGAGGTACAAAAACACGGTAATCAGGCGAAATCCTTGCAACGTGTTATTTCTAAAGTAGGTAATGCGACACTGATGACGAATCTAACTACAGCAGGAGGATTTGCAACTTTTATAATAACCGAAAGTACCCTTTTAAAAGAGTTTGGAATTGTAGCTTCTATAAATATAGTAGCTATCTTCATATTGTCTATTCTTATCATACCCATTGTTTATAGCTTTATGTATCCACCTAAGTATAAACACCTAAAGCACTTAAACAAGCGTTGGATTGGTAAGTTTGTGAAATGGATGGAAGGAACTGTACGACATCGAAGGATTACGGTATTCACTATTGTTATTATTGCTATTATAATGAGCATCATTGGAATTTATCAAATTCGAATATCTGGAAGTCTGTTGGAGGATATGCCACAAGACGCCTCTTTTTTTGACGATATAAAGTTTTATGAAAAAGAGTTTGATGGAATTCTTCCTGTTGAGATCATGGTTGATACGAAAAGAAAAAATGGTGTGATGAATTTATCTACACTCCGTAGAGTGGATGAACTCGAAACTCTCATCAAAGAGGTTCCAGAATTATCCGCTCCTATTTCTGTAACGAGTTTGGTCAAATATTCTAAACAAGCTTATTATAATGGTAATCCAAATTATTACCAGCTCCCCAATAATCAGGAAAGAGCATTTATATTATCCTATGCTAAAAGTTCGACAAACGATACGAATCTGCTGAATAGTTTTGTGGACAGCACTGGTCAAATTGCGCGCATAACGACCTTTATGAAGGATATTGGCACAGAGAAAATGGAAGAGATTAAAGCGGATATTGAAAAGAAGGCCGCCAAAGTTCTTCCAGAGGATCGCTATGAGGTTACTCTTACAGGTAAAGCATTAGTCTTTATGCAAGGCACTAAATATTTGGTTAAAAACTTAATAACATCATTAGGATTTGCGATATTTTTGATATCACTATTAATGGCTTATTTGTTCCGTTCCTTTAGAATGATTATAATATCATTGATTCCAAACATACTCCCATTACTAATCACTGCTGGAATGATGGGATTTCTTGGCATTCCAATCAAACCATCAACCATATTAGTCTTCAGTGTTGCCTTTGGTATTTCGGTCGATGACACCATTCATTTTCTAGCCAAATACAGACAAGAGCTCATTAAGAACAATTGGAAGATACGCAAATCAGTATACGGTGCCCTTCGAGATTCAGGGATTAGTATGTTTTACACCTCAGTGGTACTCTTTTTCGGGTTTTCAGTCTTTATGCTGAGTAGTTTTGGAGGCACTAAAGCACTTGGAGGGCTTGTCTCATTCACTCTATTTGTTGCCATGTTATCCAATCTTGTTGTCCTACCCTCATTACTTTTAGCCCTAGAGCGAAACATCGCCAATAAGAAAACGCTAAAAAAACCAAGCATTAATGTACTGTCAAAAAATAGTGAAACAAAAGAAGATAACGAATAAGGATTAGGCTGGATGGGGCCAAAAAAAAAGTCTGCCGAAACATAATGTTTCGAACAGACTTTAAGGTTCCCCCAAACCTACAATTTTAAATATCTTTAAAGTCAAGCTTAAATTGACTTGTAATTTCCTACAAAACAAAAATAGATTATTATTGCCTTACAAAACAAGTAAAATCTATCTTTTTATAAAGTCATCATGTTAAATGTACAAATTTTTTCTTACAATAAAATTTTTTTAAAATAAAATAATAGTAAATATCAGCCACATCTATCTGTCATTGGCAATAATTTTCTAATAACTCAGACGTTGACTTTAAATCTAGTTTTAAAGTTTTATCTTTGCACACTTATTTATAGTTAGTAATACACGATGGAATTAAAAAGTATAAAAGAGCTGTTATCAAGTGACAAACTCCTACAAGAAATATGTGTAAAAGGTTGGATTAGAACCTTTAGAAGTAATCGTTTTATCGCTTTAAATGATGGATCAACCATTCATAATATTCAGTGTGTAGTCGATTATGAAAATTTTCCAGAAGATACCTTAAGGCAACTCAATACAGGAGCTGCAGTATCCATCGTTGGAACCCTTGTGGAGAGTCAAGGAAAAGGTCAAGCAGTTGAAATTCAAGTTAAGGAAATTGAAATACTAGGTGGAGCGAATCCAGAAGAATTCCCCATTCAACCTAAAAAACATTCACTTGAATTTTTAAGAGAGAAAGCACATTTACGTATACGGACCAATACCTTTGGTGCCATTATGCGTGTTCGTTCTGCTCTTTCTTTCGCAGTACACAACTATTTTAGAGCAAATGGTTTTAACTACGTTCATACTCCTATTATCACAGGCTCAGATGCAGAAGGTGCTGGAGAAATGTTCAGAGTAACAACTTTGGATGCTAAAAACCCTCCTTTAAATGATCAAAATGAAGTAGACTATAAAGAAGACTTTTTTGGTAAGGAAACTAATTTGACGGTTTCAGGACAATTGGAAGGCGAAGCATACGCCATGGCTCTAGGAAAGATTTATACCTTCGGCCCTACTTTTAGAGCTGAAAATTCCAATACATCAAGACACTTGGCAGAATTTTGGATGATCGAACCAGAGGTTGCCTTCTTGGATTTGGATGGAAACATGGATCTAGCTGAAGATTTTATAAAAAACGTGTTGGGTTATGTGTTAGAACATTGTGAAGACGACTTAAAGTTTTTGGAAGCTCGCCTTATTGAAGAAGAAAAATCAAAACCTCAGGCGCAGCGTAGTGAGATGAAACTTCTTGAAAAATTACGCTTTGTAACGGAGAACAACTTCAAAAGGGTAAGTTATACAGAGGCCATTGACATCCTAAAAAACTCCAAGCCTAACAAAAAGAAAAAATTCAATTATATTATTGAACAGTGGGGAGCCGATCTTCAAAGTGAACACGAACGCTATTTAGTTGAGAAGCACTTTAAAGCTCCAGTGATCTTATTTGATTACCCCGCAGATATCAAAGCCTTTTATATGCGTCAAAATGAAGACGGAAAAACAGTACGGGCTATGGATATTCTTTTCCCAGGTATTGGAGAAATCGTCGGAGGATCACAGCGCGAGGAGCGCTATGAAGTGCTTCAAGAAAAAGTAAAAGCCATGGGTATCGACGAAAAAGAATTGTGGTGGTATATGGAACTACGTAAATTTGGCTCAGCTACTCACAGCGGATTTGGTCTTGGATTTGAGCGTCTCGTACTATTCACTACTGGGATGTCCAATATACGTGATGTGATCCCTTTTCCAAGAACTCCTCAAAATGCTGAGTTTTAAATAAAAATTAACGTATATTATCATTAAAAACTAGCTTTTGATTGGCTTCATAAGGCTAGTTTTTTTAAATTTATACAAAAGCAAGGTTGAAGGATAATGCTAAAACAACAATTACAGTTTAAACTATCTCAGAAATTATCGCCGCAGCAGATTCAGTTGATGAAACTGATTCAGTTGCCGACTCAAGCTTTTGAACAACGGCTCAAACAGGAACTTGAAGAAAATCCTGCCTTAGAAAGCGGGAAAGAAGAATCTTCAGAATATGAATCCGACGAATATGAGGATAATTTTCAGGACGATATCGATAGTGAAAAGATTAATGCGGAAGACATCAATGTTGATGAATATCTAAGCGATGACGAAGTTCCAGAATATCGATTACAAGCCAATAATTACAGTAGTGATGATGAAGAGAGATCCGTTCCTTATGCTGCTGGGACATCCTTCCATCAGCATTTATTAAATCAGCTCAATACCTTTAGTCTAAAAGAATCTGAACGTGAAATCGCAGAATTTCTAGTGGGTAGTGTAGATGAGAGTGGATACATTCGTAGAGACATTGTAGATATTGTTGATGATTTAGCGTTTACCCAAAATATCTATAGTGAACAAGAGGAAGTCGAAAAGGTGCTCCATATTGTTCAACAACTGGATCCTGCTGGTGTATGCGCTAGGGACCTTAGAGAGTGTTTGCTCCTTCAACTTCAACGAAAAGAACCCACAGATGCGGTGGAATTGGCTTCAGACATCTTAGATCGTTCCTTTGAACAATTTACAAAGAAACATTACCAAAAGTTAATCTTAAAGCATGCTACAAACGAGGAGGACTTAAGAAAAGCTATCCATGAAATAGAGCGCTTAAATCCAAAACCTGGTGGCTCATATGCTGGTAGTAACCGCATGGTTGAACACGTGGTACCTGACTTCACTATTCGTATCATGGATGGGGAGCTCGAATTGAGTCTCAATGGAAGAAATGCCCCTGATCTACATGTCTCACACACCTACAACAACATGCTTAAAGGGTATAAGGACAGTAAGACCAAGACAAAGACACAGAAAGATGCTGTGTTATTCATAAAACAGAAACTAGATGCTGCCAAATGGTTTATAGAAGCCATTAAACAAAGACAAGAAACTTTATTTGTCACCATGAATTGCATTATGCATTATCAGCAGGAATATTTTTTAACTGGGGATGAACGGAAATTAAAACCCATGATACTCAAAGATATTGCAGAGGCTATTAACATGGACGTTTCCACGGTATCTCGGGTAGCAAACAGCAAATATGTAGATACTCCTTATGGCACTAAACTAATCAAAGACTTCTTCTCAGAGGCTATGAAGAACGACGAAGGAGAGGATGTATCCACACGTGAGATTAAAAAAATATTGGAAACAGTCATCCAAGAGGAAGACAAAAGAAAGCCTCTAACAGATGATAAGCTAGCAGCCATTCTCAAAGAAAAAGGGTATCCTATTGCACGCAGAACGATCGCAAAGTACAGGGAACAGCTAAGCATCCCTGTGGCACGTTTAAGAAAAGAAATCTAATGAGATTCGCCTCAAAGCTTATAAGCACCCTATTCAACCCGGTTTTTATGCCCTTAGTAGGCGTGCTACTATACTTTTTCATTTCTCCGAGGTACATATCAGAGCAAACACAACGTTTGGTGCTCCTAGGGGTTCTAGTGATCAATGTCATTATCCCTTATTTATTCTATTTACTGCTGAGAAATCTCGGATGGGTCACCCACAGGGACCTTACTAATTTAAATGAGCGAAAAATACCCTTATATCTTTGTATTATCGTAACCTATATAACCTTAATAAAGATAACCCCCAGTTCGATATCATATGAGCTTTATTACTTCTTTTTAGGCGTATTAGGAACGCTGATAAGTTGTCAAATCTTGGTTTATTTAAATTTCAAGGCGAGCATGCATATGATGGCTATTTGGGGTTTGACCACTTTTGTAATCGGTCTCTCGATACACTATCATGTCAATATAACTCCTCTGATAGCAATATTAATACTGTGTGTTGGTGCCATTGCTACAGCCCGTATGTATCTAAAGTGCCATTGTGCATCAGAAATTATTATTGGATCTTTAATAGGTATTGTACCACAATTTATTCTGTTTGGATTCTGGTTATAGGGAAGGGTTTGCTAAAAGATGTAGAATATCAATCCAGCCTTAATAATGTTAACTTCCAAAGGTTCACCAGACATTAAATAACGGTCGTCTTCAAAAATATTAGAGATGTTGTATTGGGCATAAAAATTCCAAGTATTATATCCAAAACTAAGGTATATCCCATATTGAAAATCACGAATATCACTATTTGAAAAACTCACTCTTTGAGTATCAGTAACGAACTTTGATCGACCACTGAAAAGATATTGTAGTCGAACACCAGAATAGATTCTCCAGAACCGATAATCCTCTGCTCGTGAAGATCTCCACCGTAATTCCAAGGGAAACTCAACAAAATGCATAGAAAGCTTATTACGGTTATAATCAACGTCATCTGGAACCTCTTGATAACTAATGGTACCATTCGCATTTTTGGTAGCCATAAGATCGCTATAGATCGTATTGATTGATAAACCAACCCCTAAGCCGAATCCAATATTTCTTCTCTTATTAATTGGAAAATCTTTGATAAACCCTCCCATAATACCAGAAGAAAAACTACTTTGACCAATTCCATCAGGAGCACCTACTAATACATTGTAGTTCACACCAAAGTAAAATTGATCTTCAAAGTACTTGCCGTCGGGTTCTACAACCACGATGGTGTCTTGCTGTCCCCAAACAAAAGAGCTAACCAGACAACACCAAATAAAAAATATACACTTTATAGTTTTTAAAATCATATATCATTTACGATTTCAAGTAAAGATTAAAATTTAATTAACAGTGAGGTAAAGGTAATAAAAAACGCTTCTGAAATCAGAAGCGTTTTTTAAACATAAGTTTATATGAAATAGATATACTTAATTTACATTCTCAAAAGCACTACCACTTCTAGTTGTATAGTTAATTTTAAGTGCATTGACTTTTCTTAACTCTTGTTTTATATCAGACACAAGCCCCATATTGGTCTCGTAATCCACTTTCAAAGCTGTTGTAAGCACGTTTTGTAACTCCTCTCGCTTTGATGCTCTTTCTGCAAGAACATAGTTAGCCACCTCATCAACATTGGCGAACTTATCGTTAAGTTGAATTTTTGGTAAAGTACCAAATTTATCTTGGTAACGTGAACTTGGTTGTCCTGCATATATGTAAATGACCCTATCCTTTTTGTCAAGCGTTTGAACCTGATCGGCAAAAGGCAATTCATTTTTGATCATCAATTCGCTATCCTTCATTGTAGTAACTGTCATGAAGAAAAACAGCAACATGAAAACGATATCCGGTAGTGATGCCGTTGATACTTCAGGTAAGTCTCCTTGTTTTTTCTTTGTGAACTTTGCCATAATAGATTATACTAATATTAATAAGTCTTTGGTTCTGCTTCAGATAATTTCTGAGGAAACATATCTTGGATTCTCTCCAATTTAGGTTTCAAGTCATCCTTAACATCATCAGGAGTCTTAGGATCTAAATAAAGCGCATTCATATCAGTAAAGCTGCTTCCAAACAAACGTTCAGCTTCACGATTTCTTAACTGGTTATAAGCCCCAACTAATTCGTTCTGTACGGCAATATAGGTTCCGTATTCTGTCAACCGGTCATTTTGCAAAGAAATAATCGCTTTTGATGGATGATCAGAAGATTCCGGATCCCTAGGTCCTTGACAGTAATCACAAGGCTGACCGTCTTGTCCTACGCCTGCACCGTTATCTAAAAACTCAACAGCCGCAGCTCTCAAATCCTTTAATTCCATTAATTCTTCCTCAACCAATAATTGATTATTTTTATTCACAACTACGGTAAAGATATTCTTCTGCCTAATGATTGGCGGATTTTCTGGCGGTTCAATAGGCGGTAGTTTACGATCTAACCCTGAATCTGTTTCTATGGTAGTCGTTACCAAGAAAAAGATTAAAAGCAAGAATGCAATATCAGCCATAGAACCCGCATTCACCACTGGTGCTCCACTTCTATTTCTTCCCATAATTACCTATTTATTGTTTTTTAAAGCCTCCTACTATCATGGCCACTACCGCCATGAAGGCTAGTATATAGAATGACCATAATCCAGCATCTACCCATTTAACGGTTGAAGCTGTAACAGCGATACCTTTATCTGCCATTTTGTCGAAATCAAAACCTTCAGAAGTTCCAATTAAGTAGCTCACTAAAACAACTGCTGCGAAAACACCAACCGAAATTAATGCTTTTTTAAGCTTTTGAGGTTCCGACGCAATTCCTGCCAAAGAAAATAACAATGTAACAATGGCAACAATAATGGTAGCCCAATAACCCAAACTTATCATCATCCCAACTACATTGTTTGAACTACTTCCAGTTTGTGCTACTACATCGCTATCAGCTCTAGCAATTATCACCCAAAGGACCAAGCCGATCACTCCAAGTATAATTGCTACAATTTTAGCTATTTTATACATAATTTTTTATTTTAATTGATCTCTAAATCAGTGATATATTCTTATTTTTTGTGATCTACCAACAAATCAATCAATGTGATAGAAGCATCTTCCATACTATTTATAATGCTGTCGATTTTAGCAATAATATAGTTATAGAACACTTGTAGAATAATAGCCACGATAAGACCAAATACTGTTGTCAATAACGCCACCTGAATATCACCTGCGATCAAAGATGCATCAAGACCACCAGCTGCACTAATTTTCTCAAATGCCATGATCATACCAATTACAGTACCCATGAAACCAAGCATCGGCGCGGTTGCGATAAATAATGTCAACCAGGAAACGTTTTTCTCCAATTGGCCCATTTGAACTCCACCATATGCAACAACTGCTTTTTCAGCTGCTTCAACACCTTCATCCATACGATCTAATCCTTGATAGTAGATAGATGCAATTGGACCTCTTGTGTTTCTACAAACCTCTTTAGCTGCTTCAACACCTCCAGATGCAAGCGCATCTTCTACTTGTTGAGCTAATTTCTTAGTATTTGTAGAGGCCATGTTCAAGAAAATAATTCTTTCGATAGCTACAGCCAAACCAAGTATCAAACACAATAGTACAATACCCATAAAGCCTGCACCACCTTCAATAAATTTATCTTTCAGGACTTGGTGGAAACCAGGAGCAGATTCTTCTGTTGCAGCAGCATCATCTTGAACGAATGCTGTTGCAGCGTCATCGATAGCAACAATTTCTGAAATTTGTTCAGGACTTACAGGAGTTAACTCCTTAGCGTTGGCTGTCGTTGCATTAAAAGCCAATAATCCAGCGATTGCCAGAATAGAGAATAGTTTTTTCATTTCTTCTAAACTTAAATTTGTTCGTTAATAGGGTTAAATATAAAAAAAAAATGTTATTAAACATTAAAACTACAGCAGAGAGGAAGGGATTCGAACCCTCGATACGCTTGTGACGTATACACACTTTCCAGGCGTGCGCCTTCGACCACTCGGCCACCTCTCTGTGAATTCAATAGCTTTAGGGCGCCAAATAACGAATTTTTTTTTAGTTCTTAAAATATATGTAGTTAATTTTAACTCATTTCTCCTCTTAATGAAGCTTCATAGATGGTTTTGAACACTTTAGACTCAATATTAGTACCCAATAAAAACATGAGCTTAGTAAGTGCAGCCTCGGTTGTAATGTCTTTTCCGCTTATAATTCCCATTTTTTTAAGGTGAGAACTCGTCTGATAACGTCCCATTATGACACTCCCACCAGAACATTGTGTAACATTTACAATTATTTTCCCCGATTCTACTGCATTTTTCAGTGCTTTTTCAAACCATTTTGCGGTTGGAGCATTGCCAGCTCCATAAGTCTCCAATATTATTGCTTTAACTTTTGGATTGGTCAAAACACAATTAAGAGTATTTTCGGTTATTCCAGGAAATAATTTTATTAATGCAATATTAGGATCCAAATTTTTATGAACTTTTAATTGCTTTTTCTTTGGTTTAAACAAATACTCCTTATGAACTTTTAAATGTACCCCACTCTCAACAAGGGTGGGATAATTCAATGAGGTAAACGCCTGAAAATGTTCTG
Source organism: Galbibacter marinus (assembly GCF_000300875.1). GTDB lineage: Bacteria > Bacteroidota > Bacteroidia > Flavobacteriales > Flavobacteriaceae > Galbibacter > Galbibacter marinus. Next base: position 33,508 of record NZ_AMSG01000016.1, on the reverse strand, counting down.
CGTTAATTTTTGTGGTACGATTAGCTCGATATAACTTGTATTCAAAATATAAGCAAACCTCTTTTATGACAGCTTCCCCCTTGTTCTGTAAAGAGGCAATTTGAATAGAGGTAATTAGATTCTCCTTTGCATCAGTTCGCAAATCTCCAATAGGGAGTTGTGAGCCGGTAAAAATCACAGGCTTCGATAAATTCTCTAACATAAAACTTAATGCAGAAGAAGAATAACTCATCGTATCACTGCCATGCAACACCACAAACCCATCAAACTGATCGTAATTTCCTTCTATTGTCTCTGCTATTTTCACCCAGCAATCTGGATTCATATCCGATGAATCAATGGGTGACTCAAAGGACATGCTATGAATCTCACAATCCAATTGGGTAAGCTCAGGAATTCTACTTAATAATTGGTCAAAATCAAAAGCGCGAAGTTCCCCTGTCTCAAAGTCCTTCACCATACCAATGGTTCCTCCCGTATATATCAACAGAATTTTAGGATTCATGATTTCACCTTTAATTGATTCACTACTGGATTAGCATACATAAGTAAAAAATTATGTAGAGCTATTTCATTATTTTCCTCCACGCGCCTATGGATTCTTCTTTGGAATTGGCGCATTTCCTTTTTACTATAACGTTCTTTAAAGGTCTCGACCTTATGCAACATATCATAGGCAATGAAATTGGATGGCCATAGGTGGTAATTTTTATGAATTTGTTGATCGATTCGCTCTGCCAACAACTGATATTGCCTATTTAAGGTCTCTCCACTTTGACCAATAGCATCTAGTTCAGTTTCCATTACAGAACCAGCCGCTATATGAATTCTCTTTTTTTGTCCTGTAACCCCTTTTAAAATACTGTTGAAATCTTCATTATTGGACTTTACATATTCTATATCGTGATGTTTGGCCATCAATTCAGGAATCTTCAACACATCAGTAGGATCAAACTCATAAGATATCGAAACGGGAACGATCTTTAAGCTTTTAAAATATTCCATTACTGATTGACCATTATGTGCTAATGCAATCATTTTAAGAACACCTTGTTGAGTAAGGTCATTGCCATCTTTGGTACGGCCTTCTCTTTGTGCAATCCACACAGACCTGTTTTGTTTATGCAAAAGATCTCCAATATACTGAGAAACCATTTTGGAGGCCTTTAGCATTTCTCTAGGAGGAAGATCTCTCATGATAAGAAAACTCCGATTTAACTTTGCTAGCTCTAGTAGAAATGGTTTCTTAACCAGATTATTACCAATAGCGGATGCAGTCATAATTTTCTGGTGCTCTAATAGAGCAACATTCAGCAGGGAGGTATCAAGTATAATATCACGGTGGTTACTTATATACAGATACGTCTGATTCGGATCTAATTTATCGAAGCCTGAGGTTGTAAAGCCTTCAGAACTTTTTTCAATAACAGTTCGTACACTAGAATATATAACTTTAGATTGGAAGTCTTGTATAGAGTTACAGGAGCGCACTAATACAGCAATTTCATCCCAAGACTTATCTGGGAATGTAAATTGTAATAAGGTCTGAATCATAGGATGACTCAACCCTTTTTCAAGTGCGGCATTTACCTCGGCATCTAAATAAGGCCGAATATCATCAATAGTAATCACTTCTGCTTAACTTTTTGACAAAGGAACAAAATTTAGTCCATTAAACTTTCAAACAAACATTAAACTCCAAAAACTTGTTTGGAGTTCTGGGTAGTTATCTCAGCAACCTGCTCAATGGGTATTTGATAAATGGTAGCTAACTTCGCTGCCACCTCCATTAAATAGGCACTCTCGTTGCGTTTTCCTCTATATGGAGCTGGTGCTAAATAAGGAGCGTCTGTTTCTAAAACAATATTTGAAATATCTATTTGATCCAAAAATTGATCAATTTTACCATTTTTAAAGGTAGCCACCCCACCAATCCCTAACTTCATTTGAAATGAAAGGGCCTGTTTAGCCTGCTCGAGTGTTCCTGTAAAACAGTGAAAGATCCCAAATAAATCCTCCCCTTTTTCCATTTCCAAAACTTCAAAAACCTCATCAAATGCATCTCTGCAATGGATTACTATTGGCAGTTGATAGAGTTTGGCTAATTTTATTTGTTCTCTAAAGGCGAATTGCTGTTGTTTTAAAAATGTTTTATCCCAATATAGATCGATTCCAATTTCCCCAATAGCTACAAAAGAATGTTTGGTCAATAGTTGCTTTACAATGTCGAGTTCCTGCTGATAATTTTCCTTGACATGGGTAGGATGAAGTCCTGACATTAAGTGAACATTCTCTGGATAGCGCTTTTTTAAATCAAACATAGCCTGATTATAGTTAGAGTCAATCGCGGGGATAAAAAAGCGTTTAATACCAAGGTCTAAAGCACGTTGGATCATTTCATCTCTATCCTCATTAAAGGCTTCACTATATAAATGGGTATGCGTATCTGTTAAAATCATGCTGCAAAAGTAATAGTTTAAACGGCTATATTTGTATAAAATTAGATTTCAATGCAGAGTTTGAAAAAATTCCTAAAGGACAAAGGATATATAAGAGTCCCCCTATCTGTCACCAAAACAAATCATTTGGAAATTGAAGCAAAAATAAACGGCATAGAAGGTAGATTTATTCTCGATACTGGAGCATCGAGCACTTGTATCGGTTTGGATAGTATTGAGCATTTTAAACTTAGAACCCAAGAATCTGAGATAAAAGCTTCGGGAGCTGGCGCTTCAAATATGCTCACTCAAATTTCTAAGAAAAATAGCATTGAAATATCCGAATGGTTCCATAAAAAAATCAAAATTGTACTTTTCGATCTTTCCCATGTCAACGATGCGCTTACCAGACATGATGCGCTCCCTGTTCATGGAATTATAGGGGCGGATATTTTAAAAAAATCCAAAGCCGTGATCGATTATCACAAAAAAGCAGTTTTTTTAAAACCATAAAAACACAATTGCTTTTTTCAAGATTTTATTTCTAAAACAAGGGGTAGGGTCGTAAATTTTCTTAAACTTTAGCAAACACCCCTTTAAAATAGGGTGATTTTCCCTGTTGACTCTCTATTAGATTTGTTGCAATTTTACACCAGCAAATTAAAAAACAAATGATGAAGACAACAGCCGATCAACACCACCTCCTCATTAACCGACAACAAGAACGGATTCTCACTAGCAGTATAGTATGTTTGATTATTATAACATTACTAATCAATATTCTACTACTTTTTATACTGTGAAACTTAACAACTAATCAATTCACTGGCCTACTAAAGTTAAAACGCCCAGACTGCAATTTACAAGTAGCACTGGGCGTTTTTATATTGTATTAACCGTTTATAGATTAATTATTAATTTAAGTCCTTATAACTCCAATGCTTTTTTAACATTGTTATCCATAAGAAGTTCTTCTGGATTTTCTAAAGCTTCTTTAACAGCTACTAAAAATCCTACCGATTCTTTCCCATCAATAATTCTGTGATCATAAGATAAGGCTACATACATAATAGGAGCAATAGCAATAGCACCATCTCTTACAATCGGACGCTCAACTATATTATGCATTCCAAGAATCGCGCTTTGAGGTGGATTGATAATTGGTGTTGAAAGCATAGAACCAAACACTCCGCCGTTTGTAATGGTAAAGGTTCCTCCAGTCATTTCGTCTACAGTAATCTCACCATCTCTTACGCGTAATGCCAATCTTTTAATTTCCGCTTCAATTCCTCTGAAACTCAAATTCTCAGCATTTCGTACCACTGGAACCATAAGCCCTTTAGGACCAGATACGGCGATGCTAATATCACTGAAGTCATAGCTTACCATTTCTTTTCCGTCAATCATGGAGTTGACCGCTGGGAATTGCTCTAAGGCTCTCACCACAGCTTTGGTGAAAAAACTCATAAAGCCTAGACCAACATTATGCTTAGATTTAAATTCCTCCTTATACTGATCTCTCAATTGGAATATAGGACTCATGTCCACTTCATTAAAAGTAGTCAACATCGCAGTCTCATTTTTTACCGAAACTAGACGCTCTGCTACCTTTCTACGTAACATGGAAAGTTTCGTGCGAGAGGAAGTACGACTTGCCGAACCAGGAGTACCCATAGAAGGCACTGCATTTACGGCATCTTCCTTGGTGATCCTTCCGTCTTTACCAGTACCTTTAACATCCTTTGGATCGATTCCTTTTTCACTAAGAACTTTTTTAGCAGCAGGACTAGCAGTTCCGCTTGCATAAGTCTCTGGTTTAGCAGCTGGTTTTTCTACTTCTTTTTTCTCTTCTTTTGGAAGCTCAGGTTTTGATTCTTCCTTATTTTCTTTTTTAGGTGCATCACCCTCTGGTTTGGCAGCCGAAGTGTCGATTAAACAAACTACTTCTCCAACAGCTACTGCGTCGCCTTCTTCAGCTTTTAATGTAATAACACCACTTGCTTCGGCAGGTAATTCTAGAGTTGCTTTATCTGAGTCAACCTCAGCGATAGCTTGATCTTTTTCAACATAATCCCCGTCCTGAACTAACCATTCTGCAATCTCTACTTCTGTAATGGATTCCCCTGGTGAGGGCACTTTCATTTCTAAAACCATTGTTCCTTAATTTAGTTTTATTTTTTTAGTCTTTTATACCAGTTTTACTATGTAAATATAATCTTATTTTGGTTTGCGAACCATATTGTCTTTGGTTTTATCAAAGACATAATCAATCACTTGTGCATGTCTACGTTTACTCCTTGTGGTGCTTCCAGCAGCTGGGGCGGCGTAGAATCTTCTAGAGGCAACTCTGAAATTTCTCGCCTCTTCAAAATGCAATAGCAAGTGACTCCAAGCTCCCATATTTCTAGGTTCTTCTTGAGCCCAAACTACTTCCTTAGCATTGGTGTATTTTGCCAATACCTCCTTGATTTTCTCAACAGGTAGAGGGAACAATTGTTCTAATCTCACCAAAGCGACATCTGAACGTTTACGCTCAATTTTAGCATCTAAAAGATCGTAATAGAATTTTCCAGTACAAAGCACTACGGATTTAATTTTCTTTACATCCGCTTCAGCATCGTCAATTACAGTTTGGAAACCACCATTTACAAATTCATCTACTGTAGAAACAGCCTTTGGATGCCTCAATAAACTCTTAGGAGTAAATACAATTAAAGGTTTTCTAAAATTAACCTTCATTTGTCTTCTAAGTAAATGAAATAAGTTGGCAGGGGTAGTACAATCCGCTACGAACATATTATCCTTAGCACATAACTGCAGATATCTTTCCATACGTGCCGATGAGTGTTCTGCCCCTTGTCCTTCATAGCCATGAGGTAGAAGCATCACTAATCCATTTTGTAATTTCCATTTATCCTCAGCTGATGAAATATACTGGTCGATCATTATTTGTGCTCCATTACTAAAGTCACCAAATTGAGCTTCCCAAATTGTAAGTGTATTAGGAGATGCCATTGCATAACCATAATCAAAGCCTACAACTCCATATTCTGATAATAAAGAATTATACACATCAAAATGTGCATTCTGATGCTCATCTAATTTATTTAATAATACAATTTCTTCTTCCGAGTCCTCCACCTTAATAACGGCATGACGGTGAGAAAACGTTCCTCTTTCAACATCTTGTCCCGAGAATCGAACAGCAAAGCCTTCTTCAAGCAACGAAGCGTAGGCCAATAACTCTCCCATTGCCCAGTCCAACTTATCGGTCTCGAAAAACATTTTGTTTCGCTCCCCTACCAACCTTTCAATTTTACGCAAGAATTTTTTATCCTCAGGTAAGGTGGTGATCTTCGTAGCTAATTGTTCTAGTTTTTCTCTTGAATATGAAGTGTCTATTGTAGCCAACATCTGATCCTCCTGAGCTGGCACGAATCCTTTCCATTCGTCCTGCATAAAAGGAGTGATTACAGTATTTTGCTCTTTTCTAGAATCCTCAAGTTCTTCCTCTAAAATCGCTTTATAATCCGTCTCCAATTTCTTAACGTACTGGGCATCGATTACTCCTTGATCGATCAACTTTTTCGCATAGATCTCTCTAGGATTTTTATGCTTAGCAATAGCCTTATACAATTTGGGTTGCGTAAATCTAGGTTCATCACCTTCGTTGTGACCGTACTTTCTATATCCCAATAAATCTATAAAGACATCCCTTTGGAATCGCATGCGATAATCCAAGGCAAAAGTAGCAGCATGGACCACCGCTTCGGCATCATCTGCATTGACATGAAGTACTGGAGAAAGCGTTACTTTTCCAACATCGGTACAATAAGTTGAAGAACGTCCATCCAAATAATTGGTTGTAAAACCAATTTGGTTGTTTACTACTATATGAATAGTACCGCCAGTTTTATAGCCATCGAGCTGAGCCATTTGTACCACTTCATAAGCAATACCTTGACCAGCAATGGCGGCATCCCCGTGAACAACAATGGGAAGCACCTTAGAATAATCATCTCTAAAGTGTCTGTCTTGTTTAGCTCTTGTGATACCTTCAACTACTGCACCTACCGTTTCAAGATGTGATGGATTGGGTGCAATGTTCATATTTATTTTTTTGCCGTTATCCGTTTTTCTATCACTAGTCCAACCCAAGTGATATTTTACGTCTCCGTCAAAAACCTGTTGTTCGTAATCTTTTCCTTCGAATTCACTAAAGATATCCTTTGCTGCCTTTCCGAAGATATTGGTCAACACGTTTAACCTTCCACGGTGCGCCATACCCATTACAAATTGCTCAACACCCATATCGGACGCTTTTTCCATCAATTTATCTAAGGCTGGTATAAGAGATTCATTTCCTTCTAAGGAGAATCGCTTCTGACCGACGTATTTGGTGTGAAGAAAAGCCTCAAAAGAAACCGCTTCGTTTAGCTTTCTAAGAATATTCTTCTTTTCATCCGTGTCGTATGTGGGGTGATTATCATTAACATTTAGCCACTCTTGAATCCACTGTACTCTTTCAGGGTTACGAATATACATATACTCAATACCGATGGCATCACAATATATGGCTTCTAAATGTTCTATAATTTTTTTAAGGCTCGAGGGGCCTATTCCGAGAATCTCGCCAGCATTAAAGACCACATCGAGGTCTGATTTATCCAATCCAAAAGTCTCTAGGGCTAAAGATGGGAAGTATTTTCGACGATCTCTTACAGGGTTAGTTTTTGTAAACAAATGGCCTCTGCTTCTGTAACCGTCGATGAGCCTAACAACTTGAAATTCCTTATACACATCTTGAGGAACTTCAATTTTCCTATCAGAGCCGGGGATACCAACAGTGATAAGCTCACTTCCATTTATGGATTCAAAGTCTTCTGAATCTACACTTTCCATTCCAAAATCAAACCCTTGAAAAAAAGCCCTCCAACTGGGCTCTACACTGTCTGGATTGATTAAATATTGATCATACAAATCCGCAAAAAAAGCGGTATTTGCCGCATTTAAAAAGGAATACTTATCCATGATATTTGTTCAATGTCTTTTTTAGACAATATTTATACAAAAGTACAATAATTACAAAACTAGATGAACGGAATCGATAGAATTATACGTTAAATTTGGAAAGGGTTAATTTATTTAACAACTCAGTGTAGTATACGCTCTCAATCGTTAAAGTCTTTAAGGTTTCTTCTACTTAAAAGCCTGCTCACCTGTTATGTCTGCACCAGTTATAAGCAAATGAATATCGTGGGTGCCCTCATAAGTGATTACACTTTCTAAATTCATCATATGTCTCATAATACTAAAGTCACCTGTAATCCCCATAGCTCCAAGAATTTGTCGTGCTTCTCTGGCTATATCTGATGCCATTTGTACATTATTACGTTTAGCCATAGATATCTGTGAAGAACTTGCTCGATCCTCATTTTTTAATTGCCCTAATCGAAGGGTTAGTAGTTGCGCTTTGGTTATTTCGGTTATCATCTCGGCTAGTTTCTTTTGTTGCAGCTGAGTGGCAGCGATAGGTTTGCCAAATTGAATTCGCTCCTTAGCATATCTCAGAGCAGTATCATAACAATCCATTGCAGCTCCGATTGCTCCCCAAGCGATTCCATAACGTGCGGAATCCAAACACCCCAAGGGAGCTCCCAAACCATTCTTTCCGGGTAATAAATTCTCCTTAGGTACTTTTACATTATCAAAGATCAACTCCCCAGTTGCCGAGGCTCTTAACGACCATTTATTATGCGTTTCAGGAGTGGAAAATCCCTCCATATAACGCTCTACCAGTAATCCATGTATTCTACCATTTTCATCCTTAGCCCATACCACTGCCAAATCTGCAAATGGTGCATTAGAAATCCATAATTTGGCGCCGTTTAAAAGGTAATGATCACCAGCATCAGTAAATTTAGTTTCCATTCCACCAGGATTCGAACCGTGGTTAGGTTCAGTCAGACCGAAACATCCAATGAGTTCACCACTAGAGAGTTTGGGTAGGAATTTTTTTCGTTGCTGTTCACTTCCATATTTCCAAATAGGATACATGACAAGAGAAGATTGAACGGAAGCTGTAGATCTGATACCGCTATCCCCTCGTTCAATTTCCTGCATAATTAAACCATAGCTAATTTGATCCAGTCCAGCCCCGCCGTACTCCTGTGGAATATAAGGCCCAAAAGCCCCTAACTCAGCTAATCCTTGAAGTAAATGTTTTGGAAATTCCGCATTTTGAGCATACTGTTCAATAATTGGTGAGACCTCCTTTTTTACCCAATCTCGTGTTGCTTGACGTATTAATTTATGTTCTTCTGACAAAAGATCATCCATATTATAATAATCGGGTGCTTGAAAAAGGTCTGGTTTCATGGCGATAAATTTGATTTGCTTATTACTGAGTGTAAATATAAAAATATAACTTTTTGAAACCAAAATGTTATATTTTATATGTTTGCGTGTTTTAGAGGATTTTCAAAAACATTAAAAATATTGTACTACTACCTAAAATAAGTATTAAATTTTAAATTGAATTAAATTTTAATTTTTTAGTCTATTTTTTTTTAGTAAGATTGTACTTATCCCGCGTACATATTAAAGTAATGAACAAATTTACCACCCTATTATCCAAGATTGCATCCTCATTAAATATCGAGATAGGTCACTATGACGATGTTGGTCAAATCATAGGTAGGTGGGAAGCTATCTCGTATGAGGAGAAGTTATATGAGAATGGGAAACTGAGTAATGAAGACATTTTAATGTATAGCAATGACTCCTATTTTGAAATGGTATTCAAGAAGAATAATCGGTTTATTCAGGTTGAGAAATTTAAAAACATTGGCCAAGATATGGTCGAAAAATCTTCTAGAACTGGAACCTACAGCATAAAAGGTGGTCAAATAATCCTAGTTTATGGATCAATTTCAGAGGGAAGTAATACCGTTACTCTTGATTTTGACATTTCTAATAACGAGCTAATTACTATTAATGATTATCAGCAAAGTGATTTAGATGATGTCTATCGACATGTAAGTAAACGAGTGTTTTTGAAAATCTAAATTTCCACACTTTATCTACTTAGAAATGGTAATCAAAAAAACTGCCCCCATTTAATAAAAAAAGGAGGCAGCCAGATAAATAATCAATAAAAACCAACTTATCTATACCTTATAATTTTCCCAATTTGCAATTTGGTTACGTTCCTCAGGCTTAATACTAACCTCTAAGGTCCGCTGATCATACTTCATGTTATATTGTGCTAACACCTCCTCAGGAACACCATCCCAAACATTGGGTTGATTTCCGACATATCCCAAATAAGCAATTCCTTCCTTAGAAGTAAAATATCCTGTGGCAACTAAATCACGAAGTCGTGAAAAGAATCGCTCACCTTGAATATGTTCTGGTTTCACTTCTTCAGGGTAGGCAATATCGTCTACAATCTGAATTTGTTGCTCCTTGGTAGCATCCTTGAATATTTTGTTGAAACGTTTATTACTTTGATTATCGATCCACATAATACCACCACGAAGTGGAAGTTGATGATGTGGCATATCCAAAACTATATAAGCAATAAAGTCAATTACTCCTACTTCACTAGCTGAATGATATTCACCCTCTGCAGGAATAATGATATCAGCAAGAACTGCCAAGGTATCCAATTCGTGCTGAGTAAAGTATTCTTTTCCCCTGAGTGCTTCTTCTCTTTTTAACTCTCCAACAGTCCTTGTGGTGTCGTAATTGTCATCTGGTTTTGGCGCATCTGGGACACTCTGTGGAGCTTTCTCTTCGGTATCGGTAAGACAAGCAGTGAACATAAAACCTGAAGTAACAGTTCCTGCCACCATGGCTTTTAAACTTTTTCTTCTATCCATGACTTTTAGTTTTAAATATTCATTTTTTTCATTTCTTGAGTCAAATAATCTGATGCTCTCCATGCAAGGGCTAAGATAGTCCAAGTTGGGTTTTTATCAGCTTGAGATACAAAAGCACCTCCATCTACTACAAATAAGTTAGGTACATCATGTGCTTGGTTATACTGATTGAGCACAGAAGTTTTAGGATCATTCCCCATTCGAGTGGTCCCAACTTCATGTATAATTCTTCCAGGAGCTTCTAAACCATAGTCGCTCTCAGCATCTGGCTTATCCCCGAGAGCTGTAGCACCCATATTATGGAATAATTCTTCGAAAGTATCCTGCATATGCTTTGCCTGCTTACGCTCCTCATCAGTCCAGTTATAATTAAAACGCAGTACGGGGATACCGTATTTATCAACCACATCTGTATCAATTTCACAATAATTATCATACTGTGGAATACTCTCACCACGTCCAGCCATTCCAACCATCGCACCATAATATTTATAGACATCTTCTTTAAGGCCAACACCGTATCCTCCAGCTTTTTTATTTTCTCCTTTTCGTTGGAAACGACCATTGAGATGTTGTATCCCCATTCCGGCTCCATAGGAAGGCATGCCCATACCTCCCCAAAACTCAATATGGTACCCTCTAGTAAAGCCAAGATTCTTTTTATCATTAAGCCACCATGGCACATACATATGCATTCCTCCGACTCCATCTTCGTTATAACGTTTACGGTCCATTAGTTCAGGAATGATAGCCGAACGAGACGCTCCCGTAGAATCGTGAAGATAACGTCCGACCACCCCACTTGAATTCGCTAATCCATTTGGAAAGCGATCCGATTTAGAGTTTAATAAAATTCTAGCAGAACCGCAGGCACTAGCAGCAAGTATAACCACTTTTGCTTTCACCGTGTATTCCTGCATATCTACCTTATTGATATAAGATACTCCAGTGGCTTTTCCTGAATCATCTGTTAGCACCTCCCGTACCATGGCGTTGACGTATAAATCCACGTTATCGTACTCCAATGCTGGTTTCACTAGCACGGAAGAGGATGAAAAATCAGCATAGATACTACAGGATCGTGAACATTGACTACAATAAAAACAAGCCCCTCGTCGATTGTCAACTCTTTTTGTCAAAATAGAAAGTCGCGAAGGAATCACTGGCAGTCCCATTTGTTTTCCAGCTTTCTGCAAATACAATTCATGTAATCGTGGTTTCGGTGGTGGAAGGAAATATCCATCTGGTTCATTTGGAATATTCTCCTTAGTTCCAAATACACCCACCAATTTATCTACCTTATCGTAATAAGGCTTTACATCATTATAACCAATTGGCCAGTTATCTCCTTTTCCATCAAAATCTTTACGTTTATAATCAAGTGGACCAAATCTCAAAGAAATTCTACCCCAGTGATTTGTTCTCCCTCCTAACATTCTAGAACGAAACCAATCGAACTTTGTACCATTCTTATGTGTATAAGGCTCACCATCGATCTCCCAACCTCCATAAGCCATATCAAAATCACCAAATGGCCGCGTGGTACCTGCCCCTCGACGTGGAGATTCATAAGACCATTTAAATTGAGTCTGTTGTTCAGAATTAGCTGGATCAAAATTAGGTCCAGCTTCTAATAGGGCAATTTTAAAACCCGCCTCGGATAACACCTTAGTAGCCATCCCGCCTCCTGCACCAGAACCCACTATGAGAACATCGTACACTTTGGCTGCTTCTTTAATTTGAAAAGACATTTAATCTTGAGTTTAATTAATAATTACATTTTATTCAATGTTATTTATAACATTGTTTACTTGGCTTACCTGACATAAAAAATTCCAAGCGGCCACCTTGCATAATATCGCTGTGATTTATAAATGGGGTACGTAATGGCTCACCATTAAGGATTACTTTATCTACATACACATTCTCTTCAGATTGATTTTCTACTACAACCTCAAAAATCTTTCCGTTCTCAAGCTGTATTTTGGCATTACGCATCGCAGGGCTACCCAAAGCATATTGCGGTGAACCTGGTGCTACAGGATAAAAACCGAGGGTGCTAAAAATATACCAAGCACTCATCTGTCCAAAGTCATCATTCCCACCTAACCCATCTTCGGTAGGTTTATACATCGCCTTTAATATCATACGGATTTTATCCTGAGATTTCCATGGAGCATCTGTCCAATTATACAGGTAAACCACATGATGCGAAGGTTCATTACCATGTACATAATTTCCAATAATACCTTCTCTTGATATATCCTCTGTGTTGGCAAAATACTTATCTGGAAGTTCCATGGTAAACAATGAATCTAAACGATCCACAAACGCATCTTTACCACCCATCATTTCGATCATTGTATCTGGTTGATGCGGAACGTACAGACTATAATTCCATGAATTCCCTTCTATAAATCCTTGCCCATGGGTATCCATTGGGTCAAATTCTTTTTTAAAACTGCCATCCGAAAGTTTAGGCCTCATAAACCCTGAGCTGGAATCAAATACGTTTTTATAATTTTCCGATCTCTGAATAAATTCATCATAAACCGAAACGTTCTCAAGAGCATCAGCAGCCTGAGCAATCGCCCAGTCATCATAGGCATACTCTAAAGTTTTTGAAACGGAGGCTCCATTTTTGTCCTCTGGCACATAACCCAAAGCCATATAATATTCCAATCCGTCGTAATAAGGAACCTTCGCCGTCTGAACGCTTGCCAAAAGTGCTGCGTCTACATCAAATCCTGTGTTTCCCTTAACAATTGCATCGGCTATCACAGAAACACTATGATAACCTATCATACACCAATTTTCATTAGCATAATGGGACCAGATAGGAAGCATCCCATGAACACTCTGCTTTTGATGTTCCAGCATAGAGGTAATCATATCAGCATTACGCTTAGGTTGGAGAATATTAAACAATGGATGCAAAGCTCTATAAGTATCCCAAAGTGAAAAGCTAGTATAATTTACAAAATCCTCTGCTTGATAAATATTCATATCCAAACCACGGTATTTTCCATCAACATCCATATAGACAGTGGGACCTAAAAATGCATGATACATGGCTGTATAAAAGTTGATCATTTCATCTTGGTTTAACGGCTCAATTTGAACCTTATTTAGTTCAGTATTCCATTGCTGTTGCGTCTGTGACTTCACTTTTTCAAAATCCCAATGAGGAACTTCTTCTTGCATGTTTTTGATCGCACCTTCGGTGCAAACGGGCGATATGGCAAATTTTACTTTAAGCTTTTCATCCTCGGATGTTTTAAAATTAAAATACACCTTTAGATCTTCACCTGCGAGTTCTGGGAAATTTTCAGTTTGATCAAATTTTCGCCAAAACCCTCTATAGACTTGTGATGGAAGTTCGTTCCTACCGTAACTATCAATAGGCTTACTAAAGCTCATTGCAAAATAAACCTTTCGTGTTCTAGCCCAACCATTAGTCTGACGATAACCAGTTACTAAGGTATCATTCTCAACCCGTAAAAAAGTCCAAATATTTTTACCTTCGTAGTTGTAGATTCCAGAGGTAAGATCCAATATAATGTGGGCTTGGTCACTTTCAGGGAATGTATATTGATGCATACCCACTCTTGTGGTTGCGGTAAGTTCGGCTTTAATATTATAATCCTCTAGTAAAACACTGTAATACCCCGCTTCAGCATTTTCGTTATCATGTGAAAAAGTCGAGCGATATCCGCTACTTGGATCAGACTCAGTTCCTGGATTGAGTTGCAACTCTCCAACGGTGGGCATCAATAAAAAATCACCCAAATCTGAGTGACCTGTTCCACTAAAGTGTGTATGAGAAAACCCTACGATGGTAGTGTCGTCATACTGATATCCTGCACAATATTTATAGACATCAGGATTATATTGTCCTTGGACTGCGTAGGGTATCGTATCGGTATCTGGACTTAATTGAATACTTCCAAATGGCGCCGTAGCACCTGGATATGTATGACCCATTTTGGCAGTACCAATCATAGGATCCACAAATTGAACCAAATCACGTTGCTCTATAACAGGAGCGGCTTCCGTAGTTCCAGCTTCTTTGTTTTGGGTTTCACAAGAAGTAAACAGGCCATAAGCCGCTACAATTCCAATGGTTAAAAAACGCTTTTTACTGCTTAATAATAGTAGATCCATCAATTTAAAGTACAGTTGGTTTATCACTAATTGCTTGATAGGGAATAAGGTACATCATCTTTTTTGATCCCCCTAGATTTATTTGGGGAACTTCCCATTTCAAATATAATTTCAGCCCCATCTAAAAGTTCTTTATGACTTATATAGTTTTTTGAATAAGGTTTTCCATTCAAATACGCCTTTTGAATATATCTATTTTCATAGTTATTCTTTGGAGCCTCAATGGTAACTTTTTTACCATTTTGAAGACTTAAAGTCATTTTCTGAAATAAAGGAGTTCCTATAACATACTCATCAGTAGCGGGACAAACAGGATAGAATCCCATGGCAGAAAACACATACCACGCAGAGGTCTGTCCATTATCCTCATCACCACAATAACCATCCGGAGTCGGCATATACATACGATCCATGGTCTCTCGTACCCAATACTGTGCTTTCCATGGCTCAGAGGCGTAATTATAGAGATAGATCATATGTTGGATAGGTTGATTCCCATGAGCATATTGACCCATATTTGCAATTTGCATTTCACGAATTTCATGAATAACCCCACCATAATAACTATCATCAAACACTGGAGGTAATTCAAATACCTTATCCAATTGAGCCACAAAATCTTCTCTACCTCCCATAAGATCCATAAGACCTGCTATATCATGGAAAACCGACCATGTATAATGCCAGCTATTGCCTTCAGTAAAAGCGTCCCCCCATTTAAACGGGTTAAAGGGAGCCATAAACTCTCCGTTTTTATTTTTACCACGCATAAGCTTGGTTTGAGGATCAAATAATTTTTTATAATTCAAACTCCGTTGTTTATAGAGTTCAATTTCTTTATTAGGTCGATTAAGTGCTTTTGCTAATTGATATATTGCAAAATCATCGTAAGCATATTCCAAAGTACGAGCTGCATTTTCATTAATACCAACATCATAGGGAACATACCCCAAATCTTTATAGTATTCAGCACCTGCGCGACCAACAGCAGTAAGTGGTCCTTCGTTATTAGCACCATTAATAACAGCTTCGTAAAGGGTCTCAATATCATATTTGGCATCGGGATTCTTCAAATAAGCATCAGCTACAACAGATGCAGAATTATTACCAACCATAATATTTCTAAGACCAGGACTTGCCCACTCCGGAAGCCATCCACTTTCTTTATAGGCGTTGACTAATCCCTTCTGCATTTTAACATTAAGTTCGGGATACATCAGATTTAAAAAAGGAAACAGTGATCTAAAGGTATCCCAAAATCCCGTATCTGTAAACATATAACCAGGCAACACTTCACCATTATAAGGACTGTAGTGAACCACATCTCCATTTTGATCGTACTCATAAAATTTCCTAGGAAATAGTAAACTACGATACAACGCAGAATAGAAAGTCTTAAACTGATCTATGGTGCCTCCGCCGACCATGATTCTACTAAGTTCTTTATTCCATATTGAGCGTCCTTCTGACTTAATAGTCTCAAAATCCTTAGTACCTATTTCTTCAAGATTAAGTTCGGCTTGCTCAAAACTAATGAAAGATGAAGCTACTCTAGCTTGAACAATTTCACCCTTCTGAGTCTTAAACCCAATCACTGCACCTACATGATCTGCATCAGCTTCTAAGGTTTCTTGCAATTGATCACCACTAAAGGTGTGTATTTGTTCAAAGTCCTTATCGAACATTAGGATAAAATAATTTTTAAAATTATCTGGAACACCTCCACTATTTTTAGTGGTGTAACCTATAATTTTTCGCTCTTCAGGAAGTATTTTAATATAGGATCCATTGTCCAGTGCATCAATAACCACATGAGCACTATCAGACTCTGGAAAAGTAAACCGAAAAAATGCTGCTCTTTCAGTAGGTGTGAATTCTGTAGTCACATTGTGATCCGCCAGATAAACACTGTAATAATAAGGCTTGACAACCTCAGATTTATGCGAAAACCAACTCGCTCTATCATCTTCGTTAAAGACCAGTTTTCCTGTTGTTGGCATTATGGCAAATTGGCCGTAATCGTTCATCCAAGGAGAAGGTTGATGGGTTTGTTTAAACCCTCTTAATTTATCCGCATCGTACTCATAGGCCCATCCGTGACCCATAGTTCCAGTTTGGGGAGTCCAAAAATTCATCCCCCATGGCAATGCTATGGCAGGATAGACATTTCCATTGGATAAACTCGGCTTGGAATCTGTTCCTATCAAAGGATTAACATAATCCACTGGATTGTCGATAGATTCAATGATTTTATGTTGTGCACCCAAGGTACAGCAAGCCAAGAATAAAAATGTAAACGTGATCGTTTTCATGAAAATTAAATTTTGCTAAAAGGTTTTAGTTATATCTAGATAAATAAGCATGTTGATAAAAATAAGGAATTCATTACAAAAAGAAGTTAAATTAAAAAGATTCTCCCACTTGGTTTTATACAAGCGGGAGGATCATCAAACTAACTTCTAAAAAAGAACAATCTAGTATCCTGGATTTTGTTTTAAATTCGGGTTATTGGCTATTTGGTTGGATGGAATCGGATATAGTTTTTTATTAGGATCTCCATCGGGCTGCTTATCCCACCATGATCCAGTGGTAAATTCGCCAAAACGTATCAAATCAGTTCTGCGTTTCCCTTCAAAAATAAATTCTCTACCACGCTCGGCCAAAAGTTCATCCATGGTCAATGTTGCAGTGGTGTACATCACACTCGGCCAATCTGCCTCATCAAAAGCACGCTCCTTAGTCGCATTGATTAAATCTACGGCTTCTTGATTTGCAACACCACCGTTTTTACGCATAATGGCTTCAGCTTTGTTAAAGTAAATTTCAGTTAGACGGTAGATTATATAATGGTTCTCCCAGTAATTCTCATCATCACTCGTACCTGATTTATATTTATCAAATCGTGCTCCACTGTTTTCTTCGCCTTCAGCCATACTACCATCAGAGGAAAGATCCCCTTCACTCTCACGACGAATACTATTGACATAAATAAGCGGCTCTTCATTATATTCTTCGGTTCCTAAAATAGGAATCTCAGTTCCGTACTCGTATTGAGGACCGAATAAAAACCACTGTTCCTTCCTAAGATCATTCTCAGCATAGGCATCAAAAGCAGAAGGTATTACAGAAAAAGCATTCCATCCAGAATACCCAACATCCAATGCTCTAGACATATTACCATAACCCATATAAAAACCACCCCAGTTAAAGGTAAATCCACCTTTACGGCTATAAGCAATTTGATATAAACTCTCCGATGCTGTTTGATTGGTATTGGAAAAAGTCGCTAGCAAATCATCGGCTAATTGAGGCGCGCCGTTTAGGCCGCCGGCTTGACCTTCAATGATCATATCGCAGGCAGCTATACACTCATCCCACATTGCGGTTCCTGACCATTCTTCAGCATTTAAATAAAGTTCTGCAAGAATGGCATAACCTGCAGTTTGGGTAGTTCGCCCTATTAACTCTTCTGAATATTTAGGTAATTGTGGTACGTATTGCTCTAATTCTGATTGAATAAAAGCAAAGACTTCGGCTCTAGGTTTTGTCTCAGGATTAATAGGTGTACTTTGTGCGTTTTCAGTTACAATAGGCACATTTCCCCATAGGTCCATGATTTTCATATAATGAAATGCTCTAAGTACATATAACTCAGCCAAAATAGAATTAATTTCTTCTTGACTCATTCCAATATCCTGAGGGTTCTCCAAGGCGGAAATGTCTTCAATTGCTCCGTTGACATAACCAACACCAGTCCACATTAATTCCCATGCGCCTCTCATCCGGCCTTCATTGCTGGTCCAGGTATGGTAGTGTTGCCTAAAGTGATCTCCTCCATCATAGCCATGTTTTCCTTTTTGAGCCCAAGCAACCTGATCAGCAGATAGTGCACTATGATAATAGTAGCCATTTGCTCCAGTTGGCGCAAGCCATGCCTGCATATGGGTAAATGGTCTTAAGGCAGCTTGCAGCACCTCTGTTTTGTCATTGAAGAAATTTTCCTTCTTTAGGTCGCTGTATACGGATTCATCCAAGTCTGTACAGGCTCCTGTAAAAAGAAGTAAGCCAGCAATCACGAAACTTTGGATGCTATATAAATGTTTTTTCATTGTTTTAAAATTTTGTTGTTAGCTTAGAATCTAAAATTAAAACCAAGGGTCCAAGTTTTAGTTCTTGGGTAAAAATCTCTACCGTCGATACCAGTGGTAAATCCAGTGTCTTGAAGCTCTGGATCAATTCCACTATAGCCTGTGAAAGTGGCTAAATTTTTCCCAGTCACATAGATACGCATGCTTTCTAAATATCTTGATTCCAATGGCACGTTATATCCCAATGTTACATTATCCAATTTCACAAAATCTCCACTTTCTATATAGTAATCAGAGTATTGCGGATCATCATCTAATTGATTGTGTTTGGTTACTGCACTTTTTAATAAATTGTTAGGCAGCCATTTTTTATTTCCAAAATACAAATCCTTCGTATTCAAAATATCATAAGCAAACTTTCCTCTAAAGAATATAGTTAAGTCAAAATTCTTATAAGTAAAACGGTTTCCAAGGGATGCGTTATATTTAGGCACTCCATTACCAATTACACTAAGGTCATTTTCATTCATTTCACTTGCACTTGCAGTACTTCCGTCTGCCTTATAGAATAACCATTTACCTTCATCTGTAAATCCTGCAAATCGTTTACCGTAAAAATTACCAACTGAACCACCTTCTTCTAAACGGATGGCATTTCCTAAATTTCCTGGCGAAGGTAGCCCTCCAAATTCTAACCAGTTTGCTTGGAAGTTTTCATCCGAAAGCTTGGAAAGTTCATTACTTTGGTAACTTCCAGTAAAGTCAATATTCCACTGGAAATTTTCAGAGCTAATAGGGATAGCTGATAACACAACTTCAATTCCCTTATTTTCTAGCTCTCCAACATTTGTAAAGATTGAACCTCGCACAAATCCAGGTTGCTGCGCAGAATAGTTGTATAATAAGTCTTTGGTTTTACGTTGGTACACATCAATACTACCTGATAATCTATTTTGAAGTAATCCAAAATCCAATCCTAAATTGATTTCATGTTTTTCTTCCCATTTAAGATTAGGGTTTGCATTCCTAGCAGCTCCATAGGTTTGGTAGTAAACACCCCCTTGTGGATATACACCACCATCACTTAGAGTAGTTAATGACTGATAATTTGGAATCCCTTGATTACCAGTAACACCATAACCAGCTCGTAATTTTAAAAGACTAATTGCCTGAATATCCTGCATGAAGTTTTCCTCACTTATTGCCCATCCAACTGAGGCAGCAGGGAAGTTACCCCATTTGTGGTTGTCACCAAATCGTGAAGACCCTTCTCTACGTAGTACAAATTGCGCAAAATATTTATCGGCAAATCCATAATTAACCCTACCAAAGAAACCTACTAGTGTATTATCATCCTTAAAACTATACAATTCAGGTCTTGGAAGACTAGTATCAGTAATTCCAGTACCAGCTCCTAAATTCCAATCTAAGAATCCATCTGTGGTAAATCCTGAATTATCCGCGCTGAATTCCTCCGCTGTACTGTATTGATAACTATACCCAATAATGGCACCTATATCATGTACTTCTGCAATAGTTGTTTGATAGTCCAAGGTAGCTTCTAAAGTTTTACTCCAATCTAAGTGGTTGAACTTTTTAGCATAAGCTGTACCTTGATATTCGGTAGACTCTCTTTGGTCCCAGTCATTTTTTGAACGGAAAATCCTATCGTTATAATTTGTGCGGACATATGATCCAAAAACACTAGCATTTAGTCCCTTTGCAACTTCTAAGCTCAAACGAATATCTCCAGAGAAAACTTCTTCTTGTCTTTCATATATTCTATCTGCCAATCTATGTAAAGGGTTATAATTATTATAAGCCTCTGTTTCATAAAAAGTACCGTCTTCATTATAAAGAGGGGCAGTAGGATTCCGTTGAATAGCTTGCTCAAAGTCTCCAGTACCTCCACCAAGTAAATTGGCGTTTATAAAATTCGCAGCTAAATTGGATTGAATAGTCAATTTATCATCCAATGCCTTGTGATTAATACTAAAACGTCCTCCAAATTGCTCACGTGAATTTTGTTTTGGTAAACCCTTTGCATCATTAAAGAATACAGAAGCTCTAAAAGTTGTAGACTCACTACCTCCTGACATAGAGAGGTTGTGATATTGGCTTAAATTAGATTTATTCAACAACTCATCATATAAGTCGGTTGAATGTCCAAAGTCTTGATCTGCAGAAATTACCCCTTGATCAATTAGGTCTCTAAATTCAGAAGCGGATAAGTAATCTGGTTTCTTATCCACAAACTCTGATTGAATGTAAGTGTTGTATTCTGTGACAGTTTTTCCAGTTCTACCTTTTTTGGTCGTAATTAAGATCACACCCGCATTACCACGAGTTCCATAGATTGCAGCAGCAGACCCATCTTTAAGTACGTCAATAGAAGCAATGTCATCTTGTTGCAACAAGTCCAGATCTCCACCTGGAATACCATCAATTACAATTAGTGGTGCGATATCACCAGATAAGGAAGAAACTCCTCGAAGCTGAATTGATGAATCCGAGTTAGGATTGTTTCCTTGAGTCTTGGTAATGTTTAAACCAGCTACCTTACCTTGGATAAGGTCCATAGGGGAGCGAGCGCCTCCCTGAATAAAGTCTTCAGCTTTCACTGAAGAAACTGCAGTAGTGATTTCTTTCTTATTCTGAGTACCATAACCAACCACAACTACTTCTTCTAAGGATTGCGTATCCTCTTCTAAAGTAATGTTCAAGGTTGTTTGCCCATTTAGAGGGACTTCCTTGGTTTTAAAACTAACATAGCTAAAAACCAGCGTAGCACCATCTGGTACATTGGTTAATTCATAATTACCGTCAAAATCGGTTTGAGTTCCATTGGTAGTGCCCTTGACTACCACATTGGCCCCTGGTAAAGGACCATTTTGGTCAGAAACAACTCCTGACACCGTTGATTGTGCTTGCGCAAACCCGAAACACAGAAGTGCCAAGGGGAGCACAATACTCCGTAATAGATTTGTTTTCATAAGTGTAGCTAGTAATTAAATTAAACTTTTACTAAAACGTTTTAATCAAATTAGATCAGCGAGTAAGATAAAATAACTAAATCGATTTAGTTATTCAGTAAAAAAAATGCTGGCATCTCACCAACCTCACAAAATTTAATGACAACTTTTAATATATCCACTACGATATTACAAAAAAACATTACTATCACAAAATAAAATAGAATATTTTGAATTTTTGACAATACTGAAAATCTTAAAAAATCGTGTGTTCACGCTACATTTCAAGATAAAAATCTTTTGTTAAATTTATATATTGTTCGGTATAGATATGTCGATGGAGTTCTATTATTAATTCACTGGTAAGGGTAGTGGTTTTAACAGGAGAGAATTCCATTAGTACCATTTTTATTTCCGTAGATGGTGTTCCTTTTACGTAGGTCAACCGCGATGGAAAAAGATCTTCTTTTTCTGCTAGTGCAATAAAATGTAGATGTTCCTTATAAGGAATAATGGTGTTAAAATGTCCTTGTGGGGTTAAAAGATAAGACACCCCATGTAGTAAGTCTTCATATGGAAGGGAGGCTGC
The DNA here is from genome assembly GCF_000300875.1 of Galbibacter marinus. GTDB lineage: Bacteria > Bacteroidota > Bacteroidia > Flavobacteriales > Flavobacteriaceae > Galbibacter > Galbibacter marinus. The sequence continues at coordinate 11,374 of NZ_AMSG01000016.1, read as the reverse complement.
TCTTCTAGCCTGGTCCCTTTTTGGATTCGGCGAGGCAATAGATTCACTAAAAAAAGGTGGATTGGAAATAATTAAATCGTAATGATCATCGATCTCACTTACAAATTCCGAAAAGTCTGCATGGTAGCAGAACAACCTGTCACACCAGGGAGAACATTCAAAATTGTCAACACATTGTTCATAGGCATCGGGTTCGATTTCAATAGCGTCAATGATTTCAGCCGAAGTTCGTTGTCCCATCATTAATGCTAAAATTCCCGTTCCTGCGCCAATATCTAATATCGACGAGGGGTTGGATGAAACCTGAGCCCATGCTCCAAGAAGAACCGAAGCAGTACCGATTTTCATGGCACATCGATCTTGGTGCACTTCAAATTGTTTGAATCGAAAAGGATTTTTAGACATTACTTAATAGCCATTTAAAGAGTAATATTATAAATACAACTCTATTAACCCTTCAGGTGTTTGAACTACAATTTCTCTTTTTGTGCGATCTAATCGCACGATAAACTCATCGCTTATAGGGATTAAAATTTGCTTATCACCCTTCTGCACTTCAAATAAAGGTTGTGCGCCGGAATCGTTTACTGCAGTAATTTCTCCGACATCACCAAATTCTACATCGATCATGGTGTATCCAATGATCTCATGAAAATAAAACTGATTTCCGGAAAGTTTAGGCAACATAACTAAAGGTAGATATAGTTCGCTCTTTAAAAGCGCATCAGCAGCGGCTTCATCATCCACATCCTCTATTCGCATTCTAAGAAGTGTCGATTTATGAAGAGAAGATTTTTCAATAAAAAAAGGAACCAGATCATCGCCAAGGGCGATGAATACTGATTCCAAATCTTTGTAAAGTTCAGGTTCGTCTGTGTCCAATTTGGCCAACAACTCACCTTTAAAGCCGTACTTTTTAACTATTTTACCGAGATAGAAGCAATCTTCTTTTCTCATTTAAATTAATTAAGCGTCCGCATTTTTTTCTTCACCTTCTGCAGCTTCCTCAACAGGAGCTTCTGCTTCAGTCTCAGCTACTTCTTCTGTAGCTTCCTCAGCTGGAGCCTCTTCTGCAATAGCTTCTGCCTCTGCTTCAGCAGCAGCAGCTTTACGTTTTTCGTTGATCTCTTTTTCAGCCTCAAGAGCTTTGGCTTTCTCTTCTTCTTTAGCTTTAGCTAAATCACCAATTTTTCCTTCAACTTTTTGCCCTTTTTCTTCTACCCAAGCTTCAAACTTTTTGTTTGCTTGATCTTCAGTAAGAGCTCCTTTAGCTACACCTCCTAATAAGTGATGTTTCAAAAGAACTCCTTTATAAGAAAGGATTCTTTTTGCAGTGTTAGTAGGCTGAGCTCCATTTTGAAGCCATTTTACTGAACCGTCAACATCTAAGGTAATTTGAGCTGGGTTGGTGTTTGGATTGTAAGTTCCTAATTTTTCAAGAAATTTACCATCTCTTTTTGCGCGTGAGTCCGCTGCTACGACCCAATAAAAAGGTTTTCCTTTTTTACCACGTCTTTGTAATCTAATTTTTACTGGCATAATCCATTAATTAGTGAGGTACACGACCTCTGTTATTAATTATTAAACTTCAACCCCATGGCTAAAGCGGGTGCAAATATACACTATTTCAAATCTTTATCACTTAAAAAGTGTAATTTTTGTTTTAAATATCAACTGGAAGCCTATTAAATTCTCTATCTTTATTTCTACACAATCATTCTCCTATCATTTAATCCTCCAAATTGTTCTCATGAAAAACATAAAACTCATTGTATTTTCCTTTGTACTCCTTGCTTTAGGGTTGCGAGCAAAACAATAATATCACAACTTCTCCCAAGGAACAAACGATAAAAAGCGATACTATTTCTACTTCTAGCCATATTATTATAAATGTTATAAGTAATGATACAAAGCTTTTAAAATATAAACTTAGAATCCTAGAAATCGATGTCTAAAGAACTACAAGAATATAGATTAATGAGCAATCAGTACCGTATCATATCCCAGAAAGTGCCTAAACCGTCTGACTCGCTCATTTATATAAAAATCATCGAACAGAGGGATCATTAATAGTAAAAAAGAAAACCTTCTAGCACCTATATCTACGGAATCATTTTACTAAACCCAGTCGAGTAAAACAAATTACACCCTAAATCTATTTAAGCATTGGAGATATGGAGGTGATTTTTGTTTCAACCAATTCAAATATGTACAATTGATTTTTACTCTTATTTTAAAGTGTAAGTTTAAATTTATATGTGTTTTTAAGCGTATTTTATTCAATATGATGGGGACCTTATGACATAAATTCACTGCCCATTAATAATTAACCTTCAAAATACACATGAGTAAAAGTAGGCTTCGGTCTTTGAATTCCCGTATATTTGCCCAATGGCAGGTATCTACATTCATATTCCTTTTTGTAAACAAGCATGCTCCTATTGTGACTTCCACTTTTCAACTTCTCTTAAAAAGAAAGACACGCTTGTGGATGCCCTTGCAAAGGAAATCAAACTTCGTAAGGAAGCTTTTGATCATACAATAGATACGATTTATTTTGGAGGAGGGACCCCTAGTCTTTTACCTGCACATCAAATTGAATTTTTGATACATGAAATTTACAAGCATTATACCGTAACCCCATTACCTGAAATTACACTAGAGGCCAATCCAGATGATCTTGATGAACAGAAAATCACATCGTTAAAAAGCATAGGTATTAACAGATTAAGCATTGGAATACAGTCATTTTACAATCAAGATCTAAAACTTATGAACCGCGCTCATAGCGCTGAAGAAAGCATACATTGCCTGGAAATTGCCACGAAACATTTTAAGAATATTTCCATAGATTTAATCTACGGAGTTCAACATATGACTATGGATAGATGGCGTGAAAACATACAGACTGTTCTTGACTTTAACATCCCTCATATATCGAGCTACGCCTTAACCATTGAGCCAAAAACTGCTTTAGCTTCTCGTATAAGGTCTGGCCAAATTCCCAATGTAGACGACGCTCTTGCTGCGTCGCATTTTGAAATACTTATAGAGCAGTTAACATCACGGGGATATATTCATTATGAGCTATCGAATTTTGGAAAACCAGGTTATTTTTCCAAAAACAATACGGCCTATTGGCTTGGAAAAAAATATTTAGGTATTGGACCTTCAGCTCATAGTTATGACGGTAAAAACAGAAGCTGGAATATCAATAACAATACTTTATACATAAAGTCACTTGAAAACGATACGATTCCTGCAGAGGTAGAAACTCTCACTATGGCTGATCGTTATAATGAAGCAATTATGACTGGATTACGCACTATGTGGGGAGTCTCTTTAACTATGATTGAAAATGAATTCACAGATCAGTATCAGCAGTATTTACTCACTCAGTCAAAGAAGTATATTGATAACGGGTTACTTACTATCGACCTGGATTCTAAAATCATAAAAGCAACTCCAAAGGGCAAATTTTTAACCGATGGAATTGCTTCAGATTTATTTTTTGTTGATTAAACTTTAGTCTCTTCCTCCGAAAACTTGCATTGCGAAGTATAATAGGGTTGCTAAAGACCCGATAGCGGCCACAACATATGTTCTTGCTGCCCATTTCAAAGAGTCTTCTGCTCCTTTATATTCTTCTGGACTTACTATATTTTTAGTTTTTAACCATGCCAATGCTCTATTACTTGCATCGTACTCCACAGGCAAAGTGATAAAACTAAACAACGTACCAAAGGCAAACATGATTAAGCCAATTACGGCAACGGTAAAACCAAATTGCGTAGTTGCCCCTAATACAAGTCCACCAAAAATTACCCATACTGACATTCCTGAAGCTACGCTTACTACAGGAACCAATTTTGAACGCATTTGTAACCACTCGTAACCTTGAGCGTGCTGAACAGCATGTCCACATTCGTGTGCAGCAACCGCAGCAGCCGCAGCATTTCTTTGGTTGTAAACGCCTTCACTTAAATTAACGGTTTTCTTTACAGGATTGTAGTGATCTGTTAACATTCCAGGAGTGGAGATGACCTGTACATCAAAAATCCCATTGTCATTGAGCATTTTTCTTGCAATCTCTGCACCACTCATTCCATTTCTAAGGTGAACCTTAGAATAATACTTAAACTTGTTTTTTAACTTGGAACTCACCAACATACTGATAAGTGCAATTCCTCCGATTATAATCCAATAACCTATTCCCATTTGCTTTCTTTTTAAAAAGTAAATCTACAACTAAATATACAAAAACCTCGCCAACATTAGCGAGGTTTTAACACTATGACTTTCCGTCAGTATAATATTTGTAATCTATAGATATTAAGTGATCAGCCTACAATATTTACAATCTTACCAGGCACTACAATAACCTTCTTAGGAATTCTACCTTCCAATTGTGTTTTGGTTTTTTCGTGATCCATTACAATTTTTTCAATTTCCTCTTTACTCAAATCCATGGGTAAATCTAAGGTGAATCTCATTTTACCATTAAAAGAAATTGGATAGGTCTTTGTACTTTCCACCAAATGTTCCTGATTAAATACAGGAAATTCAGCCGTTGAAATTGAATTGTTGTACCCAAGACCTGCCCAAAGCTCCTCTGCGATATGAGGTGCATAAGGAGAAATTAGAATTGCCAGTGGTTCCAAAATAGATTTACTATTGCATTTTTGTGCACTTAATTCATTGACACAAATCATAAATGTTGATACACTGGTGTTAAATGAAAAGTTTTCAATATCTTCCTCCACTTTTCTAATTGTTTTATGAAGGGTTTTTAAACTCTCAGCGCTAGGATCTTGGTCAGTAACTTGGATACCATTATCATCGAAATACAATTTCCACAGTTTTTTCAAAAATCCATGAACACCTGTTATCCCAGCAGTATTCCAAGGTTTTGCCTGCTCAAGTGGTCCCAAAAACATTTCATACATTCGAAGTGTATCAGCTCCATAATTTTCACAAATATCATCTGGATTAACAACATTGTATTTGGATTTAGACATTTTCTCTACCTCTCTACCCACTACGTATTTTCCGTCTTCGAGAATAAACTGAGCATCTTTGAACTCTGGTCTCCAATTTTTAAAGGCCTCCAAATCCAGTTCTTCTGAAGTGTTTACAAAAGAAACATCTACGTGTATTGGTGTAACCGATTTATCGGATATTAAATTTTTAGAAACAAAGGTGTTTTCACCTTCTAATCGATATACAAAAGCGCTCGTTCCAAGGATCATTCCTTGGTTAATAAGCTTTTTAGCAAATTCATCTACTGCCAACCTCCCTCTATCGAACAAAAATTTCTGCCAAAACCGTGCATACAATAAATGACCTGTTGCATGCTCACTACCCCCAATGTATAAATCGACATCCTGCCAATAATTTAACGAATCTTCACTAGCAAACTCATTTGCATTAATTGGGTCCATATAACGGTTAAAATACCACGAACTTCCTGCCCAACCAGGCATTGTATTGAGCTCCAATGGAAAAACTGACTGATTATCAATTTTATCGTTGCCAACAACTTCATTTCTTTCGGTGTCCCAAGCCCAAGAGTTTGCATTACCTAAAGGTGGCTCACCCGTTTCAGTTGGTAAGTATTTTTCAACCTCTGGAAGTTCAATTGGTAGATGCTGCTTGTCAATCATTTTAGGAAGTTCATTCACATAGTATACAGGAAATGGTTCTCCCCAATATCGTTGTCTAGAGAACACAGCATCTCTAAGCCTAAAGTTTACCTTTCCATATCCCTGATTTAATTCCTCAAGAGCAGCAATCACTTTAGTTGTGCCTTGTTTATAATCGAGACCATTCAAAAAGTCGCTATTGGCTATCTTACAATTATCTTTGCTTGAATAGGCCTGTTCACTAATATCAACACCTTCAAAAATATTGGGAATTTCTAATCCAAAATGTTTCGCAAAATCGTAATCACGACTGTCACCACAAGGCACCGCCATAACAGCACCTGTACCATATCCTGCAAGTACATAATCACCAATCCAAATTGGCACTGGTTTCTTAGTAAAAGGATGTTCAGCATACGCCCCAGTGAAAACTCCACTAATATTTTTAACATCAGCCATACGTTCTCTTTCACTACGTTTTGCAGTCGCTTTTACATAATCATGCACCGCCTGTTTTTGAGCTGCGGTAGTGATTTTATCAACTAATGGATGTTCTGGCGCTAGGGTCATAAATGACACCCCGAAAATGGTATCAGGTCTAGTTGTAAAGACCTCTATATAATCATCGTCTTTCGTTTGGTCTGACAATACGTTAAATCGAACCTGAGCACCCACTGACTTTCCAATCCAGTTTCGCTGAATTTCTTTTAATGGCTCAGGCCAATCAATTCTATCTAAGCCTTGAAGTAGTCGATCTGCATAAGCTGAAATCCTCATACTCCATTGCATCATTTTTTTACGTACTACAGGATGACCTCCACGCTCTGAAACCCCATTTACAATTTCATCATTTGCCAAAACAGTACCTAGAGCTGCGCACCAGTTTACTTCAGTTTCCGCCAAATAGGTCAGTCTGTACTGTAGTAATATTTTTTCTTGCTCTTGCTCGGTAAAACTATTCCATTGCTCTGCAGTAAAGGAATTAGCATCTTCATCACAAACTGCACTTACTTCAGCAGTACCTGAGGTTTTAAATTTTGAAATTAAACCCTCGATTTTTTCTGCCTTATCAGTTTGTAAATTATACCAAGAATCAAACAACTCTGTAAAAATCCACTGTGTCCATTTGTAATACTCAGGGCTGGAAGTTCTTACTTCTCTACTCCAGTCAAATGAAAAGCCTATTTTATCCAATTGTTCTCGATACCTATTTATATTAGTTCGAGTGGTAATTGACGGATGTTGACCAGTTTGAATAGCGTATTGCTCTGCAGGTAATCCAAAGCTATCATAACCCATGGGGTGAAGTACATTAAACCCCTTATGTCTTTTGTATCTGGCATAAATATCACTTGCAATATAACCTAATGGGTGACCAACATGTAGGCCAGCTCCAGATGGGTAAGGGAACATATCAAGCACATAGTACTTTGGTTTATCACTTGAATTATCTGCTTTAAAGGTGCCGTTTTCTGCCCAATATTTTTGCCACTTGGCCTCAATATTATTGAAATTGTACTTCATTATATACTACTGTTTCAAAAATCGTTATCGAATGGGCAAAAATAAGCTTCTTCAACGAAAGAGGAAAGTAATAGTAAAGTAAACCTGTAAAAGCCACAGAATTAATAAAAAGCATTAAAACTAACCGATAAAAAAAGAATCTTAGCTTTAGTATTACTTCATTAATTAGCTGTTGTGACAAATTTGAGGTAAACAGCTTTTTTGTTATCAGAAAGGATATTGTGGACTTTTCTCACAATTAAAGAAATTAGCAATAATTCCGAGTAATGACAGCTTTGTTTTTTGTATTTTGGTCAATTAAACCAACCAATTTCAAATAATGCTGAGACAAATCACACTAATTACTATAGCTTTTATATCAATTCTTTCAATTAGCGCACAGACTAAAAACATCCACCTGAATTCCCTTGGTTTTCTTCCTGATTTAAAAAAGACTGCTTCAGTATCGATGCCTTGTGAGGCCTTTAATATTTTAAATACCGATGGAGAAGTGGTATATACAGGAAAAGCAACAGGTCCAACCTATCAAAAAGATGTGAATCAAAAGGTCTGGAATCTTGATTTTTCAAAATTCAATACACAAGGAGAATATATTCTTGAAATAGAAGGTGTTGGTAAATCAAAACCATTTCACATTGCTTCTGATGCTTTTAATTTTGCAGCAAAAACGAGTATAAGAGGGTTTTATCTATGGCGTTGTGGAACGGAAGTCAAGGGGACTTTTAAAGGAAATAACTATCATCAAAACATATGTCACTTAGAAGATGGCTATGAAGACTATATAGGAAACAAAGAAGTTAAACGCGATGGCACTAAAGGGTGGCATGACGCGGGCGATTATGGAAAATACACCGTTAACGCTGGTATCACAGTGGGTGTGCTTTTTAAGGCCTGGGATCATTTTAAACCTCAAATTGAAAAATTGGATTTAGAAATTCCAAGGTCAAGCTCGAAACTTCCTGCTTTTCTAGAAGAAATTAAATGGGAAACTGACTGGGTTTTAAAAATGCAATATCCTGATGGCTCTGGAAGGGTCTCACACAAGCTAACTCGATTGAATTTTTCACCATTTATAATGCCTGACAAGGACCATGAAAAAAGATATTTTACACAATGGAGTTCTGCTGCCACCGCAGATTTTGTAGCAATGATGGCAATGGCTGCTCGATATTTTCAACCATATGATCCTATCTACGCCAAACAATGTTTGGATGCCGCATGGTTAAGTTATAATTTTTTACGCAATAACCTTGATGATAAAGGCTTTGTGCAAGGTGATTTTAAAACTGGCGGATACCAAACAAGTGATACGGACGACCGATTATGGGCAGCTGCAGAAATGTGGGAAACTACAGGTGATATAATCGCTCTAAAAGACTTTGAAAAAAGAGCTAAGGAATTAAATTTTAAGATCGAAGAAAACTGGGATTGGGGAAATGTTTCGAATCTAGGAATGTTCACCTATGTCCTCTCTAATAGAAAAGGGAAAAATACTAAAGTTCAAAAATCTATAAAGAAGAACACTATTGAAATTGGGGACAAACTAGTTGAAATGGCTAATTCCGATGTTTATGCTCGTGCTCTAGGAGGAACATATTTTTGGGGTTGCAACGGCACTGTCGCCCGTCAAACGATTAATTTACAGGTAGCAAATCGTTTGAAGCCTAACAAGGATTATATAGAAGCTTCTATTGGTATTGTGGATCATCTTTTTGGAAACAATTACTACAGTAGATCCTATGTGACTGGTTTAGGAGAAAACCCACCATTACATCCACATGATCGTCGTTCAGGTGCCGATTCCATCAAAGCCCCTTGGCCAGGTTATTTAATAGGAGGAGGCCACTCAGCTACGGATTGGGTTGATAAGGAGGAATCTTACAGTCATAACGAAATAGCTATCAACTGGCAAGCAGCATTAGTTTATGCTCTAGCAGGATTCATAAACTAGTAATCAAACAATATCCTTTTAAGCAATACGAAAAAAAATCCAGCCTATTTTGTAGACTGGATTTACCCGTTCTTGAATTCCAACCAAGTTTAGGATTTAAAAATACAGTTCTCTGAAAAAAAGTAACACACAGATTATAAATTATATAAACCAGGTTTCTTTGATCTAAGCGTATTTATCGGTATGTATAACTTGTAAAGTATTTAAATGTCTCGTTTCGCGTTAGTGAAGTTCTAGTTACTGATGCTGAAATTGGATAGTTATCATCATCATATGTATAATCCATCTCAATTTGATATTGTGGAATTCCAGTCTGATTCTTATAAACGATTTTGGATGGGTTATTTACTGGGAATAATAACCTCGTCTTAACAACCTTAGAACTTTGTGGTGTAGTACTAAAATTTAGCTGTACCTTGTCCATTACCTCTATTATACCTGCACTCTGTAATGTGTAATAATAAGGATTATGAACATCATCATAAGTAATCTCAGCAGTGTACTGTAAGACCTCAACCTCATCGGTGTAATAATCATAATCTTCCTCTAATAGTTGGATTATGTGTGGGTTCCCATTATCGTCGTACTCTAAAACTTGCCCAGTTTCAAAAGCATCATAGGGGGATTTGTACAATTCTTCAACATTAAAGGCATCCATATCATCCCCACCTACATTGGATAACTTATCGCCTTCATAATTAAATGTTGTGGCCTCTAGACCATTGGAAATACTACTTAGACGATCTTCGCCATCATAATATAAATAAAGAGTAGTATCATCTTGGGCTGATACAACAGTAATTTTTTCAATTTGTTTTTCAACTACGTCTCCATTAACTTGTTCAAATTCATCAGAAACAGAGTCACTACAGCTTATTAATAAAATGAAACTGAAGGTTGATAAAGAGAAGTAATTCATTTTTTTAAGCACATCGGCAAAGCCATAAACTTGTGTAATTTTCATGTTTAATAGATTTAGGTTTATTTTATTTTCTTGTTAATTAATCTGTAGGTAAAACTATATGAATTACTGTAAACGCCTTTACGGGAATCCTTAAAGGGTTAAAAAATTGCGATAAAACAATTGAAATTTATAGAAGAACAAACATTAGAGCTGCCCTTTCGACCTTCCCTAAAATCAAAAAGCCAATCTATTTTGTAAACTGGAATTTTATTAAACCCTCTCTTGGGCTCAAACCAAATATTCTTCGATTAACGGCAAAAACTTACTCTTTATTAACAAAAGGTTATAGATCCCAATTCTTAGGCTTAATACGATTACAAAACTTGTTTGGTTGGTAAGTTCCAATGCAGAGAAAGGTGGAAAGTAAAAGTGCTGCTCACAACCCCATGTACTCGATACTTTCATACAGCTATAAATAAGTGATTTTTATTCATAGGCTAAATATGATATTACTCTTTTTCCAAATCCTTTATAATTTGTTGTATTTGCATTTTAAGCACAGGGATATCATTCAATGCTGTATCCCAAATAACTTCTAATTTTATTCTAAAAATTCATGGGTCATGAAATTACGCATGCCTCGTAATTTATGCCATTCAATTTCAGGGTATTTATTTTTGGTTGTAGTCGAAATATGGTTAGCTGCTTCCCCAATTATTTCAAAATTCCGAATCATTGCATCTTGATCTACCCACTTTAATTCAAACGCCCTAAAATCATGGGATCTTTCTACTAATTCAAGAAGTTTGTCAATACATTCCTCAATATGTGCTAATCTAAATAAATCCCTCTCTTTAAGCTCCATAAAATATTTTGGCATCAGTTAAAATTCTTTCCTTTAGTCTTGGGTGAATTGCTGTAAATTCTACCAAATCAACTTTTTTCTTAAGTAACTCCTGTAGTTTTATCTGAAGTCCAGCTAAGTCAAATAAGGAGTACTTAGAATTAAAAGAATACAATATATCGATATCACTATTCTCTGTAGCTTCATTTCTTGCCACAGAACCAAAAATCCCAATTTTAGTTGGATTAAATGGTTTCATGGTATTAATAATGATATCTATTTGACTTTGTGTAATTAATTCTTGCACGATGTAAGTAAAATAAGATTGTTAATGAATTTTGATGCATAACCAATTGATTTTAAGTTGAACAATTGGCATACAATTCAGTTTTTGAGATATGTACACCTTACATGTGATGTAGATACACCTAGATGTACACCTAATTTCTCTCAAAAACTTGATAAGTTGACTTTTTAAGGATCAAGAACAATTTCTGGGTTTTTACTAT
>NZ_AMSG01000015.1 GCF_000300875.1 Galbibacter marinus | reverse complement strand
AGCCCAACGTTGGAAGTACAATGGCAAGGAGTATGATGAAAGTTTGGATATCAACACCTATGATTTTGGTGCTAGGAATTACAATCCTGCAATAGGTAGGTGGATGAACATAGATCCAATGGCTGATTTAATGAAAAGGGTTACCCCATATAATTATACGTTTAATAATCCAATTAAGTTTATTGATCCTAATGGAATGGCTCCTATAGATCCTCCCGGATCAGGAACGGATAATGATCCATTTCAATTAGAGCCAATTACCGTTTCAGCAAATAGTAAATCTGGATCTCGAGGATGGTCATCTGAATCTTTGACTGCATTTTCAGGATCATTAGATCAATATAAAAGACAATATGAATTTACCGGAGATTATGAGAATGTTAAAGAACAATATTCCAATAAATATGGTAACTCATACGAATCACCAAAGTATAATTCTATGGAGGGAGTTGACTTCAATTCTTTTAAAGCCAATTGGAACATGGGGTATTTAGGATGGGAAGATGGAAGTATTGGTGTTTTTTTAATGGACGTTACAACTTATTCTATTGGGGGAACATTATTAAGCACAACATTATTACCTTATGCTATTAGTGGTGGCGGATTACAATCGGCACTAGGAAAGTCCACTATTAGTGGGATAGTTCAATATAGTATTAATGACCAAGTTAACGTAGTTGCTGCTTTTTCAGATGGTTTTTTAATGCCTGGTATTGGAGATGCGTTGGGTGCTGGTTTTGAAGTGAATATTGATACACAATTAAATATTGGGACAACATCAATTTTAGGATCAAAATCAGGTAGTAGCGTTTTATGGGAGGCAGGAGTCGGAACTATCTTTGGAGTTAAAATGGAAGGATTGAATAATGTTATTAATAAATCTGAAGCCTCTAATTTTGCAAAAGGAGTAGGCAAAGGAATGTTTGAAACAGGAACTAAAGCAACTAGTTACGGAATATTATCAAGACAATAAGTAATGAAAAATATAAAAATAAAGTTAGTTTTTAAAATTCTTGCAGGGATTATTTTTGGTGTCTTTGTTTTTATTCTTGTGTATAAGAAAAATATACGAGATGAACAATGGAACGATCCATCAATAAAAAAGGAAAGAGTGGAGGGTGTCATCATAAAAATATATCCAGGTGCTAAAACAAATCCTAGGTTTGAATATAATTATAAATTCAAAGGTGATTCATATACGAATTCTGTGAACTTTCCAAAGGATTTATGGAACTTAAGAAGTGATTCTTTATCTACTTATATAGGAAAAAGAATTCAAGTAGAATTTATCGAATCAAACCCCAAAAATAGTAGAGTATTATTAAAGGATTAATTATGGTGAATTATTATGGGTATATGAGTATAAAGGTCATTTGGGGAACGTCAGGCTGTCCTACTCTGACCTTGATTTGAACGGGGCGATAGACCCAAACACCGAAATCTTATCGGAGAACAATTATTACCCTGGTGGCTTGCTTCATAAAGGATATAACAACGTTGTATCGAGCAATGCGAATTCACAGGCAGAGAAATACAAGTACCAGGGACAGGAACTGGAAGAAGAACTCGGTAAAGATACTTATGCGTTCCAATGGCGGGACTACGACCCAGCAACATTGCGCTTTGGGAAAATCGATAGGTTCGCAGAAGATTATGCAGGGATTAGTCCTTATGCGTATTCTGCTAATAATCCTATTAGATATAGAGAAGTAGCAGGGGATAGTATCAAAATTGCCGTAATTACTAGAGGTCCGAACAATGAAGCTGTTACGCAGAATTTATACTGGGGTCAGGATGCAAATGGAAATAATGGATTCATAGACATAGCTACAGGAAACGCCTATCAAGGTAACGACCAGCTAGTTGCAGACGTAACAGGTGCTTTGAATAATTTAATCAACGGTGGTAATGTAGGTAGTACATTGGTTAGCGATTTAGCAAGCGACCAAAACAATAGTGTTCAAATAATTGGTACAAATGGAGGTAATGGCGCTGATGAAAATAGTGGTAATTGGGTCAGGTGGAATTCTGCAAATGTCAATGGTCCGCCAGACAATGACCCGAATAACAATAATCAACGACCCTCGTATATTGGTTTAGGTCACGAACTAGCTCATATTAGAGATGTTTGGAATGGTGGAGCAGACCAAACGCCTTGGTATAATTACACAGATGCTAATGGCAATAATCAGAGTATACCTAGAGCGGAAATTTACTCTACACATATAGAGAATCAGTTGAGGAGTGAAAATAATTTGCCTTTGCGAACAAATTATACTGTTGACCCAAATGGCAATCCAACTGGGCCAAACATTTTGTTCCCCAATACTAGGCAAAGCAGGTATTACGATAGTAACGGGAATAATAACAGGAATTATAGAGTAATAAGAAGACGTAAGCAAACACCTTTTAGCTATTAATTATGAAAAGTATTACGGTTATTATAGCCTTTTTAATTATCTCTTGTTCGGCCAGTAAAGTTTTGGTAAAGGATGGAGACACATTTTTAAACACATTAAAAAGCCAAACGAAAAAAGAGAAATGCAGTTTTGTTTATAATGAAGATACCAGCCTGATAGGTAAGAGGCTTGATTTTTTAGATTATGAAAATGATACTGTTTACCTTATACAAGAGTATAATATCCAAACGGGTGAATTTTATGTGTCCATTTGGTCTGACAAATCTCAAGTCGAATACAAAAAGAATGGTCAAAAAGTTCAATTTACAGAAGATTCAATCTTCCCAAAATATTATTATAGTTTAATAAGGGGTTGGGATATAGAAAAAATTAAAAAGTATGAAAATCAATATGGCGGCAATTTTGGAGCAAATCCAGTTAAAGCCTATAAGATAAGGATAGATAAAGGCAAACTAGAAGTTAACTGTATAAGTTTTTCTTCCTTTTTCTCGCCCGATTTAGAAAACTAAATTTTTAAGAAACCGCCCAAGTGGCGGTTTTTTTATGCCTTAAAGTGAAGCAACGTTTTTAATGATGTTCATAGAAAGGTCTTTATCCTAAGTTATGTTAACTCAATTAGACATCATAAGTATTTCATATATTTGCACCATAATTTATATTATGTAAAATAGAAAATATTAAAACTCCCCTTTGAGGCACAAAGCCTTGTATTAGATAAAATGAATATACCTTCAGAATTAAATAATTCTTCCATTAAATTGCTACATTTACTAACGATCAATAATCTAAATACTCCTAACTTATGAAGATCACTAAATTCGTACTTCTTTTTAGCTTGCTGTCAACTGTTATTGTTTATGGACAATCTAAAGAAAAACAATACTCTGAAGAAGAGTTAACAAAATTAGCCAAAGAAATTCAAGATAACGTCATCACCATAGATACACATTGTGATTTTGATTTGAACAATTTTACCTCACAAATTAATTATTCCCAAAACACCAACTCACAAGTTAATTTACCTAAAATGAGAAAAGGTGGTTTGGATGTAGCCTGGCTAATTGTCTATACTGGTCAAGGTGAACTTAACAAAAAAGGATATAAAGAGGCACATAAAAATGCCATGGATAAATTCAATGCAATCCATCGTCTTTGTGAACAATACGCTCCCGAGGAAATTGAGCTTGCTTTGAACTCCAACGATGTTAGACGAATTAATAGTCAAGGGAAACTTGTCGCTATGATTGGTATTGAAAACGGTTACTCTATAGGCACTGATATCAATAATGTAAAGAAATTTTATGATTTAGGAGGCCGTTATATGTCACTTGCTCATCAAGGGCATAGTCAACTTTCCGATTCCAATACTGGCGAATCAGATAACACCTGGTTACATAATGGTCTAAGTGAATTAGGTGAAGAAGTTATTTCAGAAATGAATAAATACGGGATGATGATTGATATTTCACATCCTTCTAAAGAAGCTATGCGTCAAATTATTGAGCTAAGTAAAGCGCCAATTATTGCCTCACACTCCTCTGCGCGCACTCTTAGTGACCACAGTAGAAACCTAGACGACGAGCAATTACAATGGATTAAAGAAAATGGTGGTGTTGTTCAAACGGTGGCTTTCGCTGGATATGTCGACGTCGAAAAAAATGCAAAATTTCAAGAATTAGTTAATGAAGTACTTCACAATGCAGCTGCCAAAGAAAATTTTAAGATTCTTAGCTATGATCAATATAAGGAGCTACCTGAAAAACAAGCAGAACAATACTATAAACAGTACCAAAAAATTCAACAAACAATTAAGCCTCAACTAGACGAACTTGAGCAAACTGCAGATCCAGTAAATGTAGCCGATTTTGTAAATCACATTGACTACATGGTTGATAAAATCGGAATAAATCATGTTGGGATTAGTTCCGATTTCGATGGCGGAGGTGGCATCTACGGATGGAATGACGCTTCTGAAACCTTAAATGTGACCAAAGAGCTAATTCGACGAGGATATTCCACGCAAGAAATTGAAAAATTATGGGGAGGTAATCTTTTGGCTGTCATGGACAAAGTACAAGCTGTTGCTAAAGAAATACAATCGAAGAGTCACTAAACCTTTTCGGGGTTTACGGGAATCATATGAACGGGAATCGTTGTTTTCTCCAGTACAGCATTTGCAACGGTTCCTATTAAAAGCTTTTCAAAGGCGCTGTGACTATGCGTTCCCATCACAATGAGGTCTGCCCCCCACTCCGTTGAGTATTCCAAAATCGCCTTAGCAGTATCGCCCTCGGCGACATGAGTTTTTAATCCTTGATCACCAACATGGGAAGCCACTGTAGCGATATAATCCTTTGCAATATTTTTCATTTCGTCGTGAATTTTAGGATCATACGAGAGGCTCATTGATTCAAATCCCATAAATGCAGGATATTGCGCTCCATAATACTGTAGGTTGGTAATAACATGAATCAGACAAACTTCTGCACCTAAACTTTTTGCTAGTTTATATCCGTCAGTAACTACTTTTTCAGACGTTGGGTTATAATCTATTGCTATCAATACTTTTTTCATTTGTCTATCCTTTAGTTTCAACTGGATAATATCAAACCTAAAATCAGAATGTTCTATACACCAGCTTCTTAAAGATACCCAATTTTACAAATAAATGAAAAGACTTTAAGTAAGATTTAATATTTAAAACAAAAATGATTACTCTTCTTTAATGACCATAAGTGAAGCTTTTACGTTGGTAGATAAATTCCACTCATTTGAAGAGATTTCATTGCCTTGATCATCAAACACTGCAAATTGAGCGGTATTAGGTGTATATGCGCCTTCATTAAGTGCTCTAAATTCAATTTTATTGAATCCTTTTTTAAGTTCGAAATAAAATCCTCTAAAGTTCCCTTGAAGCAGCACATTTGGCACCACTACTCTATCGTTAATAATGATATTTACCCGGTCACCATCGACATTACCGTGATCTCTTGCCATAATTTTGACAGTTTTCGATTTAGTACGAAACTCACCAAAGTACTGTGTGGTCGTAGCACCAACTTTTTCACTATCTCGAATCCTATAGGTTTTATTCATTTTCTTAACAAATCGGTCCCCTGGGTTTAAAAAAGCTTCATTACTTTCCATTAAGTTGACTTCCTTGTTTGCCATTTCAAGAGCAGACTTTTTGGGATTCTCTGGAACCTCTGGAGCTTTAGTATCCGGTTCCGCTTCTATATCTAACGGAATAGGTTCTTCCGCCTCTGGATTTTCAGTAATAATGGGGTCAAGCCCTTCTAACTCTATAGGGGTATTTGGAAGTTCTCCTTGTGCATAGCCTATCGAGCCAATCAAAAGGACAAACAGACAACAGTACAATCGCATTCTTGGTTTACTTTCAAACATAAAATTCATACATTTTGGGTAAAAATACAAACCAAAAGCATGCCAAATGATTTCAAAAAAGTTAATTTCTATATTAAATTCTAAAAATGAAGCCAATTTTTCAAATACTTTTTTATTTAAAAAATTGGCTCCTGCGGTTGGTTAATCAAGAAATCATGAAATTTCAACTTTCATCACGTTCCAACTGCCTTTGAATTTTGTCGATTGCAGATTTAATAGACTTCTCTGGTTCTATTACATTATATGCGCCCCAAAACTCTGGATCTGAAAATCCAGAAGCCTCGTCGGCAATAATAATATAGGGTTTCATACGATCACGCCATCGGACGTTTTTACCAGAACCATTTTCATACCAATCTGTTATAGCCATTTCACTGCTTACATAATATTTTGAATTAAACAATTTGCCTTTCCTATTCACTACAAATGCTAGTTGTACATTACCATAACCGTAGTACCACTTTCCATTTTTTATACGATAATCTACCCTATAAGAGGCCTCAGTTGGATAGACACGGATATCACGCGGCTTCTGTCTGACAAGTAAATTACTAGCCCGATCACGATCCTCTACATTTAAATTAAATACAGCGCTTGCAAGAGCCTTGGTGGTAGAATCAATATATAATTTACCATAAAACAAGGGCTCCTCAACCCATTCTTTTTGCTTAAATCCTATTACATAAACAGGTTTTCCATGGATCGTTGATCCATGGAGAAATGAAAATTCGTAGTACGAAATCAATTCTTCATCAAAAATATATTCAGGATACTTCATCAGATCGACAAAAAGAGGTGTGAAAGGCCCGCCCTGAAGTTTTAATGCCACCGTATCAAGTCTAGAGTAATTACTACTTTTCCTTGATTTGTAAAGATCTATAATATCTTTCCTTCCCGAGCTATTGGGTTGTTTATATATATAAGCAACTGCCTCTGCCAGTGAGGCATTTTTACTTCGCTTTTTAATGGTCTCTCTGTAGAAGGCAGTCATTCTAACTGGATTTTCAAGGTAATTTGTGCCCTTGTTGTGTAGCATTTGCATCACAAGTAATAAAGCATCTTTAGGAGCAACCAAATCTATTTCTTGTAATGCAATAGAAATAGGCTCCAAGGTGATGATATTGTCCTGTTCACTTAAGGATTCTATAGGAAGGATTTTCTTTTGATACCCTAAAAAGGATACTGCTAGATGCTTTTTGGCTAAAGAATCCGGAATCTTAATTGAAAACTCTCCTTCGGTATTGGTTATTGAACTAATATTTGTGTTATCAATTGATATAGTTGCAAATACAAGCTCATCATTAGTCTTGGCGTCTACTACGGATCCATTATATTGTTTGAACTGTAGGGTATCCTGAGCTTGGAGGCTAACTGATAATATTGTAGCCCTTGCTGAGTTAAATGAAATTAAAAGTAAACTTAATACGAACCCTAATTTTATAATAGAATGTCCCATCGCTACTTTTTATTATTAAAAATATACAAAAGGTACAATATTTTATTAATATTTAGATATATGATCACGTATTTAACATTGTGCCATTATTAATCGCAAAAGAACCCTAGAACTGGTAGGGCATTGGGTAAATACCCCTTCCCTACCCGTTGCGAAATCAACAATCAAAATATTTAAGAAATTAAATGTTCTGGTTAATATATACAAAAATCTCCCATAATAAGCATTGGGAGATTTAAGAACAAAGTAGGATTCAGGTAAGACTTGAGGCAATCTTTAAAACGTTTGTCAGAAAACAATAGAATTTGGGGCTCTCTACGTTTTCAAAATTAAAAGTAATCCAATTCTCTGAGGTTAAAAACTTTTTGTTGTCAAACACATCTTTTTGTATGTGAAGCGTATATTATAACATATTGGTATATTACGATAATTTAATACCTATATTGACTTTTTTATTTACAACTTGAATAATTGACTTTTCTAAATCTGTTAAATCGACGGGACTTGAGAGAAAAGCTTCCACTTGAATATTATTGTTCTCAATTACCAATTGTTGCCTTTTATTGGATAATATGGTTACTATAGGTATTTGGTCGCCTATAAAGGTTCTTACTTCCTTTAGTGTTGCAACGCTATTCAAATTAGATGAATGCAATCCAATGATAACTACATCAGCTTTAATATTACCTAAGGCTAGAATGCTGGCATTACTGAAATGATGAACCTCAAAATCAAGACGTTTTAATCTAAACTTCATTAATGATGCCACCATTTTATCTTCCTCTATCAGAACACATGTATGTTTAGTCATCTAGATTGTTTATTTGATTCGACAAACTTTCTTTTACCAGTTTATACTCAATTTTGAATTGATTCAAAATATCTTGAACTTTCCAAAACGTATCCAAATGTTGACACTCCTTTTGTATTAAATCAACATAATGAAGAAGTACAGAAGCTTGAACCATCTCAAGGCCATTTTTTATCTTATGAGCTCCTCTAGAGATCGAAAACCTATCTTTGGCTTTAATACAGACCTCTATCGTGTCATAAAACTCCTCTATATTATCATTTAAAAGCACGACAACTTCATTGAGATACTCTTTGTCTCCAAGACACTCCGTAACTAATTTGGAAATATCGGCGTTTTTTGTGTTTAGTTTTTTCTTCACTGTGAATAAATTAATACGACTCATCATTGCTCCTGATTTAAACTTAAAGCATTAGAGTAAGCGTTCCATGTATTACTACTGTGATTTGGTGCATTAGAGCCTCTATCTGGTTTTATCCATTTAAACTCTTATGCAAACATATTTGGAAACTCTATGAAAGAAAATTTTTTGTTGTGTAAGGTTGGTTTTTGTATGTGAAACTCGAACAAAAATCTAAGCTCAGTATTACCTCAAATTTTCTAGTATGAAGTCAATGGTTTTATTGGAATTGTAGTTATTGTTATAAGAATGTGTCAGGTGAACAGGCTTATGCACCAACCCTACATCCATCATATGTTCTATGCTACTCTGGAACTCTAAAGATACTTTACCGCTTAAAAGAATTGATAGATCCTGGTGCTGCTTATAATAATCGTATATTTTTTTAAGGCCGGTCAAATACAGAAAATCTTTCGTAAAACCTCCTCCTCTGTGAACTCGAAGGGTAATAATAAAGGCCTTATCTCTATTGAGTTTATACTGATTGTGTAACAAGTCGAAGGTGTCTGCGAAATCATAACCATCAGTTAGAGAGTCCGCAGCAATCACTCTGTATGCCAAAGTTTTTAAACGATCAAGTGTTAATACTCCACTCATGTATTCACTAAAGACAGCAAGCCCTTCTTGGGTTTCAACATTTTTAGGAAAACCATTAGAGAAAATCTTTAAAGGTTGGTTAATTCCATTAAAGGTTGTAACCATATGCACCCCTATTTCATGGTTTGCAAGGGTTTTTAGTTGGTTCTCACTAAAACGAGCGTTCTTTTTAATAAACAAGGTCTGCAACTTATTAGATACCATAGCATCCGCAGCAATACTATTGGAAAGCTTGATATTCATTTGAAAATCATAACTCTTGACAAAATTTTCAAAATAAGTAACTGCGTCTAAAGCGGAATATATCTTTTGCTCTTCTTGATGGTGATCCTTAACATGTATGATAAACTTTGCGTTTTGCACATCTCTTTCCTTGGGAGCTCCATAGAGTCGAAGGCTATTGTAGAAGAATTTCTTTTTCTCACCAATAACATCCGAACACTGTAGCACATTAGAGTAATAATAAATTATATTCTGGTACAGTGTTCTTATATGATCATCATGTATTTCTTCAAGATTGTGCAAAAATAACCCCTGTTGAATCTTAAAGGCATTAAAATTGCGTTTAGGATATCTAAATTTAGGAACTTCAGTGTATTTTGAACTATAAAATTTTTGCTTTTCCTTTTCGGAATTGAGTGGATTCAAATAGGTAAGTAATTCGATCCCTTTGTTTAAGCGATCTAGACTCCTATCAATTACAAAAAGCCCTTTATACTGATCCATTAATGCGTGTGTCATTATTGCATTAATTTAAGGTTTAACGGCTTCTTCTTTTTCATAATGAAGCATGTCTTCATCTTTTGCAATAATTGAACATACTGTTACGTCCCCTGTTACATTAACCACAGTACGGATCATGTCCAATATCCTATCTACAGGTAAAATGATAGCAATCCATGCCGGATTCAAACCAACTGATTGCAATACGATAATCAGCATTACCAGTCCTGCACTGGGGACTGCGGCAGATCCTATGGAGGCCAAAGTTGCGGTAAGCACAATTGTTAATTGTTGCCCTAAAGTCAGATCAATCATATGTAGTTGTGCTAAAAAAACCACAGCGACAGCTTGATAAAGACACGTACCGTCCATATTTACAGTTGCTCCAATAGGTAGAACGAAACTCGTTATTTTCTTGTCTACCTTTAAATTTTCTTCTACGCATTCTAGTGTAACAGGAAGGGTTGCGGCACTACTAGAGGTAGAAAAACCCAGTGTTTGTGCTGGACCGATTGCTTTGAAAAAAGCAGAATATGAAATGATCCTGACAAATAATCTCATTAAAAGAGGGTAAACAACTAGTATCATTAAAAATAATGCAATTGCCACAGTTAAGGAATACCAACTCAACCCTTTAAAAATTTCAAGCACCTTGTTTACATCATCTCCTGCCATCCTACTGACTACACCAGCAAGTAAGGCAAAAACAAAGAATGGAGCAGCTCTCATTATCAATTCTACCATCTTCAGAAATACCTCCATAACCCCGTCTACAAATTTTGTAACAGGTTCTGACTTTTCATTAGGAATAAATAGAAGCGCAATACCAAAGAACAGTGCAAAAAATATCACCTGAAGCATCAGACCATTATCTGCTAAAGATTTAAAAATATTATCTGGTATGATATCAACTAAAGGTTTTAAAGGTCCAGAGCTCTTAGCATTTTCAGCCTCTAGCATTTTCTCATCCACATCAACACTAGACAATTCTGCTTTGGACAAGTTTGTGATTTCCAAAGCTCGTTCCTTAAATTCAGGGTCATGTAAATAATTAATACCGTCTTTTATTTGTAAATTCTCGCTTTCAGCCCATAACTCATAACTTATACGGTTATCAATTCTACTTTGTTGATCAATAAGCTCTCCAGGTTTTATTACATTTACAAGTAAAAGGCCTAATCCAACAGCAAGAATCGTCGTAAATAAATAGGCTATGAGCGTTTTTGCACCCATTCTACCCAAACTCCCAGGGTCCCCAATCCCTGTAACACCATTGATAATTGAAAATAGAACCAAAGGCACTGCAATGAGCTTTAACAGGTTGATAAAAATAGTTCCAAAAGGAGCAATCCAATCAATGGTGAATTGGCTCCAACCCAATTTACTAGATAGAAGTGCCCATATGATACCAAATATTAGTCCTATTATAATCTGCCAGTGTAATGCGATTTTTTTCACTAAGTAAGTGTTTAGTTAGATAAGTTAGTTTTTGTAAAATATTTAAAAACCTATTTAAATATTATTATGCTTTCTTGCTTGATCTATAAGTTTGTAATCCGCTAATACTAGTGCTGCCATAGCTTCCACAATTGGCACTGCTCTGGGAACAACACATGGATCATGTCTACCTTTACCGTGCATCTCCACAGGATTTCCTTCTATATCAATAGTTGGCTGGGTCTGCATGATTGTGGCAACGGGTTTAAAAGCCACTTTGAAGTAAATATCCATTCCATTACTAATGCCGCCTTGTATTCCTCCTGAATTATTGGTTTTAGTGGTCCCATCCTCATTGTAAAGATCATTATGCTCACTGCCTCTCATGGCAGTACCCGCAAATCCACTCCCGTATTCAAAACCTTTTACAGCATTAATAGAAAGCATGGCCTTCCCTAATTCGGCATGCAGTTTTTCAAAGGCAGGTTCACCAAGTCCAATCGGCAGGTTTTCAATTACACAGGTAACAGTGCCTCCAACAGTATCTCCATCCTTTCTTACTTCTTTGATAAAAGATTCCATTTCCGTGGCCTTTTCTGGATCAGGACAACGAACAATGTTTTGTTCTGCTTGATCAATATCTAGGGAAGTGTACGGTTTATCTAAAGTAATATGCCCCACTGAGGACACAAACGCACGGATTTTTATACCTTTAAGGAATTGTTTAGCAATAGCCCCTGCAACAACTCTACTTGCCGTTTCTCTTGCCGAACTACGTCCCCCTCCTCTATAATCTCTAAAACCGTATTTCTTATTATACACATAATCTGCATGTGAAGGACGAAAACTATCCTTGATATGAGAGTAATCATGTGATTTTTGATTTGTATTCTCAATAATAAAACCGATTGGAGTTCCCGTGGTTTTTCCTTCAAAAATACCAGAAAGGAAACGGACTTCATCTGGTTCTTTCCGCTGCGTTACGATAGCGGATTGCCCTGGTTTTCTTCTATCCAAATCTAATTGGATTTTATCTAAATCGAGTTGAATACCCGCTGGGCATCCATCAATTACACCACCCAATGCTGGTCCGTGAGATTCACCAAAAGTGGTTAAACTAAAAAGATTTCCGAAGGAATTTCCTGCCATGAATTTTATGATTTTGACAAATGTAATTTTTAATAAAGAGATACGAAAATTAATTTGCCCATTATCCAAGGGTTATTTAGGTTTAAGTTAAGAAGATAACCTGCTTCACCTCACTTATTTTGAATATGTATTTTCAACAGTTCCATAAAATTTAAGCAAAAAGGTAAGATCCACCTTTAACACACAACAACTTTGCTATTAATAGGTTAGACAATTTTTAGAATTTAATCAGAAGTCCTAGTTTTTATGAATCACATTAAATAATAATCCACAAGAGGCTTAACAATAAGATGATATACATTTAATTTTTAAAAAATACACTTTCTGTATTTAGTTCTTTTCTTTATTGTATAAAAACATTCTTTTGAGAAAACGTAAATTAGAAGTTGTAGTAATTTCAGATGTACATTTGGGGACTTTCGGTTGCCATGCAGGAGAACTACTCTCTTATCTTAATAGTATCGCTCCTAAAAAATTAATTCTAAATGGTGACATCATCGATATTTGGCATTTCAGGAAACGATACTTTCCTAAGACACATTTGCAGGTAATTAAAAAAATTATTGATCTTTCCACTAAAGGAACAGAGGTTTATTACATTACCGGAAATCACGATGAGATGCTCCGAAAATTTAGTGACATCAGCATGGGTAATATTCATATTCTCAACAAGCTTATTTTAAACTTGGATGGCAAAAAGGCATGGATTTTCCATGGGGATGTTTTTGATGTCTCAATACAACATACCAAATGGATCGCAAAATTAGGAGGCTGGGGCTATGATTTCTTAATACTTCTTAACCGCGTAATTAATTGGGTGCTGATTAAAATGGGGAGAGAAAAATATTCCCTTTCAAAACGAATAAAAAATGGGGTTAAAAAAGCTATAAAATATATTGATGATTTTGAAAGCGTGGCGGCCGATCTGGCTATTGAAAATGGTTATAAATATGTGATATGTGGTCACATACACCAGCCTCAAATGCTAAGAAAGGTCAATAAAAACGGAACTTGCTTGTATTTAAACTCAGGAGATTGGATCGAAAACCTAACTGCATTAGAGTATCATCATAAGCGTTGGGATTTATACCATTTTAATCAAGATAAGCTTAGCTCCTTCTATGCCGATGAAGATCTAAAATCAATGAATTACAAAGAGTTACTCGCAGCAATTACTATTACCTCAAAAAATATATAGTACTGTATCTCACTAGGTAGGCACCAAATACCTCTACTAAGTTCTTAAATTGCTATTAAAACTTAGTAAATCCTATAGATTCTACAGTAAATTTTCTTATTTTTAGTACAAACATATGTACTATGCAAATAAACTTTGAATACGATGGTGTGGCCGCTAGTTCCCGATTGGAACAACTGGTTAGAAAAAGACTAGAGAAGTTGGAGGATAAATATGATTTTATTGTCCGCTTTGATGTATTTTTTCAAAATGAAAGAAGTTCCACAAGAGAAGCTGGAAAAATATGTAAAATTAAATTACGTGTTCCAGGCTCATTATTATTCTCGGAAGCTTCTCATGAAAAATTTGAGATGTCCATTCAAGAAGCCACTGATGATTTAGAACGTCAATTACAAAAAAAGAAAGGCAAATTAAAGGCGAACTAATTGCTTACGAGCAAAAAAATAAGGTCTGATTTTTGTGAGTCAGACCTTATTTTTTTAATTGTAAAACCTAAAGTTTCTTTTACTATTGTTGTGCTTTGGCATCCTGAATCATATCCTGATTGGCAATAATACCAAGCTCAACCCTTCTGTTCTTTACACGACCATCTGCAGTAGCATTGTCGTATTTTGGTTGTGTTTCTCCGTACCATTTAGTTGTCAATCTTGAATTAGAGACCCCATTAGCTGTTAAAAAGTCACGAACAGATTTCGCTCTTTTTTCTGATAATGAGTAGTTGTATTCATCAGAACCCGAAGTATCAGTATGTCCCTCGATAAGAACATTGGTATCATCATACTCTCTAAATACTTCTGCCATTTTGTTTAAGGTTGCTTTACCTTCAGGAGAAATTTCAGCAGAGTTAATTTTAAATTTAACACCACTATTCTCATCAAAGGTTACATTAATCCCTTCACCAATTCTAGTAACTTCTGCACCTGGAACTGCTTCTTCGATTGCTTCAGCATTTCGGTCCATTTTATTACCAATTCTATTCCCGACAACACCACCAACAGCAGCACCTATAATAGCACCTAAAACGGTATTGTTCCCATCACCTACATTGTTTCCGATCACTCCACCGATTACCGCACCAGATCCTGCTCCAATAGCGGTACCTCTTTGAGTTTTATTTGAATTTTGGATAGCATCACAACTGAACATTAATAATACTGATGCAAAAATCAAACTACCCTTATACACTGTTCTTTTCATAAGTTTATTATTTAATTGTTTTATTTAAAATTACATGCTGATTCTGTTGAACTGGTAGACTACATTGACACTTTCACCATCTACATTAGAGACAGAACTAATGACCATTTGGTCAGCACTTAAACTTCTAATGTCAAAAACATAGCCATAACCTCCACTGATATCCTTTTTCTTTTCATCGATAAATTTAAACTGAAATTTGGAAGGATTTCCATTGGCATCATCTTGAATTGACCAACGAATAAATCGCTGACCTGGAGCACAATTACCTGGCGAAATAATGTTGTAATAGCCAGTACTATTATTCGAGCGGAAGAACCACTCACTGCCTCTAAAACATTTAGAAGTCACATCATTGAATAGCAATGATTTGAAGTAGCCTTCATTGTTCTGATAATCGATATGGCTTAATTCCCAAGTTCCGTCTAATGATTTTCTGGAATCCCGATTTGCCTTACTCAACCCACAGGAAGACGCTACCACCGCGACTACCAATAGTAACAAATATGCTTTTTTCTTCATAATTAAGTAGTTTTAATTAAACTGATTTTTTGGGTTCTAAATTAGTAATTATTCCAACCTAATCAAGAATCCCTTATTAAATTAATAAAAATTTAAATACAAGACTATATTAATATTCTATTAGTTTTAATAATTCTTCTCTAAACCTAGTTTTAGGCAAGTAGTTATTCTCTAGGGATTTAGCGAAAGGAATGGGGGTTTCGATGCTACCAACTCGAATGATTGGGGCATCTAAATATTCAAAACAGTGCTGTGCTACCAATGCTGATATCTCACTAGCAAGGCCACAGAACAGCGAGTCTTCATGCAAGATAAGTAATTTTCCTGTTTTTTTAACAGAGTTGTATATGGTTTGTTGGTCAAGCGGCATTAAAGTTCTTAGGTCAATAAGGTCTACATCGATTTCAAGCTCAATAATCAAATCAATAGCCCAATGAACACCAGCTCCATAGGTAACAATACTAACATTAGTCCCTGACCTAACTTGGACCGCCTCTCCAATTGGTGTATTGTAATACCCTAAGGGAACATCTTGATATTGTGTCCTGTACAAGGCTTTATGCTCGAAAAACAACACTGGGTTTGGATCTTCAATAGCACTAATTAAGAGTCCTTTGGCATCTGTTGGAAATGCTGGGTAAATGACCTTTAATCCAGGTGTTTTCAAAAACCAAGCTTCATTAGTTTGTGAATGAAAAGGCCCAGCGCCAACTCCTGCACCACAAGGCATACGAATCACAACATCCGCATGCTGACCCCAACGGTAATGAGATTTAGCCAGATAATTGACAATGGGGTTAAATCCACTACTTACAAAATCAGCAAATTGCATTTCAACAACTGCCTTAAAATTTTGGATGGCTAATCCCATAGCTGTTGAAACGATACCCGATTCGCATATTGGGGTATTACGCACACGATCTTTAGAAAACTCTTCCACAAATCCTTGGGTAACTTTAAAAACACCTCCATATTCTGCGATATCCTGTCCCATAATTACAAGATGTTCAAATCTTCTCATGGCTTCTTTTAAACCATCAGAGACGGCATCAACAAGGCGCATATTCTCTGTTTCTTTACCTGGTAGAACTTGGTTAGGTCGGTGTTCTTTATATAGGTCTTGAATTTCCTTTTCAACAGTACTCTCTATATCATGAGCATCAAAGGCCTTACGGAGATTCTTCTCAATCTCAATACCGATTCTTTCTTTAATATCATTAGTTTGAGGGACACTAACAATACTTTTGTCAATTAAGAAGTTCTCATAATTTATAATTGGATCCTTTCCTTTCCAGGAATCTAGTAAGGTTTTAGGTACATATTTGGTTCCGCTAGCCTCCTCATGACCACGAATACGAAAAGTTTTAAATTCTAAAAGCACAGGTCTAGGATTCTCTCGTACACTTTTAGCCAAAGCACTTACTTTGGAATAAACCTCGAGAATGTTATTTCCATCTATAATATGTGATTCCATCCCATACCCTTGTGCTTTATCAGCTATATGTTCACAGTTAAATTGTTCTATAATGGGGGTAGATAATCCGTAACCATTATTTTCCACGCAAAAGAGCACTGGCAAAGACCAGACCGAAGCAATGTTCAACGCTTCATGAAAATCACCTTCACTAGTCCCTCCCTCTCCACTAAATACGGCACATACTTTAGGCTGTTTTTTTAATAAATTACCCAGTGCAATACCATCGGCTACACCCAACTGAGGACCTAGGTGAGAAATCATTCCAATAATATGATGCTCGTGGGTTCCAAAGTGGAAACTTCGGTCTCTGCCTTTTGTAAATCCAATATCCTTGCCCTGCCACTGACCA
Source organism: Galbibacter marinus (assembly GCF_000300875.1). Taxonomy (GTDB): domain Bacteria; phylum Bacteroidota; class Bacteroidia; order Flavobacteriales; family Flavobacteriaceae; genus Galbibacter; species Galbibacter marinus. The sequence goes on along the minus strand of NZ_AMSG01000015.1, from coordinate 53,807 downwards.
AAAAGCCTATAAAGCGGGATTTTTCGAGTTGTAAACACCCCTAAATTTCGGTGCATCGGTAGAATGTATTCATCCATATCTAAGGCGGAAGTTACCCCCACAGCGATTGCTTCTTGACCTATTCCACTAAACCATTTTGAAATCTTTCCTTGTCGGAGTAAAACTAACATCTTCTCTTCGATCATTCTAGAGGTAAGCATCGCTTGATACAGCTCTAATTGCGTAGTACTAGAAACTGAGCGGTGATCAAAAACCATCGCATTGGAAATTAATGGGTGATCCATGGATTTTATTTTTATCAAATTTAGAAAAAATTATAGAATTTTAATTTTACAGGAAAAACAAAGGAATTAAAAAATCAACCTTTACACTTCAGAAATTCTTACATTTGTTATAAGTAACTATTGTTGTAAAATTCAGGACAAATGAATAAAATACCTAGTGTTGATCTGACTGATTTCATATCAGAGGATCCTAAAAGAAAGCAAAAGTTTATCGATGAAATTGGTAAAGCGTATGAAGAGATTGGCTTTGTAGCCTTAAAAGGTCATTTTTTATCAGAAGAGTTAATCAAGGATTTATATCAAGCAATTAAAGAATTCTTTAATCAACCTCAAGAGATTAAAGACCAATATGAAATTCCAGGAATTGGAGGACAAAGAGGTTATACTTCTTTTGGCAAAGAGCATGCAAAAGGCAGAAAAGAAGGGGATTTAAAAGAATTTTGGCATTTTGGGCAGTATGTGGAGAATAATCCTAGACTTGAAGCTGAGTATCCCGATAATGTAATAGTGAAGGAAGTTCCAGAATTTAATAAAGCAGGTAAAGAAACCTACAAAAAGTTAGAAAAGACAGCCAAATACGTTCTTAGAGCATTAGCACTTCATTTGGGTCTTGAAGAAAATTACTTTGATAAATTCATTACCAATGGGAATTCAATCTTAAGACCAATTCATTACCCTCCTATTAAAGAAGAACCTAAAGCAGCAGTAAGAGCAGCAGCTCATGGAGATATCAATTTGATTACCTTACTTATGGGAGCCCAAGGAAAAGGACTTCAAGTTCAAAACCATGAAGGACAGTGGATTGATGCTATAGCACAAGAAGATGAACTTATGATCAACGTAGGTGATATGTTATCTCGTTTGACAAATAATAAGCTAAAATCAACCATTCACCAGGTAGTGAACCCTCCTAGAGAACTGTGGAATACTTCTCGTTATTCTATCCCATTTTTTATGCATCCGGTGAGCGATATGCCACTGAATGTGCTAGATAATTGTGTTGATCAGGAGCATCCAAAATTATACGAAGATATTACAGCAGGTGAATTTTTACATCAACGACTCATAGAACTTGGACTTATCAAAGTGTAAATAAAGATAACATAGGTAGAATTAGCTAAAAATAGCAATAATGGACTTACAAGACCAATTAAAAGATTTATTTCCCGATCATGAATTTGAGCAGGAAGAACATGTAGAGTCTTCAGAAAATACCATTTGGATACAAGATGAGCCCCTTCTATGCAAATACGAAAAAAGGAAGGGCAAACCCATTACAATTATCGATGGGTATAATGGAGCGGATAAAGACTTTAAAATTCTTGCAAAAGAGTTAAAAACCAAATTAAGTGTTGGTGGCTCTTTTAAGAAGGAATCCATCATAATTCAAGGAGATTATCGTGACCAAATCATGTCAATACTTCAAGAAAAGGGCTTCAAAGTCAAACGTGTAGGGGGTTAAAGTCCTTTTGAAATTAACATCAAAAATTATGGTAATTCATCACATAATTTATACATTTACCCATAATTAAACTAAATGTTTCTTCCAAATCTATAAATTAAATGACTAAAACACTGCACATTACAAACGGAGATGCGTTTACCGCGGTTTTGAAGACATTAGACATTTCTGGTGACATCATTACTTGGCGTGAAATGCTTTGCGAGGGTAAAACCACCCCTGAGGTTGGTAGTGAAACCTTTTGGCGACAACGATACGAGTTCTTAAATAGGGCTTATAAAGTAACCAAGGACACCTTTATTAATAGAACCCTAAAAGAATACCGAAATCTTTGTAATCAGAAATCTCAAGATGAAATTGTACTTTGGTTTAATAAGGATCTCTTTTGTCAAATAAATATGATTGCGGTCCTTAGTTGGATTAAGAAAAATAGATCTAATGCCACTATCTATCTTATCGGATCTGGTGTTGAAAAGGACTCACAACCCTCACCTTCTCTATCATCCTTAGATAAAACTGCTCTTGAGGATCTTTACAAAGACAGACTTTTACTTAATAAAGACGATATTGAATACGGCGATTATATTTGGCAGCTTTATTGTGAAAACAGTCCTATTCGCCTGCAAAGTGCAATTAAACAAAACAATAGTCAACTGCAATATCTCACCAATGTAATCCAAACCCACCTACATCGTTTCCCAAGTTTAAAAAACGGGCTCAACCAATTAGAGAATAAAATGCTTGACAAAGCATTGTATCAAAACATAAAATCCAAAGATTTATTAGTGGATGCGATGCTTCAGGACCCTGGATATTATGGATATGGAGATATACAATACTATAAAATGGCCTCTAAACTAAGACCATTGTTCCGCTCCTTTACTCCGGTAAAACTTACCAAAACTGGTACCGCAGTGGCTGAAAAACTTGAAAATTATTATCCGCAATTAAGAAACGAAAAGGAATTTTTAGGAGGAACACCTAAATACTCGTTCCTATTTGTTGAAGACACTGCGCAATTGCTTAAATTATAAAATGACTAGCATAGATGCATCTGAGCTAATCCTCAATGAGGATGGCAGTATATATCACTTAAATTTATTTCCAGAAGATCTTGCTTCAACGGTAATTACCGTTGGTGATCCTGATCGTGTCGCTGAGGTTTCGAAACATTTCGAGGTTGTTGAAATTAAAAAAGGAAAGCGTGAGTTTATCACCCACACTGGATGGTACAATTCGCAGCGTCTAAGTGTTATATCAACTGGAATTGGTACCGATAATATTGATATTGTTCTCAACGAGCTGGATGCACTGGTTAATATTGATTTTAAAACGCGTGGTGAAAAGCCGAAACATACATCATTAAAAATTGTGCGAATCGGTACCACTGGGGCTATTCAAAAGGAATTGAAGGTCGATAGTATCCTTGCAAGCAAATATGCCGTAGGCTTAGATGGTTTATTGCACTACTATCAAAGTGAAACTATTCAAGAATCTGACTACCAAACGGCTTTCACCAATCAAATACCTTGGCCACCCACCCACCCTACACCCTATGTTATAGCAGGGGACAATGATTTATTGAAAATATTTAAAGATGTTAATTTACACCTAGGTATCACTGCTACAAATGTTGGTTTTTATGGACCTCAATCTAGAGTGTTGCGCTTGCCATTAAAAAATCCCGAGCTAATTAATAGTCTCTCGACATTCGATTATAAAAATCAAAAAATCACCAATTTGGAAATGGAAACCTCAGCAATCTATGGAATGTCAAAATTACTAGGACATAAAGCCATATCGCTAAACAGTGTTGTAGCCAATAGAGCTAATGGAACTGTTTCCAAAGATCCTAAATTAGCCATGAAAAAACTCATTGTATTTGCTTTGGATAAAATTTCTAAAATTTAATGCCATCATTACCATCTTACTTTGATAAATTTTCTATTTTTAATTTCAGACACTTTTTGAATAAGAAACATGAAAAAGATACGAATTTCTGGAGTTCCAGAACATTTTAACCTCCCCTGGCATTTGGCAATCGACGATGGTGCCTTCGAGGATAGAGGAATTGAATTACAGTGGAGTGATGTTCCAGAGGGAACTGGCAAGATGTGTCAGCTACTACGTGATGATGAAACTGATATCGCAGTAATACTTACCGAAGGTATTGTAAAGGATATCGCGGCTGGAAATCAAGTTAAAATCATCCAAAAATTTGTGGATTCCCCTCTGTATTGGGGTATTCATGTGGATGCCCATTCCAGTTTCAAGACCCTTGAAGATGTAAAAGGAACTAAAGCAGCCATATCAAGATATGGAAGTGGAAGCCATCTGATGGCTTATATCAACGCAAATGAACAGGGTTGGGACACTAAAGATCTAAGCTTTGAGGTGGTCAATGACATAAACGGTGCCGTAACTGCCCTTGGTAATGGTTCGGCAGATTATTTCATGTGGGAGCATTTTATGACAAAACCACTGGTTGATCAAGGTATCTTCAGAAGAATATCAGACTGTCCTACTCCTTGGCCATGTTTTGTAATTGCAGCTAGCGATGCGGCAATTAAAAAACATTCAAATCTCATCAAACATATTTTAGAGGTTATCAATATTTATACTTCGGATTTTAAGGATATCCCGAGTATTGATAGAATGTTATCAAATCGGTATGGGCTAAAAGCAGAAGATGTGCAAGAATGGTTGTCAATTACCCGTTGGAGTCAGGAAAACATTACCCCAATGATGATTAAAAATGTTCAACAACAACTCTTGGAGTTAAACATCATAGACCAAGTGCTCCCATATGAGGATGTAGTCACCAATATATAGGGTCTAATTGTAAAGAAGTTAAAATTTCATTACATCGACTAAAGTGCTTATTTCCAAACCAATACCCTCTATTCGCACTTAATGGTGAAGGATGTCCAGAGACTAATACATGATGCTTTTTGGTGTCTATAAGTTTTACTTTTTCTTTGGCATAACCACCCCAAAGCATAAAGACAACATCCGACTTATCTTTGGATATAGTTTTGATCACCTGATCCGTAAAGGTCTCCCAGCCCATTTTTTGATGGCTCCCAGCCTTCGATTCTCGTACAGTCAATGTTGCATTAAGTAAAAGAACTCCTTGTTTTGCCCAATGTTCCAGATTCCCACTCAAAGGATAAGTTTTATCTACATCCGAGGCCAATTCTTTAAAAATATTTATAAGCGAAGGAGGGTGTGAGGTCCCTTCAGCAACTGAAAAACATAACCCATTAGCCTGATTTGGCCCATGATAAGGATCTTGGCCTATAATTACGACCTTACACTGATCAAAGCTACAATGTTCAAATGCAGCAAATATGGAATCCAAAGGAGGATAACAGATGCTATTTTGGTATTCCAAGGCTATAAAATCAAGTAACTCTTTAAAATACGTTTTCTTAAATTCTTCCTTTAAATGAGACTTCCAGTCTGGACTTAGGTCTAACTTCATTATTGCGTAATACTTATATCATTTACTTGATTTACTCCTAATTGTTCATTCAACCACTCGATCACCGTTTTAAACAAGTCCTCTTTTTGAAGATCGTTATGCAGCTCATGGTAACCGCCCTTATATAGTTTAAGGTCAATTAGAGGAGATTGCTTTGAAAAAGCTTTACTTGCCCAGTGACTCGTGATATAATCTCCCGTCCCATGAAACAACAAAGTTTTTATAGAGAGTTTATCCGGGTTTTGCATAATCCATTGTCCGCTTTCCATAACTGGAAACGTATACAGTGGACTAACCATATTATGCACCAGAGGATCGTCTTTATACTTTTCTACTTCTTCTTCCACTCGTGAAATGTATTTAGGGTCTATGCCACTTGGTAAAGTTATTTTAGGATAGACATAATGACATAATTTACCTAAGTATAGTTTCCAAGTAGGCGGGTCGAAAGCCAATTCTAAATAGGGACTTGAAACTATCAAACCTTTACAATTTATATCTCGGTTCATGGCGTAATTCAATACTAAATTCCCTCCAAGACTGTGCCCATATAGAAACAAATCCAACTCCGGAAATATTTCCTTTTTTTTCTCACATACTGCCTCAATACTATTTAAAACTGCCTTAAAATTAGGGCAGCATCCCCTTTTTCCTTCGCTATGTCCGTGTCCGAAAAGATCGTACCCAAAGACGGCAAATCCAGCATCCACTAATTCAGGGATTAATGATCCTGAATAACGACCACTATGTTCACCCATACCATGTACTAAGACAATAGCTGCCTTTGGTTTTTCGCTATACCAATACTGGCCGAAAAGTCGTCTATTATGACAATAAAAATGGTATCCTTGATATTCCATATCACAAAATAAAGAGGTGGTTCACTGTCTCTAAAATCGTAAACCATCTGCAAATTCCCTAAAGAATTCTAAATTATTTTCTCAAAGGGTGTGCTTTTACCCCTTCTGTTGTAATAGTAACTGGTTTAATGAATCCATTATCATCAAACTCCATCACTTCAATACAAGTCTCTCTAGAATCTCTTGCAGTTTCTGCTTTAGGCCTACGATGATACACAATATAGTACTGATTGGAATCTGGATATTGAATCACTGAGTGGTGACCCGCACCCGTAGCAATTTCCGGTTGTTGCTCGAGAATCTTATCAATTCGTGTAAAGGGGCCCATGGGTGAATCTGCGATGGCATAAGCCACACTATAATCTGGACCCGTCCATCCTCCTTCTGACCACATAAAATAATACTTACCATCTTTGATGAACATAAAAGGGCCTTCTACATATCCCTCAGGAGTGATTTCTTTAAATACACTCCCATCCTCAAAGGGTATAAATCCTGTAAAATCGTCCTTGAGTTTAGCTATATTACAATGCCCCCATCCTCCATAGATCAAATAATATTGACCATCTTTATCTTTAAACACGAACTGGTCTATTGGTTGTGCACCATTATGAAATTTACCCACAAGAGGTTTACCAATTAAATCTTTAAAAGGTCCAGTTGGCTTATCAGCTACGGCTACTCCTATCCCTCCTTCTTCTTGATCACTTTGAATATCATTGGCTCCAAAGAATAAATAGTACTTCTGGTCTTTTTTAACAATGGCAGGAGCCCACACCGCACGATGTGCCCATTTTACCGCTGAAGTATCCAAAACTCTTGGATGCTTAGTCCAATTCACCAAATCTTTAGAAGAAAAAGCGTCTAGAAAGACCTGATCTTCGTAAGCGGCGGAAAAGGTTGGATAAATCCAATACGCATCATCAAAAACAACTCCTTCTGGATCGGCATACCAACCTGGAAAAACAGGATTGTTTTGTCCCCAGGTAGAAAAACAAAGCGACATGGCTAAAAATAATAAGGTAGGTTTCATAAAATTTGGATCATTTAATTTTCCAGAACATCCCTCATGGCCTTTGCCTTTATGAGACATTCCTCATACTCGTTTTCTGGGATTGATTTTGCTGTAATAGCACTCCCGACTGAGAAAGATACATATCTTTTTTTAGAATTATATATAATACTTCGAATGATCACATTAAAATCAAAGTTTCCTAGAGGATCAAAATAGCCGACAGCCCCACTGTACAAACCTCTTTTAAATGTTTCTTGCTGCTCAATAATTTTCATAGCAGTATACTTGGGCGCACCTGTCATACTTCCCATAGGAAAAATACTTTTAATCGCATCCACTGAGTTGGTTTGCGTTGGCACTTGTGCTGATATTGTGGAAACCATCTGATGTACTTGTAAAAAACTGTAAACTTTACACAATTCTTCTACTTCCACACTACCTTTTTCCGCAATTTTAGAAAGATCATTCCGCACAAGATCCACAATCATAACATTTTCTGAACGCTCTTTGGGATCGTTTTTCAAATGTTCAAGTAGCTTGGCATCCTCTACCTTATCTTTAGATCTTTTGGAGGTTCCTTTGATGGGTTGTGAAATAACAATATTACCCCGACGTTGCATAAATCGTTCTGGAGATGCACATAGCAAGTGGTACTGGTCATATTTAAAATAACAAGCAAAGGGAGCTTTAGATATGTTATTGAGGTTCGAAAAGGTTTTTAATGGATCTATACTAGAATCTTCAGCATAAAATTCCTGACAGAAATTCACCTCGTATATATCACCTCTATGTATATGATCAATAATCTTTTGAAAGTGTTCAAAGTACGAATCCTTCTGCATTCGAAGACTTATTTTAAGAGAGGCTGTTTCACTTTCTAATTTCTCTAAAGCTTCTATAGCTTGAATTTCCTTATAATCTTGTTCCAGCTCATCATCTACCATGGCCAAATAATGGAATTCTACCACCGAACCGTTGATTACAAATAATTTCTTAGGTTGGAAAAAATAAAGGTCAGGCAAAGCTAAACCATCAAAGTTTTTGGAACTCAAATCCTCAACTGCATTCTTCAAATCATATGTCAAGTAACCAAATATCCAATCTTTTGTGGCTATCTGATATTCTTTGAGATCACTAAAAGCTGCAGTGTAATCGGTCTTAATACTGGTAAGGGCATCTAAGGCAAGTATGGCCTCATATTGACTATTAGCATTTTTGTGCTGGTTGCTATCCAACCAGACAACCTCTTGAAATTGATTCGACCATTTTAAAAGCTGGGTTTTAAACAGCTCAACATTTGAAATATTGAATTGTTTAACAGTTCTACGCATATTGTGGTTAGGCTTTATATTAGTATGTTACAAATTTAACAAAGATTACACATTTTAATTTAATAATAATTCCTAATATTGCACTGTAGAATTAATACAACACGAATTAATTGCACAATGCAAACAGAACAACAAAAATATAAAACCTTTTCAAAAGCGTCGTTAAGCACAACGTCGTTATTTGCTTTGGTACCTGTTCGCCAAGTTCGTTTTCCTCGCCGTCGTCGCCCGTAAGGGTGCGATCATATTATTGGAGTTAGGTGTGTCCAACTCCCCTTCAAAGAAACCATTTTTATATTTTCATTAATTTTTAAACAGGTAATTGAATGCAAATACTAATTGCAAACGATAAGCATATTCATTATGCACAGGAGATATGTGATACCATTGAAGAGTCTGCTAAGCAAAGAGGGACTGGTATCGCAAAGCGAACTCCTGAATATATTACCACCAAAATTCAGAATGGGAATGCGGTAATTGCCATTGAAGGCAAAAAATTCGCTGGATTTTGCTATATAGAAACTTGGGGGCATGGAAAATTTGTGGCGAATTCTGGGCTCATCGTCCATCCTGATTTTAGAGGCCAAGGTTTAGCCACTGAAATCAAAAAGAAGGTATTTCAACACAGTAGAGAAAAGTTTCCGGAGGCTAAAATTTTCGGAATTACTACGGGGCTCGCAGTAATGAAAATTAATTATGATTTGGGTTATGAACCTGTAACTTTTTCTGAGCTTACAGATGACCCAAGTTTTTGGAATGGTTGTAAAACCTGTAGAAATTACGACATATTAATGCGTAATGAAGGGAAAATGTGCTTGTGCACAGGGATGTTGTACGATCCAATTGAAAAGCAGAAAAACAACAAAGCACAACTCAAACACAACAATAACTCAAAGGTTTTTAAACGATTAAAAAGCATAAAAGAATCCTTACATCTACCAAAGGACAAACTAGATAAAATATTCAAAAAATGAAAAAATTAGTATTAGCTTACAGTGGAGGACTAGACACTTCCTATTGCGCAAAATCTCTTTCTGAACAAGGATATGAAGTACATGCCGTTAGTGTTAACACTGGAGGTTTTTCTAAAGAAGAAATTGCAGAAATTAAACAAAAAGCCCTTACATTAGGTGCTAAAAATTATGTGTCCATAGATGCGGTAGATAATTTTTACAACAAGGTCGTTAAATACCTTATTTTTGGAAACGTTCTTAAAAACAACACCTACCCTCTTTCGGTAAGTGCTGAACGGATTGTACAGGCTATTGAAATTGTAAATTACGCAAAAGAAAACGGTGCTAATTACATCGCACATGGTAGTACTGGAGCCGGAAATGATCAAGTGAGATTCGATATGATCTTTCAAATTCTAGCCCCAGAAATTGAAATAATTACCCCTATACGTGATCAACAACTCTCAAGACAACAAGAGATTGATTATTTAAAAAGTAAAGGCATTCACATGTCATGGGAAAAGGCTAAATACTCAGTTAACAAGGGACTTTGGGGAACAAGTGTAGGTGGAGATGAAACCCTTACTTCTCACTTGCCACTACCAAATGAGGCTTATCCAAGTCAATTGACTAATATGGGAACACAACGCCTAAAGCTAAGTTTTACTAAAGGAGAATTAACAGCTATCGATGGAAAGTCTGACACTCCTGTAGCCCTTATAGAAAAACTCAATGCCATTGCTTCACAATTCGCTATTGGACGTGATATCCACGTGGGAGATACTATTATTGGTATTAAAGGAAGAGTTGGTTTTGAAGCAGCTGCACCACTTATCATTATCAAGGCCCATCATACCCTTGAAAAGCATGTGCTAACCAAGTGGCAGCAACAACACAAAGAATACCTTTCCAATTGGTACGGAATGTTATTACACGAGGGTAATTACCTAGATGAAGTGATGAGAAATATTGAAACCTTCTTAAGCGACACTCAGAAGAATGTCACAGGTGATGTTTATGTAAGCCTTCACCCATACCGTTTTCTAATAGAAGGAATTCAATCAGAGCACGATTTAATGAATGCTAAATTCGGTAGTTATGGTGAGATGAATAAAGGTTGGACAGCCGAACAAGCCAAAGGCTTTATAAAACTCAGCTCTAATGCCGTTAAAATCCATCAATCCGTAAACAATCCAGAAAAATGATTAAAGCAGGTATAATAGGAGGTTCAGGTTATACAGGAGGCGAATTAATTCGACTCCTCTTGAACCACCCTGAAGTTGAGATTGATTTTGTATACAGCACAACCAAAGCGGATCAACTAATTGCGCATTCGCATGAAGATTTACTTGGGAGTTGTGACCTTAAGTTTGTAGGGGGTATAAATTCGGATGTAGATGTATTATTTCTATGTCTAGGGCATGGGAATTCTAAAAAATTCTTAGACGTCCATGAATTTTCCGCCAAAACCAAAATTATTGACTTAAGTAATGACTTTAGGTTAACTCCTGATAAGTCGTATGGTGGAAGAACCTTCGAATATGGACTTCCAGAATTGCAGAAGCAAACCATTAAAAACGCACAACACATTGCCAACCCTGGTTGTTTTGCAACTGCAATACAGCTTGGACTTTTGCCTTTGGCAAAAGAAGGGCTCTTAAAAGAATCGATTCACATTAATGCTACAACGGGAAGTACCGGCGCTGGTGTAGTTCCATCTCCAACTACACACTTTAGTTGGAGAAATGATAATTTATCCTGGTACAAACCATTTACACACCAACATTTAGGAGAGATCAATCAAAGTATTGTGAGTCTCCAAAACAACCAACCAGACATCTTTTTATTACCTCAACGTGGTGATTTTGCTAAAGGAATTTTTGTAACATCCTACATGAAATTTGAAAAAGGTTTGGAAGAAACTTGGAATTTGTTCCAAGATTATTATGTTATGGAACCGTTCACACATGTTTCGACCAAAGAAGTCCACTTAAAGCAGGTTATTAACACCAATCATTGTTTTATTCACCTTCACAGGCATAATGACGTATTGCTTATCACTAGTATCGTTGACAATTTAATCAAGGGTGCTTCTGGTCAGGCCGTACAAAATATGAATTTACTCTTTGGTTTTACAGAAAGTGACGGACTAAATTTAAAAGGAAGTTATTTCTAAAAACTAAAAACAAAACACATGAAAGTTACCGTCATTGGATCAGGAAACCTAGGGAAATCTATAATTGCTGGATTAGCCTCCAGTGCGTTATTTGATCCAAAGAACATTTTAGTAGCCGACAAATCAAACGAAAATTTAGAATTTATTAAAAATTCTTCTGGTGTCTCTGTGACTCCAGATAACAACAATGCCGTCAAAGACGCCAAGTGGATTATCCTTTGCATTCAGCCTAGGGTGCTAAAACTGGTTTTGGATGAGATTAAAGATCAACTAAATCCAGATCAAGTATTAATCTCCACTGTTACTGGTGTATCCATCGATGAAATAAATAAAATTGTTCCTGAAAACAAGGTCATAAGAGCTATGCCTAATACGGCAGCCATTAAACAACAATCTATGTCTTTTATCACCTCATTAGATAATGAGCATGAAGATGTAGCATTTGTTGAAAAGATGTTTGGCACTATCGGAAAGACAATGATTATCGAGGAACACTTAATGCAAGCGGCCACAGTTTTAGGCGCCAGTAGTACCGCATTCTTCTTGCGCTTTTTAAGAGCGTTAACACAAGGAGGCGTTCAAATGGGGTTTCACCCTCACGAGGCGCAAGAAATTTCAGCACAAGTTGCCATAGGAGCAGCCGCACTTATTGAAGATGGAACTCATGCTGAGGTAGAGGTTGATAATGTAACCACACCACAAGGTTGTACTATTGAAGGCTTAAACGCCATGGAACACAATGGACTTAGTTCCGCTGTAATCAAAGGTGTCATGGCAGCCTACCAACGAATAAATAACATTAACTAGGGTATTTTGTTGGATTTCTATAGAATTCCGTTAAAATATCAAAATTATAAACTCTGTACACAATAAATGAAACTGTTCGATGTTTATCCTTTATACGACGTTACTCCTCAGCGAGCAAACGATGTATTTGTTTACGATAATAACGGTGTAGAATATTTAGATCTCTACGGGGGTCACGCCGTGATATCTATTGGTCATGCACACCCTACATACGTAGAACGCTTGACCGAGCAAATCAATAAAGTTGGCTTTTACTCCAATGCTGTTCAAAACCCACTTCAAGTGGAACTGGCGGAAAGGTTAGGAAGACTTTCTAATTGTGAAGATTACGATTTATTTCTTTGCAATTCAGGGGCAGAAGCCAATGAGAATGCACTTAAGTTAGCCTCATTTCATACTGGTAAATCACGGGTAATTGCTTTTAAAAATGCATTTCATGGAAGAACATCAGCAGCAGTTGCTGCAACGGATAATAGGGCAATCAATGCGCCTATTAATAACCAGCACAGCGTCACCACTTTCCTTCCTTTAAACCAACTTCACTCTTTAGATTATGAATTAGCGTTCGGTGACGTTTGTGCGGTTATAATTGAACCCATCCAAGGCGTTGGAGGGTTGGACGAGCCAACTACCGAATTTTTACAAGGAGCTGCTCAATTGTGCAAAAAGCACAAGGTTGTCCTTATTTTGGATGAAATTCAATCGGGATACGGTAGGAGTGGTAAATTCTTCGCCTTTCAAAATCACAACATTGAACCTGACATAATTACAGTCGCTAAAGGTATGGGGAATGGATTTCCCATGGGTGGTGTTTTAATTCATCCCAAATTTAAGGCTAAACACGGAATGCTCGGGACTACCTTTGGAGGTAATCATCTCGCATGCACTGCTGGCCTTGCGGTACTAGAGGTTATGGAAAAGGAAAATCTTATAGAAAATACGGCAAAAATCGAAGCATATTTCAAGGAAAAAGCAAAGGAAATCAATACTTTACAGAAAATTAAAGGACGAGGACTCATGCTTGGAATGGAGTTTGAACAACCTGTATCAGACATAAGAAAAGCACTTATTTACGAGAAACACATATTTACTGGCGGCTCGGCAAATAAGAACTTATTAAGAATTTTACCGCCGTTAACGATTAAAGAACATCACATAGATCAGTTTTTTACTGCGCTAAATGATGTTTTAAAAAATCAAAAACAAAATGAATAAAGTATTAACAATTACAGAACGAAACAATGTATTAACCACTATGGCCGAATTGATCCGTGAGGAAAAGGAGGCTATAATAAAAGAAAATCAGAAAGATTTAGATGCTTATGATGGTGGGGATCTAGCAATGGAGGATCGTTTGAAAGTTGACAATGAGAAAATACAGGTGATGATCACTTCTCTCAAGGAACTTACAGACAAAGAAGATCCTCTTGGGAAAGAACGTTTCCATTTTCAGCATGAGAACGGCATGCATGTTTATAACAAAACAGCGCCTTTCGGGACTGTAATGATTATCTATGAATCGCGTCCTGATGTCACCGTAGAAGCTGCTGGAATTGCTTTTAAATCTGGAAATAAGATTGTCTTAAAAGGTGGAAAAGAATCAATTAATTCAAATCTGAAAATTGTTGAACTATGGGATCGCGCTCTAAAACAGCACGGTATCACAGAACAATGGGTAGAGTATTTAAAATTTGACAGAAAACAAACCCAGGCATTTTTGGAAAATCCGACACAACCTATCGATCTTATTGTTCCTCGCGGAGGCGAACGCTTAATTGAGTTTGTCAAGAAAAACGCAAGCTGTCCAGTGATTGTCAGCGGAAGAGGAAATAATTTTGTTTATGTTCACAAGGATGCCGATCTCGACCTTGCATTAAAGGTTATTATCAATGCTAAAACAGCAAAGATCTCAGCATGTAATGCTTTGGATAAAGTTTTAATTGACAAAAACTTACCCAACTATAAAGAATTTATAAAAAAGCTTTTACACCGACTCTCAGAGTCAAACGTAGAGGTTCATGTAGATCAAGAGCTAAGCTCATTTGATGGAGTTAAAACCATCACCGATCAGGACATTTGGTACGAAGAGTTTTTAGATTATAAAATTGTAATTGGAATGGTTGACTCAGTAGAGCAAGCTATTTCTAAAATAAACAAATATTCTGGTGGGCACTCCTCCTCCATCATAACTAAAGATCAGCAAATTGCTGATCAATTTATGACCTCAGTAGACACAGCAGCTGTATATCACAATGCATCTACTCGATTTACCGATGGCGGTCAATTAGGCCTTGGTGGTGAGCTTGCCATTAGCACAGATAAATTACATCAACGTGGTCCTATTGGATTAGAACATTTAGTAACCAACAAATGGTACATCCACGGCGATGGACAGATTCGATAATTAAAGTATAATTAATAAAATTTTAAAATCCCTATTTCGAATACTTCGAAATACATATAGAGAAACACATAAACACAAAAAAATGAGTAAGCCAAAAAAGAAGAAGAAAAGAATTCTATTAAAAATAGGTTCCAATACGCTTACAAAAGAATCCGATCAAATCTCAAGAGGTAAAATTGAAGATATAGGTCGACAAATCGCGGCTTTACAAGATGATTATGAATTTGTAATTGTCAGCTCCGGAGCAAAGGTAGTGGCAAAGCAATTTGTAAACTTGGAAAGCACATATAGCGAAGAAATTAACGTAAAACAAGCTTTAACCTCCATCGGTCAACCCCACCTTATTCGAATCTTTCAAGAGAATTTCAGGGAGTTAGGGCTCTTGGCCTCACAATGCCTTCTTTCGTATTCAGATTTTGAAAAAGAAGAATCCAAGAAAAACATTGTGAACACCATTAATATTCTTGTAGATAATGGGTACATTCCTATTATCAATGAAAATGATACTGTAGCCACCGACGAGATTCAGTTCGGTGATAATGATAAACTCGCTGCCTTAACAGCAGCATTATTAGAGGTAGATCTTCTAATAATTGCCACCAACACCTATGGTATTTACACGGCTAAATCCTTTAAAAATGGTCATCCAGAAACCATTACAGAGGTTCAGAATTTTTCCGAACTTAAAAAGGAAGTTGTAGATAATGATAAGTCAAGTCATGGTACTGGAGGCATGAGTTCAAAAGTAGTCGCTTTAGAGATTGCCAATAAGGCCAATATAGAAACCTGGATTGTCAACGGATTGAAAGATAATTTTATTATAAATTCGATCAATCAGAAAACACCATTTACTAAAATTGAATAAATGGTAAGACAATTATAAAGGAGTATCAGTGCCCAAAATGTCTTTCTAAGTAACGAAAACAATGCGATAAGTAGACATTTTGGGCGCTTTTAGTCCAAATGATATCATCTGAGAAATTAAATGAATGCAAAGACCAAAAAAAGAATTGTTCTTAAAATAGGGTCCAATACCCTAACCAAAGAAACCAACCATATTTCCCGAGGGAAAATTGAGGATATTGCCAACCAGGTCGCCTCGCTTAAGGATGAATATGAATTTATCATTGTGAGCTCAGGTGCTATTGCAGCTGCAAAACAATTTGTGCAGCTCGAGGGTAATGGTAAAGAAATTAACGTTAAACAAGCACTTGCCTCTATAGGTCAATTGCATCTGATGCGCATTTACCAGGAGAACTTTCGGGAGTTAGGACTTTATGTTTCACAATGCCTGTTGTCCTATTCTGATTTTAAAAGTGAATCCACGCGTGAGAATATTGTAAATACAATAAATATCTTGTGTGAAAATGATTATATACCGATCATCAATGAGAACGATACGGTAGCCACAGATGAAATACAATTTGGGGATAACGATAAACTAGCAGCTATGTCAGCTGTTTTACTCAAAGCGGATCTATTAGTAATTGCTACGAATACCAACGGTATTTACACTCGAAATTCCATTGAGCAAAATCAACCAAAAACAATTACATCTGTCAATAGTGTGGAACAACTCCTAAATGAAGTTGCAGATGGGAAATCGTCTCATGGTACGGGGGGGATGTTATCGAAAGTAGAGGCGGTTAAAATTGCCAATAGTGCAAATATTGAAACTTGGATCCTCAATGGATTGGAGGACGATTTTATTGTTAGAGCAGTCAATGGATCAAGTATATTTACTAAAATAGAAAAAACAGTAACATATTAATAACAAACAACATACATAGTATTAATTGCATTATAAGATCATATGTGAGGATACGAAAAACGTTCAGCCCATGAAACAATATTTAGACTTAGAAGATATCAAAGATTTAGATAGCCTTATCAAGAATGGTATAACGCTAAAAAACAATCCTTTTAACCATCAGGAACTAGGCCGGAACAAAACTATAGGATTATTGTTTTTTAACTCCAGCCTTAGAACTAGATTAAGCACACAAAAAGCGGCACAGAATCTCGGAATGAACGTAATGACCTTGGACCTTAATACCGACAGTTGGAAATTAGAATTTGAAAATGGAAGTATCATGCATAGTACTAAAGCTGAACATATCAAAGAAGCTGCTGCTGTAATCTCACAATACGTTGATATAATTGGATTAAGAGCATTTCCTACCTTAACTGATAAGGAACAAGATCAAAAAGAAACGATTCTTAAAAGTTTCCAAAAGTATGCTAGTGTTCCAGTGGTAAATATGGAAAGTGCCACTGCTCACCCGCTACAAGCACTGACCGATGCCATTACAATTGCAGAACATAGCCTTGTAAAAAAACCAAAAGTCGTCCTAAGCTGGGCTCCTCATCCAAAGGCCTTACCTCATGCGGTTCCAAATTCATTTGCTAAAGTAATGCAGATGATGGATGTTGACTTTTGTATAACCCATCCTAAAGGTTATGAACTCAACTCAGAAATCACTAAGAACACGCCTATTATTTACAATCAGGATGAAGCCTTAGAAAAAGCTGATTTTGTTTACGCCAAAAATTGGAGCAGTTACGCTGAATACGGAAAAGTATTGTCTAAAGACCAGGAATGGATGATCAATTTAAAGAAATTAAACAATGCTAAATTTATGCACTGTCTACCCGTTCGCCGAAATGTTATTGTAGCCGATGAGGTTTTAGATAGTGACCTATCATTAGTGATACAACAAGCCAATAATAGAACCTATGCCGCTCAAGCTGTTTTAAAAGAAATTCTTGAGAACATATAATGTAATTTGATAAAAATGAAAGTATCTGTAGTTAAGATAGGTGGTAATCTCATTGAGGACGAAGCTTGTTTAGAGAAAGCCTTGGATAATTTCGCACAGCTTAAAGGCTTGAAAATTTTAGTTCACGGTGGCGGTAAGCTCGCAACACAGTTGGCACAAAAACTTGATATTAAAACTAAAATGATTCAAGGCAGAAGGGTTACCGATGCAGAAACGCTTGAAATTATAACCATGGTATATGGTGGACTGGTGGGTAAAACCATTGTTTCAAAACTACAGGCCAAAGAATGTAATGCCATAAGTCTATCAGGAGCTGATTTAAATAGTATTCAATCGGTCAAGCGCCTTGTAAAAGAACATGATTTTGGATTTGTAGGAGATATCAGTAAGGTAAACACTCAGAGCTTTATCACACTGCTTAAAGCTCAAATAACACCAGTTTGCTGTGCCATTACCCATGATGGAAAAGGACAATTACTCAATACCAATGCCGACACCATCGCCTCCGAGATTGCCATCGCACTCTCTGATGAATATGAGGTTTCCTTATACTACTGTTTTGAAAAAAAAGGAGTTCTAAGGAGTGTTAGCGATGAGAATTCGGTAATTAGAGATATTGATCGCTCCTCCTATAACAATTTGATTGCTCAAGGGATCATCGCTGATGGAATGCTTCCTAAACTACACAATTGTTTTCATGCTCTGGAGAACAAGGTGCACCATGTTTATGTGGGAAGTATTGATATGTTAGCAAATCCAACGGAAGTAAAAACAACCCTGCACTTAAACGAATTAAACTAAAGTATGATGACCATAGAATCCCTAAAAAAAGAGGCTATTGCCCTTTTAAAATCACTTATAAGAACTCAATCCTTTTCATCAGAGGAAGACAAAACCGCTCTTTTAATTACCGAGTGGTTTAACCGCTATCAAATCCCATTTAAACGACAAGGTAATAATATTTGGGCTTTTAATGATGATTTTCAATCCCATAAGCCATTGATGCTTCTGAATTCACATCATGATACAGTAAAGCCTAATAGCGCCTATACGAAAGATCCATTTGATGCACATATTGAGGATGGAAAACTATTTGGATTAGGAAGCAATGATGCTGGAGGTTGTTTAGTGTCACTAATAGCCACCTTCACCTACTTCTATAAAAAGACCGATTTAAAATACAATCTGGTTCTTGTAGCCTCTGCCGAAGAAGAAAGCTCAGGGCCCAATGGGCTTAAATCAGTTTTAAAGGATTTACCCCATATCGATGTAGCTATTGTAGGAGAACCCACACTTATGAACCTAGCTATAGCAGAAAAAGGATTAGTCGTTTTCGATGCCGTGGTTAAAGGAACACCAAGTCATGCTGCCCATCCAAATGATGATAATGCTATATATAAAACCATTGACGTTTTGCAGTGGTTTAAGGATTACAAATTTGAAAAAGTATCGAATGTTTTAGGTCCTGTAAAGCTAACAATCACTCAAATTGAGGCTGGAAATCAGCACAATGTTGTGCCCGCTGATGTTCGAATGGTTATTGACGTTAGAGTGAATGATAAATACAGTAACCAAGAAATATTCGACACCTTAAAGAGAGAAGCGCCATGTGAGTTGACACCCAGATCACTTAGTTTAAATTCATCTGCCATCCCTGAAGATCACCCATTAGTTCAAGCTGGAATTTCCTTGGGTAGATCAACATACGGTTCACCTACCCTTTCCGATCAGGCCAACTTATATTGTCCTTCATTAAAATTAGGTCCAGGTGACTCTACACGTTCACATTCAGCCAATGAATTCATCTACGTTAAAGAAATTGAACAAGGGGTAGAATTGTACATTGAGCTACTCACAAAAGTATTGGAGTAACGGATGATGATAAAAAAATGCCATATCATAAAAAAATAACACAACAACCGCTAATTTTACGGCGTTAGAATTCAAAAAATAAATAAGGATATGAAACTTTGGGATAAAGGCTTTTCTACAGATAAAAAAATAGATGTATTTACCGTTGGTTCAGATAGAGAACTGGATCTGGTAATTGCCAAATATGATGTATTGGCATCCAAGGCACATGCTAAAATGCTCGCTAAAATCGGAATGATTTCTCCAAAAGAAGCCGATGAGTTAACAGCTACCTTAGATGCTATAGGCGAAGAAATTCAAAATGGAAATTTTACTATTGAGGACAGTTTCGAAGATGTGCATTCCAAAATAGAGTTTTTGTTAACTGAAAAACTGGGTGATACTGGTAAACGAATACATACAGCACGGTCTAGAAACGATCAGGTTTTAGTAGCGGTAAACCTTTACCTAAAAAATGAACTTGCACAAATAAGGCAAAGCACTAAAGAATTGTTTGATCATCTAATCCTATTAGCAGAAAAGTATAAGGATGTATTACTGCCAGGTTATACACATTTGCAAATCGCGATGCCTTCTTCTTTTGGATTGTGGTTCTCGGCCTATGCTGAGAGCTTAATCGACGATTTGTATTTTGTAGAAGCAGCTTATAGAACTGTTGACCAAAATCCACTAGGAAGCGCGGCTGGTTACGGTAGTTCTTTTCCTATAGATCGAGATTTCACCACCGCTGAGTTGGATTTTAATGCTCTTAAATATAATGTAGTGGCAGCGCAAATGAGTCGAGGAAAATCAGAGAAGTCTACCGCCTTCGCATTGAGTAGTGTTGCCAGCACGCTATCGAAATTCGCAATGGATATTTGTCTCTATATGAGTCAGAATTTTGAATTCATCTCCTTCCCTAACGAGCTTACCACAGGGTCGAGCATCATGCCTCACAAAAAGAATCCTGATGTTTTTGAACTCATCCGTGGGAAATGTAATAAAATTCAAGCGGTCCCAAATCAATTATCAATGCTTACCACTAACCTACCAAGTGGCTACCACAGGGATCTCCAACTCACCAAAGAAATAATTGTCCCAGCGATTCAAGAGCTTAAATCCTGTTTGGAAATGATGAGTTTTTCAATTACAAACATCATTGTAAATCAAAGTATCCTAGAGGATAAAAAGTATGACTATTTATTTAGTGTTGATACCTTAAATGATCTGGTGTTAAAAGGTATCCCATTTAGAGATGCTTATAAACAAATGGGTCAGGATATTGAAAAGGGTGACTATCAACCAAAGAAAGACATAAAACATACCCATAAGGGAAGCTTAGGGAACCTATGCTTAGATGAGATCAAAGCTAAAATGGATCAAATTCTTTAAGGTTAATTGCCATATCCATAATGACCTAAAAAAACAAGGCACTCTATTATTAGGGTGTCTTGTTTTTTTATGGTTACATCAGTTATTTTATAAATCAGAGCGTAAAATCCATTGATCGCTTTAGCGTGGATGGGATGTAAGGAACACACTACCCTTGGGAGAGGATGTATTGACGTATTGTTTCAGGTGATGCTTCACCAATAGAAAAAACGAATTAACCTTCTGAACAGAAAGTACGCTTGCGCCAAAACTGTTTCGACAAAGAAACGGAATGCTTTTGGCAAATGAAGTAAGGAGATTGTTATTTGAGCCTACGTACGATCTGTGAGATTGAAAGGGAACTTGTAAAGGTGGATAGGTTCTACCCCAGCTCAAAAACGTGTAGCGTCTGCGGTTGGATAAATGAGCATTTGAATCTTTCAACAAGGCAATGGACTTGTAAAAACGGACACGTTTTAGACCGTGATCATAACGCAAGGATCAATATCCTGAATGAAGGATTAAAAATACATCGGCTGGGACGGTCGTTTACAAAGGTGGAGCGTTCAAATAAGACTACTTCGGTAGCACCACTCGATGAAGCCCGAAGCCCATCATGTCTTTAGCGTGTGGGTAGTCGTTCACTATACTCTATTTAGGAATGCTTGTAAAACTACTTTGTGTTGTTCTGTTAGTTCATCATTAGTGATCACTCCTTTTTTGATCGAAAAATTCTCTTTAAAATTCGGTAAGGAAAATTTGTCTTCAACGAGTGCTCCAAATCGTGGTAGTAATTTTTCCGTAACCTCAATAGAGCCCTTCGCTCCCCTAGCCCCAGTGGAAGTACCTAGAAGGAAAATAGGTTTATTAATTAAAAATTTGCAATCAACTCTAGACAACCAGTCGATTAAGTTTTTAAAATACGCCGAAGGATTACCATTGTGTTCATTAACACCTATGATGACCCCATCGGCCTGGACGATATCATCTTTTAGTTCAACCAAGGACTCATTATATCCTTCCTCTCTTTCCAAATCTTCACTAAAAATCGGGAACTCCACCTTAGCCATATTTAAAAGTTGAATATCGTAATCATCTATTAAGGAGACTGTATATTTAACAAGTTCATAGTTTATTGAAGTGCTTGAATTACTTCCTGCAAAAGCAATGAGTTTTTTCATGAATTATAAGCTAATTAATTTTGTTATTATTGTTAAATATAATTAACTTTTTTCACATTGATCCTTCAAAGGTTTACTTTTACAATTCAATTTTCTATAGATACTTTTCCATGTCAAAAGCAGGTGAATATACCATACAAAATGAGTATTTAACAGTAGTTATTCAGGATACTGGAGCCGAGATCTCCAGTATAAAGGACAACCATTCAAAGGAATATATCTGGCAAGCAGATCCAAATATTTGGGGAAGTCATGCACCTGTGCTTTTTCCTATTATCGGTGCTTTAAAAAACGGCACTTATACTTATGATGGGGTGCTATACGGTGTCCCTAAACATGGGTTTATCCGAAATAATAAAAACCTGAAGGTACTTAAGCATTCCAAAAGCACCTTACAGCTTCAATACATTTATAGTGATGAAACACTTAAAAACTACCCTTTTCAATTCGAGTTCATTATCACCTTCTCTTTAAAGAAAAAAAGCTTGGAGGTTCATCACCAAGTTAAAAATCACACGTCTAACCAAGAGATGTTGTTTTCATTAGGTGGTCACCCAGCATTTAAATGCCCTTTAACTCCAGAAGAGAATTACAACGATTACGTTTTAAAATTTCAATACAACGAAAACAGTGACCGTCATTTGATCGATGAGAATGGGTTGCAAAACGGTGAGACTCTTCCTTTTTTTAATAATCAGGACACTATCGAATTGCAGCATTCATTATTTAAAGATGATGCATTAATTTTTAAAGATTTAAAATCTCGCAAAGTTAGTTTAGCACATAAGATTAAAGGAGAAGTATTGAGTGTATCATTTGAGGATTTTAATTACCTTGGTGTATGGGCAAAAACAGATGGCAATTTTGTATGTATTGAACCGTGGTTGGGTATTACAGATCACGCAGATACCAATGGTGATTTTAAGCAAAAGGAAGGGATTTTAACACTTGCTGGAGGAGAAACCTTCAACGCCTGCTTTACTATTGAAATTTTTTAGAAGGTATCATTTTTGCTAATTCACAGGATCTCTGGATCCAAAACCAAATGGATTTCCTTTGAGCGGATGTAACACTTACCTAAAAAATTCTTCCACAGGAGGTTATTACCTTCTGTTTCTTCACCCCTTCAAGATTTTGAAGGGCGTTTAAACTCCAAAAAAAAGGGGTGACCTTACTAAAAGAATCCAACCCCTCCTCTTTTTTGTAACACTTTAAAAGTGCTTATTTATTCCATTTTCGTAACTAGTAGTTAGCTTATAAATAAACTAACCCACTATCACTTTATACATGTAAGGCTCTATTATCAGTAGCTGCAAGTGCCGCTTCTTTAACTGCTTCTGCATAAGTTGGGTGTGCATGGCTCATTCTTGAGATATCTTCTGCACTTGCCCTGTATTCCATAGCGGTAACTGCTTCAGCAATTAAATCAGCTGTTCTTGCTCCGATCATATGGATCCCAAGAACCTCATCGGTTTTCTCATCAGCCAAGACCTTAACAAAACCATCAATATCCATGCTTGCACGAGCTCTCCCTAATGCGCGCATCGGGAATTGTCCCGTTTTATAACTCACCCCTTCTTCCTTTAATTGCTCTTCTGTTTTTCCCACTGCAGCAACTTCTGGCCATGTATAGACGACCCCAGGAATAAGATTGTAATTAATATGTGGCTTTTGTCCAGCTAAAGTTTCAGCAACAAAAACCCCTTCTTCCTCAGCTTTATGAGCAAGCATAGCTCCTTTAATAACATCGCCAATTGCATAAATGTTAGAAACATTGGTTTGAAGATGTTCATTTACTTCAACTTGCCCTTTATCATTTAACTTTACACCAGCTTTATCTAGGTTTAGTCCTTCTGTGAAAGGTCTTCGACCTACAGAAACTAAACAATAATCACCTTCAAAGCTCACTTCTTTTCCTTTTTTATCATCAGCTTTCACGCAAACTTTGTCTGCTTTACGGGTGACTTCTTTTACTTTATGTGAAGTATAGAATTTCATTCCTCCTTTTTTCAAAGAACGCTGTAACTCTTTAGAAAGTCCACCGTCCATCGTTGGAATAATTCGATCCATATATTCAATGACACTAACCTGTGCTCCAAGACGGTTGTACACCTGTCCTAGTTCTAACCCAATCACGCCACCACCGATAATGACAAGATGTTTTGGAATTTCTTTTAGTTTTAAAGCTTCCGTAGAGGTAATAATACGCTCTTTATCCAATTTAATAAACGGCAAGGTCGACGGCTTAGAACCAGTGGCAATAAGACTTCGTTTAGCTTCTATTTCTTGAATTTCTCCGTCTTTATCAATACTTATATGCGTAGCATCCTTAAAGCTACCAACTCCGTGATAGACATCAATTTTATTCTTATCCATCAAAAACTCAATCCCTTTGGTGGTCTGATCTACAACACCTTGTTTACGAGAAATCATTTTTTCTATATTAACCTTTACTTCACCAGGAATTTCAATACCGTGAGCTTCAAAATTTTTGACAGCCTCCTCATAGTGATGAGAAGAATCCAAAAGTGCCTTTGAGGGGATGCAACCTACATTAAGACAAGTACCACCTAGAGTATCGTACTTTTCAATAATGGCAGTTTTCATTCCAAGTTGAGCACAGCGTATTGCAGCTACATAGCCGCCAGGTCCAGAGCCGATTACGGCTACGTCATATGAATTCATAAAAGTTAATTTTCTATAATTAATCTAGTTTGATAACAAAAATACAAATGTTTTGCGCAACTAGGGCTATGAAATAATTGAAAAATATAGCTTTTAAGGAGCTCTTAGAATAAGGGTAAAGAATTCCAAAAATCCTCAAAAATTAATACTGAATTTTCCACATTTACCCAAAAACAAAATAAGAGTTAGAAAACATATCGATAAAATAAAAAAAACGTGACAATCTCCTGGTTTTTACAATAGTCCTTTAAAAGCTTTAAAGCACCAAAAACACTGGGGATTCCTATACGAAAATATTTTAGATCTATTAACTTTTACCTTGTATAAGTATATGTATCTTTGTGGCTACTTTAACGTTTTCGTCTATGGAGTGTATCAGTATTTTTGACATGCTAAAAATTGGCGTTGGCCCATCTAGTTCTCACACCTTAGGACCCTGGCGAGCAGCACAGCGGTGGATAGAGGAATTAAAAAATGATAAATTATTCCACAAGGTGGCAAGCATTCAGGTTCATATGTTTGGTTCCTTATCTTTAACAGGTAAAGGTCATGCCACTGATTTGGCAGTTTTACTTGGGCTTTCAGGGACTGATCCTGAATATGTACCTATTGAAGATATAGACCCTATTGTAAAGAAAATAAAGGAGACTTTAGAACTGAACTTTAACAACGAAAGAAAGATCGATTTTACCCCTGAGAAAGACCTGATTTTTCACAGGGATTTTCTTCCTTTCCATGCCAATGGCATGCGTTTTTCGGGCACATTGGATGATGGCACTACCTATGAACAAACCTACTACTCTATAGGTGGAGGATTTGTAGTTAAGGAAGAACTCTATCATCCAAAGGACAACTTAGACATTATAAAGCAGTTTCCCTATCCTATTCAAAAGGGTACTGAACTGTTACACTTCTGCCACACAGAACAACAATCGATTTCTGAGATAGTATTAAAAAACGAACTCTCACTTCGAAGTGTTCAGGAAATCGACACCGAATTAAAACGTATTTGGGACACCATGCTTGAATGCATGTATTTAGGTTGCCACACTGAAGGTAATCTACCCGGTGGTCTCAATGTAAGAAGACGCGCCTTCGATATCCACGAGCGATTAAAAGGAGATCTGAAATACGATTCCCCTACACAGTGGATTGAAGTGATTCGTAAAACCGAAGTAAAGTTTAGGCAAATTCTAAAATGGGTAAGCTGTTTTGCCATTGCAGTAAATGAAGTAAACGCCTCTTTGGGAAGGGTTGTAACCGCACCAACCAATGGCAGTGCTGGAGTCATCCCTTCTGTTTTGATGTATTATATGGTCATCGAAAACCACCAAGCAGGTTTTGAAGAAATTAAAAAGTTCTTATTGGTGGCAGGAGAAATTGGGAGCATCTTTAAAAAAGGGGCCACTATCTCAGCAGCTATGGGTGGTTGTCAAGCAGAAATAGGAGTGTCCTCTGCAATGGCAGCAGGTGCCTTGACAGAACTCCTTGGAGGAACTCCAGACCAAGTATTAATTGCAGCTGAAATTGCTATGGAACATCACTTAGGACTCACCTGTGATCCAATTGGAGGTCTTGTCCAAATACCGTGTATCGAGCGTAACTCCATGGGAGCAATCAAGGCTATCAATGCAGCAGAACTAGCTTTGGATACCGATCCAAAGAATGTGAAGGTACCTTTGGATATGGTAGTAAACACCATGTGGGAGACCGCTAAAGATATGAACTCCAAATACAAAGAAACCTCAGAAGGAGGATTAGCTGTAGGGGTTCATTTAAGTGACTGTTAAATTAAAAACAGCTATTCAATTTTAACCTAACCAATCTTTAAAGGATTTTACTCTTTGACGGCTAACAATAACCTGTCCATCTTCTAAATGATTCATCTTTAGTCGAAGACGGTTATTGGTGTAATTGAGAATATCGCCAATTTGGTTTATGTTTATGATGTAGCTTCGGCTAATTCGAAAAAACAGATCTGGTTGTAGGTCTTCATAGATCGCATCCATGGTGCTATCCATTAGATAGCTTCGATTCTCTAAGGTGTGAAGATAGGTTCCTTTATCTCGACTGTAAAAACACACGATATCATCCATAGAAATGAGCTTGATGCGTTGTCCCACATTTACGCTAAAACGCTTTTTATACTCTCTATCAATGGGATTGATAAGCAGTTTTTTCACCTCTTCAAAGTTTAAAGAGACCTGGCCTTTATCTGGTTTAAAATGGCGGTATTTGGCTACGGCATTTTCCAGTTCTTCTTCATCTATCGGTTTAAGCAAGTAATCAATACTATTGAGTTTAAAGGCCTTAAGAGCATATTCATCATAGGCTGTGGTAATGATTATGATGCTATGAATCTGAACGGTCTCAAAAATTTCAAAGGACAAGCCATCAGAGAGCTGAATATCTAAAAAAATCAGATCTGGATGTTGGTTATTTTCAAACCATTCCACAGACTCCTTGACATTGTGAAGTAACTGATCGACCTCCACTCCTAGTTTACCTAACATTCGGCCTAATCTACGCGCTGAGGCTGCCTCGTCCTCAATAACTACTACTTTCATAAAATTTATCTATTCCTTTAGTTGGTTTTAATTAATGTTGGAGTTTAATACGAGATTATTCCCATTTATGTTCCGATTCCTTTTTGTAGGTTTCCTCTCTTTCCATAAATTCCTTAATCTTACGCTCTTCCCAGTCCTTGGAGAAAATCAAATTAAACCCAAATAACTTCAAGGCTTGAACGACTATTACAAAACCCCACCATACCGTTATCCACAAAAACCAGGGATAGGTTAACCCATTGATCATATAATTACACACCAACAAGAATAAGTTGACTACAATAAAAATAGCCAATGAAGTGTAAAACTTTTTTAACTCCTTAACCCGCTCCTTTGCTTTGATATATTTTTCGTCTATTTCCATCGTATTATTTATTTTGGTTTTCTTTATCCATGAACTCTTTCATTTTTTTATCCTCCCAATCTTTGCCTAAGAAAGGATGATAATTATAAACTTCCATACCGTGAACAGCGAGTCCAATTCCCCAACCAATAATTGGAAAAATAACCCATGTAAAGTCTGGACTTGTTATATGGTTTATCCAAGCTAAGAAGGGAATCACTAGAAGATATGCCGTAAGGTTAGCATAAAAGCCCTTTAATTTTTTGGCTTTCTCCCTATCGGTATCTTTGCTTATAAAAGGATGATAATTGAACACCTCTAATCCATGCATGATCAATCCAATACCCCATCCCACAACTGGGAAAACAATCCATGGAAAGCCCGTATATGTAGTATAGTACACCCAAACTAAAAATGGGATCACAAAAATATAAGAGGTAAGGTTTCCATAGAATCCTTTGAGATCCTCTATCTTTTTTTTAGCGATTGCATAGCGCTTTTTATCAATATAAATTTCCTGAATTTGTTCCATTTTGACTCGTTTGGTTAA
The DNA here is from genome assembly GCF_000300875.1 of Galbibacter marinus. Classification (GTDB taxonomy): domain Bacteria; phylum Bacteroidota; class Bacteroidia; order Flavobacteriales; family Flavobacteriaceae; genus Galbibacter; species Galbibacter marinus. Next base: position 25,703 of record NZ_AMSG01000015.1, on the reverse strand, counting down.
AAGCGGTAGCTTAACACTAAAGTTAGACACTGATTTCTCTACCTCTACATCTCTCGCTGTTAATAAAGCATAACGCTGTTTAATATTCACTAGTCCTACTCCAATGCTATGTTTAATTACCGCCTTAGGCTGATTATTATTCGTTACTACTAAATACTGCCCCTTTTGAAAAATTTTTACAACAAGAGGTGATTCTTGTGTAATTTGATTGTGTTTAATTGCATTTTCAAGAAGCAACTGTAAAGAACACGGAACCACCTTAGCTTGAAAATTAATATCCTGAGCAATTTCAAAAACGATGCTGTTTTCAAATCGCATTCGAACTAAGGTCATATATGTTTTGGCAAAGTTTAGCTCCTCCTCCACACTGACTAGTTCTTTGGATTTTTGTTCAAGTACATAACGATACACCTTGGAGAGTAAGGTGGTGAACTTTTGAGCAGCCTCTGGGTTTTCTTCAATTAAACTGTTGAGCACATTTAAACTATTGAATAAAAAATGAGGATCCAATTGACTCTTTAGCGCATCAAACTGAGCAGTAGCTTCTCCTGCTATAAATTTCTGTTGCTTAAACTTAGATTCTTGTTTAGATCGATACAAATGAAATCCACTAAATGCAACACCAACTAGAAAACTAACAGCCAGGGGTATTACATAGTATTCCATCCTATCCTGAATTAAGAACTCTCTTATTGTGGCTCCATTTACAAAGTATTGAACCCCAAAATTTAAAACAACCAAACAAGCGTAACTCAACAGGACAGCCCCTAAAGATGTTATAAAGAATAATGTATTTGGATTTATTTTAAATTTATTTTGTCTTCGGATCCACCTAAAGAAACTTGCATTGGCTATAAAGAGAACGATCGTATAAATTAAGCTAAGGATCAACCTTGACCATAGAATCTCATTGAAAGACACCTGTCCTTCATTGCCATAGTAGATTATGGTAATAATTACAAAAACAACGATTCCTACCAAAAACCCTCTGACAATATCTTTTATTACATTAAGTATCATCCTAAAAACAAATTATTATCAATAAAAGTAGTAAAACTTTGACATATACCCTCTGGAGCAATTGTACTGATTGAAGATTTCAAACTTTGCTCCTGCAAGTGAATACCCAAAGGGTTTAAGGTTAGAATTCTTGTAATCAAGTAATACACGAGATAATAAATTAACTGCATCATTTTTTGATTGATTTATGATTTGGTTCAAAATTGTGACATTATCGAGCCTTATTAAAATATAAATAACCGAATTGTTGAATTTTAAGGATGAATTGTTAATTATTAGTTTAAAGGTCGCTTTTAAACTTTCCAGCGAACTGTTATCTTCGTAACCATGAATCCAGATATACTACAAACACCTATAGAATATTTAAAGGGAGTGGGCCCCTTAAGAGCAGATATTCTTCGTAAGGAATTAGGTATTGATAAGTATCAGGATCTTATCCAACTCTTTCCAAATCGTTATATTGATAAAACCCGATACTATAAGGTTAATGAACTGCAACAAAACGGTGCTGATGTTCAACTTATAGGATACATTACAAATTTCCGTACTGTAGAGCAAAAAAAGGGCAGGCGACTAGTGGCCACCTTTAGAGATGACACTGGAACCATGGAACTAGTTTGGTTTAGAGGGCAAAAATGGATTACTGAAAATACCAAACGTGATCAACCTTATGTCATTTTTGGGAAGGTAAATTGGTATAACGGATTCTCTATGGCCCATCCAGAGATGGAGTTATTCTCAGAGCATGAAAAGAGCATGCGTTCTGCTATGCAAGCCATTTATCCTTCCACGGAAAAACTCGCCCAGAAAGGAATCAGCAATCGCGTGATCATAAAGTTAATGGAACAACTATTTATGGCCACCAAAGGTCGCTTTTTAGAAAACCTACCTCAGAGCATATCCCAGGAGCTAAAATTGATCTCTAAAAGCAAAGCAATGTTCAACATTCACTTTCCTCAGAGTCAGGACCTTCTCTCAAGAGCACAGTACCGATTAAAGTTTGAAGAATTGTTTTACATCCAACTTCAATTACTCTCAAAAAACATCAATCGCAAATCGAAAATAAAAGGTTATGTCTTTGAGACAGTTGGTGTGAGTTTTAAAACCTTCTACGATACCTACCTTCCTTTTGAACTCACTGGAGCACAAAAACGAGTGATTAAAGAGATTCGAAATGACCTAGGTAGTGGTGCACAAATGAACAGACTTCTTCAAGGAGATGTAGGATCTGGAAAAACCATTGTAGCTTTAATGAGCATGTTACTTGCCATTGATAATGGATTTCAGACAACCTTAGTAGCTCCTACAGAGATTTTAGCCACCCAACACTATAATGGTATAGTAGAATTAGTTAAAGATATGGGCCTTGCGGTACGCTTACTCACCGGGTCTACCAAGACCTCAGCTCGAAAAGAAATACACCAACAACTCTTAAGCGGAGAGTTACATATTCTTATCGGCACCCACGCCGTATTGGAAGATAAGGTGAGTTTCAAAAACTTGGGGCTTGCAATTGTGGATGAGCAGCATCGCTTCGGAGTAGCGCAAAGGGCTAAACTTTGGCGTAAAAACCAAATCCCACCTCATATTTTAGTGATGACTGCAACCCCTATTCCTCGTACATTAGCCATGAGCCTTTACGGAGATCTCGACATATCTGTTATTGATGAATTGCCACCAGGGAGGAAACCAATAACTACAGTTCATCGATACGATAGCAATCGACTCAAGGTATTTCGTTTTATAAAGGATGAAATACAAAAAGGACGACAGATCTATATCGTGTATCCTCTAATTCAGGAATCTGAGAAACTAGACTATAAGGATCTTATGGATGGGTATGAAAGTATCGCACGAGAATTCCCAGCCCCAGAGTTTCAAATCTCCATTGTCCACGGGCAAATGAAACCAGCAGATAAAGATTATGAAATGGAGCGCTTTATCAAAGGAGAAACTCAAATTATGGTCGCCACTACAGTTATTGAAGTGGGGGTTAATGTGCCCAATGCCTCTGTAATGATTATCGAAAGTGCCGAGCGTTTCGGACTCTCACAACTGCATCAATTACGAGGAAGAGTGGGACGTGGGGCAGAACAAAGCTATTGCATCTTAATGACAAGTCACAAACTATCATCAGATTCTAAAACTCGGTTACAAACTATGGTGTCAACCAATGATGGTTTCGAAATTGCAGAGGTAGATTTAAAACTCAGAGGCCCTGGTGATCTGATGGGAACCCAACAAAGTGGTATACTAAATTTAAAAATAGCAGACATCGTAAAGGACAATGATATCCTAAAGGCAGCTAGGCATTATGCTAGTGTCATCCTAAAGAAGGACCCTAAATTTGCCATGTCAGAACACCAAGCTATGCGCCAGAACTATCTTCTTCTAAACAAGGATAGAAAAATCTGGAATTACATAAGTTAAACCACAAAGAGTAACTTATATTCTGTTATACTTTAATCTAAATAAGACAAATTTTCATCCCATCAAGTTTCAACTATCTCTCGCCCTATCTAAAGTTCCATTGCCATTAGCTTTAAAATTGCCACAAAATATGTAGCATTTACCATGTTATTCTACAAGGTAATATTTCCTATTTTCCATTGTGGATTAGTATATTTGCAGTTCAATTCAAATTATTAAGCACAGGTGAAAATATCATATAACTGGTTAAAACAATTTATTCAACTCAATTGGGATGCTGAAAAGACATCAGAATTATTAACTGATTTAGGATTAGAAGTAGAAGGAGTTGAAGAATTTGAGTCGGTAAAAGGTTCTTTAAAAGGCATTGTAGTAGGTCACGTACTCTCTTGTGAACAACATCCAAATGCCGACCGATTAAAGCTTACTAAAGTAGACGTCGGAGCAGCAGATCCTCTTCAGATTGTATGTGGAGCCCCTAATGTGGCAGCAGGTCAAAAGGTTCCTGTGGCTACTATTGGCACTACCCTTTATACAGAAAACGGAGAGTCATGGGTGATCAAGAAAGGAAAAATTAGAGGAGAGGAATCCTTTGGAATGATATGTGCCGAGGATGAATTAGGCCTAGGGAAAGGCCATGATGGAATCATGGTATTAGAAGATGCTCTAGAACCTGGCACTCCATGCGCCGAATTATTTGATATTGAATCCGATACTGTTTTTGAAATAGGTCTTACACCAAACCGCGCTGATGCCATGAGTCATTATGGGGTGGCACGAGATTTAAAAGCAGGGCTGATTCAAAATGATATTCACTTAGAATTCATTACGCCTTCAGTTAGTAGTTTTCATGTCGACAACAGAACACTTAGAGTAGATGTCGATGTTCAAAATAAAGAACTATGTCCTCGTTATTGTGGTGTGACTATCTCAGGAATTAGGGTGGAAGAATCTCCGGCTTGGATTAAAAATAGACTCAAAGCCATTGGAATCACTCCTAAGAATAATGTAGTGGACATTACCAATTATGTGCTTCACGAATTGGGGCAACCGCTTCACGCCTTTGACGCCAATATGATCGCCTCTAAGAAGATCGTAGTGAAAACGGCAGAGCCTGGCACGAAATTTACCACTCTAGATGGTGTCGAGCGCGAGCTCCACCAAGAAGACCTTATGATATGCGATAGCGAAAAGCCATTGTGTATTGCGGGTGTTCTAGGAGGAATGAATTCTGGGGTCACGGAGAGAACTACAGCAGTTTTCTTAGAAAGTGCATACTTCAACCCTGTATCGGTTCGAAAAACTGCGAAAAGACACGCAATTAATACCGATGCTTCATTCCGCTTTGAAAGAGGTATTGATATCAATAGCACCAGATATGCTCTTTTAAGAGCGGCATTATTTATTAAAGAAATCGCAGGTGGAACTATCTCTAGTGATGCAGAAGATTTTTACCCTAAAAAGTTTGAAGATTTTCAGGTATTTTTAACCTTCGAGAAAGTAAATTCACTCATTGGTCAAAACCTTTCAACAGATACTATTAAATCTATTTTGAGTTCCCTAGATATTAAGATTAACAATGTTACCGAAACGGGGATCGGTCTAACTATCCCATCCTATAGAGTTGATGTACAACGTGAGGTAGATGTCATTGAAGAGATTTTGCGTATCTATGGATATAACAATATAGAGTTTACCCAAAAATTAAATGCATCCATAGCACCAACTTCCAAATTTGAGGATTATAAAATTCAGAACTCCATTGCAAATCAACTGGCCGCAACTGGATTTCATGAGATTATGACAAATTCGCTCTCCTCTCCTAGCTATGTAGAACTCAGTGAGGATTTTAAAGAACAGCATAATATCAACATACTAAATCCACTTAGTAAGGAACTCTCTGTTATGCGACAATCCATGCTCTTTAGTGGTCTTGAAGCTATTGAGCACAATATCAATCGCAAAAGCAATGATTTGAAGCTTTTTGAATTTGGGAAGACCTATCATCAGTACGGTAATCAAAGAGAAGAACACAAACATTTGAGTATATTGATCACCGGGAATATTCACCGAGAAAGCTGGAGTGTAGCAGAACAAAAGAGTGACTTTTTTGTTTTAAAAGGTATCCTTGATTCCATAATTGAACGTCTTGGGCTTTCTGACCCAAAGGCCAGTGCTGCCAAATCTGCTTTATTCTCAGAAGGTTTACTTTATAAGATCGCTAATGAGAATATCGTATCTTTTGGTGTAGTTGATCAAAAGATTTTAAAACACTTTGATATCAAACAACAAGTATTATACGCCGATTTTTATTGGGATAATGTACTAGAGCTAGTAAAACAACAGGACATTAACTTCACATCCTTCTCAAAGTATCCTGAGGTACGAAGAGATTTGGCTTTACTGATTGACCAAAATATCAACTTTGACGCCATTTCAGAAATAGCATATAATTGTGAAAAATCACTATTGAAAGATGTCAACTTATTTGATGTCTATCAAGGAGATAAAGTTCCAGATGGCAAAAAATCGTACGCGGTAAGTTTCACCTTGCAAGACACAAGTAAAACCTTAACAGATAAACAGATTGATAAGGTTATGCGTAAATTACAAAGCAGTTTCGAAAAGCAACTCAATGCGCAATTACGCTAAAAGAAATAGCGCGCATAAGGCAATTTAAAACTTCAATATTCGAATTATCCCAAACATTCGGAAGGTTAACTTTAACACCTTCGTAGTAATGCTTTGGGATAATTTGTTTAAATTTGATAGAGGCCTTATTTTAATTTTAAGTATTGTAATCTATGTGGAGTCGAGTTAACATCGAAGAAAAGCTTAAAATCTTCAGAGATAAAAATCATCGCGGGGAACAATTACTAAAAGAGGTTTATGAAATTCTAAATAGACAATCCAATATTCAACAAGAACTTCAATCCCCCACTAAAGGTTATAACGAATTTCATTTCGAGATTTTGGATCACAGTAGAATCTATCACATCGAACATATCAAGGCGATATGTATTGCGTATCGTCTACGTTTTCTAAGTTCTAAATATTTCAAAGGTAAATATCCAAAGAAGGCATTGGAAGCCGTGAAGAAATTAGAAGATGAACATCAAATAAAGTTACAAGGCTTTAAAATTGTAGCACCTTCTAAACTTTTTAAATTGGAAAATGCCGATGATCCGTTATTATTCGCACCCATGGGAAATGATTATTTCTACCTGATTCACAAATGGGGAAAGGATTTGCATCCCTTTCGCAAGTATTTGGTCTTACCATTTAAAAGCTTTCTGCATTTGGCCATAACTGTGATAGCTCTTAGTTGGATAGTGGCTAATTTAATTCCATTAGAGCTTTTCACCCCTGAGCAAGGCAGCAGTTATTTTTGGATTCTCTTTCTTTTTGTTTTTAAAATGATTGGAACCATAACCATTTTTTACGCAGTGGCACTAGGTAAGAACTTTAATCCTGCAATATGGAATAGTAAATATTACAATAGTTGAATAATTATTTAAAAGGTAAATATCATGGAAGACAAAGACTATATTCGAATTTTCACCGGCAGTAATATCATCAGCAAACGATTAGTACAGCTGCTAAAAGAGGCTGGAATTAATCCTATTGTTAGAAACGAAACAGAGTCCGCAAGACTAGCCGGTTTTGGCCCTACAGTAGTTGATCAGGTTCAAATTTTTGTACATAAAGATGAACACAATCGAGCTTTACAAATTAGTCAAGAACTAACCGCTGAGGAAGAGTAATACAATCTATTTTAACCCTTCTTCACTAGTAAGACTCCTTTTTACTTACATAAAGCTTACACCAAAGCTTGCTTTAGAAGGCTTATAGGGTGAATAGCTTTTACCCCTGTGCCGTCTTGAATTTGATGTCTGCAGCTGGTACCATTGGCTACAATGGTCACCTGGTCAGTGGCTTTTCTAATAGCTGGAAACAATCGCAGCTCCCCCATTTGCATACTAACGTTATAATGTTCCTGTTCATAACCAAAAGAACCAGCCATACCACAGCAGCCTGAGTTAATGAGCGTAACATTGTAATTGATCGGTAAATTCAAAATATCAAAACTCACCTTGACATTGGATTGAGATTTTTGATGACAGTGAACATGGTATTTAATAGTACGCTTTTCTTGGGTAAACTGATCTGGAGTAATGACACCTTTTTTAATTTCAGCAGACAAAAACTCTTCAAGAATAAAACTTCCAAAACCTAGTTTTTTAGCAGTATCTAGGTCATCGACCATTCTTAAATATTCATCCCTAAAGCTAAGAATTGCTGAAGGCTCAATCCCAACTATTGGAATTTGTTTTTCAAGATATCCCTTCAGGGCTTTTGTATTTCGATTGGCATATTTTTGGGCCTGAGAAAGAAAACCTTTGGATATAAAACTACGACCACTTTCACCAAAATACAGTATTGGATTATAGCCAAGTCCTATTAGCAAATCAATAGCGTCCTTTCCAATTGATACATCCATATATTGTGTAAACTCATCAATATAAAGCACCAGTTCTTTAACGGTTTTTGGTGTAACTTGTCTTTTTTGAAGCGACTTGTTTAAATAAGAATCAAAATTAAAGCGTTGAATTCCAGGTAAATTTCTTTTGTTCGCTATCTTGAGGACCTTTTTTAGTACATACCCCATGATTTGACTATTGGTAGCCCAAGGCAAAAGACTCCCTAGTTTATTAAGCTTGGTATTATAAGCAAATGCCCGATCTCTTAGAGTAGGTGCATTACTTTTGTAATATTGATATAAAAATTCTGCTTTCAAGGTAGCCACATCCACATTGCTAGGGCATTCACTACTACAGGCCTTACAGCTAACACATAGATCAAAAACTTCTTTAAGTTGTTCTTGATTAAATTTATTGGGCTTTTCAGAATGGGTTAAATATTCCCGAAGCGCATTAGCACGGGCTCTTGTAGTATCCTTTTCATTCTTTGTAGCATGGTAGCTCGGACACATTGCACCATTTGAATGATGAGTTTTTCTACAATCTCCACTTCCATTACATTTTTCTGCAGCTCTTAAAATCCCAAGTGAATCAGAAAAATCAAGAAGCGTATTAACCTCTGGTTCCTTTCGATCGGTCTCATACCGTAGATTGGTATCCATTGGGTCAGCATCTATAATCTTACCAGGATTTAAAATACCTTTAGGGTCAAAAGTGTTTTTGATACGTTTTAAAAGTTCATAATTAGCATCCCCGATCATGAGTTTTATAAATTCTGCACGTACCCTTCCATCTCCATGTTCTCCACTCATGGATCCACCATACTTTTTAACTAAATGAGCTACATCGGTAGTGATTTGGCGAAATAGCTTTACATCTTCCGATTTCTTCAAATCCAAAATAGGACGTAGGTGCAGTTCTCCTGCTCCAGCATGGGCGTAATAAACGGCCTTTTGATCATATTTTTTCATAATAGCGGAGAACTCATCGATATATGCACTTAAGTCCTCTATGGTAACCGCTGTATCTTCAATACATGCAACGGCCTTTTTATCCCCTACAATATTTCCTAATAATCCCAGTCCAGCCTTTCTGAGTTCAAGTGCCTGATCAATTTCACTGCCATATAAACAAGGGTGCGCATAGCTTAAACTTTCATCTAAGGCAGCTGTTAAATGGTCACGTTTCTGCTCTAGGACCTCCGTATCATTTGACCTTAACTCCAACATTAGAATAGCCTTTGGGTCACCCTCTATAAAAAATCGATTCGGTAATTGTGATTTGTTATTCTTAGTACAATCTAAAATTACCTTGTCCATCATCTCACATGTAAACAAATCATGTTTCATCACCTTATGTACTGTGTTGCAACAATCCTCTACACTGTTAAAGTGAGCAGCAACCATAACCCCTTGTTCTGGCATGAGATAATCGAGCTCAAGTACTAATTCGGTCATAAAGACTAATGTACCTTCACTACCAGCAATGAACTTACTTAAATTAAACCTTTCGCCTTGATTATTGAAAGGTTGAAGGTTCAACAGCTCATCAATGGCATAGCCCGTATTTCTTCTGTGAATCTCTGGTTTGGGAAAGTTACTACGGATTTGCCAATCAACTCCTTTATTCGAGAGTTCCTTAAAAATTGAGCGATAAACCTCCCCTTCTAGGGTTTCCAATGTCAACTTATGCTTAAATTCTTCAGTGGTTAGTTCTTTAAAAACCACTTTTGACCCATCACTTAAAACTCCGTGAATCTCAACAATCTTATCTCTAGTTACTCCGTACTTTATAGAAGTTGTCCCACTAGAATTATTCCCGACCATACCTCCTATCATACATCGATTGGAAGTAGAGGTGTTTGGTCCGAAAAAAAGGCCATGAGGTTTTAGATAAGTATTTAATTCATCTCTAATAACTCCAGGCTCAACACTTACTCTTCGTGTATTTAAATCCAATTTTATAATCCCTGTCAGATGTTTGGACACATCAACCACGAGTCCTTCTCCAACACATTGTCCAGCAAGAGAGGTTCCCGCAGTCCTTGGTATGATCGGAATACTGTTTTCATTACAAAACTGAACAATTTGAGTAATATCCTCTACATCTTTCGGATAGCATACCCCTAATGGAAGTTGCCGATAAACAGAAGCATCAGTAGCATAAATAGTACGGTGTAGATCGTCTAAGAGTAACTCCCCCTTTATAATTGAGGATAAGGCCTTTAGCATGAGTTTAGAAATTTTTAACAATATAATATAAACTTTTAGTTAATATTATATCGTATATATGTCAAACAAAAACCAAATTTATGAAAAAGCTACTATTATTTAGCGTTTTAGTTATTGGATTTACTTCGGCGAGTGTCGCACAGGAAATTTCTAAAAATGCATTAGGATTACGTCTTGGGGACGGTAATGGATTTGGAGCAGAAATCTCCTATCAAAGAGCTATTTCTTCCAGTAATCGTCTGGAATTTGATCTTGGTTGGAGAGATGAAGATCATTTTGACGCCTTTAAACTTACTGGGCTTTATCAATGGGTATTCCCAATAGAAGGTGGGTTTAATTGGTATGCAGGCGCCGGTGGTGGATTTGGAAGCTATGACGGTGACAGAGCGTGGTTCGACGAGCATCATCATGACCACAGTGGTACCTTTTTATTTCTAGCTGGTGATGTGGGGATAGAATACAATTTTAACATCCCACTACTACTCTCTCTGGATTTTAGACCAGAATTGGGATTCAACGACTTCGACGACGATTTAGGATTCGATATTGGTTTAGGGATCCGCTACCAGTTTTAAAACTTTAGTAGAAATTATATGTAAAGGCCTTGAAAAAATAGTTTCAAGGCTTTTATTTGTTAATTCTCTTTTGGAATTGAACTGAAATTTTAACTTTGTAACCAGCAAAAACCAAATAAATATAACTGAATGAAAAAAATTGGATTAATTATTGTCCTTCTTGTAGGTTTAGTAGCTTGCGAAACAGTTGCTGAAAACACCTACAAGGTAACAGTAAATGCGGAAGGAGCAGAAGAGGGTAAACTAGTATATTTACAAAAACCACAAACTGGAATGCCCCCAAGTGTTATAGATACTTTAGAAATAAAAAACGGTACTGTAGAATTCAGTGGAACTGCAGAGAGTCCACAGTTACATTACTTACTTTTCGATGGAAATCGCGGGATACTTCCTTTGATCCTTGAAGAGGGTAATATTACCGTTACTGCTCATATTGATAGTTTAAACACCTCAAAGGTTGTAGGTACGCCATCAAATGATGACTTCACCTCTTTTATAGAGGGTACGATGAGTATTCGAGATAAAATGGCCAGTATCCAACAACAAGGTATGGAAGCCCAACAAAAAGGTGATACCGTTACCTTAAATACCTTGACTGAAACTTTTAAAGAAGTTCAAGAAGAGGCTAGAGAATATGAACAAAACTTTGTGAAAAACAATTCTGACTCTTACATCTCCTTAATGGTTATTCAGCAAATGGCCAATAGCCCTCATGCAGATAAAGCAGCTGAACTTTTCGATGGGTTGTCAGAAGAATTAAAAAACGATGAGATTGGTAAAGCCTTAAGCAAACAATTTGAAGGGATCAAAAAATTATCTATAGGATCAATTGCTCCTGATTTTTCAGCACCTACCCCTGAAGGTGACACGATCTCCTTAAAATCTTCATTAGGTAAAGTTACCGTTCTTGATTTTTGGGCTGCATGGTGTAAACCATGTAGAGTTGAAAACCCTAATTTAGTTAAACTATACAACGATTTCCATGAGAAAGGTCTTAGTGTTGTAGGTGTATCTTTGGATAGAAAAGCAGAGGATTGGATAAAAGCAATTGAAGAAGATCAATTACCATGGCATCATATGTCAAACCTAAAATTTTGGCAAGATCCTATTGCAGAGATGTATAACATCAAATCCATTCCAGCAACTTACATCTTGGATGCAGAAGGTAAAATTATTGCAAAAGACCTTCGTGGAGAAGAGCTCTATGATAAAATAGCTTCCCTACTTCCTTAAAAGTTATAAAACACAATTCTTCATTATAGAATATGCATGATTTTAAAGGTTACTCCTTGAAATCTTAACGATAAAAGCTCAGGTGATTTAAAACTAAATTTCCTGAGCTTTTTCCTTTATATGACAAGTCGTAAAATGTAGTTTGAAGTCACCCACAACTCCACCAATTGCCATAAGACAACTAATAATGGAATGCTCCATTTCAACTAAAGTGAATTGATGGTTAATAAACTTTTTCTATTAATGTTTTTAGCCACTTTTTGATTTCCAACCATAGTTTTTTAAGTATATAAATGCCAAAGTATCTTAGAGATGCTAGTCTTTAAAGCCCCACTAAAGTGAATATAAAAGGGCTACCCCAATGGATAGCCCTGCATGAATTTTTTATTCTATCAATGTGATAAAAGTTGTATTATTTCAGTTCAAATCGGATAGAAACTGAAGCTTTAATAGCCATTTCACCAACAGCGATAGTTTCCATATTGCCAGAATCACTAAAGCTTGCTTTAGCCATTTCCATTCTATAAACAGGCTGTGGTGCACTTACACCTCCTGATTCGTTAATATATAGCGCCTTTCCTACGCTCATTCCCAAGGCAGAAGCTAGCTCGTGTGCTTTCTTCTTTGCATCTTTTACCGCTGCAATTCGCGCCTCTGTCTTGTGTTGTTCAATCCCTGTAGATCTAAATTCCACACCGTCAATTCTGTTAATTCCTGCATTTAAAAGCCCTTGAGTAAAGTCGGTATACTTATCCAAATCCTTTAAAAGAATCGCGATGGACTGATTGGCTACATAATTGTATTCTTTGGTCTGGTAATCGTAGTTTTTATTTAAGTTGATATACTCAGTATTTATATCCTTTTGATCGATGTCCATCGATTTGGCATACTTAAGGATCTGATCGATAGCCTTATCGTTTAATTCTTTGACCTGCTGAGCGGATTTACCTTGATTTTCTACTCTTACTTTGATAAATACTTGATCTGGAGTAACTTTAACTATCCCTTCTCCACTAACAGAGATATAAGGTGAGGTTTCTTGTGCTGTTAGGCTCATGCTTGCGAATAATACGGTTAATATTAAAATTGCTTTTTTCATCTATAATTGCTTTATTGGTTTTATTGTTCTATAACAAACCTAGTGCCAAACTATAATTTGTTTGCTTTTTCAAGTATAAATAAAATCAGAATAGGAAGCGCTAATAAGCCAACCATTAGAGGTTGAACCCATATCAGTGAAGGGAAAAATAATAACGTAACTAAATATCCTCCAATTGCACCACCAAAGTGCGCAGTATGTCCTATATTCCCCACTCTATTGCGCATTCCATAAATTGAATACAAAAGATATCCTATTCCGAAAATATAGGCAGGGACCGGGATGGGAATAAAAAAGAAACCAAGTCGCATATCTGGTTGTAATAAAATTGCTGCATACAAAATACCAGTAACCGCTCCACTAGCTCCTACGGCACTATAGTGATATTCATTTTTATGAAAAATCATCGATAGAACATTCCCAGCCACAAGGCTAATTAGATATATAATCAAAAACTTAACACTCCCTAAATAAACCACCACAATAGGGGCAAAAAAATAAAGTGTTAGCATATTAAACAGCAGGTGCGTCATATCAACGTGTAGAAAGCCAGAAGTTAAAATTCTAATTTTCTCTCCCCTTTTTATAGAACCTATATGAAACTTATAGCGTTCAAAAAAGCTGTAATCTTTAAACCCCTTATAGGAGGCCAGAACATTGGCTAAAATAACCACAATGGTAACAATGTCTATATTCATAGTGCGTAATAAAATTTTCTAGTTCAAATATATGGTATTCCATTTTTATATTATCCTTGTGGTGTTTTAAATTCTCTGAAACCTTTTTCTTTTTAAAGAATCACATTCGAATAATTTTCAAGGTTTAAATGTAGAAATTAATGAGGCTTATTTTGTAAAATCTAGTAAGACATGTTTGTGACACCGATATAAATCAACTTAAATATCCCTTTAAGCCTACTATTAATTTTTATGTACATTTGCCAAAATTGATACTGCATGCAGCTACTTGCTTATTTATTAATCTATCCGATACTTTGGGTTATTTCCAAATTACCATTTGTTCTATTGTACCGGGTTTCGGACTTCTTACACATCATCCTTTTTCATGTGATAGGTTATAGGAAAAAATTAGTGCTAAAGAATCTAGAGCTATGCTTTCCTGAGAAAAGTCACCAAGAATTATTGACCATTCGAAAAAACTTTTATCTGCACATGTGCGATCTATTTTTGGAAATGATCAAGTCACTGTCAATGACTCCTGAACAAATGGCAAAACACGCAGTTTTTCATAATCTAGAGGTTTTAGATAGGTATGCTGAACAAAATAAAAGTGTCGTACTATTATGTGGACATTATGCAAATTATGAATGGGTACTATCACTTGCAAATCAAATCGAACACGAAGCTTTTGGCATATATTCTCCATTATCAAATAAATACTTTGACCGACTCATTAAAAGAATAAGAAAGAAAAACGGCGGAGAATTAGTCTCTAGATATCAAACAGCAAGAAAAGTCCTTAAGAATCATCGTGATAACCGATTATCACTTTACGGATTTGTAAACGATCAATCACCACAATTAATCCATGCGGACTATTGGCGAGAGTTTTTCGGTGTGAAAGTTCCAGTTTTTACCGCAGCCGAAACCTTGGCAAAAAAGTTTGATATGGCAGTGGTATTCTTCTGCGTTAAAAAAGTAAAAAGAGGGTATTATGAAACCACTATAATAGACATAACATCCAATTCAGCGAAATACCCCGATTACAAGATAACAGATATTTACTGGGAATATCTTGAGCGTGAAATCAGAAATAAGCCAGAGTATTACCTCTGGACTCATAACAGATTTAAACATAAAGATAAGGCCCCAAAGGAGGATTAACTTCCTGTTACACTACCGCAATAGCTTTTAACTCAGCGATAAATTTCTCAGCCAGATCATCTGCATTCTCCTGCGTGGTTGCCTCAGTATATATACGAATAATCGGTTCGGTGTTAGACTTTCTAAGGTGAACCCAGCTGTCAGAAAAATCAATTTTAACCCCATCGATGGTCGTAATATCCTCATGGCTATATGCCTCAACAACACTTTCTAAGATTTTATCCACATCCAATTCTGGGGTTAATTCAATTTTCTTTTTACTCATAAAATAGGATGGATACGAGTCTCTAAGCTCCTTAACGGTGACTTGTTTTTCTGCCAAATGGGTTAAAAACAACGCAACTCCTACTAAGGAATCTCTACCGTAATGGCTCTCAGGGTAAATAATACCCCCATTGCCTTCACCTCCAATGATGGCTTGTGTCTTTTTCATAAGTGACACCACATTAACTTCTCCAACAGCAGAAGCCTTATAATGCCCTCCGTGCTTTTGAGTAATATCCCTTAAAGCCCTTGAAGAAGAGAGATTCGAAACCGTATTCCCTTTGGATTTTCCTAGAACAAAATCTGCACAGGCAACCAGGGTGTATTCCTCTCCAAACATTTCTCCCTCATTGGTGATAAATGCTAATCGATCCACATCTGGATCCACCACAATACCCATATCAGCTTGTTTTTCCACAACGAGCTTACAGATATCGGTAAGGTGCTCTTTTAGAGGTTCAGGGTTATGTGGAAAGTCACCTGTTGGTTCGCAATACAATTCTATTACTGTTACGCCAAGTTCTTTCAAGAGTTTAGGTATGATCACTCCACCACTTGAATTAACACCATCAACAACTACTTTAAAATTGGCTGCTTTGATCTTATCTACATCCACTAGTGATAAATTCAAGACCTCATCTATATGAATATCCATATAGGAATCATTAAGTGTAATCTTTCCTAAATCATCTACTTGAGCAAAATTAAAATCCTCTTGCTCTGCAATATTTAATATTTCAAGTCCTTCTTCTCCATTTATAAATTCGCCTTTATGATTGAGCAATTTTAGAGCATTCCATTGTTTTGGATTGTGACTTGCCGTTAGAATAATTCCACCATCGGCCTTCTCTAGAGGTACTGCAATTTCTACCGTGGGTGTAGTAGACAACCCTAGATTTATAACATCTATTCCAAGACCTATTAAAGTAGATACCACTAGCTTTTCAATCATCTCTCCAGAGAGGCGAGCATCTCGACCCACTACGACCTTTAACCTCTGCTTTGAAGATTGCGATTTAAGCCAACTGCCATAAGCAGCAGCAAACTTTACCGTATCCAAAGGGGTTAAATTATCCGAAGTTTTGCCTCCAATAGTTCCTCTAATTCCAGAAATAGATTTTATAAGTGTCATATAATAATATAGTTAGATTATTTTATGTTAATTTTTTGATCACCACAGATCCTTTTAAAAATCACGTGGCAGACAAATATAACGTAAAGCTATAGGGTATATTTGTTTTAAACTATGATTTTTTCGTTAAATCAGATGAAAGGTAAGATTGCTTAATTTTTGTCCTCTAACATAGGTACAAATCTAAATTCACCATACTCAAATTTCTCAAATTCCTTAGGTGATTTACGAGTGTATAAAGTCATCACTTGAACATCATCTCCTACTGGAATAACAAGCCTACCTCCCACTTTAAGCTGTGCCATGAGTGGCTTAGGAACAAATGGTGCTCCTGCAGTTACAATAATACCATCAAAGGGTGCCTGGGAAACCAGTCCCTTATACCCATCACCGAAGATCATTTGTTTAGGCTTGTAGCCGAGCTTAGGCAAAAACAAATTGGTCTTTTTAAAAAGTTCTTTTTGTCTTTCGATAGTATAGACCTGGGCTCCTAATTCAAGTAAAACAGCAGTTTGATAACCGCTCCCGGTACCGATTTCAAGTATTTTACTCCCTTTTTTAACCTCTAATAATTCACTTTGAAATGCCACTGTAAAGGGTTGAGATATAGTTTGGCTAGCTCCAATTGGGAAAGCTTTATCTTGATAAGCATGTTCCTCAAAACTGCTATCCATAAACAAGTGTCGGGGTATTTTTTTTATTGCATTTAGAACCCTCTTGTCTGAAACCCCTTTTTGTTCTACGATTTCAGCTAATTTTTTGCGCATGCCCTGATGTCGGTAGGTATCTTTCAAAACTCCTGGAATATTAAGATGGATTAGTTTTCTACAAAACTAGACAATTTCAATGTAAAAAAGTAGTGGCATGAGTCTTAGCATTCACCTTTGGACTGATTGCCATAGTGTTGCTCTTTATAATATTTTTAGAATTTTTAAGGGATAAAAATAATTAGTTAGATTTCAGTCTTTTAAAAATTAAGGTTGAAAGAGTGCTTCAATAATCTTATTTTTGTTTAAAAACATACTTATATGCTTAAAGCAGGAGTTCTAGGTGCTGGCCACCTTGGGAAAATTCATTTGAAACTAATCAATCAATCTGATAAATATACACTCGTTGGATTCTATGATCCAGATGAAAAAACAGCGAAAAAGATCGTTGCCGAATTTGGCTATCGTTATTTTGATACCATAGAAGCCCTTATTGACGCAGTGGATGTTGTAGACATTGTAACACCAACGCTCTCACACTACAAATGTGCCGTTGAGGCCATTAAGAAAGGGAAACATGTGTTTTTAGAAAAACCCATTACCAATACTGTGGAGGAAGCCGAGCATTTAATTGCACTAGCAAGACAGCAGGGAGTAAAAGGGCAAGTTGGACATGTGGAGCGTTTTAATCCCGCTTTTTTATCGGTTAAGGATAAAATTGACAATCCAATGTTTATAGAAACCCATCGTTTGGCAGAGTTTAACCCAAGAGGAACTGATGTCCCTGTAGTACTAGATTTAATGATACACGATATCGATGCTATTTTAAGTGTGGTCAACTCCCCTGTTAAGGAGATTCACGCAAGTGGCACTTCGGTAATTAGTCAGTCCCCAGATATAGCCAATGCAAGAATTGAATTCGAAAATGGTTGTGTCGCTAATCTAACAGCCAGTAGAATCTCTTTAAAAAATATGCGTAAATCAAGATTTTTTCAAAAGGATGCCTATATATCCGTAGATTTTCTTGATAAAAAGGTCGAAGTTGTTAAAATGAAAAATGCACCAAAGGAGCCTGATCAATACGCTCTTATTCTTCAAAATGCTGAAGGTGAGAAAAAACAAATATATTTTGAAAACCCGAAAGTTCAACAAAACAATGCCATCCTTGCAGAATTGGAAACCTTTGCAGAGGCAATTGAAAACGACACTATCCCTGCAGTTAGTCTCGAACAAGGAACAGCTGCCCTAAGAGTGGCACTAAAAGTTGTTGAACTTGTAGGTAAATAATCAACTAGCACAAACTAAACTACATGGAAAACATTCAAAACATTACTGTCATCGGAGCTGGAACTATGGGCAATGGTATTGCACACACCTTTGCACAACACGGCTACAAAGTCTTTCTAAATGATATTTCTGGATCAGCACTTGATAAGGCAATATCAACCATAGAAACCAATTTAGACAGATTAGTAGCCAAAGAAAAAATATCCCTAGAGGTAAAAACTAATACTCTGGATAACATTATAACTACCGTGGATTTAAAGCAGGCAGTGGCAAGTGCAGATTTGGTAGTTGAAGCAGCGACGGAAAACCTAGATCTTAAATTAAAAATTTTTAAGTCCTTAGATAACTATTGTAACGATAACACAATACTAGCTACCAACACCTCCTCCATTTCAATAACAAAAATTGCTACCGCCCTATCTAATCCAGAACGTCTCATTGGAATGCACTTTATGAATCCTGTACCAATTATGCCACTTGTGGAGGTTATAAAAGGATACAATACCAGTGAAACGGTTTTAATGCAAATCATGAAGCTTTGTGAATCTATTTCAAAAATTCCTGTAGAGGTTAATGACTACCCAGGTTTTATAGCCAACAGGATTTTAATGCCAATGATAAATGAGGCAATCGAATCGCTATTTCAGAGGGTCGCTGGAGTGAAACAAATCGATTCTGTTATGAAGCTTGGAATGGCTCATCCGATGGGACCTTTACAACTGGCTGACTTTATTGGATTGGACGTTTGCTTGTTTATTTTAAAGGTTATGCATGATGGATTTAAAAACCCAAAATATGCTCCCTGCCCTCTATTGGTAAATATGGTTACCGCAGGTAAATTGGGGGTAAAATCAGGTGAAGGATTTTATGATTATAGTACCAGTAGGAAAGCAGATCAGGTAGCCAAACAGTTTAGTTGACCAAAAAAATGGTACTTTTAGTACCTGACAATTTAGCAAATGATGCTATGTCATCCTTTGGTAGTTTAGCATCACAAAAGTGAATCGCCTTATTTATGAATTTTTTAGCACATATATATTTATCAGGAGACAACCCTAAAGTCAAAGTGGGCAATTTTATGGCTGATAGTATACGTGGGAAAAGATATGAGGACTATCCACAAGATTACAAAAACGGAATCCTGTTGCATAGAGCGATAGATACCTTTACTGATGCACATCCAACAGTTCGAAAGAGCACCAAAAAGCTTCACGCGAACTACAGCCATTATAGCGGAGTGATTGTAGATATCTTTTACGATCACTTTTTAGCGAAAAATTGGCAAGACTACTGTAAACAACCCTTGGATATTTACGTGGAAGAATTTTATGACTTATTACAGGAACATTATCCCATACTCCCCATGAATATCAAGCGTATGATGCCCTACTTAATAGCTGATAATTGGCTATTGAGTTATGCAAAGATTGAGGGGATTTCAAAGGTACTAAATGGTATGAATCGTAGAACGCAAAACAGATCCAAGATGAATTATGCTACGGAAGATCTCCAAGAACACTACAGTGAATTTGAATCTGAGTTCACATCGTTTTTTGAGGAATTAAAGACATTTTCATCGGAGCAATTACAAAAGCTAACACGCCATAATCCTAATAGCCCTTTAGAGATCTAATAATCCCAACAGATATTTATGAAAAAGACACTTCTCTTCACCCTGTTACTTATTTCTTTCTTTGCTTGTAAGACTAAGGATGTCCCTAGAGGTCCTATTGCAGATCATGCCATGGTGGTGTCTGCTAGAGAAGAGGCTTCCGAAATTGGCCTAGAAATCTTAAAGAAAGGCGGAAATGCTTTTGACGCTATGATAGCCACTAAGTTTGCCCTAGCCGTTAGCTTTCCATTTGCAGGTAACATAGGCGGTGGAGGTTTTTTAGTTTACCGTCTTAGGGATGGCACTACGGGCACCCTGGATTTTAGAGAAAAGGCACCACTTGCCGCAACAAAACAAATGTACCTCGATTCTTTAGGTGAAGTGATTGCGGGTAAAAGTACCACAGGCGCATCCGCAGTTGGTGTTCCAGGAAGTGTTGCAGGAATGTTTGCTGCACACAAAAAATTCGGAACCCTCCCATTCAATACTCTTATCCAACCAGCTATTGACTTGGCTAAAAAAGGCGTAGTTGTGACCCAGAAACAGGCGAATTCTTTAAATTATTACAGAGATAAAATCGTTGAGGTAAGTGGAGATACTATCCTTTTTGCAAATCAGTTTGTGGCTAAGGACACTATTAAATACCAATCTTTAGCCAGAACATTAGAGCTAATACGCGATCACGGTCAAGCCGGGTTTTATCAAGGTGAAATAGCAGAAAAAATAGTAGATTTTATTAAATTTAATGGTGGTATTATAAGCCTAAAGGATCTTAAGCAATATCAAGCGATTTGGAGGGATGCAGTTGAGTTTAAGTATAAAGATTTAAAAATCATTTCCATGGGCCCTCCAAGCAGTGGAGGAATTACCCTAGCACAAATCATGAAGATGGTTGCACCCTACTCTATTGGAGATTTTTCCCATAATGGAACAGAGCATATACAACTATTGACTGAGGCTCAGAGAAGAGCTTATGCCGATAGGGCATATTTCCTAGGGGATCCTGACTTTGTACATGTACCACAACATCAACTTATAGATCAAGAATACCTGCGTAAGCGAATGAAGTCATTTTCCTTTGATACGGCGACTAGCTCATCGGATGTAGGCCATGGAGCGATAGAAATTCTAGAACACGATCAAACCACTCATTTCTCCATTGTCGATCCTATGGGAAACGCCATAGCTGTAACCACCACCATCAATGGGGCATATGGGTCCAAGCTATACAGCGAAGAACTTGGATTTTTCTTCAATAATGAAATGGATGATTTCAGTGTCAAACCAGGAACCCCTAATATGTTTGGTTTAACGGGTGGTCAGGCCAACAGTATTGCCCCTGAGAAAAGAATGCTCAGTAGTATGACTCCCACCATCGTTGAAAAGGATGGTGCCCTTTCCATGACCTTGGGTACCCCAGGAGGTTCTACCATCATTACTTCAGTTGCTCAAACCATGCTAAATGTATACGAATTTGACATGGGGATGCAGCAGGCAGTGGATGCTCCTAGGTTCCATCACCAATGGCTCCCTGATGAGGTCTTAATGGAACCTAATGGTTTTGATTCTCTAACCATACAAACCCTTAAGAACAAAGGCTACAAGATAAAACATGGACAATCCCGCATAATTGGAAAAGTTGATGGAATCTATGTTCTGCCTGATGGACGATTAGAAGGCGGTGCAGATCGTCGAGGAGATGACACCGCAGTAGGATTTTAACCCGCTTAAACTTAAGTTATGTTTTCTAAACTATTTAAATTTCTTTTTGTTGTCTCGATAGTGGTTCTTTTATTAGGAGCTGGGGCTTACTTCATTTTAAATCAACCCATTCCACCATCCAAATCTGGACCTAAGGCCGAAGAGTTAACTCAAAAAATGCTTAAGGCGATAAACTACACAAATTACAAAAAGGTGAGGTACCTCGAGTGGACCTTTAAGGGTAAGCATCATTATAAGTGGAACAAACTAAAGGGTCATGTTATTGTAAAGTGGGAGGATGTTGAGGTACAATTAAATCTTAACAACTACTCTAAAAGCGAGGTATTCATCCAAGGTGTTAAAATGCACACAGATCCCAAAGAAGATCTAATTGAGGAAGCAAAAACTTATTTTATAAATGATTCTTTTTGGCTTGTGGCTCCATTTGAAATTATGGATCCGAATGTTCAGCGACACAGTGTTGAATTAGAAGATGGCAGTGAGGGGTTACTAGTTACATATTTGGATAATGAGCAAAAACCAAAGAACACATATTTATGGTTATTAAACGAAGATGGTTTTCCAAATAGTTTTAAGATGTGGACAAAAGACAATCCTATAGGAGGACTTAAGGCTAGTTGGGACGATTGGAAAGTCACTGGGGCCAATATTTTCTTACCTTCACAGCACAAATTGCCACTACAAACAATAAGACTAACAAATCTAAAGGCATACAACTAAAAAAACCACAGAAACAAAAGTGAATTTACTTTGATTCTGTGGTTTTAGATTAACATATTTTTTAAGCCTATTTCTTAGTTTCCCATTTTTGGAGAGAATTTTGATTTAAACGAACATAATCAGAATTCCCTGCTGCTTCTGCAGCATTTATAGACTGTTTTGCGGTTGCTATAGCCTTTTTGGTTTTTCCGTTGGCATGCTGGATAAGCGATTGCTGATAGAGCATCCAAAATGCTGGTTCACCTTGCAAAGAGACTGCTTTCTCCACCCATTGCTCTGCTTTTTCAAGATCCTTTCCTTGCTGGAAGTAATAAACTGCAGCAGCGTAGTAATCTGAACCTGATGGACCATTAAAAGTATTCTCGATACTAGCCATCGCCTTTTTATCAGTAGGAACCTCAAAAGGGATTCCTATATAGGTGTTTTCCCATAAAATTCCTAACACAGCACCACTATTATTAAGATTATCCAAGGAAAGCGTAAATGTTTCTATTTTAAAAGGAAACGTTACTGGAGTAACTTGAAGTTCTACAGCTATATTGGACGCATCCCACTGTGCTGGATTTCCCCAATTATTAGTAGTGGTATAAAAATATACATCCCAATTTTCTTCTCCTGGTTTGGTATATAAGGAATACGCTCCTTTGGGCAAAGTTTGTCCTGCGATAATAACATCATCGCTAAAGGAGATTACAGTGTTTTCATTAGCACCAGTTCGCCATATCTTATCATAAGGTACTAATTCTCCAAATATTTCCCTGTCACGGAGTGAGGGTCGAGAATACGTAATGTTTACCTCGGTAAGACCAACGGTCTGCGAAATAGTCGCACCAGGGCTTGGATGTGGAGTCTGGACTTGTGCATTGATTTGAAGGCCACCTAGGACCATTAAAGCACATAAGAAGATTCTTTTCATGGTTGTTATATTAATTAGTTTTACTACAGGCAAGTTACACAAAATCTCTTTATGAGGTGAACAGTAAATGAGGGCTGTTCAGGTAAGAAAGTCCAATCACAAATTACCTTAAACAAAGGTGCTATAGTGCAGAATTTAGCAATAATAAAAGACCCTCCACAAGGGAGGGTCTTAGATTTAAAATTTTTGGAAAAGTTTTTTTAATTAAGCTTTTCCTTCCATTTTATCTTTCAATGCTTGAAGCTCTGCATTAGCATCTCCAAGGGTTGTTTTTTCCGCTTGATTACTACGTTTCGCTGCAGCTTTAACATTTTTCTCTTCTTCTTCTTTGAAGATAGCTGTATGAGAAGCAACAACTCTTTTGAATTCTTTGTTAAACTCGATAACTTTAAATTCAGCTGTCTCTCCTTTTTTCAGTTTTTTACCATCTTCTTTCTCTAAATGTCTAGAAGGGACGAATGCTACGATATCATCGTTGAATTCAATAGTAGCTCCTTTGTCAACGATCTCAGAAATTTCAGCGGTATGAACTGTACCTTCTCCAAACTCACTTTCGTATTTATCCCAAGGATTTTCAGTAGTTTGTTTGTGACCTAGGCTTAGTTTACGTCCATCAACATCAAGTTCAAGAACTTCAACCTCTAATTTATCACCTACGTTTACAAATTCAGAAGGGTGCTTGATTTTCTTAGTCCAAGAAAGATCAGAGATATAGATTAACCCGTCAATTCCTTCTTCAAGTTCTACAAACACTCCAAAGTTTGTAAAGTTACGTACAATTCCTGTGTGCTTAGATCCTACTGGATATTTAGAAGTAATATCAGTCCATGGATCTGGCGTCAATTGTTTGATACCTAGAGACATTTTACGCTCCTCGCGATCCAATGTAAGAATTACAGCTTCAACCTCATCACCAACGTTTACAAAATCTTGTGCAGATCTCAAGTGCGTTGACCATGACATTTCAGAAACGTGAATTAGACCTTCAACACCTTCAGCAACTTCGATAAATGCACCGTAGTCAGCGATAACTACTACTTTACCTTTAACTTTATCACCTACTTTTACTTCTTCTCCAAGAGCTTCCCAAGGATGTTTCTGTAATTGTTTAAGACCTAATTGGATTCTTGATTTATTATCATCAAAATCAAGGATAACAACATTAAGTTTCTGATCTAGCTCTACCACCTCATTTGGATGGTTGATACGTGACCAAGAAAGATCTGTGATATGGATAAGTCCATCCACACCTCCAAGGTCGATAAACACTCCGTAAGAAGTGATGTTTTTAACAGTACCTTCAAGAACTTGACCTTTTTCAAGTTGTCCGATGATTTCTTTTTTCTGTTCTTCGATATCAGCCTCGATAAGAGCTTTGTGAGAAACAACAACGTTTTTGAATTCGTGATTGATTTTAACCACTTTGAATTCCATTGTTTTACCTACATAAGCATCGTAATCACGGATAGGCTTCACATCAATTTGAGAACCTGGTAAGAAAGCTTCGATTCCGAATACATCTACAATCATACCTCCTTTAGTTCTACACTTAACGAAACCGTTAACAATTTCTCCTTTATCGTGAGCAGCATTAACGCGATCCCAAGCCTTGATAGTTCTAGCCTTACGGTGAGACAACACTAATTGTCCTGATTTATCTTCACGAACATCGATTAATACTTCAACCTTGTCCCCTACACTTAAATTAGGATTGTAACGAAACTCATTTAAAGAAATAACACCTTCAGATTTGGCGTTAATGTCGATAATAGCTTCTCTGTCAGTAAGGTGAACTACAGTTCCCTCAACAACTTCCTCATCAGCTGTATCAACGAAATTCTCTTCAACTAAGTTTTCGAATTCTTTTAATTTTTCGTCTTCAACTTGATCAATTCCTTCTTCGTAATTGTGCCAGTTAAAGTTCTTTAGAAACTCCTCAGTAGATACAGTTTCTTTTACTTCAGTTTGTGCTTGAGCAGAAGTTGCTTCTGCCGCTTGTTCTTTTTGTGTTTCTTTAGCTTCAGCCATTTTGCTGAGAATAATTTGTATTCTGTATTAAATCAGGAGGTTAACAATATTTAATCACAGAAGATGTTGTTATTAATTTTTAAACAAACCCTTTTCCCTCCTGGCTTAGTAAAAAGGAGTGCAAATTTACAATTATATTAATTGATTTACAAACAATTATATAAATATTCATAAACATACTGCGGAAACCCATTCATCTTTAGTGGATGGGAGGAAAGCAGTGATCCCCTTTGTTAATAACTTATTTTTTTAAATGTAATCATATAGCAACTTTTATGATCTTTGCATTATGAAAATGACTCTGAAAATCAAGCTTTTGCCTACCGATGAGCAGGCCGTATTGCTCCTTCAAACCATCAGGGAAGCTAATGCCTCTTATCAAGGGAGAAGCGGATCTGGTTT
>NZ_AMSG01000014.1 GCF_000300875.1 Galbibacter marinus | reverse complement strand
GGTTTGAATGTGCGTTTTGTTTTCTTGTCCATGGTATACGCATCACAAACCTTGGCAATAGATCGTATCAGCATTTGAGAAGAAAGCTTAAATGTGGCTCTGAGCGGATGATACACTTCGTGGTGCAATTTGACTTTATTGAAAATCTTTTCTTGCCATGCCACCTGGGAAATGGCACCACAAGCAGCATTAGCTTCCCTGATAGTTTGAAGGAGCAATGCGGCCTGCTCATCGGTAGGCAAAAGCTTGATTTTCAGAGTCATTTTCATAATGAAAAGATCATAAAAATTGCTATATGATTACATTTAAAAAAAATAAGTTATTAACAAAGGGGATCACTGCTTTCCTCCCATCCACTACAGATCAATGGGTTTCCGCAGTTTATTTATGAAGAATACACTTACCACAATGTTGCTTTGTTCTTTTTTCTTTGGATTCGCACAGAACAATTCGCAACTTTTCACGCATTACAAGGCCTTTTACGAGCAAATGAAGCACCAAGGTGATGTACAAGGGGTTATCAACGCGCTCACACATATGAACGTTTTGCAGCCCGATGAAACTAGAACAGATACTCTTGCTTTTTTCTATAGCAACTCAGGGCAGCACGTTCAGGCGATTAATTTGTTAGGTACAGAGAATGACCCTAAGGCTTCTGATTTAGCCGTAGAGATCAAAGCACGTTCACTTAAGGCGTTAAAGCAGCCACAATTAGCCGTTAATCAGTTTGACATCATGTTCGGGAGAAACCCAGATATATATGTAGCGTATGACATTGTAGATTTAAATTTACAGATCGGAAAGACTGCAGAGGCGGAAACGTATATAAAATATGGTTTGGAGAATGCAACCGAAAAGGATATGCTACCATTTTACCAATCAAATCCACCTTACCAAGTACCATTAAAGGCTGCTTTTACTTATCAAAAAGGTTTATTGGAATACAATAAGGACAAATCAAATATCGATCAGGCGATATCATATATTGACCAGGCCATTGAAATAGCTCCTAATTTTAAATTAGCGCTACAGATAAAAGACCTATTGCTAAATCAAAAAGCACAAGCTGAGGCGACCCCAGCCACCGAGAAAGAATAAGAATCCAAAGGTTTACCCATATAAAAAATAAAGGCACTCTAAACTAAAAATTTAGAATGCCTTTATTTTTTTTACGGTTTTTTAGTCTTTAACTAGTGATCACCAAATCTTAACGCGCTCCTCTGGAGTTAGATACATCTGATCACCTTCCTTAATATCAAAGGCTTGGTAAAACACCTCCATGTTAATTAACGGCTGAGTTGCACGATACATCCCAGGGGAATGTGGATCTGTTTTTATTCTAGTTTTAAGTGCCTCATCTCTCATCTTAGTTCTCCACACGGTAGCCCAAGACATAAAGAATCGTTGCTCTGGGGTAAATCCATCGATCAAACCAGGTGACCCGTGCTCTTTAAGATGTAATTGTAACCCATCATAAGCTGCATTCACCCCACCTAGGTCACCAATGTTTTCTCCTAAGGTAAATTTTCCGTTGATAAATACCTCTGGAAGCACTTCGATACGACTATATTGAGCAGCCAATGAATCACCCAAAGCATTGAACTGGGTTAAATCCTTATCGGTCCACCAATTCTCAAGATTACCATTAGCATCATAATCAGCACCACTATCATCAAAACTATGTGATATTTCGTGTCCAATTACCGCTCCAATTCCACCGTAATTTACAGCAGCATCTGCTTTAAAATTAAAGAATGGTGGTTGAAGAATGGCCGCTGGGAAAACTATTTCGTTATACGAAGGATTGAAATATGCATTTACCGTTTGAGGTGACATAAACCATTCGGATTTATCAACTGGTTTACCTAACTTATTAATAGTACGGTCAAAGTACCATTTACCAATGTTAAGGCTGTTCTGGAAGTAAGATCCACCCTTATCAGCAACTTCAATTTCTATAGAAGAATAATCCTTCCAAACGTCAGGGTAACCTACCTTAACGGTTGTTTTTTCGATTTTTTCAATCGCTTTTT
The DNA here is from genome assembly GCF_000300875.1 of Galbibacter marinus. Classification (GTDB taxonomy): domain Bacteria; phylum Bacteroidota; class Bacteroidia; order Flavobacteriales; family Flavobacteriaceae; genus Galbibacter; species Galbibacter marinus. The sequence goes on along the minus strand of NZ_AMSG01000014.1, from coordinate 71,748 downwards.
TCTTAGTCTCAGGATCCATCCATGTCAAAGCGTTGATTCTAGCTTTAAAGGCTTCAAAAACGTTTGCTACCATTTCTTGGGCAACTTCTTTTGCCTCAGCTGGAAATTTCTCCTCAACATAAAGTTTACCTAATGCCTCACCTATCATTCGATTTACAGTCTGAAGCGCTCTTTTTTCAAGTGGTTCCTGTTTTTGTGCACCTCTTAATTCTTTGCTGTAAAATTCCCAATTGGCACGCTCCATATCCATAGTCAAAGTACTTGCAGCATCATTGACCAATGACCATCTAAGGTAATTTTTCAAGGTTTCTATTTCTGAATCTTGGAAAACCTCTTGTAATGATGCAATATAGTCTACTTGACTGATATCGATAGTGTCTACCCCTGAGGCGCCAATACCTTTAAGATATTCTGTCCAGTCAAATGCTGGAACCATTTTCTCCAATGCTGATATGGCAGTCGGATTATAGGTAGTCTGTGGATCCCTTCTTTGAACTTTATCGAGCATTGGCTCGGCTAGTTTAGTTTCAAAAGTGAGAATTTCAGATGCTTGTGTAGATGCTTGTTCCTGATCCATACCGATAAACTGAAGCATCTTAGTTACATGAGCGAGGTATTTCTCTCTAATTTCTTCGCTTTCTTGGTCTTTATCAGTATAATAATCACGATCAGGTAATCCTAGGGTACCAGCTCCAAGATAAGCCGAGTTTTTATTACTGTCTTTAGCATCTGATCCGACGCCAAATCTGAAAAAATTTGCTCCTGTTACGGGAGTCATTTCAATAAGGTACTTTTGCAGATCCTCTTTGTTTTCAATAGTTTCTATTTTATCCAAATAGGGTTGTAGTGGTTCTACCCCTTGCTCATTTCTAGAGGTGGTATCCATAATAGATTGGAATAGACGCACAGCTTTTGCTTGGTCCGAGTTCACATCCAAATTTGGATTCTTTTCAGCTGCATATAAAACGGCCAATGCATCATCATCAGTTTGAACACGTAGTTCATTAAAACTTCCCCATACAGTTTTATCATCAGGGATTGTAGTTTCATCGAGCCATGCCCCATTGACATACCGGAAAAAATCAGTTTTAGGGCTCGTGGTAGTATCCATATAAGATAAATTAATCCCAGGAACAGTTTCCACCGTAGCCACTTCCTTTTTGTTCTCCGTCTTACAAGCAGTCAATAATACAATTGAACTTAACCCGTAAAACAAAGGTTTTTGGAAATTGAAATTCATATTAGAATCGTTTTGTTAAATATTGGTGCAATTTAGCATAAATTGTTATTCTTCAGAATCTTTCATTTTTAAATTAACAATTTATTAAGGATTTAAGCATTAACTAGCCTAATCCCTAGCAGATCCCCAAAATTTACTACAGAATCCCAAACAAATTGCAAAATTTCATTACCGGAATCACCCAAGAGACAAAGCATTTTTGTTTTCCGAAAAAGCTGTTAGCGGGTTTTTTAATTTTAAAAAATCAAAACCATTCCAAAGAAAATGATCTTGAATTGGCTCTGAGCTAAGTAGTATATGCTGCAAAATAAGTGCTACTGATCAAAAATACCTTGGCATTTGGAATTGGACTCCTTATCTTTGGTCAGTAGGTAAACAGATTTGCATTGAAAAGAATCCAACACATCTTAATTGCTTTAGGGCTACTGCTTTTAGTAGGTTGTGGTAACAATAATAACAGTTCACAAGACCAAGAGGCTGCGATAGACTCCACTACTGTACACTACAGAGCTCTACCACCCATTGCCTCTATTAGTGAAGAGAAAATGAGCACTATTGGTCAGTGGGAGAAATTCAGGGAACTCAGCATTCTTATGGAGCGTTTCCAAAGACAAGATCACGGTGACTTAACTTACTTTGCAGAAGAATTTAATAGACTTAACAGCGAACTAGCTAAGGATTCTTTAATGCCTGAGAAATTCGATAATCCAGCGGTAAAAAGCAGGATATTGGTTCTTAACACCTATACCAGACAGCTTAAGAATCGCCTAGATGAAAACTCAGTACTCGACTCTATAAATATATCTAGAACACGGATTTTAAATGCTTATAACGCCCTTCGCTTGCAACTAGCAGAACATCTGAAGAGCAAATTATTTGAAGAATTTCTTAAAGAGCAAGATCTCAAAAAGAAAGAGTCCGAAAAATCGGAATAATCATTTTCTACTTCAAATTGATAAATCGATCAATCCTTCTTTTGTTTTGCTGCTGTAACAAAGCAGGATACAAATTAAGTACAATATTAACAAGCATTAGCACGACTCCAAATTGCCAACTATACACCAAACCTACCACCACTGCCGCAATACAAACCAACACAAAAGCAATTAGGTGACTTATTTCGGCACTGATCATTTCAAGACGTAAGTTTCCAAATCCTTTAGCTCTATCCTTCTTTTAAGTCGAAGATTCAATTTGAGATTAAAAAATTTGAAAAAAGTGTTTCTGACAATCCATTTAAAGACATCTAAACCGATAAAGGTATTTAAAGGTTTACTAGGTAGAAAATTAAGATTTTCTAATGAGTGTTTATGAAAATCTGTATACCTAATTGGGGCATAAAAAAGCATGCCTATAATCCACGAACTAAAGGTAATAGAAATACTGTAAAGAAAATAGTTTAGCATGGTTGGTAAGTTTTGCGTTCGATAAACTTCTCAAAGTTTTGTGCAAAACAGCTGAAGTTTAGACAACAAAATACAAAAAATTCTATCAAGAGAGAGATTTAGAAAACACCAAAGGATATACCGTAAGCAGTAATAAGAATTTAATGAGCCCATAGCCATTGTCAGACGCCCTCTAATAGCACATAAACACAATGAAAAGGAAAAGTATAAAATTGCTTATCTTTTTAATATAACCTCTTACATGAAAGCAAAAAGAAAAATATGAAATATTATAAACTAACAAAGCCATCCGAAGATGGCTTTGTTAGTTTATATAGTTATACTTAGTATATTCTAGTGGTTTAATTCCTCCTCATTTTCTTGTAGAGGAATATGTTGTGGAACAAAGTCCTGTCCTGGTATTACGTATTCTCCATCCTCGTTTACCTTACTATAATCATAAGGCCATCTGTGAACTTCAGGAATAGCACCTGGCCAGTTTCCGTGGATAGCCTCCACAGGAGTTGTCCATTCTAAGGTAGTTGAATTCCAAGGGTTTTGTGTAGCTTTCTTACCGTAGAAAATACTATGGAAGAAATTGTACAAGAATACCACCTGAACAAGAGCGGCGATAATAGCAAACACAGTCATCACAATTTGAATATCAGTTAAGTCATCAAACATAGGGAAAGCTGTATTGGTATAATACCTTCTTGGTACACCGGCTAACCCGACAAAGTGCATCGGGAAGAATACACCATAAGAACAGATCGCGGTAATCCAGAAGTGGATATAACCTAAATTCTTATTCATCATTCTACCAAACATCTTAGGATACCAGTGATAGATACCAGCTAACATACCATAAACTGCAGATATACCCATTACAAGGTGGAAGTGAGCAATTACGAAGTAAGTATCGTGAACGTTAATATCCAAAGCACTATCTCCTACGATAATCCCTGTAAGTCCACCAGTGATGAATGTTGAAACGAATCCAATTGACCATAACATGGCCGTATTCATTTGAAGGTTACCCTTCCATATAGTGGTAATCCAGTTAAATGCTTTTACAGCAGAAGGAATTGCAATCAAAAGAGTTGTAAAGGTAAATACCGATCCTAAGAATGGGTTCATTCCAGATACGAACATGTGGTGTCCCCAAACAATCGTTGATAAAAATCCAATTGCTAGGATTGATGCAACCATCGCTCTATATCCGAAAATCGGTTTTCTAGAGTTGGTTGACATAATCTCTGATACGATACCCATCGCTGGAAGAATTACAATATAAACCTCTGGGTGACCTAAGAACCAGAATAAGTGTTCAAATAGTACTGGAGATCCACCTTGATAATGTAGAACTTCACCTTGGATAAATATGTCTGATAAAAAGAATGATGTTCCAAAACTACGGTCCATGATTAACAACAACGCCGCTGACAATAAAACTGGGAAAGAAACAACACCAATAATAGCAGTAACGAAAAACGCCCATATGGTCAAAGGTAATCTTGTCATAGACATTCCTTTAGTACGCAAGTTTAATATCGTTACGATGTAGTTCAAAGATCCAAGTAAAGAAGAAGCAATAAAGATCCCCATTGAAATCAACCACATTGTCATACCAGTTCCCGAACCTCCTTGAGCTTGTGGTAAGGCACTAAGTGGAGGATAAATCGTCCAACCAGCCGCTGCAGGTCCTGCTTCAACAAAAAGAGAAAGAAGCATAATAACAGCAGATATGAAGAACAACCAGTACGATAACATATTCATAAAACCAGAGGCCATATCACGAGCACCGATTTGAAGTGGAATAAGTAAGTTACTAAATGTACCACTTAAACCTTGGGTAAGTACAAAGAATACCATGATGGTTCCGTGAATGGTTACAAGTGCCAAGTAAATATTAGGATCCATAACACCTTCAGGTGCCCATCTACCTAATAAAACTTCAAAAATTTTAAATGACTCTCCGGGCCATGCAATCTGCATTCTAAAAAGAATCGACATTACAATCCCGATAATCCCCATAAACAACATAGTAATCAAATACTGCTTAGAGATCATCTTATGATCCATGCTAAAGATATACTTTGATATAAAGCTTTGTTTATGATGACCATGATCATGTGCGTGATCTTCCATATGCGCTTGTGATGTTGCTGACATAATCTTTCTCCTTTAAAACTATTTTATATATATTATTATTACCAATTACTGGGCAGCTGCCATTTGTTGTTTAAATGTGGCCTGTTCTTTTATCCAAGCGTCAAACTCTTCTTGTGTCTCAACTATAATCTTCATCTGCATGTTATAGTGAGAAGATCCACAAATTTTATTACATAAAATAACATAGTCAAACTCCCATGGATCTACATTATCAGTTTCACCATCTGCTTTTTTATCGGCTCTAATTTGATTAATATGTTGAACCTTTTCAACCATATCAGGATCTAGCCTCATTTCTTCAGTAGTCACTGTTGGTGTAAATGCAAACTGTGTAATCATACCTGGAACAACGTTCATCTGTGCTCTAAAGTGCGGCATATAAGCCGAGTGAAGCACGTCCTGAGAACGCATTTTGAAAATAACTTTACGTCCAACAGGTAGGTGAATTTCAGTTTGTGAAACGATGTCGTCATCAGCATAAGGATCTGATTCATCCACCCCTAACATATTGTTTTTGTCAATATCAATTAGTCGAACATTGGCGCTTCCTAAAACATTATCATTTCCAGCATATCTAGCTTTCCAGTTAAACTGCTGAGCATAAAGTTCAATGATAATTGGATCTCCTTCTTCTTCATCTACGTTCATTACAGAGGTCCATGTGAACAATCCGTAAAGAATTAAACCAGCCAAAGTAATTACTGGAATAATAGTCCAGATAAATTCTAGACGATCATTATCGGCATAAAAAAGTGCTTTCTTTCCTTTCTCTCCCCGGTACTTATAGGCAAAATAGTGCAGTAAAGCCTGCGTGATAATTTGCACAGTAAAGATCAGTACCATGGAAATAAACATCAAGTTATCGATCTGTTCACCATGTTCAGATGCTGGAGTTCCAAGTAATACACCTCCCCATTCCCAGAAACAAAATATGGTAAGTAGGTAGATGAAAACTAGAAAAGCAAACATTAAATACCCATTAACCTTGTTATCCTTATCAGTAGCTATTTGTGAATCATCAGCGTTAAACTGAGACAATTCAAAAATCTTTGTCATCTGCCAAATTGCAATGGCAACAAGTAGAAGAACAATTATTATTAATACAGCAGTCATCGTATATATCCTGTTTACTATTTATTATTCAATTAATAATGAAAGTGTTTACTTTCTTCAATAAGTGGGTTTCTTTTTTCAAGTAATGATGGCATCTTCGCAATAGCATTAAAGGTCACAAATATGAATAATCCTAAGAAGAACAATACACTTGAAATCTCTGGAATACCGAAGCTCCATAATTCACCAACGGTAGAAGGCATTACCCACTGGAATACATCCATATAATGTCCAATAAGAACAACTACACCAGTCATTATTATAAACCAACCTCTACGTTTGAAATCAGTATTCATCAGCATTAAGAACGGGAATACAAAGTTAAGCACTAGCATTCCAAAAAACACAATACCATAATGCTCTACTCTTGTCATAAAGTATGCTGATTCCTCAGGAATGTTTGCATACCATATTAGCATAAACTGCCCAAACCATAGGTAAGACCAGAAAATACTCAATCCAAATATATATTTACCTAAATCATGAAGGTGACTATCGTTAACAAAGTCAACTAATCCTTTTGATTTCAGATACACAAGCACCATTGCAATTACAGTAACACCAGATACAAACATACTGGCAAAGATATACCAAGCAAACAATGTACTATACCAGTGTGGCTCTAGACCCATAAACCAATCCCAAGCCATCACAGACTCTGTTACAAAGAAGAATAACAAAAAGAAGACTGATGATTTGAAAATCTTTTTATAAGGCGTGTAATCTTCAGCTTCGTCTTGTAATCTAGACTGTTTAACAACATAGTATCTATAGAAACACCATCCTCCTAAGAAAAGTAATGATCTAATTAGAAAGAAAGGAATATTTAGGTAGCCTGATTTTAGTTGTAATATCTTATCTGCGGCCATGATATCTGAATCCATCCAAATATACATATGGTTCATGTGGAACCCAGCAGTCAAAACGTAAAACACATAAAGGATGATAGCTCCTGGAACTAGATAGGCTGTAACACCTTCCATAATTCGGAACAACACAGGTGACCATCCTGCTTGTGCTACATGTTGCACGGCATAGAATACTAAAGCTCCTACGGACAACATAAAGAAAAAGAAGGCAGCGATTAAGAACGCAGACCATGGTCTATTTTGTAATTTACTTAGTGTATGAGCATCGTGAGCTGCGTGATCATCTGCATGCGCATCAGTTTGTGCTGTAGTATTTTCGTGATGAGCGGCGGAATCGTGCGCTTGTTCATGCCCACCTGCGTGATGTGCTTGCGTGGATGCCACAATGGCTTTGGCTTCTTCAATAGTCGAAGGAGCGCTTAAAAAACCATACCCTATCCCAAGAACACCAACTATCATTAAAATGAAAGATGTTATTCTTAATCTATTTGAAAACGTATACATATCCTTGAATCTTCTTTTTGATAGTTGATTTTAGTTATTTACTTTCTAAATCCTGCTTTAAGGTCAACACATACTCGGTTACCTTCCAACGTTCTTCCTCATTAACTTGGTTTGCGTATGAACCCATTGCGTTCAATCCATAGCGAATTACGTGATAGATACTTCCTGCAGTAATAGCACGACCTGCATCATCATAACTAGGAATACCCAATAACTTTTCACGTTCCACTAGAATACCTTGTCCGTCACCTTTATCTCCATGGCAAACCGCACAATAAATACCGTACAACTGCTTACCTTCGTTCAAATACTCATCGGTAATTTCTTCCGCTGGAGTAGGATTCGTTAAATTTTCTTTAGCCGCTGCATAACCTTCTAGGGTGTTTGGGTACTCATAAGGAATATGTCCACGAGCAACTGTTCCCTCGACAGGTAACTGTGCTGAAATACCATTTCTAAATGCACTTGACTCCTGATAAGTTTCATAACTTATAGGTTCGTACATATCTGGCATAAATTGATAATTTGGACTCCTTTTATCATGGCATGAGGCAACTATTGCTGCAACTCCAAGTACCATCCCTATTTTTCCAAAAACTTTCATTTCGTATGATTAATGCTTTTCTGAAACTTTAACCTCTACTGCTCCAGTATCAACTAGAAGCTTGGTTAGTTCCTCTTCATTATTATTTAAAACTATTTCCATCAAAAAATGGTCATCCGTAGTTCGAATATCAGGATTCTCAGCCTCTTTAAATGGCCATAATTTACTTCTCATATAAAAGGTAATAACCATTAAGTGAGCTGCAAAAAATACCGTCATCTCAAACATAATTGGAATGAAAGCCGGTGAGTTTTCTATAAAAGAAAAACTAGGTTTTCCACCAATGTTTTGAGGCCAATCTTCAATCATGATAAAATTCATCATGGCAATTGCTACTGCCAATCCAACACAACCATACAAAAAAGAACAAATTGCCAATCTTGTAGGTGCTAGACCCATTGCTTTATCCAACCCGTGAACTGGAAAAGGGGTATAAACTTCGTCAATATGATGATGCGCATCTCTAACACGCTTTACAGCAGACATTAAAATGTCGTCATCATTGTATAGTGCCTGTATAACTTTTGAAGCCATCGATTTACGTTATTTTATTTAGTCGCTTGATCTGAGCTGTTAGTATTTGTACCTGAATAATTGGAGGTACGCGGATCAGCAGCAGCTCCAGCAATTGATTTACCTTCCACGTCACGCATACGTTTGTAGCGTTCACCTGAAGATTTTAATATTGTTTTAATTTCAGCCTGCGCAATCACAGGGAATGTTCTAGCATATAGTAGGAACAATACAAAGAAAAATCCGATAGTTCCTAAATAGATACCTACATCAACAAAGGTTGGTGAGAACATAGACCAAGACGAAGGAAGGTGACCTTTACTTAAGTTGATTACAATAATATCAAAACGCTCAAACCACATTCCGATGTTAATGATAATCGACACGATAAATGACCAGGTGAAATTCCTTCTTAATTTTTTAACCCACAGGGTTTGTGGCACGATAAAGTTACAGATGATCAATGCCCAAAATGCCCACCAATAAGGCCCTGTAGCCGCTCCAATGGAGAGGTATGTGTAATCTTCATAATTTGTACCTGAGTACCAAGCGATGAAGAACTCTGTTATATATGCAACACTTACAACACCACCAGTAAGAAGAATAACCTTATTCATATACTCGATGTGTACTCTAGTGATATAAGCTTCTAGATTTGAAACTTTACGCATGATAATCAGCAGTGTCAATACCATGGCAAAACCAGAGAAAATCGCTCCTGCAACGAAATAAGGAGGATAAATGGTACTGTGCCATCCTGCAACTACTGATGTAGCAAAGTCAAACGATACAATGGTGTGTACTGAAAGTACCAACGGAGTAGCTAATCCAGCTAATACCAAGGATACTTCTTCAAAACGTTGCCAATCTTTAGCACGTCCAGTCCAACCAAAACTTAGCAGGCTGTATATTTTCTTTTGGAACGGCTTCACTGCTCTATCGCGCAACATAGCAAAGTCAGGCAGTAATCCAGTCCACCAGAATACTAAAGAAACAGACAGATACGTAGATATCGCAAATACGTCCCATAACAACGGAGAGTTAAAGTTTACCCATAATGAACCGAACTGGTTTGGAATTGGTAGAACCCAATATGCCAACCATGGACGACCCATGTGAATAATTGGAAATAACCCCGCTTGAACAACCGAAAATATGGTCATCGCCTCAGCAGAACGGTTAACTGCCATTCTCCATTTCTGACGGAATAATAAAAGTACAGCTGAGATCAGTGTACCGGCGTGACCGATACCTACCCACCAAACAAAGTTGGTAATATCCCAGGCCCATCCAATAGTTTTATTTAAACCCCATACTCCGATACCGGTTGAAACGGTATAAATAATACAACCAATTCCCCAAAGAAAGGCAACTAAGGCAATTGAAAAAGCAATCCACCATAATTTATTTGCTCTTCCCTCTACTGGGGCGGCTATGTCTACAGTAACATCGTGGTAAGATTTCTCTCCAGTTACTAAGGGTTCACGTATAGGTGCTTCGTAATGCGACGCCATAATACTTTATATAATTATACTTATTAAATCCTTTATTAAACTTCTTCTGTATTTCTAATTTTGGTGTGATAGAATACATTAGGACGTGTACCTTTAAATCCAAGCAAGTGATACATACGGTTACTTGCTTTTTGTTTAACGACTTCACTTTCCTTATCATTTACATCACCGAAGACCATAGCACCGGAGCTACAAGCTGCTGAACAAGCAGTTTTGAACTCACCATCCTTAATAGGTCTTCCATCTCTTTTAGCATCAAGAATAGTTTTCTGTGTCATTTGAATACACATAGAACATTTCTCCATAACCCCACGAGATCTTACCACTACGTCTGGGTTTAATACCATTCTTCCAAGGTCATCATTCATATGGAAATCAAACTCATCATTCTCATTATAACGGAACCAGTTAAAGCGACGAACTTTGTAAGGACAGTTGTTCGCACAATAACGAGTACCTACACAACGGTTATAAACCATTTGGTTTTGACCTTGACGTCCATGTGAAGTTGCCGCAACTGGACAAACAGTTTCACATGGTGCGTGATTACAGTGCTGACACATCACAGGCTGGAATGCCACCTGAGGATTCTCAGAAGGGTGCTCCAATTTGTGATAGGTACTAATAGAGTTTGGTGCAGCTTCAACCATATCCATATCTCCTTCAAAAGTTTCTTCTGAAGAATAGTAACGGTCAATACGCAACCAGTGCATATCTCTATATTTTCTTACTTCGCTCTTACCAACTACCGGCACGTTGTTTTCTGCGTGACATGCAATTACACACGCCCCACATCCAGTACAGGCATTAAGGTCTATAGACAAATTAAAATGATGTCCTATACTAGAGTCAAAGGTTGACCAAAGTGTAGCATCATCTGCTGGAACCTCTGCATGATTTACAGAAACTACAGGTTGAGGATTCCAGTGCTCAGAATCTTTTGTATTAAAGATCTCTAACGAGGTTTCACGAAGAATATCTCCCCTTCCATCCATGGTACTTTTCATTTGCACTGAAGCAAACTCATGAATTCCAGATACTTTTTCTATTTTTACTTGTTGGGTTAAATCGAATCCTTGGTATAAAGCGTATGCATTAACTCCTGTTTGCATAGGGGTTTTAAGTCCTAGTTTCTTACCATATCCAAATGAAAGGCCAACAGTATTTTTAGCTTGTCCAGGTTGTATTAACACTGGAACTTTGTCAAGAGTTACATCACCAACCGTCACTTTGGCATAACTTCCGTTTAAACCACCATTGTCCTCGATGTAGTTTTCGAAATCTAAACGCTCAGCATCCGCCATAGATATGGTCAAATAGTTATCCCATGTATTTCTAGTTAACGGATCTGGTAATTCTTGTAACCATGGGTTGTTGGCTTGTTGTCCATCCCCCATACTTATCTTAGAATAGAACGTAAGTTCCATCCCTTCTGCTGGAGTAGTACCAGCCAAAGCTCTTACAGCATCAGCTACAGAAACTACTGCTGCTTCTGCCTCCACTTGAGGAGTTTCTACAGCGACTGCATCTGCTTGTTCAGTTTCGCCAACTGAAAGAGAAGATTCATAAACCCCATCGTGTAGTGCTTGATTCCATGAATCAAGTCCTAAAATGGAAGTTTCCCAAGTTTGTTTTATATAATCGTGATAGTTTAATGAACTACCAGTCCATTTCAAGATAGCATCCTGAAACTGTCTAGTATTAAACAACGGACGAATAGTCGGCTGCATTAAACTATACATTCCTTTTTTCATTTCTACATCACCCCAAGACTCCAAATAGTGAGGAGCAGCAGCAACGTATGTGGTCTTACTAGCTGTTTCGTCTTCTTTCAAAGAGAAGGCTACTGAAAGATCTACTTTTGCCAATCCAGCTTCAAATTCAGCTGCATTAGCCATGGTGTAAAGTGGGTTCACATTGCTTGTTACCAAAACACCAACCTGACCAGCATTCATATCAGCAACAAGTTGGTTCAATGCTTTCACATTACCCTGTCTAGTGAGTTTAGGCTTTTCAGCATCCATCACTACACTAGAAATTGTTTTATTGATCGCCAAGACCACTTTCTGAGCGTTCACATCGCTAATTCCTGTAACCACTACAGCATTTCTTCCAGCTCTCGCTACTTGAGTAGCTGCAGCTTTCACAGCCTCATCAATATGAGCAGGAAGGGATCCTGTAACAGATCTTCCATTTAAGTAACCGTAAAACTTAGCTAAAGCGATTTTTAATTCTGATGGTGTAAGTGGAACTCTTTTATCCGCATTAGCACCAGTTAAACTCATATTGGATTCGAATTGAATATGACGAGACATTTTCCCTTGAGTAGGGATACGTCCTTTTGCATATCCAGCATCATATCCTCCACCTTGCCAATCTCCAAGGAAATCAGCAGCAAAAGAAACAATAACTTCTGCTTTAGAGAAATCGTAATCTGCTAATGCTCTTTGTCCATAAGTACTCTCAAATGCATCAAGAGCAGCATCTTCAGAGATGGCATCGTACTGAATGTGCTTAACATTTGCGAACTTCTGAGAAAACTCAGCAATTAACTTTTTAGTTGAAGGACTCGCATAGGTTTGAGTAAGTAAAGCAATTTGCTTTCCAGAAGCCTTAGCTGAATTAAGCGCAGCAACCACTTGAGTATCTAATTCATCCCAAGAAGTATACTCACCATTAGCCTTAGGCCCTTGAACTCTTAAGCTATCATAAAGATCTAAAACAGAAGCGTACACTCTCGCGTTCGGACTACCATTAATTTTAGCTTCTTTATTATGCTCGACCATAATCGGTCTACCTTCGCGGGTCTTAATTAATATGCTTGAAAAGTCGAAACCATTCGCAATGGTAGTTGCATAGTAGTTTGCAACACCTGGAATGATATTCTCAGGCTGTACCACGTAAGGGATACTTTTAGTAACAGGTCCCTCACATGCAGCTAATGAAGCAGCTGCGGTAGTAAAACCTACATATTTAAGAAAGTCCCTTCTGCTAGTAGACGAAGCACCTAATGCCTCCTCATTTCCTAAAAACTCAGCTGTAGGGATTTCCTCAACAAACTCATTCTGTTTAAGCGTATCCGCGATAGAACTATTAGGTTTTAGTTCTTCAACACTTGACCAGTATTTTCTGTTTGATGCCATGTTATATATAACTATTTTAAATCGATCTTTTTTAAAGACCTACTTAGATTCTTAATTTTAAATATTTACGAAATTGGTTGAATTAATAGTGACACTTAGCACACTCCATGCCTCCCATTTGGGCAGCTGTCAACTGATCAACACCATATTTTTTCGCCAATTCTTCGTGAATTTTGGTATAGTATTCATTACCTTCCATTTTCACATTAGTATCTTGGTGACACTGAATACACCATCCCATTGTAAGAGGAGCATGTTGATGTAAAATTTCCATCTCCTGAACTTCTCCGTGACAAACCTGACATGCGATACCTGCTACACTTACGTGTTGTGAGTGGTTAAAGTAAACAAAATCAGGGAGATCATGAATACGCACCCATTTTACAGGTTGTGATTCTCCAGTGTAGCTCTGAGTGGAAACATCCCATCCAACAGCTTTATATAGTTTAGCAATCTCTCCATCGTAGAACTCTTTTGAGTATTCTGCTGTAGCAGTACTTTCTGAAACCTCAGGTATACTCTGGTGACAGTTCATACAAACGTTAAGGGAAGGAATCCCAGAAGTTTGAGATGTTCTAGCTGAAGAGTGACAATACTTACAGTCAATTCCGTTATCCCCTGCGTGAATCTTGTGAGAGAAATGAATCGGTTGAACTGGCTCATAACCTTGATCAACTCCAATTTGCATCATATACCCAAAAGCATAGTATGCAGAACCAAGTAACAATAGGATAACAGTAACAATTACTAAGAATTGATTTTGAACAAATGCTCTCCATAGCGGTTTTGTCTTCTCAGGAGTTTTAACTTCAACACCATTAGCCTCAGCAATTTTTCGAAGTGTTTTGTTCACCAAGAACAACATCACTACAAGCACCCCGAAGACAAGTATCAACGCACCTAAAACGATATCACCGTTTATCCCAGAAGAAGACCCTCCAGATCCAGCGGCTCCTGTAGCAGCAACATCAGTTGCAGCAGGCTCCTCTTCCACCTCCATTGTGTAGGCGATAATATCATCTAAATCCTGCTCACTTAACTGAGGGAAAGGCGTCATTACGGCAGGCTTATACTCCTCCCATATTCTAACAGCTTCTTCATCACCAGACTTAATTAATGCCTGGCTATTTTTAATCCAAGCATGCAACCATTCTCTTTCAAATTTATCTCCAACACCACGTAGTGCAGGACCTGTCATTCTTCGATCTAAATGGTGACAAGCAGCACAGTAAGTATTAAACAACGTCTTTCCTGCAGCTGGATCAGCTTCTGGTTGATCTTGCGCGAAAAGTGAACTGGAAAATGATAGCAACAATGCTAATCCGATACCTAAAATTCTTGTCATTGAATTAGGGCGTATCATCTTTTTCATATTGGAATATGTATTTTCTATCATAAAATTGGCACGAATATACACTATATACTGTATATATCCGTTTTTTAAATCCGTGCACAAAAATACGACTTAGAGTCGATTTGAAAAATGTTAGAGAAGCGTTAACGCTTAATTTATATCAATTCTAAATAAAAAAAATGCACAATTAAATAAATTTAAGATTTACATTTGCATAAAATAGTATTCATTATGAGATTATTAGCCCGTAAACGCTTTATTATTATTGCCATGACCGCCTTTTTTTACAGCGGTATTATTTCCGCTCAAGACGGCATAAAAACCCAACATCCAGAAGGAAAAGTGACCATAAATCAGGATCCAAGAATAGCAAAATTAATTGCTTATAAATCTGAGCTTAACCAAAGTAACACGGAAAAGCGTTTTAGCATTCAAATCTACAATGGAACATTAGAAGGGGCCGAAAATGCAGAAAAAGAATTTCAAGAAAAATTCGATGATATCAGCTGTAATATTTCTTTTGAGACACCAAATTACAAAGTTAGGGTAGGCAAATTTAGAAATCGACTTGAGGCAGACCGGTATTTAATGAAAGTTAGAGAAGAATATCCAAGTGCCTTTTTACTTCAACCCAAATAATGTAGTACTCAAATTTCTCAATACATAAGCTTCGTATTTTAACAATATCTAGACCACCTCCATGGTGGTCTAGATTTTTATAAGCACTTTTCTAAAAATAGCACTTTTAAAGTCAAAATTCTCCTTAAATAAAATTTTTTTATGCCAAAACACCGCTAAAAGTAGGCCGATTTATTCACTCAAAACAATAAGGAAGCCCACAAAACCAAACTTCCTCTTAGCCCACTTATAGTGTTGGCTAAGGGGAATAATAAAAGTTGAAAAAACACGTATATAGAATTCCCGTTATAGATTTTACCACTAGTAAGATAAACAATATAAGATATAACTATTTGACTTTAAGGCATATATTTCCGTTATTTGTATCATATATGGAAAAAATGTTATTCGTAAAAGTTAAAAGAACTACCAGATTAGAAAAAAGGTATAGCAAAAAAATGGGTAGTATAAGTGTTAAAGTCACCTATATTAGAAAACATATTTTCGGGATACCTTTAAGAACCATTCACAAGTACCGTCAGACCTATTACGGTAATGTTAAAGATTGTGCAGATTGCGTTTTAACTGCATAAATTATTTTGGCATTCCAATCCTTATATTTTTAAATTTTAAACCCCTTTGCGATCCCAACTTAAGCCGATTGTGTGTTATTATAGAATCAAGTATCTGAGATTGGCCACTTATAGTCACTAACATCCCCAGATTTGCGCGCACAAAAAAAGACCTTCATTTAATTGAAAGTCTTTTTTATCAAACGTAATTAAAATAAACGAAGCTTATTCCTATTTTTGGATCCACTCACCGTTTTCGTTAGCATATAGCGTGTTTGTTTCTTCTCCAACCATAACTTCGAGTTTGTACTCAGAAGCTTCATTCTTATATGCTTTTGAAAGTTCAGCCCCTGGAAAATCAGCAGCTAGTGCATCGGTGATGGCTTGTGGCAATTCTGCCGAGTCAATTTCTTGAAATTCGTCTTGTACAGCAAAGATATCTTCAGCGATTCCATCGTGAAAAATTACTGGAGTAGCTGCAAATGAAGCAAAACTACCTAGCGCAAATGCGGATACTAATACTATTGTCTTCATATCTGTAAATTTTATTTTTATCAATTCTTTAGTCTGTTAATTACCAAATCCATACCAATAAAAATATAATTCAACTAATAGCGCGCAAAGCCTTGCAGACAAGTTGATTACAACTTTTAATCCAATGTGCCAATTCTTAGAAGGTGTAACCTAAAGTGTGTAAAAAATTAAAGGAGTGTGTAAATATTACACACTCCCTATCCATGTCTTATAATTTATTGAGTTATTTGTCCTGCACCTGATGGGCTTGCTTTAATAAATCAACCACTGTTTTAACTGGATTAAATGTTGTTAAAGGCACCTCGACAAATACGGTATTCCAAAATGCCATCCCCCCATTCCAAAGTCCTGGAAGCTCCAATGCTTTTAAATCTTTACCCTGAAGTGTTTTTTGGGTAATAAAAGCATTTTTAGCGTTGACAAAATTAAGAAGATCGTACTTCTCTCCTTTATAATTTTTTGTGCCACATACTATATCAACAGGATTAAAGTGGGTGGAAGAGTTTAGAATATCTTGTTGGAATTTATTATTAGGATCTATTTGAGGGGTTTCAATTATCTGTAAGGAGATATTCCCATCCTCATCTTTGACCCAAAAAGGCCCCCCTCCAGGTTCACCCTCATTCTTCACCATTCCACAAACACGTATTGGGGCGTTTAGCTTTTCTTTTAAGAATTCTATCTGATATATTTCTTTGTATTTATCAATATCATCTTTTATATGTACATTGAGCTTCTTCCTTAAAAACTGCTTCATTTCTTCAATGGTCTGCTGATCAGGCGTGGTCTGATCTAGCAGCTTGGCATATGCGAAGGCGTCTTGTTGCAACTCCAAAAGTTTGGCGGCTAGCACCTTTTTGTATTCTGCAAGTTCATGTTTATACTTATTGACCACCACATTATCTATATTTTTTATAAAGATAATATCAGCATCCTGTTCGTTTAGATTCTCTATAAGAGCACCGTGACCACCCGGCCGAAATAAAATACTTCCGTCTTCCAATCTAAAGGGTTGGTTATCCATATTCACCGCAAGGGTATCTGTGGATTCTTTCTGAAAGGAAAAAGAGGTTTGAAATTGAACACTCGTATGATCCTCCACCCTTTTCTTAATACTGTCCATCTCGTCATCGAAATCATTATCATGTTCTTTTGAGATGGTAAAGTGTAGTTTAGCCACCCCGTTGGACTCATCATATAGTGCCGCCTCATACATATGTTCTTCAAAAGCAGTGGCTGGGTGCGTTTTGTATTTATGAAAAGGCAATAATCCCTTAGGACTCGAACCATAATCGAACTCATCCTTATCTAAGAGGATTTTGACAAAAAAGTATTTTTGAAAGTGATCTGGTAGATTTAGAAAATCAGGATGCTTCTCAACAAAACGTTTGATCACCTGCTCATAGAAGGGGAACTTCTCCACCCCAATAAAAAAGGTCCGGATAATATCCGCTTTCTCTCGGTTGATATAGGCATTAATAGTTTCATTGGCCGGATTATAATTATTTAAAAACTGAAACAGGGCTTTAAACATTCGAGTAGCAGCTCCAGAGGCGGGCACAAACTTTAACAATTCAAGCTGATCTTTATGTTTGTCGAACATTTCAACATAAGCTGCTTTTTGTTTGTCATCAAATTTTAAAATACCCTCATCGATCCTTGCCGCAGCCAATAGATTGATATATGGAATTCCTTTTTCAAAGGTTTCTAGTTGACTTTTAACTTTTTCCAAAGAAATTCCTTTTTCTTTGAGTTGCTTATTATCTTCTTCTGTCAATGTAATCATGATTTGTTCAAAAGTTTTTCTACTTGCTTAATAGCAAAGGTTAATCGTTCCTCGAGTGATCCCTTTAAAACTACATAAGGTTTATTATACTTCTCTAATGCTAATTTAAAGTTAGCGTACATTTGCTCACGTTCAAAGGGCTTATCCCTTAATACATCTGCTTCCCAAGGTACGTCAATATAGGTTAAAAAATATAAATCATATTTATTTTCGTCGGCGTACTTTGCAATTGTAGGATCGCAATACCCTTGGTAGTACACCTGAGAATACACCTTTATTTCCAGGAGATTGGTATCACAGAATAATACGCGATTTGCTGTTTTACTCAATTGGTTTTCATTATCCATTTGACCTATTGCGATTGCTTTTAGATCTTCGATTTCGCAACTTCGATTATAAGCATTCCACTTTTTCTCCAAATAGGTTCTCATATATTCGGGAACCCAATTAGTATTAAAATGCTTTGAAAGCTCTTTTGCCAAGGTCGTCTTACCAGTGGACTCTGGCCCAAATAAAACTACTTTAATAACCTCTGCGGGCTCTTGTTTAAGTTTTTCTTCCATGCTATATATCCATATATGGCTATTATAGTTAATGCGGTATATAAAAAGCTTGACAAAACCATTCCTTTTAGAAAATACAATGGAATTGAAATGATATCACCAATAATCCAATAGGTCCAGTTTTCGAGCTTCTTTTTTGCCATCAACCACATTCCGACAAAAAATATCGCCGTGGTCAAAATATCGACATATGAGAACCATGATTCCCATTTGTCAGAGAGTTCATAAACCACCACTAATAAAACAATAGCTGATACAAACAAAACCCCTGCCATCTTATACTCTTTTTTTGTCATCCGAGTAATGGGAATGTAATGGGTTTGATCTATCTTTCTAGTCCATAAGTACCAACCGTATATACTCATAGAAAAGTAATAGGCATTGATTAACATATCCCCTAGTAATTGATATACGAGCAAAAGGTACACATAGATTGCCGTGGAAATGATACCAGTAGGATAAACTAGAATGTTTTCTCGTTTAGAATACCATACGCTCAACAATCCGAAGATAATGGCGATGAATTCTAAAACAATTAATTCAGTGGGTACCCCTTGATATTGACTAAAAACCCAATCAAAAATGTGGTTCATACTCACTGCGGTCGGATTTCACTATTTTCATATAAAGCAGCCCCTTGTCAATCAGTTCAAAAGAAGATTTTACGTGTTTTGTAACCACCTCCATTACTTGGTCATATTCACCATAAACTTGGGTGCTTAATGGGTTTTCCATTACCGTTAATCCACTTTCTCTTAGTTTTTTGATCAAATGGATGATAGAGGGTTCAAAATCATCCTGTATAGGAGTTAATGTTAATTCAACTGAAATATTCATTTTAAAATTATTTAGCGGTTAATTTTCCAGTGCATAGGCGCAGGTGAAGCCATCAAACTCAAAAAATGAGGCCCTGTATTTTTGCAGCTTTTCTTTATAAATAACCCAAGCTGGCGTATGGCCCTGTTCTATATGAAATGGAATCACCTTGGTATGTTGTTTAAAACTCATACCTTCGGTAGCAAACACTTTGTAAAGACTCTCTTTTATACACCAAACTACCGTTAGTTCTCGGATCATTTTAGTGGTTAAGAATCCAAATTCATAATTGATAAATTTATGAGCAATAACAGAAATTTTATTGCGCTGTTTCTCTATATCGATACCAACTTTTGTGGTATCACTAATAATCATTCCAGAATAACTAAACGAGTGGGTGATAGAGATTTGTTTTCCATCTTTCAGATGTGGTTTTCCGCTCGAATCATAATAAAGGTCAGAGACCTTATACCCAGCTGCTCGCAATAATTGTCGAACGCTTAAAAATCCCCTTCTGTGAATTTCTGATTTCATCCCTCTTAGTCGGTTCTGGCAATTTTCTGTCAAAACTATTCCTTCCCTAAGATTCACTTCAGGTTCTTCGATCTTCCAAATCAACACTTTAGTTGTTGGATTTACCGTTATTGATTTAAATAGAGACATATTTTTTTACAAGTAATTTATGTACCTTTGTACCCAATTTTATGGTCGGATTTGTAAAATAAATACAGAATTCGACCTCAAAACGAACGTAAAAATACTAAAGTAATATGAGTACTAAAACAATTCCTTTCGTCCCTTTTAAAGTAAAGGACCTTTCATTGGCAGATTGGGGAAGAAAAGAAATTGAGTTGGCGGAGGCAGAAATGCCTGGTTTAATGTCGCTTAGAGAAGAATACAAGGAATCTCAACCGCTTAAAGGAGCTCGAATTGCGGGTTGCTTGCATATGACCATTCAAACAGCGGTTTTAATTGAAACCTTGGTTGCTCTTGGAGCAGAGGTGACTTGGAGTTCTTGCAACATATATTCAACTCAAGATCAGGCAGCAGCAGCTATTGCGGCCGCCGGGATTCCTGTATACGCATGGAAAGGAATGAATGAAGAAGAATTTGATTGGTGTATAGAACAAACCTTATTTTTCGGTGAGGATAGAAAACCACTTAATCTAATTTTGGATGATGGTGGCGATTTAACAAATATGGTATTGGATAAATACCCAGAACTTGCTTCAGAAATCAAAGGATTATCAGAGGAAACAACCACAGGTGTACACCGCTTATACGAGCGCATGAAAAATGGCACACTACCAGTTCCAGCAATTAATGTGAACGATTCAGTTACCAAATCAAAATTTGACAACAAATACGGGTGTCGCGAAAGTGCTGTTGATGCCATACGACGTGCTACTGATGTGATGTTAGCTGGAAAACGAGTAGTTGTTTGTGGTTTTGGAGATGTTGGTAAAGGAACAGCTGCTTCCTTTAGAGGAGCTGGTTCTATTGTAACAGTTACTGAAATTGATCCTATTTGTGCTCTACAAGCAGCCATGGAAGGTTATGAGGTAAAAAGACTTGAAAATGTTGTTGAAAAGGCTGACATTATCATCACCACAACTGGAAACAGGGATATTGTGACTCAAGAGCATTTCAAATTAATGAAAGATAAAACCATCGTGTGTAATATTGGACATTTTGACAATGAGATTGATGTGGCTTGGCTCAATAAAACACATGGTGATACCAAAATCAATATCAAACCTCAGGTAGATAAGTATACCATTAATGGCAACGATATTATTTTGTTGGCGCAAGGTAGGTTAGTAAACCTTGGTTGTGCTACTGGTCATCCAAGCTTTGTAATGAGTAATTCTTTTACCAACCAAACCTTGGCACAGATCGAACTGTGGAACTATCCAGAAAAATATGAAAACAAAGTTTATATGTTACCTAAACACTTAGATGAGAAGGTAGCTGAGCTTCATTTAGCAAAGATCGGTGTTGAACTAACCGAACTCAGAAAGGATCAAGCAGATTATATTGGTGTGGAAGTAAAAGGGCCATTCAAGCCTGAATACTACAGATACTAATCTAATACATAATTTACTCAAACCGCGAATAATGTATTCGCGGTTTTTTTTATCAATAAAATTAAATGACACCGCGGGGAATTATCAGAGTAAATCTAAATTATTCAAGGGAGTTTTGAGGTTATTAGATAAGTGTGTATCTTACACCATTAAATAACCTAATCATGAAAATTACTTTTAAGTACATATCACTGTTTGTTTTATGTAGCCTTCCAATATTGTGTGTTAGTCAAAACCTAGCTACAGTTAAGAGTCCTGACGATAAAATAGTTGTTCATTTAAATCTTGAAAATGGTGGCTTATTCTATGATGCTTTTTATCAGGGAACTGTTTTTCTAGAGAAATCTCCACTAGGACTAGAGACATCATTAAGTGACTTTAGTCAAAATTTAAATTACATATCCTCCTCCACGAGTACTGTTAAGGATTCTTACCAGCTTAAAAAGGCGAAGGTTAGTCATGTGGAGTACCATGCAAACGCGCTCTCAAGTACTTTCACTAGTGCCAATCAAGACACCTTACTAGTTCATTTTCAAGTTAGCAATCGCGATATTGCATTTTCCTATGAAATTCGCTCTAAAGAAGGTAGAAGTAATATTAAAATTTACAAGGAAACCACAGGTTTTAATATTCCAGATAAAGCTACCACATACATTACACCTCAGGCATTGCCTATGACTGGTTGGATGGAAACCAAGCCTTCCTACGAAGAGCCATATACACTTAGTGAAGCCGTAGGAACGCCCTCGAGCAATGGGGTTGGATTTACCTTTCCTGCGCTTTTTAAACTAAACCAAAATAAAGGGTGGTTGTTAATCTCAGAAACGGGTGTTGATGGTCATTACCCAGGTGCGAGACTCGGAGAGGCTACTAAGGACGGTTTGTATCCTCTAGAATTTCCACAAGAAGGTGAAAACAGTAGCATAGGTAATACCTTTGCTGCGCAGTCCTTACCAGCTAAAACCCCATGGAGAACCATCACATTAGGAAGTAGTTTAAAACCCATCGTAGAATCTACGGTCGCCTTTGACCTTGTAAAACCAAAATATGAAGCTTCTATTGACTATAAAATGGGGCGCGCCACTTGGAGCTGGATTGTTTGGCAGGACAATAGTATTAATTACCAAGATCAAATAAAGTATATTGACATGGCAGCATCCTTAGATTTTGAGTATGTTCTGATTGATAATTGGTGGGATACCCGTATCGGTCGAGAGAAAGTTGAAGAACTAGTCCAATATGCCAATAATAAAGGGGTAGATGTGATTCTATGGTACAACTCAAATGGGTATTGGAGTGAAGCGCCTCAAGGCCCGAAAAATAAAATGAACTCCATTACTGATCGTCAAAGGGAGATGGAGTGGCTTCAAAGTATTGGTGTAAAAGGTTTAAAAGTAGATTTCTTTGGAGGAGACAAACAAACCACCATGCAGCTTTACGAAGATATACTAACCGACGCTAACAACTATGGTTTAGGGATTACATTCCACGGTTGTACCCTACCAAGAGGCTGGGAACGGATGTATCCAAACTTTGTCACCTCAGAAGCGGTCTTAGCCTCTGAAAATTTGGTATTTAATCAGAGTTCTCTGGATCATCATGCTTTAAATGCCACCATTTTACCATTCACAAGAAACACAGTTGGCGCCATGGACTTTGCACCAGTTTTTTTAAATCATCGACTTTCGCAGGATCAAAACTCAGGTACCATTCGAAAAACCACAGATGCTTTTGAATTGGCAACCGCTATTTTGTATTTATCCCCTATCCAACATTTTGGTCTTACCCCTAATAATTTAAAGGAACAACCAGATTTTGTATTGGATTTCATAAAGGAGGTGCCAAGCGTTTGGGATCAAACGGTATATATTGGAGGAGCCCCTGAAGATTATGTTGCATTG
The DNA here is from genome assembly GCF_000300875.1 of Galbibacter marinus. GTDB lineage: Bacteria > Bacteroidota > Bacteroidia > Flavobacteriales > Flavobacteriaceae > Galbibacter > Galbibacter marinus. The sequence continues at coordinate 48,460 of NZ_AMSG01000014.1, read as the reverse complement.
GCTAGGAGAAAAGCAAACAAATGGTACGTTGCTCTAGTAAACGGCACGGATAGCAGACGAAAAATAAAGCTCAACCTTCCTATGCTTGCTGGGAAAAGCGTTCAAATAATTCAAGACAAAGAACCGTCTAGTTTTAACTCGAAGTTCACAAGTAAAAAGGTTAGTAAAAAGGGAGAGTTAACGATCCAAATCAATGGCCAAGGAGGTGCGGTGATTATGGGTATTGAAGAAAATTAATACATAGAAAAAACCACCTCAAAGGAGGTGGTGAAAATTAAGGTTTAGGTTAACTTATTGAAGTATAATTCGTATTATTTTGATAACATAAATACGATGGGGTAAGCAAATGTTACTGATACAGGATTACCATCAGCGTCCAGCCCAGGATTTAATTCAGGTATGGCCCTAATGATCCTTCTAGCTTCGGCATCCAAAGCTGGGCCTGGCGCTCGGGAATTCAAAACACTTATTTTACCATCGGTATTAATTCTAAAATTCACATAAACTCTACCCTGCATTTTATTATCTAAAGCTTCCTTTGGGTACTCAAAGGTTCTTCTCACATGATCGTCCAACTTGATTTTAAAGCAATCAAAGTCCGTTGTACCGTCGGCGCAAGGGGTTTTAAAACTTGGCTTTTTATCAACGAGTGTAAAAGGAACATCTACATTGGGATCCTCTGCTATATTAACATTATTTGCTTTGGCGGCCAAATTTAACAGGCGCCTTTGTAATTCAGGACTCACCTCTTCATCGGCTATAACAGTTTCTAATTGGCTAACCTTTTCCTCGATTGAGGAACTTCTGTTTTGATCAAATTTAGATTGCTGTTCTGCCTCGCATGAGGTGTACAGTAAAATGATCGTAATTACTGGAATAAGCAACAAATACTTTAGTTGCCAAATCTTTTTAGATGTTGATTTTTGTAACATAACAATTCGTTTTTTGATTAATGAATGATTGAAAAATTGATTGACTAATGATAACTGTTCAGTTTGAAAAGTATCTTGTAAAAGCAGCTGACAGTATTGTTTTTTTTGCGTTTTCACGGATTTTGAATCCGCTATAAATTCATGTAATTCGGTAATCCTGCTTTGATAGATATATACCAAAGGATTAAACCAAAACACAATGCGTAAAAGTTCAAATAAAAGCAAATCTAAACTATGACATTGTTTAACATGAACCAATTCGTGATTAAGGATATGGTCATGTTTTCTCTTTAGAATATTGCTACCAATATAAATGGTGTTGAAAAAAGTAAAAACAACCTCATCATTTGGGATTACAACTCTTAAGTAACCATTGAAGTATTGATGTTTTCCCTTTTTCCAATATCTTAAAATCTGATAGCACTTATAGACAAACCATATGAAGCTTAAGCAACTTCCCACTATAAGTACCCAATGCCATAAATTAAAAGAGTCCCACATACTGCTTTGGACTTGCGATTGTACATTCTCATTGGCCACAACTCTTACCTCCGATAGAAGAAATACTAAATCATCGGGAGCTGTGGTTCTAAGGCTTTGCAGCTTCACAAAAGGTAAGGCTAGCGAAGCTAAAGGGGTTATTAACAAATAGGCACGGTTCCAATTAAAGAAAGTCTCTTTCTTTAAAAACGCATCATAAACTACTAAAAAAAGTAGTTGAAAAACGATCCCTTGAATTATATAGGAAAACATAAGGCTAATCTTATTGGTTAATAAGTAATACTATGGAAGTCCATCAGCATTTTTTTCATCTTCTTGCTGCTCTAATTCATTTAAAATAGCTTCCATTTCATTTAAACTAATATCGTTTTTCTTGACAAAAAAGGAAACCATGCTTTTAAAGGAGCCTTGGAAATATCCATTGAGAATTTTATTTAAAGACTGATTGCTGTATTCCGATTTATTGACAATCGGAAAATAAATATAACCCTTGCCCTTTTGTGTGTGATCTACAAATCCTTTACTCTCAAGTATTCTTATAATAGTAGACACTGTGTTATAAGCAGGCTTGGGATCTGGTAATTGCTCAATGACTGCTGCCACGTTTGCATTGTTTAAATCCCACAGAATCTGCATTACTTCTTCTTCTGCCTTTGTAAGTTGCTTTATCTGACTCATTTTTTTATAACTAACTCTTTAGTTGATATGGTGTAAATATAACTAAAATTTTAGTTTAAACTAAGATGTTAGTTATTAATTTTAAGAAAATTTAACCAAACAAGGATCCAAAGGGTCATTATTTGCCAGCGGTTTTTGTGTATATTTGGTAAGACATTGGATGTGATAATGGCACCTAAATAAATACTAACACATTATTTTAAAGCCTTTTAACTACATGGATGCCCGTTTGATTCGACGAGCAAATTAACTTTTAAAAAGCATTATGGATATCGTACTGACTATTATTGGATTTATTTTTATACTCATCGGGATTTTAGGAAGTTTCCTTCCTGTAATTCCAGGAGCTCCCTTGAGTTGGCTTGGGCTATTACTACTTTATTTAACTAAAGCTGTTGAGGATAATTGGTGGGTATTGGGTATCACTTTAGCTGTGGCTATTGGGGTGGTTGTGGTTGATTACCTTATCCCCATTGCGGGGACCAAGCGATTTGGTGGTAGTAAATCTGGAATGATAGGAACCACCGTTGGACTTATTATCTCCTTTATATTTCCAATTTTTGGCTTATTTGGTATTATTATTTGGCCATTTATTGGTGCTTTCGTGGGAGAGATCATCAATAAAGCGGATAATAAAACAGCTTTGAAGGCTGCCTTCGGTTCCTTTTTAGGTTTCATTACCGGCACCTTCTTAAAGTTTGTGGTTGCCATCGTCTTTGCTGGGATCTTTATCAGAACCTTTTGGAGATACAAAGCTCTAATATTTAGCTTCGAATAATTTATTAAATTCAATCTTATCGATGTTCAGAATTTCCGATCGGGATGAAATGCAGCAATGTCCATAGATAACTGATGGTCTGAAATTAATTCACTGACCAATTTACCTGTGGCTGGACCTAAACTCCACCCCATCATTGCATGAGCTGTTGCAAAAGTGACATTACTATATTTGAGACTCCGACCTATGTACGGGAGTCCATCTGGAGAAACAGGTCGAAGTCCACTTTTGGCATCTCGTTTTTCTTGTTCCTGGATTTCTATTTCTGGATAATAAGCTTTTGCCGCTTGGCTAATAGCCTCTACGCGCTGCTGGCGAATAATGGTATTAATTCCAGAGAACTCCATGGTTCCTGCAAAACGTGTAAAGCCTTTCATAGGGGTCATAGCAACCTTAGCTTCTATCAAAATGGCTGGAATCTTAATCTTTGTGGGGCGATAAATATCTATTCTATAGCCTTTACCAGCTTGAATTGGAAGGTTCAAGTGCAGTTTCTTTGCGAGCTCTTGACTCCAAGATCCTGCAGCCACCACAACCTCATCTGCGGCATAAGCTGACTTATTAGTCTGTACAGTTTTGAGTTTATCCCCATTCATTGATAGTCGCTCTACCACTTCATTGGACTTCAGTATCACACCATTGGTCTTTAACCAGCTTATGAGTTTAGGCATGATTTGCGTTGGAGTGCTATGGGCATCACATTTATAATAAATGCCACCTTTTGCCGCTATCTCGACCTCGGGTTCTAAATCCTTTAGTCCTTTACTGTCCAAATGATCGACCTCTAACCCTTGTTTTTTTGCAAGTTCAGCTACATGCAATTCTTCTTCAGCTGCCTTATCAGTCTTATACATCATTAAAAGGCCTTTCTGCTCCCAATGAAAATCTCCTAAGTCTCCCGATGCTAACATGTCGTTATACAAAGTTCTACTTAGAATATTGATATCCTTTATTACTGGAATAGCCTTGGCTACTTTTTCTTGGGTAGAGGACTTATGAAAATACCATGCCCACCTAAAAAAGTCTGGGTCCCATCGAGGTTTGATATAAAACGGACTTGCAGAGTTGAACATCCACTTGATACCTTTAGAAATCATTCCTGGTGCAGCTAGTGGAATAATATGACTTGGGGTAATATACCCGGCATTTACAAAGGAAGCTCCCTGATTAAAGTCTGATTGGTCTATAACGGTAACTTGGTGACCTTCTTTTCTTAAATAATAAGCACAGCAGAGACCGATGATACCTCCGCCTATGATCAGGATATTTTTTTGCATTTCCTTTAAGGGTATTTATAAAGCTGATTTATTTAATTAACGTAACTTCTAATGCTTTTGGTATGAATTTATATCACTTGAAATCCTTTAGCATAGGGGTCTTGGTCATCAACAAAGATAGTGTTGTATCCGTAGACCCTAGCCCAACCTTGAATGCTCGGAACAATCGCCGTTTTTCCAGCTAGTTCAGTCTGCTGCTCAATACGACCGACAAACTGAGAACCTATAAAGCTCTCGTGAACGAACTCCTCTCCTAGATTCAGTAATCCTTTGGCATGCCATTGAGCCATGCGCGCTGATGTTCCTGTACCACAAGGAGAACGGTCAATGGCCTTATCACCATAAAAAACAGCGTTCCTAGCCGTGGATTTAGGATTGATTACATTTCCAGTCCATTGTATATGACTGACCCCATTTATGGTAGGGTCTTCTGGATGAACAAACATCCCGGGATATTTTGCATTGATTTGTTGTCGTAGTTTTTGGCTTAAACGTATTAGATTCCCAGCTGAGAAATCTTGGATTCCACTGAAGTTTTTTTGAGGATCAATGATGGCATAAAAGTTACCTCCATAGGCCACATCAAATACGAGTTCTCCCAAGGTTTCACAAACAATGGTAAGTTCCAGAGCAGCGAGGTACGACTTTACATTGGTAAGTTTTACCCAATCCACTTTGTTTCCTGTTTGTTTATAGGTGATTTCAATGAGTCCTGCCGGGGCTTCCATCCGTATTTTTCCTGGAGTCTTGGGTGTAATTAACCCCTCTTCGATCGCAATGGTAATACTTCCAATGGCTCCATGTCCACACATGGGTAGACAACCACTGGTTTCAATAAATAGAATACCCACATCATTTTGAGGATCTAATGGTGGGTACAAAATACTTCCACTCATCATATCATGTCCCCTTGGTTCAAACATCAGTGCTTTTCGTATCCAATCAAATTCACGGATGAAGTGTTGTCGCTTTTCACTCATATTGGAGCCTATTAATTGTGGCCCTCCTCCAGCGATGACCCTAACTGGATTTCCACAGGTATGGGCATCAACACAAAAAAATGTTTTTCTTGCCATAGATTCACTAAAAGATAAAATTAATGATCATTGATTAAGTTTGATATGGATATAGTTCTTAACGCGTCTTTCCAGAATCGGAAGGGTCACTGTCCCTTGACCTAAGATAATGTGATGGAATTCACGAATATCAAACTTGGACCCCAATTGCTCCTTGGCTAAAGACAGAAGCTCTCTGATTTTTAATTCCCCGATCTTGTAAGAAATCGCCTGTCCTGGCCACGCAATATAACGATCGGTTTCTGTATTAATTTCATGTTCTGAAAGGGCTGTGTTGGATTTAAGATAATCCACTACTTGTTCTCTACTCCATCCTTTAGCGTGAATACCAGTGTCAACTACTAAACGACATGCGCGCCACATCTCATAGGTTAGTTTTCCGAACTCCTCATAAGGCGTGGTGTATATTCCCATTTGATCAGCTAGAAACTCACAATACAATGCCCAACCTTCTCCATAGGCAGAAAGGTAGGTGTTTTTACGAAATTTCGGGATACTATCACCGAGCTCTTGATTTAAGGATCCTTGTAAGTGATGCCCTGGAACGGCTTCATGGGCCGTAAGTGCTGGTAAGTTATACAATGGTCTACTCTCTAGTTTATAGGTGTTGACTAAATAATATCCTGGTTCAGTGCTACTGTAACTTCCCGAATATCGCCCTGTCGTGTATTTAGGAGCAATGGCATCGGGAACTTTAATCACCCCATAAGGCTTTCTAGGTAAAAGATTAAAAAATTTTGGAAGCTGTGCGTCGATGCGTTTTGCGATATCTCTGGCTTGTTTTAATAATTCTCTTCCAGAATCCACATAGAATTGTGGATCAGTTCGCAAAAAATCTAGAAATTCAGCAAAGCTACCTTTAAAGCCCACCTTTTTTATGATTTGCTCCATTTCAGCTCTTATCCGAGCTACTTCTTCTAACCCAATTTGGTGAATGTCATGGGCAGTATACTGATCACTAGTGGTGTAATAATTAATTCTGTTTTGGTAAAACTCCGCTCCACCAGGAGTTTCTATAACCCCTATCGCCTCTCTAGTATTAGGGATATATTGGGTTTCAAAAAACTGCTTAACTTTTTTAAAAGCTGGCACAACACTGGTTTCTATAGCCTGCTTTGCAGCTGATATTACAGAATCCTTTTGCTTTTCACTCATTAGATCTGGAAGCTGCGTAAAAGGCTGGTAAAAATAACTCTCATTATAATTACTTACAATATGCTCATCATAGGTGGACTCATAACCTTTAAATATTACCTTTGGTTGGGAGATCCCTTTGGAGAGTCCTTCTTTAATTAGAACTAAGTTCTGATCCACAAAATGTGGAATGTCATTTAAAACATTTAAATAATCCTTTGCTTCTTGATAACTCAAGATTGGATTCACTCTATAATTGAGATCCAAATGGAATCCTTGATCTGCTTGAATTGGATTTAAGTACATGTCGTAGATGTAAAAATCCACCCTGTCTTGTAGCTTAAATTGAAGTAATTCCCACGAAATTAATTCGGTTTCCGATAGGGCTTGTGTATCGACCTTTGCCAAGTTCTGTAATTGGGCGCTCGCAAAATCAGCATCCTTTTTAAACAGGGCTTTATCATAATGCCCTAAAGGGTGATCACTGCGATGGTATAACCTAAAATTCTCAACAGTATCAATGACAGCTTTCAAATCAGATGAAGCCGTAGTTGTTTTCTTGGGTGAATCACAGCCAAGTAACATTAAAGCAAATAATAAAATTCCAGCTTGGTATCTCGTCATATTATATCGTATTAAAGGTGTGAATTCCATCTACAATTCTATGAATTTTCAATGGATTTTCATTTTGTAAGGCCTCTGGCAATAATTCCAATGGCCAATTTTGATAAGCTACAGGACGTGTCCAACGCGTGATCGCCGACACTCCGACAGAGGTGTATTTCGCATTTGTAGTCGAGGGGAATGGCCCACCATGATGCATAGCAGCGCATACCTCAACTCCTGTAGGCACACCATTGAGGATAAGTCTTCCTACCTTCTCCTTTAAGGCATCTACAATGCTTGTTTTTTCACTTAACTCTTTTGAATTACCCAGAAGCGTTCCTGTTAACTGTCCTTCCAAGGCATTAATAGCAGCTTCTAACTCTTGATCGCTATCACATTGTACAACCAAGGAATAAGGTCCGAAGACTTCGTGGTGTAATGCAGGATTTGCTATAAATACATCCGCATCAACAGTTAGGACTTTGGCCTTACCAAAATTCGGAGCAGCTTCGCCCTTATAGGCTCCAACTAAGGAGGTCTTTCCACTTGCGGTCACTACTTCTATACCCTTCTCAAAGGCTTTATAAATATTGGGATGCAACATAGAGGCGGGTGAAATTTGAGCAATTTCTTCTCCTAAGGTTCCAATGAATTGGGTAAAGTCATCTCCTTTAACTCCTAATATAAGCCCAGGATTGGTACAAAATTGCCCCGTTCCATTGGTGATCGACAAAGCATATTGTTTGGCCCAATGTGCTGATTGCTCAAAAGCTGAAGGCAAAACAACTACAGGGTTTACGCTTCCCATCTCTGCAAAGACAGGTATAGGAACTTCTCGCGTACTAGCGAGTTTGTATATTGCAGTTCCCCCAGCAATACTTCCAGTAAAACCTACCGCTTTAATTTCTGGGTGCTGAACTAATTCCTGACCCACAGATATACCGCTACTATTCAAATTAGAAAACACGCCATTTGGCATATTGGTTTTCTCAGCAGCCTTTAAGATAGCCGAAGACACTAATTCTCCAGTGGCTGCATGTAAAGGATGACCCTTAACTATCACTGGGCAACCAGCGGCTAATGCACTTGCAGTATCCCCTCCTGCTGTGGAAAAGGCTAATGGAAAATTACTAGCTCCAAAAACCGCTACTGGCCCTATCGGGAAAAGCATTTTACGTATATCTGGTTTGGGCATTGGCTCTTTGTCCGCTTGACCAACATCGATGGTGGCCTCTACCCATGATCCTTCTTCTAAAAGGTCCGCAAAGGCTCTGAGTTGAACCATAGTCCTACCACGTTCACCTCGCGCTCTGCCTTCTGGCAAACCAGATTCTGCCATATAAGTAGTAATTAAATCTTCACCGATTTCTTCTATTTCATCGGCTATAGCTCTTAAAAATTCTGCTTTTCTTTTACCTGAAAAATTTTTGTATTGACCAAATGCCTCAGTGGCCAACTGTACTGCCTGATCTATTTCATCTTTGGTGGCTTGGTGAAAAACCCAAGGGTTTTCCCGATTCTCAACGGGATTAAATGTTTTAAAAGTATCTGTTCCTCTTGCGGAGTTAAGAGTACCAATAGTATTTTTTCCTGTGATCATGTTGTTGTGTATTTTTGATTAATGCCAAAGGCATTACCCTTGAATCTATCTGTGAGGATTCAAAAGTAATGACCTTGGAAATGCTTCCTATCCTATGCGGGCTACATTAAACTGCCGCGCTACGCAATGCTTTATAATCTGGTAGCTCAGGGCGATTTTTCAATCCTTCTTCAATTACCTCTAAAACGCGTTTTCGCTCTTGTCCTATAAGTGCTAACCTAGGAGCACGAACCATTTCAGTTCCAATACCCGTTGCAACCTCAGCTAATTTAATATTTTGTACCAATTGTGGGGTAATATCCAACTCTAAAAGTGGTAGGAACCAACGATATATTGCCAATGCCTCTTTATGACGACCTGCTTTTGCAAGTTCATATATGGCAACGGTTTCTCTGGGAAAAGCACAAACTAATCCCGCAACCCATCCGTCTGCACCCATTAATATACTTTCTAGTCCTAGAGTATCAACACCGGTAAGTACTTTTAAACGATCTCCAAATTTATTCTTTAATTTACTGACGTTTGAAATATTTCTAGTGGACTCCTTTACCGCTTGAATATTATCACATTCTAATAACTCTTCGAACATCGCTGGTGTCACTTCGATATTATAATCAACAGGGTTGTTATATATCATAATTGGAAGTGAGGTACTATTGGCTACAATTTTAAAAAAGGTAACAGTTTCACGATCATTTGCTCTATAGCGCATCGGTGGCAATAACATAATACCACTTGCTCCATTTTGCTCAGCAACCGCTACGGCATGAACGGCGGCTTTAGTGGTTTGTTCTGCTACATTTATAATCACTGGAATTTGTCCCTTTACAATACGAACAGTTTCTTGGATCAATGTTACTTTTTCATCATCGGTCAGCGTACTTGCCTCACCTAAGGTACCTCCCAAAATAATAGCGGATACACCTGCTTCTTGTTGGGCTTTAATATTGACCTCAAACATTTCTAAATCCAAAGAATCATCCTCTTTAAATTTTGTTGTCACTGCAGGCATGATGCCTTCCCATTTTACTTGCATATTTCTAATTTTTAAATTTCCTAAAACATTAATTGGATAAATCGATTATTGAATTAGCGCTATAATTTAAAAACAAAATTAGCCCAACATATTAAAGGAGGATTCCAAGATTTTACCCGAAACTATGCAAATATTACCCTATTTGAAGGTTTTTTAAGATAAGATGAGTGAATAAGTATTTAAAGCTCATTTGAAAGCTCTTGTTGTAGCTTTTTAGCTAGCCCTTTTACGACCATGTCATAGGAGTGATCTATAAGCTCTTTTAAAAACCCAGGCTGAATTTCTTGATTGTTAAGATGAACAGTATTCCAGTGTTTTTTACTCATATGATAGCCTGGCTTGATCTGAGTAAAAGCAGATCGTAGTTCCAAAGCCCATTGAGGGTCACATTTCAGATTGATACTCTTATCACCACTTTCCCATTTCTTTAGACCACATAGGGCAAACATTTTTCCACATACTTTAAATACAAGGGTGTTTTTATCAAAGGGAAAGTCTTCAGTCACTCCAGGTTTTCCCATGCAATACTGGTAGATTTCTTCGATGTTCATGGTGGTTAATTGTTAAAAAGCATGTTACACTATTTTTCATCTAAAAGATCTTTATGCTGAATTTCTAATGCCTTATAGTCAAGCTTCCAGCCTATGGCCTGCACCATACTTTCAATCATATGTACTGCATCCAAGGCTTCTTTTCGAGCAGTATCCAACAGCCCACTATCAGGAATTTTAGCTAAAATATGTTCTTTGGCCTCTTGGTTTAGGGTAGAAAGATCCTTGGTCTTAAAACGATTGAACAATCCTTCCTTAATATCGTAATATTTGACATCGGGCTCAATGCTCAATACCTCAGGCAGGGGAAAATTTGTGAGAATAATTTTTTTAGCCTTTGGGTCTGCTTTCATCTCAATTTTTTTAAGATCAAAACCGACATTTACCTTGGCATTAATAACAAGTAGAGCCTTCTTTTTACTACTGATGAGTTTTAAAAAGTGTTCTCTGACATTTTCATATTGGTAAATCTCTGCAAACTCTCCCTCTACGGTAATGAGTTTATAGACATTACGTATCTTCTCTAATAATATCACGGATTGCTTTTCTACACTCTCAGAAGATTTCTTTTTTCTGAAAGCTGTAAACAACCAATAGGAACCTAAAATCCCTAATAATAACCCTAATAGGATTTGTACAATATCACTCATTCTATTTAAATTTTACCACGATATACCCACTTTAATATCCGTATTACACCAAAATCCAGTCCCCTTAAATAAGTTCATATAGCACTGGTTTACTAGGGCTGGCATCATTGACAAAAGATACAATTTGTAGGTTTAAAAAATAAGTATTGTCTTTTATATGATTTGGAACAAATATAAATTCAGTTATGGTGGCATCCAAACGTTGATCTCCATGAAAACCCCAAAATGCCTTATGAGCCAATAAAGCTCCACCGTCCTTTTCTTTATCCACTGAAGGTAGATCAATAAGTAAATGTTTTACTCCAATTTGACGGAGAAACAAAGCGGCGTCCTCTAAAAGATATGCAGGATTGGTATGAGAATACTGACGGGACAATTTACCCTTTTCATTAGGAAGTGTTCTAAGAATAACTGCCGTTGGTTTTTTTCCCAATAAGGCCTTTGATAATTGACCTTTTGTAATCACTAGATCACCCTGATAGCTAATAGGTTCAAGGGTAATTAATTCACAAATGAAATGAAACTCCTTTAGGGCATCTCCAATGCCGTGAAAGTCTTTAGTTATATGCCCTATGCATTCGGTATGCGTACCGTGAGCATGGGGATTAAACACAATGGTGTTAAAATTAGTGGAGGCACCATCTTTAACACTACCCACGAAGTTGTCCATTATCACTGGTGAAATTTCAGGCGGTGAAAGATACCAGGCACTAGGATTCTTGGAACTCCCACTTAGCGGTATCGATATATCGATTGGCTTTGAGAGGTCCATGGTGAACTTTTGTCCCTGAATTTCTACTTTTGTTATCATTTAAAAATTGATCACCTTAATACAGTACTTACCTTGGTATTATTACAAACTGATTTGACGATCGATTTGTTGATTAAGCGATATAAAGGTCTCTGTTCTAGAGACACCTTCAATAGATTGCACCTTGTGATTTAAAACATTCATCAAGTGCTCGTTGTCCTTACATAAAATTTTAATCAGTATGGACCAGTTCCCCGTGGTATAATGGCATTCCAACACTTCGGGTATTTCTCTCAACTGTTTAACCGCCTCTGGATTTCGCATGGCCTTATCCAAATAGATACCGATAAAAGCCATAGTTGCATAACCGAGCTTCTTTGGGTTGATCACAAACTTTGAACCTGCAATGAGCCCTGAGCTTTCTAGTTTACGTAACCGCTGATGAATGGCAGCTCCTGATATCCCTATTTTACGTGCTATCTCCAATATGGGCTTTCTAGCATCCTGCATCAGATCTCTTAAGATTTCTTTATCTATCCCATCAATAGTTACTATATCCTGACTTAATTTCATGTTGTTATATTAAATTACAACAAATATACTAGAAATGATTGTAATATATAATCACTAACCCCTTATCAGCTAATACCTCATAACTTTTACAAACTTCTTTATGGTGCAGGATTGGGTATGGATTCGTGAATTTTATTAATTTGATTTATAATCCCTTCATCGAGCACCGTATCGATACTCGCAATATTTTCTTTTAACTGCCCAAGCTGTGTTGCCCCAATAATAGTACTACAGACAAAGTCTTGTTGGTGCAAAAATGCGAGGGACATCGTGGCAAGTGACATATTGTTATCTTTAGCCAAGGCGTAATACCTCTGAGTTGCCTTTAGGGCATTTTCCTTGTTATAACGCCTCATTTCAGGATACAAATTAATACGGGATTGACTTATATCTTGGCCATTTAGAAACTTATCACTAAGTCTACCAAAGGCTAGTGGAGAATAAGGAAGTAGACCAACATTTTCTCGTAAAGATATCTCTGCTAGACCAGCTTCATAGGTTCTATTGAGCAAATTATAAGGGTTTTGAACCGTGGCAATACGAGGAAGTCCTTGATATTTACTTTCCTCCAAAAAACGCATCACACTCCATGGAACGTCGTTGGAAAGACCGATGTGTCGGATTTTACCTTGGTCCACAAAATCTTTTAAGCTCTCTAAGGTTTGTCTAATGTTATCCTCCCACTGATTGTCTGTTTTAGCTTGAAAACCTCTTTTACCAAAATAGTTTGATGGACGATCTGGCCAATGCAATTGGTAGAGATCGATATAATCGGTCTGTAACCGCTTTAGACTTGTATTCAAAGCATCTTCTATGGCACACTTACCAAAGCCACCTTCTCTAATTTCATGGGGATTAAACTCAGGTGGTCCTGCAACCTTAGAGGCCAATACCACTTTATCCCTATTGCCCGTTTTTTTAAACCAATTACCTATATAGATTTCAGTTGCACCTTGGGTTTTAGGATTCTTTGGGATAGGGTAAAGCTCAGCAGTATCAAAAAAATTAACGCCTGCATCTAGGGCATAATCCATCTGCTGATAGCCTTCTGACTCGGTATTTTGTTCACCCCAAGTCATAGTACCCAAACAGATTTTACTGATTTTAATTTTGGTGTTGGGTAGGGTTGTGTATTTCATTTGCATTTTTTTGGTCCAAGGAGAACCGAAGTCCTCCTTGATTTACAGGTCTATTTTTAATCTTCGTTCAACAGTTTTGTAATCTCGTCCAATTTAGGAGTCAAGACCACTTCGATTCTACGATTTTTAGCCTTCCCCTCTGTGGTGGAATTCGGTGCTACTGGTACAAATTGTCCTTTACCAGCTGCGGTAAGACTTGCAGGATCAATCTGAGCATTACCTAGCAAGATACGTACGATACTCGTGGCTCTTTTTGTAGAAAGATCCCAATTGTCTTGTAAAGGTCCATTACCTCTATAAGGAACATTATCTGTGTGGCCTTCGATAAGCACATTGATATCTGGATTTTTTGCCAAAACCGATCCGAGTTGTTGCACTGCTCTACGTCCATTATCATTTACAGCCCAGCTCCCACTTTGGAATAGCAATTTATTTTCCATGGAAACGTATACCTTCCCATCGCGCTGTTCAACTGTCAATCCTTTACCTTCAAAATCTAATAAGGCACTAGAAATGGCATCTTTTAATTTTCGCATCGCTTGGTCTTTTGAAGCAATTAACGCCTCCAATTCATCCACGCGCTGAGAACGACCCTCAAGCTGTTTCTTTAAGGCGTCTAAACGACTGCGCTCCTCTGCCAAAGCGCGTTCTTTGGATTCTAATTGTTCTAGTAATTCTTTGTTTTTTTCAGTATTGGCTCGAATCGAGGCACTGCTGTTTTCTTCTAAGGCTTCATAGGAGGCTTTTAAGTTCTCAAGATTGCTTTTTGTAGCATCGTAATCCTGACGCAGTTGATTTCGCTCTGCGAGTAACTCATCATATGATTTCTGAAGGGATTCAAGTTGGTTCTCCAGATTATTATTGTCCGAGTCTAAGGTTTGATTCTCATCAAGCAAGGCTTCCTTCTCTCCCTTTAGCGCATCATAGCGACTTTGTAAATCATTATAAACTTTGGAGGACACACATGAAGACATGACCCCTAGTAGCACTACGCTAACAAAAATTCTTTTCATTATATTCAAGCTTTATTAATCTTCTATTTCTACCAAAATCGGGCAATGATCACTATGTTTTGCCTCTGGTAATATAACGGCTCTTTTTAATTTTTCTTTTAAAGGTTCTGAAACCATATTGTAATCGATCCGCCATCCTTTATTATTCGCTCTAGCATTAGCGCGATAACTCCACCAACTATATTGATGTGGTTCTTTGTTAAAGTGTCTAAAACTATCTATAAACCCGCTGTCAATAAAGTTTCCTATCCATTCTCGTTCTACGGGTAAAAAACCAGAAACTTTAGCGTTTCGTATAGGATCGTGGATATCAATTGCCTTATGACATATGTTGTAATCCCCACAAATAATAAGATTGGGAACCTCATTTTTTAAGGCATTGATATAAGTTTGAAAATCTGCCATATAGGCTAGTTTATGATCGAGTCTTGCAATATTAGTTCCCGAGGGTAAATACAAACTCATCACAGAGAAATTATCAAAATCTACCCGTAGGTTTCTACCTTCTCTATCCATATAGTCAATCCCCGTTCCATAGACCACCTTATTTGGGGTTACTTTTGAAAGGATTGCTACACCACTATATCCCTTTTTCTCTGCACTATACCAATAATGATACGGATACCCCGCCTCTTCAAAAATAGTCAAATCCAATTGTTCCTTCATTGCTTTAATTTCCTGAAGGCAGATCACATCAGGTTGAGCAGTTTTTAACCAATCTAAAAATCCTTTATTAACTGCAGCACGTATTCCATTTACGTTATAAGATATAATTTTCACTCCGTTATTGTTTTTTATAAGTCTTCATGCTAAAATAAGGATAGTTTAGCAAAATGCAACTTGGATTAACACCCACTTTTTCCTTTTGGTTTAAATGAGTAACTTTAAACTATGGAAAACGAACTTCACACCGCGCTTATTCAAACCGAACTTGTTTGGGAAGATCCACAATCTAATAGAAGTATGCTCGAGGATAAATTAAAAACCTTGGGCTCTAAGGTGGATCTTATTATCCTCCCAGAGATGTTTACAACTGGCTTTTCCATGAATCCCGCCACTTGTTTTGAGACCATGGATGGGGAATCTCTAAAATGGTTAAAACAAATGGCTTCGAAGTTAAATGCAGCTATATGCGGTAGCTTAATTATTAAAGAGTCAGGTCGTTTTTACAACAGATTTGTTTTTGTTGATCCTGATGGGTCTGTTACTCATTACGACAAGCGACACACCTTTACCTTAGCTGGGGAGGACAAGGCCTATAGTCCTGGAAACCAAAAAGTAATTTTATCCTATATGGGTTGGAAAATATGCCCTCTTATTTGTTATGATTTACGTTTTCCAGTATGGTCTCGAAATACGGAAGATTATGATTTATTGATTTATGTAGCAAATTGGCCAGATAAAAGAGTCTTAGCTTGGGATACATTGCTTCGAGCAAGAGCCATTGAAAACCTAGTTTATACCATTGGGGTAAATCGAGTGGGTCACGATGGGGAGCAAATAGATTACTCTGGGCATTCCGCAGTATATGATCCTTTAGGCAACCTACTTAGCTTTAGCGAAAAGGATGAAATTCTTCTTACTACCTTAACTAAATCTGCTATCTTAAAGTATCGAAATCAATTACGATTCTTACAAGACCGAGATCAATTTACTGTAAAGTAAAAGTCTGTTCGATTTCCCAATTCGAGCGTAGCTCTACAGCGTCAGGGAAATAGCTAATTCGTTCTGGTTGAATTTTCTGCAAATAATTTCCAGTATCCCATTTACCGTTACCATTGGCATCGTGAATAACCCGTATCAAATATGTTGCAGGGTTAATATTTAAAAACTCATAGGTACTCTTTTGCTCGGTAATGAATTTCTCATACTGAACGATTCCTTTCTGATCAGTGAGCTGAAGAATTACCGGGTACTGATCTACGTTTCTAAGATTCACCCTAAAACTTCCTAAATCAGCAATACTTCTAGTAGCTAATCCATAGGTTAGGGTGTCATTCACATCGCCATAAAAATCAACAATAGCACCAGGAAGCAGTTTAATTTGATATTTCTGCTCAGGTTGGGTATCCCACTTTAGATTAACAATATTGCGTTTTGAATCTAGATTCGCGGTATATTTTAAAAATACCGAGTCCTTATTCATCACGCTAATTTGTGTGGTGTCAATAACTTCCATCGGAGTGGTAGCGTGGAGTCTAAGGGAATCGTTGAGCGCAAATGATTTATTTAATTGCGCTACTACTAAAGTATCTGCATAGAGCTCCTTTATCCTAACGGTAAAGGTGTCAACCACTTGTTTTTGTCGCACCTGTTTTCGAACTTCAAATATCAAGGAGTCCGCTTCAAATGGGGTGAAAAAGTAATTTAAAGTATCCGTTTTTGTATCTGGAAACACTCTATAATCATAATCTTCAGGCTTCTCTGAAAGTAGACTAATTTGCATTCCCTCATGTTCACCTTCATATCCAAAGAATATTTTATTTTTAGCTATTAGTGAAGGACGTGTTGCTTTGTATTCTGGAATTTCTTTAAATAAATTTAAGCCGTAAATAGAATCTGTTGGAATCTCAATGAAGTGATCAATAAATCCAATCTTATCAGTTTTAGGATCAAATTTATAATTACCAGCTTCATCTTTCATTGCCACCAATTTATAGGTGCCTTCTTTTAAATTCGTCAAACGAAAGTTTGTTGAACTATCTAAGGTATTGGTCAAATAGGTTGGTGGTTTTTGAAAAATAATGGAATCGGTATAGGCAGAATCCACTTTATAAAGCATAACTGAAATAAAAGGATCTGGTTTTTTCTGCAACGCATCAATTACAAAACCTTCCGTCTCAAGAGAATCGATATAATCTCCTGTGGAAAACACATAAGTGAAAAAAGAATAAGGATTTTCTTCATGGTTATCCACCACGCTTTGCCCAAAGTTAAACACATAGGTAGCATTTTCTTGAAGGGTATCAAGAATCTCAATTTCTAAATACTTGCTTGCCCCCGATTGAGGATATATATATGGCTGATATTCTAATGGAGGAGAGACAATTAGTTGCTTTTGAAGGTCTTTTAGCTTAATGTACTCATCAAAATAAATTCTAACTTTCTCAGCATCAAAATTGGTGCTGTGGTTCTTTGGAGTAGCTGAAGTGATCGATGGTGGAGTCACATCTTTAGGACCTCCTTCAGGAGTTCCTCGTCGAGCACAACTGTAAAGACAAACGGACACAACTACCGCTATAGAAAGTACAATAAGATTTTTGATTCTCATAAAATCCAATTAAAGCTGCAAATTAACGATATTTTTTTTCAAGTCAGGAAAAGGCATAAAGGATTCACATACCAACGATCAAAAATACCACTATTGGATTGTAAAATTAAAGAGAGTTTTTGGGCTAAAAAGAATCATTTAATCTTAAAATTGCAGATATTACCAATGATTCGTATAATTTCAGACTATAAATTGCGTTATAACAACAGATTAAAAACCAAATACTCCCTTTACTGGGAGGCTACTATGATTGAGCAGCGTATGGATTTAAGGAGGTAACCTTCTAGTTAGATATTCTAAATCAGATAAAGGAACAATTACTATCTTTGCGACCCTAAACAAAACTTTATCATATTACTTAAAAAATCCATAGCGTGTAATGAGTGCTACTAAAAGGCAATTAGGACAAAAAATAATTTTAGGAATTCTCTTGTTGTGTATTGGAGCACTAACACTATTTTCATATTTCAATTTCGTTGAAAGTGAAGAGAAAGTGTCGTTTTTAGAAAACGCTAAGGGCATGATCGTAGAGGATCTACAACACATCCAAATGGACCTCAATAAGCTCGCGGAGGAAAATGAAGCTCACATACAAGAAATCGAATACAGCCGTAAACGAATTGCATTATTAATAGACTCTATTTCAATGCTTGAGGTGGACTATCAGATTCTTGGGCGCTACCGAAGAGAATTGGCAGAAATTCGACAAGAAAACAAATATTTACACAAACTATCTGATTCGGTGCAGCAACAAAACATTCTACTTACCAAAGAAGTGGACAGCACCAAATTACGTTATATTGAGCTCGAGCGTTATTCGAATGCTTTAAAAAGCGCAAATGAAAATCTCACTCAATTCAACGATTCCTTAATCCATGAGAACATTGCCTTGACCAAAAAAATTGATAAGGAACAATCCCTTTTGGTATCCACCTTATCCGGCATGGCTTATAAGGTACGCTCCAATGGAAAGGTAATAGAAACCGATCGGGTGAATCGCGCTGAGCGCCTTAGGGTTTGTTTTAACATCGCACCTGGTACTCTTATCAAACCTGGAGAACGTGAATTCTACATTCAGTTCATCGATCCAAATAATAAAATTCTAGGCCAAGTTCAAAGCTTAAAATTCGGGGAGAAAACACTTATATTCAGCAAAAAAATCGTGATTGATTATAACAATAAACCTCTGGGTATATGCGACTATATTATTGTAAAAGACTTAGAATCGTCTGGGGATTATAGAATCAATATTTTTTATAACGAAAATTTGCTGGCCTCTTCAACTTTTAAGCTGAAATAGAATTTCTTATTCCTGAAAAAAGGCATATTTTTGCCCCATGGCAAATCAAGATGATCAATTTAAAAAAGTAATTGCCCACGCCAAGGAGTATGGGTATATTTTTCCTTCTAGTGAAATTTATGATGGTTTAAGCGCTGTATACGATTATGCGCAAAACGGTGTTGAACTTAAAAAAAATATTAGGGAATACTGGTGGAAGGCCATGGTACAAATGAACGACAACATTGTCGGTATTGACGCTTCCATTTTAATGCACCCGACTACTTGGAAAGCTTCAGGACACGTGGATGCATTTAATGATCCTCTTATAGACAATAAAGATTCCAAAAAAAGATATAGGGCCGATGTACTTGTTGAAGATTACGTGGCCAAAATTGAGGCTAAAATTGAGAAAGAGGTCACTAAGGCGGCTAAACGTTTTGGCGACAGCTTTGATAAAGAACAATTTTTAGCGACCAACCCTAGGGTATTAAACTATGCTGAGCAGGCTAAAACCATTTCAAAACGATTAGGACAGTCTCTAGAAAAAGAGGATTTGGCTGATGTTAAAGCCCTAATTGAGGAATTGGAAATCGCGGATCCTGAGACTGGAAGTAAAAATTGGACTGATGTCAAACAGTTCAACCTGATGTTTGGGACTAAACTAGGAGCCTCTGCAGATCATGCAATGGACCTATACCTTCGCCCAGAGACCGCTCAAGGGATTTTTGTAAACTTTTTAAACGTCCTAAAGACGGGAAGGATGAAAATTCCTTTCGGAATTGCACAAACAGGTAAAGCTTTTAGAAATGAAATTGTAGCACGACAGTTTATTTTCCGTATGCGAGAATTTGAACAAATGGAGATGCAATTCTTCATCAAACCAGGTACTCAAATGCATTGGTATGAGCATTGGAAAGAGGCGCGTTTAAAATGGCATTTATCACTTGGTCTAGGACCTGATAATTACCGTTTCCACGATCACGAGAAATTAGCGCATTACGCAGATGCCGCTACCGATATCGAGTTTAGATTTCCTTTCGGATTTAAAGAATTGGAAGGAATTCACTCTAGAACAGATTTCGATTTAGCAAATCATGAGAAATATAGTAACAAAAAACTACAGTACTTCGATCCTGAAGAGAACAAGAGTTACGTACCATATGTATTGGAAACATCCATTGGTATCGACCGTATGTTTTTAGCGGTTTTTTCCAATTCACTACAGGAAGAAGAACTAGAAAATGGAACTACCAGAACTGTCTTGAAAATTCCAGCGGTTCTAGCGCCTACAAAAGCAGCTATTCTTCCACTAGTTAAAAAAGATGGACTTCCAGAGGTTGCAAAAGAGATCTTCGACGATCTGAAATGGGACTTCCAAGTGGCCTATGATGAAAAAGATGCTGTGGGAAGACGCTACCGTCGACAAGACGCAGCTGGAACACCATTTTGTATCACGGTAGATCACCAGACCCGAGAGGATCAAACGGTAACTATTAGACATAGAGATACTATGGATCAAAAACGTGTTGAAATTAAGCAGCTAAATGAAATCATTGGGCAAGAGGTTTCTATGAGTAACTGGTTAAAAAAGATACAGTAGTCCCAGAGATTAATCCAAAAGGAATTCTAAAATAAAACCCTAAAAGTAAAGACTTTTAGGGTTTTATTTTTTCGTTTTTCTTAAAACCGATACTCTATAGCTAACCCTCCATAATAGTTAACAGGCAATCCAGGATAGTAGTATCGCGGCTGAGTATTACCAAATCCCACGGCATTTACTAAGATAGAAGAAGCGTATTTTTCATCTAGTAAATTGTCAATTCCAAAGGTCATCTTCATATGTAAATCGTCTATTAACTCTCTTTTGTAGCCTGTCTTTACATTAACTACGGTATAAGATTGATTGTACTGCGTATTAGCATCATCCATCGGTGTTTTCCCAACATGCTTTAAGGTTGTTGTTAAGAACAATCCAGTAGGGTCACTTACAGTAAAGCCTCCTGCAACGATATTCTTTGGTACACCAGTAAGTTTATTTCCAGAATAATCCGTATCCTCACTTATAAATTCTTCAAAGGCATGGTCATTGAGTGTTATATTAACATAAGGCATAAAATGCAGTCGTTGAAAAATTTGATCATTGTAATTGGCTTGAAATTCTATTCCTTTATGGGAGACTTTACCAGCATTTCTCCCGATATACTGGTCTTCACCAACACGATCTGAAACAAGAAGATTCTCCACGTCCATATAATAAAGAACAAGAGACATATCCAACTTGCGATCTAAAAAGCTATGGAAGGTACCAATTTCATAATTCCAACCTGTTTCTGGTCCAATCTCTGGATTAATAACCCCTTCAGGGGTTAAGGTTTCTTCCAAATTCGGAATATTATATCCATAACTTAAATTACCGCTAAGTCTCCAATTGGAATTCACCTTATATCCGATACTTAGACTTGGTGCCCAAACCGCATCAAAGTCTCTTTTGGCATTTTTACTGGCCTGTCCTTGGTTAAAATAATCTCTAAAGCTATAAGAACTGCTATTTAAGTGCAGACCAGCTGTAAAGGTCCACTGATTTAAAAAGACATCCCAACTCATAAAAGCGTTCAAGCGATTTCGGTATTCCTTATTATCACTGAGTAGATCACCTTCTAGGGATCCGTTTCCATTATTTTGCTCATATAAGTTCTCCAATGTTGACCAATGGTATGTATCATTATACCACTCCACACCAACTTCGAAGTTGTTTTTAAGGGGAAGCAATTCAAAGGAACCTAGAAAGGATGTACGGAACCCATAACTATTTGAGAACTCATCAAGTATATTAAAAGGTCTTGGCTCGTAATGATCCAAATAGGAATAAAAAACCGATGTTTTATTTTTTAATTCACTTGAAAAACTGTGAATATAACTCAGTCCAACTGTTGTTATCTTATTATCCTCATATCCTTTGGCCTCTCCCCAATTGGAGGCTGCAACACCTGGGTGGTTTTCTAGATCCGACCAACTAATTGAACTTGCTATGTGAGCTGTGTAGTTTAATTGTTGAAACAGTAATTGTAGTTCATTATTTGAATTTAAGACTAGTCCTGCATCTAACATTACCATATCTCTGTTGTACTCACTGTTATCTCTAAACCCATCGGTCTTTAAATAATCATGAAATAAATTGATGTAAAAGTCCTCACCACGGTGATTAAAACTCAAGCTGTTTTTCAAAAGTCCAAAAGAACCTACATTAAAACTTTCTTTTAAAACCGTAGTGTTAGGTTTAGCTCTTTTGGTATACAAGAGCATAGCTCCTCCTAAATTCGCCCCGTACAGGCTGGCTTTTGGTCCGCTAATAACATCTATATTCTGAATGATTTCTGGATCGTAGATATTAAAGGTTGTTTCTCCTATTCCACTGGTGATCGGGATACCATTAAAATAGGCTTGAATCTTGGAAGTCCCATAGGGTGTTCTGGCTCCTATCCCTCTAACGGTTAACCTGTTTGTGCCCATTCCACCTGAAAACACGTGAACTCCTGGGATTTCATTGAGCACTTGGGTTATTCCCATTGGAGAATATTGGGCAATGCGCGCGGTATCCAAATTCGAGTATAACACCGTTGGAGTTACTCGTCTATTACGTTGTGATTCCAAGACTACTTCCGAGAGTGTGTCACCCTGGATTTGGGCAAAAAGCATTGCATTGCTTCCAAAGAAAACAATAAAAGACGTAAGAGTTAATAAAATTTTAGTAGAACAGACAGGTAATCTACCAATTAGGGGCACAATATAAATTCGCATAGATCAAAAAAAATAAGCATGATGCTTTTTAATTTCACCATGCCTATTGTTGTATTATATTAATTCACTCAGTTCATTTAGTCAAACCAGATCATGTATGGAATTCTTAGAAGAATAAGAATTAGCCCTATACCATAGCCAATAGCTATTCGTTTAAATTTAGGCTTGGCTTCCAACACTTTTTTATGCTTACTCCACCCAATGGTAATTAATGCTACCGCAATAAGGTTTATAAAGGGATGTTCTACTAGAACCAACCTTAAGAAACTATCACCCATCACTCCTCCTGCCTGCCAGGAAGCAAAATAAGGACTGGTAAAATAAAGTAGTAGTCCTAAAACTAGTTGGATGTGAGTAAAGATCAAGGCAAAAAGACTTATTCTAAAATCTTTGGTCAAGTTAAACTCCTTATTGTTAAAATATCCATTTAAAGCGTTCAGGACAGCTATAAGCAGCATAAACAGGGTTAAATACGCCCAATAAGAGTGTAATAAATTAAGTGTAGAGTACATGAGTATATTTTATTTTAGTTATCAAAAATACACAATTAAGTGCAGACTTATCCACTGAAAAGATACAAAAAACCCCGGACTTTTTGGCCCAGGGTTTTAAGGTATACTTTAGGTATGTTTTTTAGAAATTGTAGCGAACAGATAAGTTCCAAGTTAACCCATTTCCATAGAAATACCCATAACTATCTTTTTGGTTGATATACTCTGTATCAAACAAATTATATACGTTTCCTCTTATGCTGATGTTATCCCCACCAAATTGGAATTTATAGGTAGCTCCAAGATCAACAAGAGAATATGCATCTAATTTTTCTGGTTGATAGGTCTCTCCGTCCAAAGAGGAACTAGCAACGTCCTCTGCATCTACAAATCCATATAGGTTTGCATAGTGGTTCCAGTCAGCATCCACAGTAAATCTATCATGGATAATATCGATTGAAGTCCCTAAACCAAATGTAGTTTGAGGCGCCTGACCTACCTTAGTACCAGTTAAGTCAACTTCAAAGTTATCTACAGGGCTATTGTCAATCTCATCAATCACATACACAGGAGATGACCCATCATACTGCCAGTCACCTAATGTGAAATATCCTCTAAACATAAGAGTATTAAGTGGTCTCCATTTACCATCGATCTCAATACCTTTGTGTAACTGTCCAATATTGGTAAATCTAATTAAGGCATTGGCAACATTTTCGTATTCTCCATTAAAGGATTGGAATCTATTATCCCAGCTTGTGTAATAAGCGTTAAAGCTACCTACAAAGTTTCCTAATTGAAGACGGTAACCAGCCTCAAGTCCAATAATTTCCTCATTGTCAACTTTTGGATCTGCTAATTGAGTGTTGTCATCATAAGAAGGGAAAATATTATCTAAGAAAGGTTGTCTTGAATAGTTTCCAGCATTTGCATAAATTGTATGTCCTTCACTAAAGGTCCAAGAAGCACCTCCTTTTAAATTATATCCAGTTCTATTAATCTTCTCCGATTTTTTAGGATTGTTAAAGTCAAAATTTCCTCTATCTTCTCTTTCGTAAGATTGGTTAGATATTGCACCTTGAATAAAAGCACTGAAATTGTCTTTAGCATATTCTGCTTGTCCAAAAGCACCTTGATAATTGATGTTTTCAGAATAATCATAATCAATTCTCTGATCCTTGTCTGCATAGTCAAACAATGCAGCCCATGGATTAGCGTCAAATGTTTCGGTTACTATATAATTATCTGGACGTCCACCAATAGGCTCTATTCTACCTTGTAACCCAAGTAAGTCACTAATTTGTCTAAAGTGATCTCCTTTGTAAAAACGAACATCAGCACCAACATTAAAAACAAAGTTGTTTTGAGTATCATACTCATAGTTAGCTACCGTTCCGTACCAAGCATGGTTATTCACCGAGCTTCTCAACATAGTACCATTACGTCCTTCACTAAGGCCGTTAGGCATCGTTGAATTATATCTTCTTACATAATCCCAGTCGATTTGACCATTACTGTATAGATAAGCTCCATTAGTTCTTGAATCACCATTATCTAGATAAGCAACTCCATTTCCGTAATCTCCAGTTCCACCACCGCGTCCGAAGGAAGCGTAAACTACAGCAGATAGATTAGACTTATCAGAAATCGTCCAGTCCCAGTTAAGGTTTAATACTGGTTTATGGTAATAGTTTCTTCTTAATGAAAGGTATTTATAGTCACCCGAATTGTTTCTATAAAAACCGTAGTTGTTATTGTATTTGATTCCGTATTGATCATATAGGTCTTGTCCTTTTGAGAAGTTTTGGTCGTGCCACTGTGGCGCACCTGTTAACAAGAAATTGAAATTGTGATCACCTGCTTTTTTTCCAATAGAAAAGAAATAGTTTTGACCTTGTCCTTTAGTTCCATAAGCGTACTTACTATGAGCTTGCCAGTGGTCAACTAAGAAAGAAAAACCCCATCCATTTTCACTCATTCCAGTGTTGTAGGCTGCGGTTGTTTTAAAGTAGCTACCGTTACCTACCATAAATCTTGCAAATCCACCTTTCTTCATATCAGTGGTTTTGGTAACGATGTTAACAGTACCTCCAACTGAAGAAATTGCAAGTTTAGAAGATCCAAGTCCTCTTTGAATCTGAATACCTTGAGCGATATCAGACATACCTGACCAGTTAGACCAATACATATTACCATCTTCCATCCCATTAATTGGCTGACCGTTAAGTAAGAAGGCCGTGTTTGTTTGGTCAAATCCTCTAACAAACATTTGAGAATCTCCAAAACCTCCAGCTTGGTTTGATACATATACTGAAGGGGTGTTTTTCAAAATCTCAGGAAATTCAACATTCCCAACTGCTTTCGATTGAATTTCTTCTACACCTACGGTTGAAACCGCAATAGGAGTTTGTCTGTCACGAGCTAAGTCAATTACCCCGGATCCAACAACGACAACACCCTCTAACTCTTCAGCGTCAGGCTGTAAACTTACAGTACCGATATTGGCAGTACCATTAGTTAAGGTGTAACTTACTTGTTTTGCAACAAAACCAATGTAAGAAACTGTAACTGTACCAGAATTCTGGTTCACACTTAAGGTAAAGTTACCGTCAAAGTCAGTAGAAGTCCCTGTGCTAGAACCCTTGATCATGACGTTCGCACCTGGCAGAGGCTGCCCCATGCTACCATCAACTACAGAACCCGTAATTGTTCCTTGCGAAAATGCTGCAGTTGAAATAAACGCAAATACTGCGGTAAAAATCCAATTGTAAATTGTCTTCATTTGTTATTTAATTTAATTTGACCGTGCAAAAATCCTATTAAAAAAGGACTCTTACATTAAGTGAATGTTAAATAATTTAACACAATGACAAATGTAAACAAAAATCGTAACATTTTAACATCATGGATATTATAACGCTACGATTTAGGATTTTTATAATTTTTGTTAATTGTTCTTAAAGTATTGTAAAAGATTTAACGTAGAACTATCATGTTTGCTAACACTATCCGAAGTTATATCCTTAAGAATTGTGGAGGCAAGTTGCTTACCAAGCTCTACACCCCACTGATCATAACTAAAAATGTTCCAAATCACTCCTTGAACAAATATTTTATGCTCATACATGGCCACTAACGCACCTAGAGATTGTGGTGTTAGTTTGTGTATTAGAATAGAGTTTGTCGGTTTATTTCCTTCAAAAACTTTAAATGGAACTAAGGCATCTATCTCTTGGCTAGACAATTTACCACCCTGGAGCTCACTTCGAACTTCCTGAGCTGTTTTACCAGTCATTAGTGCCTCAGTTTGCGCAAAATAATTGGCCATCAACTTATTGTGGTGGTCTTGATCGGCGTGAAGGGACTCTACATATCCAATAAAATCTGTTGGAATAAGCTTAGTTCCCTGATGGATCAACTGGAAAAATGCGTGTTGCGAATTAGTTCCAGGTTCACCCCAAATGATTGTTCCAGTTTGATAACTTACTGGATTTCCATTTCTGTCTACACTTTTCCCGTTACTCTCCATGGTACCTTGTTGCAAATAGGCCGCTAAACGGTGAAGGTATTGACTATAGGGAATGAGCGCTTCGCTCTCTGCTCCATAAAAATTGTTATACCAAACACTTAAAAGAGCAAGGGTTACAGGGATATTTTTCTCAAAAGGAGTCTCTCTAAAATGGGTATCCATAGCTAGGGCACCGTCTAATAATTTTTCAAAATTGTCATAACCTACCGCTAAAGCGATGGAGAGTCCAACGGCGCTCCATAAGGAGAAACGGCCTCCCACCCAGTCTTCCATAGGAAAGACATTTTCAGGAGCAATTCCAAATTCATCGATCTTCT
Organism: Galbibacter marinus; assembly: GCF_000300875.1. Taxonomy (GTDB): domain Bacteria; phylum Bacteroidota; class Bacteroidia; order Flavobacteriales; family Flavobacteriaceae; genus Galbibacter; species Galbibacter marinus. The sequence continues at coordinate 21,477 of NZ_AMSG01000014.1, read as the reverse complement.
CAAGATTCGTAGAAACGGCTACAAAATGGGTAGCTACATCCTTTTGCGATGCTGAATTTAAAAACCATTTCTTAATGGTTAATGCGTTAGTCAATGTTTCCTGGGTCGTAAATGACTTGGAAACGATTATAAACAACGTGGTCTCAGGATTAAGACCTTTCAAAGTTTCATGTACATGATCGCCATCCACATTACTTACAAAATGTACTTTAAGATGGTTTTTATAGTACTGTAATGCCTCAGTAACCATAACAGGCCCAAGATCAGATCCGCCAATTCCAATATTTACAATATCAGTAATTGATTTACCTGTGTAACCTTTGTGTTGCCCAGATATGATAGAATCGGTAAATGATTTTATTTTCTCACGAACCTGGTATACCTCAGGTATTACATTTTCTCCGTCTACTCTAACATCATCAGATTTCCCTGTTCGCAAAGCGGTATGTAAAACAGCTCTACCTTCAGTTTCATTTATTAAATCACCACCAAAGTATTTCTCAATCGCATCTTTTAGATCCGATTCTTCCGCTAATTTTTGTAGTAATTCAAAGGCTTTTTCATCAATGCGATTTTTAGAAAAATCGACTAGAAAATCATTCCACTTCAGGGTAAACTTATTAGCTCTCTCTGGGTCCTTCTCAAAGAGCTCTTTAATTTGACTATCTTTAAAACTATTAAAGTATTCCTGTAATTCTTTCCAGGCGGTGGTATTAGTTGGATTTTTTGCTGCTAATGGCATTATCTTGATTTAATTCGGTTATAAATTCTTCTTCATCTGCTTTTGGATCTGCAAACATGATTGCATCCAATTGTTGTTTGATTGGGTGGATGTAATCCAGATATTTTACTTTTAAACTATCCGAGATAGGCTCTGCTTGTGGCAAATCCTGTCTAAATGGATCCACTTGTTTACCATTTTTCCAAAATCTATAGCAAACATGGGGTCCACTGGTATTTCCTGTCATACCAACCCAACCTATGACATCTCCTTGTTTGACGTAGTCTCCTACATTAACCTTACGCTTTTGCATATGCAAATATTGGGTAGAGTAAGTACTATTGTGCTTGACTTTGACATAATTTCCATTTCCTCCTCTGCGCTCAGAGGCGATAACGGTTCCATTAGCTGTCGATAAAATAGGCGTTCCTACTGGAGCCGCAAAATCAGTCCCCTTATGTGGACGTATGCGATTTCCATAATAGGCAATTCTACGCTTTAAATTATAACGCGATGAAATGCGGCTAAACTGTACAGGTGCTTTTAAGAATGCTCGTCTTAAGTTGTCGGCCGTCTCATCAAAATAATCAACGATATGCTTTGTGGAATCTGTCTCAAAACGAAACGCATAAAAAGGTTCTCCCTTGTGTTCAAAATAGGCAGCCTTTATCTGGTCAACCCCAGCGTATATACTATCGTCAATATATTTCTCTGTATAAATAACTTTAAAACGGTCTCCTTTTTGAATTCTAAAGAAATCTACCGTCCATGCATAAATATCACTCATCTTATAAGCAACAATGGTACTTAAACCTTGTTCCTGGAGCGTAAGATATAACGATCCATCAATAACCCCTGTCGCCTCACGCTCTACTAGGGTAACATCCTTCTTTCCTTTTTTAACAATGGTCGTATCCGCAAAATCAACTACCACGTAATCGATTTTATTGGGCTGATAGATAAAACACTTTGGAAGTTGAACAGAATCACCTTCTACCATTAACAAAGTATATGGTTTTCCAACTTGAAGTTTTGTGATATCAAAAGAGTCCTTTGCTCCTTCTACAATATTGTAAATTTGTGGGTAATCTAAGTTATTGCGCTGTAATATCTCACCAAAGCTATCGCCGGCTTTAATGGTGTCCCTTACCACAGTGTAGTTGTTGAGATTATATCCAAATTCTAGAAGCTCAACTGGTTCGACCTTCTCTTCCACGACTGCACTTATTTGTGCGTCCTCATCTATTGTTTTAGTTTCATTTTTACACGAGATCAGTGTAAAGACCGTCAACATAAAAAGGCCTACTAAATTTTTTGACATTTATTTCTTCGTTTGAGGGTTAAACATATGCTCCACCCACTGCTTTCCCCAGTCGGCTATTTCTTCTTGGCTCCAAAGTTCAGGAAAAAAGATGATTTTCTGAAAACTTGGTGGCAAAAACTCTTTCCAATTGGTTCCTCCAGTGGAATCTATAGTGAGTTCATTCTTACTTAAGTGTTTATACGCAACACCCATATGCATTAAATTCCAATTCACATTGGCATTTACATCCAATTGTCGCATAACATCTACAAGGAGCTCATTTTGTTTTACTTCTAGAGGTAGTTTTAAGAATTTATCATAAATAGTTCCTCCATGAACTTCCTTTGCAATTCTCATAAAACGCGGCGTATAGCGATATTCAAATTGTCGTAAGGTTAAGGTTTTCTCTCCAGTACTGTGATCTATGGCTCCTTTTTTCCAATAAATATTCTCGTATAGTTCTTCCAACGAAGAATTTACAGAAAAATTGTCCTTCATCGAAGGAGCTAGTAAGTTATATAAAGGAGTGGCATATAATTCGATCATCCTAAATTGCGCCGATTGGAATCCACTAGCAGGCAATAGGGTCATTCTATATTTTAAAAACTGTCCGCGATCCAGTCCGTTAATCATCACCCTAAAGGAATTAATCATGATTTTATAATAGCTGTTGATTCGCTCAATCTTCTGAATTAAAAAGTCAGCATTATGCTGCTTGTCATCAATGATTTGTTTTTGCTCATGAATAATAAGTTTGAAATACAATTCAGTGATTTGGTGATAAGAAATAAAAATGGTCTCATCTGGAAAATGCGTTCTTGTAATCTGTAAACTCAGCAGAGTATCCAAATGTATATAATCCCAATAAGTCAGGTATTTAGCGTGCAACAAGCCGTCGAGATAAGAACTCAAGTCTTGTCCAGAATTTTTATATTTTTCTTCTAATTGATCAACCTGTTTCTCAATGTCTGTACTTATAGCCATGAACTAATCCATATGAATTTTAAACTGATGTTTTAACCCTTTAAATGCATCCAAATCTGCCTTAATTGACCCTACTAAGATATCTGCCTTTACCCGTATGGGGATTTTATTAGCATCATCTGAGACCCATAGGGTAAGACTTTCCTCTTCTTCAAAGATCCTACCTGATTGGACATAAGGCCTGAATTTAAGACACTTTACTTTTCCAAACTTTGTTCTGATGGTTTCTCTTCCAAGAAACTTTAGTTTAAATTTATAGACCCCATCATCATCAAAAAGCATATTAGAAACATGCTCATCTCCAACCTTTAAGGTATCGACATCCCAATTTTCTCTCAAATAATAAAATGCAGATAGCAGATCTTGAATATCATCTTGAATTTTAAAGGTTTGCTTACTATCGCGCTTATGGTCAATTAAAGTTGCCTTATTATTATCGTAATCAAAGTTAATCTCAACGTCTTTGGTATGACCTCCTTCATCAATTTTTCGGATAAATTTATAGGGTTGCCCAGTCCTTTTGTCGAAATAACTTTCGTAATTATCATCTACCTTAAAAAACACACTAGCTAGTCCAGTAGTTCTCCCATGCCCAATGACGTGAAAAACCTCCTTCCCATTAAGGATTTCATCTCTTACTTCAAGGGTAGCATAACTGGCATTAAACCAGCCATAATGGATCCTAAACTTGAACCATTCACCGCCCTGAAAAGCGCTGGCCGTTTCATAGTCAGTGCTTTGGCTAGCGAATGCAGAAAGCCAAAACACAATTAGGGCTAATAAAAACTTCCTCATAGTTTTAATTATTACCGTAAAAATAACAAAATCAATTACATTACGAGTTACTTTACTAGAAATATCAATTACTATTCCAAAAAAGTTAAATTAGTCCCATAGCAAAAAACTCGGCCGAAGCCGAGTTTTTTTCATTAACCAACCAAAACTTTAAATTATGAAAACTTTACTTAAAGTCTGCAATGGGCACCACCCCATTTGCGAGCGCAAAGTTAATACATAAGTTAGCTTATACAAGCACATTAATTAAGTTTAACTTTTTTAACACTAAGAATTCAATTTGTTTCGTTTCTATTTACCGAATTATCAATAATAAAGCTTGTTTATAATGTACCTCGCAACTTTTGTTCCCTTTCGATTGCTTCAAAAAGGGCTTTAAAATTTCCTTTTCCAAAAGATTTCGCACCTTTTCTCTGAATTATTTCAAAAAACATAGTTGGCCGATCTAAAACAGGCTTGGTAAAAAGCTGTAATAGGTATCCTTCGTCATCCCGATCAATGAGGATTCCTAATTCTTTTAAGGGTTCTAAATCTTCATCAATCTGCCCCACTCTATCCAAAACTGTATCGTAATAAGTTGAGGGGACCTTTAAAAATTCCACTCCTCGTTGTTGAAGCTTTTTAACCGTTTCAATAATATTATCAGTAGCCAAAGCCACATGTTGTACCCCAGCTCCGTTGTAAAATTCTATATACTCTTCAATCTGAGATTTCTTCTTCCCTTCTGCAGGTTCGTTAATAGGGAATTTTATCCGACCATTCCCATTACTCATCACCTTACTCATTAAGGCCGTATAATCTGTTGAGATATCTTTGTCATCAAAAGAAACTAATTGTGCAAACCCCATTACATGAGCGTAAAATTCACACCATTTCCCCATTTCATTCCATCCGACATTTCCAACCATATGATCAATGTATTTCAGGCCCGTACCTTCAGGCTGATAGGCTGGATTCCAAGGTTTAAATCCAGGCATAAAAGCGCCGTGATAATTTTTTCGCTCTACAAATACATGTACCGTTTCTCCGTAGGTATGAATTCCTGAGAGGACCACTTCTCCATTCTCATCCTCAATACTCTTAGGCTCCATATAACTTCGCGCGCCTCTTTTTACAGTTTCCTGATAGCTCTTTCTAGCATCATCAACCCAAAGTGCTACCACTTTGACTCCATCCCCATGTTTATCGATATGTCGATTAATTGGTCCACCCTCCTTTAAGGGGGATGTTAAAACCAATCGTATTTTATCTTGGACAAGCACATAAGAAGCGCTCTGCTTATTTCCAGTCTCTAATCCAGAGAATGCTAAGGGCTGAAAACCCCAAGCTGCTTGATAATATAAGGCAGACTGTTTAGCGTTGCCCACATATAATTCTATATAGTCAGTTCCAAGAAGTGGCAAAAAGTCAGCAGCCTCTTCTATTTCCTTTTTTAATTTTAAAGACGTTGAATCAGTTGACATTTCAATTAAGTTTAAATGGTTAAAAAATATTCCAATCGCTAATCACTACAGAACCTCATTACCACATCGCTCTAAGATGCTCCCCTATTGCTTGATCAAAATTCACCACCATTATTCCAACCATGATTTGTGATAGGTCCCATCGGAGATTTCTATCGCTTGTTCTGTTACACGTAGCGGCGCAAAGGTATCTACCATTACGGCCAATTCTTGGGTTTCTTTTACTCCAATACTGCGTTCAACTGCCCCAGGGTGAGGCCCATGCGGTATCCCAGCTGGGTGTAAAGAAATATAACCTTTCTCAATATGATTTCTACTCATAAAATCACCATCCACATAATACAAAACCTCATCAGAGTCTATATTGCTATGATTGTAAGGTGCAGGTACGGATTCTGGATGGTAATCATATAATCTAGGAACAAAACTGCACACCACAAAAGCATCCGTTTCGAAAGTCTGATGAACAGGAGGCGGTTGATGAATCCTCCCTGTAATAGGCTCAAAGTCATGAATACTCAATGCATAGGGGAAATTATAACCATCATAGCCTACTACATCGAAGGGATGTGTTGCATAGACCACATCAAATAAGGATTGCTCTTTTTTAATTTTTATGGTAAAATCACCTTTTTGATCATAGTGCTCTAATTCATAAGGTCTACGTATATCTCTTTCGCAATATGGAGAGTGCTCTAGTAATTGACCAAACCAATTTCGATAGCGCTTCGGAGTATATATAGGACGATTGGACTCCACGATAAACAACCTATTTTCTTGCGTTTCAAAGTCTATCTTATAGATAACACCTCTGGGAATAACCAAGTAATCTCCGTAACCAAAATCAAGGTTACCCAACTGTGTTCTTAACTTCCCTTTACCCTTATGAATGAAAATTAATTCATCGGCATCGGCATTCTTATAAAAGTAATCTTCTGTAGATTTTTTTGGAGCTGCTAATTCAATTGTACAGTTAGCGTTGGTAAGTATAGGCGTCCTACTTTTGAGATAATCATCTTCAGACTTTATCTTAAATCCGTGAAAACAATAGGATTTAATATTATTTTTAACAGCAATCTTTGGCGCTACATCAACTGGAGCACCAATTGTTATAACCTGTGTTGGCCGGTGGATATGGTATAAAACTGAAGACATACCCTCAAATCCAACAGTTCCAAAAAGCTGCTCATAATATAAATTACCATCTTGCTTTCTAAAGGCAGTATGACGCTTATGTGGTATTTCCCCTAATTTATGATAAAAAGGCATAACGCAAACGTTTGAATTATTACAAATGTCGTAATAATTTACCAAGATTACATCAAAAATTATCTTAAAACCAATATCCGACGCTAAATGTTAAGAATTTTTCATTCATCTCTGGAGACCAGTTAAACTTGGCTTGTATAGGGCCGATAATTGATTCATAGCCATAACCCACCGAATACCCCGTATAGTCTGGAAGAGTGAACCATTCACCTGACTCGAATATATCATTACCTGCATTGGCAAAGTTGGCCGTCACATTTATGTGATTATTTTTAAAAAACTCCCAATCTGCATTAAAAGTTGCTTTCACATAACCGTTCCCACCAAAGCTCATATAATCATACCCAAGAAATGATGTAAAGTTATTGATAAAGTCATTTCCCCATCCCCCTAGGATAAACCTTAGAGATTCCACTTCCGAATTTCCCAAATGAAACCCTCCTTCTGTAAACAGATCGAAAGATAAGTTATGGGTAATAGGTGTAGCAAAACCCATTTTTGCTTTTGCTATAGAAAAGGGTGAAAAGTCTCCTTTATAACCACTCTCCATAACAATCCAATGAAAATCACCCTCGAAAAGAAAACCATGGGTTGGAAAGTATTTATCATCAAGGCTATCAAATCGCACATAACCATAGGTGCTAAAGAAATTTCCTCTTTCTAATTCGATCTCATCTCCGCCTTCTTCGGCTACGGTTTTAGAATCAATTTCTATAAGTTTGTGCTCCAATCCAACACCTAAGGTAAACTCTTCCTTCCATACAGTTTGCATATATATTTGGTTGGTCAGATCGAGCATCTCAATATCCAAACGATTGATATCAGGATACAAAAGTTCCAAATCTTCATTCATCATCCTAAAATTCACGTCTTTATCGAAAGTATTAAGCCTTGACTTTATTCCGTAACTCCAATAAAACCCCTTGTCAAGGTAATAATGAAAATTATAACGAATGTTATCTCCTAATATGAAGTCAAAATAGGCGACATCATCATCAAAAAGTAAATGTTTCCGCGTGAGATTTATCAGTCCTGCAGTTTTGTACAGTCCATCGTAATGTAGACCAAACTTTAACAGCATGTCATTTTTGGTTTCCACTACAGGAACCACCATTTCATACCCCTTATCCATAGGATGAAATTCATAGCGTACACTTCTAAAGTTATCGGTCGCTGCCAAATTACTCATTCCTGTCCCGATTTCTTCAAAGGTGGTGTACTGCTCGGTGGTATACCTAAGCTTTCCTTTTAAGTAGGCTCTGGTGTATTTATCATTTCCTTCGAAGACCAATTTGTTTATAAGGAAACTATCTTTGACTCTTTCCGGTCTTCTTGGCTTTGGTTTTAAAATCTGTAATTCAGCAATACTATCTAGGGTGCTTAGCTGATCGACTGCGGCCTGATAACCACTTTGCATAATTTCAACTCCTTTACCAAAGGATAATATGTCAAAAGCAGTAATGTCTGGCTTGATATGTACATCGGTTTTTTTCAACTTCTCAGGCATGGCGTTGATGGTGTTGTAATAATTGATTTGCACCAAGACATCCGCAGCGGATTTTAACTTATCTCTTTCAAGTAACGAATCCTGTACGTCCACACCAATGATAATATCAGCTCCCATTTCAATAACCTCATCGACTGGGTAATTATTCACCACTCCTCCGTCCACTAGAAGTCTGTCTTGATAAGGAACTGGCTCAAAAAACGAAGGGATTGCTGCACTTGCCGCCACAGCTTTTGGAAGATATCCTTGATCAATTTTAATAGGATCTCCCGTCTCTACATCAGTAGCCATGCAGAAGAAAGGTATAGGCAGTTTATTAAAATCATTTATCCCTTCGACATTAAAAAACAATTTTGTCAAAAGGTTGTAAAGATTTTGTCCTTTTGAGAGCGAAGTAGGAAGGGATACTTTAAAATCATTGAAAGGTAAGGCTCCTATGTAGGTTTCATAATTGCGCTTTTCGTAAAATGACATGGAACTTCGCGGAATGTGATCCTGTAAGAGGATATCAAAATTGGTAACCCTAAAAATAGAATCTAATTGCTTGGCAGAATAACCAGCAGCATATAAAGACCCTACAATGGCTCCCATACTTGTTCCTCCTATATAATCCACACGAATTCCTGCTTCCTCGATCGCCTTTAATGCACCAATATGAGCAAGCCCTTTTGCGCCCCCTCCACTTAAAACCAATCCAACCTTAGGGTCATCGGGATTGTGCTTTTGCCCAAAGCTGGAAAACATACAGATCAAGCTTAAAAACATGATAAGGAATATATTTTTTCGGATACTCATAGGTTCTATGTTTTTTGTAATGCTTTATATATGATTTCAGCCTTTGCTGCTCCTACCTGTTCACTAATTTCTTTTTTGGTGGCCTCTTTTATTCGTTTGACGGATTTAAACTTTTTTAACAGCTGGGTGGCTGTCTTTTCTCCTATTCCTTTTATTTGCAAAAGTTCAGAACTTATCGCTGACTTACTTCTTTTTTGACGATGAAATGTAATACCAAATCTATGGGCTTCATTTCTAAGTTGCTGAATAATTTTAAGTGTTTCAGATTTCTTGTCTAGGTATAGGGGAATAGAATCGCCTGGATAATATATTTCTTCCAGACGTTTTGCAATTCCAATAATAGCAATTTTATTCCTAAGTCCCAAGCGATCTAAACTTTTTAAAGCAGAGGACAACTGTCCTTTACCTCCATCAATAACAATCAATTGAGGCAATGGATCTGCCTGATCAATAAGTCGTTTATAACGTCTATGTACCACCTCTTCCATAGAGGCAAAATCATCTGGGCCTTCTACAGTTTTAATATTAAAATGTCGATAATCTTTTTTACTTGGTTTTCCATCTTTAAACACAACACAAGCAGCCACAGGATTGGTTCCTTGAATATTTGAATTATCAAAACACTCGATATGTCGTGGCTCCACATTTAGGCGAAGGTCTTTCTTCATTTGCGCCATAATCCTATTCACGTGGCGATCAGGATCGGTAATTTTTAATTGTTTAAAACGTTCTTGGCGATATAACTTCGCATTGCGCTCTGAGAGTTCCAAAATCCGTTTCTTATCTCCTAATTTGGGTACGCTCACCTTAACATCTTTCACCACATCGACCTGAAAAGGAACAAGAATTTCTTTTGACAAAGAATTGAATCGCGACCGCAATTCGGTAATAGCGAGTTCTAATAGCTCTCGATCACTTTCCTCGAGCTTCTTTTTCATCTCAATGGTATGTGCCCTGATAATGGATCCAAAGGATATTTGTAAAAAATTAACATAACCGTATTCCTGGTCACTTACTACAGAAAAAACATCCACGTTGTTGATTTTAGGGTTTACAACGGTAGATTTGGATTGATAATTTTCTAGAATTTCTATTTTTTCTTTAAACTCCTGAGCTTCTTCAAACTTCATCTCTATGGCTAAGGAATTCATTTTGTCTTTAAACCGGTAGATCGAATCTTTAAAATTTCCTTTTAGGATTTCTCTAACTGCCGTAATCTGATCTTGATACTCCTTGTGACTCTGATACCCTTCACAAGGCCCCAGACAATTTCCAAGGTGGTATTCCAAGCATACCTTATAGCGACCTTGATCAATCTTTTCTTTGGAAAGATCATAAGAACAGGTGCGAATTTTATAGAGGTCCTTAATGAGATCGAGTAAAGTACGGACTGTCCTCATACTAGTATATGGCCCAAAATATTCGGAGCCGTCTTTAATGAGGTTTCGAGTTGTAAATATCCTTGGAAAACGCTCGTTTTTAATGCAAATCCAAGGATAGGTCTTATCATCTTTTAAAAGTACATTATACCGAGGCTGATATTTTTTAATCAGATTATTTTCAAGTAATAGCGCATCGGTCTCCGTGGGAACAACAATATGATCAATACGGTGAATCTTTTTTACTAATACTCTAGTCTTACCATTATCATGGTGTTGACGAAAATAAGAGGAAACCCTTTTTTTTAAATTTTTAGCCTTTCCAACGTATATGATTTTACCATCCTTATCTAAAAACTGGTAAATCCCAGGGTTGTCAGGTAGAGTCTGAAGTTGTATATCAATAGGCGCTTTGGTCATCAACTCTGAGTTTTCAACACAAAGATACTTCAATAATCAATTAAATTAAATGGATTGGTGGAATTCTTAAAATCAGCATTCTTCTAAACACCACCAAAGACCTATGCGAGTTGAACCCACTTAAAAGGAAGTATGTCTAAAGCCGTCTTTACAGCTAGTCACCGATACGGAAAACAACAATATCACGGTCATAAGATGGATTGTAACTTAAAATTTTTGTATCATTGCATAGCCAGTTAATGGAGATCAAAAGCTCGTAAAGGACATACGGGCGAAAGGATTATTGCAATTGCGGTTGTATTTGAATTAAAGTACAACCTCTAAAACAACAGGATCTGGCGGGAAATGTTAAGATAAAATCTTACTAATTGTCCACTATTAAAGTACCCCTAACTTAATACAAATGAATCATAAAATTGACCTAGCCTGTATTATTGATGATGACAAGCTTTACGTAAAAATGTTATCCCGTTTATTGGATATCAAAAAGTTATGTAAGGAGTTTTTGGTCTTTGAAAATGGCAGTGAAGCATTTACTTATTTCAAAGATATATTCGACCAACCTGAAAAAGAAAAAATCCCACAAGTTATATTACTGGACTTAAACATGCCAGTGATGGACGGATGGCAATTTCTAGAAGAGTTTGTGAAGATAAAATCAAAGATGGAGCGTCCGATAACTCTATATGTAGTCAGCTCATCAATTAACCCAGATGACATTCAGCGCGCAAAGGAATTCGAAGAGGTTTCGGATTATTGGGTAAAACCAATTTCACTTGGTGAGCTTGAAGAGATGTTTGAAAAAGTATAAAATGCGCAAAGCAGAACTTCGTAAATTATACAAAGGTAAACGAGCACAGCTCACCCAGGATCAAATAGAGCAATACAGCATCGATATTTCGAACCACGCATTAAAGCTTAACAAGCTCTGGGATTACCAGAATTATCATATTTTTTTAAGTATTCAAAGCCAAAAGGAGGTTAATACTGATTTTCTCTTGAGCGTTTTACAGGGTAAGGATAAAAATGTCTTGCTTTCTAAAAGTGATTTCAAATTAGGAACTCTTACGCATTACCTGCTTACTGATAGTACAGTAATTAAACTGAACGCCTATGGAATTCCAGAACCTCAGCAAGGCATACAAATTCCTGCCAATCAAGTAGAGGTTGTATTCATCCCACTATTGGTCTATGATAAAAAGGGAAATCGCATCGGTTATGGCAAAGGGTTTTACGATAGATTTTTAGCACAATGTAAGCCAGAGACCCTTAAGGTAGGTTTGTCCTTTTTCCCAGCAGAAGATCAAATATCAGATGTTAATCCACATGATATTCCGCTAGACTATTGTATCACCCCACAAGGTGTCTTAAAATTTTAGTAATATCTTCTATTCTTCTGAAGGGAAGGCCTTTTTATTAAATACAAGTAAAATCCCTACACCAGTGCTAATGGCCGTATCAGCAATGTTGAATACCGGCTCAAAGAACCTAAGTGACTTTCCTCCTAACCAAGGCACCCATTCTGGCCAAAATGTGTCAATAAGTGGAAAGTATAACATATCCACTACTCTCCCGTGAAACAAGCTGCTGTATGGGTTATCACTGAACAGTGTTGCAACCTGTCCATAGCTCTCATCAAAAATAAGTCCATAAAATACCGAATCAATGATATTACCTAATGCACCAGCAAAAATTAATGCCTGAGCCCAAATCAAGGTTTTTGTCCCCCCATTTTTAATGGAAGAATAAAGCCAATAACCAATTCCACATATGGCTATTAAACGAAATATGGTAAGAGAAAGCTTTCCAGCCTCATCGGAAACAAATGGAATAATGTCACTAATTTTAGTTCCCCAAGCAGCACCTTCATTTTCTATAAAAAGAATTTTAAACCAGCTGAAAACCTCTACAAACTCCCCCAAAACGAAATTAGTTTTGATATAAACCTTGGAAATCTGGTCTATTAGTAAAACCAGAACGATAATTATTGATGCTTTTCTTAACGACATGCTTTTTGGAAACTATATTTAAAAGTTGATAAAAATAAGGATATTATTCTTAATTCAACCTTAATTATTTACCACTCTTTTAATTGGGCTAAAAACGACAGTGGATTAGTGATGAGGCTTCATAATAGACGTCATTCTAATTGTTTTGTTGTCGCTTACTGAAAAGGGATTGAAATAAGAAAAACGCCTTGATGAGAAGCGTTTTTCTTATTTTATCCTGAAGTTAATATTTTCTTTATCCACCTATTGCATATTCTTTGCTTCAATACTCAGTGTAGCGTGTGGCACTAATTTAAGACGCTCTTTATTGATCAACTTACCTGTTACTCTACAAATACCATAAGTCTTGTTTTCAATACGAACTAAGGCATTTTTAAGATCCCGAATGAATTTTTCCTGTCTTAATGCCAACTGGGTGTTCGCCTCTCTACTCATCGTTTCAGAACCTTCTTCGAAGGCTTTAAATGTAGGAGAGGTATCATCAGTACCATTATTTCCGTCATTCTTGTAAGCACTTTTCAGAAGTTCCAAATCCTGATAAGCCTTTTCTATCTTAGCTTCAATAAGCGCTTTAAATTCTGCTAAATCTTTATCAGAGTATCTTTCTTTTACATCTGTTTCCATCTTACTTGTGTTTTTGAATAATTAACTTGGTATTCACCTGATCAAAGGCAATTTCTGCACCTTCTTCTAGATGATCTTCAAAATACAGTTGTGCTGTCAGTGTTTCTGTTTTAATGTACATTATGTTGTCCTCTACAGCCTTTTCCACAAAACCGTCCTTTTGGAGCTTTACATCTATTTTATCTGTTACATCAAAGCCTGAATCTTTACGTAAATTTTGAATTCTGTTCACTAATTCTCTAGCTACACCTTCGTTACGCAATTCTTCGGTAATAGTAACATCTAAAGCTACAGTTATCGCACCTGAACTGGCTACTAACCAACCCTCAATGTCTTGTGATGAAATTTCAACCTCATCAATTCCTAAAGTTACATCTTTTCCGTTAATAACCATATTAATTTCACCAAGGCGCTCCATTTTCTGGATATCAGCTTGGCCTAATTTAGCTATCTCACTAGAAATCAACTTCATATCCTTGCCAAAGCGTGGGCCTAACACCTTAAAATTAGGCTTTATTTGTTTGATTAGTATCCCTGATGCATCATCGATTAAGCTAATTTCTTTAACGTTCACTTCTGATTTAATCAGGTCTTCAACTCCCTTAATTTCATCACGTTGATTCTGGTCAAGCACTGGAATCATTACCTTTTGCAAGGGTTGACGTACTTTTATCATTTCCTTTTTTCGCAAGGATAATACCAGTGATGAGATCACTTGAGCTTTCTCCATTTTGCTTTCTAAGGATTTATCAACAAAGTTGTCGACAAAAACTGGGAAATCAGCCAAATGCACACTTTCAGCTGTTTCTTTAGATGTAACCGACATTAAATCCTTATACAATTGATCCATATAAAATGGCGCAATCGGCGCTGAAAGCTTTGCCACAGTCACTAAACAATTGTATAACGTCTGATAAGCACTTATCTTGTCCTGTCCGTACTCCCCTTTCCAGAATCGCCTTCTACTAAGGCGAACATACCAGTTACTCAAGTTCTCTTGAACAAAGTCGGAAATAGCTCTAGCAGCCCGTGTAGGTTCATAATCTTCATAAGCCTGATCCACGGTTTGGATCAAGGAATTTAATTCAGAAAGGATCCAACGATCTATTTCAGGACGATCTTCTATTGCTATATCCGCTTCTTTATAGCTGAATTTATCAATATTGGCATATAAGCTAAAGAACGAATAAGTATTGTATAACGTACCGAAAAACTTCCGTCTAACCTCGGCAACACCTTCAGAATTAAATTTCAAATTATCCCAAGGGTTCGCATTGGAAATCATATACCAACGTGTTGCATCTGGACCAAACTCCTCTAATGTTTTAAACGGATCCACGGCATTTCCTAATCGCTTAGACATCTTCACACCGTTCTTATCTAAAACAAGTCCGTTAGACACTACATTTTTATAAGCTACCGAGTCAAATACCATGGTTCCAATAGCGTGAAGGGTGTAAAACCATCCTCGTGTTTGATCCACCCCTTCCGCGATATAATCCGCTGGGTAAGCCTCACCGCTATCGATCTTTTCTTTATTTTCAAAAGGATAGTGCCACTGTGCATATGGCATGGAACCTGAATCAAACCATACATCGACCAAATCCGATTCTCTATGCATAGGCTCCCCTGTTGAGGAAACCAATACGATTTTATCAACCACATTTTTATGTAAGTCCACCTTTTCATAGTTGTCCTCACTCATATCACCAACTACAAATTCTTCGAATATATCAGCCGCCATTACTCCCGCTTTTACAGCTTTGGCCATTTCGGCTTTTAATTCCTCAAGTGATCCTATGATTACCTCTTGTTTGCCATCCTCGGTTCGCCAAATTGGTAGAGGAATCCCCCAAAACCTAGATCGAGATAAGTTCCAATCATTGGCATTTTGCAACCAATTTCCAAACCTTCCTTCTCCTGTAGCTTTCGGCTTCCAATTAATTTCTTTATTCAATTCATACATGCGATCTTTTATCTGGGTCACTTTGATAAACCACGAATCTAACGGATAGTACAACACTGGTTTATCTGTACGCCAGCAATGTGGGTAGCTATGCACATATTTTTCAACCTTAAAGGCTTTATTTTCTTCTTTTAATTTTATGGCGATTTCAACATCCACAGAGCGATCTGGGACCTCTAAGGAGTCATAGTACTCATTCTTTACATACTTCCCTCCGATTTCTTCAAGTTCAGCTCTAAATCTACCTTGTAGATCAACAAGCGGAACAGGGTTGTCATTTTCATCTAAAACCAACATCGGTGGAACCTCAGGAGTAGCCTCTTTGGCTACCTTAGCATCATCTGCACCAAATGTAGGAGCCGTATGTACTATACCAGTACCATCCTCGGTGGTTACAAAATCTCCAGCAATAATTCTAAAGGCATTTTCAGGATTCTGATAAGGCAATGCGTAATTCAATAATTGCTCATAAGTTGCACCAACTAAATCAGCACCTTTACCCTGTGCAACAAGCAAATAAGGAATCTTTTTATCATTTTCTTTGTAACTCTCTAAAGCTTCCTGGTCATCGACCTGTACAAACTTGCCACTAAATAGTTTGCCTAATAGAGGCTTCGCTAATACCACATTGATAGGCTCAAAGGTATATTGATTGTATGTCTTAACAAGAACATAATCAATCTTTGCACCAACGGTCAGCGCCGTATTAGAAGGCAGGGTCCAAGGCGTCGTCGTCCAAGCTAAAAAATGTACCGTTCCATGACCTTTTAAAAAGTCAGGCAAACTTTCCTGATTCGCTTTAAATTGAGCCACTACAGTTGTATCGGTTACATCCTGATAGGTACCAGGTTGGTTAAGTTCGTGAGAACTCAGACCTGTTCCAGCCTTAGGTGAATATGGCTGAATGGTATATCCCTTGTACATTAGACCCTTGTCGTAGATTTGTTTCAACAACCACCACACACTCTCCATATATTTGGATTTGTAGGTGATATAAGGCTCATTGGTATCTACCCAATAACCGATCTTTTTGGTCATATCATTCCAAATATCAGTATAGCGCATTACCGCCGTTTTACAGGCTTTGTTATAATCCTCTACCGATATCTTTGTTCCAATATCCTCTTTTGTTATACCGAGTTCCTTTTCTACCCCTAATTCTATAGGTAGCCCATGTGTGTCCCAACCAGCTTTACGTTCGACTTGATATCCCTTTTGTGTTTTGTACCGACAAAAAATATCTTTGATCGCACGAGCCATGACATGATGAATCCCAGGCAAACCATTGGCAGAAGGTGGTCCTTCATAAAAAACAAATGGTTTGTTGTCATCTCTACTACTGATGCTTTTTTCAAAAATATTTTGTTTTTCCCAAAACTTTAAAATTTCTTCTGCAGTCTCAGGTAAATTCAGTCCATTATATTCTCTAAACTTCATTATAAAAGGGTTAGATTGTCAATAACACCATGCGGATTATCGGCATAACATTAATATTCATTCTCAATCGCAAATCACTTAAAACAGTGTTGTATTTACGGTATTAAAGTTGGCAAAATTACTAAATTCCAATTAATTGAGAGCGATTTGAAAGTCCAAGTTTTGATTATATTTCAAAGCCCATCATTATTGAGTTGATAAGTGATTAGCCGGACTTGAATTAAAACTTAAATTTCAACTGAACGGATAGGGATTTTTTAGTTTGTACAGGTATTTCTGGTGCATCAGTATTTAGATTCCCCAATGATATTCCTAAAAGCCGAACAGAGTTATGAAGTTTTTCTTGATAAAGCAACTCGGTGGCAGTATCTAAAATCAAACTCTTATCTGAGATATAGAAATCCAACGTCTTACTTCTAGTCTGAAGGCTAAAGTCACTGTACTTAATTTTAAGGGTGATGGTCTTTCCCGCCACCTTATTTTTTCGAAGTCGTTGCTCGAGTTCGACACTTAGGTGTTCAAGTCGCTCGAGCATAAAGACCTCGCTACTAAGATTTTCAGTAAATGTGCGCTCGGCACCTACAGATTTTGGAACCCTGTCTGGTTTCACAGGGCTATTGTGAATCCCGCGTACTACATTATAGTACAGACTACCACTTTTCCCAAAATGTTCATTTAAAAATTCGATGGGTTTTTTCTTTAAATCTAAACCTGTGAAGATACCGAGCTGATACATTTTCTGAGCAGTAACCTTTCCAACACCGTAAAATTTACGAATATCCAGAGCTTCTAAAAATGGAATAACCTCATCAGGTTCTACTGTTTTTTGACCATTGGGTTTGTTGTAATCACTGGCAATTTTAGCCACAAACTTATTGATTGAAATTCCTGCGGAACACCTCAGCCCAGTTTGTTGAAAAATGCGCTCTCTTATTTGTGAAGCAATCAAGGTAGCAGATGGGTTTCCTTTTTTGTTTTCAGTAACATCCAAGTATGCCTCATCCAAAGAGAGTGGCTCGACAAGATCTGTATACTCCAAAAAGATCGCTCGTATCTTCATGGAAATTTCGCGATACCGATCAAATCTTGGGGGAACAAAAATAAGTTCTGGACACAGGCGTTTAGCCAAAACCCCACTCATGGCAGAACGAACACCGAAGGCGCGCGCCTGATAACTTGCTGCTGAGACAACTCCTCTAACTTCATTCCCTCCAACTGCTAGTGCTTTTCCTCTGAGCTCAGGGAAATCCAATTGCTCCACAGATGCATAAAATGCATCCATATCAACATGAATAATTTTCCTTATAGGCAATGGGCTTTCCATGCCCAAATTTAAGACATATTCACGCTAGAAAAAATAACAATATCAATCGACAATCGGCTTATGTGTACTAACGGCAATTCTATTCCAAGTGTTAATTGTAATAATAGCCATAATAATTTGAGCAATCTGGTTCTCATTAAAAACCTTCAGGGCTTTTTGATATGTTTCACTTCGCAATCCATGCTGATGAATCAAGGTAATTTCTTCGGTCATCTCAATGACCACCTTTTCCTGATCAGTGTAAAAATCCAACGCCTCTCTCCAGGCGCTTAAAAGAAAAATACGCCTTTGGGTTTCTCCATTTGCCAATGCCTCTTTTGTATGCATATTGATACAGAACGCACAGTTGTTAATTTGTGAGCTTCTGATTTTAATAAGCTGTTTTAGAGTTAAAGAAATATCTGTATTTGAAAGGTACTCTTCCAATCCTATCAGGGCCTTATAAGCCTTTGGCTCCAAATTGTGAATGCTAATACGTTTTTCCATTGTTTTATATTTTTCTAATTTAAAGCAAAGATCAAAAACAAGGATGACAATAATCTTAAACTGGTTTAAGAACGGTTTTTACTACGTATTTCGCTTAAGTATTCTGGCGTAAATCCTAAAAAAGAGGCTAACAAATATTGCGGGATCCGCTGAACAAACTCAGGATAATGTGCCTCAAAATGAAAGTACAATTCTTCCCTTGTAAACTCATACAAATACCGTATCCTCCTCTCCGATGCTGCATAGGACCTTTGGTATACCATTCTAAAATACCGTTCCATTATAGGATGCTTTTTTAAAAGCGCTTCTCTTTGATCGTGATTGATGTGTAGTATAGTTGTCGGCTCCACAGCTTGAATAAAAAAAGTAGTTGGCAGCCTTCTTTCAAAAGCAAAAGTATCAGTCAACCACCACTGTTCCAAAGCAAATTCTGTAGTCTGTTCTATGCCATTTTCTTTCATAAAGAACTTTCTAAGACATCCTTGTTCTACAAAATACTGATCTGAACAATAATCACCTTCTTCCATGATGTTTTGCTTCTTTTTAATGATCCTTCGATTAAAATACTGCAATACTTCATCAAAGGTTTTACCATCAATGGTGATAAATTTCTCAAGGTTTTTTCTCAGAATAATGGACACTTCAAATTGTTTTATAATACTACTGCAAGGTAACTTATTCTACGAAAAAAAAGGAAAGCCATTTTCTAGCCTCCCTTTTTTTAAACAAACTTCAACTATTAGAAGCTTAGTTCTTTTGATTGAATAATGCATCTTTTAAAACAGAAGCAGCTTGTAATAGTGCCACTTTAGCCGCTGGCTCTTCGGCTAGTGGATTTAACAACCCAAAGTCGTGGATCATTCCATTATAGGTGGTAATTGTAGTAGGCACCCCTGCTTGATCTAATTTTCTACCGTATGCTAAACCTTCATCATATAGAATATCATTTTCAGCCAATTGAACAAGTGCTGGTGGCAGATCTCTTAACTGGGTCAGACTTGCCTGGAATGGAGAGGCATAAATTTCTTTACGATCACTAGCCTCAGGTAAGTAATTATCCCACATCCATTTCATCATGGAGGTTGTCAAAAAACGTTCCTTTGCGTATAATGTATATGAGGGTCTAGTAAAATTCGCATCCGTTACTGGCCAAAGCAATATTTGCTGCCTTATTTGGGGTCCATTTTCATCTTTAGCTAATAAGGCAACCACAGCGGCCATATTTCCTCCTACACTGTTGCCTACAACAGCTAGTCTTTTACCATCTACACCGATTTCATTTCCATAAGCTGCCACCCATGCGGTTGCAGCATAGGCCTGGTGAATTGCTACAGGATAACGAGCCTCTGGAGAAGGCGTGTAATCAGGAAAAACTGCAACAGCACCACTAGATACCACAAGGTCTCTGACCAATCTTCTATGAGTTGGGTAGTCTCCTAAAATCCATCCTCCCCCATGAAAGAACATAAAAACTGGAAGGTTTTCTTTCGCCCCTTTAGGTTTCACAATATGAATGGTAAGGGTTTGGCCTTTATGAGTGATCTCTCTCTGGGATTCTTCGATCCCAGAATAATCAACTTCTACTGACTTTTGTGCACTGACCAGCACTCCTCTAGCCTTCTCTGGTGACAATGTTTCTAAAGGCGCCCCACCACTGGTATTTAAGGCGGCTAAAAATTCCTTGGTTCCTTTACTTATTTGGGGATCTAATTGTCCTTTAAAAGGACGTGGTTCGACTTGTTGTGACATGACGTTGGTGTTTATAGTTAATACTAGTACTGTGATTAAAACCTTTGCGGTATTATATAACGTTTTCATAGTTTTTTTATTTAAATGATTGATAATTAATTTTTTAAATGAGCATTAAGAACAATTTCAAAGTTGAATGCCCCGCTAACAGGACAGGTAGCCTCTGCTTCTTTGGCCATTTTTTGAAAAGTGGCCTCGTCTATTCCAGCAACAGAGGCTTCTAGATTTAATTCAGATAAGGTAATTTTGCCTTCAAGCAAGGTAATAGTTGAACTAGTTCGAAGCTCTGTAACCTCATAACCAGCTTGGGTAAGATCCAAACTTAGTTTCATGGTGAAACAACCTGCATGAGCTGCAGCTAAGAGTTCTTCTGGATTGGTTCCTATACCATCCTCAAAACGACTTTTGAAAGAATATTGTGTTTGATTAAGAACAGTACTGGCTGTAGTTAAATGTCCGTTTCCTTCTTTAATACTTCCGTTCCAAACGGCTTGTGCTTTACGTTTCATATCTATTATGTTTTTAATTAAACTATCATTTGATTTTGATAGTACAAAGATATGTCAGCGGTAAGCCTGTAAAAATGGATATAATCCTATTCTAATGGCACATTTTTCCCTTCGTTGTATTTTTTTCGAAAAACATTTGGAGAATCTCCTATTTTCCTGCTAAAAAGTCGATTAAAATAGGAAGGATCTTCATACCCTAGATCATAAGCGATTTCTTTAGCACTTAAACTGGTATGGATTAACATACGCTTTGCCTCTAGCAAAATGCGATCCTTGATTACTTCATTTGGTGAGGGAAGATCAAACCTTTTAAACTTATGGGTTAATGTTTTTGGGGCTACCCCTAATATATCAGCATAGTCACCTACTAAATGATTAGTTCGGTAATGGATCTCGACTAGACGGCTGAATTCCCTAAAAAATTCAATTTCGCGAGGCGATTCATTATCTAGATTCCCAAGATTTTGGTTTTTCCATAAACGAGTAGCCCTAATAATGATTTGTTTGAGATATATACGTAGCATTTCTTCTTGGGTTGAGGCTTCGATCTCAAATTCTTCTAGCATATGCAACAACACAGATTTTATAATTTTATCCTCCTTTAAATTCAAGGCTATCTCAGGCATTTGGAAAATATTGTTAAACAAAAGTCCATCGCAAGCGACTTCTTTATCATGAAACTGTATACAATAAAAATCACGATTGTAGTGAACTTACCCATCTACGCTAATGCGATA